>NZ_BDBU01000001.1 GCF_001613145.1 Nocardia jejuensis NBRC 103114
CGCGGCGGTGCGATCGTGGACCTCGGCCGCCAGCGCGGCCGCACCCGGGTCCCGGACCGCGACGCCACCGGCGGTATCGCGACCGGCGCGGAGCCCGGCCCCTGCCGCGTCGGGCGAGGTCGGGTCGGGAGGGCCGAGTTCGGTTGTCACCGTTCGATTCTGCGATGGCCGCTGGAGCGCAACCAGCATCGCCCCCAGGATTTACGATTGCGAAACTGTTTCCGCCGATTTGTAACACAAGGTGATGCGTATCGGGTGCAGTATTACAAAGCATGGCAATCGTTCGAGCTGCGCTGGTCCAGACGAACTGGACCGGCGACAAAGAGTCCATGATCACAGCGCACGAGGACTACGCCCGGCAGGCCGCCGCGGCGGGCGCCAAGGTGATCTGCTTCCAGGAGTTGTTCTACGGGCCGTACTTCTGCCAGGTGCAGGACGCCGCGTTCTACGACTACGCCGAATCGGTGCCCGGCCCCACCGTCGACCGGTTCGCGGCGCTGGCTCGGGAACTCGGCCTGGTGATGGTGCTGCCGGTCTACGAGCAGGAAATGCCCGGCATGCTCTACAACACCGCCGCGGTCATCGATGCAGACGGCACCTACCTCGGCAAGTACCGCAAACACCACATCCCGCACATCAACGGCTTCTGGGAGAAGTTCTACTTCCGGCCGGGCAATCTGGGCTGGCCGGTGTTCGACACCGCGGTCGGGCGGATCGGCGTGTACATCTGCTACGACCGGCACTTCCCCGAGGGCTGGCGGGCGCTGGGCCTGGCCGGCGCGGAGATCGTGTTCAACCCCTCGGCGACCTCGCGCGGATTGTCCAACTATCTGTGGAAGCTCGAACAGCCCGCCTCCGCGGTGGCCAACGAGTACTACGTCGGTGCGATCAACCGGGTCGGCATCGAGGAGTACGGCGACGACGATTTCTACGGCACCAGCTACTTCGTCGATCCGGAGGGCAAGTTCGTCGGCGAGGTCGCCTCGGACACCGGTCCGGAACTCGTCGTGCGCGATCTGGACATGGACCTGATCAAGGTGGTGCGCGACCGCTGGGCGTTCTATCGAGACCGCCGTCCGGACGCGTACGGCCCGCTGGTGAACCCGTGAGGACGCGGTCATGACTCGTACCTTCATCCATGGCGGAACCGTGGTGTCCGCCACCGGTTCTCAACTTCTGGACGTGCTCATCGACGGGGAGACCATCGCCGCGGTGTTGCGGCCGGGCACCACCGCGCTGGGCTCGGACCTGGCCGCGACGGCGGACGTCGTCATCGACGCCACCGGGCGATACGTGATTCCCGGCGGTGTGGATCCGCACACCCACATGCAGATGCCCTTCGGCGGCACCGAGGCCTCGGACACCTTCGAGACCGGCACCCGCGCCGCGGCCTGGGGCGGCACGACGACCATCGTCGACTTCGCCATCCAGAAGCCGGGGGAGCGGGTGCAGGACACCCAGGCGCTGTGGCATGCCAAGGCACAGGGCAAGTGCGCGATCGACTACGGATTCCACCAGATCGTCGGCGACGTCAACGACGAATCCCTGAAGGGGATGGCGGAATCGGTGTCGGAGGGCGTCACCAGTTTCAAGTTGTTCATGGCGTATCCCGGCGTCTTCTACTCCGACGACGGGCAGATCCTGCGCGCCATGCAGCGAGCCGGTGATCTCGGTGCGCTGCTGATGATGCACGCGGAGAACGGCATCGCCATCGACGTGCTGGTGGAGCAGTCGATCGCTCGCGGGGACACCGCGCCCTACTTCCACGGCACTTCTCGCCCATGGCAATTGGAGGAGGAGGCCACCCACCGCGCCATCATGCTGGCGCAGGTGACGGGAGCGCCGCTGTACGTGGTGCACGTCTCGGCCAAGCAGGCCCTGGAGCAGATCGCCACCGCGCGCGGACGGGGACAGAACGTCTTCGGCGAGACCTGCCCGCAGTACCTGTACCTCTCGCTCGAAGAACAGTTGGGCGCACCGGGTTTCGAGGGCGCCAAGTGGGTGTGCTCGACCCCGCTGCGATCCCGGGAGGAAGGCCATCAGGACGAGCTGTGGCGGTACATCCGCACCGGCGACGTCACCAGCGTCGCGACGGACCACTGCCCCTTCTGTATGAAGGGCCAGAAGGACATGGGCGTCGGGGATTTCAGCAAGATCCCCAACGGCATCGGCGGGGTCGAGCACCGCATGGACCTGATGTTCCAGGGTGTCGTGGACGGCCGCATCTCGCTCGAGAAATGGGTCGAGGTCTGCTGCACCGCCCCCGCCCGGATGTTCGGCATGTACCCGCGCAAGGGCGTGATCAGCCCCGGTGCGGACGCGGACGTGGTGATCTACGACCCCCGCGGGCACACCAGCATCGGGTTGGGCAAGACGCATCACATGAACATGGACTACTCGGCGTACGAGGGGTTCGAGATCGGCGGGCACGTGGACACCGTGCTCTCGCGCGGCCGGGTGATCGTGAACGACGGGCAGTACCTCGGCAACGCCGGGCACGGCCGATTCATTCGCCGCGCCCTGTCGCAGAACCTGATCTGATCCCGCCCGACCCCTCTAGCGAAACGGAGAGTGCCGCATGGATATCGGCGTGGTGCTGCAATGCACGCCTCCCGCATCACGCGTGGTCGAACTGGCGAGACTGGCCGAGACACACGGGTTTTCGCATGTGTGGACGTTCGACTCGCACCTGCTGTGGCAGGAGCCGTACGTCATCTACAGCCAGATCCTTTCCACGACCCGCAGAGTCGTGGTCGGGCCGATGGTCACCAACCCCTCCACTCGCGACTGGACGGTGACCGCGTCGACCTTCGCCACCCTCAACGACATGTTCGGCAACCGCACCATCTGCGGTATCGGCCGGGGTGATTCGGCCGTGCGCACCCTGGGCGGGCGGCCCGCGAATCTGGCGACGCTGCGCGAATCCGTCGGCGTCATCCGGGAACTGGGCAACGGGCGCAGTGCGAGGGTCGGGGACACGACGGTGCGGTTTCCCTGGGCGTCGGCGTCCCGGCTGCCGGTGTGGGTGGCCGGATACGGTCCACGCGCACTGGATCTCACCGGTGAGGTGGCCGACGGTTTCATCCTGCAACTGGCCGATCCCGATATCGCCGCGTGGACCATCGCCCGGGTCCGGGCCGCTGCCGAACGGGCCGGGCGCGATCCGAAGGACGTGACCATCTGTGTCGCGGCCCCGGCCTACATCACCGACGGCACGGACGCCGGGTTGACGCACGCCCGCGAACAGTGCCGGTGGTTCGGCGGCATGGTCGGCAACCACGTCGCGGACATCGTCGCCAAATACGGTGCCGACAGCGATGTTCCGCCGGCCTTGACCGAGTACATCGCGGGCCGTCAGGGCTACGACTACAACCAGCACGGACGCGCCGGGAACACGCACGCGGATTTCGTGCCCGACGCCATCGTGGACCGCTTCTGCCTGCTCGGCACGCCGCAGGAGCACCTGGCCCGGCTGCACGAACTCGAAGCGCTCGGCGTCGACCAGTTCGCGGTCTACCTGCAACACGACGCCAAGACCTCCACCCTCGAGGCCTACGGCGAATCGGTGCTCCCGCACCTGGGCCGACCGGTCACGGCCACGGAGAGTGCGTCGTGAGAGCACATGTGGCGAACCGGGGCGCCGTCCTCGCGCGCGAGCGGATCGTGCACGCGAGAACCGTTCCGGCCCAGCCTGTCGGGACGAACGTCCCGGCGGCCGAGCGGACCTCGCGTCGAACCGGCGAGTGGCAAGCGGTGAGATCGGGGACGAGAGCACGATGACAGCAGATCTGGCGCGCCCGGCTCCGATCCAGGAGCCGGGCGCGAATTCTCCGTTGCGCGAACCGGATTCGATGCTCGCCCGGGCCTTCGACTTCGGCCTGCGCGGGCGGTCGATGCTCTATCCGATGGCGGCCTTCGGGCTGGTGCTGCTGGCGTGGGAGCTGGTGAAGTGGCTGGTGCCCGCGAACGGGGTGAGCATCGGCGAGCAGCGAATCCTGCCGCGCACCACCGACGGTGCGCTCCCGCACGTCTGGGCGGTGATCGCCGTGCTCGGGGACAAGGACGGCAAGACGACCGTCGGCGCGACCCTGGTGCGCACCGCCGGATTCACGCTCGGATCGGCCTTGCTCGCACTGGTTCTCGGGACCGTGGTCGGCATCGGGCTCGCCGTGCTCATGCAGCGGTTCGCCTGGGTGGAGCGGGGCCTGCTGCCGTATGTGATCGTGTCGCAGACGATTCCGCTCATCGCGCTCGCCCCGCTGGTCGCGGGCTGGGGCGGGAAGATCCATATCGCCGGGCAGCCGTGGCGGCCGTGGATGAGCATCGTGGTGATCGCGGCGTACCTGGTGTTCTTCCCGGTCGCGATCGGCATGCTGCGCGGGCTGCAGTCACCGGCCGAGGCGTCGGTGGAACTGCTGCACAGCTGTGCCGCCGGGTGGTGGGCGACGCTGGTGCATCTGAGGCTGCCCGCCTCGGTGCCCCATCTGCTGCCCGCGCTGCGCCTGGGTGCGGCCGCGGCGGTGATCGGGTCGGTGGTCGCCGAGATCTCCACGGGCACAGCCGGTGGCATCGGCCGCCAGATCATCGTGTTCTCCCAGCAGTCCACCGGCAATGCCGCGCGTCTCTACGCGGCGGTGCTCGCGGCGGCCCTGCTCGGCGTGGTGCTGACCACCCTGGTCGGCCTGGTCGAGTTCGCCCTGCGCCGCTACAACCGTCAGTCCTGAAGGAGATACCCGTTGAGCGTCGAGAGACCCACCACCGACGACCCCGCGAAGGCGCATGACGCGGCCCGTCCCGGCGACACGGGCGAGGTCGGCTCCGGCGACCCGACCCCTCTCGGCGACGCCGGCACGGCAAGGATGAGCTCCTCCGATACAGCGCGGGTCGACGCCGGCGACCCGCCCGCGGCCCGGCTCGGTGACGAGGCGAAATCACACGATGGGGCTACGGCAGCGGCGTCCGGTGATGCTGGGACGCACGCTGATTCGGTTCCGGCTGTCGAACTGCGACAGGTCGGCAAGATCTATGCGTCCGGGGCGGTGACCGCGCTCGAGGACATCACGCTCACCGTCGGGGCCGGGGAGTTCGTATCGCTCATCGGTCCGTCCGGGTGCGGCAAGTCCACCTTGCTGCGCGTGATCGCGGATCTGGCGGAGCCCACCTCGGGAACCGTTGTGGTGCAGGGCAAGACCGCACGCCGGGCGCGGCTGGACCAGGACTACGGGATCGCGTTCCAGCAGGCCGGACTGCTGGACTGGCGCACGGTGCAGGAGAACGTGGAACTACCGCTGCAACTGCACGGCGTGGGCAAGCGCGAACGGCGGGCGCGCAGTGCGGAACTGCTCGGGATGACCGGGCTCACCGATTTCGCGCTCCGCTATCCGGCGGAACTGTCCGGGGGCATGCAGCAGCGCGTCGCCATCGCCCGCGCGCTCGCCCGCAAACCACCGCTGCTGCTCATGGACGAGCCGTTCGGCGCCCTGGACGAGATGACCCGCGAGCGCATGCAGGGCGAGCTGTTGCGCATCGCCGAGGAGACCGGCGCCGCAGTGGTTTTCGTGACCCACTCGATTCCCGAGGCGGTGTTCCTGTCCGACCGCGTGGTGGTCATGTCCCCGTGACCCGGCCGGATCACCGCCATCCTGGCCACCGGCGACTGGGGCCGCGACCTCGACGGTGACGTGCGTTCCAGTGACGCGTTCTTCGCCGCGGTCGCGGCAGTGCGCGCGGCCCTGCACGACGGGCATTACGGCAGTGGCGCGGAATCGACCGGTGCGTCCGCCCAGCGCACCGGCGGACGGGATATGCGATGACGCGGGTGCTCACAACCTGGTTGCCGCCCATGGTTTTCGGCGTCGTGCTGCTGGGCCTGTGGCAGGTGCTGACGGTCGCGGCGGGTGTTCCCGCGTTCCTGCTGCCGTCACCGTCGGCGATCGCGGACGCGTTCGCGACGAACCTGGACGCGATCGTCAAGGCGGCCACGGCGACCGGCGTCAACGCCCTCGTCGGTCTGCTCTGCGGCGCGATCCTCGGCATCGCCGCCGCCGTGCTCGCCGTGCGCTTCCGGGTGGCGGACGGGCTGTTGGGCGCGCTGGCGGCCGGTGCGGCGGCGGTGCCCATCGTCGCGCTCGCCCCGCTGCTGAATTCCATGTACTCCACCACCACCGACACCCCGCGCCGGCTGGTCGCCACCATCGTGGTGTTCTTCCCCGTATTCGTCAGCACCGCGAAGGGTTTGCGTCAGGTACCGCAGGTGCAGGCCGACCTCATGACCGCCTACGCCGCCACCGGCTGGCAGGTCACCCGCACCGTCCGCCTGCCCGCCGCGCTGCCGTACCTGTTCACCGGCCTGCGCATCGCGGCTCCCGGCGCGGTGATCGCGGCCATCATCGCCGAGTACTTCGGCGGCCTGCAACACGGTCTGGGCAGCCGGATCACCTCCGCGGCAGCCAATACCGCCTATCCGCGCGCGTGGGCCTTCGTCACCGCCGCCATGATCCTCGGCCTGCTCTTCCTGGCCGCCGTGCTGTTCCTCGAACAGCTGACCCGACGACCCCGCATCACCCTCTGGAGATCGAAATGAGAAGTACCGCACACAAATACCGATTCCGCGCCTGTCTCGCGGTGGCAGCACTGGGCCTGGCCGCGCTGACCGGGTGCAGCACCTCCGACAGCACCACCACCGCCGACGGCCTGACCAAGGTGAAGTTGCAGCTGCAGTGGTTCAAGCAGGGCCAGTTCGCCGGATACCTCGCGGCCGTCGATCAGGGCTTCTACAAGGAGCAGGGCCTGGACGTCGAAATCCTGGACGGCGGAACCGATATCGTGCCGCAGACGGTCTTGGCTCAGGGTCAGGCCGACTACGCCATCGCCTGGGTGCCCAAGGCGCTCGCGTCGCGGGAGGCCGGGGCCGGTATCACCGACGTGGCGCAGATCTTCGCGCGGTCGGGTACCAAGCAGGTGGCGTTCAAGTCCGCCGGGATCAACGGTCCCGCAGATCTGCGCGGCAAGAAGGTCGGGAACTGGGGATACGGCAATGAATTCGAACTCTTCGCGGGCATGGGCAAGGTCGGCATCGATCCGGCCAGGGATGTGAAACTCGTTCAGCAGCAGTTCGATATGAACGCGTTCCTGGCCCACGATATCGACGCCGCACAGGCCATGTCCTACAACGAGTACGCGCAGCTGCTCGAGACCCGGAATCCGGCGACGGGAAAGCTCTACACCGCAGACGATTTCACCACCATCGACTGGAACGACCAGAACGTGGCGATGCTCCAGGACGCGATCTGGGCCAATACCTCGAAACTGAAGGATTCCGGCTACGCCGACCGGACGGTGAAGTTCATCGCCGCCTCGCTCAAAGGCTGGGCGTTCTGCCGCGACAATGTCGACAAGTGCCGCGATATCACCGTCGCCGCGGGCTCCACTCTCGGAGCGAGTCACCAGCAATGGCAGATCACCGAGGTGAACAAGCTGATCTGGCCCTCGCCCAACGGAATCGGGCTGATGGACGGAGCGGCGTGGGATCGCACCGTCGCCATCGCCAAGACCACCAAGAACGCCGACGGCGCGACCGTGCTCACCAAGGATCCGGACGCGGAGGCGTACACCACCGAATACGCCGCCAAGGCGCTGGATCTGCTGAAATCCCAGGGCGTCGATGTCACCGGAACCGGCTATGCGCCAGTGCCGGTCACGCTTTCCGAGGGCGGAAAGTAGTCGCGCAGCCGAGCGCCGGGTAAACGCTTGCACACCTTCGGCCCGGCGCCGCGTCGGCGCTGTTAGGGTCGCGTTTATGAAGGTAGAGCTGCGGCACAACCCCTCGTCGACCATTGCCCGCTGCTTTCTCGCCGGCGGTGAGCCGATGCGCGTGGAGAGCGGTGCCATGGTCGCCCATTCGGCGGGAGTCACCCTGGCGGCCAAAGCCGAAGGCGGCATCATCGCCGGACTGAAGCGTTCGATGCTGGCGGGCGAATCGTTCTTCGTGTCCACGTTCACCGCTCCCGCGCAGGGCGGTTGGGTGGATGTGGCCCCCGCCCTCCCCGGCGACATGCTGTCCCTGCCGATCTCGCCGGATCGGCCGTACTTCATCAGTCGCGGCGGCTGGATCGCCAATTCGCACGCGGTGACGGTCGAGGCGAAATGGGGTGGCCTGTCGAATCTGTTCGGCGGCGAGGGCGGATTCGGCCTGCGCGCGCACGGGGACGGCGATGTGGTGCTGGGCGTCTTCGGCGCGATCGACGTGATCGACCTGGCTCCGGGCGAGCCGGTGACCATCGATACCGGACACGTGGTCGCATACGACCTGGCTATGAATTTCACGATCCGCCGGGCGGTTTCGGGTCGTTCGCTGCAATCGCTCAAGTCGGGCGAGGGTTTCGTGTTCGACTTCACCGGACCAGGCCGGGTGCTGCTGCAGACTCGTAATCCGGGGGCTTTCGCCGCGTGGGCCGGTTCGGTAGCCTCCTCGGGATAGTGCGTGACATGGAACACAGTCCCGGTCAGTGGGCATAACCACAGTTGGAACACGTTCTATCCGGGATTCTGTGTCGGCCCGGTGGAAACTTTTTCTCCGAAAAGCGCCCCCGCGCGAATGTGAGTCGTGCATGCTTCACATGAACGACATGTCGTTGAACGATGAGGAGAAGTACATGTCCGGATCCGCAGCAGATTTGATCTCTGAAATCCTGATCAAGACCATTCAGGGCTTGTTCACCGGCACCGCCGGCGGTCAGTAAGAGTTTCGAAGACCGGCAGCCCCTCGATCGCGCGGGATCGAGGGGCTGTTCTGTGTCTCGGGCAAGACGGTCTCGGGCAGGGCGGTCTCGCTCGGGAAAACCACCGCACGGCTCAGCGCAGCATGTCCGGAACCAGTTCGCGGGTGTCGGGCACGAAAGGCCACTCCGGATCCGCCAGGTGGGCGCGCAGTTCGTCGTCGGTCCACCACCAACCGTCGGCGATCTCCTCGGGCTGATGCCGGATCGGGCCGTCATAGCGCAATTCGTAGGCGAACAGATGGCAGCGCATCGGGCGCCCCTCCCACTCTCCGTCCCAGGACGCACCCGCCAGCGGAAGCGGACCGTCCTGCCCGGGCGCGATCTCGATGCCGAGCTCCTCGGCCAGTTCGCGGGTGGCCGCCTCGGCCGGATCCTCGCCGGGGGCGAGCACGCCGCCCGCCAGGCAATCGTGCATACCGGCGAACACCGCCTTGGTATCGGTGCGCCTGTGCACGTAGAGGCGAGAGGCGTCACGCGAGCGCACCAGCACTCCCGCCGCCGCGTGCCAGATGCCCCGCGCGTACACCACCGCGCGTTCCTCCGCGCCGATCTGCCGACCGGACCGGTCGTACACCGCGATCAACTCCGACATGCGCTGCGCTCCTTCTCGCGCCGCCACGCGACCCGGCGGACCTTGTCTGCACCCTAGGCGATGGCCCACACGGGTTGCGGGGTCGGCGTAGCCTCACAGGGACGCAATCGCTTTCACACAGCAACGCCGTCGAAGAGGACGAACCATGCCGCTGCCGCAGACGCTGGCCAGGATCAACCGCCGGATCACCAATCCGGCTCTCGGCGTAATGGCCCGGGTCGCACCGGGATTCGGCATCGTGGTGCACGCCGGGCGCAAGTCCGGGCGGGTCTACCGCTCCCCGGTCATGGTGTTCGAACGCGACGGCGGCTACCGCATCGCCCTGACCTACGGCCCGGACGTGGACTGGCTGAAGAACATTCGCGCCGCGGGCACCTTCGCCTTCGAGCACCGCGGCCGCACCATCACCCTCACCGAACCGGTGGTGACACGGGACTCCACGGCCGCCTGGGCTCCGATCGGGGTTCGGCAGGTGCTGAACGGATTGTCGGTGGAGTACTACGTGCAGGCCCGCGAGGCCGTCTGAGCCCCGAGGGCACTCGGCTCGGCACACTCACATCGGGTGCCGGGTGAATCCCACATCCGCGGCGGGGCCTCCCGTCGGCGGTGGTGCCGGCTTGCGCGGTGGTGTTTCGGTTGACGGCGTGGCTTGCGGGACGCTGTAGATTCGCCAGTGTCCGGAGCATTACCCGCCCCCGTGCAGGAGCGCGCGTTGACCGATGTGAGGGATCTATCGGGTATGCCCCGTCCGACGGGGCGTCATGCCAAGGTCGAGGAACGTCCGGCCATGTCGTGGCGGGCCGTGGCGGCGGTCGCGATTCCGGCTGCTGTGGTGTTGCTGCTCTCGGCAACGCGCTACGGATACTTCGGTGACGAGCTGTATTTCCTGGCGGCCGGTCGGCGCCCGTCGTGGGGTTACGCCGATCAGGGGCCGGTGCTGCCGCTGCTGTCGCGGCTGATGGACACCCTCGCCCCCGGGTCGTTCTTCGTCCTGCGGCTGCCCTCGGTGATCCTGACGGTGCTCGCGATCGTGTTGTGCGCCATGCTCGCTCACGAATTCGGCGGCGGGCGCTGGGCCCAGGCGCTGGCGGCGGTGGGCTACGCGACGTCGCCGTTCCTGCTGCTGCAGGGCACCATGCTCACCACCAACGCCGTCGACACCGCGCTGTGGGTGATCATCACCTGGCTGGTGGTGCGCTGGGTGCGGGTGCGGGAGGATCGGCTGCTGCTGGCCGCGGCGCTGGTCACCGCCCTCGACATGCAGGTGAAATGGCTGATCCCGTTCTTCTGGATCGCGGTCGTGATCAGCACGCTCGCGTTCGGGCCCCGTGAGCTGGTGCGGCGTCCGCTGCTGTGGCTGGGTGGGGCGATCGTGGTGGTCGCGACCGTGCCGGAACTGATCTGGCAGGCCCACCACGACTGGCCGCAGCTGGAGATGGGCCGGGTCATCGGCGCGGAGCAGGACATCCTGGGCGGACGGCTGCAATTCGTGCCGATGTCCATCAGCCTCGCCGGATTCCTGGGCGCACTGCTGCTGATGTGGGGGCTGTGGTCGCTGCTGGTGTGGGATGTGTTGCGGCCCTACCGTTTTCTCGGGCTGACGCTGATCCTGCTGTACGCGGCGTTCCTGATCACCGGCGGGCGGATCTACTACGCCGCGGGGATGTACGCGGTCATGATCGCGGCCGGTGCGGTGGGAGTGGTGAGCACGGCCGAACGGCTGATGCCGGGATGGCGGCGGGCGCTGATCGGGTGCACGGTGGCGCTGGCCCTGGCCGCGGCGGTGTTCGTCCTGTTCTCCACGCCGTGGCGCTCGGCCGAGGACATCCACCCGCCCGCGGACGACGCCGAGGCCGCCATCAATATCGGTGTGTACGGGTCGATGGGCTGGCACGAGCTCGCCGACGAGGTGACGCGCGCCTACGACGCGCTCACCCCGCAGGAGCGCGAGCACGCGGTGATCATCACCGATACCTATTGGCAGGCAAGCGCTCTGGACCAGCTCGGCCGCGACCGGCTACCGCCGCTCTACAGCCCGAGTCGCGGTTTCGGATACTTCGGCACTCCGCCCGACGACGCGTCGGTGGTGCTGGCCGTCGGCGGATACGAGGCGGTGCTGCGCACCCAGTTCGAGCACGTGGATCCGGTCGGCAAGATCGACACCCGGCTCGGCTTCCCGGGCAATACCCAGGACGTCGTGATCTGGAAGTGCACCGGACTCCGGAAGCCGTGGGCGCAGGTCTGGCCGAACTGGATGCACCTCTAGCGACGTCGCAGGGGAGTGACCGTCGCGAATCCAGGAGTGGCGGTCGCGAACGGCTCGGCCTCGGCGCGCACCGCGCCCGCGAGCCCCTCGCCGAGGTGGAACCGCTGCACGGCCGCCGCGAGTTCGGGCTGGTGCACCAGCAATTCGTCGCGCACCGCGCCCTGGGTGCCGAGCTGGCACAGCACCCCGGCCGCGGCCAGAATGGTCCGCCCGATCGGGGTGTACTCGGGCCGGGTGGTGAGCTGACGGCTGACATTCGTCAGCCGCGGCGCGGTCACTCGCAGCACCTGCTTGCGCAGCCACGGGGTGGTCAGGTGGAAGGTGTGCTGGGTGAACAGCGTGCGGATCGGCTCGATCAGGGCATCGAAGGCCTCGATGTCGAAATCCCGGTCCGAGTGGACGAATTCGTGTTTGCGCAGAGCCGCTTCGAGTTGGTCGCGGTCGCCGTTGAGTCCCGCGTCGCCGAGATCGCCGGCCACGGTGGTGAAGCCCGCCGGGACCGGTGAGCACGCGCCGTAGTCGACGATGCCGAGCCGTCCGTCGCGCATGATCCGGATGTTTCCGGGGTGCGGATCGGTGTAGAGCAGGCCGGTGCGGTCGAAGCTCGACATCAGGAATCGAATCAGCAGCAGACCGACCCGGCTGCGCTCGGCCGGATCGCCGGAATCGATGACGCGCTGCAGCGGAATCCCGTCGAGCCACTCGCTCACCAGGACATCGCCCTGCTGGTGCACCACGGCCGGGACCACGAAATCCGGGTCGTCGGCGTACGCGACGGCGAAGGCGCGCTGGGTCTCGGCCTCTTTTTCGTAGTCGAGCTCGTCGTCGATGAGATTCGCGAACGCCTCGGCGACCGCGCGCGCGTCGGCGTCGGGCATGAACACCGTCGCCAGCGGGGCGAGGCGGCGGATCTGGGCGAGATCGGATCGGACCGATTCGCGAGCGCCCGGATACATGAGCTTGACCGCGACCGATCGCCCGTCGGCCCATCGCGCCCGGTGCACCTGACCGACCGAGGCGGCGGCGGTGGCACGCGGATCGAAATCGAGGAACAGTTCGCGCCAGTCCGGTCCCAGGCTCGCGGCCATCGCCTTGTCGACGGCGGCCGGAAGCATGGCGGGCGTCGAATCCTGGAGTTGGCTCAGCGCGGCCTGGTACGGCGCGCCGAGCTCCGGCGGCAGCGCGAGCTCGTACAGCGCGAGCATCTGGCCGATCTTGGTGGCGCAGCCTTTGAGCTCACCGAGCACCTCGAACATGTGCTGCGCGGTGCGCGCCTGGATATCGAGCTCCACCTGCCGCGCCGGCTGCCCCATCGCCCGCCTGCGGACTCCACCGGCACGCCGGGCCGCGTAGGCGACGGGCAGCGCCGCGATCTTGGCATTTCGCAGCGTCGTGCTGGTGGGCGGCTGGCCATCCATGGCGGGCGTGGCCCGGCGGCGCAGTCGTCGGAATCCACCCTGGCGCGGTTCGGGCATAGGGACCTCCGAGAATCGAGTGTCTCAGTTTGTCATGTAGTCGATCTCCATGGATAGCCGCGAATGCACAGGATTCGGACGATGGGGAAGTGTAAAGGACCAACCGGGGGCGACTACCGGGCGAGCGGGCCCCTGGACCACAGATTGTCTGAGGCAAACTTCGACCCTGCGCCGAGTCGCACGCCCGGCCGGGTCGGGGCGGTCAGCGGGCCAGGCTCGTTCTGGCGGCGGCGAAGCGCAGGAGGCTGGGTGGGGTGAGGCGGGTGGCGTAGTAGGCGGCCCAGGCTTCGGGGGTGACCGGGACGACGGCTCGATTGTGTTGCACCGCATGCAGGACGGGGTCCTGGGAATCGGTTCGCGGCGACACTGCTGCTGACCTCCATGCGTCGTTCCGAGTGCCCGGCGATACTCGCCGGAGACGTTCGGACCACTCGGTGCCTCCAGCGTGGTCCGCGCGAGAGCCGCTGGCAACGAGTTGTCTGAGACAATAAATCGCGTCGGGTCAACCCGGAACTCCGCGGACGTGAAAAGAGGGAGGCTGGCGGCGGCGACCGGCCATGCTCCCTCTCGTCCCGGCCCCCCGGGTCAGTGGGTGTACGCGCCGGCGGGCGCCAGCGGAACCACCAGGCTCGACGGCCAGGTCGCATTGCGCTGGAGCTGCTGGGAGGTGCCGATCAGCTTCGGCAGATCCGTGGGAATCGGGATCGTGGAGGGGAAGGTGCCGGTGGTGATCCGCAGCCGCAGCGCGTGGCCGGGCTCGAGCCGGTAGAACGTCGGGCGCAGCTTGATCTCCATCTTCACGACGTCACCGGGGGTCAGCGGCTGCTCGGTCTCCTTGCTGACGATGTGCTCGGGCCCGTAGACCGTGCCGTCCGCCGACCGCCAGGTCTTGTCCTCGTCGAGGGTGCGCTGACTCGCCAATTGCGAACCGCCCGTGATGTTCACGACCGAGCCGTCGGGCGCGACATCGTCCAGCCACGCCTGGAACGCCGCGTCGGTGCCGGTCGAGGAGGCGTACAGGCTGACGCTGGAGGGCCCGGCCAGCACGGTCGGCTCACTCACCGGATCCATCGTGTATTTCTGCCCGGCGGTCGGTTCCTGCACCCATTCGGTGCACGGGTTGTAGGCGTTGAACACCCGGAACACGAAGTCCAGCAGACCGCCGGTGTACTGCGCGAGCGTCTGACGGTTGCAGATGTTGTCGATGCCGGTGTAGTCGAGCCGATCCGAGCCCTCGGTCGCGGCCGGCTTCCGCGCGACCAGCCGGTCGCCGTCGAACCAGCGTTCGGTGATGCCCGCGCGATCGAACGGGTATCGCGTCGTATCGGCCGCGTGATTGTTCGCGTCGATGACGTGCAGGGTGGAGTCGGTGTTCTCCACACCGTTCCGAATGTCCTTGAGCCACCGGTCGAACCACGCGAGAATGATCTGATCGGTATCGAGGCGCGAGCCGGGCCCCACCCCGATGCCCACGTGATACCAAGGGCCCATGAGCAATTGGTAGCGCCCGTCGCCCTTCTGATCCGCCGCCATCGGCGCGAACTGATCACGCCCGGCCGAAAGGTTCTGCAGCTGCGAGTAATTGCGCAGCGGCCCCTCCTGATACAGATCCCACAGGCCGCCGACCTGGTACATGGCGATGCCCTTGTCGACCAGGTTCTTCATATCGGTCTCGAAGCGCCGGTCCTGCCACCAGGCGCTGTCGTACGCCAGCGGGCCACCGGCGTAGCCCTCGAGCAGCAGTTTGACCGGGCTGTCGTCGGCGATCACGGCCTGGAGGTGATCCACCAGCGAGGTCACGAAGGTCTGCGGCGACACCACCGCGGTCAGGAACGGTCCCATCAGGCTCAGATACGGGACCAGGAAGCAGATGGCGGTGAGCAGCAGTGGGCTCATCAGGCCGTCGTGATTGAGCACCTCGTTGAAGATGTTGTTCGGCATCGCGATCGGCACGATCGCCTTCAGCGGTGAATCCGGCCCGACCGCCTCGGCGGTGCGCATGGCGTCCAGCGCCGGGAACGAATACCCGAACATGCCGACTTTGCCGTTGGAGCCCGGCAGTTTCGCGGCCCAGTCCACCAGTTCGACGCCGTCCGCACCGTCCTGTGTGGACGCGGGATTCCACGCCCCCGTGGACCCTCCGGTGCCGCGCACGTCCGCGATCACCTCGATGTAGCCGTGCCGCACCAGCATGTCCTGCGCGCTGGTGGCCTGATTGATCACGCGCCGAACATCTTTGAGCTGATCGGGCAGCTGGATGTGCAGATCGTCGATCACGCCGGTGATGGCCGCGGTCAGCGCGCTGGTGACCGCGCCGTAGGTGGTGAAATTGACGACCACCGGGAAGTCGCCGGCCGCCCGCTGACCGGTCGCCGGATCGGTCGGGTATCTGACCTCGGCCTGCAACTGCGTGCCGTCCGAGAGCGGAACCACATGTCCCAGTTCGTAACCGATGCCGTACTGCGCGGGCGTCGGCTGATAGTCGGCGGGCAGGCCGAAGTTCGCCGGAGCGCTCGGCACCGGCCCGGCGGACGGCACGGCGCCGGCGGGGGAGACGCTCGACAGGGCCAGTGCCACGACGGTCAGGCCCGCGGTGGCGAGCGGCGCGAGACGGCAACGGCTCGGCCTGGACATGATTCTCAACGATCTACCTCTGCGGATGGTGGGAAGGCCGCACACGGATGACCGCCGCGCGACCTCATCGTCGATGATCAGCACACCGCACCGTCGCGGGACGCCGCTACCGGCAATCGCCTAGACAATGCGGGTGCTCGATTGTGCACGTGACCAAACCGCGGTCGGTGGCATGCGCTGTGGCCGCTCGCGTTCACGGGTGGGTGTTCGGATCGCGGGTGCGATGCGGATCAGGGTGCGAAGGAAGCGTTTTCGAGACGCCGGGCGATCCGGGCGGCCGAGAGCGTCATGGCATCGGTGGGGCGATGCGGATCGAGTCCGGTCAACTCGTGTACCCGCGCCAGTCGATAGGTGACCGTATTGCGGTGGATGTTCAGCAGGCGCGCGGTCGCCAGTTGATTGAAACCGGTGTCCACGAACACTTCCAAGGTTTCCCCCAGCAGCGGCTGCGCGTCCAGGGGAGCCAGGACCGCGGCCAGTCCGGTGCGTGCGGAACCACCGGCCGCGACCGTGTACTCGAACATCAGGTCCGAGCGGCGGCAGACCAGGTGCGGGCGATCGAGGCAGCGGCCCAGTTCGGCCAGCATCCGGGCCTCGGCGAACACGTCCGGAACCTCCCCGCGCGTGGCCGCGATCGAGACGCCGACCCAGAACGGCGCGGGTGCGGGCGTGCGCTGGGCTGCCGGTTGTGCAGGTTGCCCGGGCAGGCGTGCGGCGAGCGCGGCGATGGTCGCGGTTCCGTCGTCGCCCGCGTGCAGCGGTAGCAGCGCGGTCCAGCCGCCGCTGTCCAGCCGCAGGAAGACTCCCGGAATCGCCTCGATCCGATGGCGCAGTTCGCTGGTGTCCGTGCCCGGGCGGGTGGCGCCGGTGCCGAGCCGGAACACCGCGATGAGGAAGGCGTGCGGCACCGCGATGGCCGGTTCGTCGGCCCATTCGATCGGATCTCCGCCGGTGAGCAGCGCGTCCGCGATGGCCCGGCGGCGCTCGAGCAGTTCCCAGCGTGGATCGTGAATGCGCTGCACGCAGGCCGTCGCGATCCGTGTGGTCAGCAGGGTCACATACTGCAGCAGGGGCAGCGCCGCGTCGGTGAGCAGCGCCCGTTCGGCCTCACCGGCTGCGTCCCGGATATGACACCAGATGTATTCGGCCCCGCTCCGGTAGCGCTCGAGCACCCCTTCGAGCGACTCCCCGTCGCGAACCCGGCCCACCGCGATCTCGACCACCTCGCGGGTGTCGTCCTCGGTGGGAATCGTTCCACTGCGCAGGAAATCGAAGAACAGGTCCACGTTGATCTTGGATCCGCGTTCGAATCCGCCGATCACCAGTGGTTGCGGAAGGTTCCGATAGGGCGGCAGCGTGGCCGGGAATTCCTCCCGCGCCACCACCGCGCGCCGATACAGCTCCTCCAGCGCACGATCCCGGGTTCGCGGTTGCATGGGTGCTCTCCTACTACGCGTACAGCGAGTCGATAGTAGCCGCGTAGGCGGTAGCTATCGGTTTGCGCCTCAGTTTTCCGGTCGCGGTGAGGCACTCGCTGCCCGGCGTCCACACATCCGGCAGCACGATGAACTTCTTGATCTGCTCGACGCGGGAGAGCTTGGCATTGGCCGCGTCGATGCCCTCCTGAACGTTCGCCAGCACCGCCGGATCCTTGGCCAGCGCGGCGATGCTCCGGTCCGAGAGCTGGTGGCGCTCGGCGAAGGCGGCGACCAGATCGGGATCCAGGCAGATCAGGGCGGTGTTGTAGGACTTGGCCTCACCGATCGCCACCACGATGCCCGCGAGCGGGGTGCACTCGGTGATGGTGTTCTCGATATTGGTGGGCGACATGTTCTTTCCCGCCGCGTTGATGATGAGTTCCTTCTTGCGATCCACGATCTTCAAGAAGCCCTCGGCGTCGATCTCGCCGACATCGCCGGTGTGCAACCAGCCGTCGGGATCCACGGTCTCGGCGGTCTTGTCGGGGGCATTGCGGTAGCCGCGCATGACCATCTTGCCGCGCACCAGCACCTCACCGTCCTCGGCGATACGGATCTCCGCGCCGGGCAGCACAGTGCCGACGGTGCCGATCTTCACCCGGCCCGGGCGGCCGACGGTCGCGCCCGCGGTGCACTCGGTCATGCCGTAGCCCTCGCACAGCGGCAGCCCCAGGCCCAGGAAGAACTCGTGGGTGTCGCGCGGGATGGGCGCTGCTCCGGACACGGCGACCCGGACCTTGTCCAGGCCGAGACGTTCCCGGATCGTCCGCAGGACAAGGCGATCGGCCAGCCGGTGCTGGATCGAATCCGCCACGCTCAGCGCCCGGCCGTCGGATTCGGCGCGGGCGCGCTTGCGGCCCACCCGGATCGCCCAATCGACCAGGGCACGGCGCGCGGCGCTCGGCTCGGCGGCGAAGCGCTCGTCCAGTGCCGCTTTGACTTTCACCCATACGCGCGGAACGCCGAGGAACACCGTCGGATGCACCTCGGCCAGGGCCTGCGCCACGATCTTCAGATCCGAGACGGTGGTGATCTGCGCGCCCGTGATCATGGACAGGTAGTGCGCGAACCAGCGATTGGCCGCGTGCGCGTCCGGCAGGTACGAGACCACCTTGTCCTCGGGGCCGCTGCTGCCGAATTCCTCGATGACCCGGGCATTCTCGATGAAATTGGTGTGCGTGAGCTCCACGCCCTTGGGCGGTCCGGTGGTGCCGGAGGTGTACACGATGGTCAGCAGGTTCTCGGGATCCACTGCGCGCCAGGCGGTGTCGAAATCGAAATCCGGATTCGGCGCGGCCTCGACGGACGCCAGCGTGCGCGTCCCCTCGGGTCCGTCGTCGACGCAGATCACGTGATCGACCGTGACGCCCTGGGCCGCGGCCTTCTCCACCGCGGCCAATACCTGCGGAGCGAACTGACTCTCACAGATCATCACCTTGTTACCGGCATTGCCGAACTGATAGGCCAGCAGGTCCACCGGATTGGTGTTGTACACCGAGAACGGCGTCGCGCCGGTGTGCAGGACGGCGGTGTCGCAGAGGTGGAACTCGGGCCGGTTGGTCATCATCAGCGCCACCGTGTCGCCGGGCCCCACGCCCAGCGCGGACAACCCCGCGGCGATCGACCGGACCCGGTCGCCGTACTCGCGCCAGGTGATCGCGACGGACCCGCCGAGCGTGCGCAGCGCGACCTCGTGGGGATACCGCGCCACATTGGCCTGGAACGCCTCGCACAGCGTACGGGGGGCCGCCCCCGCTACCGATGATGAACTCACGACCTACCTCTGGCTCGCTGATGTCGAGACCACCATGGGCCCCGTGTTCCATACAGCAGACCGCACAAAGACGGTTCGAGACCATTGGCAATAACGAAGACCTGAGCAGATCGGTTTGTGCAAAGTGCCTAAAGGGGTGTCGCGCCGGACGAGCGCACGGTCCACATCCTGTGGCAGGACTCGGCACGGTGTCAACGCGCACGCGGATCCCGAGTGGAGTAGTCCACCACCGGCGAGGCCTAGCCCGCGCTCGGCGGATTCGACATCGTGGACTTTCGTCCCCAGACGAACCAGGCCAGCGGCCCCACGAGCGGAAACGCCAACATGGCCAGAACCCATACGGCCTTTCCGCCGGATGCGTAGTTTCCGGAGCGAAGCACGCTCACCACGCCCGCTAAGAACAGCACGGCTCCCGCCAGCGCGAACGCGAGGGCGATCACCACGACAACCACGCTCCCGGTCGTGTCACCCGTGTCGGCCAGCGTCGAACCGGAGGCGAGAGTCAAGGTCGTCATGTCTCGACAGTAGGCGCACCCCGGTGTTTCCTCGGCGAGCAACAGCCCTCGATCGGCGCCATCGCGTCGAGGTCATGAATTCGCCTGGTCCGGTACTGCTGCCCCCTCGGGGTCTGGATCTGTGCGGACTTGCCGAACCGCTGACAACCCGGCACGAAATATGTTCACTTCTATCGTCACCGACTTCTGTTGCCTACCTGTGCATTTCGGGGTGCCCGGGCATGGTTCGAGCGATGCCACGCGGTGCGGTCGCTGAGCCCTTATGATCGCGACATGGGGAGTCCGAGTGTTGGTCGAAGCTCTGGGGGTGCGGTGCGGCGGTCGGTGGTCCTGGGTGGGGGCGGTGTCATCGGCGGGGCGTGGATGGTGGGGTTGGCCGCGCAATTGCGCCGTCGTGGAATCGATTTGGGCGCGGCCGACTCGATGGTGGGAACATCGGCCGGAGCGGTTGTCGGTGCGTCGCTACTGGTCGGTCGGGATCTGGACTCGTTCGCCGACAGTCCCGCACCCCCGGGTAGCCCGGAACCGCCGCCGGTGGTCGTGAGGCGCGAACTGATCGGCGTGGCGTTCGGGGCACTGTTCGATCGGACGGCGGATCGTGACGTGGCGGCCCGCAAGGTGGGTCGCTTCACGGTGACCGAGGAGCCCGCGTGTCCCGCGCACATCGCACCGATGGTGTGGTTGGTCGGCAACGACTGGCCGGGCACCGGGCTGCGGATCGTCGCGGTGGACGCGGTCAGCGGTCAGCGCCAGGTCTGGGACCGCGACGCCGGTGTGCCCTTGGCGACCGCCGTGACCGCGAGCCGTTCCTTCCCGGGCGCGTTCCCACCGGTCGTCGTCGCGGACCGCCATTACATCGACGGCGGCTTCTGGTCGCCGACCAACGCCGACCTCGTCCCGGACTCGGACTTCGTTCTGGTCATCGAACCGATGGCGAACAGATTTCCGGCCGAGCAGGTCGATGCCGAACTCGCCACCGTCGCGACCGATACCGTCGTGCGATTCGGCCCCGACCCCGCCACGATCGACGTCTTCAAGACGTTCGCCACGGATCCGGACGTGCTCACGCACTGGCCGAGAGCGTTCCAAGCGGGTATTCGCCAGGCAGACGACCTGGCGCGGCAATTGATCGACGCGGGCTGGTAGTCGCGGAAGCTCCGCTGCCGACCCGATTCCGGCGACCGAGATCCAGCTTTGGACCGGTACGGCTCGACCGTGGCCGACGGCTCTTCGACGAACTCCCCGCCGACCACATCGAACTCGAACCGATCCGCGCGCTCGAGGCGGCCGAACCGCCGGGAATGGTGACGTTCCGCTGTCTGCCCCGGTACGGATGCATGTCAGGGTGCGGTGAGCTCCGCGAGGGCGAACTGGGCGTACGCGCCGTCCACATCGAGAGTTCCGCCACCGAATACATCCTCGAGGTGGGCTCGCGTGACCGATTGTTCGGCGGCGGCCGACAGCAGCCGCGAGACCGCTTGTCGGACAAGGTCACCGGGTCGATGGTCGACGAGACCGGTGACGACCTCGGAGACGGTGGCGTCGGTCCAGACGCCGGGGATCGCGTTCGCCAGCAGCGGGGCGTCCAGAGACCGACTGCGATACCAGTGGCCGCCGTCCCACCAATAGCAGAAGTTCAGGCGACCGTCGTGGGTTCGGGTGTTCAGGACGGAATTCGTAATCCAATCCGGGACACCGGTCAATGCTTCGGTCGGCCCGTGATCGACTGTGCCACCGGAGAATACGACGCGCTCGCGCGGTAGTCGCCGCAGCGTGGATCCGCTTCCGGTCGCACCTTCGAAGGTCGCGGTGGTGCCGGACGCGATGCGCGGGCCGACCTCCGAGCGAACGGCGACCAATGTCGCTGCGAGCGTTGCCCATCGAGACCACACCACCGGCGGGGCGGGAAACTCGCCGTCAGCGAGTACGGGCTGCGCGGGAGTGACAGGCGCGGGAGTGACAGGCACGGGCGGCGCGGGTATCTGGGGAGCGACGGGCGCGGGCCGCGCGGAGGTTCGGGACGCGACCGGCGTGGGCGCCGCCGAGGTCTGAGCAGTGACAGGCACGAGCGGCGCGGATACCGGGGGAGCGGCCGGTGCGGGAGGAGGAGTCGGCGGCGCAGTGCTGACGGGAGCCGGAACGGGCGCGCGGTCCGATGTGCCACCCGCCGAGGCACTTTCGGGATTCCGCACCGGTGCGGCGACTCGGCCTTGTTTGAGAGCCCTTGCGACAGTGAGGAACAGCGTGGATTCCGGTACCTTCGCGACCGGCACCATCGCGTACGGCCACAGTCGCCGTCCCTTGTTGACCACGATGTATCCGTCGCTCACTTCGAGCTCCCCGACCTCGGGCCACCGCAACGTGCCTTTCGGCGTGTGGATCGCACGGGCGTCGAGGCGAATGGGCCCGAACGTCAACACATCTCCACGCGCAATCGCGCGCAGCGACGATTCGATCTGCCGATGCCAGATGGGTTGGATGCTTTCCCGCAGATACATCGCGTAGCGGGTGTCGTTGTGCTGAGCGTCGGCGAAACTGTGTGCGGGATCGCGGTAGCGATCCTCGAACGAGACGAAACCCCCGTGCTGATTGCGCAGAACTATCCGGAAGGTCGTGCCGTTGTATGCCCGGTTGGTGCTGTGATTCACCCACGTCTGCTCGACCGTGTCGAACTGTTCCCAGCGCATCGCGAACAGCGGCTGCCCGACCATCTTTCGCACCAGCCCGTGCTCGTAGGCATATACGCGATTCCCCACATCGCTGGTCTTGATCAGGCCTTGCTTACGGGCGACGATGAACATGTCGTTCAGCAGCCCCAAGCGGTGCTCTTGGGCCGCCTGCGCTACCTCGGACGGCACAGGCTCGGACAGACGCGACAAAGGGTCCCCTCCCTCGATGATGCGTCCGATTGTAGGGACACGGATCGTTCGCGCCGTTCCGAGTGCACCGAGAGAGCCGAGCGATAGGGGTGGGCGAATTCATGCCCTTCGCGGCAGCCCTGGCCTCTGGCTCGCTGATGCCGAGGCCCCCATGGGTCCGGATCCGGGTCTAGCCGCCGGCCTTGCGGTTGGACCAGATGCGCTGGGCCTGCTCGTTGCTGGTCCGGTTGCTCACCTTCGGGTTGCCGAAACTGTGCTGCTTGGCCTTGCCTTTGCCCTTGGCGGCCCGGCGTTCGGCGCGGTTGGCGAACTGTGGCTCGTCGGTCGAGGCCTCGGCCTGGTCGTCGGCGGGAGTGGACGACTCGGTGGTATCGGACATTGCCGAACGCTAGCACGCGCCGCGCCCCAGCTCGGCGAGCTGGGGCGCGGGCGACGCGCAGATCTAGTGTGCGAGTTTCAATCCGACGACCGCGCCGATCAATACGACGATCAGCCCGAGACGCAGCGGAGAGGCCGCCTCGGTTCCGGTGACCATCGCGTAGAGAACGGTCAGCGCCGCGCCGATCCCCACCCACACCGCGTAGGCCGTGCCCGTGGGCAGGGTGCGCATGGCGTAGGCGAGACCGGCCATCGACGCGAACAACGCGAGCCCGAAGACCACCGTGGCGGGGAGTTTGGTGAAACCTTCCGAACGGCCCAGTGCCGTCGCCCAGACCGCTTCCATGATTCCGGAGAGAACCAATACCAACCAAGCCATGACGAGATACCTCTTTCGGTACCGTCTTGTCGCTGTCCGGGTACGGTTTCGATCGTCCGGCGGGCCGATGTGTCGGCTGCTCTCCCAGGATAGCAAATCTTCAGCATTCGGTCTGCCGTGGGTCGGGGTGCCGTTGTTCACCCCGAGGGACGTCGCCACCGGGTGCACCCGGAGCAGATCCGAGCGCGGCAGGTCGATCAGGAGACTCGTTCGAGCTTGCGCTGCCGGCGCAGCCGTCGCCGCAGGATGTATCGGCGGATACGGCTCGCGAGGAAGTAGACCAGTAGCAGTCCCGAGATCAGAAGTGTTGCGGCACACACGGATGCGAGCACCGGATGGAAGATCGCGAGCGTGACGATGCCCGCCACCGCGCCGTCCTCCGCCAGACTCATGACGATATTGCTCGCGGGCTCGGGTGAGGTGTTGATCGCCATGCGCGTGCCCGCCTTCACCAGATGGCTTGCCAGCGCGGTGGTTCCGCCCACCGCGCCCGCCGCCAGTTGGGGGAGCGAGCCGTCCTGATCGGCCAGCAGCGCCGCCACCACCGCGCCCGAGGCGGGCCGCACCACGGTGTGCATCGCGTCCCAGAACGAGTCGAGATACGGAATCTTGTCCGCCACCGCCTCGATCAGGAACAGCACCGCCGCGGCGATCAGCACATCGGTGCGTTGCAGGGCCGGGGGGACGTCATCGGAAATACCGGTCACACCGAACAGGCCGAGAAGCAGAACAACCGCGTACGCATTGACCCCGCTCGCCCAGCCCGCCGTGAAGATCAGGGGCAGTGCAGTCACGCCGACATCGTATGTGGCGGTACCGACGTGGTTCTCCGCTCGCGCTTGGCGGGGTCGTCGAGTTCTGCCCTAGGATCGGCCATTCGAGCCTTGGGAGGGGACACGATGAGTAGCGATGAGTTCGTCGCGGTGATGCAGGACTCGACTCGATTGCTGCAGAACGGGCGTGCGGGGGAGGCGCTGGCACTGTTGAGCGCGTACGACGACGCGCTGCTCACCCAACCGGAGCCGCGCGACTACGGCTGGATCGTGTTCTACCGCTTCCGGGCCGCGTTCCTGTCCGGGGATTTCGCACAGGCGCTGCGGCTGGCCGAGAACGGTCCCGCGCGCTTCGAAGCCGATGTTCCGGCCGAGAACGCCGGCCACATGTTCTCCATGGCCATCGAGGCGGCCACCGAATCGAACCGCGCGGATTCGGCGGTGCGGATGGCGAATCGATGCCTGGAACTGCGCCGGGCACAAGGACAGCAGGGCGAGACGCTGATGGCGGCCATGACCGCCGGAACCCTGCTCGGGCGGATCGGCAGATTCGATCTCGCGCGCCCCTTCACCCGGATACTGATCGAGGAGTCCGCGGCCTCACCCGCCTTCGACCGATTCCGGGCCTTCGGATATCGCCAACTGTGCGAGGCGGTGTCGGATCGTCCCGACCCGGAACTGCTGGACACCCTGCTCGCGGGCCGAGAGTGGTTGCGCGCCAGCGATGATGACGATGCCCGCGTGGCCCTGGCCTTCATCGAGAGCTCACCGGCACTGCGGGAGCGGGCCGAACGGATCGATACACCCGGCGTGCGGTTCGCCGCCGGAGCCGACCCGAAAGCCGTTGCGGCGCCGGCGCATCCGCCGAGCGAACAGTGCGCGTCCGGTGAGCGGGCCGATGAACTGCTGGCCGCGGGACAGGCCGCGCAGGCGGTGGCCGCCTACGAGGCACTGATCGAGCAGACGGGGCGCACGGGCCGTCCGGACCTGTTCGTCCTCGGCAAATCGGTACTGGGACTGCTGCACGCGCTGCTCTTCGCGGGCCGGACCCGGGACGCGCACGCGGTGTGGACCGGCGAGGGCGGACTGCCCGGCCTCGGCATACTCGCGATCGAGCAGGGACAGCTCTCGCTGCACGATCTGATCGGATACCGCCTGTTCGAGGCCTACATGCACGGAATGTCCACCGGCGACCGGGAATCCGCGGTCGCGGCCGTGGACAAGATCATGGGCAGTTGCCTCGACTACGCGTTCCAGCACGAACCGCAGGTCGCGGCCGCCATGGTGAACAACTGGCGGCGGCATCTGACCGAGGTGTTCGACGACGCCCCGCCCCCGCACGTGTTCGCGGGCGTGCAGGCCGCGGAGCAGCGGCTCGGCCACCCCGTGCCATCGGGTCCGCTGTACTGGTCCAGGCCCTCGCGCTGGGTCATCGACTGGCTGTAACCCCTCGCGGGGCATTACCCGACGCGTAATCGACTCTGCGCACCTGCTCGAACATGCTTGGTGCATGAGCGAATACGAGAACATCGCACAGCGATACATCGACACCTGGAACGAGCAGGACGCGGGCAAGCGCAAGGCGCTGATCGACGAGTTGTACACCGCCCAGGTCTCGTTCACCGATCCACTGGTGCAGCTGACCGGACCCGAGGCCGTCGATCAGATGGTCGCCGGCGCGCAGGAACAGTTCGCCGGACTGCGATTCGGGCTCGGTCCGGTGGACGGTCACCACGACGTCGCCAGGTTCACCTGGACCCTCGGCGCACCCGGTGCGGACGAGCCGCTGGTGATCGGTTTCGACGTGATCACCCTCCAAGACAATCGCATCAGCCGAGTTCAGGGCTTTTTGGACAAGGTCCCGGGCTGATCCGAGTTGCGGGCGGCTGCCTTGTTGCTGTCGAATAAGATTGCGGCGCAAGGTGGTCGGCCGTGCGGGGTGGGTCATAGGGCGGGATTTCAAACTATGACGTTGCCCTCACTGCGCCCGCGACTCGTGCGGTGCGCCATACGATCCGGGCTGATTTTGCGGGAAGGCGAAAAGCCATGGATCGAAATGCGTTCGTCGAAGTGATGAACGAGGCGAGCGGGATGTTGGAGGCCGGCCAGGCGGACGACGCCCTGGCCCGGTTGACGGCGTTCGACGATGGGCTACTCGAGGCGCCTGATCCGAAGGACTACGGCTGGGTGGTGTCCTATCGCTTCCGGGCCGCTTTCGCCGCCGGTGATTTCGAACAGGCTCTGCACATCGCCGAGCGCGGGCCCGCCCGCTTTCCCGCCGACATCCCACCCGGCACGCTCTCGACGATGTACTCCATGGGCGTGGAGGCGGCCACCCAGCTCGACCGCGCCGAGAGTGCGGTCACCATGGCCGATCGCTGCATCGAACTGCGGCGCGGGCACGGCGATCACGGCGAGGTGCTGATGGCCGCCATGACCGCGGCCACCCTGCTCGGGGACATCGATCGGCACGATCTGGCCAGCCGGTACGCCCAACTGCTGGTGGTCGAGGGGGAGGGGCACGACGAGTACCGGGGCTACGGCTATTACGCGCTGTGCGCCGCCATCGAGAACGGCGTCGGTGACCATCTGATCGACACGCTGCGGGCGGGCCGGGAGTGGCTGGTCGCGCACGACAACGAATTCGCTCGCGTCGCACTGGAGTATCTCGACGATTCCCCCGCCGTCGGGAATCCGGCCGCCTCACCGGTACTGGCGGTCTCGGCCGGAGCGGCGACCGAATTGCTGCGGATCGGCGATCCGATCCCCGTCCCCGCGCCCGCTCCCGCGCCCGATCTGCCCGGGCCGCAGCAGCCGCCCGCCGAACAGATCGCCGGGGGTGAGACCGCGGACGCCCTGCTGGACGCCCAGCGTCCCGGGATCGCGGCCGCCGCCTATCGCGCGCTCGCCGAGGACGCCGTCGCCACCGGCAAACCCGATCCGCTGATCATGGGCAAATCCGTGCTCGGACTGCTCATGGCGCTCATCTTCGACAACCGTGTGGGCGAAGCGCATTCGGTGTGGATCGACGAGCAGGGACCCACCTATCTCGGCATCTGGTCACTGGAGAACGGTCAGACCTCGGTCCACGACGCCATCGCCTACAACCTGGTCGCGGCCTTCCTGCACTCGCTCAGCACCGGCGACCGCAACGCCTCCAATCACGCCGTCGATTCCCTGATGGGCCGCAGCCTGGACTGGGCCTACGAGCACGACCCCCAGGCCGTCCCGCCCATGCTCAACACCTGGCGGCGCCACCTGCACGAGATCCACGAGGGCGACCCCACCCCCGAATACCTCTGGAACTTCGAACAGGCCGCCCAACGCTGGAACGGCCCCATCCCCGACGGCGGCCTCTACTGGATGCGCCCCTACCGCTGGGTCGTGGACTGGCTCTGATTTAGGCTGCGGCCATGGTATCGGAACCGATCGAGATCTGGCACAACCCCAAGTGCTCGAAGAGCCGTACGGCCAAATCGGTGCTGGACGAGGGCGGCGCCGACTACGTCGAACGCCGCTACCTCGACAACCCGCCGTCCGTGGCCGAAATCCGGGCCGCGCTGGGCAAACTCGGGCTGGAGCCGTGGGATATCACCCGGACCACGGAGGCCGAGGCGAAGGAACTGGGTGTGGCGGCGTGGGGTCGCACCGCCGCCGAGCGTGATCGCTGGATCGAGGCGCTCGCGACCCATCCGCGACTCATCCAGCGGCCCATCGTGTTCACCGCCGACGGTCGCGCGTTCGTGGCCCGCAGCGATGACGCGCTCGACGAACTGCGCTGAGCGGAACACACATCGTGTGATGCCGCTGGTCTCGGTGAGATCGTCGCCCGGTGCCCGGTGTGACAGAGCAGCGGACCCGGTGACCACCGTTGTTCTGGCTGAGCCGCGAAAGCCGTGACGGTGGCGATCGAATCGTGAATCGCGTGCCGGACCGTGCTGAATCGGATTCCGGCCGCACGCGATTCGGTTCATCGGAGGGCGAAGACCGGGAAACCGGGTGCGATATCGGTCAATTGGGCATCGGTGGCGTTCTTGTCCACGCCCTCGAAGAAGCGGCCGACCTCCCAGCCCCAGCGCGCCAGGTATTCGCGCAGCACGGGCACTTTGTCGGCGTCGGGGAGTTCGGTGGCGGTGAAGGTCTCGGATCTGCGGCCCAGGCGCAGTTCGCCGACCCCGGCCACGCGCAGGTTCTTGACCCACTGGGTGTGCCCGCGCGGTGCGACCAGGTAGCGGCGGCCGTCGTCGGTGGTCAGAACATTGACCATGGTGGTGCGCCATTCACCGCTCGTACGCCCGCGCACCGCCAGCAAACGTGACCCGGCGACGCTGATTCCGAGCTTGGGCAGCATGTTGAAGATCCGGTTCATGATCGGATCCAGGCCGGAGGGGCCGATGTAGCGGTTGGCGGCGGTCTTGGCGTCCATGGCGACTTCCTTCGATCTCTGCGAGAGCGGTGCTCTCTGATGTGATCAGTGTGCGCGAACCGTCGACACCTTGTCAAGAGCAGTGCTCTCGAATTAGTTCACCGATCCGATGCGTGGCACACTGGTCGGATGAACGCTCCTCACCAGGCCCGGACGAACGCGCCTCGCACGGCACGCGAGCGCGCCCGTGCGGAGATCACCCGCGAGATCACCGACGCCGCCCGCCGCCAACTGGCCGAATCGGGCGCGCCCGCCCTGTCGCTGCGCGCCATCGCGCGTGAGCTGGGCATGGTCTCCTCCGCGCTGTACCGCTACTTCCCGAGCCGGGACGACCTGCTCACCGCCCTCATCATCGAGGCCTACGACGCCCTCGGTCACGACGTCGAACACGCCGTCGCCGGCGCGCCCACCCCTCGCGCCCGATGGCGCGCGGTCGCGAACGCGGTCCGCGACTGGGCGACCGCCCGCCCGCACGAATACGCCCTCGTCTACGGCTCCCCGGTCCCCGGCTATCAGGCCCCCGAAGCCACCATCGCCCACGCCTCCCGAATCCCCGTGGCCGCCTTCGGCATAGTCCGGGCAGCGTGGGAATCCGGGTCTCTGACAATCCCCGAGGACGCCCTGTCCCCGGACCTGTCCGCCCAATCCACCGCCATCGCAGCCCAATTGGCCCCCGGCCTCCCTGCCCCCACCGTGGCCCGCCTGGTCGTGGCCTGGACCCAACTGTTCGGCGCGGTGACCTTCGAACTCTTCGGCCAGCTGAAGAACAGCATGGACCCCGCCGACCCCTTCTTCGCCTACTCCGTCGAGGTCATGGCAGATTTCATCGGCCTCACCGAGTGAGCGATAGGGGCGCCCGGCCGTGTGCCCTGCACCGCATAGGTATTGCGATCCGGCAGATACATGGGTGACCGAGTGGCTCGAGGTTGCCGGGGCGGACCGGCTTCCTCGAGGACATCGGGCGGGGGCCGTGGTGGATGGGAGGGTCAGAGGGGGAAGGGTGGGGTGCCGACGCCGACTATGCGCAGGTTGCCCCAGGGGTCGCGTTCCTGGAGGGTGGCGGGGGTGGGGGTGCCGCCGGGGAGGGTGAGGAAGACCTGGCCTCGGCCGGGGTCGGGGAGTTCGATGCCGTCGGCGGCGGAAAGCCTTCCGTGCCAATGGAAATTGCCGTCGATCGGGTCCAGATAGCCGTTGAGTGCCACGGTGACCGGGATTTCCGCTCCGGGTGCGTCGAGCAGTCCTGGGCCCGAGAACTCCGGGGCGGGTTCGGGTTCGGAGAGGTCGTCGGGACTTTTCCACTCGCGGTGGGCGCGCCTGCGGCGCAGGCGGATCACAGCAGGCCCCGGCGTCGCCAGATGCGCTTGCCGATCGGGCCGATCAAGCCCTGTTTGTCCAGGAACGCACCGAGATTCGCCGCGCCCGCCCCGAGTGTGCGCTGGGCGTGCGGATTCTCGCGGGCGACGTGTCGGAGCGCGCGCGGATCATCCAGGCCCGCGCGAACGTACATGTGCCAGTTGGTCATCAGATGTACGAACAGCGGAGCGGCAACGGCCACACACAGTTTCGTGTACGCCAGCTCGGCGTGGGACATGGTCGGGGTGCGCCGGGCCAGCGCGTCGCGGGCGAAGCCGATGTGGCGGGCCTCCTCGGTGACGTGAATACGCATGGCGCGCGCGACGACCGGCTGCAGTTCCGGGTCGTCCAGGGTGCGGCGCTGGATGGCGTCGAAGATCTCCTCGCCGACCAGTGCGCCGACCCAGACCATGGACCCGCGCAGGAAAAGCTGCAGCGAGCTGATCACCAGGCGTTCGTAGCGGTTGGGCCAGTACGGCCGCGCCTCGATGCGATCGAGCAGCTTGCCGAACATCATCATGTGCCGGCATTCGTCGCCCATCTCGGTGAGCGTGTAGTGCGAGTGCCGCGAGGTGGGATCGCCGTTCATCAACTCGCGCAGCAGCAGGCGGTTGAGCAGGTTCTCGAACCAGATGCCGACCGAGAGCACATTCGCCAGTTCCTGGCGCGAGAGTTCGCGGCGCTGTTGCGGCGCCATGGCTTCCCACTGCGGGGTGCCGAAGAGTGAGATCACCTCGGGCGGGAGGAAGAGTTTGTCGGGATCGAGCGGGGCGTTCCAGTCGATATCCACGACCGGGTCGTAGGACTTCTTCGCCGAGCCGGTCAGTAGACGTTGGGCGAAGGATTCGCGGGGGAGTAGTGCGGCATCCACGGCGTCGTTGCGCATGGCGGCTCCTGACTCGATTAGTGCTACAAGCTGTTACACTCAGATTAGTGGTACACACTGTATCGGTCAATGGTCGAGTGGGTATCGTGAGGCGGTGACCGGAATCAGTACTGGCAAACCCACAGCGACGGCAGACGGCCGCAGCACGCGCTGGAACGGTCACAAGGCGCGCCGTCGCGCCGACATGCTCGACGCCGCGCTCGCGGTCATCGAGGAGCACGGCACCGACATCTCGGTACGCCAGATCGCCGATCGGCTCGAGGTCCCGCGCCCGGTGGTGTACCGGCACTTCGCCGGTCGCACCGACCTCGACGACCAGATCCGCCGCCACATTCTGGAATCGCTACTGGCCGAACTGCTTCCGCGCCTGCGCCCGGACGGCACCGTGCGCGATGCGGTGCGCGGTGCGGTCGGCACCTATGTCGGCTGGGTCGAACGCCACCCGAATCTGCACCGCTTCCTCACCGCCGCCGAACCTCCCGGTGAATCCTCCGGCGCGCTGGCCGGCGCCCGCGATCGCATCGGCGGGCAGCTGGCCGATCTGTTCGCCGACACCCTCGCGCGCTTCGGCCTGGACCGCAATCGCGCCCGCCCCATGGCCTTCGGCACGGTCGGGTTCGTCGACGGCGTGGTGAACAGCTGGCGCGCGGACCCGCGCACCACCCTGACCAGCGATCAGGTCGAGGGCATTCTCACCGAATCGGTGCTGGCTCTGCTCGAGGGCAATGCCCGCAGCCTGGACGTGCCGCTGACCCGGGACACCGTGGTCGGGGAACTCATGTCACAGGTGGAAGCCGCACGGGCGCAATGAGTTCGGCTCAGCCGCGCGCGGTGATCGCCCGATAGCTGCTGTTCCACAACCATTCCACCGGCCCGCGCTCGAACCGCCGCAACCACAGGTGCGCGACGCTCAGCATGAGCGCGCACACGATCACGTACACCCCGATCGTGAACGGCACCCGCGAGTTCGGCGAGAACAGTTGCGCCAGACCCAGTCCCCAGCCGTAGCAGATCGCGCCCGCCACCAGATTCTGAAGGATGTAGCAGCTCAACGCCATTCGCCCCACCTCCGTGAAGCGCCGGGCCACGAAACCCGGGGTCCGCCCGCTCGCGTACGCCTGGGCGACCAGCCCGAGAATGCCCAGCGCCACGATCGGCGCGAGCCCGTACCGGGTGAACAGCAGGAAATCGCCGTCGATCGTGCCCAGGATCAGATCCAGCGGCGCGGCCACCGCGAAGCCGACGACCATGAGCCGCTTGCGAATTCGCTCCCCGTCGGCGTCGAAGACACCCGCTCGGTACAGTCGCGCCCCCAGCAGGAACAGCGCGATGGACATCGGGAAGATGAAGAGCGGCTCGAGCCGGAACAGCAGCAGATGATCCCAGCGGAAGACCACCAGATCCCAGAACGACCCGTCCGCATAGGGATTGGGGTCCAGCGGATCGGCGGCGCGCGCACCGTCCCGTGTCGACGGGTCGGCGACGAGCATGCCGAGCGCGATCACCGTGAGCATCGCCACATGCACGCTCGCCGCGATGATCAGCCAGCGCCGTTGCGCCCGCGGGCTCCTGGCCAGGACGAAGGCCACCACCAGCCCGGTGACGGCGTACCCCATCAGCACGTCGAACTCCGCGACCAGGAAGAAATTGATCACGCCGTCCACGAACAGCAGCGCCGCACGCCACGGATACGATCCCGGCCACGCCCGCCCGCCGCGCGCCGCCGAGCGCTGCTGAATGGCAAGCCCGATCCCGAACATGATCGTCAGCAAACCCAGGAACTTGCCCTGCGCCAGCTGCTGCAGGACACGCTCGGCCCACAGCCACGCCCCCGACGGCAGATCCGAGCGCTCCACGTAGCCGACCAGCCCGGCGCTGTCGGTGAAGATCCAGATATTCGTGCCCAGCGTGCCCAGGATGGCGATCCCGCGCAGCACGTCCAGCGCGGGCAATCGCGACGAACGAGACTCGGCGGGAACGGGTTTCGATCCGGTCACGACCTCGTCCCGGCCGCCGGTATCCATCCCGGGAGACGGGACCCCGGCACTCGCCGGAACGATACGGTGCGCGGGTTCGACCATGCGCGACATTCTTCCGTTCGGGCAGGTCCGCGCGGATCGCCCGGGAGGACCATCACGGGTACGCCGCGCGGATGACCCGCCCCCGACAACACCCCCGCACGGCCACGTAAACCCCGGGCGCGCCCGATACGCGGCAACGTCGCCTAGGCTCGACGGCATGCAGCGCATCATCGGAATCGAGGTCGAGTACGGGATTTCGACGCCTTCGGAGCCGTCGGCCAACCCGATTCTCACATCCACCCAGGCGGTGCTCGCCTATGCCGCGGCCGAGGGCGTGCCGCGCGCCAAGCGAACCCGGTGGGATTACGAGGTGGAATCGCCGTTACGCGACGCGCGAGGGTTCGATCTCGGCAGGCTCAACGGGCCCGCCCCGGTGATCGACGCCGACGAGGTCGGCGCCGCCAACATGATCCTGACCAACGGGGCCCGGCTCTACGTCGACCACGCGCATCCGGAGTACTCCGCGCCCGAGGTCACCGACCCGCTGGACGCGGTCATCTGGGACAAGGCCGGCGAACGCGTCATGGAGGCCGCGGGCCGCTATGCCTCCAGCGTGCCGGGCGCACCGCGAATGCAGCTGTACAAGAACAACGTCGACGGCAAGGGCGCCTCCTACGGCACCCACGAGAACTATCTGATGAGCCGCGATACGCCGTTCAACCAGATCATCGTCGGTCTCACCCCGTTCTTCGCCTCACGTCAGGTCATCTGCGGCTCGGGCCGCGTCGGCATCGGCCAGTCCGGGGACACCGCCGGGTTCCAGCTCTCGCAGCGCTCGGACTACATCGAGGTCGAGGTCGGCCTGGAGACCACGCTCAAGCGCGGCATCATCAACACCCGTGACGAACCCCACGCGGACGCGGACAAGTATCGCCGCCTGCACGTCATCATCGGCGACGCCAACCTCGCCGAATGGTCCACCTACCTCAAGGTCGGCACCACCGCCCTGGTGCTGGACCTGATCGAGGCCGGTGAGGACCTCTCGGATCTGCAGCTGGCCCGCCCGGTCACCGCCGTGCACACCATCAGCCACGATCCGACCCTGCGCGCCACCGTCGCGCTGGCCGACGGCCGCGAGCTGACCGGCCTTGCGCTGCAACGGATCTACCTCGACCGCGTCGAGAAGTTCATGTCCCGCACCGGAAACGACGACGCCCGCGTGCAGGACGTCATCGACAAGTGGGCGCACGTGCTGGATCTGCTCGAGCGCGACCCGATGGAATGCGCCGACCTGCTGGACTGGTGCGCCAAACTGCGCCTGCTGGAAGGTATGCGCAACCGTGAGGGCCTCACCTGGGCCGCGCCCAAACTGCACCTGATGGACCTGCAGTACTCCGATGTGCGCCTGGACAAGGGCCTGTACAACCGCCTGGTGGCCCGCGGCTCCATGCAGCGTCTGGTCACCGAGCAGCAGGTCGTGGACGCGATGACCAACCCGCCCACCGACACCCGCGCCTACTTCCGCGGGGAGTGCCTGCGCCGCTTCGGCGCGGACATCGCCGCGGCCAGCTGGGACTCGGTGATCTTCGATCTGGGCGGCGACTCCCTGGTCCGGATTCCGACCCTGGAGCCCCGGCGCGGCACCAAGTCACACGTGGGCGCGCTCCTGGACGGAGTCACCACCGCGGCCGAACTGGTGCGTCAGCTGACCCACTAGGGGGTCGCAACGATCATTCGACAGTGGGCCCGGCGCTTGCCGCGGGCCCACTCTCGTATGCCCGGACCCGCGCGTATGCCAGGCTGCCGGGAGGTCGCGGCGAGGCGTCATTGCGGTTAATCCGGCATGTTCACCCCTGCGCTGGGTACTGTTGGGTGCACGAGCATCGGGTCTAGTCCGGTGCTCGCCGATGATCACAGAGGGAGGTCGGCTGCTATGGCACAAGAGCAGACCAAGCGCGCCGGTGGTGGCGACGAGGACGAGGGGACCGAGGCCGCCGGTGCGGCAGGGCAGGAGCGACGCGAGAAACTCGCCGAGGAGACCGACGACCTGCTCGACGAGATCGACGACGTCCTCGAGGAGAACGCGGAAGACTTCGTCCGCGCGTACGTGCAGAAGGGCGGCCAGTGACCCCAGGTGACCCCTTGCGGCTCCAGACGGGGTTCGCCCTCTCCTCCTTCTCGGAATACCTGCGGATGTACGCACCGGAACTGTTGCCCGGCAACGGTTTCGGTGCGGGCGTCGCACCCGCTTCCAGCGGGTCGCCGGATATCGCCCCGCACGGCACCACCATCGTCGCGGTCAGCTACCGCGGCGGCGTGCTGATCGCGGGCGATCGCCGGGCCACCATGGGCAACCTGCTGGCCAGCCGCGATATGGACAAGGTGTACATCACCGACACCTTCTCGGCGGCCGGCATCGCGGGCACCGCGGGTATGGCCATCGAGATGATCCGCCTGTTCGCGGTGGAGCTCGAGTATTACGAGAAGATCGAGGGTGTTCCCCTCACCTTCGACGGCAAGGCGAACAAGCTCTCGAAGATGGTGCGCGACAACCTCCCCGCGGCCCTGCAGGGCCTGGCGGTGGTGCCGCTGCTGGTCGGTTTCGACCCCGCCCAGCAGGACCCGGACAAGGCCGGGCGCATCGTGTCCTACGACGTGGTCGGCGGGCGCAGCGAGGAACGGTTCGGCTACACGGCCGTCGGTTCCGGTTCGCTGTTCGCCAAGTCGTCCCTGAAGAAGACGCACCGGCGCGGCATCGATCAGGATCGCGCGCTGGCCATCGCGATCGAGGCGCTGTTCGACGCGGCCGACGACGACACCGCCACCGGCGGCCCCGACACCCTGCGGGGCATCTACCCGACGGCGATCGTCATCGATTCCGAAGGCTCCGTGGAGGTGTCGGAGGAACGGCTGTCCGAGATCACCCGCGGCGTGGTGGCCGCGCGGACGGCAGAAGAGGGGAGCGCCTCAGCATGACACTGCCGTATTACGCGTCGGCCGAACAGATCATGCGCGACAAGACCGAGCTCGCGCGCAAGGGCATCGCCCGCGGGCGCTCGGTCATCGTGCTGACCTACGACAAGGGTGTGGTGTTCGTCGCCGAGAACCCTTCGGCCACATTGCACAAGGTGAGTGAGCTGTACGACCGGGTGGGGTTTGCCGCGGTCGGCAAGTACAACGAGTTCGAAAGCCTGCGCCGCGGTGGCATTCTGCAGGCGGATCTGCGTGGGTACCAGTTCGACCGGCGGGATGTCACCGGCCGATTCCTGGCCAACCTGTACGCGCAGAGCCTCGGCACCATCTTCACCGATCAGCTCAAGCCGTTCGAGGTGGAGATCTGTGTCGCCGAGGTCGGTTTCCCGGGTGCGGAACCGAACTCGGTGCTCTACCGGATCAACTTCGACGGATCCATCGTCGATGAACGGGAATTCGTGGTGATGGGCGGCAACACCGAGCCGATCGTCACCGCGCTCAAGGATTCCTACCAGCCGGGCATGGATCTGCGCACCGCCGTCACGGTCGCGATGGCGGCGCTGCAGAAGGCCGTTCCCGAGGGCGAGAAGGACAAGCGGACCGTGGGGGTGTCGTCGCTGGAAGTGGCGACCCTCGAACAGTCCCGCCCCCGCCGCGCCTTCCGCCGCATCGCCGGTGCGGCGCTGTCGGAACTGGTGACCGGCACGACCCCGACCGCCACAGCGGCGGCCGAGGCCGACAAGCCGGGCTCGGGAGACCCCTCCCAGGCGTAAGCACATTCGACGAATCCCCGGTCGTGCCATGCGCGGCCGGGGATTTCGCGTCCGACGGAAAGCGTGTGCTCATTTGCACTCGGGTAGCCCGAGTGTTTGCACTCGGAACAGCAGAGTGCAAAGGGGACTTGCTTTTTGGCAGGTGACGCGCCGTGCAGCGTTGCATCCCGTGCTAAATCGTTGCCAAGACGTTTGCATCGGCTGTCCGACAGCACCCTTATCGGGCACTACATCGCTGTAATGTCGATAGTGTGCAGCGACGAATCATGGGGATCGAAACCGAATTCGGGGTGACGTGCACCTTCCACGGTCACCGTCGGTTGAGTCCTGACGAGGTGGCCCGGTACCTTTTCCGCCGGGTGGTTTCCTGGGGCCGTAGTTCGAACGTGTTCCTCCGCAATGGCGCCCGGCTCTACCTCGATGTCGGTTCCCATCCGGAATACGCGACGGCCGAGTGCGACAGCCTGGTGCAGCTGGTCACTCACGATCGCGCGGGTGAGCGGGTCCTGGAGGACCTGTTGATCGACGCCGAGCAGAGACTGGCCGAAGAGGGGATCGGCGGTGATATCTACCTCTTCAAGAACAACACGGACTCCGCCGGAAACTCCTACGGCTGCCACGAGAATTTCCTCGTGGTGCGCGCCGGGGAGTTCTCCCGAATTTCCGATGTGCTGCTGCCCTTCCTGGTGACCCGCCAGCTCATCTGCGGCGCCGGCAAGGTGCTGCAGACGCCCAAGGCGGCCACGTTCTGCCTCTCGCAGCGCGCGGAGCACATCTGGGAGGGTGTGTCCTCGGCCACCACGCGTTCGCGGCCGATCATCAACACGCGTGACGAGCCGCATGCCGACGCCGAGAAGTACCGGCGTCTGCACGTGATCGTCGGCGACTCCAACATGGCCGAGTCCACCACCATGCTCAAGGTGGGCACCGCGTCCCTGGTGCTGGAGATGATCGAGGCGGGCGTCTCGTTCCGAGACTTCGCTCTGGACAACCCGATTCGCGCGATCCGCGAGGTCTCGCACGATCTCACCGGACGCCGTCCGGTGCGGCTCGCGGGCGGCCGTCAGGCCAGTGCGCTCGACATCCAGCGCGAGTACTACGCCCGCGCGGTCGAGCACCTCAACAACCGCGATCGCGACCCGCAGGTCGACGCCGTGGTGGATCTGTGGGGCCGCACCCTGGACGCGGTCGAAGCGCAGGACTTCGCCAAGGTCGACACCGAGATCGACTGGGTGATCAAGCGCAAGCTGTTCCAGCGCTACCAGGACCGCTACAGCATGGAGCTGTCCGATCCCAAGATCGCCCAGCTGGATCTGGCCTACCACGACATCAAGCGCGGGCGCGGGGTCTTCGACCTGCTCGCCCGCAAGGGTCTGGCCAAGCGGATCACCGAGGACGAGGCGGTCGACGCCGCGGTCACCACGCCGCCGCAGACCACCCGGGCCAAGCTGCGCGGTGATTTCATCACCGCCGCGCAGGAGGCCGGGCGCGACTTCACGGTCGACTGGGTGCACCTGAAGCTGAACGACCAGGCCCAGCGCACCGTGCTGTGCAAAGACCCGTTCCGTTCCGTCGACGAACGAGTGGATCGCCTGATCGCCTCGATGTAGACGCACCAGCGCCGACGGGCCGTGAACCTCCGGGTTCACGGCCCGTTCCGCGTCCCGTTTCGCCACGCGGTGAAATAGACACTGCCGCCAGCGCGCTCGCTCGCCGCGCCTATTACTCTCTATCGGGTGGCGATATCCAAGGTCGAGCGGTTGATGAATCTGGTTATCGCGCTGCTGTCGACCCGCCAATTCCTGACCGCGGAACGTATCCGCGACAGCGTCGCCGGGTACGAGGATTCCGCGAGCGACGAGGCGTTCAGCCGAATGTTCGAGCGGGACAAGAACGAGCTGCGCGACCTGGGCATACCCCTGGAAATCGGTCCGGTGAGCAGGCTTTCGGGCGTCGAGGGCTACCGGATCAATCGGGACGCGTACGAGCTACCCGATATCGATCTGACCAGCGCGGAGTCCGCCGCCGTCGCGGTGGCGGTGCAATTGTGGGAGTCCCCGGAACTGGCCGCGGCCGCGGAGGGCGGTCTGCTCAAGCTGCGCGCGGCGGGCATCCACGTCGAGCCCGACACCGCTGTCTCGGCGGTGCCCGCGGTGCCGGCGCGCACCCGCGGTTCCGAACCCGTGCTGGGCAAGCTGCTCGCGGCCATCGACGCCGGGCGGGCGGTGCGCTTCCAGCATCGGCAGTCGCACGGTGAGCCGGTCGAGCGTGATGTGAACCCGTGGGGTGTGGTCACCCATCACGGCCGCTGGTACCTGGTCGGGCACGACAATGCCCGCAATGCGACCCGAACCTTCCGGATCTCGCGGATCGGCGCGGACGTCACCGCGTACGGCCCGTCGAACGTGGTGCACAAACCCGAGGACGTCGATATCCGCGAGCTGGTCGCGCAGGTCACCGGCCAGGCGCCCATCACCGGTTCGGCCACGGTCTGGGTGGCCGACGGTCGAGGCCAGGAGATCCGCCGGCTCGGCGCGCTCATGGAGCAGCGCACGGTCGCCGGTCGTCCCGGTGCGATCGTGGAGGTGCCGATCCGCTCGCGCGACTGGCTCGCGCGGCTCATCACCGGACTGGGAGCCGATGCGCTGGTGCTGGCCCCACCGGAGTTGCGGGACAATGTGATCGCCCGGCTCGAGTCGGTTCTGAAGCGTACGGAGGTGTCGGCGTGAGCGACGGGGACGAAGGCGCCCGGAACAACGCGGGCTCTCGCGAGCGCCGTGGCGCGCAGAGCGCGACCGCGCGCGCGTCCGATGGACGCCGGTCGAGTGCCGCGGCGGCCGGGAGCCGGTTGTCGGTGCGGCTGGCGCGACTGCTGAACATGGTGCCGTACTTCCAGGCCAACCCGGGTATCAGCGCCGCGGAGGCCGCGTCCGAACTGGGCGTGACCACCAAACAGCTGATGACCGACCTGAATCAGCTCTGGATGTGCGGTCTGCCCGGCTACGGCCCCGGCGATCTGATCGATCTGTCGTTCTCCGAGGAGAGCATCGAGGTCACCTTCTCCGCCGGTATCGATCGCCCGCTGCGGCTCACCTCGCTCGAGGCCACGGCCCTGCTGGTGGCGCTGCGCTCGATCGCGGATCTGCCCGGCATGGTCGATCCCAGCGCCGCGCACTCGGCCATCGCCAAGTTCGAATCCGCCATCGCCGGACGGGTGTTCCAGGGTCCGGTACTGCCGGTGCCGGTACAGGCGCCCGCGGTGGCGACGGTCCGCTCGGCACTCGAGCACGAGCACGCCCTGCACCTGGTCTACTACTCCGCCAGCCGTGACGTGGTATCCGCCCGGACGGTCGATCCGATTCGAATCATGCTGGTGGACAACAACAGCTACCTGCAGGCGTGGTGCCGCCGGTCCGAGGGCGTGCGCCTGTTCCGCCTCGACCGCATCGAGGAGGCCACCGAACTCGACGAGCCCGCTCGCCCGCCGCTGGACGCCACCGACGAGACCACCGCCCTGGACCTGTTCGTCGACGATCCGGCGGTTCCGCTGGCGCGCTTGCTGATTCACCCCGATTTCGCCTGGGTGCTCGAGCAGTACCCGATGCACCGCGTCACCGTGCACGCCGACGGCGGAATCGAGGCGACCATGCGGTTCGCCACGCTGGACTGGATGGCGCGCCTGCTGCTCGGTTTCGGCGCGGCGGTCACCGTGCTGGGCCCGCCGGAGCTGGTCACCGCGGTCCGGGATCGCTCGGGTGCGGCTCTGAACGCGTATTCGGCTCTGGCGCAAGACGATTCACAGGCGCTCACACCCAGCGGCCTGGAGGGGGTAGGTCCGGCTTGACCGTTCCCTTGTCCACGGCCCAGCGGGTGATGGTGCTCGGCGCCGGCAGCATCGGTGTCTTCGTCGGCGGCAAGCTGGCGGCGGCGGGCGCCGAGGTCACCTTCGTCGGCCGCCCGCGGATGCTCGGTGAACTCGAGGCACACGGCCTGCGCCTGACCGACCTGGACGGCGGCGACGAGCGAGTCGATCCCACCGCATTCCATACCGCCACCGAACCCTCGGACGCGGCGGATCTGGTGCTGATCTGCGTGAAATCAGCCGATACCGCCAGCGCCGCCCACCAGCTCTCGAAGCTGCTGAAGCCCGGCACGGTGGTGATCAGCCTGCAGAACGGCATCGGCAACGACGCGGTGATCCGGGAGATCCTGCCGACGTGCGTGGTGCTGGCCGGAATGGTCATGTTCAACGTCGTGCACAACCAGGACGGCCGGTTCCATCGCGGCACCGCCGGCGGCGTCGCGATCGCCGATGACGCGGTGCTCAATCGGTTCGCGCCGGTGCTGAGCAAATCCGGGCTCGGCGTGAAGCGCTACGCGGACCTGCTGCCCATCCAGTGGGCGAAACTGCTGCTGAACCTCAACAATCCCATCAATGCCCTGTCCGGCCGCCCGCTGCGCGAGGAGTTGGGCAACCGCGATTACCGTCGCTGCCTGGCCCTGGCCCAGCAGGAGGCGGTGACGGCCATGGCCAAGGCGCGCATTCGCCCGGCCCGGCTCACCGCGTTGCCGCCGGAGGTGATGGTGCGCCTGCTCACTGTGCCGGACGGACTGTTCCGCCGGGTCGCGGGCAAGGTGCTGGCTATCGATCCGGTGGCGCGTTCCTCGATGGCCGATGACCTCGCGGCCGGGCGCAAGACCGAAATAGCCTGGCTGTGCGGTGAAATCGTGAGTCTCGGCGCTATGGTCGGATTGCCGACCCCGGTGAACCGGCGGCTGATCGAACTCGTGAACGCCGCGGAGAACGGTGACAAACGCACCTGGTCCGGCGCCGAACTGCTCACCGAGCTGCGGAACGCGGCAGGGTAGCATCGAGGCACCACAATATTGGAGGAAGTCGATGGGTTCACTGAGCGCGACGCACTGGATCATCATTGCGCTGCTGTTCCTGGTCCTGTTCGGAGCCAAGCGGCTTCCGGACACCGCCCGGGGTCTCGGACGCTCGCTGCGTATTTTCAAGAGCGAGATGAACGAGATGCACAACGACGGAGACAAGGCCGCCCCCGCCGCGCAGGCTCCTGCCGCGCAGCCCGCCGCCACACCCGAGCTCCCCGCCGCGCAGCCGGTCGCCGCTGACCCTGTACAGCCGGCGAAGTCCGACCTGAACAAGGCGTAATCGCTACACGTTCGTTCCCGGGATGAGCGGATTCGTCCCGGGATGAGTCTTGTCCAGGTCCGGCGCCAGGCGATCAGCGAGGCAATACAGTCATGCGCATTCCGTTCGACCCCCGGCGCAGTCGGCGTAGAACGAATCCCGACGGCACCATGTCGTTGGTCGATCATCTCGCGGAGCTGCGCAAACGGCTGCTCATCGCGATCGCGGCGATCGCGCTCACCACGCTGCTGGGCTTCTTCTGGTACACCGATTCCTTCTTCGGCATCTCGAGCCTCGGCGATGTGCTGACCGGACCGTATTGCGAGCTGCCCGCCTCCGCGCGCGCGAATCTGAGCCCCGACGGGGCGTGTCGATTGCTGGCGACCGCGCCGTTCGAGCAGTTCATGCTGCGTCTGAAGGTCGCGGTGACCGCGGGCGTGGTGATGGCGTGCCCGATCTGGCTCTATCAGATCTGGGCGTTCATCACCCCGGGTCTGTACGCCAAGGAGCGCAAGTACGCGATCTCGTTCGTCACTTCCGGTGCGGTGCTCTTCGTGACCGGTGCGGTGCTGGCCTACTGGGTGGTCGCGCACGCGCTGAGCTTCCTGATGACGATCGGCAACAACGTCCAGATCACCGCGCTCAGCGGTTCGCAATACTTCAGCTTCATCATTCAGCTGCTGATCATCTTCGGGGTGAGCTTCGAAACTCCTTTGCTGATCGTGGGATTGAACTTCCTGGGCGTGCTCACCTACGAGCGCCTGGTGAAGTGGCGGCGCGGCCTGATCTTCGGCCTGTTCGTGTTCGCCGCGGTGGTCACCCCGCAGGATCCGATCTCGATGCTGGCGCTGGCGCTGGCGCTGACCGTGCTGTTCGAGGTCGCGGTGCAGATCGCGCGGATCAACGACAAGCGCAAGGCGCGCAATGCGCAGGCCTGGAACAACCTGTCCGACGACGAGGCCTCCCCGCTCGCGGACGCACCCGGTTCGGTGGGCACGGCCGATCCGGTCGAACGGCCCGAACCGGTCGGCGCGAGTGCGCCGGTCACGGCGACACCGGAAAAAACCACCCGAGCCGTGTCGGATTACTCCGATACCCTCTGACATGTGACATCAAGGTCGCTTACTGGCGAACTGGCGGCATTCTCCGCCGAGTTGAAATTCGAGCTCGATCCGTTCCAGCTGGAGTCGTGCGTGGCGCTCGAGGGCGGGCACAGTGTGCTCGTCTGCGCGCCCACCGGCGCCGGTAAAACCGTGGTCGGCGAGTTCGCGGTGCATCTGGCATTGGCCTCGGGCGGTAAATGCTTCTACACGACGCCCATCAAGGCGCTGTCGAACCAGAAGTTCGCCGACCTCACCGCCCGGTACGGGCGTGAGCGGGTCGGGCTGCTGACCGGGGATCAGTCGATCAACCCGAACGCCTCGGTCGTGGTGATGACCACCGAGGTGCTGCGGAACATGCTGTACGCGGGTTCCGATGCGCTGCACGGGCTTTCGTACGTGGTCATGGACGAGGTGCACTACCTCGCCGACCGGTTCCGCGGCGCGGTGTGGGAGGAGGTCATCCTGCATCTGCCGCCGGAGGTGCGCCTGGCGAGCCTCTCGGCCACGGTCAGCAACGCCGAGGAGTTCGGCGCGTGGATGGAGACCGTGCGCGGCGACACCGCGGTGATCGTGGACGAAGTGCGCCCGATTCCGCTCTCGCAGCACGTCATGGTCGGTCGGCGGATGTTCGATCTGTTCGATTCCAAGTCCAGCGATCAGCGGGTGGTCGTGGACCAGGACCTGGTGCGATATATCAAGCATCGCGAGACCCAGGATCGGATGGACGGCTTCGGCGTGCCGGGGCGGCGCGGCGGACCGCGCCGCAATTTCCGCCCGACCCCGCGCCCGGAGATGATCTCCCGGCTCGACGAGGCGGGCCTGCTGCCGGCCATCACCTTCATCTTCAGCCGGGCCGGCTGCGACGGCGCGCTCGCGCAGTGCGTGCGCTCGCGCCTGGATCTCTCGCGCGAGCAGGATCGCGCGCAGGTCGACGAGATCATCGAGCGGCACACCGGTGATCTGCCGCGCAGCGACCTCGAGGTGCTGGGCTACTGGGAATGGCGCGAGGCGCTGCACCGCGGGTTCGCGGCGCATCACGCCGGCATGCTGCCCGCGTTCCGGCACACCGTCGAGGATCTGTTCGTGCGCGGGCTGGTGCGAGCCGTATTCGCCACCGAGACACTGGCTCTGGGCATCAACATGCCCGCGCGCACGGTCGTGCTCGAACGGCTGGTGAAGTTCAACGGCGAGACCCACGCCGAGCTCACCCCGGGTGAGTACACCCAGCTCACCGGCCGAGCCGGGCGGCGCGGCATCGACGTCGAGGGTCACGCGGTGGTCATGTGGCAGCCCGAGGTGGACACCAGCGCGGTCGCCGGTCTGGCCTCCACGCGCACCTATCCGCTGCGCAGTTCGTTCCGGCCGGGCTACAACATGTCGATCAATCTCGTCGATCGAATGGGCGCGGTCGATTCGCGGGCACTGCTGGAGCGCTCCTTCGCCCAGTTCCAGGCGGACCGCTCGGTGGTGGGCCTGGTCCGCGGGATCGAGCGCAACGAATCCCAGCTGCGCAAGCTGCGCTCCCAGCTGGGTGACGACGATTTCCTCGAGTACTTCCAACTGCGCGAACGCATTCGGGAGCGGGAACGGAGTCTGGAGCGGCAGGGCCGTTCGGACCGCCGGTCCGAGGCGGTGGCCGCGCTGATCGCGCTGCGGCGCGGGGATGTGGTGGCGATCCCGTCGGGTCGCAGGCAGGGTTTGGCCGTCATCCTGGAACCCGATGCGACACCGGGTGATCCGCGTCCGCTGGTGCTCACCGAGGACAAGTGGGCCGGGCGGGTCTCCGCGGCTGACTTCCCGACGCCCGCGCACTCGCTGGGTCATCTGCGCCTGCCTCGGCACGTGGATCACCGCACCGCACGGGTGCGCAAGGATCTGGCGTCCTCGCTGCGCAACATCGGCATCACGCCGCCGGGCCGCGGACGGCGCGGACCGCGGGCCAAGGCCGCGGACGATCGCGAATTGCAGACGCTGCGTACCGCTTTGCGCAATCATCCCGCGCATGCGCGGCGGGATCGGGAACAGTTGGCGCGCGTCGGTGAACGCTACAACCGGGTGGAACGCGAAACCGAGTCCATGCGTGAGCAGGTGGCGGCGACCACCAACTCGCTGGCGCGGACCTTCGATCGGATTCTGGCGCTGCTGGCCGAGCGCGGCTATGTCGCCGACGGTGAGGTGACCGCGGACGGCCGTCGTCTGGCCCGCATCTACGCCGAAACCGATCTGGTGGTGGCCGAGAGTCTGCGTCAGGGGTTGTGGCGTGGACTGGGTCCGGCCGAACTGGCCGCGGCGGTGTCGATCCTGGTGTTCGAATCACGCCAGGAGGGCGGCTATCTCGGCGCGTCGGGGCCGACGGAGCCGATTCGCCGGGCGGTGGACGCCACCATCGGCGTGTGGGCGCAGTTGCGCACCGACGAATCGCGCCATCGGCTCCCACCCACCCGCGAACCGGACCTGGGTTTCCTGTCCGGCATGTACACCTGGGCGCGCGGCGACGACCTCGCCGATGCCCTGCTCGCCAGTGGTGATCGCGGAAACTCGCTGTCCGCGGGCGATTTCGTGCGCTGGTGCCGTCAGGTGATCGACCTGCTGGACCAGATTCACAACACCGCGGACGACACCGAGGTGGCTGCCACCGCGTCCAAGGCGGTCCGCGCGATCCGACGGGGTGTCGTGGCGGTGGACGCGGCATAGCAGAAGTGACTGTGCTTGTATTCAGTGAGCATGCTTTGATTCTTTGACACCGACCGCAGTGGGTTCACGAGCGTGCACCTGCTCGGGGGGCTAGCGTGTGTAGGACGGATTGCGAGTGGAGGCAAGCAAATGAGCGGCCCGTACGGACCGAACGACGCCCCTGGAGCAGGGGATGGGCGCAACGATCCGACGCAGCATTGGGGCGGCGGTCAGCCCGCGCCCGGCAGCGCCGATCCGACTCAGCAGTGGGGTGGGCAGCAGCCCGGCCAGCAGGCCGGCCAGTGGAACGACCCCACTCAGCAGCAACAGCCGCCGCAGCAGTGGGGGCAGAGCCAGCCGCAGCAGCCGCAGCAGAATTGGGGCCAGAGTCAGCCGCAGTGGCCGCAGCCGGGTCAGCCCCAGCCGGGCCAGCCGCAGCCGGGTCAGCCCGAATGGGGCCAGCAGCCGCAGACCGGTCAGCAGCCGTGGGGGCAGCAGAGCCAGCCGCAGTGGCAGCAGCCGGGTCAGACCGGTCCGCAGGACTGGAATCAGCAGGGCCAGCCGCAGCCGGGTCAGCCCTGGCCCGGGCAGCCGGCTCCCAAGAAGAAGACCGGCCTGATCATCGGTCTCGCGATCGGCGCGGTGGTCGTGATCGGCGCGATCATCGCCGGCGTGGTCTTCCTGACCGCCAAGGATCAACTGGACGACAAGTCGGTCGCGACCGGTGTCCAGAAGGTGCTCAAGGATTCCTACGGCATCGAGGATGTCCAGGACGTGAGCTGCCCGTCGGGCCAGAAGGTCGAGGTCGACAAGACCTTCGACTGCACCCTCAAGGTGGGTGGCGAGGCCAAGAAGGTCACCATCAAGATCACCAAGGATGACGGGACCTACGAGGTCGGTCGCCCCAGCTAGGCGACGTCCGCATCGAACATCGGATGGGCGTCCGCACACGGCGAGCGCCCGCTCCGTTCTCTTTTCGGGGGAAGCGATGTCGAAGAATACTGCCCGCCGGACGATCTGGGCTCTGGCGGCCACCACGCTGTTTCTCACCGCGGGCTGCTCGCAGTCCACCACCGGTGCGGCGGAATCGAATTCGGTGAAGCCCGCCACCACGACCGCCGCGTCCCCACCGGCGCCCGTCGTGAACGACTGTGTCGCGAACAATCCGGTCGTGAAGCCCGCCCGCATGCTGCTGGCCTGCGGCGACGGCGGCCTGAGCGTCCAGAACATCACCTGGACCAGTTGGGGCCCCGACACCGCCGAGGGCGACGGGACCCAGTTCCGCCGCGTCTGCGTGCCCAACTGCGCCTCCGGCTCGGAAAAACAAGCCCCGACGCACATCACGCTGCGCACGCTGGTCGGCAACTACTTCACCGAGGCCGCGATCACGGACCCGGAGGGCAAGCCCGAAACCTGGCCCGTCGGTCCGCGGCGCTGAGCGCCCTCAGCGCTTGGACATGGCCGACAGCAGCCGTTTGACCGGGCTTTCGGCGTTGTAGGCCACCGCGAGTTCGGCCAGCCGGTCCGGGTCCGCCGGGGTACGGGGGAGCACGTCGGAACCGGACAGGTCCACCTCGGCATCCTGGACGACCCGCACGACCGGAGCCGCGGCCTTCAGATAGTCCTCGGCGGCAACGAGTTTGGCGCGCATGCCCTTGGCCATATCGGAATCGGGATCGGCGGCGGCCGCGCGCAGCGCCTCGACCGAGCCGAACTTGCTGATCAGCTGGGCGGCGGATTTGTCGCCGATGCCCGCGACGCCGGGCAGGCCGTCGGAGGCGTCCCCGCGCAGAGCGGCCATATCGGCGTAGGCGGGGCCCGCGTTCTCTTCCGGCACACCGTATTTGGCGGACACCTCGGCCGGTCCCCAGAGTTCGGCCTTGGACAGACCGCGCCCGACGTAGAACACCTGCACGCGCGGCGCGGGGGTGTCGCGCACCAGCTGCAGCAGGTCGCGATCCCCGCTCACGACGATGACCTCGTCGGTGCACTCGCGAGTGGCGAGGGTGCCGATCACGTCGTCGGCCTCGAGCCCGACCGCGCCGGCGGTGGCGATTCCGGCCGCGGCGAGCACCTCCATGATCATGTCGACCTGCGGGGTGAGGGTGTCGGGCACCTCCTCGGCCTCGACCTCGGTGGCGGCCCGGTCGCCCGTGGGTGCGGCGTCGACGGTTTCCGCGACCCGGTGCGCCTTGTACGAGGGGATCAGATCGACCCGGAACTGCGGGCGCCAATCCAGATCCAGGCACACCACGAGCCGACTGGGGGAGTGCTGCTTGGTCAGCGCCGCGACCATGTCGGTGAAGCCGCGCAGCGCGTTCACCGGACGCCCGTCGGGCGCGGTGATCTTCTCCGGAATGGCGTAGAAGGCGCGGAACCAGAGACTGGCTCCGTCGAGCAGCAGCAGCGGACCGGCGGCAGGGGTGCTCATGACCCGTGACGGTACCGGGAACCGCCGACAGGATGTCGGATAGGCCCGCCGTCGAACCTGGCCGAGGGGGAATCCGGCCCGGTTCGGTGGAAGGCGATATGTCCGAACGGGTAGCGTCGGAGCAATGAGCTCTCATGACGAGTCACGGTTCGCGGCGGAGGTCTACGGGGCCCGGTTGGAGCGGGCGGCGGAGTTGGCGCGCACTTCGCATCTGGACGCGCTGCTCATCACTCCCGGCCCCGACCTGCGGTATCTCATCGGTTCCCGGGCGCAATCGTTCGAGCGGCTGACCTGCCTGGTGATCCCGGCGAGCGGTGAGACGCCCTCGGTGGTGATCCCGAAGATGGAGCTGGCCTCGCTGAAGGAGTCCGCGGCGGGCGAACTCGGTCTGGCCGTGCAGGATTGGGTCGACGGCGTCGATCCGTACCGGATCGTGAAGTCCGTGCTCAACGCCGGCGCGCGCACCGCCGTCGACGACGCAATGCCCGCCCTGCACCTGCTGCCCATCGCCGAGCAGTTCGGCACGGTGCCGGTCTCGGCCACCCCGGTGCTGCGCCAGTTGCGAATGTTCAAGGACGCCAGCGAGATCGACGCGCTGCGCCGAGCCGGAGCCGCCATCGACCGGGTGCACGCGCGCATGGGCGAGTGGTTGCGCGCCGGGCGCACCGAGGCCGAGGTGGCGGCCGACATCTCCGCCGCGATCATCGAAGAGGGCCACACCGCAGCGGCTTTCGTCATCGTGGGCAGCGGCCCGCACGGCGCGGACCCGCACCACGAGGTGTCCCAGCGTGTCATCCAGGACGGTGACGTGGTGGTCGTGGACATCGGCGGACCCGTCGAGCCCGGCTACTACTCCGATTCCACCCGCACCTACGTGCTGGGCGATCCGGACGAGGAGATCGCCGCGCAGTTCGCGGAACTCGAACGGGCACAAGCGGCTTCGGTCGCGGCCGTGCGTCCGGGCGTGACCGCGCAGTCCGTCGACGCGGCCGGTCGCGACGTGCTCACCGCCGCCGGGATCGGTCAGTACTTCGTGCACCGCACCGGCCACGGCATCGGCCTGTCCGTGCACGAGGAGCCGTACATCGTTGCGGGAAACGACCTGATTCTCGAGGCCGGTATGGCCTTCAGCATCGAACCCGGCGTGTACTTCCCCGGTTACTGGGGTGCGCGCATCGAGGACATCGTCGTGGTCACCGAGGACGGCTGCGAGTCCATGAACAAGCGCCCCCACGGCTTGACCCGGTTGTAGCGGAGTAGCCGGTCGCGCCGCTCGCACGGCCGCGTGCCGGAATCCGGTTCGCGCATCGCCTGATACCGCCGCAGAGTCATGCGCGCGTGAAAGTGGCCGTGTAGCTCCAGAAGTCCCGGATCCACGGATCCGGGACGGGGCTGTCCATGCCGACCTGGGTCAGCAGGATCGCGATCGATCCGGTGGAGGGCACGATGTGCGCGGAGGTTCCGGTGCCGCCGACCCAGCCGTAGCGGCCGGGGATGTTCCAGGGCTCGAGCGTGGCGATGTCGACCGATCCGCCGCATCCCCAGCCCTGGCCTTCCAGGAACAGCTCGCCCAAGGCGCGGCTCTCGGGTGTGGTGTGGTCGGTGGTCATCAGCGTCACCGACTCCGGCGACAGCACCGCACGCTGGTTCTCCGCGACTCCGTCCGCGAGCAGCATGCGCGCGAATCGCAGCCAGTCCCCGGCGGTTCCGGTCAGCCCGCCCGAGCCGAGTGGGAACGCCGGCGGGGTGCTCCACTGCCCGTCGGGTGCGTCGGCGAGTTCGAGACCGTGCTCGCCGTGCCGGTAGTAGCTGGTGAAGCGGTGCCGCTGGGCGGCGGGCACGGTGAAGGCGGTATCGACCATGCCCAGCGGTTCGAAGAGGCGCTCGGCCAGGAAATCCGGGAGCGAACTGCCCGAAGCGCGCGCGATCAGCACGCCCTGCACCGCGGAACAGGTGTCGTACAGCCAGGTCGTGCCCGGTTGTCCGAGCAGCGGAACCCGCCCGAGCGCGGCCATCCATTCGTCCGGCGGCGGGAAGCTCTGCGGTTCGCGGCCGTCCCGCTGGACCTCGAACAGCGGTTGCGCGGCGGGCAGCGTGAAATCGGAGGCGAACCCGAATCCGGCCTGGGAGGTGAGCAGATCGAACACCGTGATCGGGCGGTCGGCGGGGACGACATCGTCGATCGGGCCGGCGGGTGTGCGTACGACGAGTGGATTCGCGAGTTCGGGCAGCAGGTCGTCGACCGGGTCGTGGAGTCCGAGCCGGCCGTCCTGGACCAGCAGCAGCAGTGCCGCGGCGGTGATCGGCTTGGTGAGGGAGGCGATCCGGAAGATCGAATCGGGGGTCATCGGATGGGTGCCGTCGGAGTGTGCGGACCCGGCCGCGGCGATTTCGATCCGGTCGTGGTCCGCGACCAGCGCGACCGCACCCGGCAGCGCGCCGCTGTCGATGTGAGATTCCAGGACGTGCTGAAGCGCGGTCATACCCTCTACCTTCTCTCCGAGAATCGATTCGGGAGGGTAGACGGTGCGAGCGGCCGAAACTGATCAGGTCGTGCCGGTATCACCCGGTGAGGTGCGTCCGGGGTCCCGACCCGAGGCTCACTCGACGTTCGAGCGGTGTCAGGCGGTGCGGCGCAGGCCCGCGAGCATGCGCTTGATGTCGGCCGCGGAGACCGAGTAGTCCTGATCTTCCTCGGCGATGCCCTCGTCCACCCAGCTGCGGATGAGCGAGGCCAGATCGGTGCCGCGGTCGGCCGCGATCTCCTCGGCTCGGCGGCGCTGGCGCACGGTGAGCCGGACGGTGGTCACCACGAGGGTGTCGTCCGCGGTCTCGCGCACGGCGATTCGGGACGGCAGTACGGCGTCGGCGTCCAGGGTGTCGCCGAAGACCAGTTCTCCCGCGGCGGCGGCAGCGGCGAGGTCCTCCGCGTCCGCGAGCCCACGGAAGTCGTTGTCTTTCGTGCTCATTGGTTCGCCTCCCATTCTTCGAAAGCGGTCACCTGGTTGGCTGTCATCGGCGCGGCGTGCACGATCTGGTGATCGAACCCGCCCAGTGGTCGCAGGACCACCAGGATCGGTGTGCCGTCCAGGGTGCGCGTCCACACCGCCAGTCCGGGGGCACCCGTTTTGGTGGAGACCGACTGCACCCAGCGCCGTCGCGTATCGGAAAGCGCTCCGATCACCGCTTCAGCCGTCAAACCGTCATTCAGGTTGGTTGCCGATGACAACCATTCGTAACCCATTCTTAGAGAATACAGAGAGCATCTCCGCATGTCACCGCCCCGCCGCAATGTTCCCTCGACGGGGTCAGTGGGCGGTCGCGCTCGGCTTGAGGGTGCCGCTGCACAGCACTCGCCGCACGGTGATGGCGATGACCACGCGGGTCGGGTTCTCGCGCGGCTCGCGGTACCGGCCGGCGTAGCGGACCTCGGCCTCGGTGACCGAGACCGGGTCCTGAAGAATCGTGGCGGGCCCCTCGAGCGTGAGCCAGCGCGGGCCCTCGACCTGGCTGACGGCGGCGTATCCGGAGCGCCGCACGTTGGCGACCTTGACCGAACCCCCGTCGGTGATGATCCGGGCGATCCCCGCCTCGGCATCCCAGGTGAACCCGACCGCGACGACATGCGGGGTGCCGTCGGCGCGCAGAGTGGACAGCGTGGCGAGATGACGATCGGTCACGAATTGGGCCGCGGCGGGAGACAGCACGGGACTCGTCGAGGTACTCGGCATGATCTCGACGATAGCGATCGGGTGTGGATGGCAGACTGTCGGCCATGGCATTCGGATCGCGGGACGTCGATGCAGGCGTCGTGCTCTTGCTCGGCGGACGCAGTGAGATCGGACTCGAGGTGGCGCGCAGGCTCTCGCCCGGCCGGGTGGTGATCCTGGCCGCGCGCCGCAGCGAGGAACTGCGGGAACAGCGGCGAGAACTCGGGCAGGCTGGCGCCGCCGAGGTGCACTGCGTGGAATTCGACGCCGACGATCTGACGAGCCACGCCCCGTTACTGGACAAGATCATCGCCGAGCACGGGCGGATCGGCGTCGCGGTGCTGGCGTTCGGCATACTCGGGGATCAGGCTCTCGCGGAAGAGGATCCGGCGCACGCGGTCGCGGTGGTGCAGACCGACTTCGTGGCGCAGGTCAATGTGCTCACCACCCTGTCGAATCTCTTTCGCGCACAGGGCGATGGACAGATCGTGGTCTTCAGCTCCATCGCGGGCGTGCGTGTGCGGCGCGCCAACTACGTCTACGGCGCGGCCAAGGCCGGCCTGGACGGCTTCACCTCCGGATTGCAGGATGCCTTGCACGGCAGCGGAGTTCACCTGCTGCTGGTGCGTTCGGGCTTCGTCATCGGCCGCATGACCGCGGGCATGAAGCCCGCACCCCTGGCCAGCACCCCCGACCAGGTCGCCGACGGCGTGATCGCGGGCCTGTACCGCCGCGCCGAGATCGTCGTGGTGCCGCGCCGCCTGCGCCTGGTGTTCACCGCCATGCGCTACACCCCTCGCGCGATCTGGCGCAAAGCGCCGCGATGAACGAGCGTCGCGCAGCATCACTCCCGCGTTCCCACGGCGAGAAGCCCGGTGCGGGAACGCTCGTGGGCGGAACCGTCGCGTTGTGGGGCGAGCCGAACCGCGGGGTGATCGACGAGGTGAGGTGCGGAGCGCGCGGTGACTCGGCCTCGGTGGCGAGTGGCGGCGTGGTTCTCGCGACCTCGTGGTGTGGAACGGGACGGGGCAGGTGATGGCGCCGCAGCCGCACGAATACCGTTGGGCCGGGGCGCATCCGATCGCCGTGGTGGGGATCGGAGCGGACGGCTGGGACGGGTTGGGTGGTTCGGCGCGGCGCGAGATCGCGGCGGCGGAGGTGCTGTTCGGGTCCGATCGCCAACTCGCGCTGATTCCGGACGGCGCCGGTGCGGCTCACCGGGTGGTGTGGCCCTCGCCCCTGGTCCCGGCGCTGCCCGGACTGCTCGATGGTGCCGCTGGACGACGGCTGTGCGTGCTCGCCAGCGGTGATCCGATGTTCTTCGGGATCGGCGTGACCCTGACTCGCCTGGTGGGATCGGCTGCGCTGCGGGTGATTCCGCAGCCGTCGTCGGCCTCGCTGGCGTGCGCCCGGCTCGGGTGGGCGCTGGCCGAGACCCCCGTGGTGAGCGCGGTGGGCCGCCGCCTCGAGACGGTGCTGCCCGAACTGGCCGACAGGCGACGGATTCTGGTGCTCAGCTCCGACGAGCACACGCCGTCGCAACTGGCGGACCTGCTGGCCCGCAACGGTTTCGGCGCGTCCACGCTCACCGTGCTGGAACAACTCGGTGGCCCGGACGAGCGGATCGAGGTGGCGGTGGCGGCCGGATGGGACCGTCCGCCGGGCGATCCGCTGAACATCCTCGCCCTCGAATGCGTCGCGGATCCGCACGCCCCGAGGCTCACCCGGCTCCCCGGTCTGCCCGATGCCGTCTACGGCGGCGACGGTCAGCTCACCAAGTCCGAGGTTCGCACCCTCACCGTGGCCGCCCTCGCCCCCGCTCCGGGTGAATTGCTGTGGGACGTCGGCGGCGGCTCGGGCACCATCGCCATCGAATGGTGCCGCACCCAGTCCAGCTGCCGCGCAGTCACTTTCGAACGCCTCGAAAGTCGCCGCAAGCAGATCGCGGAGAACGCCGCGGCCCTGGGCGTTCCCCGGGTCGAGGTCCGTGCGGGCGCTCCCGAATCCTTCGGCGATCTTCCCGCCCCCGATGCGATCTTCCTCGGCGGCGGCCTCACCCAGGACGGCATGTTCGAGTCCTGCTGGCAGCGCCTGCGCCCGGGCGGTCGCCTGGTCGCGAACGCGGTGACCGCCGAATCGGAAGCCCTGCTCACCACCCTCGCCGCCCGCTACGGCGGCACCCAGCGCCGCGTCCAGATCTACCGCGCCGAACCTCTCGGCGGCTTCACCTCCTGGCGTCCGCAACTCCCGGTCACCCAGTGGTCGGTGATCAAGGGGGCAGCCGAGTAGAGATCGCGGGCGGTGGCTCGGGCCATGCCGAATCGACCGGGGTCGACCGAGTGACGCGATCTCTCACCGTGGAACTACCGGCAGGAAAGTGCGCCGGATCGTCGGCGCGGTTCGGTGGCATTTTCCCCGCGTGGCGCGCTGGTGTGCCGTAGGTTCCGGCGGTTGCGGCGCATACACTTCCGGCGAGTTTTGCCGCTCGGGTAGTCAAATGGTCAATTGACCAATACGCTTCGCTGATCACCGAACGCGTCCGCGAGCGCTCGAGCCGCTCGCGGCCGTCGCGGTCGACCCGGTGTCCAAGGATCGAAGGAGCATGTGGTGGCGTTTTCTCGGCGATCGATGCTGGTCGGCAGTGCGGGCGTGGCGCTGGCGGGAGGCGTCGCCGCGGCGGCATCGGCTGTGGCGCAACCGCTGCGGCGCGAGGCGGACGGACAGGACTACCTGGTCGGCGCGGGCATCGCCGACTGCACCGGCGCGGTCGCCGGTCAGGGCATGATGGGCTACTCCGAACTCGACCAGGTCGCCTCCGGACTGCTCATGCGCACCTGGGCGCGCGCCTACATCATCGTGGACCGGGTCACCGGCGATCGGGTCGCGTTCGTGACCGCCGATATCGCGTGCCTGTTCCAGTCCGTGCATCTGGCGGTGCTGGCGCGGCTGGCCCAGCGCTTCGGTGATCTGTACACCGAGCGCAACGTCAATCTCAACGCCACCCACAATCACAATTCCTGCGGCGGCACCGCGCGCGAATACGCGTACTCGCTGGCCGCCAGCGGTTTTCAGCAGAACTCGCACGATGCCGAGGTCGACGGCATCGTCAATGCCATTGCCGCCGCGCACGATCGGCTCGCTCCGGGCAGTCTCCTGTTGGGTCGCGGTGAACTGCACGACGCCAGCGCCAACCGCTCCCGGGTGGCATACGATCTGAACCCGCCCGAGGACAAGGCCGCCTTCCCGGACACCGCCATCGACCCGATGCTGACCGTGCTGCGACTTCGCCAGGGCGGCAAGGACATCGGCGCGATCACCTGGTTCGCCACCCACGGCACCTCGCTGACCGACCACAACACCCTCATCGCCGCGGACAACAAGGGCTACGCCAGCTACCGCTGGGAACACGACGAGATGGGCGTGCGCTACCTCGACGGTCAGCCCGGCTTCGTGGCGGCCTTCGCGCAGACCAACGCCGGTGACATGACGCCGAACCTGAACATCAGCCCCTGGTATCCGTCGGGGCCGACCGAGGACAACCGGCTCAACTGCTCTCTCATCGCCGAGCGCCAATTCCTGGCGGCGCGTACGGCTTTCGGCTCGGCGCAGGCCATGCGCAGCGGCGGCGTGGACGCGGTGGTGCACTACGTGAACATGGGCGATGTCGCCATCGACGGCGCGTACACCCCCGACGGCAAGCCCGCGCGCACCGCACCGGCCATGATGGGCGCCGCCGCCGCGGCCACCAGTTCCGAGGACAACTGGAAGACCCAGCTGCCGTTCCTGCAGGAGGGCGACACCAATCCCCTGGTGGCCGCCCTCGGCGGACTCGACGCGCCGATCGAGCAGTGGATGCGAGATGCGCAGTCGCCCAAGCTGATCGTCGCCCCGCTCGGCATCCTGCCGCCGCGACCGTGGGCGCCGCTGACCGTGGCGATCCAGATCATGCGCCTGGGAGATCTGGTGCTTGCCTCGGGACCGGCCGAATACACCATCGTGTCGGGTCTGCGGATCCGGCGCGTGGTCGCCCGCGCGCTCGGGGTGCCCGTGGAGAACGTACTGCTGCAGGGATACGCGAACGGCTACAACGGCTACGTCACCACGCCGGAAGAGTATGTCTCGCAACAGTACGAGGGCGGTGAGACCCTGTACGGCCGCTGGACGCTCTCGGCGTACATGCAGGAATTCGACCGCCTCGCCAAGGCGCTGGCCGCCCGCATCGACCTGGGTCGTGGACCCGCCCCGCTGGACTGGACCTCGGGTCTGCAGCCGAACCTGCTGGCCGGCGTCCCCGCCGACGTTCCCGCCGCCGGGCACGCCTTCGGGGACGTGATCACCGCGCCCGATGCGGCCTACGCGTCCGGCGCGACCGCGGCGGTGGAGTTCGCGGGTGCGCACCCGAACAACGATCTGCACACCGGCGGAACCTATTTCGAGGTGCAGCGCGCGTCGGGCTCGGCGTGGAGCCGGGTCTTCGACGACAACGACTGGTGCACCGAACTGCACTGGTCCCGCCCCGACGGTCAGGACGCCGCCTCGATCATCCGCATCCAGTGGACGATCCCCGAAGGCACTGCATCGGGTCGTTACCGCATCGAGTACACCGGTGACAGCCGCGACGCCGGGGGAGCGCTCTCGCGCTTCACGGGCACCTCCCCGGAGTTCACCGTCGGCTGATCCCGGCGGCCGGTCATCGGCGCAGCAGCGTGTCGAGGAAGTCGTTGGAGAAGACGCGGTGCGGGTCGTACCGCTCGAACAGGGACACCGCGGTGTCCCACGAGTTTCCGGCGGGCAGACCGTCTCGATACCGGGCGGGGACGACCTCCCCGACCACCACGGGATCGGCCCAGGCGGCGGTGTCGCTGTACCCCCAGCCCTTCGACCACTCCGGGCGCAACTCGGCATACTCGCCGGAGTAGTTGGCCAGCACCCACTTCTCGGTCTCGCGGTAGAAGCGATCGCTGTGGGGCGTTCCGGGAATGGTGAGAATGTCCAGCCAGATCGCCACATCCCAGTCGGCGTGATCGGTGCGCGGCCGAATGGCCGACAGCGTCGGGGCGACCGCGCCGTCGATGCCCACATCCTCGGGGTCGTCGAGGCCGGTCACCCGAATCTCCAAGGGCCCGTTCATCGGGTACGCGCCCTGGGCCGCGTAGCGCGCGAGGGAATCGCGGAAGTAGACGTAGAACTCGTTGACCACCCGCTGCACGTCGGCCCGCCGGGTGAGGATGGCGTATCCGTTGGCGGTGACCTTGAGCGTGGTGGGCCGCACGTACAGCAGCGTGTTCTTGGACCAGCCCCAGATATCGCGAGTCCCGGTGGCGTCCAAGCCCATATCGACCATGCTCAGATGCATCCGGCACAACGCCGGGGTGAGACCGTACCCTCCGGCGGCGACCTTGCCCATCAGATCGGTGATCGGATCGGGAATGGTGTCGCAGAACGGATAGTTGAAAGGCTGCTCGACGACGGCGGCCTCGGCGGGCCGCCGCGGCGCGACGTCCCATACCTTCAGCCAGGGCGTGTCGGTGAACGGGAACCAGATCGCCTCGGCGCGCCCGGACCGATCCAGCCATGCGGTCAGCGCGTTCTCACCCGCGGAATGCCGTGGTGCGAACAGTGTTTCGGCGTCGACATCGGTGTAGCTGCGGCAGCGGACTCGCGTATTCGTCCCCACCCGTAGCGTGACCTCGGTGACGAAGGTGCGTCCCAGATTGACCAGCAGGGGAGCGATGCCCGGATCGTCGCGTCGGAATGTGCGCAGTGCGTAGACTCCGAGCGACTCGTCCCACACCACAGCGGTCAACGACACGACCAGATTGCTGATCGACCCGAAAGTGTGTCCCGGCGTGCGGGTTTCGTCCTCGGCCGGAACCCCGGTGCCGTGTCCGCCGATGGCGAGCACACCGCCCAGCGAGATATCGCCGGGCGCGGGCGTCGCGGTGAAGCCGTACCCCGCGCGTTCCACGATCGTCATGAGCGTCTCCATGTGCACGCCGGTCTGCGCGGTCACCGCCGCGGGTTCGCCGGGGTGCACGCTGACGGCGGTGAGATACCGGGTGGTGTCGACCAGCAGCACCCGCCGGGACTCACCTGGTCGCGCCGTCAACGGCGACCAGTTGTGGCAGTTGCCGCGTGCGCGCAGTGTCCACCCGTTGGTTCGCGCCCAGTTAGCCAGATCGACGACCTGCTGCGGCATGGTCGGCGCACATGTCCACATCTGATCGATGCGCACCTCGCCCGACCAGTTCTCGTACGCCTGCCGATACGCCTCGAGGCCCGAAGGCAGTGCGGTCAGCGCACTCTCGGCGCGGGCGGCGGGCACCCGGAACGCGGGCGTCCACCCCAGCGCGGCAAAGGCCGCAGCCCCCGCCATTCCGCCGAGCACGGCCCGGCGACCTGGCAGTACACTGTTTCCGTCGATCACGATCTTCCCTTCTTCAGCCCACGCCGCAGTGCCCGCCCGAAAAGGGCGTGGACTGTCGGCGGGACCCCAACGCAGGCCATTCCGTCCCCGATCCGCCGAAGCAATGATTAGGGAAGCCTTACCTTATGACCATGTGGGGAGAAGAAGTTGCTGTCAGGTCACCATGGGCGACGAACGCCACAGCGCACCCGCCTCCGGTATGACGGCGGGTGCACGTGGATTCGCACGAGGCGTCGACTCAGGAGTGCGTCACGGCTTCACGCGTGTCCGGGCGGGTGCGCCGCCAGGCGTAGGTGAGGAAGACGATCAGGCCCAGCAGCGGAAGTGTGCTCAGCGCCCAGCTCAGACCGAGCGGTGGCCCGGGCTGCTCGAGAACCGTCAGGTTCCGCAGTTCGCCCTCGCCGCGCCCCTGTGGACCGTCGATGGTGAACCGGAACGTCCAGTCGCCCTGCTTGTCCAAGGATCGCACGTCCAAGCCCCAGACCTCCCGCATGCGGGGGTGCCGCGACAGCGCTTCGTTGCGCCGGACCTTGCCGTTCGGCTGGATCTGAGCGAGAGTGCCGGACTTGTCGTCGATCCCACCCTCGGCGTCGAAGGTGAAGTCCAGCGATTGCATTGCGCGCAAGGGCCATTCGCTGAATCCGACGGTCAGGTCGTACGGCCCCGCCTGCACGTGCTCGGTGTGCACGGTGTCCACGGGCTGGTAGGCAGCCGCCGTCCCGGCGCTGACTCCCAGCAGCCCGAGTACCGCGAGAACGGTTGCAGCGCACGACAGTAGACGCTTGATCATGCGCGAGCTCCCGAGGTGATCGCGGCCAGCCGCAACATGTCGCCGAAGCGCCGGCCGAGGAATCCGCCGAGCGCACCCAGGATCACCCCGGCGATGATCGTGTCGGTGACCGTGGCGCCGGGCGGCATGATCGAGCTGTAGATGATGACGTTCTGCACGGGGGCGAATCCGGCGATGATCGCCCCGCCGAGACCGCCGGCCAGTGTCGGCAGCAGCCATTCCGGTCCGATCCGCCGCCGCACCAGCAGGTCGATCACCAGGCCGACCGGGATCAGGCAGAACGGGATGAGCGCCGGAGTGGTCGGAATCCCCCGAAGGTGTTCGCGCACGGGCAGTCCCACGAAATCGGCGTAGGCGTGCGCGGCCCAGGGCGCGAACCACCAGAACACCCCCTGGATCACCGATGCGACGGCGGCCGTGATGGTCGCTCCGCCGCGCCGGAAGGCAGCGCCGGAGGCCAATAGCAGCACCGCCATGAACGCGGTCACCACCACGGTCCACCGGATGCTGCCGGAGCTGAGTCGCTGAACCGCCAGCGCGGTGACCGTGCTCGACGTCAGCAGATGCGCGAGGGAAACCAGCGCGCCGATATCGCCCCAGCGTTGTCCGCGCGCGGCGGCGAACACGATGACCGTGCCGACGGAGATGACGGTGCTGGACAGGAACAGCCCGATATGCGGCGGTGAGTCGATCACCGCGTCGAAGCCGTACAGGCTGTGCCACCACAGATCCCACAGCCCGTACAGCAGGAACGAGGCCGCGCCCAGCGCCGAGACCAGGTATCCGAGCGGTGCGGTGAACGCCCGGCCGAAGACCCCGATACCGGGTCCGCCGAGTTCCCGGTCCACGGTGCGGCCCGCGCGCCCGGCCGCCGAGGTGAGGAGAATGACCGCGAGACTGGTGAATCCGGCGACGGCGGCACTGGCGTAGATGAACAGGTGCGGCAGTGTGAAGAAGGTGTCCGGCCCGACATCGGCATGCCACTGGATATCCCAGGTGGAGCCGACCGCGAAGGTGAGGCTCGCGGCGAACAGGATCGAGGCGGGCAGCCAGGGTCTGACGGTGAGCGGTGCGGTGGCGGTCGCGGTCCGGCCGCGGCCACCGGCGGTGAGGTCCATGGGGTCGTGTTTCCTTGTCTCCCGGTGTGAGTGGTGCTCTGGACTCAGTTGACGCGCACCGCGAAGGTGGCGCGTCCCGTCCCCGCCGATCCTGAGAGGTTCACCGCGATCTCCCATTGCCCCGGCATGGGCAGGTTCACGGTGGCGCGATAGTGCCCGGGGGCGTCGGTCGTCGCGACGCTCGGTGGCAGCGCGTGCCCCATCTGCGGCATGGCGGGTTCCACCGACACCTTCTCCGGTGCGACGGGACTGCCGCCCTGATCGGTGATGTCGAGTTCGACGGTGTTGTCCCCGGTGCGCGGGCTGCCGCCGGGCACCCTCAGATCGACGAGATACGGTCCGGCTGCCATGTGCTGGGCCGCTTTTCCGTCATCGCCGGGCCACACCCACCAGGCGAGCAGCGCCGCGATCAGCACGACGGCGGCCGCGAGCAGTCCCCGGCGCGCGGTCATCGCGGCGCCGCCGCTCGGACGTCGAGCGTGGCGGGCAGGGTCAGCACGGTGTACCCGCGTTCGGCCTGCGCCCACACCAGATAGCGGCCCGGCAGCGGAAAGGTGAAGGTGAAGGCGATATCCGGTCCATAGGCGGCGACCGTTTCGTCGGGTGCCTGCGCGCCGACCGCACGCGCGGGCAGCATGGCGTGCGCGTGCGCCCAGACGGGCGCGGTCGAGGCAGCGGTGCCGGTCGGAGCGGTGTCGGGCAGCGGCCCGACCGCGATCAGATGACCGAGCATCCCGAGCCACGGTTGCAGATCGGCGGCGCCGCCGAATTGTGCCGTGAGCGTTCCCGGTTCGCCCGCGACGAGGTCGGCGGCATTCAGTGTCCCCGCGGCCGGGGCGCCCTGCGCGGGGCCCGGCGGTTGATCCGCGGTCAGGACGCCGCTCGGCAACGCGGCGGAACTGCCCGGGGCAGAGACGTTCTCGGCCGTGACACGCAACGAGGATCGCAGCAATTGCACCCCACCACCGCGCCGCGCCAACTCGGCCGCGACGGCGTACTCCCCGGATTGATTCAGGTCCAACCGGATTCGATACTCGCCCGGCGCGGTCCGGATCGGATGGCGATGCCAGAACGTCCCGGACGGCCCGACGATCATCAGGTGTACCAGTGCGTCGTCATTGACCAGCAGATCATCCACGGGCCGCCCGGTCGCCGAATCGGTCAGCGACAACCGGAGCTCGGTGCCGGTGCCCGACCGTTCCGCGGACACGGCCAGATTCGCCGGCGGTCGTGAGTAATTCGTGGTCAACGGCAGACCCAGTTCGGGATACGGATCGCCGACATTGCCGGAGGTGGGATCGAGCAGACTGCCCGCCGGTCGCGGCTGCGGAGCCTTGGACGACAGTGTCGCCCCGGTGACCCCCACCGTCAGCGCCGCGATCATCGCGGCCACCGGGATGAGCGCGGGCCAGCTCCGCCGTGAGATCAGCGCGGTCGCCAGCGCCGCCAGCAGCAGTCCGCCCGCGGCGAAGAATCCGCCGTACGCCGCGCGCTCCCACGGTGTGACGACCTGCGCCGCAACCAGAAACGGAATGCGCGCCGTCCGTTCACCATCGGACACGCTCAGTTCCCAGGGGCCCGCGTGCTCGACCCGCAATGTCGCCGGATACGGTCCGGCGCGATCGGTGAGCTGCACGGTGGTCGACGAACTCGCCGCCGCGCGATCGGTGGGCGCGACACCGAGGGTGAGAGTGCCTACCGCCGAACCACTGTGGGTCACCACATCCACTCGCAGCGGCCCCGGCACCGGTTGCGCGCGATGCACGATCAGCGTCAACTCCCGATCACCGAGCGACTGGGCCACCATGAGATCGGCCCCACCGACCACCCCGTCGCCCAGCGCCGTCGGTGCGCCCGCGACCACCGTGACAAGGCACGCCAGCACCACTCCCAGCGCACGGAACACGACCGGCAGGCGAACGGTCAACGGGGGCAGCACGTTACCGACGCTACCGAACCTTCACCGCCCGCGAATCCCACCTGCGGGGGATACCGGTGCGGGATTCTCCGGGGTAGACCGTGATGCCCACCATCCGGGCGTCGCCCGGCGGCACACCGACATCCTCGCCAGGAGGAGCAGGAGGAGCAGGAGGAGCGCGGTACCCGGTGGTTTTCGCAGCGGGTCCGACGCGGCGCGAATCACGTGGATCGCACCCTGTCCGGTGTGCGCGCGTGTGAGGCCCGGCCGAGCCCGCCTACGGACTGTGGCGCGGGAAGTCAATACGGCGCAGGTCGATCAGTCGGATCGTTCTCGTGGAGGATTCACCCCGGACCGGATAGGGCTCCCGGCCGATGCGCGGCACCCACCGAGCGCCGTAATTTTTCCGGTATGTCGGATCAGGTGGAGTCGCGACCGGTAGTGGCCGGACGGCGAATCGGAGAAGTTGACAGTCTGCGCGGGTTCGCGCTTTTCGGAATCCTGGTCACCAATGTCCTAGTGGCGACGATGCTCTTCTCCTTCACCGGCGACGATCCGCACCCGAGCTTCGACGGGGGTATCGATCGATTCGTCTACGCGCTGATGGACGCGTTCTTCCTCGGCAAGTTCTACCTGCTGTTCGCGTTCCTGTTCGGCTACTCCTTCACCCTTCAGATCGCCGCGGCACAGCGCGCCGGGGTCGGTCCCCTCCCGCGCCTGTTCCGCCGGTGCGGTGCACTGTTCCTGATCGGCCTGGCGCACGTGCTGTTCCTGTGGCTCGGTGACATCCTGACCCTCTACGCCGTGCTGTGCCTGTGGCTGATCCTGTTGCGCCGCATCCGGCCTCGCACCGCCCTCATCGCGGGCGTGGCCATGTACTTCCTGTTCGCCCTGGTGGTCTTCCTGCCCGGCGGCGACGGCGGCATCGCCGGGCTGGGTGATCTCTTCGATCTGCGGGAACTGCACACCGCCTACACCGGCGGCTTCCTGGACACGTTCCGCATTCAGCTGGAGACCGGCCCGAAGTTCATGCTCTTCACCTGGTTCGCCCAGGGCATGCCCGCGCTTGGCATGTTCCTGATCGGCACGGCCGCGGGCAAGTGGAAGTTGTTCGAGAACGACGCCCTGCTCGAGTGCTGGATCCCGCGAGCGATGATCCTGGGATCGGTCGTGGGTCTCCCGTTCTCGCTCGCGACCCTGTTCTTCCAGACGAAGAACGGTGAGATGTCCACCTTCTGGTACGGCATGCAGGAACTGGCGAACCCCTTCATGACCCTCGCTTACGTCGCGGCAATCCTCTGGGTGGCGCGCTCGCGCTGGTCGTGGGTCACCACCGGTGCGGCCCCGGCGGGCCGCATGGCCGCCAGCAACTACATCGGGCAATCGGTGGTCCTGATGCTCGTCTACACCGGCTACGGTCTGGCGCTGGCCGACCGCATCCCCCCGGCCGCCGTCCTGGGCATCGCGCTGCTGACCTACGCAGCCCAATTGGCGATCAGCGCATGGTGGTTGCGCCGCTACGCCTACGGCCCGGTCGAATGGCTCCTGCGCGCCGCCACCTACCGATCCATCCCGATGTGGAGCAAAACCCCTCTCCTGCAACCGAAAGCGTGAGCCGCGCGCATCGTCACGCCGGAGGCTCGAGCAGCCGGGTGATCAGCAGCCGGGTGAATTCGGCGGGCTCGTCGGTGAAACCGCTGTGACCGCCGGGGAATTCGACGGCCGAGATGCCGAGCCGCCCGGCCAGTTCCCGGGCGGGGCGCGCGGGAAGGTGAGCGCCGGTCTCGGCGCCCACCGCCAGGACCAGGCGATCCCTCACGCGGGACAGGGCATCCACGTCGGGGGAGTACGAAGTGAATTGGCGCAGTTCGTGTTCCATCATGACGGGTGCGTTGGCTCGTAGACGTTCGAGCATGTCCGCGGCGCGCGGTGGGAGACCGGCGGGATCGGGCATCGGCTTCAGCGTGCCGCCGATACCTTCCAGGAAGCGCGCTCCCGCGGCTCCCAGCCCTTCGGTGCGGAACAGGGTATGGACCTCCTCGACGAAGGCTCGCTGCGCCGCGGCGTCGGGAAGGATTGCGAAACACGGGGGTTCGTGCGCGACCACTCGGTGGACGTGCTCGGGATGGCGACCGAGGAGATCGAGGCCGACGATCGCCCCGGAGCTGCCGCCGAACACATAGGCGGGCTCATCGGTGAGGTGTGCGATGAGACGGAACGCGTCCTCGCTCTGGGTCTGCACGCGCTGATCGCGGGGGTGACCTTCGTCGATGACGCTGTGGGAGTAGCCGCGCGGGTCGAGGGTGGCGACCGTGAAGCGTTCGGCCAGCGGATCGGCAATGGCGTCGAAGACGGCCGCGTCACCGCCACCGCCGGGAAGCAGCAGGAGCAGGGGGCCGGTGCCGCGGACCTCGTGATAGAGCGTCGCGCCGGGAACTCTCAGGGTGTCGGACTGCATGGCGTGGTTCCTTGTTCGTCGAGCACGGTGGTGTGGGTGTCCTCGGTGGCGCTCGGCCACTGCTGCAGGGTCAGGTGCAGCGCGTCCAGGATGTGAGCCCAGGAGGCGTCGGGGGAGCGGCCGTGCGCGAAGCCGCCGCTCGTCTCGAGGGTGGCGAATCCGTGAAAAGTGCTGCGCAGCAAGCGGCCCGCGTCGATCAGGTCGTCGTCGGCGAGGTCGTAGCCGTGCAGGATCGCGACCGTGAGCTCGACGCTGCGAATGTGGCCGGCGGCCTGTGCGACCTCGGCGGGGTCGAGGCGACTCTGGGTGGCGGCGTACCGGCCGGGGTGCCGGCGTGCGTAGTCGCGATAGGCCCCGGCGAACGCGACGAGCGCGTCCTTTCCCGCTCGGCCCGCGACCGCCGCGGCGATGCCGTCGGTCATCTCCCCGGCGGCCAGGACGGCGACCCGGGTGCGCAGGTCCTGCAGATTGCGCACGTGCGAATACAGGCTCGGATCCTTGACGCCGAACGTCTTCGCGACGGCCGCGATGGTCATGTTGTCGAAACCGATGTCGTCGGCGAGTTCGGCGGCGGCGATGGTGATGCGCTCGGCGTTCAGGCCCGCTCGGGGGGACATGTCGTACTCCTTCCTAATAGCAATAGGCTTAAACCTAATATACATAGGTTGGCGGTTTCGGCAAATGAACAGCGGTCGCGGTGGTGTGGGACATTGCGCGTGTGCCGCTGGGCAGAACCCTCGCGCGCATGGCACGATCGGATGAGTGACCAGCAGAGCCACTCCGGAGCAACATCTGCGCGACCTCGCGCGGCTGCGCCGGGTCCGCGACCGGATCGACCGGGAGTACGCCCAGCCTCTGGACGTGGAAGCCCTCGCCCGCGACGCACACATCTCCGCCGGGCACCTCAGTCGCCAGTTCCGCCTCGCCTACGGCGAATCGGTGTACTCCTATCTGATGACCCGGCGCATCGAACGCGCGATGGCCCTGCTGCGACGCGGGGATCTGAGCGTCACCGAGGTCTGCTTCGCGGTCGGCTCGTCCTCGCTCGGCACCTTCAGCACCCGTTTCACCGAACTGGTCGGCGTACCGCCCAGCGTCTACCGCGCCCAGGCCGCCGACGAGATCGCGGGCATGCCCGCATGCGTGGCAAAACAGGTCACCCGACCGATCAGGAATCGAGAAGCGCAGGTCGGATAGGCGGAATTATCGTGAACCGCATGGACATCACAATCAGCGAGACCTACCTGCCGCAGGACGATCCCGAGGCCGCGCTGGCCTTCTACCGGGACACCCTCGGCTTCGAACTGCGCAACGACGTCGGCTACAACGGCCTGCGCTGGCTCACCGTCGGCCCGCCCGGACAGCCCGAGATCGCCATCGTGCTGCATCCGCCGGCCGTGGATCCCGGCATCACCGATGACGAGCGCCGCATCATCGCCGAGATGATGGCCAAGGGCACCTACGCGAGCATCAACCTCGCCACCAAGGACCTGGACGCCACCTTCGAACGGCTGCAGGCCGGGGACGCCGAGGTCGTGCAGGAACCGACCGAACAGCCCTACGGGATTCGCGACTGCGCCTTCCGCGACCCGGCGGGCAATATGGTTCGCATCAAGGAACTGCGCTGATTCCCGCGTAGCTCACCGCGCGCTCCCGGCTCCGGCCGGGCGCCGCGCTCGGTCGGCTCGGCCCGCCGGGTAACCCACCCGCTCACCAGATGGAGACAACGCATGGCGAAGAAGACGGACTCGCAGTCGCTTGCGCTGCACGTTGCCGACAGTCACGACCTGATCCGCGTGCACGGCGCGCGGGTGAACAATCTGAAGGACATCAAGATAGAGATCCCCAAGCGCCGGCTCACGGTGTTCACGGGTGTCTCCGGGTCGGGCAAGAGCTCGCTGGTGTTCGGCACCATCGCCGCGGAATCGCAGCGGCTGATCAACGAGACCTACAGCGCCTTCGTGCAGGGGTTCATGCCGTCCCTGGCCCGCCCCGATGTCGATGTGCTGGACGGGATCACCACCGCGATCACGGTCGGGCAGGAACGCATGGGCGCGGACCCGCGCTCCACGGTCGGCACCGCCACCGACGCGAACGCCATGCTGCGGATCCTGTTCAGTCGCCTCGGCAAGCCGCATATCGGTTCGCCGCAAGCGTTTTCGTTCAATGTCGCCTCGATCAGCGGTGCGGGCGCGGTCACCATCGAGCGCGCCGGCAAGTCGGTGAAGGAGCGCCGCAGCTTCAGCATCACCGGCGGTATGTGCCCGCGCTGCGAAGGGCGCGGCGCGGTCAACGACATCGACCTGACCCAGCTGTACGACGACACCAAATCGCTCAACGAGGGCGCGCTGACCATTCCCGGGTACAGCATGGAGGGCTGGTACGGCCGGATCTTCACCGGCTGCGGCTATTTCGACCCGGACAAGCCGATCAAGAAGTTCACCAAGCGCGAGCTCAACGATCTGCTCTACAAGGAGCCGACCAAGATCAAGGTCGACGGGATCAACCTGACCTACGAGGGTCTGATCCCGCGCATCCGAAAGTCCATGCTGTCCAAGGACATCGACTCCCTGCAGTCGCACATCCGCGCGTTCGTGGAGCGGGCGGTCACCTTCGCCACCTGCCCCGAATGCGGTGGCACCCGGCTCAGCGAGGCGGCCCGGTCCTCGAAGATAAAGAAGATCAGCATCGCCGACGCCAGCGCCATGCAGATCAGCGATCTCGCCGACTGGGTGCGCGCCCTGAAGGAGCCCTCGGTCGCGCCGCTGCTCGAGACGCTGCAGCAGATCCTGGACTCGTTCGTGGAGATCGGGCTCGGCTACCTGTCGCTGGATCGGCCCTCGGGCACCATCTCCGGTGGTGAAGCCCAGCGCGTCAAGATGATTCGGCACCTGGGCTCCTCGCTCACCGACATCACCTACATCTTCGACGAGCCCACCGCAGGCCTGCATCCGCACGACATCGCGCGCATGAACGACCTGCTGCTGCGACTGCGGGACAAGGGCAACACGGTGCTCGTGGTGGAGCACAAGCCGGAGACCATCGCGATCGCCGACCATGTCGTTGACCTGGGTCCGGGTGCGGGATCGGGTGGCGGCACGGTCTGTTTCGAGGGCGACGTCGAGGGTCTGCGCACCAGCGACACCATCACCGGGCGGCACTTCGACGACCGGGCGGCGGTCAAGGACTCGGTGCGAAAGAGCAAAGGCGCGTTGAAGATTCGCGGCGCGTCGACGCACAATCTGCGCAAGGTGAATGTCGACATCCCGCTCGGGGTGCTGTGCGTGATCACCGGCGTGGCCGGATCGGGCAAGAGCTCGCTGGTACACGGGTCGATACCCGCCGGTGAGGGCGTGGTGTCGGTCGATCAGGGCGCGATCCGCGGCTCGCGGCGCAGCAACCCTGCGACCTACACCGGGCTGCTCGAGCCGATCCGCAAGGCGTTCGCCAAGGCCAACGGCGTGAAGCCGGCGCTGTTCAGCGCGAATTCGGAAGGCGCGTGCCCGAACTGCAACGGCAACGGGGTGATCTACTCCGACCTGGCGATCATGGCCGGGGTCGCCACCACCTGTGAGGTGTGCGAGGGCAAGCGATTCCAGGCCGCGGTGCTGGACTACCACCTCGGCGGCCGCGACATCAGCGAGGTGCTCGCCATGCCGGTCGCCGAAGCGGTCGAGTTCTTCGCCGACGGAGAGGCGAAACTACCTGCGGCGCACGCGATCCTGGAGCGTCTCGCCGATGTCGGACTCGGTTATCTGAGCATCGGCCAGCCGCTCACCACGCTGTCCGGCGGTGAGCGCCAGCGCCTCAAGCTGGCCACCCACATGGCCGACAAGGGCGGTATCTACGTCCTGGACGAGCCCACCACCGGCCTGCATCTCGCCGATGTCGAACAGCTGCTGGGGCTGCTGGACCGGCTCGTCGAGTCCGGTAAGTCGGTGATCGTGGTCGAACACCACCAGGCGGTCATGGCGCACGCGGACTGGATCATCGACCTGGGCCCCGGCGCGGGCCACGACGGCGGGCAGATCGTATTCCAGGGCACCCCCGCCGATCTCGTCGCGAACCGCTCCACCCTCACCGGCGAACACCTCGCCGCCTACGTCGCTCGCTGACCCCGAAACCGCGGTGCGTCGCCGCGAGGCAGGCAGGCGCGACCTCGACGGGTTGCGCGGCAGTCTGCCGGCGCACCTGAGCAGGGCGCAGGTCGCGGAGCTGGCCGCGGCCGTCGCGTGGGAGAACCAGCGGGCGCGATTGAATCAGGCGCTGGGTGTGCGCCCTACGGGTATGGCGGACGGAATGGCCTGTGCGCTGCCGGAACCACGTAGAGCGGACTGATTCGTTCGAACCGGGAGCGATGAATCCGGGCCGGTCGTACCGTCGGTACAGATATCCGAGTCGTTCTCACGCCAGGAGATCCAATGACCTCGACCGCGCCCGTCACCGCCGGAACCCTCGACGTTCCCGACGGCACCGTCTACTACGAAATTCGCGGCAGTGGACCACTTCTCGCCCTCGTGGGCGCACCGATGGAGACCGCCCCGTTCGCGCCCGTCGCGGACCTGCTGGCCGCCGAGTACACGGTGCTCACCCATGATCCGCGTGGCCACGGCAAAAGCGTTCTGAACGATCCGGCCAAGGAGTCGACACCCGAGTTGCGCGCCGACGATCTGGCCAATCTCCTCACGCACCTCGGGCTCGGCCCCGCCGTCGTGGTGGGTTCCAGCGGCGGCGCCATCACCGGCCTGGCTCTGGCCATCGCGCATCCGGAGCTCGTGCAGACCCTCGTCGCGCACGAGCCGCCGGTGCGTGAACTCCTCGAGGATCGTGTCGAACTCCGCGCGGTCACCGAGGATGTCATCGCCACCTACTCCTCCGGCGACCTGCTGGGCGCGGTCCGCAAGTTCTTCGTGATGACCGGACTCGATATCCCCGAGGCGGCCCTGCAACAGATGGTCGGCGGCGAACGCGACACCCGCACGGCCGAATCCGAGGCGTTCTTCTACGAGCACGAGATGCGTGGCACCTCGGGCTGGATTCCCGATATCGCCGCCCTGCGCGCCACGCCCACCCGCATCATCATCGGCATCGGAGAGACCTCGGCGGGCAAGTTCTGCGACCGCACCTCCCGTGCGCTCGCCGAGGCCCTGTCGCTCGAGCCCGTGATCTTCCCCGGCGGCCACGGCGGTTTCATGGAGACGCCCGAGGCGTTCGCGAAGGTCACCAGCGACGTCCTCGCCGACTGACGGTCGATCACAGGGGACCGGAAGGTGTTCGCCTCTCGCGGAACACCTTCCGTACATTCATCGGTCTCAGATGCCCGCCGCGCGCACGAGCGCATCGGCCAGGCGCGGCGAGACACTCGAAATGAGCCGCAGCGCAGCGGCATAGGTGGGGAAGAGCTCGACGGGACGGTCGCGGATGGCGGTCAGGATCCACCCCGCGGCCTGCTCGGGGGTGAGCGCGGCTTGGGCGTTGTAGGCGGCGGTGGGGCTGATCATGGGGGTGCGCACCAGCGGGAAACCGAGTGTGCTGACCGCGATTCCGGTGCCGTGCGTCTCGGCGCCGAGGCTGCGTCCGAACGCGGCCAGGGCCGCTTTGGAGGCGTGGTAGGCGGTGAACTTCGGCATGACGCCCGCGGTGGTGCCCCAGGTCCCGATATTGATGATGTGGCCGCGGTCGGCCTCGCGCAGCGCGGGGAGCAGGGCCAGGGTCAGGCGTACGGGTCCGAAGTAGTTGACGGCCATGGTGCGTTCGTAATCGTGCGCGCGGTCGACGGCCTCGAGCGCGGGGCGCCGGATGGAGCGGCCCGCGTTGTTCACGATGATCTCGGGTGCGCCGAAATGGGTCAGCACCATTTTCGCCAGCGCCGTCACGGCTTCGGGGTCGGTGAGATCGCAGGGCGCGGCGACGGCCGAGCCGCCCCGGGCCGTGATCGCGTCGCACACCGCGTCGAGCCGCTCGACATCACGCGCCACCGCGACGATGCGTGCGCCGTGCTCGGCCAGCAGATGAGCGGCGGCCTCGCCGACCCCCGAGGAGGCTCCGGTGAGGATGACCGTCTTTCCGTGCAGATCCACCGTGTCCGTGCCGCCGGCGAGGATGCCGCGCAGCGTGGGAGTCGGGTTGAGCAGGGCGGTCATCACGGGATTCTTCACTCGGTTCGTCCTGATCGCAGTGGGATGCGCCGGGGTTTCCAGACGCCTTGAATTGACTAATTGGTAAATTACCGAGAGGGCAATAGAGTGTCAACATCCGGTGTGAAGGGGATGAGCGTGACGGGAACCGCGGGAACCAAGGGCGTCCCCCGTGCCGAGCGCGAGGCGCAGATCCTCGACGTGGCGGCCGCCGAGATCGCCCGGGTCGGCTACGCGGGGCTGTCTCCGGCGACGGTCGCCACCGCCGCGGGCGTCTCGAAACCCTTGGTGTACGCCTACTTCGGCAGCAAGGACGGCCTCTATGTGGCCTGCGTCCAGCGAGCCGCGACGGCGTTGACCGAGGCCATCGAGGTGGCGATCTCCGGCCCGCCGTCGCTCGCGATGGCCGAGCGCACCCTGGCGGCCGTGTTCACGGCCCTGGAGCCCCGGCCGCACGACTGGAAAGTGGTCTTCGATCGCTCGCATCCGCACGAGGGTCCGGCCGCCGATGCCGCCCGCGCCACTCGCGGCCGCATCGCTCAGCAGGCCGCGTGTGGTGTCGGGGCATTCCTGGGCACCCGCGGCCTGACCGACGAGAAGGACTCCTCGGCCATGACGGTCGTGTGGATGGGCATGGTCACCTCGCTGGTCGACTGGTGGTTGCGGCATCCCGAGGAGAGCGCCGCCGCCATGACCGCCCGCAGCCATCGCCTGATCGCCGCCCTGGCCTAGCCGGTCGGATCGCGCGAACGGGTGGCGTCCTCGCGAGCGCGCGTCCCGGCGCGGCGGTGTACGTCTGCGGCCCGCCCGCGGTGGGTACGGCGAACCGGGCGTTCACA
>NZ_BDBU01000002.1 GCF_001613145.1 Nocardia jejuensis NBRC 103114
GGACGTCCGGCGTGTGGTGCGGGCGCCCGTGCGGTGAGGATCTGCCCGGTGCGATGGGCGGGTGACATGCCTTCCGCGCCTTTCCATTCCGCGGCCACGATGTACAGCGTGGTCCCGTCGGGCCCGCCCAGCATGCAGGCGAACGCGCTGCGATCGATCGGCGCCTCCGCGAGTTCCTTGCCGCCCTCGTGGATTCGCAGGCAGCGGTCCATCGCCGCGGCCCACACCGCACCCTCGGCGTCGATGCAGATGCCGTCGGGATAGCCGTCGACCTCGGCCCAGACCCGGCGGTCCCCGACGGTGGCATCGGGGCGGATATCGAAGGCGGACAGGCGTTTCGCGTGCGATTCGGCGACGATCAGCGTGCCGCCGTCCGGGGTGATGGCCATGCCGTTGGGGAAGTGCAGGTCCTCGGCGATCTGCCGGGCGCCGCCGTCGGGTCCCACCACGGCGAGGATGCCGGGCCGGGGCTCCTGGCCGCTCATCATGTCGTAGCCGATGCTGTTGACGTAGGCATTGCCCCGAGCGTCGACGACGATCTCGTTCCACGGGTACTCGGAGATGCCCGCGAGATCGGCATGGGTGACGAGGGTGCCGTCGGGTTCACGGCGCAGCAGCCTGCGCCCGTCGGCGTTCGACACCACGAGCAGTCGGCCGTCGGGCAGCCAGTCGAAACAGAACGGCAGGCCCGACATCTCCAGCTCGACCGTGGGCGTGCCGTGCACGTCCACGCTGAGTATCTGTCCGGCCGGCCAATCCGAGAGCCACAGACGCCCGTCGTGCCAGCGCGGGGATTCTCCGAGCGCGAGCCCGTCGAGCAGCACCGTGGGGGTCGTCGAATCGCTTCGGGTCATGCTTCACCTCCGGATATGAGTGTCCGAAAGTGCAGACGCCGCCCGCCGCGCGAATTCATCGCACAGCGCACGCGGCGGCACCCGCCACCCGGTGGGTCGTGACCGACACCCGCAACGCCTTCCATTCTGCGGCAACGGCCGTTCACTGCCCGATGCGGCAGCCGGTCCGCGACTCCGCGTTTGCCGCCGAGTCAGTTGGCGCCGGGGGAGGGCGCGTGACGGGTGTAGGTGTTCTCCGGCGTGACGGTGATGAGGTCGGCTACCCGAACGACATCGTCGGGGACGCGGCCGTCGAAGTGTTCCAGGTTCGGGGTGATCACCGCATCGGCGTCCAGGCGCGAGACCGCGGTGCGAACGCGGGTCAGGGGTCGGTCGGTGTCGGGGCCGAAGACGAGAGTCTTGCGCAGGTCGTAGCCGAGTTTCCGCGCGAGCTCCTGGATTTGGAGCTGATCTGCCCGCTGCCGAGTCCCCGATACATCGTGCCGCAGGAATCCGATCGCTGTCGGGACTGGCCGCATTGCCCATTCCTCTCGTCGTTCCGGTGGGATCCGCTGTGAACGCTAAGCGCCGAAGTCGGTGCGGCGGAAGGTTGTTGCGAAACGTAGCGGATTTTGTACCGAAACGGCGTGTTCGCAGGTCATCTGGCGCGCGCGTGGGTGTCGCGTCTTGACGTGTCGGGTGGGCGGCGCGACGATTGACACTCCGCTGAGCAACAGACCGCAACAACAAGGCAGGGACAGCTCATGCGTCTTACATTCATTGCCAAGGACCCCGGCTCGAATCCTTCCGGATCTCCGACCCTGTATCGCACCGATCGCGATTCGTGGGTGGTGCAGGGCTGGGTCGTCACCGACCCCGCGGCTCTGGCCAGAATGGACATTCCTGAAGGAGAATCATGTGTGGAGATTCCAGACCGTCTGATCCCCTTTTTCGGGCAGGGAGACAGTGATCTCGATCAGTGACGACGAGTTCGACCGTCTACTGAGGGAATTCGATCGCGAGGCCGTCCATCTGGAGACCCGTGATGCGTACGGCACCACGGTGGAACTTCCGTACCTGGCGAAGTGGTCGGCCGGCGAACCGGACGACCTGAGCTGGCTCGACGGCTGGCGCGCGACCCTCGGCACGCACGTGCGCGCGGGACGCTCCATCCGGCGCGCACGCATCGTGTCCGAACCGCTGAGCGCGTACCAGCGCTGGTCGCACAGCATCGCTCACGCGCTGGTCGAGGCCGGGGAGGACATCCGCTGGGTGCCGCGCCGCCGGATCTCGTCCATTGCGTTGCCCGGCAACGATTTCTATCTCCTGGATGCCGCACTGGTGATCTACCTGCACTACACCGGCGACGGAGGCGCCGCCGGCAAGTCCGTCTCGACCGATCCACACGACATCCGCCTGTGCCACACGGCTTTCGAGGCGGTGTGGCGATCCTCGGTACCGCATCGTGACTACCAGCCCCAGTAGCGCCGCCGCCGAGGCGCGACGATCCCTCGGCGCACGCCTGCGCGAATTGCGCACCGGGGCAGCCCTGACCGTTCGCCAGCTCGGCGTGAGCACGGGCCAGCATTTCACCCGGGTGTCGAAGATCGAGAACGGCGTGCAGCCGCCCTCGGACCATGACATCCGGGAGTGGTGCCGCGCCTGCGGCGCCGAGGATCAGGTCCAGGATCTGCTCGCGACCCTGCACGCGGTGGATTCGGCGTATCTCGAGTTCCGCCGCGAATCGCGGGCCGGAATGAAGCGGGTGCTGGGCGCGCACACCCCGCGCAGATACCAGCAGACCAGCGTCTTCCGGATCTATGAGCACAATGTGATTCCCGGTCTGTTCCAGACCGCGGAGTATTCGGCGGCCATGCTGGCGTTCTGGATTCGATTCCTCGGCACGCCCAATGACGCGGAGGAAGCCGTCGCGGTGCGCATGGAGCGTCAGCGCATCCTGCAGCGCGGCGGTAAACGCTTCGTCGTCGTGCTCGAGGAGCAGGCGCTGCGCACCTGGTTCGGCACCCGGGAGGTACAGGCCGGTCAGCTCGGCCGACTGCTGGAACTGATGGCTCTGCCCAATCTTTCGCTCGGCATCATCCCTCTCATGCGCGAGCGTGAAGCCGTGGCCTCCGCGGGTTTCTGGATCTTCGACGACGATCTCGTCGCCCTCGAAACCCCCACCGCCAGTATCCAAGTCACCCGCCCCGACGAACGCCTGCAGTACGCCCGCATGTTCGAGGTCCTCAAGGGCGCCGCGGTCTACGGCCGTGAAGCCCGAGCGCTCATCCTGCGAGTCCTGGCCGAACTCGACCACTGACCTACGGCTGCCGCGACATCGCCTGCCAGGCTTCGGCGATGATCCGGTCCAGATCGGAATGCGCGGGGGTCCAGGACAATTCGCGGCGCGCCTTGGCTGGATCGCACACGAGTGCCGCCGACTCGGGTACCGGCGGGTTGTGCCGGATCGGAACGCGCCGCCCGGTGACCCGCTCCACGGCGGCGACCACATCGAGAATGCTGGTGCCGGTGCCACTTCCGATGTTGTACCGGGTGGCGCCGGATGTGGTGCGGTCCAGTGCCGCGACGAAGGCGGTCGCCGCATCGGCCACGTGCAGATAGTCGCGAATCGCAGTGCCGTCGCCATTGATCGTCAGGGGAGTGCCTGTCACCACGGCGTCCAGCGTCCGGGGTACCAGCCCGGACGGGTTCGCCCCGGTCCCACCGGTCAGGTTCAACAACCGGATCACCGTGGCGGACAAGCCGGTTGCCCCGGCCTCGGCCTCGACGGCGAGTTCGGCGGCGAGCTTGCTGGCGGCATACGGGTGCGGCGGTGCGTCGGGAGCATCCTCGGTCAGGGCGCGATCCGGTGAGCTCGCGTAGATCGCCGCCGTCGACGCGAACGCCAGACGCGTCACCCCCGCGGCCGCCATGGCCTCGAGCACCCCGATCGTGCCGCTGGTATTCACCCGGAAATACCGCAGCGGCTCGGTGAGAGACTCGCGAGCGCGAGCCAGCCCCGCGAGATGAGCCACCGCGTCGACACCCTCCATCGCCCGCCGAAGCGCACCCGCCTCGAGCACATCCGCGACCCGAACCTCGGCCGCCCCGGGAATCGGCGCACCCGGCGTATGCACCATGGCGACCACGTCGTGCCCCGCCGAACCGAGGGCCGCGACGACGGCTCGCCCGAGATATCCACCTGCACCGGTGACGAGTACGCGCACCGGGCCATCCTCGCACCGCTGACGACCGAGTCCTGGGAGTGGGTCGGCTGGACGTCCCGCGGCGGCTGCGCGCGCGGGTCTCCCGCGTGTTCACGCGTGGCGCGGACCGACCCCGGCGAGCACGGCAATTGATCTCGAGCTGCGGTCCGGCGATACCGTCGCCGAGGCAGCGTGAGATCGAGGATCGGGCGGCCGTTGGACCGGAGGTGTCGGACTGCTGTCGCGTCTCCGGCCGAGCGATCGCTCGGCGTCCACACTCCTTCAGCGCCACGCATCAGCGAGTGGATCGGCCCGGCTCCTGCTGCTGAATGCGGGAGCAAGACCGGGCCGCAACGACTTTCAGTGCGACCGACCGCGAAGTTCCGCATCGAGCGAGGTCTGCAAGTAGGTCATCGCTTCGATCGCGCCGGGATCGCTCGCCGCAGCCGCAAACTGTTCCGCCGGAATATCTTTCACATGCGCCTGGATCCACCAGATATTGCCGAACGGATCGCGCACCCGTCCGACTCGATCCCCGAAGAACAGCTCCGTCACCGCGGTGACCGACGTGGCCCCGGCCCTGAGCGCCTGCTCGTAGACCGCATCGGCATCCGCGACGAACAGCCGGATCAGCGAGGGCGTCACCGGCCACCCCGGCCGAGAGTCGAAAGCCATCACCACCGAATCACCGATCCGCGCCTCCGCGTGTCCGATGCTCCCGTCCGCGTTGGCAATGCGCGCCAGTTCCTGCGCCTCGAACGCCTCGCTCAGGAAGTCCATGAGCGCACCGGTATCGGGTCCACTGATCCACGGCGTCACGCTCGCGTAGCCGGCGGGCACATGCTCGGAAGTGTTGCTGGTCAACGTATGTCCTCCATCGATTCGCTGATGAGAACGACGATATCCATGAAATAGGTCTGATCGTGTCTTAGTTCCAGAGAGGCCGCCGACCGACCATCGATCGCGCGAACTCGGCGTTCCAGTGCGTTGCAGATGATCGAGATAGCCCCAGCCCGAATACGCCATGTGTCCCACATCGATCGCTCGGATTTCGTGGAACCGATTCGTGCCAGCTCAGTACGCCGCGAAGTCGTCCGGGGTGTCGAGCCATCCCTGGTAGGCGGGGTTGACCAGGTAGAGGTTGATGTATCCGCGCAGCACATAGAGCCGGACAACCAGATTGTTGCGGTCCCACCGCGCCTTTGGCTTCGGTCCCCGTCGAACATCGTGGGGCGGGCCCAGCACAGTTGCCAGGCGGGCCACCAGAGTGTCGTATTCGCCGTGCAGCCGCTGTATTGCCGCGCCGTCGCTCGCATCGACCTGGTCAGTGACGACCATGATCAGCGCACCGATGCCGCCCTGGTCCCAGTCGCGCCAATACGCCTGGGACTGCGCCGCTGAGAGATCGGTGCGGAGGGTCGCCGTTCGCTTGGTTCGGCTGACAACCCCTGCCCACCCGAGCACATCGCACAGCGGGATGAGGTCATCCTCGGTCCAGCTCCAGTCGAACGATGCTGCAACGGTGGCGATGTGCTCGACTTTCTCAGTTTCGACCAACATGAGCACTTTCTATTGTGCGATAGGTCAACTACCTTGCCCTGAACGGACCAGTTTCGCTGATCATGCCCAGCCCCAACTGCCGAGATGCTCTCCTACCCTTCGATCTTCGGCAGACCACTCGCTCATCGGCAGTAGCGGACATTCCGCCTGCTCGGCTCGGCGAATCCATCAGATCCTGGTTCTCGGTAGCCTGCAGCGGTTTACCTCGCCGTTTCGCGCTCGGAGAGGAAGGCGTCGAGCAGTTCGAAAATCATTGCTAGCAGGTGCGCTTCCGGCTCCAGGGTGCGGTCGACGCCGAATTCGCTGTCCTGCAGCGCGATATCTTCGAGTAGGGCTCGCCAGGCGAGTTGCATTCCGCGGCCTTCATTCTTGATGAGTAGCCACTCTCGGAAGTCGTCCAACCCCCTGAGTTCGGGGTGTGCCCGCTGACTACTCATGGTGTGCGGCAGCTGATTCGGGGCGGACGGTCACAGACCGGTCAGCCCGGCCAGTTGGGGGAGCGGCCGAGCATGGCGAGGATGTCGTCGAGGGCGGAGTTTCCGGACCATGGCACCTCGGGGGCGAAGGCCGCTCCGGGAGCGGTGCGGAGTGCGCCGCCGGGGACGGACCGGGCGATGGGGAGGGCGGCCGCGAGGACGTCGTCATCGAACGTGATCGTCCGCCCGAGGGTTCGGGCGAGGTCCCAGGTGTGCACGACGTAGTCGATGAAATGGAAGCTGACGGCCTGTCTGCCGGAGAAGGTGAAATCGGTGGTGAACTCCGGAAGGGGGAACTGGCGGTCGAGGACACCGTCCTCGGCGAAGGCGGCCACGACGTGTTCCGCGGCGGCGCGATACTCCGCGACGGGGTCCGGCCCGAGCGGTCGCACTTTCCACAGCGCCGGATCGCCGTTGCCGCGTGACGCGGCGGCGAACCCGTGGTGCTGGGCGATCGAATGGGTGAGCAGCCCGTGCAGGGTCCAGTCCGCACACGGGGTGGGCTTGACGAGATCGGCTGTCGTGACGGCGGATACGACATCGATGCTGGCTCGGAGGGCTCGCGCGTGCACCGAGATCAGGTCGATCCCGGCTCCCAGGGTGTCGAGCGAGTTCAGTTCCCGCGTGGTGTCGGCTGCTGTGGAATCGGTGGTCATCGTGCGGTCCTCTCGATCCAATTGATAAGCTGCTGCATATCGTATGCTTCAGCTTACGATAAGCCAAGCTGTATTTTCGATACATGCCGCACGCCCAGCGCCCCGATCTCGCCGCGATGCTCCTGCCGCTGGGCCGTGCCCTCGCCACCGCGGAACTGCCGGTGCTGGAACGCCACGACCTGTCCATGTGGGGCTACGTGGTCCTGCTCGGCCTCGGTGACGAACCCGTCTACACCCAGGCTGCCCTGGCCAAGGCGATCGGCGCCGACAAGACCCGCATCATCGGCGTCCTCGACGAGCTCCAGCATCGGGCCCTGATCCGCCGCGACCCCGACCCCGCCGACCGCCGCGCCCGCCTGCTCTCGCTCACCCCCGCCGGCCGCACCCTCCGCGACCGCGCCCAAGCCGAGATCCAAGAGAAGGAAAACCTTCTGCTGGACCAACTCCCGGCCGCCGATCGCACAGCGTTTCTCCGGTCGCTGCACACCCTGTGGTCCTCGATCGCCGACCAGAAGAGTTGAGCAAGCGCTCCTCGCCTGCCCCGCCTCCGCCCCCGACCTCGCCCGCGACCCCGCCTCGACCCGCGACCCTGGCTCGACCCGAGTACCCCGGCCACGACCCGCGCCCTGGCTACGACCCGCGCCCTGGCTACGACCCGCGCCTCGGCTACGACCCGCGCCTCGGCTACGACCCGCGACTCGGCTACGACCCGCGACTCGGCTACGACCCGCGACTCGGCTACGACCCGCGACTCGGCTACGACCCGCGCCCCGGCCACGACCCGCGCCCCGGCCTCAGCGCTGAAGCGGTCCAGACCCGGGGCAACCTCGGCATCGAAACCGAAAGGCCCGCCCTGGATTACGGCGGGCCTTTCGGTAATCGGACAACCACTCAGCGAGCGAAGCTCGACGCACTCTCCGCGAGATCCAGCAGCGGCTGCGGGAAGATGCCGAGCACCAGCGTCGCCGCCGCGGTGACCGCGACCAGCGTGGTCGTCATGGTCGGGAACACCAGGACCGGTGGCGCAGTGGGTGCGTCGGTGAAGAACATGAGCACGATGACGCGAATGTAGAAGAACGCCGCGATCGCACTGCAGATCACACCGACGATCACCAGCGGCGTGGACCCGCCCGCGGAAGCCGCCGCGAACACCGCGAACTTGGCGATGAACCCGCTAGTGAGCGGGATGCCCGCGAAGGACAGCAGGAACAGCGAGAAGATCGTCGCCAGCCAGGGCGAGCGCCGCCCCATCCCCGCCCAGGACGCGAGAGTCGTTGCCTCGTCGCCGTTCTCGTCCCGGACCAGGCTGACGATCGCGAACGCGCCCAGTGTGCCCAGCCCGTAGACCGACAGATAGAACAGCACCGAGGAGATGCCCTGGTCGTTGGCCGCCACCAGCGCCGTCAGAATGAAACCGGCATGCGCCACGGACGAATACGCGAGCATGCGCTTCATATCGGTCTGCGTGATGGCCAGCACCGCGCCCACGATCATGGTGGCGATGGCGATCGCCCCGAGCACCGGCCGCCAATCGTCGCGCAGCCCCGGCACCGCGACGTACAGCACCCGCAGCAGCGCACCCACCGCCGCGATCTTGGTGGCCGCGGCCATGAACGCGGTGATCGAGGTCGGCGCGCCCTGGTACACATCGGGCACCCAGGACTGGAACGGCACCGCGCCGATCTTGAACAGCAGTCCCACCGCGAGCAGCCCGACCCCCAGGACGGCGAGCGTGTGCGACGTACCGCCGTCGCGCGCAACGGCATCCGCGATACCGCTGAGTCGCACCGTGCCCGCGTACCCGTACAGCAGCGCCATTCCGTAGAGGAAGAACGCCGAGGAGAACGCCCCGAGCAGGAAGTACTTGAGCGCGGCCTCCTGCGAGAGCAGCCGCCGACGCCGCGCCAGCCCGCACAGCAGGTACAGCGGCAGCGAGAGCACCTCGAGCGCGACGAACATGGTCAGCAGATCGTTGGAGGCCGGGAACAACATGAGCCCGGCCACCGCGAACATGGTGAGCGGGAAGACCTCGGTGGTGGCGATTCCGGCCTTGGTCGCGGCGATCTCGTCGGAGCTGCCGGGCATGGACGCGGCCTGCGGGGCGAAGGCGTCGACCCCGCGCGAGGCGGCCAGACTCCAGGTGCCCGGCCCCTCTCGGTGGACGGGCTGCCGATCGGCTCGCCGCTCGGCGATGAACAGCAGTCCCAGGATCGAGACCACCAGGATGGTGCCCTGCATGAACAGGGTCACCCCGTCGACGGCCACCGCGCCCACCACGGCTGTCTCGTTCGTGCCGCGCAATCCGATGACCGCGCCGAACGCGACGCCCATACCGCCCAGCGCCAGAATCACCTGCAGCACATACCGGGCCGCGCGGGGCGCGAACGCCTCCACGAGCACCCCGGCCACCGCGACACCGAACACGATGAGCATCGGTGACAGGTCCCGCCACTCGATGCTCGGTGCGGGCACCGCGGCGGCGAGGATCGTGGCCGAGTCGACATTCAGGGGTGTTCCGCTCACTTGTGAGCACCTCCGCTAGGCGTTGTGGCGGCTTCCGGTTTCACGGCCGGGGCCGGATCGTGCTGTCCGATCGTGGTGAGCGTGCGTGCCACGGCCGGATCGATCCGGTCCAGCGCGGGTTTCGGATACGCGCCCAGGAACAGCAGCGCCGCGATCAGCGGGACCACCACCACCATTTCCCGGGGCAGCAGATCGTAGAGCTTCTCGTTGCCCGCCTTGACCGGACCGGTCATCATCCGCTGGTACATCCACAGCACGTAGAGCGCCGCGAGCACGAGCGCGGTGGAGGCGAAGATCGCCGCCACCGGGTATCGCGTGAAGGTTCCGATCAGGACCATGAATTCGCTGACGAACGGCGCGAGTCCCGGCAGCGACAGCGTCGCCAGACCGGAGATGAAGAAGGTGCCCGCCAGAATCGGCGCGACCTTCTGCACGCCGCCGTAGTCGGCGATGAGGCGGGTTCCCCTGCGCGACACCAGGAATCCGGCGATGAGGAACAGCGCCGCGGTCGAGATGCCGTGATTGACCATGTAGAGCGTCGCCCCGGTTCCGCCCTGGGTGGTCATCGCGAAGATGCCCAGGATGATGAATCCGAAGTGCGAGATCGAGGTGTACGCGATCAGCCGCATGACGTCGGTCTGCCCGATCGCCAGCAGCGCGCCGTAGATGATCCCGATCACCGCGAGCACGCTGATCACCGGCGCGTACGTGGCGGAGGCGGAGGGGAACAGCAGCAGGCAGTAGCGCAGCATGCCGAAGGTGCCGACCTTGTCCACGACCGCCATCATGAGCACCGCGCTGGCGGGAGTGGCCGATACCGCCGCGTCCGGCAGCCACGTGTGCAGCGGCCACAGCGGCGCCTTCACCGCGAACGCGAACATGAAGCCCAGGAACAGCGCGTTCAGCACCGCGGGCGCGGCCCCGAGCTGCCCGGAGTTGGCCGCCTGCATGACGATTCGGAAATCGAACGTCCCGGCTCCGTCGACGCCGAGCTTCTCCCGCGCGGTGATCACGTACAGCCCGATCACCGCCGCGAGCATGATGAGCCCGCCGAACAGGTTGTACAGCAGGAACTTCACCGCGGCCCGGGACCGCTGCTGCCGCACCGCGACATCGCTCGTCCTCGGCCCGAATCCACCGATGAGGAAATACATCGGGATGAGCATGACCTCGAAGAACACATAGAACAGCAGGATGTCCAGCGAGACGAAGGAGATCAGCACCATCGCCTCGACGACCAGCGTCAGGGCCACGTAGTAGTGCGTCACCCGTGCTCCGGTGCCGACCTCGCGCTCGTCCTGCCAGCCGGCCAGCAGCAGCAGCGGCACCAGAGCGGCGGTCAGGAGCACCAGCACCAGCGCGATGCCGTCCATGCCGACGGTGTAGCCCGCGCCGAAAGCCGGTATCCACGTGCGTGATTCGACGAATTGGTACTGCTCACCGCCGGGTTCGAACTGGGTGGCGAGCCAGATCCCGATACCGAGGGCGGCCAGCGAGACGACCAGCGCGAAGGATCGCGCCGCCGTGCGCCAGGCCGCCGGAAACAACAGCACCAGTGCGGCTCCCGCGAGTGGAACCACCCAGAGCATCGTGAGCCAAGGCAAATCCCTCACAGCAACCTCACCGCCAGCAGGGCGGCGGCCACCAGGGCCGCGCCGGTGAACATGGACAGGGCGTAGGAACGCACGAAGCCGGTCTGCACCTGGCGCACTCGTGCGGACAGGCCGCCGATGACCGCGGCGGTGGTGTTGACCAGACCGTCGATACCGCGGCTGTCGAGGAAGACCAGCGAGCGGGTCAGATGCCGGCCGGGACGCATGAACGCGGCCTCGTTGAAGTCGTCGCCGTACAGGTCGCGGCGGGCGGCTTCGGTGAGTGGCGTTCCCGCCGTGGCGGTTTCGGGGATGGCCCCCCTGGCGTACTGGTCGTAGGCCACCCACACGCCCGCGGCGACCACCGCGAGGGCGAAGAAGGTGATCGCCCAGGCCGGGATGACCGGTTCACCGTGATGCGTGCCGACCACCGGAGCCAGCCAGTTCTGCAGCGAGGACCCGTACGCCAGCAGGCCGCCGGAGAACACCGAACCGAACGCCAGCAGGATCATCGGGCCCGTCATCGAGGCGGGTGACTCGTGCGGGTGTGTGCCCTCTTTCCAGCGCTGCTCGCCGAAGAAGGTGAACAGCATGACGCGCGTCATGTAGAACGCGGTGATGCCCGCGCCCGCGAGCGCCGCCAGGCCGGTGACGATGCCGCCGAAACCACCGTGCGCGAACGCCGCCTCGATGATCCGATCCTTGGAGAAGAAGCCCGCGAACGGCGGAACACCAAGGATCGCAAGGTAACCCAGCCCGAAGGTGACGTACGTGATGGGCAGCAGCTTGCGCAGCCCGCCGTAGCGCCGCATATCGGTCTCGTCGTCCATGGCGTGCATGACCGAACCCGCGCCGAGGAACAATCCGGCCTTGAAGAAGCCGTGCGTGAGCAGGTGCATGATCGCCGCCGCGTAACCGACCGGACCGAGTCCGGCCGCGAGCACCATATAGCCGATCTGGCTCATGGTCGAGGCGGCGAGGGCCTTCTTGATGTCGTCCTTGGCGCAGCCGATGATCGCGCCGTACAGCAGCGTCACCGCCCCGACCGCCATCACCGCACTCTGCGCGGCGGGAGCCAGATCGAAGATCGGATTGGCCCGTGCGATGAGATACACGCCGGCGGTGACCATGGTGGCCGCGTGGATGAGCGCGGACACGGGAGTCGGACCCTCCATCGCGTCCCCGAGCCAGGCCTGCAGTGGTACCTGCGCGGACTTGCCGCACGCGCCCAGCAGCAGCAGAAGCCCGATGCCCGTGAGGGTTCCGGAGCTCGCCTGATCCGCCGCTCCGAACACGGTGCGGTAGTCGACCGAGCCGAAGGTGGCGAACATGATCATCAGTGCGATGGCCAGGCCCATATCGCCGACCCGGTTGACCACGAACGCCTTCTTGGCCGCGGTCGCGGCCGAGGGCTTGTGGTTCCAGAATCCGATCAGCAGGTAGGACGCCAGGCCCACGCCTTCCCACCCGAGGTACAGCACCAGGAAGTTGTCCGCGAGGACCAGCACCAGCATCGCGGCCAGGAACAGGTTGAGGTAGGCGAAGAAGCGCCGCCGCTCCGGGTCATGGCTCATGTAGCCGATCGAATAGATGTGGATCAGCGATCCGACACCGGTGATCAAGAGCGCGAAGCACATCGAGAGCTGATCGAGTTGCAGCGCGAAGTCCACCTGCAATCCCGTGACCGGCAGCCAGCTGAAGAGGTTGTAGTGCACCGCCCGTTGCGCGTCGGCTCGGTCCAGCATCTCCAGGAACGCCCAGGCGGCCACCCCGAAGGATCCGAGCGCGAGCACGGTTCCCAGCAGGTGACCCATTTTATCGCTGAATCGTCCCAGCAGCAGCAGGGATACGGCGCCGCCCAAGGGCAGGGCGGGCAGCAGCCACAGCATCATCTGTGCGGTACTCATATCAGTACCGCAGCAGGTTGGCGTCGTCGACCGAGGTCGAGCGACGGGCGCGGAAGATGGTCATGATGATGGCCAGGCCGACGACGACCTCTGCGGCGGCGACCACCATGGTGAAGAACGCGAACACCTGACCGTCCAGATTGCCGTGCAACCGGGCGAAGGTGACGAAGGAGAGATTGACCGCGTTGAGCATGAGCTCGATGCACATGAACACCACGATCGCGTTGCGCCGCACCAGCACTCCGGCCGCGCCGACGGTGAACAGCAATGCCGAGAGATACAGATAGTTGTCCGGGTTCACCGCGAGCCTTCCTGGTCGTCTTGGCCGCCACGGGGGTCTTCGTCATGCGCGCCGGCGCCGTCGGTTCCGGCATGGGAGCCGTTGCCGCCGTTGCTCTCCGGGCCGTGCGCGGCGTTGCCGTTCGTGCCGACGGTCCGGACCACGGCCTCGGTGTGGGCGCGGTCGCGCCGGTGCCGCAGGATCGTGCTGACCGACAGCTCCTCGAACGAGCCGTCCGGCAGCCGAGCGGGCGCGTCGACGGCGTTGTGGCGCGCGTACACGCCCGGCGTCGGCAGCGGTGTGACCCGCGAACCGTCCTTGAATCGCCGGATCGACTGCGCGCGTTGGCCACTCGGCGGCCCGAACCGCTCCCGGTGTGCCAGCACCATGGCGCCCACGGTCGCGGTGATCAGCAGTGCGCCGGTCAGCTCGAACGCCCACACGTACCGCACGAAGAGCAGCTCGGCCAGCGCGCCGATGGCGTCGTCGCCGCCCAGGCCCGCACCGGTCTCCGCGACGCTGGTCTCGGACATGCCGCGCGCGACGGCCGCGATGACGAGCATGCCGAACCCGATGCCGACGAACAGCACCGCGAGCCGCTGCCCGCGCAGCGTCTCGCGCAGGGACTCCTGCGAATCGACGCCGACCAGCATGAGCACGAACAGGAAGAGCATCATGACCGCACCGGTGTAGACGACGATCTGCACGATGCCCAGGAACAGGGCGTTCTGCGCGATGTAGAACGCCGAGAGCGTGATCATGGTGGCGGCCAGGCAGAGTGCGGAGTGCACGGCCTTGCGGGCGCACACCATGCCCAGCGCGCCGAGCACCGCCACCACCGACAGGATCCAGAACTGCACGGCCTCACCGGAGGAGGTGTGCGTGAGCACCTCCTGTGCCGCATGGACATCGGCCGGGTTCATCACCGCTTTCCTCCTTCGCTGACGGCCATTTCGGTTGCCGCGCCCGGTACTTCACCGCGGTAGTACGAACCCTCGTCCGCGCCGGGGTACATATCGTGCGGCGGCGGCGCCATGCCCGCGAGCATCGGCGCGAGCAGATCCGTCTTCTCCAGGATCAGATCCGCGCGATTGTCGTCGGCCATCTCGTACTCGTTGGTCATGGTCAGCGCCCGGGTCGGGCACGCCTCGATGCAGAGGCCGCACCCGATGCAGCGCAGGTAGTTGATCTGATAGACCCGCCCGTACCGCTCACCGGGCGAGAAGCGCGCGTCCTCGGTGTTGTCCGCGCCCTCGACATAGATGGCGTCCGCCGGGCACGCCCAGGCGCACAGCTCGCAGCCGATGCACTTCTCCAGCCCGTCGGGATGCCGATTGAGCTGATGCCGCCCGTGATAGCGCGGCTGGGTCGGGGTCTTGACCTCGGGGTACAGCTCGGTGTTCGGCTTCTTGAACATGGTGGCCGCGGTGACGAAGAAGCCGCCGAGCGGTTCCAGCAGACCGGGTTTCGGGCCGCTCGCGGCCGGTTCGGCGGGCATGGGCGGCACCGGGAAGTCCGCGTACGCGGAGGTGGCGTGCTCATCGGGCGCGGCCTTGCTGCGATCGTCGCCCGCATGCCCGGCGCGCAGGAACATCCCGACGATCAGGCCCGAGATGAGTAGTCCGCCGACGACCATGCCCCAGGTCTGCACGTGGATGCCCTCGTTCTGCAGCGCCCGCAGGGTCGCCACGAACATGACCCAGGCCAGCGAGACCGGAATCAGCAGCTTCCAGCCGAGATTCATGAACTGGTCGTAGCGCAGTCGCGGCAGCGTGCCGCGCAGCCAGATGAACACGAACAGGAAGCCCCACACCTTGGCGGTGAACCACAGCATCGGCCACCAGCCGGAGTTCGCGCCCGCCCACAGGCTGATCGGGAACGGTGCGTGCCAGCCGCCGAAGAACAGCGTGGTCGCCAGCGCGGAAACCGTTGCCATGTTGATGTATTCGGCCATCATGAACATGGCGAACTTGAGCGAGGAGTACTCGGTGTGGAAGCCGCCGACCAGCTCGCCCTCGGCCTCGGGGAGGTCGAAGGGCGCGCGGTTGGTCTCACCGACCATGGAGACGGCGTAGATCAGGAACGAGGGCAGCAGCAGGAAGACGTACCAGGTTCCCTCCTGCGCCTTGACGATTCCCGAGGTGGCCATGGTGCCGGACAGCAGGAACACCGCCGCGAAGCACAGCGCCATGGCGATCTCGTACGAGATCACCTGCGCGGTGGAGCGCAGCCCGCCCAGCAGCGGGTAGGTGGATCCGGACGCCCAGCCCGCCAGCACGATGCCGTACACGCCGACCGAAGCCATGGCCAGCACGTAGAGCACGCCCACCGGCATATCGGTCAGCTGCAGCGGAGTGCGGTGCCCGAACATCGAGACCTCGGGCCCGAACGGGATCACCGCGAACGCCATCACGGCCGGGATCAGCGAAATGACCGGCGCGAGAATGAAGATGGGCTTGTCCACGATGGCCGGGACGATGTCTTCCTTGAGCAGCATCTTCACGCCGTCGGCGATGGATTGCAGGCTGCCGCGCGGGCCGACCCGGTTGGGGCCGACGCGCATCTGCATGAACGCCACGATCTTTCGCTCGGCGTACACCGCGATCATCGGAATGAGCAGCAGGAACACGAAGATGCCGACCGACTTGACCAGCACCAGCCACCACGGATCGTGGCCGAAGACCCCGAGCGGATTCGCCTCGGGCGCGGCGGCAGCGTGCGTCACCGCGAATCCCGCTGTCGCGTAGAGCTCACTCACGGTGGTCTTCCCTTCGGATGCGCACGAGGTGGCCGGGTGTGGTGCCGAGCTGCACCAGCACGTCGGAGCCGGGGGAATTCATGGGCAGCCACACCACGCGATCGGGCATCTCGGTGATGACCAGCGGCAGGGTGATGTGCCCGTGGTCGTTGCCGACCGTGACGGGATCGCCTGTGGTGGCGCCGATCTCGGCCGCGGTGACCGGCGAGAGCCGCACCACGGGGGTGCGCGCGGTGCCGGCCAGATTGGGCTCACCGTCCTGCAACCGGCCCCTATCCACCAGCATGCGCCACGAGGACAGCACGGCGGTACCCGAGGACGGCTGCGCGATCGGCTGCGGGCGGTGCACCGGGGTGTCGGCGGGCTGACCGTCCCACACCCCGAGGTCGGCCAGTTCGGCGCGGGCGCTGGCCGCGTCGGGCAGGCCGAGCCGGATGCCCATATCGTTCGCGATGGCGTCCAGCACCCGGTACTCCGCCAGCGGTGCGGCCTCACGCCGGACCGTGGAATCGCGCAGGGCGGCGTCGAATTGGCGGTGACGGCCCTCCCAGGTGAGGAAGGTGCCGGTCTTCTCCATGGCCGAGGCCACCGGGAAGACCACATCGGCGCGATCGCTGATATCGCTGCGCCGCAACTCCATGCACACCACGAAGCTGGCGGCGTCGATGGCGGCGAGCGCGGCGTGCGGATCCGGCAGATCGCCGACCTCCACGCCGCCGATGAGGATCGCACCCAGGGTCGGGGCGGCCGCGAGGATGGCGGCGGTGTCGCGGCCGGGGGTCGACGGCAGTTCCTCGACGTTCCAGGATTCGCGAACCTGTTGGCGTGCGGCCGAATCGGCGACCGGACGGCCGCCGGGCAGCAGCACCGGCAGTGCGCCGGCCTCGAGTGCGCCGCGCTCACCGGCTCGCCGCGGGATCCAGGCGAGCAGGGCCCCGGTGTCGTCGGCGAGACGGGCGGCGGCCGAGAGACCACCGGGAATGCCGCCGAGTCGTTCCCCGGCCAGGATCAGCGCGCCGGGCTCGTGCAGCAGGGTCAGGATTTCCCGGGGCAGCCCGTGCGCGAGCGACCCGAACTCCGGATCCCCGGCCCGGATCGCCTCCAGCACATGGGCTTCCGTGCCCGGTGCGGTGGTGAGCAGGCGGCCCGACATCCGCTCCAGGCCGTTGCTGGCGAACGGCGCGAGCGAGAAGACCCGGGTGCCGTTCTTGCGGGCGGCTTTGCGCAGCCGCAGGTAGACGATCGGCGACTCCTCCTCGGCCTCGAAGCCGACGAGCAGCGCGATCGGCGCCCGGTCCAGCGCCGCGTAATCGACCGTCAGACCCTGGCCCGCGATTCGCGCGGCCAGGAAATCGGCCTCTTCGGCGGAGTGCTCGCGCGCGCGGAAGTCGATGTCGTTGGTATCCAACGCGACTCGGGCGAACTTGGAGTACGCGTAGGCGTCCTCCAGCGTCACCCGGCCGCCGACCAGAACACCGGCATTGCCGCGCGCCGAGGCCAGTCCGCGCGCGGCGGCATTGATGGCCTCGGACCAGGACGCCGGCTGCAGCGTCCCGTCCCAGCTGCGGACCAGGGGAGTGGTGAGCCGATCCGGTTCGGTGGCGTAGGCGAACGCGAAACGGCCCTTGTCGCAGTTCCATTCCTCGTTGACCTGCGGGTCGTCACCGGCCAACCGGCGCATGACCTTGCCGCGCCGGTGATCGGTGCGCTGGGCGCATCCCGAGGCGCAGTGCTCGCACACCGCCGGGCTGGAGACCAGATCGAACGGCCGTGCCCGGAACCGGTAGGTACTCCCGGTCAACGCGCCGACCGGGCAGATCTGCACGGTGTTGCCGGAGAAGTAGGAATCCATCGGCGCTCCCGCGGCGATGCCGACCTGTTGCAGCGCACCACGATCCATCAATTCGATGAACGGATCGCCCGCCACCTGCTGGGAGAAGCGGGTGCAGCGCGCACACAGCACGCAGCGCTCGCGATCGAGCAGGATGGCCGAGGACAGCGGGATCGGCTTGGGATAGGTGCGCTTCTCGCCGTCGAACCGGGACTCGGCCCGGCCGGTGGACATGGCCTGGTTCTGCAGCGGGCATTCCCCGCCCTTGTCGCAGACCGGGCAGTCCAGGGGGTGATTGATGAGCAGCAGCTCCATCACCCCCTCCTGGGCCTTGGCGGCGACGGGTGAGGACAGCTGGGTGGTCACCACCATGCCGTCGGCGACCGTCATGGTGCACGAGGCGACCGGCTTGCGCTGCCCCTCGACCTCGACGATGCACTGGCGGCAGGCGCCGACCGGATCCAGCAGCGGATGGTCGCAGAACCGCGGAATCTGAATGCCGATCAGCTCGGCCGCACGGATCACCAGCGTGCCCTTGGGCACGGAAATCGTGGTGCCGTCGATGGTCACGCTGACCATATCGGCGGGCGTCACGCCACTGGTGTTGGAATTGGCTATCGCGGTCATCGCACTCCTTCGGCCCAGACGGTGGTGCGGGCCGGGTCGAGCGGGCAGGCGCCGAGGCGGATGTGCTCGGCGTACTCGTCGCGGAAGTACTTCAGGGAGGAGAAGATCGGGCTGGCGGCGCCGTCACCGAGGGCACAGAACGATTTGCCGTTGATGGTGTCGGCGATATCGAGCAGCTTGCCCAGATCGCTGTCGGTGCCCCGGCCCTGTTCGATGCGCTCGAGCAGCTGGACCAGCCAGTAGGTGCCCTCGCGGCAGGGGGTGCACTTGCCGCAGGACTCGTGGGCGTAGAACTCGGTCCAGCGCAGCACGGCGCGCACCACGCAGGTGGTGTCGTCGAAGATCTGCAGTGCCTTGGTGCCCAGCATGGATCCGGCGGCGGCAACGCCCTCGTAGTCGAGCGCGACGTCCAGGTGCTCCCGGGTGAACAGGGGAGTGGAGGAACCGCCCGGGGTCCAGAACTTGAGTTCGTGTCCCGCGCGCACGCCACCGGCGTGGGTCAGCAACTCCCGCAACGTGATTCCCAGCGGCGCTTCGTACTGGCCCGGTCGCCTCACGTGACCCGAGAGCGAGTACAGCGTGAACCCCGGCGACTTCTCGGTGCCGAAGGACCGGAACCATTCCACGCCATTGGCGAGAATGCTGGGCACCGACGCGATGGACTCCACATTGTTCACCACGGTCGGGCAGGCGTAGAGGCCCGCGACCGCGGGGAACGGGGGCCGCAGTCGCGGTTGGCCGCGACGGCCCTCGAGCGAATCCAGCAGCGCGGTCTCCTCGCCGCAGATGTACGCGCCCGCACCGGCGTGCACGACGATCTCGAGGTCGTAGCCCGACCCCTTGATATCGCGCCCGAGCATGCCCGCCTCGTACGCCTGCTGGACCGCGGCCTGCAGACGTCGCAGCACCGGCACGACCTCACCGCGCACATAGATGAACGCGTGCGAGGCCCGGATCGCGTACGACGCGATGATGACGCCCTCCACCAGCGCGTGCGGGGAGGCCAGCATGAGCGGAATGTCCTTGCAGGTACCGGGTTCCGACTCGTCGGCGTTGACCACCAGGTAGTGCGGTTTCGTGATGCCGTCCGGACCGGGGCCCTGCGGGATGAAGCCCCACTTCATGCCGGTCGGGAAGCCCGCGCCGCCGCGACCGCGCAGACCGGAGTCCTTGATCGTGGCGATGACGTCGTCCGGCTGCATGCGCAGGGCCTTGGCCAGCCCGCGATAGCCGCCCTGGCCGCGGTAGGCGTCCAGGGTCCAGCCGTTCGGATCCGCCCAGTGCTTGGACAGAACGGGGGTCAGAGCGGTTGTCACTGGGCGCCTCCGGTCGAATCCTGTTCGGCCACTTGCAGACCCGCGAGTGTCGCCGGCCCCGCGGCCCCGTCCGTCGCGCCCGGACGCGGATCCGGATACCCGGCCAGGATGCGCGCGGTCTCGCGGAACGTGCACAGCGGCGCACCGCTGCGCGATCCGGTGACGTCCTCGCCGCGGCGCAGTGAATCCACCAGTCCGCGTGCGGATTCCGGTGTCTGGTTGTCGAAGAACTCCCAGTTCACCATCATGACCGGCGCGTAGTCGCACGCCGCGTTGCACTCGATGTGCTCGAGGGTGACCGCGCCGTCGGCGGTCGTCTCCCCGTGCCCGATTCCCAAGTGCTGCTTCAGATCGGCCATGATCTCGTCGCCGCCCATGACCGCGCACAGCGTATTGGTGCACACCCCGACGTGGTAGTCGCCGGTGCGCGAGCGCCGGTACATGGAGTAGAAGGTGGCCACCGCGGTCACCTCCGCGTCGGTCAAACCCAGCTGCTCCGCGCAGAATTCGATCCCGGTGCCCGAGACGTAGCTCTCCACCGATTGCACCAGATGCAGCATCGGCAGCAGCGCCGAACGCGGATGCGGGTAGCGCGCGATGATCTCCCGAGCCTCGAGTTCGAGCCGGTCGTGCACCTGCTGCGGATACGGGATGGGGCGCACGGTGAGATTCAGCAGAATCGGCGCGCTCATTGCTTCGGTTCGTTCCAAGGTCATCGGTCCACCCCACCCATCACCGGGTCGATACTCGCCACTGCGGCAATGACATCCGCGACCAGGCCGCCCTCGCAGGTCGCCGCGACGGCCTGCAGATTCGTGAACGAGGGATCGCGGTAGTGCACGCGATAGGGCCGCGTGCCACCGTCGCTGATCATGTGCACGCCCAGCTCGCCGCGCGGAGACTCCACCGCCACGTACACCTGGCCCGGCGGGACCCGCAGGCCCTCGGTCACCAGCTTGAAGTGGTGGATGAGCGACTCCATCGAGGAGCCCATGATCTTGGAGATGTGCTTGGGGGAGTTGCCCAGCCCGTCCGGGCCCAGCTCCAGATCCGCCGGCCAGGCGAACTTCTTGTCCTCCACCATGATCGGGCCCGGGCGCAGCTTGTCCAGGCACTGCTCGACGATCTTGAGCGACTCCTTCATCTCGTTCACCCGGATGAGGTAGCGCCCGTAGCAGTCACAGCCGGTGTCGACCATGACGTCGAACTCGTAGTTCTCGTAGCCGCAGTACGGCTGCGCCTTGCGCAGATCGTGCGGCAGACCGGTGGAGCGCAGCACCGGGCCGGTGATGCCCAGCGCCATGCACCCGGTCAGGTCCAGGTACCCGACATTGCGGGTGCGGGCCTTCCAGATCGGGTTCTCGTTGAGGAGCAACTCCATGTCCCGCAACCGCTTCGGCATGAGCGCCAGCAGATCGCGGACCTTCTCGACGCTGTCCTCGGCCAGATCCTGGGCCAGGCCGCCGGGCCGGATGAACGCGTGGTTCATCCGCAGGCCGGTGATGTTCTCGAACACGTCGAGAATCAGTTCGCGTTCGCGGAAGCCGAACAGCATCGGGGTGAGCGCGCCCAGCTCCATTCCGCCGGTGGCCAGCGCCACCAGATGCGAGGAGATCCGGTTGAGCTCCATGAGCATCACCCGGATGACGCTGGCGCGCTCGGGTACGTCCTCGGTGATGCCGAGCAGCTTCTCGACGCCCAGGCAGTAGGCCGTCTCGTTGAAGAACGGTGAGAGGTAGTCCATCCGGGTCACGAAGGTCACGCCCTGCACCCAGTTGCGGTATTCGAGATTCTTCTCGATACCGGTGTGCAGATAGCCGATGCCGCAGCGGGCCTCGGTGACGGTCTCGCCCTCGATCTCGAGAATGAGCCGCAGCACCCCGTGTGTGGAGGGGTGCTGCGGGCCCATGTTCACGACGATCCGCTCTTCGGCGGCGCCGTCCAGGCTGGCGGTGAACTCGTCCCAGTCGTTGCCCACGACGGTGACGTCGCGTTCGGGTCGCTGGGTGTGCTCGCGCGGGGTGTCGATGCCGATGTCGTTCATCAGGAGTAAGACCTCCGCTCGTCGGGCGGCGGGATGCGCGCGCCCTTGTATTCGACCGGGATTCCGCCGAGCGGGTAGTCCTTGCGCTGCGGATGCCCGCGCCAGTCGTCCGGCATGGCGATGCGGGTCAGCGAGGGGTGACCGTCGAACAGGATGCCGAAGAAGTCGTAGGTCTCGCGCTCGTGCCAGTCCGTGGTCGGATACACGGAATACAGCGAGGGGAGATGCGGATCCGCGTCGGGGATCGAGACTTCCAGCCGCACCCGGCGATTGTGGGTGATGGAATTGAGGTGATAGACCGCGTGCAGTTCCCGGCCGGTGTCCTCCGGATAGTGCGCGCCGTTGACCCCGAGGCACAGCTCGAAACGCAGCGCGGCATTGTCCCGCAGCGTCTTCGCGACCAGCGGCAGATGCTCGCGGCGCACGTGCAGGGTGAGCTCATCGCGGAAGACCACGATCTTCTCGATGGCCTCCTCGAACGGCGAGCCCAGTGCCTTGCGCAGCAGGGCGACCAGCTCGTCGAAGTAGCCGCCCCACGGCGGCGGGGTGCCGCCGGGCAGGCGCACGGTGCGGCTCAGCCCGCCGTAGCCGGAGGTGTCACCGGTGCCCGAAACGCCGAACATGCCCTTTCGCGTCCCGATTACTTCATCGTCGGGGGCGGAGGGCACCTCGGGTTCTGTTGTCTCGGTGCGGTTTTGGTTCTTCGGATCCACGACGGTCGCCTCCGGAGGGCTTTCCGTGCCGGACGGTGTATCGAACGTCATCGCAACAGCCCCTTCAACTGGATAGTGGGGGTGCTGGCGAGTGCGGCGGCCTCGGCGGCGCGCACGGCCTCCTCGCGATTGACGCCGAGCGGCATTTCCTGAATCTTCTCGTGCAGCTTCAGGATCGCGTTCAACAGCATCTCCGGCCGCGGCGGGCAGCCGGGCAGGTAGATGTCGACCGGCACGACGTGATCGACGCCCTGCACGATGGCGTAGTTGTTGAACATGCCGCCCGAGGACGCGCAGACACCCATGGCCAGTACCCATTTGGGTTCGGTCATCTGGTCGTAGACCTGACGCAGCACCGGGGCCATCTTCTGGCTCACCCGGCCCGCGACGATCATCAGATCGGCCTGGCGCGGCGAGGCGCGGAACGCCTCCATGCCGAAGCGGGCGATATCGAAGCGGCCACCACCGGTGGCCATCATCTCGATCGCGCAGCACGCCAAGCCGAATGTGGCCGGCCACAACGAACTCTTGCGCAGATAGCCGGCGAAATCCTCTACCGTGCTCAGCAGAAATCCACTGGGCAGTTTCTCTTCGAGACCCATGTCGGACTACTTCTCCCGTGGCTCATCCCCGCGAAAACGGGGAGCACTTGTCGAAAATCCCCCTGCGCGAATCAATCCCAGCTGAGGCCGCCTCGCCGCCATTCGTAGGCGTAGGCCACCGAGACGTTGAAGATGAACAACGCCATCGCCGCCAGGCCGAACAGACCCAGCGAGTCGAAGTGCACGGCCCAGGGGTACAGGAAGACGATCTCGATATCGAAGATTATGAACAGCATCGCGGTGAGGTAGTACTTCACCGGGAAGCGTTGTCCCCCAGTATTTCCCGGGCCGCCGCCGACGGCGTGCGGAGTGGGTTCGATACCGCATTCGTAGGGCTCGAGCTTGGCTCGGTTGTAGCGTTTCGGGCCGACGAGGGACGCCAGACCGATGGAGAACAACCCGAACGCGGCGGCAACCGCGCCGAGTACGAGTGTCGGAACCTCGATATTCACAACGGCACTACCCCTCCTGCACGCTGGACGCACGGGCTATGTGCGCAACTGGACGGCAATCGCCGAGGCGGGCTGACATCGTCGTCTGCCGGGCCAGTTCCACCCCAGGGCACCGCTCATCGAGGGCACGGACGTTCGGGGACTGACGCGGAAACTACATTGATGCCTGGGCCCGCGCTCGTGTGAGCTACGGCACAGCCTACAACTCAGCCGTGAAGATACATGACGTTTCGCGATGGTGTTTGATCGAATTCGGAATGGTCTTTTATGACCGATTGGACGGAATCGCGAACGTCACGTGACACAGATTTCCCCTGGTGCGGGGACGGGTGAGCGAGGTATTCCGGCGGCGATCACCGCCGGTGTGAACCGCGAGAACGCGGGGTCAGGCCGCGGAACGACCGCGCAGGACGCCGAGTACCGCGTCCGTGAGGCGGATCGGGTCGATCGGATGCGATACCGCGGCATCCGCGCGCGACCAATTCGCCAGCCAGGCGTCGTCGGGACGGCCGGTCAGCACCAGGATCGGGGGGCAGTCGTCGATTTCGTCCTTGAGCTGTTTGGCCAGCCCGAGACCACCGGTCGGCGCGGATTCGCCGTCCAGAATGGCCAGATCCAGGTCATGGGCGTCCATGTGCTCGATCACGACCGATCCGGTTGCCACCTCGAGATACTCGATCGCGGGTAGATCCGGGTGCGGCCTCCTGCCCAACGCCAGCATGACCTGGCTTCGAGTATCGGCATCGTTGCTGTACACCAGCACCCGCAAAGCGGCGGAACGCTTCGTATCGGCCACGCCCCGCATGCTACGGCCCTGGTGGCGATCCTCGTGGCAGCTTCGCTCGAACTGCTGCGCGCGTCGCGGAAAGCCGTGCCGCCCAATGAGTTGACGGCTGTCGAACCGAGGAGCAGAACCGGTAACATCCGGCAAATGAGAGGAAACGCCGCTCGGGGACGGAACGAAACCCGTGCGCGGCCCGATGTTCGGGCAGGGACATTCGCCGACCCTTTCCGATGAGAGTTGGCTGCCGTGAGTGCTGGTGCGCAACACCGTGAACGTTCGGTGACCTCGGCCCTGCGCCGCAAGGCCGGGGTGGTCGCCGGGCGGGTGGAAGTGGTGCCCGGCGGCCATCTCGTCGCATCCGTCGACGGCGTCATCGTTGTTGTCGCACACCGCGATCCGGAACCGGTGACCGCCGACTCGCGATCGATGATGGTGCTCGAGACCGTCCTGCGGCTGGTCCGCGACTCCGCCTCGCGGGAAACCCGGCGTACCGGACGGGCCTTCGCGCAATCGGTCAGCGACTGGATCATGAACCGCGACGACGAGGACCGCATCGAATTCGGTGTGCTGACACCGGGGACCCGCGGATTGGCGGTATTCCTGCACGGCAACGTGACCGCCGTGCTCGACGGCGACCGCAAGGAAGTACTGCACGGGCGCGACGCCGGATTCAGCGTCGATCGCATGGTCGTGCCCCCGCCGTCTCACGCCGCCGCGGTGTTCGTGGACGAGGAGCATCCTCGCGACGATCTGCCCGCACCCGGCATCTGGTCCTTGACCGAGGGGCGCATGCCCGGTGCGGGGGCGGTCGCGTGGTTCACCGAGACGCCCCCGAACCCGTCGGAGCAAGGTGCCGCCGCACGGTCGACCACAAGCTCGGCCGCGGGCGAGCGAACAGCGGACCAGACCCCGCTCTCCCTCGACACGGGGGATTCGGGTGGGCGCGAGGCGAACCCGGTCGAGTCGGATCGAGCGCGGCAGCCTCGCGGGTGGCCGAGTGTTCGGGTCCGGGGATACGAATGTCCTCGGCACCATCTGAACGATCCACGCTCGACATCGTGCGGGGTGTGCGGATATCGGATCGATCAGCTGTCGGGGGTGCCGGCCGAGGGAGTTCGGCCGTCCCTGGGAATGCTGCGGCTCGACGACGGGAGCGCGTATCCGCTGGACGCGGATCTGGTGATCGGACGGGAACCGGAGTTGTCGGCGCAGGTACGGCATGGGGCGAGGGCGGTTCGGGTCGAGGACGGCTCCGGTGGCATGTCCCGCGTGCACGCGGAGATCCGGCTGGTGGGCTGGGACGTGACGGTGCTGGATCGCGGTTCGGCGAACGGCACCCATGTCCGCTCACCCGCCCGCCCGGAATGGACGCGGGCCACCCCCGGCCACCCCGTGATCCTCGCCGCCGGCAGTCAGGTGCTGCTCGGCGGTCGAATCTTCACCTTCGACTCGGCCGGTGCCTGAGGGGAATATCGCCGATCGACTCGAGTAGCGTCTGTGGGGAGACACTCGACGATCGTGAGGAGAACGCCGTGCCTGCCGAGGCTGTGGATGTCGTGGTGATCGGAATGGGACCGGGCGGGGAGGACGCGGCGACCCGGCTCGCCAAAGCCGGACTCGCGGTGGTCGGTGTCGAAGGCCGGCTCGTCGGCGGTGAATGCCCGTACTACGCGTGTGTGCCGACCAAGATCATGGTCCGCGCGGCCGGCGCGCTGGCCGAGGCGCGACGGGTGAACGGACTCGCGGGATCTGCCACGGTGCAGCCGAATTGGGATCCGGTCGCCGCGCGGATTCGCGACGAGGCGACCGATGACTGGGACGACACCGTCGCGGTGGAGCGCTTCGAGAAGGCGGGCGGCGCCTTCGTGCGCGGCTGGGGCCGGATCTCCGCGCCCGGCGAGGTCACCGTCGCGACCGACGCCGGTGACCGGGTGTTCCGCGCGAACAAGGCGATCGTCCTGAATCCCGGTACGGCTCCGGCGGTTCCGCCGCTGCGGGGCTTGGCCGGAACCCCGTACTGGACCAACCGGGAAGCCGTCACCGCCACCGAGGTCCCCGATTCGCTCATCGTGCTGGGTGGAGGCCCGGTCGGCGTCGAGTTCGCGCAGATCTTCGCCCGATTCGGTGCGAAGGTCACCGTCGTGGTGCCCCGGCGGTTACTGCCGCAGGACGAACCCGAGGCGGGGGAGTTGCTGGCGAAAGTTTTCGAGGCCGAGGGCATTACGGTCCGCACCGGCGTGCGCGGCACGGGTGTCTCCCACGACGGCGGTGCATTCGCCCTCGAGCTCGACGGCGGTGAAACCCTTCGCGCGCAACAACTCCTGATCGCGACCGGTCGGCGTACCGACTTCGCGGCCCTGGGCATCGGTGCCATCGGCCTCGACGAGTCCGCCAAATCCATTGCGGTGAACGAGCACATGCGCGCCGCCGACGGCGTCTGGGTGATCGGCGATGTCGCGGGTCACGGTGCCTTCACCCACATGTCCATGTATCAGTCCCGAATCGCGGTGCGGGACATCCTCGGTGAGCCCGGTGCTCCCGCGGACTACCGAGCCGTTCCCCGGGTGACGTTCACCGACCCCGAAATCGGTGCGGTGGGCCTCACCGAAGAGCAAGCGCGTGCGGCCGGATTGACCGTCCGCACCGGCATCACCGACCTCACCACCTCGACTCGCGGCTGGATTCACAAGGTGGGCAACGCCGGTTTCATCAAACTCGTCGAAGACGCCGACCGAGGTGTCCTGGTCGGCGCCACGTCCGCGGGCCCGGACGGCGGTGAAGTCCTGGGCGCGCTGGTCGTCGCCGTGCATGCCCAAGTCCCCACCGCGACCCTCCGCGAGATGATCTACGCCTATCCGACGTTCCACCGCGCCATCGAATCCGCTCTGGACGCGCTGGGGTGAGCTGCGAACCGGATGGTTCCCTGCTGTCGCGGGGTTCGTCGATCCCGGAGAACCGCGCTGTCGCAGTGTGATTGCCGCCGTGGGTGCCGGCCACGGCGGCCCAGGAGCTAGTTGTTCGCGGGTGCGGGCTGTGCCTTCTCGGCACCGGTGACCGGATTCTTGCCGGGAGGCGGGGTGGCCGGGAGGGGCGCCTTTTCGGGCATGTAGAGGTGGACCTGGTTGAGGCTGTAGTGGGCCAGGCCGGGCAGGAGCCGGTTGAACCAGATGCACAGCGCGCCGTGCAGGTTCTCCAGATGGTCGGGGCGGCGAATGATGGCATCGACCAGCATGTCCACGGCGGCATCGGCGGACAGGGCCTTGTAACCGCTCCAGCCCAGCGCCGCGCTCATATCGGTGGCGACCAGCGGGAGCCGGACATCGGTGAAAGCGACTCCGTCGGAATAGCATTCGTTGGCCGCGATCCGCATGACCGCCTCGAGGGCGGCCTTGGAGCCGACGTAGGCGGAGAAGCGCGGAATGTCGGTGATCACGCCGAGCGAGGAGCTGGACACGATATGACCCGAGCCGCGGCGGCGCATCTCGGGCAGGAAACGCAGGATCAGCCCGACCGGCGCGTAGTAGTTGATCCGCATGGTGCGTTCGAAGTCGTGCAGACGGTTTTCGGACTCGGCGAGCGAACGGAAGATGGACCGGCCCGCGTTGTTGACGAGAATGTCGGGGGCGCCGAACTCGACGAGCACCTCGTCCGCGAACTTCTCCACACCCTCGGAGGTGGACAGGTCGGAAGTGATCGCGAACGCCTGCCCGCCCCGCTCGTGAATCTCGGCGACCAGTTGATCCAGTTCGCTGGTGCGGCGGGCGGTGACGACGACGGTCGCTCCCGCCTCTGCCACCCGCAGGGACAGCGCGCGGCCGATTCCGCTGGAGGCCCCGGTGATCACCACGGTCTTGCCGGCCACGCGATCACGCAGGGACGGCGCGAAAGGGTTCGGCAAACGGTGCGGCACAGTCAAGACGTTGATCACCTGCCGGGTCAATTCATGCTGGACTCCTGCGAAGATCTTGCCTATGCTCATCATCCCACTACACCACTTCCGAAGATCGAAATACTCTGCGCGACTATGATATTCGATCTTGGGGACTTCGCGCGCTCCAGGTGTCTCCGGGTGGGCTCCGGTCGAGTGCCTGCGTGCGGGCACACACTCTCGGAAAGTGCCGGGATCAGCGAACCAGTCCTCGCAGCTACTGCGCGCAGTCGTCCGTGCGCATCGGGAATTTCCGATCACCGACGCCGCACGACACCGTGTCTCGGGAGCGCGAACCGGAAAGTGTCCTCGCGCCAACGCTTTCTGCCGGTTGCCTGCCGCGGTCGAGCGGCGGCCACCCCGCGATGCGGCAGGGCGGTCACGGGGCACTGCGCGCGCAGGTGGTTTCGAGCGGCGGCGGGCGTGGGCGACGGATGCTCTCGTCGTCGGTGCACGCATGTCGTCGGCCTGGCCCCGGCCTGTCGTTAGAATCGCTCATGACGCCGAGAGAACTGTTCTTCCAACTGGGAGCCGATCGCCGGCGACAGGTTCACCTGTCGTTGTGCCAGGATGCCCTGACGACCTGGGTCGCCTACGCCGGGGCCGCGCGGTCCCCGCTGCGGTACCGCGACTCGGTCGTCGGGATGCGGCACCGGGTGGATGTCGAGCTTCCGGCCGACGCCCTGCGCTCCGCCTGCGCCGGTGTGGATCTCGCGGATATCGCCACCCGATATCTCGAGCCCATCACCGCCCTGCAAGACGACGATCTCACCTTCCCCGACCCGGTCGAGTTCGCCTACTACGCGATCTACAACTGCTTTCGCAAATATGTTGTCGGTGAGGACATCTCGGAGTGGCTGATCGTCAACCAGGCGCTGTCGGCCCACGACGACGCCGAAGCGGCATCACGCCTGACGCGCACGATCGACGAGATCGGCCCGGCCGCGAGCGGGAACGGCGACCGGTGAGATGCCGGTCGGCATCGCTGTACGGCGACCGTCGATTGCGACCGAGGGGCCGATCTCGCAACCGATGAGAAACCTGCCCGGCACCGATGAATTCGGCCGACCCGGCCAGTCGTATCCAGCAACCCGACGCTACGAAAGGACAACCGATGACCGAGTTGACCGCCGAACGCACCCGGCAAGCAATCGTCGAACACACCCGAGCCCTGGCGGACGCAGCCGCCGCGGCCGGCCCGGATGCCGCCGTGCCGACGGCCCCGGACTGGACCGTCAAGGATCTCGTCGAACACGTGGGCCAGACCCAGAACTGGGTCGCCGAGATCATCGAGCGGCGCATCGGCGACCCCACCCAGTTGCCCACGGAGATGGCCGAGCTTCCGGCCGACCCCGCGGAGTGGCCGGCCTGGCTGGAGGAGTCCGCGCAACGGGTGGCGAATGCGTGCTCCGACGACGTGCTCGACGCGCCGGTGTTCAACCCCGCTACCGACGGGCGGTCCGGGACCCGATTCTGGCTGTCCAGCATGCTCAACGAGGCGGTCGTGCACGGTGTCGACGCCGCCACCGCGGCGAAGCGACCGGCCGATATAGCCCCCGACATCGCAGCCGCGCTCATCGCGAACCACTTCGCGATGCTCACCTCGCCCACGTGGGAGATGCAGCGATCCGAGTCCGCGCACGCCATTCGCGGCGCCGGAGAGCGACTGCAGTGGCTGGCCACCGACGTCGCCGATGACTCGGGCGCATGGCTCGTCGAGCGACGGCCGGACGGAGCGACCTGGCGCCCCGGCGCCCAGCAGGCCGACGTGACGGTGAGCGGCCCGGCACGATCGTTGCTGCTGATCCTGACCCGACGACTCTCCCTCGGCGTTCCTCAGCCCGCCGACATCACCATCGAGGGTGACCCCGCCCTCGCTCGGCACTGGCTCGACAACACCGCCCACGTCAGCGGCTGACGAAGCGAAAGTCCGACGGAGCCATCGAGATTGCGGCCGATGCCGCGCGTACCGCTACTGCGTCACGGGGGACTGCCCGGCCAGCGCCGGTGCGACCCATTGGGTCAGGTACGCGCGCAGGTCCGCACCGCGTCGCGGTGGCCGTCCGGGATCGATGACGAACGACTGGACGATGCGAAGCATGTGTTCGACCAGCTGGTCCAGGTCGGTGATGCCGGTCCGGGCCCAATCGACCGAATACCGTTGCAGCATAGAGCGTCCGAAGGCCAGGGCGGTGTCGGAGGTGACACCGGCGGAGAACGCGCTGGCGCGCCCGGGGGTCAGCAGCAGATTGAGGTAGGGCTCGTCGGGCAGCCGCTCGAGGGTGTAGGCGATGCCCTCCACCACGGCGGTGGCGGGATCGGCGATATCGCTCAGATGCTCGGCGAGGACATCCAGGAAGTGCCCGGCCTGTGCGACGGCCGTGGCGCGCAGCAGCGCATCGACACCGGCGAAGTAGCGGTACACGGTCTGCCGGGTCACGCCCAGGTCGCGGGCGATCTCGGCGAGGGTGAACTCGGTGCCGGATCGGTCGATCGCCGCGCGGGCGGCGGCCAGAATCCGGGTGACGGCTTCGTCGTCGTCGACGGGCGTCACGCCCGCCCATCCGTGGGTGCGCACCGGATTACCCCGCCTCCTGCTCTGCGTCGATGGGAAATCGAGCGTACCGGTCGGCGAAGGGGCGTCGCCTTCCGTCCTTGACCATACACATGATGCTAGTTGTATGGTCTTCCTATCTGTCGCACGGAAGGAACACCCATGGCCGCCGTTATTCCGCCACGCCCGAAACAACTCGATTCACCCGTTCTGCCGAAGATCTTCAAACACGTGGGCAAGGCGCAGGTGTGGGTCTACCGGCGCACCGGAGGGCGGATCGGCGGGAAGTGGCGGATCGGCGCCGGATTCCGCAAGCCGGTCCCGACCCTGCTGCTCGAGCATCGGGGCCGCAAATCCGGCGCGGCCTACACGACGCCGCTGCTCTACATCACCGATGGCGCCGACACGATCATCGTCGCGTCTCAGGGCGGGCTCCCCAAACACCCGCAGTGGTACCACAATGTGCGCACGCACCCGGACACGCATATTCAGATCGGACGCGAGCGCCGTCCCGTGCACGCGACGACCGCCGACGCCGAGCAACGTGCCCGGTTGTGGCCGTTGCTCGTCGAGGCATACGCGGATTTCGACACCTAACAGGCATGGACCGAGCGCGAGATTCCGGTGGTGATCCTGCGCGACCGCCTGGTGACCGACTGACGTTCGCCGAGCCGAGCAGGGCCGGAGTTGTTGCGGGCCTGCCGGATCGGCGCGGCATCGCCCAAATCGGACATTGCGGTACGCGTAACACTATATTTGCTGGATGAGTACCACGGATGTCTCGCCGTCTTCGGGCACACCCGGACGGCATCTGTCGTATCCGCTGTTCGCGGTGATCGTGGTGGTGTACCTGGTGATCATCCAGGGCGGCGGGTTGTGGCTGACCGAGCTGGTCGGTGAGGACGATTTCCTCACCACGCGCGGGCTCCTCTACGGCATGATCATCCCGCTGGGCGTGGCATTGGCCTTCACCTACGGGGTGATCTCGTATCTGGGCTGGTTGCGTCCGGTGCTGCGCGATGATCGCCCGACCCGGCCGTGGGTGCGCGTCGTGCCGATCGTGTTCCTCGTCGCGATCGCCTCGGGCATCGATTACAGCGCCCTGGCCGAGAAGGGCTGGGTGTACGTGGTGGTGCTGCTGATCGGCACCCAGTTCGTGGGCTGGGGTGAGGAGGGCATGTTCCGCGGCATCGGAGTCACGGTGCTGCGGCGGCACGGACTCACCGAAGGCCGGGTCGCGCTGTGGTCGAGCGTCATCTTCGGTGCGGTGCATCTGACAAATGTTGTCGGCCATGGCATTTCGGCGCTGCCGCAGGCCATCGCGGTCAGCCTGGCAGGATATTTCTTCTACCTGATCCGGCGAGTGAGCCGCGGCAATGCCGCGAACTCGATCATCCACGGCCTGTTCGACTTCTCCTTGCTCAGTGGTTCGGCGGTCCTGGCCGATCAGGAGCCCTATGTCGGATCGCTGGTGCCCGTGCTGGTCTACCCGGTGCTGGCGATCATTCTGCTCGTGAAGCGGCACGATATCGAGCCCGCCGCCACGGCGTAGCGATCGATTCGCGGCGGCGGCCGGCCTTCCCGCCGCGGCACGAGCATGCGAAGCTCACTTCGTGATCCCCGAGAGGCCCCCGCTCGTCCTGCTGCACGGAATTACGATGTCCGCCAAGGCTTGGCAGGATGTCACCCCTTTGCTCACGCCCCATCTCGAGGTGATCGCGCTGACGGCGCTGGGACATCGCGGCGGTGCGCCCGTAGTACGCCGCCCGGCCGTGATCGGTGACCTGGTCGACGACGCGGAACGGGTCCTGGACGACCTCGGGGTGGAACGAGCTCACCTCGCGGGGAATTCGATGGGCGGGTGGATGGTTCTCGAACGCGCTCGGCGCGGTCGCGCGCTCACCGTATGCGCGCTCTCGCCCGCGGGTTTCTGGGACGCGGGCGCTGCGGGACAGAGCACCGGGGTTGCGAAGCTGCGCAGGATGATCGGACTCGCCCGGCTCACACCGTGGCTGCAACCTCTGGCGATGCACTCTCCGATCGTGCGGCGAGTGGCGCTGCGCGACATCGCTCGTCGCGGCGACCGCCTCTCGGCCGCACAGGCACTCGACGCCGCGCGGGACCTGCTCGGTTGTGCGGTCGCCGATGACCTCCTCGGCAACCACGATCAGATCGCGCCCCTGGACCCACTGCCCTGCCCGGTCACGCTCGCCTGGTCGGAACGAGATGCCATCCTGCCCGTCGCGGTGAACGGCACGATCGCCCGCGAACGAATACCGCAGGCACGCTTCGAAATTCTGCCCGCCGTCGGGCACGTGCCGATGATCGACGATCCGGCGCTCGTCGCCCGGACAATCCTCGCCGGTACCGGGGTGCTCCCGCTCGATCGCGTCTAGTCCGTCGACGGAGCGCGCACGAGTGTGCCGCGATGATCGGTGTCAGGCCGGATGCGCGCCGGTCGCCGAAGGGCTCGGCGACCACCACCGGCCAGTCGCAGTGGTCGCCGAGCGGTACGGAGTCGCGGTATCGGATCAGGCGAGCGCACCGACCGTCACCGCGTTCGGATCCAGGATCGGATCGTCGATCACGATCGTGAGCTGATAGGTGGGATCCTGTGCCGCCTGCTTCGCATAGCGGGAAATGGATTGCCCGAGAGCGGTTTTGGCTTGCGGAGTGAAGCTGGGCGGCAGCTGGCCGAGCGCGGCCCCGAGACCCATGGTGTCGATCGCTGCGGATTCGCTCTGGGAGAAGGTGATCGTTACGTCGCCGGAAGCGGGAGTGGCTGCGAGTGCCGAGGCGGTCGCGGCCGACAGTGTGGTGGCCGCGCCGGTTGCGGTGAGCGTGAACACGATGCGCAGCGTGGATGCGAACAATGAGTGCTCCTGAAATCGCCGTTGTGGGTTGGTGGTGAACTCGGGTGCAGTCCTACCTCGCCCATGTGGACTTCGCCTTCAGCCACGCGGTACCACCGAGCATCGGTTCGCATATTGCGCACCGCCTTTTTTAGAATTAAGGTTCTAGTATCTGAAATCTAGGTTTGGACGGGCTATGGGACGCGCAGCGAAGTACGACAGCGAGGCGATCCTGGACGCGGCGCTGACTCTCGTCGCCGAAGGCGGGCCACAGGCGGCGACGATCGGTGCCATCGCCGGTCGTCTGGGTGCTCCGACCGGCTCCATCTATCATCGTTTCGCCTCGCGGGAGTTGATCCTGGCCGAGTTGTGGATTCGCGAAATCGGGCGCTTCCAAACGGGTTTCATCCAAGCGCTCGACTCGGGTGATGCCGAGGCGGCGGCGCTGCACGGTGTGCGCTGGAGCCGAACCCATACCGCCGAAGCCACGGTGCTGATGCTCTATCGGCGCGAAGATCTCTGCGATCGCTGGCCCGCTGAGCTCGGCGCGCGATTGCGGACGATCAACGACTCGGCGGCGGTGGCGTATCGCGGATTCCTCGCGCTCCACCCCGATATCGACCCCCACCGCCTCGATTTCGCGATATTCGACCTGCCCTTCGGCGCGGTCCGTCGACACCTGGCCGAGGGGAGGCCACCACCGGGATGGACCGATGACCTGGTGCGCGTCGCGGTGAAATCCATACTGGAGCAACCACGATGAGGAGTCGATCCGAGTGTGGCGAGCCGGGACCTTCCTCGATGCCGAGCGTCGTGATCGATTCACCCACTGCTGCCGCGCCCTGCGCCGATGAGGGCGGTCGACAAGACGCGGGCGCGGTGTCGGCGTCACCGGTGCGAGCGAGGGATATCCCGAACTCGCCGGTCGTCGACTGGCTCGGGCCGACGTTTCCGCAGGCTACCGGGGCGCGATTGGTGCGCTCCTTCGAGATACGAACAAGACTTCGGGAGGGATCATGATCGAACGGACACCCCGGCTGGGACGAGTCGATCGATCGTCGAGCGCGCTGTTGCGCTGGGTGACAGTCGTATTCGCGATCGCGTTGACAGTGCACGCCGCCGACCACCTTCGACGCGGCATGAGCAGTGTGTCGATGCTGGTCATGGCGCTCGGCACGGTTCAGATGGCGGCGGCGGTAGTGACCGTGGTGTGGGTGTTCACCCGGCATCGATGGGCGCCACGCGCTGCGATCTGGGTGGGATTCCTCAGCGCGGCCGGATTCGTGGTCGTACACCTGTTACCGGATTGGTTCGGACCACTCAGCGACAGCTTCATCAACCCGCCGCCCTCGGCGGGTGTCACCGGATTCTCCTGGTTCGCAGCGCTGTTCGAGATCGCGGCGGATCTTGCCATCGCGATCGCGGGCCTGTACGCCCGGAAGGACTGGCACTGACGCGTCCTGGCCGGGTCGCGTCGCCGCCGAAGTGACGCCGTTGGCGCACCCGTTGCGCCGACTCCTTGCTGCGAGGCAACCTTCGACCGCACATTCGGTCGTATCCCGGAGACCGAACCTCGGCGGTGTCGGCGTGCCCCTGAAATTGAGGGCGCGGGAAGTCATAACGCAATCCGGGTACGGAACGACAGACGGGCATGAGCCTGAAAAACGTTTCCCTGCAACAGTTCACGTTCCGCACGGGTGTGTTTGCGACGGCGGTGGTGGCCGCGTGCAGCGGGTTCGCCGGTACCGCCGGCGCCAACTCGAACGATCCGGTCGCCCAGTACACCTCGACCCTTACCCGGGTTCCGGGACCCGACTGTGCCGCGATCATCCGTGCCGAGACCGTGCCGCAGCCGCAGTCCGGTGTGTTCGGTGTTCGGGTGAAGATCACGCAGACCGGGGATTTCTGCTCCGCCTACTACCTCACCGTGCATTGGCGGAACCTCGACACCGGGTTGACCAGCGGACAGTCACAGCGCGTCGAAGGCACGTCGGTGGTCGGCCTGCCGGACAACGTGATCACCGGCATGGGTATGGGGCCGGGCGCCGGGAAGGTGGAGTCCTGGATCGACACGTACTCCGAGGTATACCCACAGAACGTGGATCTGGAGCACCTCGCGGGCCGCACGACCTTCACACTGGGCTGAGCGCGCAGCGAAACCCACCGTTGAGTCGGCGTGCAAGAGCCGCTCTGCGAGCCACCGAACGCGCGCTGTTCGACCCTGTCGACAAGGATCAGTGCTGCCCTGGCTGAACCCTTGTCGGCAGGGGGAATGCTCGAGCACCACAGGCCGGATATCGAGGCCGAACTCGATCCGGTTATACCGACTCGAGGCGCTCGATCGCGGTAACGTCGAAAAGCCGGTACCCACCGGCCGATCGCGCGATGGGCGGCACCGCTCCGATATCGGCCCGGAACCGGGTTGTCCGCGCGGACAACCCGGTTCGCTTTGCCAGCTGTCCGACTGTGAACAGATCGGTGTCTTCGTGCACGACACCAACCTGCACCTTCCACCCACTGTCAGGTCAACTCGAAACGGGTGGCGCTAGGTTGGGCGTTCGGGAGGGGTGTGGGTGGTGACCGGCCTGATCGCCATGGTCGGCAAGCTCGCACCGATCGTATTCGTGTTCGCGGCCGGGGTGTATTTCGCGCGTCGCGGGATCATCGACGCGAGCGTGTCGAAGGCGTTCTCCGAGTTCGCATTCCGCTTCGCGATCCCCGCGTACCTGCTGGTCAGCCTCTATCGCGCGGACCTGCGCAGGGTGTTCGACGTGCCGGCGCTGGCGGCCTACACCGTGACCGCCGCGGTGGGGGCGATCATCGTCGGGGGCGTCGCCTGCGCTGGCGGGCGGAGTGCGCGCCAAGGCGCGCTGCGGATCATGGCCGCGTGTCAGGTGAATACGGCCTACGTCGCCATCCCGGTGTTCACGTTGCTGTTCAACGATGTGACGCCGATCTTCCCGGTCGTCCTGCTTCAGGTATGTGTGCTGACCACGGTCGTGATCACGATCATGGAGACCGCGCCAGCCGGGGCGGATACCGCTGCGGGCGGGGTGTGGCGGGCGGTGTCGGCGGCGCTGACGACTCCCGTGGTGGTGGCCTGCTGGGCGGGCATCGCCGCGAACATCGCCGATCTGCCTGCGCCGCAATGGATGGTGGACAGCTTGTCGATGGCGGGCACCGCTGCCTCACCGGTCGCCTTGTTCGCGCTGGGCCTGCACACGGGCGGTACCGGTATGCGCCTGCGCAGTGCCGACAGCGATGAATACTGGCTGATCGGTGTCAAGTGCCTCGGATTCCCACTGCTGGCGTACGCGTTGGCGCGCTTCGGATTTCACCTCACCGCGCCGTGGCTGGGATACATGGTGATGATCGCGGCGATGCCGAGTCCGCAGAACCTGTTCATCCTCGCTCAGGCCTATGACGTCGATGTCGACCTGGCCGCCGCGGTGGTCGTCAAGAGCACCGTTCTGGCTCTGCTGCTGCTACCGGTCTGGGCGACTCTGATCAGCGCTGGACTGTGAACTTCAGGTGCAGAACTCCGCTGCCCTGGATGAGCAGGTGGGGATCCTCGAGCAGATGCTGGCCATCGACACTTCCGAAGTAGCGTTTGCCCGACCCGAACACCACGGGCACGACATCCATCGCCTCCTCGTCCACGAGACCGGCGGCGAAAATCTGCCCGCCCACCTCCCCGGCATTGACCGCGACGACTCGGTCCCCGGCGAGCTTCTGGGCTTCGGCGATCGCCGATACGGGGTCGTCGACGAAATGGTAGGACGCTTCCGGATGCCAGCCCTCGGGCTTGGGCCGGTGCGACACGACCACCACGTGCTCGCCGGTGGGCGGTCGGCCCTCCCAGCCGTTCACCAGGTCGAAAAGGTTGCGGCCCATCACGATTACGCCGATCGACTCCCACATGCCACGGACGTACCGGGCCGACTCGGTGGAGACCCTGAACCCGTGTCCGCTGCCCGAATGGTCGAACTTCTCGTCGTCGACCGCGGTGATCGGGGTGTCTCCGTCGAAGTACCAGTTGTGCAGAGGCCCGACATCGTCGTTCTTGTCGGCGATGAAGCCGTCGACCGATACCGCGTTGTGCATGATCACTGTTCCCATGGATCCTCCTCGAGTCTCTCCCGTTCACTTGCGATCTTGTCGTCCGCCGGGCGCGCGGTCTTGTAGAAAATCACTCGGCGGGCATCGGCCCATTGTCCGGTGGGAACTCACGGTCGGCGGGGAACCTGCGCCGCAGCGCGAGATACTCCGTGGGAGTGTGGCCCGTGAATTCCTTGAACTCGCGGCTGAAATGGGCCTGATCGAAGTAGCCCGCCGAGTGAGCGAGCTCCGCCCAGTCGACCGGACCCAGAGCGTCCACCGACACGATCGACCGTGCGAAGCGGTACATCCGCGCCACCCGCTTCGGAGTCACCCCGACATGTGACTTGAATTGCGCCGCAAGGTGATTGACGCTCACACCCGCAGCGTCGGCGAGCGCACCGACGGATACCGCGCCGTAGGAATTCTCCAGGCGCGGTCCCGTGTGCCGGACCAGGTCGAAACCGCGCGGCGAGGTCTCGGTGAGCCGCGCTCGGAGCTCACGCTCGAGCACCTGCAGTATCTCGGGAGCGTGCCGGAGGTCGCCGATCCGATTGCGGATCCGATCCGTGAGGGACCGCTGCCAGAGGGCGTCGAACGGCACCGTCCGGTCGCACAGCTCGGACGCTGGAACGTCGACGAACGGCGCGATGCCCCAGGGCTTGAAATGCACTCCGACAATCCTCACCGACGCCGGGTACTCGACGAGGACACGCGTGGTCCTGGTACCCATGAACCATCCATCGGTGAGAACCATCGGGTCCCCGTCCGAGGATCCCCGGTCCCACAGTCGCGCGGGATCGCCGAGATTGATGAGCAGGTGTGCCGACGGCATCGGCGGAACATTCATCGACCTGTGGCGCGGTGCTCCCGTGAGGCAGTAGATGTCGTCGATGAACTCGTCCAGAGGCGGAGCGGGCACCCGGCCGACATATCGCATGGCTACAGCATTGCCGATCGCGCCGACACGGACCGGACAATCCGACACCGATCGAGGTGCGGCGCACGGAAATGCCGGCGTCTGCCGACCCGGGCCGGACTCGTGGCCTGCGGGTCCGGCAGTGCCGAGTTCCGCGCACGGGCGGCGATCCGGGTCGGAATCAGACTGTCGTCAGTGGAAGAGTGCGTCGATGACCACGACCGATCCGGCGCCGCCGCTGCCGCCGCCGACCGATCCGGCGTTGGCGATCTGGCGGGTGCCGAGCACGATTTGCTGACCCGCGCCCGGGCCGCTCTGCACGCCCAGGGTGCTGATGGCGTTCTGGCCCACCGGTGAGGTCACCCAATTGCCCGAGACGACGCTGACGCTGCCGTCGGACCAGGCTATGGAACCGCTGGCGGGATTGCCGCCCGCACCGGTTCCGGAGTTGCTGCCGGTGACGATATTGAACGGATAGCTGATGTTCAGCATCCCACCGGAGACACCGGGCATCTGCGCGCTGCCGCAGTCGGTGAGCCCGCCCGTCACATTGGTATTCATTCCTACGCTGCCACTACCTGGAACGTTGGTGGTGGTGAGTTCACCGCCGTAGCATCCGCCGTACACCAGATCGGCCGATGCGGGGGAGGCCAAACCTGTCAGCAGTGGAAAAGCAAAAGTCGCACCGATCAAAACCGCAGTAGAGCGTTGTAATCGCATTCCGGTACCTTTCGCCGCGATGCCTGAGCGCATCTCGTTTCAAGTACGAACGACATATCCATCGTATGCCCGTATTCGGGGTATGCGCTCGAAAAGCCTTTTACCCACCGCACATCCATACCCGCCGCTGAATCGCATCGCTGTAATTCGTGACGCCCCGCACCCCTCACACATCCGCACGATCGAGAGCCTCGGCTTCCATCGCGGCGATGAAATCGGAGACCTTCGAACCATAGATTCCCCAACTGTTCACGCCGCCGATTTCGACAAGGCGCAGGACATCGCCGGTGTCGATACCGATATCGACGGTGACCACAGGGTATTCGTGAGGGCCGGTCGAAGGTGATGTCGGATTCGTTGGCCCGGTTGACTATTCGAGGGTCTCGTTCGGTCGCGCCGGTGCTAATCTCCGGTGCGGCCGTCGATGCGTTCGCGGAGGAGGTCGGCGTGGCCGTTGTGGCGGGCGTATTCCTGAATCATGTGGGTGAGGATCCAGCGGAGGCTGTAGCGGTCGCCGGTGGGCTCGTCGACGCCGAAGGTGTCGAGTGATTCGCAGGCGTCGGCGATCTCGCGGGATCGTGTGTAGGCGTTGTGCCACAATCGGAGTGCTTCGTCCGCATCGGCGTTGTCGACCTCGAAATCGGTGCCGTCCGGAGCGTCGGCCTGCCAGTACTCGAACGGGGTATTCGATCCGGAGAGAATGCGGCCGAACCAGCCCAGTTCGACGTCGGTGAGATGACGGACGAGGCCGAGCAGTGACAATCGCGACGGTTCCACGGCCCGCAGGCGAAGTTGGTCGGCGGTGAGTCCGGAGCACTTGCGGGCCAGTGTTTCTCGATGGAATTCCAGGACTTCGGTGAGCGTCTCGCGTTCTCCGGGTAGCTGCTGGTTCTGTTGTGTCGAGTTCACCCGTTCATAGTGCCGGTTTCGATCTCGCTCAGTCGAGGCAGAATTCGTTGCCTTCGATGTCCTGCATCACGAGACACGATTCGTTGACGCCATCGGCGCGCAGCAATCGCACGCGAACCGCGCCGAGCGCGACCAGTCGTGCGCATTCGGACTCGAGTGCTTCCACCCGTTCGTCGCCCACCAGTCCGGTGCCGACTCGCACGTCGATGTGCACCCGATTCTTCACGACCTTGCCTTCGGGCACGCGCTGGAAGTACAGACGCGGGCCCACACCAGCGGGATCGGCGCATGCCCTACCTCGGTGCTCGTAACCCAACACCTCGGACCAGAATCGAGCGACGCGTTCGGGTTCCGCGCAGTCGAAGGTGACCTGGATCTGCCTGACCGATGTCATGGGTCCACCCTAGAGCGGACCAGCGAGTCGTTTCCATTTCAAATCCACACGATCGCAATGCAATACACGCCGTGGCCCGGGTAGGGGGATCTCCGAACGGGGACGGCAGAATGGGACCACCCGACCGGCGCGCGCCCGCCGGCCGGGGCGATCGCCGGGGCCGGACCGGGCGCGGGTACCGTGAACTGCCGATAACGAAGAGGATGCAATGGGTGCAGCGTCGCAGAGCTCGGGCACGGCCGATCGCGATCCCGTGATTGTCATCGATCTTGATCTCACGTCGCTCGAGCAGGTCCGAGCCCAGGTGCGCCGGCTGTTCGGCACCCGCACCGGAGTCGTGGTCGATGACGCGGTCCAGGTAGCCGACGAGTTGGTGAGCAATGCCCGCCGGCACGGCAGTCCGCCTCGCAGCTGTCGTTTGATCATGCTGAACGCGCAACGACTACTGCGCATAGAGGTCGAGGACAGCTCACCCGTCGCACCCACACAACGCGCGCGAGACACCACCGGCGGCCTGGGAATGGTGCTGATCGACCGCCTCTCCCACTCGTGGGGCGTGATTCATCACGAGAACCACAAGACGGTCTGGGTCGAAATCGCGACGGACCGGCCCGGTGCCCTGCACATGGCCGTCGCGGACACGCCGGAAAACCCGGAGCCGGACCTCGGCTAGGGTGGCCCGGTGGCCTCTCCGAACGATATCCCGCTGCCCGCGCCGACGCTGTCGGTCCACTGGCACAACCTGCCCGATGTCGTCGTGGTCGCGATCGCCGGTGAGGTGGATTCCGACACCGCCCCCGCGATGGGCGAGGTGATCATCGCCGCTCTCGATCGCGCCGCCGCGGGACCGTGCATCGTGGATCTGACCGAGGTGCAGTTCCTCGGCCCGCGTGGGCTCGCGACCCTCGTGGACGTGACGCAGCAGGCCGAACTCAGGCGAGAGCCGTTGAAGATCGTCGTCGATGCGAACCGTCCCGTGATCCGGCCCATCGAACTGACCGGACTGGATGAGGTCCTGGCGCTCTACCACACCGTCGAGGAAGCGCTCGCGGCCGAATAGGCCGCGAGCGTTCGCGTCCGCGTGCGTCAGTCCTTCGGGTCGAGTTCCACGACGGTGCCGGGGTGCGCGAGCGAGGCGACCGTGATGCGGCCGCCCTTGGCCTGATCGATGATCTGCCCCTGCCACGCCACGAAGCACGAGGCGATCTCGCTGTTGTAGGCGTTGGTGAGGATCGGAGTCAGAACCTTCGCGAAATCGCCCTCGGCCGCGATGAGCTGATCGCGGTACGGTCCGTAGTACGGCAGGATCGCTTGCAGGACAGTGGCTTCCACGCCCTGAACCTGCGCGATCAGCGGGTCGATCTGCGGCTGGAACTGCGTGATCACCGGGGCGATCTCCGCGAGCACCGGGCCGACGAGCTGCAGTATCGGCTGATATACCGACCCGAGTGCGAACGCCTCGGAGGAGAACGGGCCAGCCAGGGGCGCGAGGCCGATCAACGAGGCAAGGCCGCCTTGCTGTTTCGGTGCGGGCCAGCCCAGCGGGCACGCGGGTTGGGTATCGGCCGGGGCGGCGGCGAACGGATTCGTCCCCGCGCCGAGCTGGACCGAAGCACCGGGCCCGGTGCCGAGCGGAACCGCCGCACCGGGGTTCGATCCACCCGGAGTCGCGACCCCGGGAGTCGCTGCGCCGGGCGTGGTCGCGGCGGGAAGTGTTGCGCCGGGGCTGGTTCCGAGGGGAACGGACGCGCCCGGGCTCGTTCCGAGGGGAACCGAGGCACCCGGACCGGCGGGCGCGGCTCCCGCGATAGGAGCCCCGCCGGGCGCGGGCGCTCCCGCTCCGGCGGACGGCGCCGCACCGGGCGCGCCGGCGATCGCATCGGGTGCAGCCTGTGTGGTCGCGGCGGTTGCCGCGGGCTGCTGCTGCGAAACAACCACGGCGGCAACATCATCGTCCTGACGGACGGTCAGTGCGGTGACCGCGACCGCGCTGCCGATCACAGTGAGTGCGGCGACAGCGCGGATAGCGCCGGCCAGCGCGGGGCGGGTCGTCGTGCGGGAAGTCATCGGGTCGTGTCCTTCTCGAGGATGTTCGGAGTCGGCACCGGCAGTCGCGGTTCGTCTCGGTGACGGCCGGCTTATCGCGCCGGTGGGGTTGTCGTCTCGGTGGCAGGCGTGGAGGGAACAGAGGGGCCGCTCGCCCCGGGAACCGCCGGGGGAGAGGACGGCGCGGCGGTGTCCGGCTCGAAGACACCTTCCAGATGCCACACGCCGGTGAAACTGTTGAACGGGCCGCCGACGATCAGGCTGGTCCATTCGAGGGTGAACTTGCGGGTGGCGGGGTCGTAGGTGCCGGTGGCGGAAGGGCCCTGGGGCGTATCGGCTTTCGGCTGATCGAACCAGCGGTGCGCGACGAAATCCCAGACCTTCTGGACCTGTTCCGCGCCCGCGATCTGCGCGCCCTGCTTCTCCGGCGGCTTGGGCGCGCCCTGGTTGAACTCCTGGTCGTTCCAGGACGCCGCCCACGAGGAGAGATTCGCGGTGAGCGTGTTCCCGTCCCGGACCACGGTGGGCGGGGCGACCTCGCGCTGTGTCTGCGGATCCACCGGATTGGTGGAGATCCCGAACTCGACCGCGAAGAACTTGGTCGGCTTCGTGATCGATGCCGAGAGCGAATTACCCTGCGCGAAGCCCGGTTCGGGTTCGCTCTGGAATGCGCCGATCCGCAGGCCGCCCTCACTGCCGGGTTCGAGCAGGGTGGTCGCGCCGGCTTGGGCGGGGGAGTCTCCATTGGGCATGTACGGGCCCTTCTCCGGAGTTCCGCCCGGTTGCACCATTCGGAACCAGGTGCCCGACACGGAATCTCCGCTCACCGCACCCGGCGTGAAGCGCAGTAGTCCGACCAGATTCTCCGGGGCCGACGGAGTGGCGGTCTCGCCGTCGCCGCTGGAACAGCCCGGCAGCACCAGGGTCAGCACTGCGAGGACGGTCGCGGCGATAGTCGTGCGTGTCCTCATCACAGGCCACCAATCGAAGTCGTAGGGTCGGGGTTTCGTGCCGGAGCGGCCGAGTTGCCGGCGGAAGCCGCGGAGCGCCGACCTCCGTCCGGTGAGGCCGACCGCGCTGCGCGTGAGCGGAGCCCGGCACCCGCGGCGGCCAGCGCTATCACGCCGGGCAGGAGATAGAACCATCCGAGTCCGCGGAACGCGCCGAACCCCAAGGGCTTTGTCGAATCATCGAGCGCCACCACCGCGTCGAAGTTGCCGATGTTGTCGTTCATCGCGCCGATCAGAGCCGCGAAGCGTGAAGTCATCGGCTGCCAACGGGATTCGAGCGTGGTGATCCCGGCCAGATCGGCGTCGGGATGAGCCGTGCGCACCGCGCCGGTGTAGCGGCTGTTCAGCTCACCGTCGGCGGCGACCAGGGTGACGAAATAGCCCTGGACCCTGCGCACTTCGTCCTGCGTGAGAATCGGTCGGAAACCGTCGATCAGCGGTTGCGCGGCGGGGGCGGCGGGAAAGAGCCCACCCGCGAGCGGAACCGCGATCAACCCGAGCGCGGCGATCGCGGCCACCGACCGCCACACGATCGCGCGATTGCCCGCCTGCGCGCGGCGGAACCCGAACACTCCGGCGGCGATCAGAATCAGCCCCGGCAAGGCGATCAGCCAGGGCAGCGACCCGAAAGGCGGTACGGAGGCAAGCTTTTCGTAGTTCCCCCGATTGCCGTCGATCGCGTCGATCATCGCTGACATGTCCGACCGGATCTCCGGGTAGTCCCGCACGAACTGATCGACCCGGGCATAACCGCCGGACACCTGCCCCACCGGTTCCACACCGGCGGCACGCAGCGCGAGAACGTTGGATCGCGCCTCGTCGAGCACCCCGAGATCACCGCGATAGTTCTCGATACTCGACTGGGTCACGTACGGCGCGAACGAGCCGATCATGGCCTCGCCCTTGACCGCTCGCGGGAACATCCCCGTCACCAGCGGCGCGATCACCAGCAGCGCACCGATCACGGTGAGCACCGCGAACGGCCACCGCGTCGCCGGAGGTGGCGGTGGCGCTTCGAGATTGGAGACGAACTCGGAATAGGCGGGCAGACCGGAGATCCCGGCGCTGCCCGGCGTGGAGGCCACGGCCGTCACGATCGATTCCGGCCCGCTATGCGGTCCGCGCCGACGAACACACCGGCGGCAACGACCGCGAGCACCAGCAGCGACGGAACGAGCCAGATCGGATTGCGGTCTCCGCGCGGCAAGGCCACGGTCTTGGTCGCGAGCACCGGATCGGCCTGCACCGAACCGGGAACCGTGGCCGCCGCGGACGCGGGGGCGACCCCACCCTGCCCTGGCAGCCCCTGTCCGGCACCGGGCTGCGTGACACCGCCCTGCCCGGTGACCCCGCCCTGCCCAGTGACCCCGCCCTGCCCGGCGGCTCCCTGCCCGGCACCGGACGGCGTGACCCCCGGCTGGCTGGCAGCGGGTTGCTCACCCGCCGGTGCGGACCCGCCGCCCGGCGCAACCCCCAACGGCGCGGCCGCGGGAGCCGCCTGCGGCACCGAACCCCGATACTGCCCCGCCAGATGCCACAGCCCGGTGAAGTTGTTGAACGGCCCACCCACGATCTGACTCGTCCATTCGATGACGAAATTGCCCGCGCCGTCGATGCTTCCGCTGATCGGACTCGTCTTACCCGGCAGCCCACCGCCCGGCTTGGGCGAGCCCTGATTGAACACCTGGTTGTTCCAGGTGACCCCGAGACTGCTCAGATCCCCCGAGAGCTGCCCGCCGTCGGTGAACAGCTGCGGCACCGAGGTGCCACCACCGGTCTGCGGATCGGTCGGGTTGGTCGCGGTCGCGAAGTCCACGCCGTAGAAGCGCACCGGCGTGGTCACCCGTCCCGATTGCGCGTTGCCCGCGCCGTCGAAGGCCGCCGCAGGCTGCGGTTGATAACTCCCGCTGACGAGTCCGCCGTCGCTGCCCGCCGACAGCGTCGTCACCGTCTGATCGCTGCACCGCGAATCGCTGTTGGCCAGAAACGGTCCGCTCGCATCGCCGGTCGGCAGGATCATCCGGAAGAAGCTGCCCGTCACGGAACCGCCCGAGCACACTCCCGGCGACAGCGCGAACAGACCGTTCAGCGGCGCGGGCTCGGCCTGTGCGGCCGGTGCGGCGATCACCGACAGGCCGAGCGCGGCGAACGCGGCGGCGAGTCGATAAGAGTTCCGTCCCATGGGTGGGTCCTTCGATTGGCGCGGTGCGAAGCCGGTTGTCCGGCAGCACTCGCCATAGCAACTCGAGCCCGTCGCAAAGTCGTGAGTTGAAGTCACGGTGAATGGAATCCGGGAAATTCCACACGGCCCGGACGGGCGGGAGAGTCATGATGCCGTGATGGGTATCACCGCATGACGCACTCGCGTCCGGTTGGGGATCGGATCGTAATCGTTGCTGTTCACGCGCTCGGAAACGCGGGATCCTGAGAGCGGTAGATAGTCCCGAGCGTTGGGCGGTGGGCGTATGCGAATTTCGGAAATTCTGCGGCGAAAGACTTCCGGCATCATCACTATTGCACCGGATGCAACAGTGCACGAATTGCTGCGAGTTCTGGCGGCACACAATGTAGGTGCGGTGGTGGTATCACCGGATGAAGTGCTGATGTCGGGCATCGTGTCCGAACGAGATGTGGTCCGGTGCCTGCACCGCGACGGGGCGGGCGTGCTCGATGCCACGGTCGCCGACATCATGACCGCGGTCGTGCACACCTGCGCGCCCGACGACGATGTCGAAACCCTCAATGCCACCATGACCGAACACCGGATCCGTCATCTGCCGGTGCTGGCGGACGGGCGCATGGTCGGCATCGTCAGCATCGGCGACGTGGTCAAGAGCCAGATCGCGGAACTGGAGACCGAGCGCGAACACCTGGTCCGCTACTTGCACGGGTAGCTCGGCCCCCCGGCTGCGAAGCCGGACGACCGGTCGCGAGTAGAGCGGTGGCGGTACCGGTGACCGAGGCGTCGATGCCGCCCGCATCCGGCCGGCAACCCGGCTGGTTTGATGGATGCCGTGACTTCGACAGGTACGGCAGCACCGGATCCGCTACCCCCGGTCGCGCGGGAACGGATGCCGTCCTTCTCGCTGTCGTCCGTCGCCAGGCGGTGGGGTCCGGGTGCGCGCTCGGCGTCGGCGTTCGCGATTCCGGCCTCGGTGCTCGCGGCCACCGGGCATGCGAATGCGGTGTTGTTCGTCCTGTTCGGCGCGTTCGCGGTGCTCTACGGCGACGGCCGCGCCTATCGGGTGCGCGGATGGGTGGTGCTCGTCGCGGGCCTCGCCCTGATGGCCGCGATCGGACTCGGCGGTGTGATCGGCTCGGCGCGCGCGGGACTCGATGCCGGGACCGTCGCGATCGAGATCGCGGTCCTGGTGACGATCGCCATGATCGGAACCTACGTGGTGAACGCCGGTCGCCTGGGTCCGCCCGGACCGCTGTTCTTCACCCTGACCTGCGCGGGTGGACTGGTGGCCGGAGGCGCCGGAGTCGACGTGCGAGAGCTGGTGTCCTACACGGCATTCGGCGTCGGCGGCTCGATGCTGGTGTCGATGGCCGGGATCCTGATCGATCGGCGCAAACCGGAACGGCTGGCCGTGGCCGCGGCGTCCGCGGCGGTGGACGCCTACCTCGCCGCGCGAGCGGACGGACCGGACACCGCGGCCGGACGGCACGCGGCGGGCGAGATCATCTCGCACGCGTGGGCGGTGCTCTACGACGCCGGGATCTCCGAACGCGCACCGGATTCGCCCCTGGTCACCGAATTGCTCGACGCGCACCGGCGATTGAACGACGCCGGTCCACTCGATCCGGGCGAGGATCCGCGACTCGTCCCGCTGGCCCGACCGTCACTGCGCTACCGGTTGCGCCGGTCCCTCACCCCGAACGCGCATGCTCTGGTGACCACCCTCCGCGTCGGATTCGCCTGTGCCGTGGCCGGTGTGGTGGGCTGGCTGCTCTGGTCGCCGCATCCGCACTGGGCGATTCTCACCGCGCTCATCGTGCTGCAGTTGGGGCCGGACCGGGTGCGCGGCCGGATTCGCGCCGAGCATCGGATGGCCGGAACCATCGTCGGATCGGGGTTGTTCGCGCTGATCTACCACCTGTCGCCGAGTGGATATCCGCTGATCGCGATCGTCGCGGTGCTGCTGTTCGGCATCGAGGTCTTCATTCCGAGCAACTACGCGCTGGCCGCGGTGTTCATCACGCCGGTGGCGCTGCTCGCGGGATTGGGTGGTGCGACCGATCAGGCGATCGGCGCGCTGGTCGGGGACCGCGTTCTGGAAACCGTGGTCGGAGTCGTGGTGGCGGTGCTCGTGCTGCGATTGCTGCTGCCGCACGCGTACCGGCGCACCTTCCTCTGGACCGAGACACGGGTGCGCGCGGCGATCGAGACCCTGGTCGAGCATCTGCGCACCGAACCGGTGGATCGCACCATGGAACTGCGCCGCGATCTGCAATTCGAACTCACCGGCGCCATGCGTGGCGGTGTCGATGCCGCACACGACGACGCCGCGTGGACGCGGGCGCACTGGCCCGGCCACGCGGCGTTGATCCTGCACGGCTACCGGTTGCTGTCCGCGTGCTGGGCGGTGCCGCAGGGGGAGCGGATGGCCGACCCGGAGCACTGGATCGAGTGGAAGCGCCTGGGCTGAGCCGTTGTTCGCCGGCGGGCCGCTATTCGTCGAGGGCTGTGATCAGCCCGTTCAGTGCCGACATCAGTCCGGTGCGCTGCTCCTGGTCGAGTTGTTCCATCGCCACCGCGAAACGCTGGATGCGTGCGGAGGTGAGTCCCGACACCAGGTCGTTCGCCGACTGGGTCGCCGAGAGCAGTTGTGCCCGTCCATCTTCCGGATCCGCGTCGCGCACCAGGTAACCGGCCTTCTCGAGGCCGGTCACCATGCGTGACATGGTCGGTGCGCTGACTCGTTCGGCATTCGCCAGGTCGCTCAGGCGCATCGGACCCGACCGAGCCAGCGAGGCCAGCGCCGAGGCGGCCCCGGGGCTCAGCGAGCCGAGGTCACCCGCGTGCCGCAGTAATCTCAGCAGCCGGCCGATCGCGTGGTACAGCTCGGCCGCTTCGGTGAGTTGTTCCGGATCGGCGACAGTGGTGGGTTTCGGCAGCACAGCCTCCTGGCTCATGGAAAGGCACAGCCTCCAGACTCATGGCGTCATCGGTCAGATTCCGGCGCGTTCGGCCGCACGCAACTCCTCGGCCTCATCCGGGACGGACCCGCCACCGGCGAACCACGATGCCACCGCGCCGATGAGCATCATAAGCGCGGCCGCGAGGAACACGACGACCAGACCCGAATGGAACGGCCCGGAGATCAAGTGCGGGAAGAACTCCTGACCGGTGAGAACATCGCTGTTGACGCCGGGTTTGTCGAGCGTGCCGCTGGGGCCGAGCAGTTCCTTGAACGGGTTGTAGCCCAGGAACGTCGCGAACAGGCTGCCGACCGGAGGCATATCCGCGATCTGACCCGCGACGTCGCCGGACACGCCTTGCTCCTGGAGCCCGGAGTTCATGGCATTGGGCAGGGTGCCGGACAGTCCGACGATCATGAGCGAGAAGAACACTCCGATCGAGAGCGCCATGCCGCCGTTCATCAGCGTGCCGCGCATACCCGAGGCGACACCGCGCTGCGAGGCCGGAACCGAGGACATGATGTCGGCGGTGTTCGGCGAGGTGAAGATGCCGGTGCCGAGGCCGTTGAGCAGGATGATCAACGCGAACAGCCAGTAGTTGAAGTCCACCGGGATCACCACCAGCAGTACGAAGGTGACCGCGGCCAGCGTCAAGCCGCCGGTGGTGAACCAGCGTCCGCCGAAGCGGTCACTGAGCCAGCCCGAGATCGGTCCGGACACCAGGAATCCGACCGTCAGCGGGAGCATGTAGATACCCGCCCACAGGGGTGTGGACTCGAAGTCGTAGCCGTGCAACGGCAACCAGATGCCCTGGAGCCAGATGATGAGCATGAACTGCATGCCGCCGCGTCCGACCGAAGCCATCAGCCCGGCCAGGTTGCCCAGGCCGAAGGCGCGATTCTTGAACAGCGACAGATTGAACATCGGCTGGGCGACCTTGGATTCGATCCAGCAGAACGCGAGCAGCAGTGCGATGCCGCCGAACACCGCGGCCAGCACCCACGGGTTGTCCCAGCCGGTCTTGGAATCACCGTGCGGCTGAATGCCGTACGTGATGCCGGTCAGCAGCGCGGTGAGACCGAGCGCGAAGGTGACCGTTCCCGGAATGTCCAGCGAGCCCGGCGTCCGCACCCCCGAATCGTGCAGCGATCGATACGACCACACGGTGCCCAGAATGCCGAACGGAATGCTGACCCAGAAGATCGCCTTCCAGTCCCACTCCGAGAGCAGGCCGCCGACCAGCAGACCCAGGAACGAACCCGCAACGGCCGCAACCTGATTGATGCCCAGAGCCACGCCGCGCTGGTTGGTCGGGAACGCGTCGGTCAGAATCGCCGCCGAATTCGCCATCAGCATCGCGCCGCCGACGCCCTGGATGACACGCCACCCGATCAACCACAGCGCACCACCGCCGTGGTTGAACGGATCGAGTGACAACGCGATCGCGCAGAGCGTGAAAACCACGAATCCGAGGTTGTAGATCCGCACCCGCCCGTACATGTCGCCGAGCCGCCCGAACAGCACGACCAGCACCGCCGAGGTGAGCAGGAACCCCATCAGCAGCCACAGCAGATAACTGACATTGCCCGGCGCGAGGGGATTGAGATCGATCCCTCGGAAGATCGCGGGCAGCGAGATGATCACGATCGACGAGTTGATGGTGACCATCAACATGCCGAGCGTCGTATTGCTCAGCGCCACCCACTTGTAGTGCGGATGATCCCGGTCGACCCGCAACCGCCGCCGAATGGTCTGAACATCACCGGGATCGAGATCGGTGGTGGGGGCCGCAGCCATCTTGCCTCCCGAATAGCGAACGAACGAACTACAGCAAATATAGTTGCATGTCGCTAACTAACGAAATTATGACACCCCTCACCCGTCCCGACATGGTGATGAGTCCGGTCGGCCGAGGTGTGGCTCAGGGGCGCTGATCCGGTTGGGGGCGCAGGGTGAGCGTCTGCTGGGCGGATCCGACCGGTCCGTGCAGGTCGTGCAGGGTGGTGCTGGTCAGGCCCTGGGCGGTGTGGCCGAACACGACGCTGGTGTCCAGGCCGGTCCAGGGGCCTTCCGGCCCGCGATAGAGATGGATGGTCAGGTCGAGATTGGGGAACATCCATTTGGTGGGGTCCTGGCGGACCGCGATGCCGTTGGCGGTGTCGACCAGGGCGATGTAGGCCGCGAGCGGGGTGGTGTCCTCGTCCGCGACCAGGTCCACGGGGGTGGCGACCCAGGCCGTGGTTCGGCCGGGCTGCGGGACGCCCACCGGCCGCACGTCGATGGAGTCGATGTATCCGCCGCTCCACACCGAGGTCAGCGGCCAGGACCGCAGTGCGTCGGGATGGGGGAGCCGGTCGGGTTCGCCGCCCGCGACGCCGGCGGTGTCGTCGGAGCGCAGGAACCATGCGCGGGCGCCGACCACGCTGCGGCCCGCGATCGTGACCGTGGCCTCGACGAGTTCTATGGTTCGGCCCGGGCGAGTGACCTCGACGTGAATATCGAACTCCTCGAACGCGATTCGGCCGAGGATGTCGAAACTGATGCGGCTCATCGCGAGGGCGGGACGCCCCTGCTGAGCTCTGGCGCGCTCGATCTCGTGGACGATCAGCCCGCCCAGCGGGCTGAAGTGCTGCTCGGTGAGGTCCCACGCGCCCCCGGCGTGCCGGGTCGGGACGAAGCTGTGCGCACCACTTCGCCGGAAGTAGCTCGATTCGTGGGCGGTGGCGTCCGTCATGATTCTCAACCTATGGGTCGAGTTTTGTTCAAGCCAGTCGGTAGATAGTCCTTGTGGTCGATTTCACGGTGGGTGTCCACTCGATGCCCTGGAACAGTGGATTCGGGCAGTTCGACGGCTCGATCGCCGGGTCCGCGAGCACTCTTCACGGCCGGTTTTCCGACCGGCGTCCCGGATATGATCGGCTCATGACTGCGTATCCGGTCGAGGAAGCCGCCCCCGCCGGGCGTGCCGCGCGTCGCCGCGATCGCCGCAAGGCGGAGATGATCGCGGCCGCGTTGCAGATCCTGTCCAGCAGCGGCTATCAGGGCATGCGGTTCGAGGATGTCGCCGAGCGCACCGATATCGCCAAAGCCACTCTGTACCATTACTTCCCGAGCAAGGACGCGCTCGTCTCCGCGGTTCTCGAGACGCTGACCTCCGATGTGCTGACCCGCCTGCGCGAAGCCCTCGATGCCGCCGCCGGCCGATCCGCGACCGATCAGTTGCGCGCGCTCGTCGCCGAGCAACTCCACGTGCTCACCGTCCTGTATCCCGAAGCGGGCAAGCTGTTCTCGTTCCCGGCGCCGTGGCCGAGCGAGCATACGGAAGCCATCAAGACCATGCGCCGCCGGCACGACCGGATCTTCCGTGAAGTCATCGACCGGGGCATCGCGTCGCGGGAGTTCGACTGCCCGGACCCCTCGGTGGCGCTGCACTGCCTGCACGGCATCCTCAATCACGCCTCCATCTGGCTGCGGCCGGACGCGGACTCGCAGGGGCGCACCCGCGAGGCCGTGGTCGGTGAGTCGATGCGGCTCTTCGTCAGGGCCTGATCGGGTCGAGAACTCGCCTCGCAGGCCGCGACCTGCGAGGCGGAGAGGGATTATCGACTCATCCCCGGACCCGCTCCCACAGGCGCAGGTAGACCTCCGCGCCGTGGAACACGTCGGTCATGATCTCGGGCCCGCCGAGCACGCGAATCGCTTCGAGCCAGTCGGCGTACGTGCCGTAGGTCGCGGTTCCGTCGGTCGTGATGTCGAAAGTTCGCTCACCCCAGCGTTCCCGGTCGAATGTCACCGCTCCGTCGTGGGAGGTGAAGGGGTAGGGCACGACTCCCGCACCCACCGCCGCACCCTGTCCGGCGATCCCGTTCATATCCGAGCCGAAGCCGAAGCCGAAATCCCCACCGGGTCTCGCCATTGCGCGCGCCTCACGCCACGCGTTCACGAATCCCGCCGGCCCGCCCGCGTACGGCGTCGCGAAACCGCCTGCCGCATAGACGCGCTGGGTGGTCTTGGTCGAATCCCAGCCGTGTGAGGACAGCACTCCGGGATAGTGGCGCTGTTCGATGATCGACATCACCGCGTCGGCGGTCGCCTCGCTCAGGTGATCCACTTCGATGAGGAACCCTCGGTCGATCATCTGGTTGATCAGGTATCTGCCCAGATCGGTGAGTCCGCGTGCGTTGCAGTGCGGCCCCGCCGCGTAGAGCGGCAGTGGTGCGCCGCCGAGCAGCGGCCCGGTGAGCCGGCTGAGGAACTGATTGACGTCACCGGCGATGGGAACCGAGGGCTGAGTGCTGTCGCGCTCGGGGCCGTTGCAGGACTGCACATTCCAGAACGTTCCGGTCTGCATGAAGTTGCCCGCGTTGACCAGCAGCCCGGTGGCATCGGTGTCCATCTTCGTACCGCCGAAGGCATTGTCGAATTTGTGGACGGGGAAGAAGCTGGTGACCCCGAGGCCACGGAGTTCGCTCAGCCAGCGATCGACATCGCCGGTGCCGCACTTGGGCTGGCCGAGAAACACGCCGCAGCCCATCGGATCCGACAGCTCCATCCCGAGAACCACCGCGAGCTTGCCTGAGGCCGCGGTCAGGCGTGCCTCGGCCGGGCTGGTGACGATCCGGAAGAAGCCCAGGCCGGGACCGCCTGCCTGGGCGTCGATGTAATCCTGCAGCGAGCGGAGCCCGGCGGCCTGGGTTCGCACGGAAGTCATGTCGTCGCAGGGGTTTCGGCGATCGGTCATCATCGCGCACAGCGATTCGTTGTCGACCAGGTCGACAGTCATCACACGCAGCCCGGCCTTCCAGGATCGCTCGATGCTGGTCCAGTAGGTGCCCTCGGTGGTGAGCACGGACGGTTTCGGCCAGTCCCGGAAGGTGGGCCAGCCCCGGGTATCCGAGCTGTGGAACGGTGCGCCGTAGTCGAGGAAACTGGCGACCAGACCGTTGGTGCCGGTGCGGTACGTCGCGCAGTCGGGCAGCGCGTAGGTCACCCCGTACGGGTGCCACGGACGGCCGCAATGGAAGTCGCCACCCATGAACTCGTAGGCCGTGACATGCGCGTGCGCGTCGATGGTGCCCAGCACCGAACCGTCCGCGCTGACACTGGGGCCGGGTGTGCCCACCGCCCCGGTCTGGGCCTCGGGGAATTCCGCGCATCCGGTGTCCGTGACGAAGGAGGCGGCTGTGCTGGTCTCGGTCGCCTCGTTGGTGAGGGTGAATCCGCTTGCGCCGGAACCGTTCACCGTCCAGACGGCGCTTTCCGACGGACTCTTCGCGGCATGGATGGATCTGCCGGACGCGTCGAGCATCTCGCCTTTGCGTCCGTAGAGCAGATACTCGCCGAGGGCTGTGGCGTGCATGCGGTACGGCCCGGCGTCCGGGACGAGGGGACCGGCCGGTGCGTCGATTCGGTAGCAGCCGTTGACGAGTGAATAGCGGGTCTGTGTCTGATCCGGGACGGGATCGGCGGTGGCGAGTCCGGTTCCGGCGAGCCCGGCGGCCAGCAAGGTGGACGTGGCGACAATCGGTAGATATCTCACACGGTGTCTCCTGGGTAGGAGGTGTTGACACGCAACGCGTCTCACTCTGAACTGATGACATTTCACATTTGGGGCGGCCGATGTTCCTCGCTCTTCAGGAGGGGTTGGGTCAGGTGGCGCGCGCCTCGCCCGTCAAAATACTATGGAACATAGTATTTTGCAGCGATTCTCAGCCGATCAGCAGACCTGCCAGTGCCGCGCTCAGCCCGACGGTGAACGCGGCCGCGGCCGGGGCCAGCAGCGATGTCGCGAGGAGTAGTAGCGTCGCGGTGCGACGAGACGCCGTCCGGGATTCGGGTGCGGCCGAAAGGCATTCGAGCCGCACGGTCAGGGATTCGTCGATCAGATCCAGCGGTGTGGTGCCCGCGTGCGCGGCGACCGCGTGCAGTGCGGAGTGCAGGGCCAGCGGGCCGGTCGAGACCGCCGCGGTGCGGTCGGCGGCGAGTTCGACCAGGGTGGCCAGTGCCGCCGGGGCCGCGCCGAACAGCGGGACCCACCAAAAAGCTTGGGCGAGAACGCGGCTCACGCCGAGCACGTGATGATGACGGCCCCGCAGATGGGCCCGCTCGTGGGCGAGCACCGCCCGCCACTGCGCCTCGTCCAGGCAGCGCGCCAGGCCCTCGGTCACCACGATGTACCCGTCGCGGCCGGCCACGCTGTAGGCCAGGGGAATCGGATGATCCAGCCACACCAGGTTCGCGCTCGTGGGATCGGCGCGGCCCAGCACTCGGACCAGTTCGTTGTGCCGGCGGCGCAGCGCCGCACCGCGTCCGCGATGTCCGATCGCGATTCGCGCGAGCTGTCCGGTGGGCACGGTGATGCCGATCGCCGCGACCGGCAGGATCAGCCCGGCCGTCCAGGTCACGACCATCGGCTCGATCGCGCCCAGGCTCTCGAGTACGCTGCCCGCCAGGAACTCGCCCGGCGGATCGCCCGGCCACAGCAGTGCGATCAGCACCAGCACACCGCATCCCAGCGTCGCGACGCTCGCCCCCAGCCACGCCACCATCCCGGCGAGCGGGGCGGCGGTGAAATCGATTCGGGACAGCACGGCGGGCGTGGCCGCGGCCAGCGCGATGCCCGCGGCCAGCAACGCGGTGATGAGGATCATGAGCTACGGCCGTCCATCGGAGAGTCCCCGCCGCAGTGCGTCCACCTCGTGCGCGCTGGCGGTGCGGGCCAGGTGCAGCAGTACCGCCGGGGCATCGGGACTGGCGTCGAGGATCTCCCGGAGCAGATCGGTGGTCGCCTCGGCGCGGGTGCGGCGTGGCAGATAACTGTACGAACGACCGATCTTCTCGCGCCGCACCCAGTTCTTCTCCCACAGGTGCGTCACCACCGTGAGCACCGTGGTGTACGCCGGCACCCGCTCGTCGTCGCCGAGCCGCTCGACCAGATCGTGCACCGTGAGCGCATCCGGGCTCTCCCACAGCACCGCCATCACCCGACTCTCGAGTGCCCCCAGCCCCTTCATCGTTCTCCCTCGATCGTGCTCGCCCCGGGCACCGAACCCGCACGCCGAATCTACTATCCGACATAGTTTCAGGGCCGGTGAAGTTCCGTGCGATGACTCGGAGTGCTCGCTGATAGGCGTCGGAATCGGGTCGCCGGACGCCTGCTGGGCCTGGACATCATGATCACCGTCCTCATCCAGCGCTCCCGTTCTCAGCGTTTATCGGCCAACGGTGTCGGCCGGGGCCCGGATCTGTTGCGGGATCGCGTCTCCGCGGCCCGGTGGACGAGGTCTCGCGCCTCGGGTCCGGTGATGGATTGCTGTGACCACGGCCACTGCGGTGTTGTAGCCCAAGAGCATTGTGGGGCACAATCTCTCGCGCTGGAGCGCCTCGGTCACGCACGGTGGCCTGCTGGTTTCGGCAGAAATTCGGCGCGGCTCGTGCCGCGCGAGATGTCGGTGATCGTTCGAGGAAATGGGTGTGGGTATGAGGGCGTGGTTGCGGATGACGGTCGTGACGTTGGCGACGGCGGGAACGGTTTTCGCGGCAGGTGGTGCAGCCGAGGCGCATACGTCGCTGAACACGACCGACCCGGGCGCTGCGGCGGTGGTGACCGTGGCACCGCAGCAGGTGACGCTGACTTTCGCGAGCACGCTGCTGCCCGAGGACGCTTCGCTCACCGTCACCGGCCCTGACGGGCTGCAGTACCAGACCGAGACGGTGGTCTCGGATGCGCAGATCTCCACGCAGCTGAAAGGATTGGGCCCCGCCGGGATTTACACCGTGGCCTATTCGGTCCGTTCCGATGACGGGCACCTGCTCCGCGACGGTTACGGCTTCCTCTACGCGCCCGTCGCTCCCGCGTCCAACCCCGTTGCGGCACGAGGCGCATTCCACCAGTAGTCGGCCACGCCTGAGGTTCGGTTGCCCGCCGGCCCGTCCCGTTGACGACGTCGATCGAGTGTTCGCCGGCCCGCACTCGATCGGTGGTTGGGCTAGAGCTGGTTCGACTGAACCGGTTCGTCCGGTGCGAGTTCGGTCGAAACCGGGTGGGGGAAGACGAATTTGCGCATGGCCCACCAGCGGAAGGCGGTGGCCAGCAGGGTGCCGATGATCGTTGCGCTGATGAAGTCGGCGATGTTCTCGACCAGAACGGATACGTGGGGTGTTCGGAGCTGGAAGATGTAGCTCGAGATCGCCAGGGGGAGCTGGGTGATCACCAGGCCGATGCCGGCCACTACGAAGAACAGGGCCGCCTCGTGTCTGCCCTGGCGGCCGCCTCGTGCGGTGAACGCCCATTCCCGGTTCAGAATGTAGGACAGAACGGTCGCGATGAGGGTGGCGACGACGTTCGCCGTGAGCGGCTTGCCCGACAGAATGGTCCACTTCAGACCGAAGAACAGCGCCATGGTCGTGACGAACGCGATCCCGCCGACGGTCAGGAACTTCAACAGTTCCGCGTTCCGCAGGAACATCGAGAGCATTCGCTTCGGCACCCGCGCCGCCACAATCTGGACCAAGAACATCGAGCCAGGCTATCGGAGCGGCCGATGTGTTCCCCGTCGCGGTGACAATCACCACGATCGTATGGGTAGCGCGGAGCATCAGTCCGAGTCGGTGCGGCGGTGTCGGCCTCGGGTGGTGGGTTCGGCCCAGGCGGGCTCGGGCCAGGGGGTGAGGGTGGCGAATTCTATGGTGGGGGCTTCGTCGAGGGCGCGTCTGAGGCGGGCCAGGAAGGCGTCCACGGTGCCGTAGCGACCCAGGATTTCGGCCAGCAACCGCTGGGCGCTCGTCACATCCCCCGCCTCTCTCCACCACCGCACGTCGTGGGCGTCGGGCCCGGTGTGCTCAGGGTGTGAAGGTCGCGCCCGGACTTTGTAGATAGCCACCGGGAGCACGGGCGGGACCTTCACCCCTCGATCCGGCCCGGACAGTGCCCACACCCTCCGGACCGTCGACCACTGTAGCGACGGGCAGTCATGCATAACGGACATAGTTGACTGCAACGGACATGACGGATCGTGCCAAGTTGCCCGGCGTGAAAACGCATGTGGGAGTACGCAAAGCGGCTGGTCGAGGATACCGAACGGCCCGGTGGTTTTCGGTGGCGCGCGCGGTGTGGAATCGGCTGGCCGGTTTGGGGGGTGGTGCGGCGGGAAACCGTGGGGCGTAAGGTCGGCGGTGCGAACGGGTTGTCGACGTGCCTGGTTTGCGTGGAAGGTGTTGTGATGTTGCATGATTCGCGGTGAAGCGAACGTGCGCCGCAGGTAGTGCGACTACCGTGCCTGCGAGAAATTCTGCCGCATGCCCGGGGCGAGGATCGCCCAGGGTCGGCATCGATGAGCAACCGGGAGTTTCGGCATGAGAGTTCGCGTGTCCGCAGTGTGCACGATGATGGCGACCACCCTGGGAACAGCGCTCGTGCCGCTGGTGAATCCGATCGGCGCGCAGGCCGCGACCGGATCGGACTGCGGGCAGTGGACGGCGACTCAGGTCGCGGGCGGGTACGGAATGCTCGAAAGCCTGGCCTTCGACGGGCGCGGCGGGATGCTGCTGTCCGAGCAGGCGTTGACCGGCACCGGCGGCGGGATCCGGCGGCTGAGTGCGGACGGCGTGCGCAGCACCGTGGTCCCGGAGGTGAGCGGGGCCGGGCCGATCAGCGTCATCGGCGATGTCGCCTACTACACCACCGGGCTCAGCGTGCAGTCCAAGCTGGCCAAGAGCGAGGGGACGATCGCCTCGATCAACCTCGGCACCGGCGTGATCGACACCATCGCCGTCGGATTGGCGCAGCCGAACGGACTGGCCAAGTTGCCGAGCGGAGAATTCGTGGTCGCGAACGACATGTCCGACGACACCCGGCTGACACTGGTGCGCGGGGGAGCGGCCGCGGGACCGTATTCCTCGGCGGCGACATCCACGAACGGCGTCGCCTATGACGCAGCGCGACAACGGATCTACGTGTCGAGCACCTTCGACCCGACCACGGCGATCTCCGTGATCGACCCGGCTCGGCCCGAAGAGTCGACCCGCATCGAATTGCCCGGCTTCGGACCTCTGAACGCGGCGGACGGACTCAGCATCGGTCCGGACGGAATGGTCTATGTCGCACTGAATGTCGGCGGCCGGATCGTGCGGGTGGATCCCGACAGCGGTCACTGGTGCACGATCGCGGAGAACCTCCCGCTCAGCACCCATGTGCAGTTCGGCGACGGACCCGGCTGGGACCGCAACTCCCTCTACGTGAGCAGCTACCTCGGCACCGTCACCCGCCTCTCGCCGCGCTGACGGATCCACCGTTCACGCTGCGCGGAATGCCCTGTCGCCCACGCGATCCGGATCGACGATATGCGTCAGGAACAGCCGGGCCGCCGGGGTCGGCGTGCGAGTGGTGACCGCATGCCAGGGCCGGTTCAACGGCGTCCCTTCCACCGGAACGATCTCCAGCTGCTCGTCGGCGAGATCGGATTCGATGGCGTCGGAGTGAATCAGGGTGACGCCCAACCCTTCTCGCGCCGCCGCGAGAGCCGCGCCGTGAGTGCCGAGGGTGAGCGTCGGCGGCCGGATCTGGAGCCGATCGAACAGTGCGAGCGTGGTATCGCGCGTTCCGGAGCCCGATCCGCGTAACAGCCAGGTCGCCTCGAAGGGATCGGGCCAGCGCCCGGGCGCTCCGACCACCACCAGCTGGCTGGGTCTGCGCGCACGGGTGATCAGACCCCCGTCGCGGGGCGGGCGCCCTGCGATCACGAGATCTGTTTCGTGGTGGGTCAATTCGAGGAACAGGACATCGCGAGGCTGGATCGACAGCCCGAGCTCGATCTCAGGGTAGCGGTTGCGGAAGGTCGAGAGCAGCCGAAGCAGCACATATTCGCCGGCGGTGGCCACCACGCCGATCCGCAGCCGCCCGGTTTCGGCCTCGCGAACGGCGGCGTGCGCCTCCTTCATCAGGCCCAGGATGCTGCGGCAATAGTCGGCGTACACCCGCCCCGCCTCGGTGAGCGCGATCCCGCGGCCGGATTTCGCGATCAGCTTGGCGCCCAGCTGTTTCTCGATGTGCGCGACCGCCGCCGACGCGGCGGCCTCGGTGATGTGCAGCTGCGCTGCCGCACGCCGAATACTGCTGTGACGAGCCACGGCGAGAAATGTTTCCATTCGAACCGCGCTCACCGTTCCCATCTTCAGACGGTAGCAAACCTGACGAAACGGTTGAGTAAGACGAGAAAAGTTCGAATTGTTTGTGGAGTTCCACGCCGTCATCCTTGGAAACACAAGTGGCCCAACCCGGTTCGCAGGAGGAATGATGGCCGAAGCTGTCGATGACCAGGACGCTGGGCCCGGTCGGTGGGATCCGGGCGTGCATACCTACGCGTCGATGGGATATTACGCCCCGGACTATCAACCGAAGGACACCGACGTACTCGCGGTGTTCCGGGTGACTCCGCAGAAGGGCGTGGATCCGATCGAGGCGTCCGCCGCGGTGGCCGGTGAATCCTCAACGGCCACATGGACGGTCGTGTGGACCGATCGGCTCACGGCACACAACCGCTACCAGGGCAAGTGCTACAGGGTGGAGGAGGTGCCGGGTCGTCCGGGGGAGTATTTCGCCTACGTCTCCTACGATATCGACCTGTTCGAGGAGGGCTCGATCACCAATCTGACCTCCTCGGTCATCGGAAATGTATTCGGCTTCAAGCCTTTGAGCGCTTTGCGCCTGGAAGATATGCGGATTCCCGTCGCATATGTCAAGACCTTCCAGGGGCCGCCGCACGGAATCGTTATGGAACGGGAATATCTCAACAAATACGGTCGCCCGTTGCTCGGTGCGACGGTGAAGCCGAAACTCGGTCTCTCCGCCAGAAACTACGGGCGCGTGGTGTACGAGGCCTGCAAGGGCGGACTCGATTTCACCAAGGACGACGAGAACATCAACTCGCAGCCGTTCATGCGCTGGCGTGATCGCTACCTGTTCGCCATGGAGGGCGTGAACCGCGCCACCGCCGAAACCGGTGAGGTCAAGGGGCACTACCTCAATGTCACCGCCGCGGACATGGAGGACATGTACGAGCGGGCCGAGTTCGCCAAGTCCATCGGCAGCGTCATCATCATGATGGACCTGACCGTGGGATACACCGCGATGCAGTCGATGTCGAAGTGGGCCCGTCGAAACGGCATGCTGCTGCACCTGCATCGTGCCGGGCACTCCACCTACACGCGGCAGAAGACGCACGGGGTGAGCTTCCGGGTGCTGGCCAAGTGGTGCCGGTTGATCGGCGTGGATCATCTGCACGCGGGCACGGTCATCGGCAAGCTCGAGGGTGATCCGTACACGGTCAAGGGTTTCTACGACACGTTGCGCGACAACCACATTCCGGCGAACCCGCGCAACGGGATCTTCTTCGATCAGGACTGGGCGAGTCTGCCCGGCGTGCTGCCCGTGGCATCGGGCGGTATCCACGCCGGCCAGATGCACCAGCTGCTGGACCTGTTCGGCGACGACGTCTGCCTGCAGTTCGGCGGCGGCACCATCGGCCATCCGATGGGCATCGCGGCGGGCGCGGAAGCCAACCGGGTCGCGCTCGAGGCAGTCGTCAAGGCCCGCAACGAAGGTCGCGATCTGCTCGAGGAGGGCCCGGACGTGCTGCGCCGCGCCGCCGAGATCAACAAGCCGCTGCGGGCGGCGCTGGACACCTGGGGTGATGTCACCTTCGACTACACCTCCACCGATGCTCCCGACGCCGTGCCCACGGTCACACACTGAAAAGCGAGGAACCGCAATGCGTCTGCGTCACGGCACCTTCTCGTACCTGCCCGAGTTCAGCGATACCGAGATCGCCGCACAGGTCAGGTACGCGCTCCTGAACAATTGGCCCGTTTCCATCGAATACACCGATGATCCGCACCCCCGCAATGTGTACTGGGAGATGTGGGGGCTGCCCCTGTTCGATCTCGACGAGCCCGACGGCGTGCTCGCGGAGATCAACGCCTGCCGGGCGACGTTCCCGCGCCACTACATTCGCGTGATCGCGTACGACGCCTCCTACGGTCGGCAGACCACGGCGCTGAGCTTCCTGGTGCAGCGCCCGGCCGAGGAGCCCGGATTCCGGCTCGACCGCACCGAGGGCGCGGATCGGTCCCAGCACTACGGCTTCCACGCGTACGCCCTGGATCGGCGTTCCGGTGAAAGGTACGGCGGCTGAATGCCTGTGCACAGCGGAGGATCATCGTGAGCGGCGAAGCGCCCGCGACGCCGAACGGCCGGGAGTCCGCTCCCGGCCGCTCGGCCGGCGGCTTCCAGATGTATCGACCCGGAGCCGCGGGCTCGGTCCCGGGGCGCGGCACGACCACCGAGGGAGCCGAGGACGCGCCGCCCGAGACGCTGGCCGACGACGCCCTGCTCGATCTGTCCACGGATGTGGCGGGCAAGGACGTCGAGGGGACCCTGGCCCGGCTCGACGCCGAACTCGTCGGCTTGGCGAACGTCAAACGCCGGGTGCGTGAGATCGCGGCGCTGCTGCTGATCGACCGCGCCCGTCAGCGCTTCGGTCTGCAGGCCACCCGCCCCACCATGCACATGAGCTTCACCGGCGGTCCGGGCACCGGCAAGACCACCGTGGCCCTGCGCATGGCCGAGATGCTGCACGCCCTGGGATACATCCGTAAACCCAAGGTGCACACGGTGACCCGTGACGATCTCGTCGGCCAGTTCATCGGCCACACCGCGCCCAAGACCAAGGAGGCCCTCGCCAAAGCCGCCGGGGGCGTGCTGTTCATCGACGAGGCGTACTACCTGTTCCGCCCGGAGAACGAACGCGACTACGGGCAGGAGGTGATCGAGATCCTGTTGCAGGAGATGGAGAGCGAGCGCACCAGCCTCGTGGTCATCTTCGCCGGATACCCGGACCGCATGGACACTTTCTTCTCCGCCAACCCGGGCCTGTCCTCCCGCGTCGCGCACCACATCGAGTTCCCCGACTACTCGCACGGCGAACTCGTCGAGATCGCCGATCTCATGGTGCGGCAGGAGAACTTCCGCTTCGACGACGCGGCCCGCCGAGCCTTCTCGGACTATCTGGAACTGCGCATGGCCCGCCCGCGCTTCGCCAACGCCCGCAGCGTGCGCAATGCCCTGGACCGGTTACGCCTGCGCCAGGCCAAGCGGCTGGTCGAGCTGCACCGCCCGGTCGGCCGCACCGACCTGATCACCCTGACCGACGGCGACGTCTACGGCAGCAGTGTATTCACAGAGACCCCCGCGACGGAGGGGGCTCCCCAGTGAGGAATTGAGCGGAATGCCCGAAGGACACAAGACCCTCACTCGCTACACCATCGAGCAGGAGCACAAGCATCCCGGATCCTCGGGTGAGTTCTCGGCCCTGCTGAACGTGCTCGCCACCGCGACGAAGATCATCGCGAATCAGGTGACCCGCGGCGCGATCGTGGGGTCGCTCGGCGCGGCCGCGGCGGACAGCCTGCCGGTGAGCGTGCATCGGCGGATGGATGCCATCGCGCACGACATCATGGTGTCCGAAAGCCAGTGGACGGGGCCGCTTTCGGCGCTGGTGTCGGAGCAGATGAGCGGGATTCATCTGGTGCCCAGCGAGTTTCGGCGAGGGAAGTATCTGCTGGCCTTCGACCCGCTGGACGGATCCAGCAATATCGATGTGAATCTGCCGGTGGGAACGATTTTCAGCGTGCTGCGCGCACCGGAGGACTCGCGCGAGCCCACCGGCGGTGACTTCCTGCAGCCCGGCGTACAGCAGGTGTGCGCCGGGTTCACGCTGTACGGACCGGCCACCATGCTGGTGCTCACCACCGGCAGCGGCGTGGACGGATTCACCCTCGATCGTGAGGTCGGGGCGTTCGTGCTCACCCATCCGCGCATGCGAATACCGGACGACACTTCGGGTTTCGCGATCAATGCCGCCAACGAACGCTTCTGGGAACGCCCGGTGCGCCGCTACGTCCACGAATGTCTCGAGGGCGTGGACGGCCCGCGCGGGCGGGATTTCAATATGCGGTGGGTGGCCTCACTGGTGGCCGACACCTTTCACATCCTGACTCGTGGCGGGCTGTACATGTACCCGCGCGACACCCGCCATCCGGCACGGCCGGGGCGGGTGTCGCTGTTGTACGGCGCGAATCCGATCGCCTTCATCGTCGAACAGGCCGGGGGAGCGGCGATCACGGGGCACGAGCGGGTGCTGCAGGTGCAGCCGGAGGAACTGCATCAGCACATCCCGGTGATCTTCGGATCCCGCAACGAAGTCGAGCGCATCGCGCGCTACCACCGCGAACCCGAGGAGGGGCCGGCCTTCGACGCCTCGCTGTTCGGGTCGCGGTCGCTGTTCCGTTCGGCCGAACGCTGAGAACCGCGAAAATCGCTGTCCGGCAATCGAGGAGGTGCCATGTCGGTCAAACATCCCGTGGTCGCGATCACCGGGTCGTCCGGTGCGGGGACGACCAGCGTCACGCGGACCTTCCAGGAGATATTCCGCAGAGAAGGCATCAATGCGGCCATCGTGGAGGGAGATTCGTTCCATCGCTACGACCGCAACGAGATGGCGCTGGCCATGGCCGAAGCCGAGCAGAACCGGAACCTGCACTTCTCGCACTTCGGACCGGAGGCGAATCTGCTCAGTGAGCTGGAGGCGCTGTTCCGCGACTACGGGGAGACCGGCGTCGGCGCGGTGCGGCGGTATCTGCACGACGAGGGGGAGGCCAAGCCGTACGGTCAGCCCCCGGGCACGTTCACCCCGTGGGAGGAGCTCTCGCCGGGCAGCGATCTGCTGTTCTACGAGGGTCTGCACGGGGCCGGGGTGACCGAGGACGTCGATGTCGGCCGGTACACCGATCTGCTGGTCGGGGTGGTGCCGATCGTGAATCTGGAGTGGATGCAGAAGGTGCACCGCGACAAGACCGAACGCGGGTACTCCGCCGAGGCCATCATCGACACCATCCTGCGGCGCATGCCCGACTACGTGAAGCACATCTGTCCGCAGTTCTCGCGCACGTATGTGAACTTCCAGCGGGTGCCGACCGTGGACACCTCGAATCCCTTCACCGCGCGCACCGTTCCGACCGCGGATGAGAGTTTCGTGGTGATCCGGTTCGCGGATCCGAAAGTGATCGACTTCCCGTATCTGCTGTCCATGCTGCACGATTCGTTCATGTCCCGGCCCAACAGCATCGTGGTGCCCGGCGGCAAGATGGACCTGGCCATGCAGCTGATCTTCACGCCGCTGATTCTGCGGCTGATGGACAAGCGGCCCAAGCGTCCGCGCTGAATCGGGAAACCGTCTGCCGCACAACGGAACCGGCGGCCGCCTCGACACGAGGCGACCGCCGGACCGGAGCGTGAATTCAGAGTGCCTGCGGCACTGTCTTGCTGCTGCTGCGCACCTGGAACGCGCTGATGATCTCCATGATGCCGATGAAGATCAACCACCAGCCCGCCACCAGGGTCAGGGTCAGCAGCGAGCCGAACGGCGCCGCGATCAGCCAGCCGCCACCGATGATCAGCACGATGCCGAAGAAGATCGCCCAGCCACGGCCCGGCAGACCGTCTCCCGATACGCCGGTGATCAGCGAGCTGACACCGCGGAAGATCCAGCTGATGCCGATCCAGATGGCCAGCAGCAGGATCGCGGTGGCCTCGCCGCGGTCGGTCCAGTCGTGGAAGCACAGGAATCCCAGGATCAGCGACAGGATCGCGCTGATGAACCCCAGGATGCGCATGCCGGGGCTGAGGTGCAGGCCGAAGGCCGCGATCAGACCGAACACACCGGACACAATCAGATAGATGCCGAAGAGGATGCCCGCGACGAGCAGAGTCTTGCCCGGCCAGGCGAGGATGATGATGCCCAGGATCACCGAGAGCACACCGGTGACCAGGATGGACTGCCACGCGCTTCGGGCCAGCATGTGCACCGGCCCCTCGGTAACTTCCTCTTTGCTGGTTGTCATAATTCGGAGAATATGCCCAAATAGGACGTTTTGCGGTTTATTTGCCCGGTGTGGTGCGCGGTTGTGATACTCGCCAACCAAGCGACCGTCAGGCCTGTTGTTCGCGAGCGCACTGCCGTCGGTACCAGCGCTCGTCCGCACGCCAGGTATAGGCCGCGACCAGCGCGGATCCGACGAGCGCGGCATCGAGCATGAACGGGCCGTCCACCACGAGACTCACCAGACCGCCCAGCAGTGCGCCCACGACGAAGGATCCGTACTGCACCGCGTAGCCGAGCCAGTCGCGCACGGTGCCGCCGGCCATGTGCCGCTCGATGCCCTGCACCAGCTTGACCAGGGTGCCGGTGATGTACGAGACCGGAATCGACACTTCGCCGTTCTTCACGAACGAGGTGTTGAGCGCGCCCATTCCGAAGGCCACGAACAGGATCGGCGCGAGACCGATGCCGACATCCTGTTGTTCCTGGAAGGCGTCCGCGGCGACCGCGCCGATCAGTGCGACCGTGGCGAGCACGGTCGCGCCGTGCGGGTGGTTGCGCCACCAGTAGCGCCGGCACAGGGAGGCGACGAAGACGCCGGACAGGAAGGCCAGGATCAGCAACGCGGCGCTGCGGGCGATGGTGTGATCGCCGACGAAGTGGCCGATGGTGGCGCGCTCGGTGTTTCCGGTCATGAAGGTGACGAAGTAACCGGCCGAATGCGCGTACGCGGCCGCGCCGACGAAGCCCGCCAGCATCAGCAACGCGGTGGACAGGCGAGCCTCCAGAGTCCAGAAGGGCTCGGGGGATTCGTCATCGGGGGTGGTCATAGCGACAGGCTAGCAACCATTCGGCTACTTGGCCGGGCGGCGAAAACTCGTGGCTGACCGCGCGCCGCTCCTGGGGTACAGTGCTTATGTTAACCGGAATTCACATCCGGTGAGGCTGGCACGAACAAGGAGTACACATGACCTCCGCCGTCATCGTCGACGTCGTACGCACCCCGTCGGGGAAGGGAAAAGCCGGTGGTGGACTGTCGGAAGTACATCCGGCAACGCTTCTCGCCGGAGTGCTCGAAGCGCTCGTCGAGCGCACCGGAATCGATCCCGCCCTGGTCGATGATGTAATCGGTGGTTGCGTAACGCAAAGTGGTGAGCAGGCGTTCAATATCTCGCGGACGGCCGCGCTGGCGGCCGGATTCCCGGATACCGTGCCGGCCACCACAGTCGACCGGCAATGTGGGTCGAGTCAACAGGCCGCGCACTTCGCCGCCCAGGGCGTGCTCGCCGGGGCGTACGACATCGCGATCGCGTGCGGCGTGGAATCCATGTCGCGAGCCCCGATGTTCTCCAATGCCCAGGGCAAGGACGCCAACCGCGCGCCGCTGGCACACCGATTCCCGAACGGGCTTGTGCAACAGGGGATCGCGGCCGAGGTCATCGCCGCGCGCTGGAAGTTCGACCGTGCCGCGCTGGACGAATTCTCCGCCCGCTCACATCGACTCGCCGCCGAGACCGCCGCGAACGGTGGGTTCGACAACGAACTCGTGGCCGCGGGCACGCTGACGGCGGACGAAACCATCCGTGCGACAACGACTGTCGAGGGTCTCTCGGGGCTCCAGCCCGCGTTCGTGGATGCGGAGTTCAAGGCGCGTTTCCCGGAAATCGACTGGTCCATCACGCCCGGCAACTCCTCCCCGCTCACCGACGGCGCCTCCGCGGCCCTGATCATGAGCCAGGAGAAGGCGAACCAGCTCGGCCTGAGGCCGCGCGCCCGCTTCCACAACTTCTCCGTCGTGGGTGATGATCCGCTGCTCATGCTGACCGCCGTCATTCCCGCGACCCGCAAGGTGCTGGCCCGAGCCGGGCTGTCCATCGACGACATCGACGCCTACGAGGTCAACGAGGCCTTCGCCCCCGTCCCGCTGGTCTGGGCACACGAACTCGGTGCCGACCTCGCTAAACTCAACCCCCGCGGCGGCGCGATCGCCCTGGGTCACCCCCTCGGCGCCTCCGGGACTCGGATCCTGACCACCATGGTCAATCATCTCGAGCAGACCGGCGGGCGCTACGGACTGATGACCATGTGCGAGGCGGGCGGCCTGGCCAACGCCACCATCATCGAACGCCTCTGAGCTCGGCGACTCGCGAGATCGTGGTTCCCCGACGGGCGGGGAACCACGATTCGCTTGCGACCCAACGACATCGGGGCGTGCGTCGCTCGTTCAGGATGCGTTGACGAACGCTCCATCGACCAGGAGCGGGACACTCTTGCTGGTTTCGATTTCGGTGGCGATGGCGACGTCGTCGCCGAATCCCATCGCGGCGAGTTCGCGGCCGGACGCGCAATCGAGGATCAGCGTGCGAACGTCCTCGATGCCGTCGTAGCCGGCCTTGGCGAGCGACGCTTCCGGGGACAGTGGGCCGGTACCGCGTTCGGCGAGTGCGGCGATGACGGCGGCGGCGCCGAGCCAGTCTTCGATCGCGGGCCGCAGGACGTCGGTGCCGGGCCAGTGTTCACCGGCGGCGATCACCGTGACGGGACTCGACTCGGTTCCCCAGCCACGACCGGCTATCCAGTCCGCGACCGCCGATGCGTTGCGCAAGCACGCGGCGATCACCGGAATGCCGGTGACAGCGGCGGAGATCGCGGATCCGTTCGGGGAGGGCAGGACCAACCGCGCCGGGGCGGGCGCACGGCGCAGGGACGCGGGCGACAACGACCACGGCTGCTGTGCCGAGAGGGCGGAGCGGCCGACCGCCAGTTCCGCGTTCTGCTCGGCGGCGAATTCGGCGGCGCTCCCGTCTCGCCACGGGTACGGCAGGACCTGGGTCCCGGCATCGACCGCGACCGAGACGGATGTCGTGAACGACAGGACGTCCACCACCACGACCACCGCGCTCTGTGGACCCAGCGCCCGCGCGCCCGTCAAACCCCAATCGACTCGGACGCCCGACGGCATCTGCCTCGACCACTCCGGAACCTCGCCCATCCCCGCCCCTTTCACGTGCCTGACCCAATTCTGGCGACTGGTCAGTGTGTCAGAGATCAGGCGAGTGTGCCGAACGGCATCGAATCGGGTGGGAGCGACCTACGACCTGAACTGATGTCAGGGCGTGTTCTCTGCCCGCCCGGGCGCGCCTGCCGGAATGTCGTTGCGCCACTGCCGGTCCGGCTCCGCAACCCCATGAATGGTGTCTGGTGCAGCATCCCTTCACGTGTTATGGCGTTGTCAATTGTAACGAAACAAGCACTGCCCCAACGGTATCCGCGCTCTGTGTCGGAATTTGCGTGTAACAGGCGGAGCTGTGTCGTCGATTCAGTCATCGAGGTCGCAATGGGGAACGGAGTGCTGCGGCGCGTTCTGATGGCTCGCCGAGATGTGAACCGGGCCCACTGCGACCCGAGTTCGGCATCCGTTCGTGACGCCGGATCTCGGCTACCCGACATTCGGGGCATGGATGGCTGAGTCTCGCTGAAAAGATTTGCTGTGAAGGAGTTTCGTCATGCTCGGAAGTAGGTCTACAGGAGTGGTGGTGGCGGCTGCCGGCGTGGCAATGCTGCTGTCCGGATGCGATAGCGACACCGGCAGTGGCCAGTCGGCCCCGCCCAGTTCGCGATCGGCGGCGTCGGTGTCCTCCGTGCCCACCGCGGGGAACGACGAGCCGGGAACCGCGCCGGAGACCCCGACGGTGGCGACGTCGATCGATCGACAGCCCGCGACGACAGAGCCGGTGGCGCTCTGGGATCCCTGCGGGATCTCCGAGGCAGACATCACGAAGCTGGGGTTCCGTGCGGACAGCAGAACGGTGCTCACCGGCACCGACAACTCCGGTGATGTCAGCTGCCGTTGGCAGTCGGTGACCGGCAAGTCCGAAGTGACGATCGTGGCGACACGCAAGACGATCGACGACTTCAAGCAGGGCGGGCGCTACGTGGACTTCAGCGCCGTCACGGTCGCGGCTCGACCGGCCGATCAGTATCGGGCAGCGCAGGATACGAACAAGATCGGCTGCTACATCGGGGTGACGGTACCCATGGGGCTCGTCCTGTTCGTCACGCGCAATCTGCAGGCGGACGCACCGCAGGAACCGTGTGCGGCCGCACGTCGAGTCGGCGACGGGCTGACCGGTTATCTGCACTGAGTGAGCCGGTCGGCGCCGCTCGCGTGTCGAGTTCCCGGCAGGGGTTTCGGCACGCGCAGGTAGCGTTGCGGCCATGTCTGGGTCTGGAGCGCGGCCACCGTTTCCCGAGATCGAGCCCTATGCGTCCGGTTTGCTCGATGTCGGGGAGGGTGATCGCGTCTACTGGGAGACGAGCGGAAACCCGGACGGCCGGCCCGTCCTGGTGGTGCACGGCGGTCCGGGCGGTGGTGGACGGCGGGGAGCTCGAAAGACATTCGATCCCACCGTGTTCCGGATCGTCATGTTCGATCAGCGCGGCTGTGGCGAGAGTCTGCCGCACGCCTCCGACCCCGGTGTCGACCTGGCGCACAATACGACCGAACATCTGCTGGCCGATATGGAGCGGCTGCGCGAGCATCTCGGGATCGAGCGATGGGTGCTCTACGGCGGCTCGTGGGGTTGCACCCTCATCCTCGCCTACGCTCAGCGCCACCCGGACCGGGTCATCGGGATCGTGCTGGTGGGAGTCTTCATGACCCGGCCGCAGGAGATCGACTGGCTCTATCACGGCCTGCGGTTGCTGTTGCCGATCGAGTGGGAACGGTTCCGGAGTGGGGCGCCTGCCGAATATCGCGACGGGAACCTGGTCGAGGGCTATCGGCAGTTGATGGAACAGCCGGATCCCGCTGTGCGCGAGCAGGCCGCACACGACTGGTGCACCTGGGAGGACGCGGCGATCGCCCACGAAACCCTGGGCGCGCCAGGGCAATACAGTGCCAAGCCGGATGCGGCGTTGCTCGCGTTCGTGCGAATCTGCACGCACTATTTCGCGCATGGGGCCTGGCTCGAGGACGACCAGCTGCTGCGTGAGGCCCATCGGCTCGCGGGGATCCCGGGTGTTCTGATCCATGGGCGTCTCGACCTGTCCGCGCCGTCACTCACCGCGTGGGAGCTCGCCCGAGCGTGGCCGGACGCGGAACTGAAGATCATCGAGGACTCCGGGCACACCGGCAGCCCGGCCATGGTGGGCGCCATCTACGACGCCGTCGCCCGATTCGCCGGCTGAACCCACCCGGCACGTCGGATCGGCGCGCCGGGTTCCGTCCCGCAGCACCCGGTTACGCAGTGCGGCAATGATTGTCGAGACACCGGCATCGGTTCACGGATGCGGAAGCATCTCCGGCTGCGCGAGTCGCTGGATGGTTTCCACGGGGGACCTGGCGCTGCGGCCGAACACGGCGTCGAAGTAGGCCAGCAGATAGGAGCGCTGCAGATCGATCGAGCGGGTGGCGTCGATCGGGCCGATCGCGGCGTTCCGCACGTCCGCGCTGAGCAGACCGGCGGTCGCCAGATCCGCCACGAACACCTGCGCGTCGGTGAGGGACATATGCCTGGTGCCCGCGATGCGCAGGGGGAACTTCGGTCCGGTGTTGTCGGCCCAGTACGGTTCCCAGCCGGGGCTGGCGAACCAGGGGGAGGTATCGCTGGCAAGCATCAGCAGCGGGCGATCGAGACCGTCGGCGGCCACCGAGCCGAGTATCGGCCCGTCCAGGTTGATGCCCGCGGCGACTCGTCGGTCGTCGTGCATCGTTTGCGCGGTGGTCGTCCCGCCGAGCGAATGACCGAACATCCCGACCTTCGTCACATCCAGAATGTCGGGGAGGTTCGGCGGCAACGCGGGACCCGCAGTGGAGTGCCGAGCTGTCGCAGCGAGTTGATCGAGAACGAACCGAGTGTCGGCGACTCGAACCGGAAGCAATTGGTCGGACAGGACGCTCGGCGGCGAATCCAACGGCACCATCGTGCGTTCGATGCGACCGTCGGGAAACTGCACGGCGAAGGATTCGTGGGTGTGATTGACGGCGACCACGATGTAGCCGTGACTGGCGAGATCCTCGGCCTGGGCGGTATTCAACCCGGTGGTGTCGTCCAGGCCCGGAGAATTCAACAGGATCGGAAACTGCCCGCCGCCCACCCGGGCCGGCTCGTCACTGCGGCTGTGGCTGGGGGCGAGCGTCCAGCTGTCGGGAGCGACACCGCTCTGAGCGAGACCGTAGCGCTGTTCTTCTCGGCCGCCCGGCGGCAACCACGGTGCCAGGGGTGAGCTGCCCGCGTCGTCGGCCGGGTACCAGATCTGCACCATCAGTTCGCGGCGTCGGCTCTGATCCCACGGATCGGCGCGGTCGGCATCGGTGAGATGCCAGTCGGTGACACCGACCGGATACGGTCCGGTCGGAGCGGGCAAAGCGATCGTGACAGCCGTCTCCGCAGGCATGCCGGGGCTCGCGTCCGCGACGCCGGTGACGGCTGTGGCCGCCATCGCCGCTGCCGCGACGGCCAGGATATGCCGTCGTAAAGCCTTGTGTTCCAAGTTGATTCCCCCGAGATAGTGTGAGCCTCGGTTGGTCACCATACAAGATCTGAAATGATCGTGGACCACTGATCGTCGCAAAGCTCGGGATTTCGAAAGTGCGTGTATATCTCTGCGGTATCGGCGTGAAAGGCTGTCGGGTAGAGGGGGATTCATCATGAAACGAATACGGTCGTCACCGATCGGAGTGGCACTGCTTGTGATCAGCATGGTCGCGAGTTGGGCGACAGGCAGCGCGCTGGGCGGGGTCGCCGTTCTCGGGGTGGCCGTCGTGGTGGTGTTCGTGCGGGCACTGCGCGCAGAGCAACGCAAAGTCAGGGCGCGAGACACAGCGAACCGGGATAGCCCCAGTGGCGAGGCGCGCTGAAACCTCGCGTGCCCGGTGCCGCGGGGTCGCGCCGTGCGGGTGCATCGAAAATCGTTCGGCGGCAGAGCGGCTGGAGCACCACCGTGCCGAGCTCGCGGCCATCGGCGGCGGGCTCGGCATGACGGCTACCCATCGTCGACATCGACCCGGGTGCCGAATTCCACCCGGGCGTGACTCAGGATTCGGGAATCAGGTCCGCGGCTTCGGTCAGGACCTTCTTGTAGAGGCCGTCGAGTTCCTCGTACCGCGTGGTCGCCGCTTCGAGGTCGGCTTGCAATTCGCCGACTTGCCGTTCGAGACCCGCTACCTTGACGTCCAATTCACGGTTCTTGTTCTGTTCCTCGATCAGCGCATGTTTGAGGTCGTCTTCGTGCTCACTCATCGGCTCTCCCGCCTATCCCGGGTCGGTCCGCCCGACCCAGCGGCAACTCTAGAGCGTCGCGGACAATAAGGAGATCTGTTGCCCCACAGTCACATCGGACCGCGATCCGACGACCTCCCCGCCTGCGGTTATGTGGACTGCACACCGACCGACCGCCGTGCAGGTCGCCTCCTCGGGGACTTGGCCAGGCATCACGCCAGGCACACGAGTCCGGAACCGTCCCGACGATCCTGTGTGCTTCGGCCGAGCCCGTGTCAGAGCGCAGTACGGAGCCTGTCGAAAGCCCGAGGGTTCCCACGAGCACCAGCGCATCGCCGGATCTCGGCCGAGCAGTCGGCCAATTTCTGTGAACTTGTATCGACCTCGCAGTCGTAGACACCGTGCCGATGTGTGCCGGCCAATTGTGCGATCGCGGTACCGACGAGCCGGTCGCCGCGCTGCTTCTCGCGCCGAACCAGTTCGTCCCGCGAGCAATGGACACCGACGAACACCACGTCGATCCCGGTCATGACTTCCAGGCAATCCCGCAAGCGCCACGGTTCACTCAATACGTGATCCATCACAATGTCGTTGCCCGCCAACGCCATTGCGGCGACCGCTCGATGAAATCCGGCCCGCGTCCGATACAGCACCTGCTGCAGCGCGTCCTGATCCAGCAGATGTGTCTGTGGTTCGGAACGCATCGTGCCGATCATGTCCGCACCGATGTGGAAGAAGGGGCGGTCGAGATCACCGAGAAGCTGACGAGCGAGACTGCTCTTACCGGAACTCGATACCCCGTTGAGCAGGATCACCTGCCCTGGCGCAGCGCCGTCGGGAGCCGAGATCATCATCCCACCGTAGAGCCTCGATACGCCGAACGCGACGGAAGCTGGTTCGGATCGCCCGAACTTCGTGCGTTCGGCGGGGGAGTAATCAGGAGAAGCGCTAGGACCGGCGCTGGCCGATTGGCTGGGTGCACAACGCAGCGTTCCATATTTCAGCCTGCCCCCGGATGGTTGATCTCGTACCTACGACCTTGTCCCTAGACTTCGACAACGTGAAAACATACGACCGTCGCGGATTCGCGTTGGCCTACATCGATGCGAACAACCCTTCGGACATCGGTTTCGATGCCGAGCGTGTCGGCTACCCCGAAGCGCTGCACGGGCATCGGACTGCCCTCTTGGCAGGCATTGAACGGCTGTTCGGGATCACATTGGAAATGGCGGCGGTACCCGCCGGTATGCGCCCGGTGTTATTGGTCTTCCGGAGCGTGGCGAGATCATATGCGTCCATCGCGGGGCCCATGGACGGCTATCTGGAAGCAGGGCTGATCCATGACCGATTGGAACAGGTCGGAATTCACGATGCGTTCCTGTCTGGCATCGGCTGGATCGCCGAACTCAACGAAGAGTCCAGAGTGACTCACCTGGATATTCTGACCACGTTGCTCGGTGTGCTTCTCGGCGACAACGCCGACAAAGTGATCAGCGCCGAGGAACTGCAGGCTCTGGGCGTGAACACAGTCCCACCGAACCCCACCGACTTCGGGTTCTAGACGGGACACCCAGCCACACACTCAACTCGACAGGAGCGGATGTGCCCGCGCGACAGCCGGTCTCGCCCCCAGTCGCTCCCCGTCGACCGGTTCGGGCAGCGCGGTATGCGGCAATGTCGTGGATTCGGCGGCGCCCGCGCGAATCCTGATCCGGCCTGGACCTCCGCTCTGGCCACCCGACAGTGTGAAAACTGACTGCCGGCGGCAGTTCATGGAGGGTCAGGCCGGGTGCCCTCCGATCTGCGAGTGCGCTCGTCGGCATGATCACGCAATATTGGTGGTCGTATGATGCTCCGCCCGTTGATATTTCGCCGCTCCGTACTTACATGAATGGCATGGACAGTCAGCGGAACAGGCGGAAGAATCCGCGTACCTGCTCGACCAGTGACTGCGGCTGTTCGAGTGCGGCGAAGTGGCCACCGTGGGGCAGTTCCTCGAACCAGCGCAGGTCGGTGAAACGCAGTTCGGCCTCCCGCCTCGACGGGCGGGTGATGTCGCGCGGGTAGATCGACAGTCCGGAGGGGGCGCTCACCTTGTCCCGGAAGTTGGCGAAGCTCTCCCAGTACAGGCGCGCCGACGACGTGGCCGACGCGGTGAACCAATAGACCGAGATCTCGTCGAGGATCTGCCGGCGGGACACCGCGTCCTCGGGGTGGCCGTTGTTGTCCGTCCAGGCCCAGAACTTTTCGGCGATCCAGGCGGCCTGGCCCGCGGGGGAGTCGGTGAGGCCGTAGCCGAGTGTCTGCGGCCGGGTCGCCTGAATCGCCGAGTATCCCCGGCCGGTGCGCTGGAACTGCTTCTCGGCCTGCAGATTCGCCAGTTCCGCGGGTGTCGGGTCGTCGAACGTGCCCGCCGCCACGGATCCCAGGTTCAGGTGCACGCCGACGACCCGCTCGGGCGCCACCTCGCCCAGCGCGCCGGATACCGCCGAACCCCAGTCGCCGCCCTGTGCGCCGTACCGTTTGTAACCCAGCGAGACCATCAACGTGTCCCAGGCGCGCGCGGTGCGCGTGACACCCCATCCGGTCGTCGACGGTTTGTCACTCCAGCCGTATCCGGGCAACGACGGCGCGACCACATGGAACGCGTCCGCCGGATCGCCGCCGTGCGCACGCGGGTCGGTCAGCGGGCCCAGGACCTCCAGGAACTCGAGCACCGAACCCGGCCACCCGTGGGTGAGCACGAGCGGGAACGCGTCCGGCTCCGGCGAGCGGACGTGCAGGAAGTGGATGCCCAGCCCGTCGATCGTCTCGCGGTACTGCGGAAAGGCGTTCAGCCGCTCGGCGAACCCGAAGTCGTAGTCCTCGGCCCAGCTGCGGCACAACTCCTGCGCATACGCCAGCGGCAAACCCTGTGACCAGTCGTCCACCGGCTCGGGCTCGGGCCACCGCGTCCGTCGCAATCGTTCACGCAGGTCGGCGATCTCGGCTTCGGTGATGCTGACCTGGAATGGCTCGGCGGACATGGCAAGGCTCCTCACTGGTCAAGGCGTTATCGGACCAGGCGCAGGTCGGTATCGGAGCTGATGGCCCACACGTTCCGGATACGGACCTGATCTTGATCTGACCTCCGCCCAGCATGCCAGCACTCGACCGCACCCTGCAGTCCCGATGGCATGCCCCTGAAACTATGGGCACCAATCTCATCTGAAGCAGGTGGATTTCAAATAACCTGCGTCCATGTCTCTCCAGAAGCAGGCGCTCCGAACAGGACTGGCAACGCTGACCCTGGCCGCGGCCATCACCGCTGCTGCCGGCCCCGCCTACGCGGAAATCACCCTCGAATCCCCGGCCGAGACGGCTGCGGACGTAGGCTCGAGCACTGGCTCTCTCGACCCCGCCGTCGGCTCCTCCACGTCCGACTCCGGCTCGGCGGCCCTGATCAAAATCCTCGAGCCCTCCGGCCACGGCCTGAGCAGTGTCGAAGATATGCTCCCCGCCGCCCTGCGGATACCCGTCGCCGAGGCCTTCGCCAAATTCCTGATCAGCCTGTCCTCCGGGAGCACTTCCCCCTGCACCACCAACTGCACCGGCGGCCAGCTCCCCTGACCACATCGGCGGTGGCCGGAAACGTGCAGGTTTCGTCAGTTACGACGTCCATGTCTCCGCCCGGAACAGTGTCGGTTCCATGGGAGAGAATGTGCGAGAAATCCTGCACCGCTATGGTTTCGGCATCGGAGACAACGACGAGGTCTTTCCCTCGACCATACGACCCGGAGTTGCCCGCGACGGGTTGGGTCTAGGGAAGTTTCGCTTCGGGGGCGAAGGCGGGAAGCTTCTCGAGACTGCTGCGCACGGCCTCGGCGCCGTACTCGAACATCTGCCGCTCGTAGTCGTCTACCGCGCCGCCGAGATCCCGACGACCTTCGTTTGCCTCGATCAGGCAGCGGCGCAGCAGATCGGCGTCGCGCAGTGCGGTGTTCGCGCCGTTGCCGCCGGTGGGGGAGGTGGCGTGGATGGCATCGCCGAGCAGCGTGACCGGGCCGGATGCCCAGCGCTCGCGGGGCTCGACCACTCGGATGGACAGCAAGGTGCTGTTGTCCGGGTCGGCCTGCTCGATCAGCGCGCGCAGTTGCGGGTGCCAGCCGTGCATCCTGGACAGCACGGCGTCCTGCGGGGTCAGGTCCTGTAGTGAGCCGTTCGGCGGCAGGATCATGGCCCAGCGCACGTAATCGCCGATGTCGGGCAACGTGACGTCGGGTGCCAACTGCTCGGCAGCTTGCTTCGGCGGAGTGCGAAAACGCATCGCGCCGAGCAACAGGCTGACGCCGTCTCCCGCGATCTTCGAGCCGAAAGCCTTTGACAGACCGGCGAACTCGTCGGTCAAGGGGGTGCGGCCGATGACGAATCGGACGCCGGTGTCGGTCGGGGTGATCTGCGGTGCCAACACACTGCGGACCGCGGAGGTGACACCGTCCGCGCCGACGAGCAGGTCGGCGGTGACCGGGTCGCGGTGAGCGAATCGGGCTCGGACCTTGCCGTCGGGCAGTACGTCGTAGTCGGTCAGCGCGGTATGACGCGCTGACCATTCGCCGGGTCGCCACCGTGCTCGGCACCGGTCCGTCATCGCTGTACGCGCACATCGTCAACAAGGACGACATCGACGATCTGCTGATCGGCAGGCTATTCGCCGAAGTCGTTCTCCCTGAACCGGATTCGGAGATCTGGCGCGACCAGCTACTCGGGGTGTACACGCAGATCCGCGACCTCTACCTGAAATACCCCGGAGTCTCGCGCGCCGCGCTGGCGATGGTGTCGACCAACCTCGACACTCTGCGGGTCGGCGAAGGCATCCTGGCAATCCTGCTCGCGGGCGGCATCGAACCGAAGACGGCCGGCTGGGCCCGCGACGCGATGTCCCTCTACGTCAGCGCCTACGCGCTGGAGCAGTCACTGGTCCAGCAACGACGACGGCACCAGGATCAGGAATGGGTGCTCAGCCATGAGGAGCTGCTGGACCGTTTCACCGCGCTGCCCGCCGAGCAATTCCCGCACACTCGACGCCATGCCACCGAGTTGATCTCCGGCACCGGACCCGACCGCTTCCGGTTCGCCCTCGGTCTGCTCGTGAACAATCTGCTGCCTGCGGCCGGTCGATCCGATGCGGGTGTCGAATCAGCTTGAATTCTTCAGGAGGGCAACGTGTCTCACTGTGTTTAACGTCCCTCTGACCGTCGATCGTCCACAGGTCCGCGATAACCACTTCGGATCTCGCGGGTCGCGGCGGATGAGCGCGTTCGAGGCAGTGCTCGTGCTGGGAACGAGGACCGACCACCGGCGAGCCGGCTGTGTTGGCCTGCATGGGCGCGCTGGAAGCACTGCCGGTCAACCGATTCGGACTGCCGCCGCCCAACGTGCGGATGGCGCCATTGCCGATCACTCGCGCTGACCGAGGTCAGCGCGAGTGATCGCGATCCTGAACGTCTTACGTTGATGGGCGAGTGTTGGTCGGGAAGGTCCTCGATGGTCAGGTCGTTCCGGCTATTCCGCGGGCGATGTCGTATCGGCGACCCGGTCATAGGTGAGGAAGGCCGCTCCGCTGCCGAGGACTGTGTGCTCGACGAGGTTCCACGCATTGGGAGCGAAGCTCGCCGAGCGGCCGAACATCGGAATGCCCACTCCGAGGGTGAGCGGGCTGAGCTTGACGATGACCTGATCGATCTCGCCGTAGAGCGCGCCTGCCAGGTCTCCGCCGCCCACGAGCCAGATGTCCTTGCCGCCTTGACGTTTCAGCTCGCGCACCGTTTGCGCCGGATCATCGGCCACGACCTTCACCTGTGGGTCCGGGCTTTCGGTCAGGGTCCGGGAGAAGACCACATGCTCCAGATGCGGGTAGGCATCGGACACCCCGGCCGCCAGCCCGATCTCGTAGCTCTTGCGGCCCTCGACGACAGTGTCGAACCGAACGTTCTCGGCCGTGATGCCGAACGCTGCTCGCGCCGCCCCGGGCAGCGTCTCGGGGTACTCCTCGATGAGGTGCTTCAGGTAGTCCTCCGACGGAGTCCAGAAGCCGCCGGGCCCGGTCGGGTCCGATCCGTCCGGGCCCGCGATGAAGCCGTCGAGAGTGGAGGCGATGAGATACACCAGCTTGCGCAAAAAAGGGCCCTTCGTCGATCGGATGGTGAGTGTCCGGCCCGAACCGGACGTTCACCGAGCTATCAGCTCTGTTGGAACTGGATCAGTAAAGCACTTCATTCGAAGTACTGCAAGCAGAGTGGTCCAATAAGTTGGGCGTCTCTTCCGATGAGGAGACCTTGCAGCTGAAGGTCGCAATCACCCGGGTCACCGTGAGAACGTCGCTGTCTGAGGCGCGAGAGGTCGTCGAGATCGATTCAGCCCGAGGGCATCGAGGTTTCGGCACGACCGATGTCGCGTCGCGTGGGCTCCGGACGCCGCCGGTAGGCACTGGGTGGATTGCCGGTCCATCTTGTGAACGATCTACTGAACGCCGCGGCGCTGGCGTAGCCGAGGCGGGCCGCGGTTTCCGTCACCGTGAGGTCGAGGACATCGAGCAAATCGATTGCCAGCGCACAGCGAGTCTCCTCTTGGAGCATTCGGAAGTTGGTTCCCTCCTCGGCGAGGCGTCGATGCAGGGTGCGGCGGTCCATGTTCAGTCTGGCCGCAATCTCGGTTGCAGCAGGCGCGGCGTGGATCTCGTGCAGGAGCACGGCGCGGATTCTGGCAGCGAGCGGGCCGCGGGTCAGTCGATTCCGCATGAGATCCAGGCAATGCTGCTCACACAGAGCAGCGGTCGCCGGATCCGGCATCGACATCGGTTCGGCAAGAAGATCGAGTGGAAACGTCAGTTCTGTCTTCGGGCGGTCGGCAATGATCGGGAATCGTCCGATCGGATCGTGTGCGAGGTCGGTGAGCATCCGAGTCATGCCATCGACCAGTTTCGCCGCCCGGTCGTCAGGAAGCGCCAGCTCCAAGCGCGTATCGCCGAGTCGATCGACGAGTTGCGGGCTGAGACACCGCAACACGATCACTCCGAAGATGATGGCGATGTCACGTTCGAGCAGGAAGGCGCGGACCTCGGCAGGAAGGTTCTTGTGCTGGAACGTTATCCGCCCCGTCGTCTGGGTGAGGCTGACCGTGATGTCGATGAATCGGTTGCCGATCTGCAACGTTCGTAGTGCGACTCGCAGGGCCTCGCCGGCAGTCGGGCTGCTGAGCATGGCGAAGCCCAGTAGGCCGAAGTTCGCCAACGAGAAGCGCATCGCGACCTCGGTACCGAGCCCAGGACGGTCTCCGAGTGTCTGCACCAGATTCCGGGCCACCGATAGCTCTTGCGCGCCTTCGACTTCCAGGTCGTCGGCGTCCAGATCAGCGAGATGGAGCCCCGTCGAGGCGAGCAGGCGACGCCCCGAGATCCCGTGATCGATTCCGACCTGGACCATATGCCGAATTCCGATGGCGCCGCGCCTGAAGTCCCACGACTTTGCCTCCACCGCGCCGAAAGTATCACGATTCGGTCCCATCGGATCATTCCCGCCGCACCGGCCGGCTCGTACGGTGGCCTGAGGCCAACCGGAATTCGGCGCATGCACTGGGGCACACAGAGAGCGATTCGCTCTCAGCTCCGACGCGGTACCGTCCGCCACAGACAAGAAGGTCCAAAACCGATGCGTTCCATTGTGATTCGATGGCTAGGACTGGCGGCTCTGTGCTTTGCCGAGTTGCTGGTATTCCTGGACAACACCATCGTCAATGTCGCGTTGCCGAAGATTTCACTGGATTTGAACGCCGGCACATCTGGCTTGCAGTTGGTAGTGGACATGTACACACTCGTGTTCGCCGGCCTACTTCTGACCGGCGGGTATCTGGGTGATCGCTTCGGTCGCAAGATCGTGCTCCTGGTGGGAATCGCAGGTTTCGCGGTGGTGTCCGCACTCGCGGCGATATCGAGAGACCTGGGGCAACTGATCGCAGCGCGAGCCGGCCTCGGACTGTTTGCCGCACTTGTCTTTCCGGCCACCCTTGCCATCGTGGTGATCCTGTTCGACGACCTCCGCGAACGAGCGATCGCGGTGGCGACGTGGGCCGCGGTTGCCGGAGTCGCCGCCGCGATCGGCCCGGTAGTGGGAGGTTGGCTGCTCGCCCACTATTCGTGGAGTTCGATCTTCTGGATCAACGTTCCCGCCGGTGCCATAGCGCTGTTCGCGGTTGCGGCGCTTATTCCACCCAGTCGGAATCCCGACGCTGGACGCTTCGATCTCGGTGGCATGGTGCTGTCGATGGTCGGCATCTCGATCGTTGTCTACAGCGTGATCGAGGCCCCGAATCACGGCTGGCTGACCATCCGCACCATCGGTGGGATCCTGGTCGGTGTAGCGGTCATCGCAGCGTACGTCGTCTGGGAGAACCGATTCCCATCACCATTGTTCGACATCCGACTCTTCCGTGACCGCAACTTCGCTGCGGCGGCGCTACTGCTGACATTCGGCATGTTCGCGCTCATGGGATTCGTATTCCTGATGACTCAATATTTCCAAGGCGTCAAAGAGTTTTCACCTTTGGACACCGGCCTCCGAACACTGCCATTCGCCATCGCGATGACGGTTTTCGCCGGACCGAGTATGTGGTTGGGATCGAAGATCGGAGCGGGCCGTACCGCCGTGCTCGGATCACTGGTCATGGCCCTGGCCTTCTGGCTCACCATCCGGTACGACGCGATCACGTCGTACTGGGGAGTGATTGTGCCCGTTATGGTCACGTTGGCCGCAGGCGTGTCACTTGTCGCGGGGCCGGCAACCTTGATGGTGCTCAACGAGCTCTCAACCGGGCAGGTCGGTGCGGGATCTGCAGTCAACGACACGAGTCGCGAACTCGGCGGGACTCTGGGAGTCGCCGTACTCGGCTCGATTCTCGCTTCGGTCTACTCCGGGAAGATAGCGACCGACGTGGCAGACATACCGTTGCCTCAGACCGCACACGAGGCAGCCACGAATTCCATGTTGACCGGGATTCAGGCCGCTCGCTCGATTCCGGGCCCTACCGGGGACCAACTCGGTGATGTCGTCAAAGGTGCGTTTCTCGATGGCTTCCACACTGCGTCTCTTGTCGCCGGAGGTGTGGCAGCAGTCGCCGCTGTCGCTGGGTGGCTCTTACTCGAACCACGCCCACACGCGCGCGCCGACGACCTCACGAACCCCTCGGAGACAAACCGTGTCGCCGGTTACCTGGCGCCATCGAACCACCGGCATTGACCAACGACCATCTCTGAGCATCCGTTACGAAACTGATCGACCAGTGGCTTGGCGGTTTCGGATTGTGGTGGCATCGTGCCACCGCCGAATCGATCCGGTGCGCGGCCGATCAATGCCCGACACGGTACGAGCACGTGTCGGGGAGCTACGGGGTGGTTCGGGCGTCGGTGAGGGTGTTGGCGTTGTCGATCTCGGCCATGTGATCCTCGGCCCAGGTGCGCAACGCCGCCAGCGGGATCTCCAGGGACAGGCCAAGTTCGGTGAGTCGGTAGTGCACGCGCGGTGGCACTGTCGGCTCCACCCGGCGAGTGACCAGACCGTCCCGGACCAGGTTGTGCAGGGTCACCGACAGCATTTTCTGGGATACGCCGGGCATCCGCCGCCGCAGTTCGGCGAACCGCACCTCGCCCGGAGCGGCCTGCGCGAGGACCTTGACCGCCATCGACGTCCATTTCGTGCCGATGCGGTCCAGCAACTGACGTGTCGGGCATTGGGAATCGAACAGATCACCGCGAACCGGCGTCTTCGCGTGCGCTGAGCGAGTGGTCACCTGGACCTCACCACCTGTATTCGAAGTGCCTTCTTGGTAGCGCAACCGAGGTTACCTACCGTTTTCTGGTAACCAATGGTAACCGCATGGAGGACCCATGATCCATCCGCCACCGCACCAGACCGCCCCCGTCGAGCTGCGCGGGATCGAAACCAACGGCATCCGCGCCAACGTCGCGATTGCCGGTTCCGGTCCCGCAGTCGTTCTGCTGCACGGCTTTCCGCACACCTGGCGCCTGTGGAGCGAGATCATCGGCCCGCTGTCCGAGCACTACCGGGTCATCGCCCCGGACCTACGCGGGTTCGGCGCCACCACCCGTGCGCTGGACGGCTACGACGCCGGCACGCTCGCCACCGATATCGCCGGGATCCTCGATGCCCTCGACGAGCCCACCGCGGCCGTGGTCGCGATCGATGCCGGAACCCCCGTCGCGGTCCTGCTCGCGCTGCGCCATCCCGAGCGGGTACGACGGCTGGTGGTCATGGAGGCACTGCTGGGCCGACTCCCCGGCGCGGAGGACTTCCTCGCCGCCGGTCCGCCGTGGTGGTTCGGATTTCACGCCGTGCCCGGTCTCGCCGAAACGGTCCTGCTCGGGCACGAGGCGCGGTATATCGAATGGTTTCTCAGCACCGGTACGCGCGGGCGGGGTGTGCGGGCGGATATCCACGACGCGTTCGTCGATGCCTTCACCGGTGATGACGCCCTGCGCTGCGCGTTCTCCTATTACCGTGCCCTGCCGACCAGCGCCCGCCAGCTCGCTCAGGCCGTGGCGGCCGAGCGGCTCACCGCGCCCACCCTGGCGATCGGCGCCCATCCCGTCGGCGACGCGCTGGAGCGACAGCTTCGACCCATCGCCGATGACGTTGTGGGACAGCTCATTCCGGAGTGCGGTCATATAATCCCGCTGGACAGGCCACAGGAACTGCTCGACCTCATGATGCCGTTCCTCGCCACCGACCGGGTGTAACCCACAACTCGGCCAACTCTGCATGTGAGTCCGTCCCGCTGGATCGCTGGGGCCAGTTCAATTTCCGATTCACAGTGCTGGCCTACGGCGAACTCGCATCCGCTGAAGGGCGCCGTCCGGAGTTCGATGCGCAGTCACCGATGGCATCGCGCGTGACCTGCCGCGCGTCAGTCCGGCAGCCAGTGCAGTTCGTGTGCCAGGGTTTTGGCGATGGTGCGGATGCGGCGGTGCAGTGGTGACAGCTCGCGTGGGAGAACCAGGTGGATCGTCATGGTCGGTGCGCCCCGCAGTGGTCGCCACGTGATACCCGCCGGTGCCACCGTGACCGCGGCTTCACTGGCCGGGGCGAGGGTGAGTCCGTCGAACAGGTCGCGCTGAGACATGTCGAAAGAGACAGCGGGCGTGTGGAATCGGGGGATCGGCCGGGAGTCGCGGAACAGTGCGGACAGCTGATCGTGAATCACGGGGTTGGCGGTGCGATCGGGGAGTCGCAGTGGATACGCGGCCGCGTCGGCGATCTCGATCTCCGGGTGTTCGGCCAGCGGATGATGCTGTGCCAGTTGCACTCCGACGCGCTGATGCCGCAGCGGGAACCGTCGCACGCCGCGACCCGGCTGTTCACCGCGGGTGATCCCCGCGTCGATGCGGCCGTCGGCGACCGCGGGGGATATATCCGGTGTGGCCATCGGGACCGCGCTGACCTCGAGTCCCGGGCTGCTGCGAATGAGCTTGTCCACCAAGGCTGGCGCCGTCTCGGCCCCCGCGCTGAGGCTGTATCCGATGCGCAGCGTGCCCAGTTCACCGGCGCCCGCGTTCCGGGCGGTGTCCCATGCTCGGTCCAATGCTGCCAGCGCGGGCGGCGCGGACTCCGCCAAAGCCGCACCGGCCGTGGTCAATACGACGCTACGGGTGTCGCGCACCAGCAGGCTCGTACCGAGTTCCGCCTCCAATCGGCGCATCCGGGCACTGAGTGCGGGCTGCGCGATACCGATCCGTGCGGCCGCGCGGGTGAAGTTCAACTCCTGCGCGAGCACCAGGAAGTACCGCAGGCTCACCGTATCCGGCGCCACGTGCCCTCCCCATCGATTGATAACGATCGGTTCTGAGTCTATCCCGATCCGGTCTTTCCCTCGGCCACGCATCAGGCTCTAACCTGCGAATATGACGATTCAACCGGTCGCGATACCGGACATCGCACTCACACCCTGCGCTGCAGGAGGCAGTCGTGCATAAGTTGGTGGTCCTCTATCCCAAGCCCGCCGACCCTGACCATTTCCGCGACTACTACGTGACCAACCACCTTCCGCTGGTCATGAAATGGCCGGGCCTGCTTGGGTGGCGCTACAGCTTCGACGTGGCGGCGGCCAAGGGAGAAGCGCCGTATTTCGCGGTCTTCGAAGCCGACTTCGCCGACGCCGCCGCCCTGGCCGCGTCGCGGGAGTCGCCGTACGGCCGGCGGGCGGCCGCCGATGTCGTCAACTACGCCACCGGCGGTGTGGTGGTCATCGACTATCCGGTGCAGAGCGGCACCTGCTGAGTCTGGCGGCGAGGCACCGCCGTATCGCGGTGGGCTACGAGGGCTGTCAGCGGTCGGCGATCCGGCTCGGCCGTGAGCACCACACTCGTTCGCCGATACTGTGATCGGATGTGCGGCGATGATCTGTCGGAGCTCTGGCAACAACGGTGGCCGGGATGTCCTCCGCTGGCCGATGAACTCAAGCATGCCTACCGGGATCGATGGGTGCGATTTCACAGTCTGCCCGGGTCCAAGCGCTACCCGGAAACCGCTGCGGAATACGGCATCGTGCTCGACCGGTACAACACGGTCCTGGACGAGTTGTTCAGCGAGAAAGAGATCCACCTCCTCACCTGTGATTGGTCCAATCGCCCCGAGCCGCCCGCACGCACCGACAGCCGGTGGAATTCCGAGGCCCGCTACTGGACCTCGGTCCGCACCGATCCGACCGAGACCGATCCCGAGTTCATCTCCTACACACACCTGTTCGTCCAACGACTGGTCTGGCATCGCGGCGCGATCGACGCCCTGTTGCATGCAGTAACCGACGACGCCACCGCCGGAGTCATGATCGCCGACCTGTCCTTGGAACGGATCTACCATCCCTACGACGGCGGCGCGGATGTGCTCCTACCCACTGGCGCCGAACGCGACGCGCTCGTGCGCCGCCACCCGGATTGGCTTTCCCAGCACCCGAATGGATTCTGAGTTCCATACGGACAGAAACGGATTCACTAGTAGCGCCTACGAGCGGCGTCTGATCCGGAATACCAGCAGAAGCACTCGAGGGATGTTGCGATGACCGCCTGATGTCGTGTGCCACGGATAATCGAGATGCGCTCGGCCCGTAGATCTTCGGGCGTCTCCGATGAACGTCCTACGTGGCAGTTGAGTGCACAGGGTGAATGGGGTGTTGGCAGGATGTCGACATGATCACCCCCAGGGTCACCTACGACCCCGTAGCCGACGCCGCGTACATCTACCTGACGCAAGATATTCCGTCAGGTGGTGTGGCCAAGATGGTCCCGGTCGATCCGATCGCGATCGGAGGGATGGTCAACCTCGATCTCGACGCCGACGGGGTCATAGTCGGGATCGAGATACTCGGTGCGAGTGCGAAACTTGATCCGGACCTCCTGCCTGACGAGTGAACCGCGAATGAACGAACAGCACTGCCCGGGCTATCCATACATCGTGATCTCGTCGATCTGGGTGACAAGGTAGCTGTACAGGTCGGGATAGGGCTCATCGATCGGTAGCTCCACAACAGAGCCGGGCCGAAGCACATCAGAATCCCCGATGAACAAGAAGGCCGTGTTGCTGTAGCCGTTGTCGCTGGTCACGAGGGGCTGAAAGTCGGCGGCAGTGACATTTGCACCGATCTCTTCGCCCCACTCTTCGTCATCGAACCAGAGTTGTGCGATTTGCAGACCTGATTCCCAGCGAGGACCGACGCCGATGTCAGCGGAGCCGAGTAAGGAGAACGATAGATAGAAGTAGTCCCACCCATCAGCTATCGAGAGCAGCTCTCGGTATCGCGCCGCCAAGGGCCGACCGAGCCTCCGCTCAGCGGTGGCCAACTGTGCTTCCGCTGCACCGGGATTCGGGCAGGTGTCCGCTTCCGTGCCACCGGTTTCCAACAGTCGCTGCTTCTGGGCCACCAACCGCTCGAACAAGTCTCGCCAGACATCCGGACCTACTGGTGTACTCATGCCGCTCCCCATCGGATGGTCTCTCCTACGAGGAGGTTAGCCAGGTCAGTTCAGCTTCACGATATTCGGTATGTGGGTGTGTTACCGGCGCTGAGACGATTGTTACCCGTTGATTCGTCGCAGACTCGATGATCTTCGGGCGTGCTTGTGTGGCCGCTCCGATCGGCGCTGTACGTGGCATTTCCGTACGTTCGTGCTCGAAGCCATGGAGGCGGGGTTCGAACCCGCGGTGGAGTTCCAGCGACGCACTCTCGAAGTAGTATTGGACCTGGCCCCCACAGCGTGGCCGAACATTCGGAGGGTGGAGGCGGAGTATGACCGACGAGGAGATCATCGTCTCGTTCGCCCTGACCAGACTGGATAACGCGAACAGCGACCTCGATCTGGAAGACGTTGCCGCTTTGGTAGTGCGCCGCCTGACCCCCGACCAGGTACTCGACCTCGCCACCCGCAACCTCGCTGCACGAAATGAGCTACGGGGAGCATTGTTCGAGTCTGCGGTCGAGCATGTGCTCAGGGCCGTCCTGATGGCCCGAGGGCCTGTCGACTAACGGATCGACTCGACAACGGTGGCCGGGCGACCCACGAGCAGCAGCACGCTCGTCGGCGATTCAGTGCGTTCACAGCCCTGGCGAAGGCCTCGAGCGTTTCCGGATGGTGGCGTTGGATGTGCCGCCGGAGGCGGATCTGCCGAAGATCCGCGAGTTGCGGGAACACGGCGCGGAGCAGGGCTGGTGGCACTGGGAGGAAGGGTGCGTCACTGCGGCTTGGATTGTCACCGAGCGAGGGTGATGGCAACCTGCCCTGGCGATTGGTGCAGATGACACACTCGCGGGATGGTCATCGACGGGGTGGATGTTGCTCGGCAATTGGTCAGGCGTGACTTTCCGCAAGCGCGGGCGGCGTGGCTGGGCGGCAGTGTGGCACTCGGAATAGCAACGGTGACTTCCGATCTGGATATCACCGTGCTGTTGGCGGGTTCGCCTGCGCCCTACCGTGCGTCGATGCGTTACGGCGGGTGGCCCGTGGAGCTGTTCGTCCAGACCGAGAATTCCCTCGAACACTTCCGCGCCGCGGAACGTGCTGAACGGCGCCCGAGCACGCTACGGCTGATCGGGCACAGTTGCGTTCTCCTCGATGCCGACGGCAGTGGTGCGCATTTTCGAGAGTCGTATGCGAAGCAGCTGGCCTCGGGTCCTGATCCGTTGACAGACAACGAGTTACGATCCGCGCGCTACCGCATCACCGATCTGCTCGACGACCTCATCGGATCGGAAGACCCTGCGGAGCGGCTGATGATCGCGACCACGGTATGGCATGCCGCGGCGGACCTTCTGCTGATCGGGAACAGGCTCTGGACGGGCAGCGGCAAATGGCTGCACCGCGAACTCGCGGCATTCGATCGGACAGCAGGGACCGCGTACGCCGAAACGCTGGCGAATGCGGTGGCATCGGTCGTGTCCGGTGCGGACGAACCGATGGTCGATGTCGTCACCGAGGTTCTCGACCTGTTCGGCGGACGACTGTTCGACGGATACCGTGTCGCCGGTCCGACCACTGTGTAATCGGCTCGTCGTGGGTTGCCGCATCGAGATGGGGTTGCCCGCCGATCCCGCACCAGTCGCGCTTGCCGGTTGCCTCCGCACGGTGCGCGGCAATGTAATGCATTCGGTGGCGGCGCCCGTTCGAATCTCGATCCGGCCTGGACCTCCATTCTGGCCCCCCGACAGTGCGAAAACTGACTGCCAGGGGCAGTTCATGGAGGTTCAGGCCGGATTTACAACCTGCTGCTGAACCACGGAGTGGACGAAGCGCCGCGCGGTTCGCACGCACCCATGCCACCTGGGCCGAACCCGACATCGATATCGACGACCTCCTGGTCGGTCTCGCCGACAAGATCTGGAAGGCCGAACGGCCTACCCGATCACGACATCGACTGCGCCGCACTCAATCCGCGCTCGATGCGATATTGCAGAGCGTCGCCACGCCTGAGTGTTTTCGGCACAGCAGTTCATATTTCGATACGTTCAGCTGTGTGCCGCTACTCCTCTTCGACGCTCTGTCGACCTGTCGTCTCGACACGCAGGCTCTGCGCACGGCCCTGCTGGGCTGCTTCGGCGTCTCGCAATCTCAGGTCTTCGTCAGCGCCGATGAGTGTCAGACCGAAGCGCTTCATGAGGTTCCGGCTGACCATCATTTCGCGGTCTACTGCACGTATGAACAGGTAGGGGGAGACTTCGAGTCGGCTCTCTCGCTCAGTGTCGAAGCGGGGTTGGCCGACACAGCGAATCTCAACGAATCAACCTTCGCGTCTTGGCTGGCGAACTATCTCGGGGGCGACTTGTTAGGCGCTTTCGGCGAACGGCCGGACCCTTGGCTATGGGGCCTGGCGAGGTCTGATGGAACGTCTGCCGTAGTCCATTTGGCTGAAAAGTTCGAGGACGGCGATCTGGTCGACAACGACCATTGTCCGTGCGGACATCTACACATGGAAGTCGTGTATGTAGTTGATTGTCAGTAGCGTTGGCGATCGTGCTCGTTGGATATGCTCCATACGTCGTAGGCGCACCCACTGCTGTCGAATTGGTTGAGAAGTCCGGTAGGGGTGGCGCCGGCGAAGTAGGAAGGGTCGTCGGGGTCGGTATCGACTACAAGGGCCTACAAGGGCTGCGGCGATGTTGTTGAGCGCCAAGGTCAATCGTGGGGAGTTCCGGTACGCGGTCATGGGTTGAGGGCGGCCCAGCAGATCGTAGGGTAACCATGCGTCGGTGTAGGTGAACAGGTGCGCGACCAGATACGGCGATGCACCGTGGCGGCCCTCTGATGGTAAGGGCGACCGCATTGTGGCCCAGTCGAGCACCAGCCGGGGCGGATGGTTGGGTTTCTAGGCCTGCCGGAAACCGCGATGGGGCCGCCTCGCTTCGCGGTAGGAGCCGACGAACCGCGAGTTCGAGCGAATCGCATCACGGATTCTCGTCGAATTAGGACCGTAGCTGTCCTATCTCTGCGAAACACTCGACTCATGAGCGAAACCGAATCGACTGTGGGACAGCCGGATCAGGCCGACATCACCGACTACAACGATCCGAACGCACCATGGAACCAGGCGGGGGATCGGGAAGGCGGCATCGCCGACTGGAACGCCGATGTGATCAAGGAGTTCCGGGAGAACTCGGGCAAGGTGGGTGGTGCGTATGCGGGCGGGGACCTCATCCTGCTCACCACCACGGGGGCCAGGAGCGGCAAGCGGCATACGACTCCGCTGGGGCCGCTGTATCGGGGCGAGACGATGTACGTGAGCTCGTTCATCGAGGACAAGTACCCGGCGTGGTGGCACAACATCAAAGCGAATCCGCGGGTGACTATCGAGTTTCGGGGCACGACCCACCAGGGAGCCGGAAAGGTGCTCGAAGGCAAGGAATATGAGGAGTTCGCGGCCTGGGTGCTTGCCGACAACCCGCTGCTGGCGGACTTTCAGTCCAAGGTCGACCGGCCCCTGCCGCTGGTCGTACTGACTCTCGACGGCGAGAACTGAGCGTTCCACCCTCCCGCCCGGCGCGTGACGATCGCGCGCGCCGGGCCGCGAACAGCGCTCACACCACGAACGGGAGCGCCGCCGCCACCGCCAGGGCCAGCATGCCGAGGCAGTTGATCCAGAACTCCGACCCCAGGAACCGGGCCCGATAATGGGCGAACGCGGCGCACACGAAATAGGCGATCACGCCGACCGCGGTGGCGAGTCCGACGCCGGGATACTTCAGTCCGACAAGCAGGCCGGCTGTGGCCGCCAGCTTGATGGCGATCAGCGCCCACCACCACTCGCGTGGAAACCCGACGCCGTCGAGGCATCGCTGAATGAACAGGGGCGGACGCACCGATATGAGCGCGTCGCCGAACAGCGAAAGCGCGAGTAGTGCTGGTAGCCACCATGGTTCAGGCGCGTGGATCATTGGTTCCCCCTCGGATGAGTGATGACGAATTCGATGGTCTGTCGTAGCTGGTCGGCCGCGTCGGGCATCGCGATGGCACCGCTGGATGCGGTCATCAGCACGCCGAGGTATGCGAGATAGATGGTTCGAGCCCCGCGGCCGACCTCGCCGCGGGGCAGTGCTGATCGGCCGAGCACGGTTTCGAGTTCGCCCAGCAGTGCCAGCGCGAGGTCTCGAAAGATCGCGGACTCATGGTTTCCACGGACGAGGATCGACAAATACTCGCGTGAGAGCTCGGAGTCGACCGCGAAATATCCGACGAAGGGCTCGAAGAGCTTCAGCACATCCTCGGCGGTCGTGGTCGCGGTCGTCGAGGGTGTGAGTCCGGTTTTCCTGCTGTCGTGCACCGCGCTGATCCAGTTGTCGAAGAGCGAGACGAGCAGTGCGTCCTTTTCCCCGACCGCCATGACCGTCCCGGTGCTCACCGTCGCCTCGGCGGCGATCTGACGAATCGTGGTCGCCTTGAAGCCCTGGGCGCGGAACAGCCGTTCGGCTGCCGCCAAGACCTTCTGCCGGGTCGCTGCTTGTTGCTCCGACCGTGACTGAACATGTTCACTGAACATGTTCAGAACGCTATCACGAAGGCGGCGCGAAGACCATCTGCTGGATCAGGCGAGGGGCGATGGGCCGCAGGAACTTTCCGGGGATCGCGGTGTGTTCATCTGATGCCGCGGTGGCCGGTTCGCTCGGCGCGGTCAGGGCCTGGGCCCGAGCCGGCGGCGGGAAGGTCAACGCCCGGGGGGGAAGTCACGTCGGTGGGCGAAGGTCCCGGCACATCCGCGTGAGCGGCGTGCGGGGAGAACCTTCTCGTGCGAGCTCGGGCCGGATGCCCGGCGTGCCGCGTGCGATCAGGTCAGCGGTGTGACCTCACTCGGACCCTGCCGGTAGCGGGTCATGGTCAGGCGCTGCTCGTGGTCGTTGTACTCGGGAATGGGAAGGGGGAACCAGTAACTGCCGTCGAGCCAGAGTTGTCCCATGAGGGGGACGGGCTTCTGCAGGATGTTGACGCCCCGGCCGTGGGGTGGGTTCTGGAAGGTGCCGACGGGGGGAGCCGTCGATGAAGAAGTTGACGTGATCGTCGTCGAGCCGGACGGCGTAGGCGTGATCGCCGGACAGCAGTGCGGGGTCCAATGGTTGGATCTGGGGAATCAGCTCACCACCGCGTTTGACCATGAGAAAGAAGCCTCGGGGTAGTTCCTGGCCCAGCACGTTGAAGATCGGGCGGGTGAGTTCGCTTGCGGCGCCGACCAATCCGTGCGAGCCGTTGTACATGAACCAGGCGAGCTCGAGTCCGAGCGGATCGATCGCGCGATTGGACACGCCCCATCCGGCTGTGCCGTTGTGGGAGGTCAGATCGGGTGCGCCCTTGATGTCCATGGTCATGGTCTGCCCGGGCTCGAAGATCGGCTTCGGCAGGATCTCCGAATTGTTGTAGGGGAACACGCCTTCCAGGGTGGGTGGGTTGATCATGGTGACGCCGTCGGCACCGTAGGTGGTGGTCGAGTACCCGACATTGGTGGTGCACCAGTCGGCGGCGGGGGCGGTCGTGAAGTGCTCGTCGATCGGGCGGGTCGGCTGAGGGTCGCCGGTGCCGATGTACCCCGCGAAGGCGTTCACGTTGAGTACCGCGCAGTTCGGCAAGCCGTCGTCCCAGCCTGGCAGCTGAATGTTCGGATCGGCGTCCGCGGTGCCGGTGGCCATGGCGGCGCCGATCAGGAGGCTGGTCAGCCCTGCCAGCGTCTTGACCGGACCGGATGGGCGATGCGTGGTGCTCATGTCTTCTCCCGCGTGAATAGATGAGACGATTACATGCTCACCCTATCAACATGTCTATCGCCTGCTCATTCGGCTGACATGTTGATAGAGTGAATGTAAGAACGTCTCAGTGCCGCATGTTCGACGCGGCCTCGGTGGAAACGAGTGACCACAATGCCGTGTTGTCTCCTGGCCGGGTTTCTGTCCGCCTGCGCTCTGACCCTCTGGCGTCGACTACGCGGGCAACCTGTCGCGCCGGCCGATTTCGCGCCGACCGCCCGGCGCGATGGCCCCGAGGTTCCGTCCACCGCATCGCGGGAACAGGTGGCCGCCTGATGGGCAGCAGGTCGCGAACAATGCCCGAGGTCACCGAATCCAGCGCCGAGGACCTTGCGTTCCAGCGCTTCGTCCTGGATCTGGCCTTGCAACCGCTCGATCGCTTCGACGGATTCGACCGCATCGAACAGATCGGTGGCAGCGCACTGCGCTACCAGCTCAACTTCATCGGCTACGCGCTCTCGATGGCGCAGTACACCCGAACGCCGGCCTTCACCGGCTACCTGGCCGAGGCTCAGCGCAACGCGATCACGAAGATGTGTGACAAACGCGTATGGGGCTACTGGGCGGCGGAGAGCCTGCTCGGCTACGCCAGGATCAACACCGATCCGATCAAGCACGCCAATGTCATGTACACTGGATTCTTCGGCGTGATGATCGGGCTGTACGAAACGCTCAACCCCGACTCCACCTTCGATCGACCGGGATCGCTACGGTTGCAATGGAATTCGCGCCGGAGTCACGACTACGACTTCGAGCGCCTGGCGCGGGCCATTCGCACGAACATGCTGGCCGACGAGAACTGCCCGCAGTACGCGTGTGAACCCCACCTCATCTATCCGATCTGCAACACCTTCGCCTTCAACACCCTGGTGATGCACGACCGCATCCACGGCACCGAACTCACCGGCGATCTGGTCGAGCGCATCCGGCACAGTTACCTGCACGAGGGGTGGCGACTTCGCAACGGGCGCTTCATTCCCGGGCGACTGGGCCCGTCGATCAACGCGTGCCCGCCGGTGCTGGCCTACGACGCGGGCATGGCGGCCTGGCTCAACGCGATGATGCCCGATCTCGCCCGGGGCACCTGGCGCACCATTCGCGATCGATACGTCGACTTCGACGGCGGCACCCTGCGACTGCGCGGAAACGCAAGAGCCAGAATCGATCTCGGCAACTACAACTTCACCAAGGGTGATGGCATGACCCGGGTCTTCCTGGCCACCGCCGCCGCCGAACTCGGCGAGCCCGACCTCGCTCGCGCGCTCACCGAGTCCCTGCACGACCGTTACCGTGTTCTCGAGCGCAACGGCGCGCGCCGCTTCGCCGAGGTCTCCACGGTCACCAACGCACATCACGCGCTGGCCCGGTTCGCGCGGCCCGACGGGCTGCGCGACCTGATCGGCGGAAATGTGCCGCAGCAGTGGCGAACCGGTCCGATCCTGGCCTCGGTGGCCTACCCGGACGTGTTGGTGGCCAAGGCGGTCACCGATGGCGATTCACTCGATCTGGTGCTGCGTCCGGGTGATGGCGCCAAACGCGTTCGCCTTGCGTTGCAACGACTTACACCGCACCGCGGCTATCGCGTCCGAGGCGCCGTCGAACCGCACCTCACGGCGGACGAATCCGGCAGTGCCACCATCGAAGTCGAGCTGATCGACCGTCACGAAGTACAGCTCACCCCGGCCTAGCATCCGTGCACACCACCCTCCCGCCCGCGATCATGGGAATCGCGACGGCCCTGTGCCTGTGCGGTGCGGTTGTCGCGGCCGCACACCTCCTGCGGCCGCATCCGACCGAACACGCTCTCTACAGTGGCCGGGCCTCCGACCTCAACCACCTCGCGATGCTCACGGCCATGGCCGTGATGTGGAGCGATACGTCGCTCCCGATCACGCTCTGGCGTGCGGTATTCGGGGCACTCGCGGCATCGGCGCTGCTGGCCCTGTTGACCCGTGGGTATGCGGGCTCGCGCACGGAACGCATCGGATCGGCGGCGTACCACTGTGTCTCAGCGCTGGCGATGCTGTACGCCGGCTCCGCCCATCACACCGTTTCGCTCCCGGTCCTGGGCTGGACCCTCACCGCCCTGTTTCTACTCGACGCGGCAGTAGTCGCAGCGGTCGCCGTGACCCCGGCCACCCCCTCCCGCCGCGACTTCCTGGTCACCGTATTCCCGCATCTGGTCATGGATCTCGCCATGGCCTCGATGCTGGCAGTGGTTTTGGTATGAGTTCCGGACGGTCGTCGCGAGGCCCGCGGTCACGACAACGGCGGGAGCCACGGGACCGCGTTGTGGGCGAAGCTCTGCCTGACCGGGACCATGCCGGTGTGATCGTCCAGCGCCATCATCGTGACCCCGACGAGTCCGGCCTCGTCTCCTGTGGACGCCACGGTCGATCCGCACAGCGGGCAGAACCCCCGGCGTATCCCCGGGAATGTCTCGAACCAGGTCGGCTCCCCGCCCGGACCGGTCCAGGCGAATCCCTCTTCCGGAAACGACACCCAGGACACCACCGGCGCGCCCGAGAGCCGCTGGCAGTGGGCACACGAACACAGGTGCGGGAAGTCCGGGTCACCGGTGGCGGAGAACCGGATATTGCCGCAGAGGCAACCGCCGTGCATGGTCTGGGACACGACGCGAATCCTAGCCAGCCACAACGACACAGCAGCGCAACGGCGCAGTGTCGCAGCATGTGAGGCGTGAGCGGTTCTGCCTTCGTCGATGACGAGTTGTGTGCCGGTGAGGTAGGGGTGTTCGGGGGAGACGAGAGTCAGGGCGATGCGGCGATTTCGTTGAGGGTGGCGACGCGGCCGAGACAGGGGATGTCGAACGACGCCCAGTGCGGCATCGCCACGGCATGATCGCCGACCGCCTCACCCTCGGAATCGCCACCGTCGAAACCCATATCACCAACCTCAGGGCGAAAACCGGTGCCACCAACCGAGTTCGACCGGCGATTCACGGGATTCGTCACTCCCCGCACTGAGGTCGCGGACGGTCCGGCCCCGCAGCGGAATATCTCGAGGAAGCGAGGCTTGGCAAAATGACCGGATTGACAGTCTCTCGCCTGGACTTCGGAAACTACATGCGAGAGCTGAGGATGCGAGCCCCACGGCCGGCGGTCTTGGCCGCCGCGACTCATATCGGAGCTTCTCGACAAGCCCTGGACCGCATGGAGGATGGGTCGCCCACGCGGCTCGGCGCCCTGCATATCAACGCGCTACTCGACTTCTACAGCGTCGGTCCCGAGGCTCGGCTGAAAGCATTGACCCTGTGGGACGAGATCAAGTCCGAGGAGAAGTCGAGCAGGGCGCAGGGTCCGGTGCGGGGTCTGTGGAAGGCGTACAAAGATCAGGTTGCGCCCAACACCGGCAAATTCCTTCGGCTGGAAGGGATTGCCGACAAGGTGGTGACTCATCACCCCGTGATCTTCCCGGCTCTCTTGCAATCCGCCGACTACAGGCGCGCACTGGATCGTGTCAATGAAGCGGGTCTGTCGCTGGTCGATCTGGAACGCCGCATCGAACTGACGATGAAACGCCAAGCGCGGCTCGATGAGTCGGGATTCACCTATGAGGCCCTCCTGGGTGAGGCCGTTCTTCGCCACCGTGTCGGTGACGAAACGACGATGCGCAGCCAACTCGGCTGGCTGGCAACGCTCGCAGAACGTGACAACGTCAGCATTCGAGTCGTTCCGTTCGACGCCGGGGTGCATCCGGGGCTGACCATGCTCGCGTTCGACTGGCTGACGTTTCCGCCGGGACCGAGTGGTCTCACGCTGCCCACTGTTGTGTACGCCGAGGGCGCGGTCGGAAGCGTCTTTCACGAGCACGACGAGGAGGTCGATCGGTATCGTCAAGCGACCGAACGCATTCGAGCTGTAGCGTTGGACAAGCAGGACACCAGGGATCTGGTGATGCAGATCGCGAAGGAGCGCGCGGCGTGAACAAGCCGGTCAAGGGCGAATGGTACAAATCGAGCAGGTCCAATAGCGGCAACCAGTGCGTCGAGGTGTTCCACACCGATGCCGTGACCAGGGTCCGCGATACCAAGAACAACGGCTGCGGACCGATCCTCGAGTTCCCGGTCGACGCATGGTCGATATTCATCGCCAGCCGAGTGTGGGAGGGCTGAGGCCTCGACTCTCGCCGGGCATTCGTCGGTGTCGGAGCGGTTGCCCGTAGCTACTTCTCGTGGAGCCTATAGCCGATCGGTGTCGGTGCGACTTTGTACTGTGGGGCGAGGGTTCGTGTGGCTTCGGGTGAAGGTGGAGGCGTGGTGCGGGTTTCGTGGGATCAGGTGTTCGCCTGGCGGATGGGGCGGCAGTTCATCGGGGAACCCGGCGGTGGTGATGTGGTGCAGATCGTCGGGCGGTTGTGTGGTGTTCAGGCTCAGGTGACCTCGGCTGCGGAAACCGCTGTGGCACTGCGAAGTACCGAGCCCGACCCGGGTGCCGTCGTTCGCGCGCTCGCGGAGCGCACGCTGGTGAAGACCTGGGCGATGCGCGGCACCCTCCATGCCCTGACCCCGGATATCGCGGCGTCGGCGCTGTCGCTCATGGGCTCGGCACGGACGTGGGAGAAGCCGTCGTGGCGCAAGACTTTCGACGCATCGCCCGAGGACGTGGCGGCGTTGGTGGAGGCAGTGGGCGAAATCCTCGACGGGGCGATTCTCACTCGGGACGAACTGGTCACGGCCCTGCTGTCCGAGGCACGCTTCCATCCCCTGGAGAAGGAACTGCGCTCCGGCTGGGGTGCGCTGCTCAAACCGCTTGCCTGGCAAGGCGCGCTCTGCCACGGCCCCGCTGAGGGCACCACCGTCACCTTCGCCCACCCCTCCCACCTCATTCCGGGCTGGCCGGGCATCCCCGGGCCGGACGAGGCCGCCGCGCACCTCATCACCGCATACCTGTCCGCTCACGGTCCTGCCACCCCCGAGGCCTTCGATGCCTGGTTGTCTCGCGGCAGCCTGCGTAAAACCACACTGCGCCAATGGTTCTCGGCGCTGGGGGATCGGCTCACCGAGGTGGATATAGAGGGTCGCGCCGCCTTCGTGCTCACCGAGCACGCCGAGGCGCTGGCCGCGACCGTGCCGACGTCGTCGGCTCACCTGCTCGGCTCGTTCGATCAGTACGTTCTGGCCCCGGGCACCGGCGACACCGCGCTCCTGCCTGCCGCCCACCGCGCCCGGGTCAGCCGCGCCGCCGGATGGATCTCGCCGCTCGTGCTGGTCGACGGCCGCATCGCGGGCACCTGGGAAACCGCCGCAGCGGAGCTCGCCGTGACCATGTTCGACGATGCCCCTGTTCCGCTGTCGGGTCTGACTCCCGAATTACCCCGGGTGGCCGAAGCACTCGGCGTACCGGGACTGACCGTTCGCGCCGCCTAGTCGACGGCATAGTGGACGAAGAGCACGTCGTGCAGTGCCCGTGATCCGTTCGGCTCGGGCGATGGTGCTCGGGCGATGGTGATGAAATCCCTGGCGGCAGGGTTCGGCATCGGAACGGATGGTGCGGTCGTGGGCGAACACGGTGGCCGAATCGACGGCGACGACATGGTGTGCGCCACTGGATGAACCAGCCCGCTCGGTGCGCCGGTACGAGGGGACGATCGTGCCCAGCCACTACCTGGTCGGGGCGGTGACAGCACCACCGCCTCGGAGGCTGGCAGACTTCGGAGTGTCACGTCGGGACTCGAGAACAGAGGGAGCATGAAGGCGGTCAGGTTCAGTCGGTTCGGTGGGCCCGAGGTGTTGGAGATCGTGGAGGTGGCGCGGCCGCACGCGGGTGCCGGGGAGGTGCGGATCGCGGTGCGGGCGGCGGGGGTGAATGCCAGTGATTGGAAGAAGCGGGCGGGGTTGATGGATCAGGAACTGCCGCAGACCCTGGGGTACGAGGCGGCGGGGGTCGTCGACGAGGTGGGCGAGGGCGTCTCGACCGCGCAGGTGGGGGATCGGGTGTTCGGGTTCGCCACCAGTGGTGCGGCGCAAGCGGAGTCGGCGGTACTGTCGTATTTCGCGCCGATTCCGGAGTCGGTGAGTTTCGTCGACGTGGCGGCGCTCCCGGCCGCCTTGGAGACGGCGGCGCGGGCGCTGGAGCAACTCGGTGTCCGGAGTGGGGAGACGCTGCTCATCAGCGGGGCCTCGGGGAATGTCGGCGGGGCGGCGGTGCAGTTGGCGGTGGCGCAGGGGGTGCGGGTGATCGGGACCGCCGGACCGGCGAACCACGAGTTCCTGCGCGCACTGGGGGCCGAGGCGGTGTCGTATGGCGAAGGGCTGGTCGAGCGGGTCCGGGCGATTGCGCCCGACGGCGTCGATCGTGCGCTGGATGTCGCGGGCAGCGGGGTCCTGCCCGAACTCGTCGAACTCGTGGGCAGCGCGGAACAGGTTGTGACACTTGCCGATTTCGACGGTGCGCAGAAGTTCGGAGTGCGGTTCAGTCGCGGCGACGGTGGGAGGGCACTGCACGTGATCGACGAGATCGGCGGGTTGATCGAATCGGGGCGGTTCACGCTGCCGGAGGTGCGGACCTTCGCACTCGCGGACGTCGCGCAGGCGCATCGCGTCGGCGAAGAGGGGCGCGTGCGCGGCAAGCTCGTACTGGTGAACGACCCCGTGGATCAGCGCGACTGATCAACCCCCGTCTGCGAACGGGCTGCCGGGCGGAGCGGCGGGGAACAGGCTGCCGGGCAGTGCGGCGGCCGCATCCGCCCCCGGCACCATGACACCCGCGACTCGACGGTGCCCGGGGCCGCGGAGCGCTTTCCTGATGCGATCGGGCGGGTGTGATCGGGCGCGGCGCGATCAGGCGCGGCGGGCCGGGAGGAAGTCGGGATCGTGGGCGCCGGGGCCGAGAACCGCGCGCAGGTCTCGCAGGTGGACGGCGTCGCCGCATTCGGAGCAGGTGGGCTGGATGGTGGTGGTGTGGCCGCAGGGCTTGTGCAGGGACTCCACGGGCGGGCCCTCGGGGGCGGCCCAGGTGTCGCCCCACTGGCGCATGGCGACCAGGATCGTCCAGAGTGAGCGACCCTTGTCGGTGAGCGTGTAGTCGTAGCGCACCGGGTTGTCCTGATAGGGGACTTTTTCCATGATCCCTTGGGCGACAAGGTGTTCCAGGCGCTGTGTCAGCACATTGCGGGCGATGCCGAGGCGCGAGCGGAAGTCGTCGAAGCGGGTGATGCCGAACAGCGCGTCCCGCACGATCAGCAGCGTCCACCATTCGCCGACCACCTCCAGGCATTGGGCGATGGAACAGTTCATGTCCTCGAAGCTGACGCGGCGCATTCCCACAGCATAGTCGGTTGCTTGAAAGAACTCACTGGCCTATGGTCCGTTCTATGAAGCAACTCACTCGAAGGTCGGTGCGGACGTTGTTCGCGCTCACCGACACCGCACCCGGAAGCTGGGTCGCGGACGTCGACGAATCCTGGCGCGGCTGGACCGGACCGCACGGCGGCGTGATCGCCGGCCTCCTGACCGAGGTGGCACAGGCGGCCGCACCTGATCGCGGCTCGGTGCGGGCGGTGGACGTGCGGTTCCTCGGTCGACCGGGTGACGGCGCCCTGACGTTCGAACCGATCGTGCACGCCGTCGGGCGCACCACCAGCGTGGTCGATGTGGTGGTGCGCCAGGAGGCCGTCGTGGTGGCGGCGGGCTCGGTGACCCTGGGCCACGGCGCCGCGACCGCCCTCGCCGCTCGGATCGACATGGCCGATCTCGGTGTCGCCGAGCCCGAGATGTGCGCGCCCTTCGAGATTCCGCGCGAAATCGTCCCGGTGGGAGCACATTTCGATATCCGACCGGCGGCGGGACCGCTGCCGTTGACCGGATCGGACGAGGCCCGGATGTGCGCCTGGGTGTCGCTGGTACCCGAGACCACGACCGACGCGGCCGCGCTCATCATCATCGCCGATGCGCTTCCGCCCGCGGTGTTTCCGACGCTGAGCGCGCCCGTGGCCGTGCCCACGGTCACGCTGTCGGTCTACTTGCACGGTGATCTCGCGGACGTGCCCGCGCAACCGGTGCTGGTACGGGCCTCGAACACGTCCACCGCGGCGGGCTGGTCGGTGGACGACATCGATATCCGCGACCGTTCCGGTCGGTTGCTGGCGCAGGCGCGCCAGACCCGGCGAGTACTCGGCTGATCGAAAGTAGTGAGATGAATACCGTTGTCGCAGAACAAGAACGCCGCGCGGTCGATTCGCGGGTCGTGCTCGGAATCGTCTCGGTCGGCGTGCTGCTGTCGAGCCTGGATCTGTTCATCGTCAATGTGGCGCTGCCGGAGATCGCGGTCGATTTCGCGGGCGCGCGGATCAGCGGCCTGTCCTGGGTGCTGAACGCGTACGCGATCGTGTTCGCGGCGCTGCTGGTGCCCGCCGGACGACTGGGGGACCGGGGGAGCAACCGCACGACCTTCCTGATCGGGCTGGCCGTATTCGTGCTGGGCTCGGCGCTGTGCGCGCTGGCCTGGAACACGGGAGCACTGGTCGCGTTCCGCGTGCTGCAGGCGATCGGCGGGGCCATGCTCACCCCCGCGTCGCTGGGTCTGGTGCTCACCGCGACCCCGCCCGAACGGCGAGCCATGGCGGTGCGGCTCTGGGTGGCCTTCGGTGGACTCGGCGCGGCCCTCGGGCCCGTGCTGGGCGGGTTGCTGGTCGAAATCGACTGGCGCTGGGTGTTTCTGGTGAACGTTCCGATCGGGTTGGCGGCGCTGTACTTCGGCTGGCGGCTGCTGCCCAACACCCGTGGCGACGGTGGTCCGCTTCCCGACGGACTCGGGGCACTGGCTCTCATCGGTGCCGTGGCCTCGTTGATCCTGGCATTGGTCAAGGGCACCGACTGGGGATGGAGCTCACCCGGAGTGCTCACGGCCTTCGCTGTCGCGGTCGTGCTGGCGGTCGTGTTCGCGGTGTCCTCGCGGCGGCATGCGAGCCCGGTGGTGGATCCCGCGCTGCTGCGCCTGCCGAACTTCGCGCTCATGGTGGGCAATGCGGTGCTGTTCAATATCGCGTTCGCGGGGATGCTGCTCTCGGTGGTGCTGTGGGCCCAGAACGTCTGGGGCTGGTCGGCTTTGAAGACGGGCCTGGCCATCGCGCCGGGACCACTGCTGGTGCCGATCGTCGCGATCGCAGCGGGGCGCTTCATCGGCAGGATCGGCGCGGGACCGGTGATCGCCGCGGGCGGCGTGGTGTTCGGTGCCGGAATCCTGTGGTGGGCACTGGCTGTCACCCTGACGCCCGACTATCCGGGCGGGCTGCTCGGCGGCATGCTGGTCACCGGCCTCGGCGTCGGGCTCACCCTGCCGACCACCTTCGCGGCCGGCACCGCCGGTCTTCCACCGCAGCGGTTCGCGACCGGATCGGCGGTGCTGAGCATGGCTCGTCAGCTCGGATTGGCTGTCGGGGTGGCGGTTTTCGTGGCCGTGCTGGGTGCGCCCGTCGGACCCGACGCCACGCTCGAGGCGTTCCAGCGCGGCTGGTACGTCATCGCGGGAGCGGCCGTCGCGGCGGGAATCGTCGGACTGGCAGCCCGGCTGCCGCGTCCGGTCGCGCCGAACACGGCGCCCTAGCGGGTCGGTCGAGCGGGCAGGTCGCCTCGTCGAGCGAGCGCATCCTCCTCAGGGCGGGGTGTGCGCCGGGAGATTCTCAGGGCGGAAGTCAGGGGTTGTCCGGATGTCTCGGCGGCCCCTGACTCCCTACCGTCCAACCATGCGAATCAAGCCGATTGCGATGCCGATCGCGCTGGCGCTGGCGCTCTGCGCGACGGCCGGATGTTCGAGCGTGCCGGACTCCGGATCGCCCGCGGTCGTCACCACCACGCCGATCTCGGTGTCGCCCGAGCGGGTGAGCCTGATCCGCGACGATATCGACGCCCTGGCGCGCTCGGGCATCGCGGGCGTGATCGCCACGCTCACCGAGAACGGGCAGACGATGAGCCTCACCGCGGGCGTCGCGGACCGTGCCACCGACGAGCCGATTCCGCTCGACCCACCCCAGGAGGTGCGAGTCGGCAGCATCTCGAAAACCTTTGTCTCCTCGATCATCATGCAGCTGGTCGCCGAGGGCCGGGTACGCCTGGACGATCCGGTGGACACCTATCTGCCGGGTCTGCTGGTCGGTGACGGTGTGGACGGCAAGGTCATCACGGTTCGCCAGCTGCTGCAGCACCGCAGCGGCCTGCCCGAACTCACCGATGTGCCCGAGGTCGACGAATACCGGGCCGGACTCGAAGGCCGGAGGTACACCCCCGGCCAGGAAATCGCCATGGCCCTGCGCCTTCCGGCCCAGTTCGCACCCGGCGCCACCTTCGAGTACACGAACACCAACTACATCGTCGCCGCGATGATCGTCGAAAAGGTGACGGGCCGAGGGTATTCCGATGAGTTGTCCGGGCGGATCCTCACGCCCGAGGGGCTGAGCGGAACCTACCTGCCCGCGGCCGGTGAGCTGGATATCCGGCCGCCGCACCCGCAGGGGTACGCGCGGATCGACGGCGTCCGCACCGATGTCACCCGATCCGAACCCTCGGTCCCCTGGGCGGCGGGCGCGCTGGTCTCCACGGGCGCGGACCTGAACCGTTTCTATCTCGCGCTGCTGGCGGGCCGAATCGTCGCCGACGCGCAGCTGGGGGAGATGCTCGCGCCCGCCTCGCGGATGCCCGACTCGACGATGAACTACGGGATGGGAATCGGCTCGACCCAGCTGTCCTGCGGGGCAGAGTATTTCGGTCATACCGGCGGCATCGCGGGATTCGTCACCATCGCCGGTGCGACCCGCGAGGGGCGTGCGGTGACCCTCACCCTGACCGAGCCTCCCGAGCAGAGCCCGGATGTGATGCTCATCCTCGGCCACGCCCTCTGCCCGTAGCGGCGGGCTTCCTGATTCGCCGGGACCGTGCGCTCTCGGCGAATCCGCGTGTGCACCGGCGCTGTGTCAGCGTGCGCGGTGGGCCTCGACGGCGAGGGCGAGAAGTTCGGGCATGTGCGGACCGTCCGTGGCGGAGAGCCGAATGGCTTCCTCGGCCTCGAAGGCCCGGACCTCCAGGATCTGTTCCGCGTCATCGGGATTGGTGGGCGGCCCGGTGAGCTCGACATCCGCGGTGCTCCAGAGCCACGCCTTGCGCGGATGCGGTTGCCACGGCCGATACGGGGCCGGGTGATCGGAGGTTCCCAGGTGCGCGCCGAAATGGTGCAGGGGGCCGGACAATCGGGCTCCGGCCTCCTCGGCGAGTTCGCGCACGATGCAGTCGTGGACGGACTCGGACTGTTCCCTGGTGCCACCGGGGACGATCCAGAAACCCCGGTCGTCGCGGCACAGCACGATCCGATCGCCGGTGAAGGCGATGACATGGATATTGGTGATCAGTTCGTCGGGCGGGAGCTCGGTGGAGAACTGCACGTCCAGACCGCCCCATTCCCAGCGGGCGGGAGCGAAGAGAACGGGGTAGCGCGCGGCGAGGGTCATGGTTCGACGGTAGTCGGGACCGGGCGCGCTCGTCAGGGTGCGCGACCGGAACACCGGGCCGCGCTGCCGGGTAGAACTTGTTTCAGTATTGTTCCCCCATGGCCTTCGTCATCGACAACATCATGGAGATCGAGGCACCCGCCGAGCTTGTGTGGCAGGTGCTCACCGACGTGGACAACTACGGCGAATGGAACCCATTCGTCCCCGAGTGCAAGACCACCCTGGAACCGGGAACGCCCATCGACATGAAGGTGCGTCTCGGCGGTTCGTCGCCACGGGATCAGCGCGAGTTCATCCGGACGCACACTCCGGGCAAGGAATTCAGCTACAGCATGAAGCCGGTCCCACTGGGCCTGCTGCGCAGTCTGCGCACGCATACGGTGACCCCGCTCGGCGACGGCCGGACCCGCTACGAATCGCATTTCGAAATCGGCGGTCCGCTGTCGGTGGTGGTCGGCGCGCTGATGGGCAAGCCGCTGAACAAGGGCTTCAACTCGATGGCCGACGGCCTCAAACAGCGCGCGGAAACTCTCGTGCGCGGCTGACGTACTCGGCCCGTGCTTTCTCGGCGACCCGCACGCGTGCCGGTCGCCGAGAAAGACGGGTTCGCTACGCCTCGAACGGAATCGTATTGCCGGCCGCGTCGCGAGCGCCCTGGCCCTTTTCGATGGCCACCACCAGATCGTTGATGGTGGACCACGTCACCGGCGGCCGGTCGTCCAGATTTCCGATGTGGTACCAGGTTTCGGTGTCGCGATAGCGGACCATGCCCACTCCGGAGGAGTCGACGGCCACATCGAGATCACCTGATACCGTCCCTTCCTCCTGGGTCATAACGGCTATTTTCTCGAGGATCTCGATGACGTCGATTATCTGAACCCTCCTTGTTTGACGCAGTCGTCGACTGCGGTGCGCAGTGCTTTGAGCTCGTCGTTATCAACGGTCAAGTTGTATTTTATCTTTATCTGGACGTAGTGATCGAGATAGCCACACCGGAATGCGCCCGGCGGCAGGTAATGCGCGGCGTCCTGGTCACCCTTCGACCTGTTCGCGGACGGATCCGAGGCGATCAGATTGATCGCGTCGTTGGCGATGTTCTGCCGAGTCGCCTCGTCGAACTTGGAGGCGCCCGAACGCCACGCCTCGGCGAGCGGAACGATGTGCTCGGCATCCACACCGGCCGGATCGGTGATGAACTTGTACGGCTTGAGTTTGCCGGTCTTGGCGTCCAGCACGCCGTACTGATCCTGCCAGCCGCCGCCCTTGCCGACCTTCAGATCGCACGTCTTGGGATCGAGGGTCACCGATCCGGTGGAGTCGCGCAGCATCATCACATCGCGCGTGGTGCATTTGCTGTACTGCGCGAATTTGGCGTCGAAGCCATGGGATTGGGGGTTGGTGTCCCAGTGCGGGAACTTTTCGCGGCTGTAGCCGCTCATCGAGAGTTCCTCGGCGACAACGAGTTTGTTCACCGAGGCGGTGACGTCCGAGCCGACGGCCACCGCGCCGGTGGGAGCCGGGTTGCCCGAACCGCCCTCGGCGGTGTTCCCGGATTTGGTCTGCCCGCAGGCGACACAGACGACGGCCAGCACCGCGGCCAGTCCCATCGCCGCGGCGGTGGACACCGTGCGCCGGGCCCCGGGCGGACGTCGGAATGACGACTTTTTCACAACAACACTCCACTACTGTCGACAACACCCTTGTCGCTCATGGCGATCAGATCACGAGCGACCGAACAATGCTCTCCTAGCGGTGGATTCATGCGGCACCGGCCGGTGGTCGGGCGAGTCTGCGTGGGCGGGGCGGCTCGGTGTGTGTCATATCCTGTTCACCGTCGCAATCCGATCCCTGAAACAGCAAGTCAGACGGTCGGTTCGGAGACGGGTCTCACATGTCCCCGCGCGTATGGGGTGACGGCGAACGCGACGCTACTTCCATACTGACGCCGGTCAAGATCGAGAACAACGGACTCGCACAGGAATTCGCAGAAGAATCCTCGGCTCGCCCGTCGTGTCGGGCGTGTTGCGAGGAGACCGGGTCAGGCTTGATGCCACCAGGCTGTGAAGAACGCCGCGCCGCCAAGGATCAGCGCCAGCGCCAGCGGGACGGGCCACCAGTGTCCGGTCCGGCCGAGCAGGCGGCGTGCGAGCCGCAGTTGGATCATGCCGAACGCGGCGGTCAGCAGTAGCCACAGCGGGAGCAGGCCGATGCCCAGCGCCGCGTGCACCGCCCAGGCTCCGGCCAAACCGGGGCCGCCCCAGGAGTGTTCGAGATCGTTGCCCGCGATCAGCGGGTAGAGGGCTCCGCGCACCGCGCCGACGCACGCGAGGAACATCGCGAACCAGGTGAGCAGCCCGACCGCGCCCGACAACAGCGAATGCGCCACGGTCCGCAGGGGACCGGGCGCATTCAGATCGAACGGGGTACGCAGCACACGCCGAGTGTTTCTGGCTCGAACTGCACTGGGCGCGAAGGCAATCGGCAACGAGATCACCGCGTAGTACGCGGTGCGCAGAAGGCGTTCGCTGCTCGTCACACGACCCACGGTAGCGCTATCAGGTCGCTTGTCCGGGAAACTCGGCCCACATGTCGCCACCGCGTGTCCGCCGACATCGGCGGGCGTGTCGAGGGAGGTCGCGCCCGCCGTGTCGGCGGGCGCGACCTCCCTCGTTCGAGATCAGGCGTTGTTGAGCTTGTTCAGCCGCTCGCAGGACTCGAGGTACTCGGCGATGAGCCGCTGCACCACATCGGTGGAACGCTCGATCTTGTTCATCATGCCGACGACCTGGCCGACCGGGTTGAAGTTCACGTCCACCGCGGCTTCCGGGTACCGGTGACCGCGCTTGACGCCGTCGAGGGCGACCATCATCTGCAGCGGCATGCCCAGCGGATCCGGGGTGTCGGCCTGTGCCCACGCCTCGGTCCAGTCGTTCTTGAGCATGCGGCACGGCTTGCCGGTCCAGGACCGCGAGCGCACGGTGTCGCTGCTGGTGGCGTCGATGTAGGTCTGCATCTGCGCGGGCGGCACATTGGCCTCCTCGACCGTGAGCCACAGCGAGCCGGTCCACGCGCCCGCCGCACCCATCGCCAGCGCCGCGGCGACCTGACGGCCGTTGCCGATGCCACCGGCCGCGAGCGCCGGCATATCGCCGATCGCGTCCACGACCTGCGGCCACAGCACCATCGAGGCCACCTCGCCGCAGTGCCCGCCACCCTCGGTGCCCTGCATGACCACGAAGTCCAGGCCCGCGTTCTTGTGGTTGAGCGCGTGCTTGACCGACCCGCAGAGCGCGCCGATCAGGCGGCCCGAGTCCTGGATCTGCTTGATCACGTCATCGGGCGGGGTGCCCAGCGCGTTGGCGACCAGCTTGGCCTTGGGGTGCTTCAGAATCACCTCGATCTGCGGGGCGACCGTGGTGGCGGTCCAGCCCAGCAGCTGGTTGTGCCGCTCCTCGGGCGGCAGATGCGGCACGTTGTGGTCGTTGAGCAGCTTCTCCGCGAAATCGCGGTGTCCCTGCGGAACCAGTTTGGCCAGTTGGGCTTCCAGCTCCTCGGGGGACAGGCCCTCGACGCCCTTGCCCTCGTACTTCGACGGGATGACCAGGTCTACGCCGTAGACGCCGGTGACATGTTCGTCGAGCCAGGACAGCTCGACCTCGAGCTGCTCGGCGGTGAAGCCGACCGCTCCGAGCACTCCCAGTCCGCCCGCGTTGCTCACCGCGGTCGCCACGTCGCGGCAATGGGTGAAGGCGAAGATCGGGACATCGATGCCCAGGCGATCACAGATCTCGGTACGCATGTGTGGGTGGCTCCTCTAACTTTCCGGCTCTGGAACGTCGTTGCCACTCACGTTAGAACATGTTCTACATTTCGACCAGAGCCGCCAAGCCGATCGGTCGATCAATACTGCCGCCAAGTTCTAGTTTCGGTGCAGGAGGCCGTCGCGCCACAGATCGTCGAACAGCAGTTGATCCACCGGCGGGACCTGGTCGCGGTCGGCGTAGGTGAACCAGGCGAGTTCCTCGATCTCGCTGCTCACCGCGATCTCACCGAGGTGCTCGGCGGTGTAGCAGGCCATCCGGACCAGGGCTCCGGGAATGGCGGCCTCGTAGGTGCCCACGTGTGCGGCGGTCCGGTCCAGCACCTCGACGGTCAGCTCTTCGCGGATCTCCCGGACGAGCGTCTGCAGATCGCTCTCGCCCTCCTCGCGCTTGCCTCCGGGGATGTAGAAGATTCCCTTCCCCCGGGGTCGCGCGCAAAGGATCTCGCCGTTCACGATGTGCACCCATGCCACCGTGTCGATCAACCGCTGCTCCGTCCGCATCCCCGCACCTTATCGACACCCACGCGCGCGACGGGGCCGGGCGGCTCGCACCGGCGTCGAGCGCGGGATTCGGCGTCCCGCTCGCGCCGAACGCCCGGCGGGACCCGTCGAACACGTTGTGGCCGAAGCTGTTCCGGGGTGTGGCCGGTGCTCAGGCCGGGCGCGGAATGGCCTGATCGACAAGGAGGTTGATCGCCCGGTGGACTCGCGGGGCGTCGCCGGTGATCCACCAGTCCTGAATCAGGCCGCGCATACCGGAGATCAGCAGGGTGGCGGCGGCTTCGGGATCGGGATGGGTGGGGTCGATCCGGCCGATCGCCTCGGACATGGCGGTGACCAGGACCTGGATCGCGTCGACGGCGTAGGGCTTGAAGGGGCTGCCGGGGACCGTGGCCGCGCCCAGCACCTGGAGCAGCACGCGCAGGCTGATGTCGTCCGGTCCGGTGGTGTTGAGCGTGAACGAGTGCGTCAGCCGGTCGCGCAGCAGGCCGATGTCGTGGACGTCGAGGAAGAGGGCGGCGATGTCGGGGCGCTGGGTTTCCAAGGCGGACACCAGCATCTGCTCCCTGGTGCCGAAGTAGTGGATGAGCATGCGGGAGCTGGTGCCGAGGTGCTCGGCCAGCGGGCGCAGGGAGAGCTCGGCCAGGCCGTGGTCGGCGATGAAGGTGATGACGCCCGCCAGCAGGTCGGCGCGGCGGGCATGGTCGAGTGGGCGCGGCACGAGTTGACTGTAGCGGGTGCTACAGGTATTCATGTCGGCATGAGTGTAGCGAGTGGTACAGAAACTCGGCGCGGTGTGGTGGTCACCGCGATGGCGGCGACCACCTGCCTCGGGGCCGATCTGGAGAGCACCTGGACTCGGTTGCTGGCGGGGGACAGCGGAATCGGTCCGCTGACAGACGAATTCGTGGCGACCAACGACCTGCCGGTGCGGATCGGCGGGCGCCTGACCGAGCAGCCCGGGGCGCGATTGACCCGGATCGAGCAGCGGCGAATGTCGTTCGTGCAGCAGATGGCGCTGGTGCTGGCCCGGCAGGTGTGGCAGGAGGCGGGCGCGCCGGAGCTCGACCCCGAGCGGCTGGCGGTGGCCGTCGGGACCGGCCTCGGGGGAGGGGAGGCGCTCGTGCACGCGGTGGATGCGATGCGGGCGGGCGGGTATCGGAAGGTGCCGCCCATGACCGTGCCGATGGTCATGCCGAACGGATCGGCCGCGACCGTGGGCCTGGAACTCGGGGCCAAAGGCGGAGTGTACGCGCCGGTCTCGGCGTGCGCGTCCGGATCGGAGGCGATCGCGCACGGCTGGCGGCTGATCGCCACCGGGGAAGCGGACGTGGTCGTCGCGGGCGGCGTCGAGGGACATATCGACGCGGTGCCGATCGCCAGCTTCGCCATGATGCGGGCCATGAGCACCCGCAATGACGAACCCGAGCGCGCCTCACGGCCTTTCGACCGCGATCGGGACGGATTCGTCTTCGGCGAAGCAGGCGCGCTGCTGGTCCTGGAATCGCACGAGCATGCCGCGGCGCGCGGCGCGCGAATCCTCGGCCGAGTCCTGGGCGCGGGCATCACCTCGGACGGCTACCACATCACCGGCACCGCGCCCGACGGTGGCGGCGCGGCCCGGGCCATGCGCAAAGCCGTTGCCGCGGCCGGGCTTTCGGCCGAGGACATCGCCCATGTGAACGCGCACGCCACCGGAACGCCCGTGGGTGACGCCTCCGAGGCGAACGCCATCATGGCGGTGAGCCCGAATGCCTCTGTCTACGCACCGAAGTCGGCGCTGGGGCATTCCATCGGCGCGGTCGGCGCGCTGGAGGCCATTCTCACCCTGCGCACCTTGGCGGAGCAGATCGTCCCGCCCACATTGAATTTCGAGAATCCGGATATCGGCACCGCGCTGGACGTCGTGGCCGAGAAACCGCGGCATCAGCGCATCGATTACGCGCTGAGCAACTCGTTCGGCTTCGGCGGCCACAATGTCACGGTGGCGCTGGGGCGCGCCTGAGGAATACTTCGGCTCAGGGCAGGGTGTCGGTCTGTACGCGCGGATCGAGTTTCTTGAGTGTGTCGGGACGATCGGTGAGGCAGGGCCAGTCCCGGCTCACCGCCTCCATGGTCGCGTGTCCCGCGGGAATGAGGGCGTCGGCGTCGGGGCGATCGCACAGCGCCGCACCGAGTTGATCGCTCGCCGGACGATCCAGCGGCTGAATCACCGTATTGGGCAGATCCAGCAGCACCGAGAGAATGTCGTGGCGGCCCGGCGGAATCAACGCGCGGGCGGCCGCGAGGGCCGTGGCCGGAATGATGATGGTGTGGCCCGCGTCGGCGGTCGCCCACACCACCGACTGGACGTAGGCGACGCGATGGGCCCAGGCCGTGAGTGCGGCCGTGTCGAAGACGACGCCGCCCAGCGTCGTGCCCGGGGAGCTCATGCCGCGCCGGCGTGATCGCCGGTGGCATCCTCCTCCGATAACGGGGGCAGACCCTGCACGGCCCGGGCGCGATTGATGAGGTCCAGCGGCGGCCTGCCGCCGAAGATCTGCTCGATGCGCGACAGCGATTCGGCGCGGTCGACCCTGGCCTTGACGGATTCGGCGACGAACGCCGAGATCGATTCGATGCGGCCGCTGCTGCGCCAGTCGTCGAGCGTGGCGGCTATCTCTTCCGGCATCGTCACGGTGATCTTTCGGGTGCGACGCTCTCTCGCCATACCGGAAGGATAGAGGAGTATGCCCACCCTGCCCACTTCCGCCGCTCCGGGCGTGTGCGAATTCGGATTGCGCTGATCCGAAACCTGCCGGTCACGCGGCGATCCGAGTTCGATACGGTTGGCTTGTGCCCGTGTCCGGCGGGTGCGAGCCCCACTTCCCGGTAAAGAGGACACAGCTAGATGGATGAGAGTTCGATCGCGTGGATCGACGGTGCCCTGGTCACCATCGATCAGCGTGCCCTGCCGCACGAGCTGCGGGAGCTGCGGATCACGACGGTCGACGAGCTCATCGATGCGATCACGACGCTCGCGATTCGCGGCGCTCCGGCGATCGGTGTGTCGGGCGCGTTCGGTGTGGTGATCGCCGCGCTCGCGCACTCCGCGGACGGCGTGGTCGACACCGCGACGATCGAGCGGGAGGCCCGGCGCATCGCCGACGCCCGCCCGACCGCGGTGAACCTGGCCTGGGGTGTGCGGCGCGCGCTGGCCAAGTTGCCGCTGGGCGTGCAGGCGGTGCTCGACGAGGCGCTGGAACTGCTGGCGGAGGACGGGCGTGTGAACCTGGCCGCGGCCACCGCCGCCGCGGATCTGCTGCAGCGCCTGTGCGGGGATCGCCCGCTGCGGGTGCTCACCCACTGCAATACTGGACGCCTCGCGACCACCGCGTGGGGCACCGCGATCGGCGCGTTGCGCGTGCTGCACCAGCGCGGCGCGGTCGCCGAGGTGATCGTGGACGAGACCCGCCCGCTGCTGCAGGGCGCGCGCCTGACCGCGTGGGAAATGGCCGAGGCCGGGATCCCGCATCGGCTCACCATCGATTCCGCCGCCGCATGGGCCATGGCCACCGAAGAGGTGGACGCGGTCATCGTCGGCGCGGACCGGATCACCGCGGACGGCGCCGTCGCGAACAAGATCGGCACCTACATGCTCGCGATCGCCGCGCGGCACCACGGGATTCCGTTCATCGTGGTCGCCCCCGAATCCACGCGGGACATCTCCACCGCGCGCGGTGCGGACATCGTGGTGGAACAGCGCGCCTCCGCTGAGGTCACCGGATTCGGCGGCGTGACAACGGCTCCCGAGGGCACCGCGACCTTCAACCCGGCATTCGATGTGACTCCGGCCGAACTGGTGACGGCCGTGGTCACCGAATTCGGCGTGCTGGAGGATCCCGCCCTCGCCCGAACCTCCACGGGCTCGGGGGAGTTCGGCGGTGTCGGCAATTCCGGCACGCTCGGCGACAGTGCAGCGAGTGCACGGTTCGGGGATCCGACGGCTGTCGCGGCGGTGTCGATCGTCCCGCCCGCCACCGTCGTGGTGCGGGCCGGGCAGGAGATCGCGGGTATCGCGCGCGGGTTGTACGCCAACGGCTGGATGCCCGGGACCGCGGGCAATATCTCCGTGCGCGCGGGGGATGCGGCGGTGATCACCGCGAGTGGCCTGTCCAAGGGCGAACTCGCCGCCACCGATACGGTGACCGTCGCGGTCGCCGATTCCGCGCCGCTGAGCGCCGAGGGGCGAAAGCCGTCCGCCGAGACCACGATTCACACCGCGATCTACCGCGCGCGTGATGCGGTGGCCGTCGTGCACGTGCATCCGCCGCACGCGACCGCCCTCTCGATCGGCGCGGGCGACACGCGGGTGCGGTTCTCGGGCTACGAGCTGATCAAGGGCCTGGGCGGACGACGCCCGGACGCCATCGACATTCCGGTGTTCGCGAACCACGCCGAGGTCCCGCGAATCGGTGTGGACATCGAGAAATATCTGATCGAGCATCCCGACGCGCCGCCGGTGCTGTTCATCGCGGGGCACGGGATCACCACGTGGGGTGCGAGTCTGGCGCAGGCGCGCGATCGCGCGGAATGCCTCGAGGCCATGTGTGAACTGACGACATTGACCGGCCATCGGGAGGTCCCGGTGCGCGACCATGGATGAAACGAACGCAGCGTTCCGAGGAGGGACCGAACGATGACTCTGCTACAGATCATGTCCGACAAGCACTCCGGTGATGTCACCCTTCGCACCACCGACGACGCGGTCATCGCCGCCGAACTCGGCAAGCGCGGCATCATGTTCGAGCGCTGGCCGCTGCCGGCCGAGCTGAGCGGCGCGACCTCCGCCGAGGATCTGCTGGCGGAGTACGCCGACCGCATCGCCGCGCTCGATACCGACGGCCGCTTCAAGTTCATCGACGTGGCCCGCATCCATCCGGACGAGTCGGATCCGGAGTGGCCCGCCAAGGCCGTCGCGGCGCGCACCAAGTTCCTGGACGAGCACCGGCACGCCGAGGACGAGGTCCGTTTCTTCGCCGCCGGTCAGGGCTGCTTCTATCTGCATCTGGGTGACGAGGTGCTCGCGACCGTCTGCACCGCGGGCGATCTGGTGTCGGTCCCGGCCGGCACGCTGCACTGGTTCGACATGGGCACGCAGCCCGAGTTCGTCGCGGTGCGGTTCTTCGAGGAGCAGGACGGCTGGATCGGTGACTTCACCGGTGACAAGATCTCCGCCGGTTTCCCGACCCTGGACGAATTGCTCGCCGCATGATCAAAGCCGTCGTTCTCGACATCGAGGGCACCACGAGCCCGACCAGTTCGGTGCGGGAAGAACTGTACGGATACACCCGGGACCGGCTGCCGGACTGGCTGGCCGAGAATCAGGGCGACGCGGCGGATTCCATCATCGAGGCCACCCGCGAGCAGGCCGGGCAGCCCGATGCCGATGCGGCGACGGTGGCGGCGATTCTCATCGAGTGGTTGAACACCGACGTGAAGTCCGAGCCGCTCAAGGCCGCGCAGGGCATCATCTGCGCGGAGGGCTTCCGCAACGGCGCACTGTTCGGCGAGTTCTTCGCGGATGTGCCGCCGGTGCTGCGGGGCTGGCGCAATGCCGGACTCGAGCTGTACATCTACTCCTCGGGTTCGGTACGCAATCAGAAGGATTGGTTCGCGTTCGCCCGCGGCGGTGATCTGTCGCCGCTCATCACCGGTCATTTCGATCTGTCGACCGCGGGGCCCAAGCGGGAGGCGGCCTCGTACGAGAAGATCGCGAGCACGATCGGCGTTCCGGCCGAGAGCATTCTGTTCCTGTCCGATCACCCGGACGAATTGGACGCGGCCGTCGCGGCCGGATGGTCGGTGGTGGGGGTGACGCGTCCGGGGGAGCCCAACGACTCGCGGCCGCCGCATCGGTACGTCGCCGATTTCGCGGATATCGTCCTCGACGACGAATCGGACTGATCCGCCGGCCCAGCAGCGGGAGCTGAAACCTTCGAGCCCGCACCGGAATCCGGTGCGGGCTCGAAGGCTGTCGGGGGTCGGGCAGTCAGCTGCCCACGCGGGACGAGGCCCGGTTGATCAGATATTCCACCAGCGTCATGAGCACGTTCTTGGCGGAGGATCGATCGCGGGCGTCGCACAGCAGCACCGGGATGTGCTCGTCGAGATCCAGCGCGTCGCGCACCTCGATCGGCGTGTACAGCGGCGCGCCCTCGAAGCAGTTGACCGCCACCGTGAACGCGACTCCGCGCTTCTCGAAGAAATCGATCGCGGCGAAGGATCCCTCGAGCCGGCGGGTGTCGGCGAGCACCACCGCGCCGAGCGCGCCGCGCGCGAGTTCGTCCCACAGGAACCAGAATCGGTCCTGTCCGGGCGTGCCGAACAGGTAGAGCACCAGGTTCTGGTCGATGGTGATGCGCCCGAAGTCCAGGGCCACCGTGGTGGTGGTCTTGCCCTCCACACCACTGAGATCGTCCACGCCCGCGGACAATTCGGTGATGAGTTCTTCGGTGCGCAGCGGGGTGATCTCGCTGAGCGCCCCCACCATCGTGGTTTTGCCCACCCCGAAACCGCCCGCGATGAGGATCTTCACCGAGGCGGCCATGGGGGTGGACGAATCAAATTTTTCGAATGCCATCGAGGACTGCTCGCAATATGTTGAGGTCATCGGGCACGGCCTCGGAATTGGCCGGCCCCCGGAAGTTCAGGATTCCGTCGGAGATCAGATCTCCGACAAGGATTTTGGTTACCGCCAACGGCAGCCGCAGCGCGGCCGACACCTCGGCCACGGCCAGCGGGAGTCGGCACAACCGCACGATTTCCGCGTACTCCGGCTCGACACGACGCAGCGGCGGCGCGGCATTGGGCACCAGCACCACCGTGAGCATGTCCAGATCGTGCCCCGCGCCCATGGTTCGACCACCGGTCCTGGCGTAAGGGCGTACCAGTGGACCAGCTGCTTCGTCGAACCAATGTTCCCCCGGCCGCGCCATCATGACAGTCGGGGGTTGACCTGTCCGGCCAGATGATGGCGCGGGGTGGTGGACAGGTAGGTGCCGACGCGTTGCACGGTCAGGTTCATCTCGTAGGCGACCATGCCGAGATTCGCCTGTTCGTTGGCCTGTAGCGCCAGGCAGGCGTGGCTGCCCGCCGCGGTCACGAACAGCACGGCGCGTTCGAGTTCGATGACCGCCTGCCGTACGCCGCCGCCGTCGAATCGATTGCCTGCGCTGCGCGCGAGGCCGTAGAGCGTGGAGGACATGGCGCCGAAGTGCTCGGCGTCCTCGCGGCTCATGGCTGAGGAGCGGCCCAGCAGCAATCCGTCGGTGGAGTGCACCACCGCGTGACGGACACCTGCGAGGCGATCGACGAGATCATCGAGTAGCCAGTTGAGATCACCAGCGTTGGAGTTGGTCACCGTCGCCTTCCTGTCGATCCGAAAAAGAGGTGGACCCAGGCTTGGACGCGCCGGGATCGGCCCGGCGGCCCTGCCTGGTTCCGTTTTCGATGGCGGAGAAGAGGTCTCGGGCCTGCTCGGCCGTGCGGGAGGTTCCAGAGTCCGACTCGGTGGTAGCAGCCGCATTCTCCTGTGCCAATTCCGGTGCGAGACTTGCCTGCCGGCGCCTACGCGGTAGCGAGGGCCGGGCGTCGGAGCCAGTGTACTGGGTACGGCCGAAATCGCGAGGGCGGAAACCGTTTTCCTGATCTTCCGCCGAATTCGGTGGCGAGAAAGGCTGTGAGGTGGGCCGTTGCGACGAAGTGTGCTGCGAGGCGGGCGGTTCCGGCTGCAGCCGGGGGCGCGGGGTGCCGGGTTCGGTGATCGGCTCGAACGCGACCGGCTGCTCGAACGACATCTGCCGCTCGGACTGGCGAGAGGCGGGGGCCGGGGGCAGCTGCGCGGGCGCCGGGGCCGCCGGGAGCGGCATCGGCGCGGCCCCGACCGGTTCCAATTGCCGAGGTACGGCCGGGATCTCGCCGGTGCGGCCGGCGGCGACGGTGAGGTTCGAGGGCACCAGCACGATGGCGCGCACGCCGCCGTAGTCGGATTCGGTGAGCCGCACCTGGATTCCGTTGCGGACCGCCAGCTGCGCGACAACGAACATGCCGAGGCGCGAATCGGTGGAGAGCGTGTTGACGCCGAAATCCGGGGGATTGCGCAGCATGTCGTTCATCCGGGCCATTTCGGCCTCGGGGATGCCCATACCCTGATCGACGATCTCGATGGCGACGCCCTTGCCCACCACGTTGCCGCGCACCTCGACCTGCGACTGCGGCGGGGAGAAGTGGGCGGCGTTGTCGACCAGTTCGGCGAGCAGGTGCACGAGGTCCGCGACCGCGGTGCCGGCGACGGCGACCTCGGGCAGGCGGGCGATCTTGACGCGCGTGTAGTCCAGTGCCTCACCGACACCCGAGCGCACGACCTCCACCAGGTTCACCGGATTGCGCCACTGCCGGCCCGGCTGTCCGCCGGCCAGAATGATCAGGTTCTCGGCATTGCGGCGTTCGCGGGTGGCGAGGTGGTCCAGGCGGAAGAAGATCTCCAGCAGGGCCGGATCCTCCTGCTTGGATTCGGCCTCGTCCAGCACCTCGAGCTGACGGTGCACCACGACCTGGCTGCGGTGCGCGATATTGAGGAAGACCGCCTTGACGCCCTCCCGGGTGCGGGCCTCGGTGACGGCGGCGGCCACGGCGGCCTCGTGGGCATGGCTGAACGCCTTGGCCACCTGGCCGATCTCGTCGGTGCCGAAGTCCAGGACCGAGGTCTCCGCGGTGGGGTCGACCTGCTGCCCGTCGCGCAGTCTGGTCATCAATTCGGGCAGTCGCTCGTCGGCCAGCACCAGGGTCTGGTCGCGAAGCCGCTTGAGGCGGCGGATGATTCGGTTGGCCAGCACCAGGGCCACCAGGAACGCGCCGACCGAGACCGCGAGCATGGCGGCACCGGCGATGGCGGAGTTGCGGGCGCTGTCGTCCGCGGCGTCGATGGCCTTGCCCTGGGCGTACTTGCTCTGGTTGTCCCAGTACTCGAGCAGCGCCTTGTTGACGACGTTGACCGAATCCTGCCACTCCTGGGCGGTGAAGGTCAGCGGCGCGAGTTGTGGTGTGCTGCCGGACTTCACCGGCAGGGAGGTGATCGGTTCCAGCGCGTGCGCCAGCAGCGAGTTCTCCATGATGACGAGCTTCTGCCAGGCCGGATCGCTGGTGACGGCTTTGGCGGCGGAGGCCTGGCTGTCACCGGGCTCGGCCGCGAGTCCCTCGATACTGAGCCGGTAGCTGCCGACCAGACGCGAGTATTCGACCGCGAGCTCGGGGGTCAGGGTGCCGTTGTTGATGATCACCTCGGCCAGTGACGCACTGCGGGAGAGCATCTCGGACGCGGACACGATCTGCAGCGTCTCGGCGGTCTCGACCGCGACCTCGGCGTTCGGGGCGGTGATCATCACCGCGCGGGTGCCGACCGAGATGAGATCGAGCAGGTGACCGTAGAAGTTGTAGGCGTCCGACATCGGCAGCGCGCCACCGTCGACCTGCGTGCGCACCGCGGCGAGCGTGCGGGTCAGGGTGATGAAGCCGCCGACGTCGCCGGTGACCTCCTGCGGGCCGAGATCCTCCATCGAGGCGGTGGTGGTGTTCATCCCGCGCAGTGCGGCATCGAGCCGCAATCTGGCCTGCGCCAGGGCTTTCGGGTTGGGTTCGCCGCCGGACAGCTGGGACAGGGTGAGCTGTCGCTCCTGCTGGACCGCGCCCACCAGTTCCTTGGTCAGCGGTGTGGCGTCGGTGAGTGTGGCGGCCCAATCTCGTGCGTGTCTGCCCTGAACGACCAGGTATCCCGCGCCACCCACACCGATAACGAGCAGCGCCAAGCTCGGGACCAGTGCGATGGCGAGAACACGGGTTCGGACACCGAGCCTCGCTCTGAACATCCGCACAACGTATAGGGACGTATCTCACAAGCTTCGCGCGGGTCCCGTTGAACGGGAACATGATTGACACGCCTTGTTATGCGTGCTCCGGTATGGATGCTTCTATCCGAGGGCGCGAGTGATGAGATATTCGGCAAGCGTGAGCAGCACGCCCCTGCACGATTCGCGATCCCGCGCGTCGCACATCAGAATCGGAACGCGTTCGTCCAGGTCCAGTGCCTCGCGCACCTCCTGGGTCGAATACTCGGGTGCGTCGTGGAAACGATTGACCCCGACGGTGAATCCGATCCCGCGCTTCTCGAAGAAATCGATGGCGGCGAACGAGGTGTCGAGTCTGCGGGTGTCGGCCAGGACCACCGCCCCCAGCGCGCCGCGCGCGAGTTCGTCCCACAGGAACCAGAACCGGTCCTGACCGGGCGTGCCGAACAGATACAGCACCAGTCCGGAATCGATGGTGATGCGGCCGAAATCCAAGGCCACCGTGGTGGTGCTCTTGCGCTCCACGCCGGTCAGATCGTCGACGCCCGCAGAGCGTTCGGTGATGATCTCCTCGGTGCGCAGCGGCGCGATCTCGCTGATGGCGCCGACCATGGTGGTCTTGCCGACGCCGAATCCGCCTGCCACCAGTATTTTCACCGAGTGGGCGAGCGGCTGTCCCGGTGTCGAGGCCGCGGTGCTCCCGAACACTCGGCGGCTAGCCGAAATTACGGCGCGCGGCCGTGGACAGGAACGAGCCGACGCGCTGCACCGTCAGGTTCATCTCGTAGGCGACCATGCCGAGATTGGCGTTGGCCCCGGTCTGCAACGCGAGGCAGGCATTGCTGCCCGCGGCCGTGACGAACAGGACGGCGCGGTCCAGTTCGACGACGGCCTGGCGGACGCCGCCGCCGTCGAATCGGTGTCCGGCACTGCGTGAGAGGCCGTACAGGGTGGAGGACATCGCGCCGAAATGCTCGGCGTCCTCGCGGGTCATGCCGGTGGAACGTCCCAGCAGCAGACCGTCGGTGGAGTGGACGACCGCGTGCCGGACACCGGCGAGTTTGTCGACGAGATCGTCGAGCAGCCAGTCCAGGTCACCGGTAGGGGAATTGCTCACCGCTGTCTTCCTGTCGATAGGTAGTGCGTGCGATAGGTATTGCGTGAGTGCGAGGTGCTGCGTGGGTGTGAGCCATCGCCGGCCGGGTGCCGATCCGAGTCGGCTCCGCGTCGATGACTCCGATGCCGCGATCGCCGGTGTCCGGGGTGCCCGTGCCCGGCCGTGCCGCCCGATATCGCGACCCGGGTACGGACACCGGGTCGCGGTCTGAGCATTGCCAGAACATAGCCATCGCGCGTCGCGCGCGTGAGTACGAGTCCTTGTGAGCAGGACGGGATTTGACGAAACGACCGGTCGTTCGGTAATGGGGATTTCGAGGAGCGCTGTCGGAGGAACCCTCGAATGTGTTGCCCGAGAACGTCTTCCACCCACGGTCCGCTCAACCCCCGGTCACCGTCTGTGATGCGAATTACATTGTGGTGACCAGAGGATAGCCGTGTGTTCCGGCGGGTGAGACCGCTTTGCCGGTGCGCGGGTGGTTTGTCGCGATCCTCGATCGGGCGGTCCCGCCGTAGACGTTCATCGATTCGACAGCTGGACGTCGTTTTCGGGCAACTGTCCAGGGTTACGTTCGCCCCGCCCCGGGAACCGCGGGACGCGCACGGGGTCCCGTGCCGCGAAAGTTGGAGGAGATCAAGTGCAGCACAGGAAACGCGCCTGGGTCGGCGCGGCGGCGGCCATCACCGCCGCGTTCGTCGGCGCCACCATGGTCGCGGGATGCGGGTCGGACGACAAGGCCGACAACGAAGTGCGCAACGTCATCTACCTGCTCGGCGACGGTATGGGACGTACCCACATCACCGCTGCTCGCGAGCGTTTCGTCGGTGCCGCCGGTCAGCTCAACATGGAGCAGCTGCCGTATGTCGGCGCCGTGTCCACCTATGCGGTCGAGCCCAACAGCGCCAAGCCCGCGCTGGTCACCGACTCGGCCTCCGCGGCTACCGCGTGGTCTTCGGGCGTGAAGACCTACAACGCCGCCATCGGCGTCGACGCCTACGGCAAGTCGGTCCCGACGCTCATGGAGCAGGCCAAGACCGCCGGTTTCGCCACCGGCAACGTCTCGACGGCGGAGATCACCGATGCCACCCCGGCCGGCATGGTCAGCCACGCGCTGCTGCGCGGCTGCCAGGGGCCGACGTTCACCGAATCCACCTGCCTGCCCAAGAAGTCCGACGGTAGCTACGAGGCGTCCCCGTCGGACAAGACGCTGGTGACCCCGATCGCCGAGCAGATCGCGCGCAACGGCACCGCGGACGTGATCTTCGGCGGCGGCCTGGCCCGCTTCGAGCCGGACGATCAGAAGGCCATGTTGGACAAGGGTTATCAGGTGCTCGGCAGCATGGGCGATCCCGCGCTCAAGGCTCAGACTGCCGACAGTCAGAAGGTCGCCACCGCCGCCGATCTGAAGTCGGTGCGGTCCGACAAGGTGATCGGCCTGTTCAACCGCGGCAACCTGACCGTCACCGCGGCGCGCAACGCGCTGCCGGACTCCGCGCCGCAGAAGCAGGAGCCGACGCTGGCCGATATGGCGAACAAGGCGATCGATCTGCTCTCGAACCGCAAGGACAGCAAGGGCTTCCTGCTGCAGATCGAGGGTGCGCAGATCGACAAGCGCTCGCACGCCAACGACGCGGCCCAGACTCTCGAGGAGATGAAGGCGTTCGACGACGCGGTCGGTGCGGCCATGGCCTTCGCCAAGAAGGACGGGCACACGATGGTGATCGTGACCGCCGACCACGAATGCGCCGGCTTCAACATCATCGAGAAGAACACCTTCACGAACGCGGAAGCCGTTGCGCCGCCGACCAATGTCGACGCGGGCAATACCGCCAACAACTCGCTCCCCTCGCGCGACGGCAAGGACAACGTGAAGGATCCGGTGCGTTCGGCCGGTCCGATCAACGGTTCCGGTCAGGCCGATCCGCGTAACTTCGCCCCGGCCACCTTCCGCACCCCGGACGACGCGGCCGCGGTGAAGGACGGCTCGCCGGAGGCCAGCCTGTGGCTGACCTACCTCTCGGGCAACCACACCGGCGCGGACGTGATGATCTACGCCTACGGCCCGGGCGCGAACGTGTTCGCGGCCAGCCAGGACAACACCTCGCTGTACACCAAGATGCACAAGGCTCTGCTGCCGTGAGGATGAAAGGTGTTGCGCGGATCTGTGGTTCGATCGCGCAGGCCGGTCTGATCGCGGGACTGCTGGCGGTGGCCGCGCTCGGCGCGGGATGCTCGCAGGCCTCGAACCCGGCCACCCCGGGTCCGGCGGCGGCCCCGGCCGCCCCGGCGACCGTGCAGGCGGCCCCCGCGTCGATCTCCGCGGCTCCCGGCGAGGTGCGCCTGACCCCGGGTCCGTTCTCGGATCGGGTGCAGGTGACCGGTGTTCGGCTCGACGGTGCGTCGGTGCACGGTCGGCTGGCGATCACCACCGATGTGAGCGACGTCCTGGCCCTCGAGGTGCGTGCGGCGTTCTACGACGCGAACGGAAAGCTCGTCGGCACCGGACTCTTCGAGCACAGTGACGAAGAACCGGTCTCGGGCGGTCCGCACATTCCCTCGAACGACGGCATCGATTTCGTGATCGCCTCGACTCCGGCCGACGTGCCGGTGTCGGCGGCGGTGCTGACGATCCCGGCGCTGGTGAACGAGTAACCCGCGCAACAGCTTCGGGCGCATCCCGCACGCAACCCCTCAGGTGCGTGCGGGATTTCGCGCTGTCCCGACCCGGTAGGCAGTTACCGGGCGCAGTGGAGTGATCGTGGAGAACCGACCCCGGCCGCCCTCATTTGTTGCTCTCGGCCGGGGAAGCCGGATCACGACCAACTGCTGGGGGATAGTTCGCTACTGCCGCGACGATAGTTACACGCTATTTTTCGAGGTCAGACGATTGGGATTTTTCCGGCGCGGTGCGGTGACCGATATTTTCGGTCGGAAAGCCGGTGCGACCGGCCCGGATTCGGGAGTCGTCGGCCGGGGGAGGGGCGTCGGGGTAGATTGTGTGTACCCGGAAGTAACTTGTAAAGCAGGAGGCGACGATGCCGGTGCCGGCAGCTGCGGTCTTCGAACGTCTGAAGACGTTCGCGGCGGTGGATTCCACTCAGGACCGCGAGAACCGAGCGATCACCGAGGTGTTCACCGGGAGGACCCTGGGGGCGGTGCCGGTGGGCACGGCCGCGGATGTCGAGACGGCGGTCGCCAGAGCACGTGTGGCGCAGGCCGAATGGGCCGCGCGCACCCCCAAGGAGCGTGCCGAGGTACTCGAGCGCTACCGGGCGCTGGTGGTCGAGAATCGCGACTACCTCATGGACGTGGTGCAGGCCGAGACCGGCAAGGCCCGGTGGGCGGCCCAGGAAGAGATCATGGGCCTGATGTTCGCGGCCCGCTACTTCGCGCGCGTCGCGCCGAAACTGCTGGCCTCGCACAGCGTCGAGGGCGCGTTCCCGCTGCTGAACCGCGCGGCCGTGCGGGCGGTGCCCAAGGGCGTGGTCGGAGTCATCGCGCCGTGGAACTACCCCATGCTGCTCTCGGTCGGCGATTCGATCCCGGCGCTGCTGGCCGGTAACGCGGTCGTGGTCAAGCCGGACAGTCAGACGCCGTATTCCTCCCTCGCCAACGCCGAACTCTTCGCCCGGGCCGGACTGCCGCGCGATCTGTTCGCGGTCGTGACCGGTCCCGGCACCGTCGTGGGCACCGCGATCACCGATTCGTGCGACTACCTGATGTTCACCGGATCCTCCGCGACCGGCCGCACCCTGGCCCAGCAGTGCGGCAGTCGTCTGATCGGCTTCTCGGCCGAACTGGGCGGCAAGAACCCGATGATCGTGACCAGCGGCGCGAACCTCGACAAGGCCGCCAAGGCCGCCGTGCGCGCCTGCTTCTCCAACGCCGGTCAGCTGTGTATCTCGATCGAGCGCATGTACGTCGAGCGCTCGGTGGCGCAGGAGTTCACCCAGAAGTTCGTCGCCGCCGTGCAGGCCGCGAAACTCGGTGCGTCCTACGACTTCTCGCAGGACATCGGCAGCCTGATCTCCGAGGCGCAGCTCGAGACCGTCACCAAGCACGTCGCGGATGCGGTGTCCAAGGGCGCGAAGATCCTCGTCGGCGGCAACGCGCGCCCGGATCTCGGGCCGCTGTTCTTCGAGCCGACCGTGTTGAGCGATGTCACCGACGCGATGGAGTGCGGACGCGGTGAAACCTTCGGCCCGCTGGTCTCGATCTACCCCGTCGATTCGGTGGACGAGGCCGTCACCCGCGCCAACGACACCGAGTACGGCCTGAACGCGAGCGTCTGGGCGGGTAGCAAGGCCGAGGGTGAACGCATCGCCGAACGCCTGCACGCGGGCACGGTCAATATCGACGAGGGGTATGCCCCGGCCTGGGGCACCACCGGCGCGCCGATGGGCGGCATGGGTATCTCCGGTGTGGGCCGGCGGCACGGTCCCGACGGCCTGCTGAAGTTCACCGAACGGCAGACGGTGGTGGTGACCCGCTTCCTGAACCTGGACGCCCCCGGATTCCTGCCCCAGGACAAGTGGCAGCCGCTGCTCATGACCCTGGCTCGCGGCATCCGGTTCCTGCCCGGACGCTGAACCGATCGGCGCGGCATTCGGTGCCGCGCCGAGGTGTTCCCCTGTCCGGCACCGTCATTCGTGCGACCGTCCCGGGCTCACTAGGCTGGGGACGGTCGAAAGGATGTTCACATGTCGCAGAGTCCACTCGCCTCCTCCGGACCGTGGGACGAGGTCGCCGAGCGGTACGACGACGCGGCCACCGAGGTCATGCGGCCGTTCTCGGCCCATGCCCTCGCGCTCGCCGAGCTGTCGCCCGGGGCACACGTGGTCGATGTGGCGGCCGGACCCGGCACCCTCGCGATTCCCGCGGCCGCGCGGGTCGCACGGGTCAGTGCCCTGGACTTCTCCCCGCTGATGATCGAGCGACTGGTGCGGCACGCCGAGGCGGCCGGACTCGACGCCATCGATGCCCGGGTCGGTGACGGTCAGGCCCTGCCGTACGCCGAGGACAGTTTCGACGCCGGGTTCTCCCTCTTCGGTCTGATGTTCTTCCCCGATCGGGCCCGCGGATTCGCCGAACTGCACCGGGTCCTGCGTCCCGGCGCGATCGCCGTCGTCTCGAGCTGGGCCCCGCTCGCGGACTCCTCGCTGATGACCCTGCTGTCCGGCGCGTTCCAGGCGGGCATCCCGGGTTACCCCGCGCCCCAGCCGAATCCGGAGAACCTGGAGAACCCCGAGGTGTTCGAGGCCGAGCTGCGCGCGGCGGGTTTCACCGAGGTGAGCGTGCGGGCGCACACCGAGTCGTTCGCCTACGACAGCGCCGAACAGCTGTGGGACAGGCTCACTCGCGGTAGTGCGCCACTGCAGTTGGCGCGCTCGCGTTTCGACGAGGAGACCTGGAAAGCGCAGGAGCACACCATGATCGAGTATCTGGCCGCACGCTACGAACCGAATCGGCCGCTCACCACCACGGCATATCTCGGCACCGGCCGCAAGTAGGCGACCCGGCGCGGGGGCGGTGGGGCGACCGGCCACTCGGGGCCGGCCGCCCCACCCATCATCCGGTCAGATCGGAGCCTCGTGAGGGCGCCGGAGCCGCTTCCAGCGCCGCCGTCTCGGCGTCCGTGAACAACCGCGACCTGATGATGAACCTGACTCCCTCGGGTGCTTCGAGGGAGAAGCCGTTACCGCGACCCGGTGTCACGTCGACGGTGAGGTGGGTGTTGCGCCAGTGCTCGAACCGGTCGGCGGCGAGCCAGAACGAGGTGTCCGGGAAGACCCGCCCGAGCAGCACGTCGGCCGCGCCCACCTGGAACTCGCCCAGCGGGTAGCACCGCGGCGAGCTGCCGTCGCAGCAGTCGCCGGACTGATGGAACAGCACCGGTCCGTGCTGGGCGATCAGCGCCTGCAAGGTCGTCGTCGCCCGGTCGGTGATGCCGACACGCGAAATAACTCCTGGCCTCATCTCACTCCTCGAAGGTTGCTCGAATCCGCTGAACCACGTTGGGGGTCAGGCGAATTCGGGTCTGTCTCTCACCTTACGGAGTTCGGCGCCCGGCGCCCGGTTACGGTCAGCGTGGCGAATATTGGCACGATTCGTCACCGGACCGGCACCCCGCGATTCAGCGGCCCGAACCGGTCCGCGGACGTGCGCGTTGCGGTGGTCGCGGGTGCGTGCGCGGCCGCCCGTGCCCGGCTCGGCATCGATCATGGTGCGGCTCCCGATCTCGGATCTTCCAGGACAGGGGGCCACTATGAACCGCGATGGTTGTCGAGAGGTTGGCGTGCGCGGCGTCGCCGAATCATTCACGCGCGCAAGGCGGAATGCAATCGGGCGGTGGCCAGGGCGCGTCGGCTGTCGCCTCGGGGCAGCAGTCGCGCCGCGTGCTCGTGCACCGCGATATCGTCCGGGCAGCGCTGTCCCAGGCGCAGCGCGTGCTCCGGATTGTGGTCGGCCAGCACCGCGGTGCGCAGGCACACGTCCAGGTGCTCGCGCCACTGCACGATCCCGGGAATCTCCGAATCGGGTAGCAGCGGACCGCGATACAGCCGCACCGCGGTGGTCAGATCCCCGGATTCGAGAGCGGCCAACAGCTCGACGGCATCGCACGCGATGGGTTCGGTGAGCAGGTAGCGGCGGTCCGCGATTCGCCCGTCGGTGGCGCGCCGCAGCCGAGAGACATCGGCCTTGAGGGTGCTCGCGGACATCGAGCGGTCACCGTAGACGGCCTCGTGCAGGCGTTCCGGGGTGAAACCGTCGGGCTCGAGCGTCAACAGTGTCAGGATCTCCAGCTGGCGCGGGCGCATCGGAACCGGTGCGCCCTGCTTGTACAGGCGTGGGACGCCCAGGCATTCCAGGCGCGGGCCGCCGGGCGCCCGGGACGGCTCCAGGTCCAGCCGGGACTCGATGGCGGTGACCAGGGCACGCACGGTCGTCAGGATCATCGGATGTGAACGGTCCCAATAGGTCGAGAGATCCAGCAGTCCGAGCCGGCGTCCGTCGGCCGCGCGAATCGGGGCGCAGTAGCACACCCAGCCGTGCAGGGCTTCGACCAGGTGTTCCGCCGCCCACACCGTGCTGGGGCGACCGCTGTTGAGCGACAACGCGACTCCGCTGGTGCCCATGTAGGGCTCGTCCCAGCAGCCGCCCGGTGCGAGGTTGACCCCCTCGGCCCGGCGGCGCAGCGCTCGGTCGCCACAGCTGAACAGCACCGTGCCCGCCTCGTCGGTGACGATCGCGATCATCCCGGCGTCCTCGGTGATGGCGCGCAGCTCGCCCGCCATCCGCGTCACCGGTGCGCGCAACGGCGAATCGGCCCAGCGCGAACCGAATTCGTCGCGATCCATCGAGGGAGCGACGGCGCGCAGGGGATCGACCGTGCGCAGTGAGCGTTCCCACGATTCGATCACCTCCGCCCGCAGCACCGTGTCCTCGCGGCCGGTCCCGGCCGCCCGCGCCGTCACACGTCCCATCCCGGCCGCCCAACGCGCCCACTGCTTCTCGAGCTCCGCACGCTGGGCCGATATGGCGGGCACCTGTGTCATCGCGCAAACTCCTCGCACTACCACCGGACTTGCGATATCCCATGATGGCGCGGCCTCCCGCCGCACGGACGTCATTCGGCGCACCGATCGCGTAATTCCCGTGCGATTGGCTTCGCAGTGTTCGCTGCCGCGCTGCCCGCCGTCCGCGCATCCCGCCGCTGATCTCGCTGCGGCACAGCGCCGTATGTCGATGTGGACGGTCGAACAGGCTGGTACCGAGCCGATCTCGATCAACTCGGCTGTGCTTCGTGTTTGACGGCGGCGCGATGAGGCATTACGTCACCAAGTGGACCGAACTCGACCAGGAGGTTTCAGATGTCGGGTGCAATGACAGCGATAATCGTCGTACTGGTGGTGATCGTGGCGGCGGCGGTGATCGCGTTCGTGATGCTGCCGCAGATGCGCAGCCGGAAGCTGCGCGACACGTTCGGAACCGAATACGACCGGGCCGTACAGGAGTCGGACAGCCGTCGCGAGGCCGAGCGCGAGCTGGCCGAGCGCAAGCGCCGCCATGAGGAGCTGCCCCTGCGTGAGCTGCCCGCCGAGGACAAGCGCCGCTACGAGATGCAGTGGTCGCATGTGCAGGAGCAGTTCATCGACGATCCGGCGGGAGCGTTGAACGCCGCGGATCAGCTGCTCACCCAGGTGATGCGTGAACGTGGTTACCCCACAGAGAGTTTCGACCAGCAGGTCGCGGATCTGTCCGTGGAGCACGCGGGTCCGCTGGACCGCTTCCGCGCCGCGCACGGCACCGCGCAGCGGGCGGGCCGGGGCGAGGTCTCGACCGAGGACATGCGGACGGCGCTGGTGAACTACCGCGAGCTGGTCCTGGATGTGCTGGGTAACGGTCATTCCGAGCAGTCGAGTCCCGATCGCACTCCCACGCCCGACCGCGCGGAGACCGCTCCCGAGCGGGTTCAGTCACCGGTATCGGATCGCTCGCAGGTGTCGGACCTCGATATTCGACCCGAGGCCGCGGCACACGACCGTACCGATGGGACAGCGGGTCGTACCGAGAACATCCCCGCGGACTACATCGAGCCGGGGCGCAACCGCACCGAGCCCGCCACGCACAACAAGTAAGCCCGCCACGCACAACAAGTAATTCGCTCGACAATTCAGAGGTGAACACATGAGTACACACGACACCAGCGCCAAGAATATCGGCACCGACGACGCGATCATCGGCACGGACGAGGAGAACTCGAGGGGAGTGCGCGCCCCGGGCACGCATCCGGAGACCTCGCAGTTCGACCGCGCGGACGCCGACCGGACCTGGGCGGAGGATCCGGAAGCGGATTCGGCTCTGGATCCGGATCGTCGTGATCCCGAGGGGCTCGACAGCGCGCGGCTGAATTCCGAGCAGTCCGACCCCGAGCGGCTCACGCACGGTGAGTCCGCACGCGATGACATCGAGGCGGGTGGGGTCGGGCACACCGGCACCGAACGCCTCGACACCGAACGCCTCGACGGCGAAAGCTCCACCGAGTTCTCGAACGATTCGAACTCGGCTCCGGGCTATGACTCGCCCCAGAGCACACGGTACGACTCGTTGTCGGGCGTCGACTCCGCGCCCAGCCCGGGTACCGGCTCCGTTCCCGCTGCGGGCGATGACGGTAGCCGACTGCTCGCCGAGGCCGATCAGCGCCGTTTGCGCGAGGAGTGGCGCGAGGTGCAGACCCAGTTCGTGGACGACCCGAAGGACGCGGTCTCGCGGGCCGACACTCTGGTCGACGATGCGATCCGTCAGCTGACCGACAGTTGCGCTCAGCGTCGTCAGCAGCTCGAAAGTGGTTGGTCACAGGGGCAGGACGTGGACACCGAGGCCCTGCGCCAGGCGCTGCGCGGTTACCGCGACCTGTTCGATCAGTTGGTCGGCACGGCGTCGGTCGCCAAGAACATATAGCTCTTCTCCTCGACCCGCTGGCGGATGCGCCAGCGGTCGTCGACGCGCACGAAGCTGTCGAGGTACCAGAGGCCGCAGAGCATGAGCCGCTGGTGCCCGTCGTCCCCGGCCAGGAGCATCGGGTTGTGGCACATGGTGCGGGCCGAGGCCCGGTCACCGTCGATCTCGATCGAGGAATTGCTCACCAGGTGCTGAAAGGCCGGGAAATTCGGCATCACCGAGGCCAGGAACTTCTTGGTGGACTCCAGATCTCCGGCCGGTCCGCCCATGGCCGTGTAATCGATCCGGGCGTCGGCGGTGAACAGCTCGTCCAGCAGTTCCCACTGGTGGGTGTCCACCGCGTGCGAATAGCGCACCAGCAGATCCTGAATTTCGAGTCGATCCGAGATTTCCTGCAGGGACAGCATGGAGGGCCTCCGATAATGCTGATACGTGTTTCAGTTCGGTGCCCGAGCGTACGACGACCCGCCCGATGATCTTGCTGTTTCCCGAGTTATAGACAGCGGCAATGGAACTCGTCGGAACGCTGCCCAGCTCGTCCTGGTCGGACTAGACGTATGCCGCGGCCTCGATGGTGCGGGCGACCTTCTGCGGAGCGCCGCCGATGAGCCCACGCCACGGCAGGTACGGCAGCAGCCGCACGTTCAGGTCCCGCACGCGGATCATCGTGCGGCTGTTCGGCGCGTACCAGCCGCCCACGCCCTCGGCGAACTTCTGACAGGCATCGACCATGGGCCGCATCTCCCGCTCGTATCCGGCGAACGCCGCGGTGTGCTCGCCCGCGGCGGTCGCCAGCTGTCCGGCCAGCACGTACGCGCCGACCAGTGACAGGTTCGCGCCCTGTCCGGAGAGCGGGGAGGCGCAGTACCCGGCGTCCCCGACGAGCGCGACACGGCCCGTCGACCAGGACCGCATGCGGATCTGGGCCATCGCATCGAAGTAGAAGTCCTGTGCCGCAGGCAGTTCCGCCAAGAGTCGCGGCACCTCCCAGCCCTGTCCGGCGAAGGTGTCGCACAGGATGCGGCGCTGCGCCGCGCCGTCGCGGTAGTCGTGGTCGATCGGATCCGAGGCCCACGCGAAAATCGCCTTGGCCTGGGTGTTGTGGCGGGCGCTGTAGCTGCCGGCGATGGTGCCGGGGGTGTTGTAGTCGTACTCCCAGTGATCCAGATTCAGCAGGTTGGGCGTGGTGTAGATCGCGATGTAGTAGCCCATGTGCCGCAGGAAGTCCGATTCCGGACCGAAGGCGAGCCTGCGGGTGTGAGAGTGGACGCCGTCCGCGCCGATCACCAGATCGAAGGTGCGCGCGGGGGAGTGCTCGAAGGTGACGTGGACGCCGTCCTGGTCCTGGACCATCGCCGTGATGGAATCTCCGAAGAGATAGTCGACCTTGTCGCTGGTGGCGTCGTACAGCACCTGCGCCAGGTCGCCGCGCTGAATCTCGGTGTCGCCGTTGGCTCCCACCCCGTTGAACACCTCACTGCTGATACTGGCGCGCACCGTGCCGTGCACGTCCACGTACGAGGTGCCGCGCTTGCCGGTGCTCGCCGCCTGGACCCGCTCGAGCAGCCCCATGCGCCGCACGATCTCCGTCGCGGTGCCCAGCACGTCGATGGCCTGCCCGCCCTGCCGCAGGGCCGGGGCCTTCTCGACGATCGTCGGCGTGAAGCCGTAGCGCTCGAGCCAGAAGGCGAGCGCGGGCCCGGCGATGCTCGCGCCGGAGATCAGGACGTTGTGATTGGTCATCTCTCGCATGTCCGCCACGGTAACCATCGTTTGGGCATTTGTGCAAGACAAATGTCTGAGGCAAATGCGCTACAGTGTCGGGCATGGGAAATCGCGAGGATCTACTGGCCGGCGCCCGCCGATGCCTGTTCGAGAAGGGGTATGCCCGCACCACCGTGCGCGATATCGCCACCGCCTCCGGGGTGAGCATGGCGGCGATCGGCTATCACTTCGGCTCGAAGGAGGCGCTGCTCACCGCCGCGTTGTCCGAGGCGACCCGGGAATGGGGAGTCGATCTCGCTCGCGCGCTGGAGAATTCGGGCGACTCCGAATCGGACCCGCTGCGGCGCTTCGCGAACCGATGGGAAGTGGTTCGCGACTCGATCGCCACCCATCGCGGGGTGTGGGCCGCCACGTTCGATGCCCTGTCCCACCCCGAAACCCGCGAACAGTTGGCAACCGTTGTGCTGGAAGCGCGTTCGGGTCTGGCCCGGCTCTTCGAGGGGGTGGACGATGTGGATCCCGATGCCGCGCGGAGTCTCGGGGCGATGTATCAAGCGCTGCTCATCGGCGTCGCGGCCCAATATCTCATCGATCCCGACAGCGCCCCCACGGAGGCGGCTCTGGCCGAGGGCGTCGGATTGATCATGCGGCCCAACGGAATCGGGGAATAGACTGGGTGGTCCGGGACGCTGTGGTGTGCTGGGCGTGCTGACAGGTTCGATACTGGCCGGTGTGGTTGCTGCCAGCGATCCGCTACCGGGCGGTCGTGTGCTGCGCGCGTCGGCCGCGGTGGCTGTCGTGGCTCTGGCCAGCACCGGCGCGGCCGGGGGTAGATTCGTCGGCTCCGTGCGTCGTTCGGCGCCAGTTTTGCGGTGATGTCAGCGATTTCCCGGAGAACGGGTCGGCGTGTCTGCCCGAATTGTCTTGTTGGTTAAGATGGCGTGGGTAAAATGGCTGCAGGATAGGTAGTTTCGATGGAAGCTTACGAATTCTTCATGCCGTTCGATCCCGCGGGGGCCAACCCCGCGGAGGTCGAGGCCGAAGCCGGGATGTGGGCGTGGCTCGTGCAATACGGGCTCATACCTACCGAATTGACGCGTCGGCGAATGGAGCGCACCCGACCGACGCGGATGTACGCGCTGTGGTGCCCCCGCGCGGACGTCGAGTCGTTGACGCTGCTGAGTCAGTACTGCGCCTGGGCCTTCGTGGTCGACGACCAATTCGACATCGAGATCCCCGACCCGCAACGGTGTTTGGATGCCGTGCGGGCGCTGATCGCGGTGCTGGACGGTAGCGAGCCACAGGGTGTGCTGGCCGTGGCGCTCGCCGATCTCTGGAAACGCCTGTCGCACGGGCGATCCACCGACTGGCGAGAGAGCGTGCGCGACGAGATGCGCAGCTGGCTCTGGACCTACTACGCCGAGAGCGTGGGCCGCCTCTCGGGCAACCTGCCCGATCTCGAGACCTATCGCGCGCATCGGCGAGATGGTGTGGCGCTGTTCGTGTTCCTGGACATCAGCGAAATCGCCGAGGGCGTGGATCTGTCGCCCGGCGCGCGCCATCTGCCCGCCATGAAGAGTCTGCGTGAAGCCGCGGTCGAGCATATGGGCCTGTTCAACGATGTGCTCTCGGTCGCCTCGGACGAAGCATCGGGCTATCTGTACAACTCGGTGCTGCTGGCCGAATACCACTACGGCCACACCCGTACTCAGTCCCTGGAACTGGTCAACGGCATGCTCACCGAGTGCGTGGATCGGATGACCGATGCCCGCAAGCGGCTCGCCATCGAGCTCGACGACGCGGGCCTGGACGGCGAGGATCGCGCCGACACGCTGGCCACCGCACACAATTACACGATCTACGTGCGGGCCAACTTCGACTACCACTATCAAGCCGCCCGATACACCAGCGCACCTCAGGAGGCGCTCGAGCACGGCTCGCCGCTCACCTGAGCGGCGATCCTATCGGCAGTTGCCGAATGAAATACCCACGTGGCCGGGAGGTTTCGGGCCGAGTGGGTCCATCGGCTTCTCCGTGCATGGCTGCCCTGCCACGGACGGGCAGTCGGGGAAGCTTTGTCCGAGTGAGCGGGGCCGATCATGCGACCGTCGAAACCGAACAGAACGACAGTGGGACACCTCCTCGACGGTGGACGTCGATGGGGGCTCTCCAGAATCGCGGCGACCAAAATGGTCGGGCATACCGAAACCTGCCCTCGGGCAGCGGAATCCACACCGCGAACTCTCGACGTTCTGATCGAGCGGCGGGCCCGAAGACAGCTGTCCGAGGCGAGAGGGGCCATCGAACCCGTGCTGCGCGCGGCGATCGCCTCACTGGCCGATCCGATGGACCGGATGGCGGGCTACCACTTCGGCTGGTGTGACGCGGACGGCGTGGAATTCGCCGGGGCACAGGGCAAAGCGCTGCGCCCGGCTCTGACCTTCGCCGCCGCCACCGCGTGCGGCGGGCCGGCACAGGAGGCGGTGCACGCGGCCGCGGCGGTGGAACTGCTGCACAACTTCTCGCTGGTGCACGACGACGTCATGGACACCGATCCGTTCCGGCACGGTCGTCCGACCGTCTGGCGGGTCTGGGGCGAGACCAATGCGACGCTGCTGGGAGACGCGCTGCAGGCGCTGGCCCTGGGCGTGCTCTCGGACGGTGTACCCGAGCCGGTGACCGCCGAGGCGGTCATTCGGCTCGCTCGCGCCACGGTCACCCTGTGTCGAGGTCAGTACCAGGACTGCGCGTTCGAGACCCGGGAGAGTGTGAGCGCCCAGGAGTACCTGTCCATGGCCGCCGGTAAGACCGGTGCGCTGCTGGGCTGTGCGTGTGCTCTCGGCGCACTGTGCGCCGGGGCCGACCACCGCACGGTGTCGGCCATGCACACCTTCGGCTGCGAGATCGGACTGGTCTTCCAGCTGGTCGACGACGCGATGGACATCTGGGGCGATCCGGAGGTCACCGGCAAGCCCGCCCACAGCGACCTGATCCACCGCAAGCAGTCCTATCCGGTGGTGTGCGCCCTGTCCTCGGACACCGCCGCGGGCCGGGAGCTCGCGCGCATCTATCAGGCGCGCCAGCCCATCACCGCCGCCCGCGCGGCCCGGGCGGCGAACCTGGTCGAGGAGGCCGGCGGTCGCGACCACACCGCCCAACGCGCCGCCACCGCACTGCAATCGGCACTCGACGCGCTGCCTCCGGACATCGCGTCCGCCGATCTGACCGCCCTGGCCCAGCTCGTCGCGCATCGCGACCGCTGAGCCCGGGACGCCCGAGCATCACTCGCGGTATCTGAAAGGGATACTGCCGGAATCAAATTCACGCCGATTCGAAGGGGTGTCGGCGCCGGCGAGCAGCCCTACGATCGATGATCGTGACTGCCCGCCGGTTCGCCCTGTCCATTCTCGACCTGGCCCCGATCGCGCGCGGCCGCACCGCGCGCGAGAGTTTCGGCAACAGTGTGGCGCTCGCGCAGGCGGCCGAACGCGCTGGATATCAGCGCATCTGGTACGCCGAGCATCACAACATCGGGACCATCGCCTCGAGCGCCACCAGCGTGCTCATCGGTCATATCGCGGCCCGTACGCAGACCATCCGGGTCGGCGCGGGCGGCATCATGCTGCCGCATCACGCGCCCCTGGTGATCGCGGAGCAGTTCGGCACGCTCGAGACGCTGTTCCCCGGTCGGATCGACCTCGGGCTGGGGCGGGCGACGGGCGCGAATTCCAAGGCGGTGCAGGCACTTCGGCGCAACGTCTCGGCGGTGGACTCGTTCCCGCAGGATGTGCTGGAGGTGCAGGGCTACCTCACCGGTCGCTCCCGGGTGCCCGGTGTGCAATCGATACCGCTGGCGGAAGGCGTTGTGCCGCTCTACATCCTGGGCACCTCGTTGTTCGGGGCGCAGCTGGCCGCGCACCTCGGCCTGCCGTATGCCTTCGCCGCGCATTTCGCCCCCGATCTGGTGCACGAGGCCGTCGCGGTCTATCGAGACCGCTTTCAGCCGTCCGAGCAGCTGTCCGAGCCGTACGTGCTGGCGAGTGTGAACGTCTTCGCGGCCCGGACCCGCGAGCAGGCGCAGGCGCAGAAGGTGGTCGCCTACCGTGCCCAGACCAGAATGTTGATCCGGCGCGGGCCGCAGGACGACGCGCTGCCCGACAGCGAGATCGACGCGTTCCTGGCCTCACCGGGCGGTGCGCAGATCGCGGGCATGATGTCGTGCACCGCCGTGGGCACGGACGTGGAAGTCGCCGCCTACCTCGACGATTTCGCCGACTCGATCGCCGCCGACGAACTCGTCACGGTTCACCATGCCACCGAGATCGCCGACCGGGTGCGCTCGGTGGAACTCACCGGGGCGACCATTCCGGCGGGTCGCTGAGGCAGGCTCTCCCGCAACGGTTCGCCGAACACCGGGCTCGCCCGCGGTGCGCGGCGCGAACGCGAGTCCGTCGCCGGTTCAGTGACTCGGCGGCGCGGTCCGCAGGCCGTCGAGGGTCACCGCGAGGAGACGGTCGGCCGATTCGGGTGTGGTCTCGCACGCGACGCCGATGCCGTGCCCGAATCGCAGCAGGTCCCGTGGTTCGATATCGGCGCGGATCGTGCCTTCGGATTGCGCGGCCTCCAGCACGGCCGTGGCCGCGCCGATGATGGCGGTCCGGCAGAGCATGAAGGTCGGGGTGTTGTGGTCCATGCCCGCCTTGAGGGTGGTGGCCAGACTGCGGTTGGCCATCACCCAGTCCACCTGGGCGCGCAGCCACAGTTCCAAAGCCCGTGTGGGCGACTCGGTGTCGAGCAGTTCGTGTGCGCGTGCGCTGAGCTGTTCGATATTGGAGCGGTAGACGGCTTCGATCAGCACGTCCCGGTTCGCGAAATGCCGGTAGAGCGTGCCGATTCCGACACCCGCGCGGCGCGCGATCTCCTCGAGCGGTGCGTCGGGTCCCTGTTCGGCGAACGCCTCCTGCGCCGCGAGCATGATGCGGTCGTAGTTGCGCCGCGCATCGGCGCGCATCGGCTTCGCCGGCGATGCTGCTTCCACGTGCCCTCCAGTAGAAAACGGATGGACCCTCCGGATAGACTTGCGGAAGTGGAGGGGCCCTCCATATGATAGCTCTATCGGAAACGGAGGCTGCCTCCGTTTAATTCCCATTCGATGGAGCCCTCCTTGAGCACGACCTACTCCGCGGATACCGCTGTGTCCGTACCCCCAGTCGCTCGCCCACTTCGATCGGGCATCGTGCTGGCCACCCTGCTGACCTGCCAATTGATGATGGTCCTGGACATCACGGTGATGAATGTGGCGCTACCGCCCATCCAGGCCGATCTGCACTTCACCGCGACCACCCTGTCCTGGGTGATGAACGCCTACACCCTGGCCTTCGGCGGACTGCTGCTGCTCGGCGGTCGCGCGGGCGATCTGTTCGGCCGCCGCAACCTGTTCATCGCCGGGGCGACCCTGTTCACGCTCGCCTCCTTCGCCGGCGGTCTGGCGCCCTCGGCCACCTGGCTGCTCATCGCCCGGGTGCTGCAGGGTGTCGGCGCGGCGATGGCCGGACCCAGCACGCTCGCGCTGCTGACCACCACGTTCCGTGAGCCCAAGGCTCGAATTCGAGTGCTGGCGCTCTTCTCCGGTATGTCCAGCGCCGGGTTCGCGGTCGGCCTGATCCTCGGCGGTCTGCTCACCGAATGGTTGAGCTGGCGATCGGTGCTGTTCATCAACGTGCCGTTCGGCCTGGCCGTGGTCGCCTTCGCGCTGCGCTACCTGCCCGACGCCGAGCGTCAACCGGCCCGCCTGGATCTGCCGGGCGCGCTGACCGCCACCGGTGGTGTCGCGGCCCTGGTGTACGGCTTCATCAGCGCGGCCTCGCACGGCTGGGGTGACTCCGCCACCGATATCTCGCTGGCGGTCGGCGTGATCCTGATCGTGGCCTTCCTGGTCATCGAATCGCGTGCGGCACAACCGTTGTTGCCGCTGCGGCTGTTCGCCGATCGCAATCGCGCCGCCGCCTACGCCAATATGTTCCTGGCCCCGATGGCGGGCATGTCGATGTTCTTCTTCCTGACTCAGTTCCTGCAGGACATCCTCGAATTGAGCGCGCTGGCAACCGGTTTCGCGTTCCTGCCGACGGCCGTGCTGATGTTCGCCATGATCCGCACGATTCCGCGGCTGCTGCCCCGTTTCGGTCCGAAGCCGCTGGTCATGACCGGTGCGGCACTGCTGGTCGCGGGGCTGCTGGTGCTGACGCAGCTCTCGGCCGACACCGGGTACTTCCCGGTGCTGTTCATCGCGATGTCGCTTATCGGGCTCGGGATGGGGTTGTCGGTCTCGCCGCTGAACGTGATCATCATGTCGAATGTGGACCCACACGAGGCGGGTGCGGCGGGCGGTGCGCTGCAGACGCTGCAGCAGACCGGGGCCTCGCTGGGCCTGGCGATCCTGGTGACGATCTTCGGCAGCGTCTCGCGCGGTGCGGGTGGATCGGCGCAGCATGCGCTGGTCAGTGGTATGACCACCGCGTTCGCCGCCGCTGCGGGTATCGCGGCCCTGACGTTCGTGGTCGCGCTGACCTTCCGGAGCCCCCGGTCGGCCGGCTGAGCTACGCGTGAATACCGGACAAATGGTATGCCCCGGATTGTATTGGTGTGCAGTATTTTTCACACTTCGGTGCAACGTTCGCCATCGAATTGTTGCCGTACAGTCCGGGGATGCCGTTTATTGCTCGTGGGGGAGCGAAGATTCACTACACCGATTCGGGGGGATCCGGACCGGCGATCGTGCTGGGCCACAGCATTTTCATGGACAACGAGATGTTCGAGCCGCAGAAGGCGGAGCTGTCCCGGGACCACCGGGTGATCGCCATCGACGCGCGGGGTCACGGCGAATCCGAGGACGACGGAACGCCTTTCAGTTACTGGGATCTGGCCCGGGACGCCTGGGCCGTGGCCGATCACCTCGACCTCGATCGGGTGGTGGTGGGCGGTGTCGGACACGGTGCGTTCACCGCGGTCCGGATGGCGCTGCTGGCCCGCCCGCGGGTGCGCGGGCTGATCGTCTGCGGCTCCACGGCCACCGCCATGACCGCCCAGCGCCGCGCCGGCTATCGGGAGGTGTTCGAAGCCTGGATCGGTACCGAGTGGCCCACGCCGACCATCAAGATGGTCTCGGCGTTGATGATCGGTGGCACCATGTCGGACCAATTGCCCTGGCGCGCCAAATGGCTGGCCGGTGACCGCCGCCGAATCCAGCTGTCGGGCGAATGCCTGATGAATCGGGATTCGGTGCTGCCGCTGCTGGGCGACATCATCGCTCCGGCACTGGTGTTGCGCGGTCTGGGTGATCAGACCGCGAGCGAGGAGGACGCACTCGAAATCGCGGGCGGGTTCGCCACCCCGACCGTCGTGCACACCATCGCCGGCGCGGCCATGGCCCCGAACCTCACCCACGCCGACGAGTTCAACGCCCTGCTGCGCGGGTACCTCACCGACCTGCCCGACTGACGCGCCCGTCCGGGCGGATCAGGTCGCGGCACCGCGACCGAGCAGCCCGATGAACAGTTGATGCGATGCCTCGGGCGCGGTGCTGCGATACCGCTGCACGGTCACCTCGAAGATGGTGGCGGTCTCGGGATTTCGCAGTCGGAAGGTGGAGTCCGGCCGACCGATGTGCACGTGCGTGTCCTCCCACAATCGGCGAAAGTCCGCGTGCTCACCCAGGACTCGCAGCACCCGCTCGATATCGTCGCGGTCCTGCGCGCGGGCCGCGTAGGCGCGGAAGCGCCCGGCCATCAGGCGCGCCTCCCACTCCCACTCCTCGACGACCATCCGGGCGCGCGGATCGGTGAACAGCCACTGCAGGACGTGCCCGCTCTCGTACAGGCCCGGAAACGCGCGATCGAAGGCGCTGTTGCAATCGACCACGCGCCAGCCGTCATCGAGCGCGGCCGCCAGATTCGGCATGAGCGCCTCCAGCATGGTCCGCACCGTGGCGGCGGCCGGATCCTCGCGGCGCAGCGGTCGCGGAGTCCGCGGCGCGGGGCGCTGGCGCGCCAGGTGATACAGGTGGATGCGTTCGGCGGCGTCCAGCCCCAGGACGGTGGCCAGGGAATCGAGGATGGCGGACCCGGGATTGAGCGCGTCGCCCTGTTCGATCTTGGCGATATAGCCGAGGCTGGCGTGCGTGGCCTCGGCGAGTTGTTTGCGGGTCAGACCACCCGGCCGCCGACCGGTCGAACGAGTGCGGCGGGTGCGCACGAATTCGGCCAGTGACGGCGCGCGCAGTGATTCCACGCGCGGTGATTCCACGCGCAGTGATTCCACCCTGGGAGATTCCACCGGAAGCATTCCGATTTCGCTGTGGGACAACGGTGTCTCCGTCCTGCTGTAATGCCGTACCGCCGAGCTGTTTTCGCAGACTACAGGCCTGCGCGTCCCGTTGTACAAGATCACTTCTTGCCTCGCCACCACTCGCGGTGGTAGTTCGCGCACCGGTGCGCCCGGCCAGTGGTACCGAGCCCGCCCGCGATTCCTGACTGGGGTATCTCAGCGGTTGCCAAGCGAGGATTGCCATTCGATATTTGCAAGACGGTTCGGCGCTGGAGCCGTTCGGCGCTTCTCGGAGCGACACGGCACAGAATCAGGAGCAGCAACCCGATGGCCATCACTTTGCGGTCGCGCGCAATTCGTCTCGGCGAGCAGTCTTTTCCGTACTTCTTCGGTGAGGATTGCATCGACGAGATCGGCGACGCCATAGCAAGAATGGAGTGCGACACCCTCGTGTTCGTCACCGACGATCACGTCCTCGCGCTGTATCGCCCACTACTGGAGCGGCTCGCGCGCGGAATTCCCTCGATCATCCTGAGTCACCGGCCGGGCGAATCGATGAAAACCCTCGCGTGCCTGTCGAGCCATGTCGAGACGGCCTTGCGCGCGGGGGTCACCCGGCGTTCGGTGGTGGTGTCCTTCGGTGGCGGTGTGCCCGGGAACCTCGCGGGACTGATGGCGAACCTGCTGTTCCGGGGCGTGCGGCTGGTTCACGTCCCCACCTCGACCATTGCCGCCATGGACTCGGTCCTCTCGCTCAAGCAGGCCATCAACAGTCCGGTCGGCAAGAACCATCTGGGCACCTACTACGCGCCGACGGCGGTCTATGCCGATGTGCGGTTGTTCGCGAGTCTGCCGGAGCGGGAACTTCGTTCGGGACTGTGCGAAATGGCGAAGAACTGCCTGGCGATTCGCCCGGAGGCGCTCGATCAGCTGCGTGCGATCATCGACTCCGGCGAACTCGCGACGCCTCGGGCGCTGACCTGGTTGCTCGACGCGAGTATCGAAGCGAAGACCGCGGTGACGCGGGACGACACCTTCGAGCGTCGCGCCGGATTGGTGCTGGAGTACGGCCACACCGTCGGACACGCCATCGAGATCTCCGATCATCGGGCGCGCGGAGCGGCGGGCGTCGCGCACGGCGAGGCGATAGCTCTGGGGATGCTGGTGGCCGCGCACATCTCCCGGGCACGCGAATGGCTCTCCGATGACGAGGTCCGGATTCACCATGAGATCGTCACCGGACTCGGTGTGGAACCGCGTCTGCCGGGTTCGGTCGGTGTCGAGGAGGTGCTGGCGGTGGTGAAGGACGACAACAAGAAGGGATACCTCGACGCGCGTGCGGACGCGGTGCCGATGGTGTTGTTGCGCGGGCTCGGGCGGCCCGAACGAACCGGGGAGCTGCCACTGACGCATGTCGCGCTCGCGGAGATCCGCCGGGCGCTGGACGCGATGGCCCGGACCACCGCGGCCGCGGTGCGGGTGTAGGAGGTCCGACATGTTGGCGATTCACGGTGGCACACCGGTTCGCAGCGGCGTGCCCTGGCCTCGGTGGCCTCGGTACGACGAGCGCACCGAGCACGAACTGCTCGCCGCACTGCGCTCGCAACGCTGGTCGGTGAGCTGGTACAGCCCACGCGGAGGCAAGTCGCGGGAGCGAGTGTTCGGTGAGGCCTTCGCCCGGTACAACGGGGCGGCCTACGGCGTGAGCGTCGATCATGGATCCGGGGCGCTGGTGATCGCGCTGGAGGCGCTCGGCATCGGGCCCGGCGACGAGGTCGTCGTGCCCGCCATGACCTGGGTCGCGCCCGCGACCGCGGTGCTGAGGGTCGGGGCGATCCCGGTGCTGGTCGATGTCGATCCCGAGACCGGCTGTGTCACGGCGGATCACGTGCGCGAGGCGATCACCCCGCGGACGACGGCCGTGATCGCGGTCCATCTCGCCTGCACCGCAGTGCAACTCGACTCGATCCTCGCCGTGACCGGCATCGCCGGCCTCGCCCTGATCGAGGACTGCTCGCAGGCCCACGGCACCCGCTGGGCGGGGCGCGCGGTCGGAACCTTCGGCGATATCGGGGTATTCAGCCTCGGCGCCGCCAAGACCCTCGCCGGTGGTGAGGGCGGTGCGGCCGTCACCGACGACGAGGACCTGTACCGGCGAATGCTCATGTTGCGTGCGGACTCTCGCGGCTACACCGAGCACGCGCCGCAGCCGGGGGAATACGAGCTGGTGGAACTCGGTGAGGTGATGGGCGGCAACTACTGCATGTCCGAGCTGACCGCCGCGGTGCTGCTCGACCAGTTGTCCCGGTTGGACGATCAGCATCTGCGGCGCGAGCAGCGCGCCGAGGAACTGGAGGCGGGACTGCACGCGATACCCGGTCTGGGCTCGATCCCGGTTCCCGGACCGGTGGATCGGCGCGCGATATACGAGTACGGGATTCGTTTCGCGCCAGATACTTTCGGGTCCGCCGACATCGAGCAGGTCGCCGCCGCGGTGACGGCCGAGCTGGGCACCAGGGTGTACCCGCCCCGGCCCTCGCTGCACCGCAGCGCACTGCTGCGCCCGCGGACCAAACCCCGGTTCGCGCACTTCTGGGACGAGGCCGCCGCGACGGCCCGTCGTGAATTCCCCGGCGCGGACCACTACCGCGAGCACACCCTGCTGGTGCACCACAGCGTCCTGCTCGGCGAGCGTGCCGAGGTGGAGGACCTGCTCGAGGCGTTGGGCAAGGTGCGCTCGGAATCGAAATCCCTGACAACGAAAGGCGAATCGCCATGACCCCGGAACCGGCCACCGAATCCAGCGCGGACGCCCCGATCCTGGCCGTGTGCCCGCTCACGGGCTCGCACCCGTACGGGATGAGCCGGGTGCGGACACCGACCGGTGATCCCGCCTGGCTCGCGACCGGATACCATCTGGTGCGCGACCTGTTCAACGATGTCCGCCTCGGACGCTCGCATCCCACTCCGGATACCGCGGCGCGAGTGGGCGCGGCGGTGTTCTTCGGTGGCCCCATGGGTGAGTTCGAGACCGAGCTCGCCGATCAGAAGCGCATGAAAACCGTACTGGCGCCGCACTTCTCGATCAAGCGGATGCGCGAGTTCCAGCCGCGCGTGGAAGCGATGACCTCGGAGCTGATCGATGCCATGCTCGCGCGAGGGAATTCGGCGGACCTGCACACCGCCCTGGCCCTGCCGCTGCCGCTGCTGGTGATCTGCGAGCTGCTCGGCGTGCCGTACGAGGATCGAGATCGATTCCGCGCGTGGACTGAGGCGTCGGGCGACATCCACGATCGTGACAAGGCGCTACAGGGTGCGGCGGCGCTGTACGAGTACTGCACGTCGCTGACCCGACTCAAACGGCGCACGCCGGGCGAGGATGTGATGTCGCGGCTGTGCGAGGTGCCCGACCTGAGCGACGACGACATCGCGATGTACGGCATGGCGCTGCTGTTCGCCGGGCACGAGACCTCCGTCGTGCAGATCGGGGTCGGCGTGCTGATGCTGCTCGAGCGACCGGGTCTGTGGCAGAGCCTGCACCGGAACCCCGACCTGGTCCCGAACGCGGTCGATGAACTCCTGCGCGCGTGCGAGGCGACCAGCGTGCCCCGCTACGCGCGAACGGATCTGGAGATTTCCGGAATCCACGTCGCGGCAGGGGAGATGGTGCTGCTCGGCCTGAACTCCGCCAACCACGACCCCACTGTGTTCACCGACCCCGACCGAGTCGACCTCGCCCGCCAGGAGGGTTCCCACGTCACCTTCGGATACGGCACCCGCTACTGCCCCGGAGCCCCGCTGGCTCGGATGGAGATGCAGGCCGCCATCGGTCAACTGGCGGCCCGCTTCCCGAGCCTGACGCTCGAGGTCGACCCGGACGCGGTTGCCAAGCAGGAGAACGTCTTCACCGGTGGTGTGACCACTCTCCCGGTTCGGTGGTGAGGTGGTCGGACCAGCGGACGGCACGGGGCCGGGCTGAAACCACAGATGCCGGAAGGTTCGGTGAGAACCTTCCGGCATCGGATCGGTGGAGTCGATCTGCGGAGTTCAGAGCGTGGGGCAGAGTGGTCCCGCGCCGACAGGCGGGGGAGCGGGCACGATCCTTTCCGGAACGACGGGGACGCCGGCGGAGTTCGGGCCCTTGGGCACGGCTCCCGGGGCAGGTGCGTTGGGTACGGCGAGGTCGCCGGAACCCCACGCTGCTGATGGATTCAATGTGATCAAGGCTGCACAAGCTAACGCAGCGACTACCCGGCCGATGAGCTTCGTATGCGTCATGACCCAGGACGCTACAACCAGCTCAACACAATTCGTCGTATCTCGAAGGTGAACAGAATGTCACGGCCTGTTCGGCCTACTCCGCTGCGGCGAATCGCATTGTGACACAACGGATGACGTGCTCGAAATGAATCGTTTTCAGGTAGACACGCGCAATTCGCGACAGAACGTACAATTTGGTCACGACTCGGCGTGTCGAGGCGGGTGAATCCCGTCGGTGCTGTTCAGTGGGCTGCTCGACCCCGACCGAGAGGGAGACCGATGTCCGCTGGACCGGGTACGAGAATCGCCGCGGTGGCCGCACTGATAATCGCGTCCGGGGCCGGGATGATCGCCGCCGCGCCGTCGAGTATGGGCGAAGGCGGCTGCGGCACGAATTTCGGCGACTTTCTCGGTGAATTCACCGCCCGGGAAGATCCGGCGAACGTCATTCGATTCGACGACGCCGGTGGAGTGACATTCCGCAGCGTCAGCTATGGAAACGGGAGTGGAATCTTCGCGGTGATGCCCTCGGGGGGATTCAGCGCCGCCCTGCGCATGACCGACCACGCGCCCGGCGACACGCGCCCCGCGAACGCCACCGGCATGATCAAGAGCACGGTCTTCCTCTGCGAGAACACCAGCCCCCAGGTGACCAGCTTCACCTCCCTGGACCAGGACAGCCGAAACTTCGACTACGTCCGGTCGACGTAGCGCGTCCCGTCCGGCGCGAACGCCAACGGCCCGAGCTGGGCTCGGGCCGTTGGCGTTCGGGTGACTTCGGCTGTCGCGCTACGCGACCGAGTCGGCCAGCCGATCGGCATACGGGGCCACGAACTTTCCGACGATGGGTAGCTCCGCGCGGACGCCACGGGTGTTGTTCGCCTGGACCATGGCCATGATCCAGACGACGACCGCGAAGATCGCGAGTGCGAGCCCGGCGAGGCTGATGATGATCCCCAGGGCTCCCAGGAGCGAACCGAGGATGCTCAGAACGACATTGACCACCGAGACCGCCCCGAAGAAGACGATCGATTGCGAGGCATGGAATTTCACATCGGGGTCGTTCTTCCCCACGAAGAGGAAGATGATTCCGGTGAGCCATCCCAGCGCGTAGGACGCGATCGCGCTGGTCTTCTTGTCCAAGCCGGTGGACTGTGGCTGGTGTGCGGGAGGCTGTGAAAATGTCATGGGGTAAGTAGATGGCGCGAATGCCGCCTACCGATACCAACTTTCAGCGCGAGCCGCAGGTCACGGGGTCGACGGGTGGCTGAGGCTGGGAGAGCGACCGGTGTCGCGTCGCTCTGGATTCGAGCAGGATCCGGCGCTCGTGACTAGCCGGATGCGTACGTGCGGGCGACCAATGCCGCACGCACGCGCCAGAAGTTGGCCTGCGGGACCGTGTCGAGACCGGTGAGCGCGAGAATTCGCCGGAGTCGGTTATCGAGGGTGTTGGGGTGGATGTGCATGAGTTTCGAGGTGCGCGCGCGGCTGAGGTCGTTCCGGACGTACTCGCGTAACGTATCGAGCAGGTCCGGATACTCGTCGAGCGGATCCAGTTGTGCGGCAAGGGATTCCCTCCCGCGCCCCGGCCTGGTGAGTTGATATTCGAGCGCGAGATCGTCGAATCGGTACACCCCCGGCCTGCTGTGCAATCGCGCGAGGATGTCGAGTAGTTCGTGGGCTTGATCGGCGGCAACGGGAATCTCCGCGGTGTCGGCGGTCACCGCAGCGGCGGTGATGGGTACGCGTGCGGCGGTGGTGATCTCGGTCAGAAGCCGGTCCAGGCCGTCGTCGGGCACGGCCGAGAGCGGTACGAGGATGGTGCCGCCGCCCGGGTTGAGCAATTCGGGTACCGCCTGCCCGCAATGGTTTTCGAGGCTTGCCAGCACGCGCTGCACTTTTCGCCGGGCCGCGGCCCGGCCCTCCGGCGTGCGAGGCCGTTCCTCGGGATGAGAAGAAATCGCCACGGCCAAGACGGTGTAGCGGTCGTCGATCGGTACGTCCTCGGCGTGCGGGACGGTCGAGAATCGCCGTCCGGCCAGCAGCGCGGCGGCCAGAGCGTTCGCCGCACTGTGTCCCGGGTCGACCGGCCGCACAGAGTACTGGTCGTAAGCCGCCGCCACCGATGACGTGACCACGTGCACGGTTTCGAGCAGTCGATGCGCATCGGCGGAGTAGTGACGCGGCTGGGTGACCACTTGCAGGGGCTGGACCATCTCGAGGTAGAAGCGGAACCCCCTGTGCACGAATTTCTGCACGAGTTCGAGCGGCACGCCACGGCCCACCCACTGCGCGGCCGCATCGCGGAGGCCGGTGAGATCGATTCGCTCACCACCGGATTCGTGACCGAGCAGCGCGAGGCAGATCTGCACAGCGTCAGTGATCTCCGCTCGCAGTGTCGGCACCCCGATCGTGTGCCTTCCGGCGCTGGTGTCGAGCAGATACTCGACGATGCGCGCAACAGCCCGGGGATCTCGTGGCGTGCGGGGTATTGCCGTGGCGCGCATCCATCCGGCGGGAACCGCGGGATCAGCGGTCATGACGCTCTGTCCTTTCATCCACGGTCCTGTCATCCACGACATCGGCCGACGAGCCGGCCGTGTCAGAGACCGCCACCGCCGCCGATCATCCACGGGTTGAAGGTGCAGGTCAGGTTCGGATGTGCGGCCGGGTCCAGTGCGTGCAAGGCGATGGACGCCGCACGAGGTGAGTACATGAGGGTCAGATGGTCCGACAGGTCTTGGTCGCATCCGTCCTGCAGCGTGATGTTCTCGACGGTGGCGCCGGGGCCGGCGTGCAAGAAGGTCATTTCGTAGGGGTTCATCACCTCGTCGTGCCGCGATCCCACCACGGTGTAGTCGACACCCGGAACGGTGTCGCCGCCCGCGTTCAAGGTGGTGTAGAACGGCGATCCGACAGCCTGCTCGATATTGGCCGCGCCGACGATCGGGTCGTAGAACCCGAGAATGTCGATGCCCAAGTTGTTGATCATGCGCCCCAGCGTCGCGATGCCCATCAGCGAGGTGCCGTGATGGGTTGCGCCGTAGGTGATCAGTTCCCGCACCTTGCCCTGTCCGCCTTCGAACTTCAGATAATGATTGGCGAGAGTGCCGCCCTGGGAGTGACCGATGATGTCCACCTGTTCGGCGCCCGTCGCCGCGCGCACCCGATCGACGAAAGCCGCGAGTTGACCAGAGGAGTCCTCGATACGCCCGACCCCGTACCGGCCGGGCATGATCGCCCCGACCCCGCCGCCCTCGAGCAGTCCGGAACGACCGAAATTCAGTGCGAACACGCACATTCCGGCGCGGGCGAGCTGCGGGGAGAGGAAAGCGAAAGTGTCGTAGGCGTTGAGCCAACTGCCGTGCAACAAGACGACCGGGCGCGGGTGTTCGGCACTCGGCTTGCAGTCCCACCGGTTCGACCCGGGAGGCGCGGCGTCGGGATGGGTGAGGCCGTAGGCGAACGCGGCCAGGTACGCCGACACTTCCGGACCTTCACCGACCGCGTCGCTGGCCGTGCTCTTGCGCCAATCGGACCCGCTTCCGCTGTCGACGATCGCCTGCGGCGTGCGCCCGTCCGCGGCGGGACGCAGGCCGGAGTTGATGGCCGCGGCCAGCGCCTGGCCGGTCACGTCGGTGCTCGCGGGATCGGCTGCCGCCGTTCCGGTACCCGCGGTCATGACCATCGCCGCGACCAGAGCCGTGCCGAACGCCGCACTGCGGGCACGGTGCTTCATTGCAAACATTCTTGGTCCACTTCCCATCCAGATCTCACGCGCTCCTGGCTGGACGGCGTATCCAGACGATGACCGTCGTCACAGCGACTCGTTGGTGTGATCCACGCCATCCACGGAGCGCGTTTCAATCTAAGTCCGGCCGCGGACGCCGTCACTGCATCCAGGCATACAAGAATTCGTCGAAAACTTGGCGCAGGCGCTAACTTCAACGCCGCGATCACCGAACCTCGACCACCTATCTCGTCGTGGGTGACAATGAGGCGATGTGCGCTGCCCCCGCTCCCGCCCTCTCGAGCTCCCCGTCCCTGGTGGCCCGGATGCGTACCCGGTGGCCGCAGATCGCCCAGCGAATGTTCGACGCGGGACTCGGGCGCACCGCATCGGACGCGGACCTGCCACCGGAACACTTCGCCGCCGAAGTGCTGCCGACGATCCACGCCTGCGGTCACGCGGTTCTGCACGCCGTCGGTGAGGGTCGCGAATACACCAGAGCGGAAGTCGCCGAATTCGTCGTGCCGGTGGCCGAACGGCACGCCGAAGACCGGTTTCCCCTGCCCACGCTGCTCGCGGCGATGCATCAGTCCGCCAAATATGTTCTGGCCGAAGTACTCTCACTTGCCGAGCCGACCGAGGCGGCGGAGCGTGACTTCGTCATCTCGCGACTGATGGACTTTCTGATGCACACCAATATCGTCGTCGTGGAGACCTACACCGAGGTCCAGCATTCGGTCCACAACGCCGCCCGCGAGGCCCGCCGCGAACTGTGCTCGGCCCTGCTGCGCGGGCTGGCCGCCAACGAATTGGCCGCGCGCGCCGATACTTCGCTGGCAGATCGCTACACCCCGTTGGCCATCCACATCTCCCCGGAAGCGACCTCCGCGGCGTCACTTCTGGCGCATCGGCGCATCAGGGTTCTGCACCGAATGCTGGATCGGCTCACCGATTCCACCACCCTCGCCACCTTCGACGGCTTCACCGGCATCGTATTGATCCCGAGCACGGATTCCGCGGACCCCGACCTCGCTCGCTACCGAACATTGGCCGCGGAGCTCGCCGAACAATTCGGCACCAAAGCCTATGTCGGCCAAGGCCGTGCCGTGCTTCGAGCCGGTTTGCCCGCCGCGTCCGAAGAGGCCACCGAATTGGCCGCCCTGGCAAGGCTTCTCGGCCGACCGAGCGGCTATTACCGACTCGATGATCTGGTGCTCGAATTTCAACTGACCCGGCCCGGGCCCGCACGGGACAATCTCGCCGACCGGATAAGCCCGCTGCTACCCAAACCGCACCTGCTCGAAGCGCTCGAGGCCCACCTGCGCCACGGTTCCGATCGCAAGTCCGCCGCCGCCGAACTGCAGGTGCACCCCAACACCTTCACCTATCGCCTCCGGCGCGTCTGCGAACTCACCGGTGTCGACCCGACCGATCCGGCCAACTCCAGACTCCTGGCGGCAGCGCTCACGATTCACCGGCTCTTCCCGCTGGCGACCGGGGCAGGCGAACCCGAACCATCATGACGGCGCTGTTCTGTTCGCCGCGGCGTTTCGGGTGGCTCGACGAACCGGGTTCTCAGACGAGCAGGACGCGCCGCCCGCGGGTGTGCCCGGCCTGGCTGTCGGCGTGCGCCGTCGCGGCCTCGTCGAGCGGATATGACCTGTCGACAGGGATGTGGAGCTTCCCGCGCGCGATGAGATCGACTGCGGCGGTGAGTGCTTCGGTCATATCGCCGCCGACACCGGCGAATCGGATGCCGAGCATGGATGCCTCGAGGTCGGCGATGGTGACCACCTTGTCCGGGTCCCCGGTCAGGTCGAGGAGGCCGCGCAGCACGCCCGCACCGCTGAGGTCGAGCGCGGCGTCGATGCGCCCGAGGCGGCGCACTCGTTCCACCCAGCCCGGGTCGTAGGTGGTGGCAACAGCGCCGAGGCTTCGCACGTAGTCCTGGTTCGCGGCACCGGCCGTGCCGATCACCGCGATTCCCCGCTCGCGGGCGATCTGCAACACCGCCGACCCGACTCCGCCGGCCGCACCGCTGACCAGCAGCGTCTGTCCGGGTTGAACGCCGACCAGGCGAATGACCCGGATCGCGGTCTCGACCACGGACGGGTATCCGGCCGCTTCGGCGAAGCTCGATTCGTCGGGTTTGGGTGCCCAGGAGGACAGGACGGCGTACTCGGCGTACGTGTTCGCACCCCGGCCGAACACCGGTTCGCCGACCTCGATCCCGGTGACGCCGTCCCCGACTTCGTCCACGACGCCCGACGCGTCCTGTCCGACGCCGGAAGGGAATTCGATCGGGCGGATACGCCGGAACTGGCCCTCCCGCAGTCGCCAATCGTGGGGATTCACTCCCACGGCCCGCACGGCGATGCGGATCTGACCGGGGCCGGGGTGAGGTTCGGGCACCTGTGTCGGTTGCAGGACTTCCGGGCCGCCGTACTCGGCGAAACGCATTGCTCTCATGCCCTCACAATAAGACTACCCGTTAGCATTTCGCAACGGTTGTTGTTTTGTCCGGGCGGCGCTACAGTCGCGAGTGCAACCGTTAGGACTTCGCAACCGGTTGGTTCATGGAACCGATAGCATCGGGGGATGACCGTGCCGACCGGACGTCGTGAGCGCAAGAAAGCCGCGACCCGCCAGAAGATCGCCGACACCGCGCTGGCGATGTTTCTGGAACGCGGATACGAGGCGGTGGGCATACGTGACGTGGCGACCGAGGCCGACGTGGCCGTCACCACGGTCTTCTCGCACTTCGCCTCGAAGGAGGCCCTGGTCTTCGAGCAGGACGAGGACTTCGAGCAGCGTCTCCGGCTGGCCGTCACCGACCGGACGGCGGACGAGCCGCTGATTCCCGCGTTACGGAACGAGATTCACGCCATGGTCCGGCACTGCACCGCCGGGGGCGCCGCACCGATCCGGGATCTGATCGACCGGACACCCGCCCTGCGCGAGTACGAAGAGTCGATGCGATTGCGCCACGCGGAATCGCTGGGGGCGGTGATCGCCGCGGATCTCGGCCGGTCGAGCACCGACACGGCCTGCCGTGCGATCGCTCGGTTCGTGATCGGCGCCTTCTCGCTCGCGTGCGAGGCGGTCGATCCGCAGGCGGCGGTGGACGAGATCTTCCGGATGATCGACGCGGCATGGGAAGTCGCCTCGCTGACCTGAGGCTCACCACCGGCGTCGGCGTCGAGTCGTCCGCCCGGGGCCGCCCACGATCAGGGCTACCAGGCCACGCGCGTGACTGATGCGATGGCGCGCGGCAGGTGCGGACGGTGGCTCAGTTGGTGAATGGTTCGATGGCGATGCGGCCGACCGCGACGTACACGGCCAGGGCGAGGTAGACGGCGTTGACCGCTACCAAGGCGTATTGCCCGAGGCGGCCGTGGGTGATCATCGCGCCGATCATGAGCACGATCCAGCAGATCGCGGTCACCGCGACCATGACCGGTGCGATATCGAGGACGGCGGGCAGAATCAGGCCCGCCGCGGCGAGCAGCTCGAGGATTCCGAGAGTCTTGACGAAGCCGGGGCCGGCGTCGCGGGTCCATTCGCCGCCGTGCTGTGCGGCCAGTTTCTGCTTCGGAATGAAGGTTTTGCTGAGTCCGCCGGCCAGTGCGACGAACGCCAACAGTCCGGTCGCGATCCAAATGCTGATGTTCACAGGTTCTCTTTTCGCGGTCTGTCCGCCGGGGCGTGTGCCGCGGTGGCAAACCCAGCATCGAGGCAGTGCCGAAGTTGAACAACGTAAGCTTCGTGCACTGATCGATAACACTGGAGTTATGCGTGGAGCTGCGCGATATCGAGATCTTCCTGGCACTCGCCGAGGAATTGCACTTCGGTCGAACCGCCGAACGCCTGCACGTGTCCCAGGCCCGCGTCAGCCAAGCCATCCGCACACAAGAACGCCGGATCGGCGCGGCGCTGTTCGAGCGCACCAGTCGGCGTGTGACTCTGACACCGGTCGGTCGTCGCCTGCGAGAAGATCTGCAGCAGGTTCACGATCTACTTCAAGCGGCGCTCGCCCGCGCCGAAGCCGCCGGGATCGGCGCCGGCCGGACACTCAAGGTCGGTGTGTTCGGGCACGCCGGATACGAACTGCGCCCCTTGATCGACGCGTTCCGCGGTCGCTATCCGGGGAGCGATGTCGTGTTCGGCGAGATCAACGGCACCGAGCCGTTCTCCGCTCTCCGCAGCGGAGAACACGATGTGAACGTCCTGTGGCTGCCCGTGCTCGAGCCCGACCTCACCGTCGGTCCCACCGTGCTCACCGGCGGCCGTGTGCTGGCGGTGGCCGCGGGTCACCCGCTGGTCGAGCGGGGCACCGCATCCCTGGAGGACCTCGCGGACAATATGGTCGTCGACTTCGGGCCCGACGCTCCCGAGTACTGGGCAGCGTCCATGGTTCCCGTGCGCACACCATTGGGCCGCCGCATACCTCGCGGGCCGATCGCACGGACCTTCCACGAGATCCTGTCCCTGGTCGCCTCCGGGCAGTGTGTCCAACCGCTGGGCGAGATCGCCGCGCGCTACAACAACCCACCCGGGATCGTGTTCCTGCCCATGCCCGACGCCCCGGACATGAACTGGGCGCTGACGTGGCGCTCCACCGCCGACAATGCCGCGATCCGCGCCCTGGCCCGCACCGCCGCCGACTTCGAACCGATCCAACTGTGACGCAACAGAACTCGGCCGTGGAATCGAATGTCGATGGCGATCAACGGCTTACGGTCGTCACCCGTCCGACATTCGACAGTTTCTCGGGATTGCGCACGATGTAGAGACCGGTGATCAGACCATCGTCGATCCTCATCGCGACGACGGTGTCGACCTCCCCATCGAGCCGGAAGATCAGCGCGGGACGGCCATTGACCTGTGCCTGCTGCATCGACATCGTTGCCGCCAGACCGGTCAGGCCGACCGAGAGGAACTCGGCTACCTTCACCGCGCCCACGATCGGCTCGAGCACGGCTGGTACGACTCCGCCGCCATCGCCGAGTAGTACGACGTCCGGTGCGAGCAGATCGAGCAGGCTCTGTAGCTCACCGGTCTCGGTCGCCCGCTGGAACGCGTCGAACGCGACCTTGGACTCGGACCGGGAAACCACACCGCGTGGGCGCCGTGCCGCGACATGCGTCCGGGCCCGATGGCCGATCTGACGGACCGCGGCCGGGCTCTTGTCGACGGCATGTGCGATCTCGTCGTACCCCAGGTCGAATACCTCGCGCAGCACGAACACCGCCCGCTCGATCGGCGCGAGGGTTTCCAGCACCAACAGCATCGCCATCGAGACGCTGTCCGCCAACTCGATGTCCTCGGCCACATCGGGTGCGGTCAGCAGTGGCTCGGGCAACCAGGACCCGACGTAGCTCTCCCTGCGGCGGCCCAGTGTGCGCAAGCGGCCCAGTGCCTGGCGAGTGGTGATCCGGACCAGGTAGGCGCGGTGATTCTGGATCTCGTCGAGTTCGACGTTCACCCATTTCAGCCAGGTCTCCTGCAGGACGTCCTCCGAGTCGACGGCCGACCCGAGCATCTCGTAGGCGATGGTGAAGAGCAGGTTGCGGTGGGAGAGGAATGCCTCGGTCGCGGTCTCCATGTGCTCGCGCATGGGCGGCTCCTGTCTGTTCACGCTCGACTCTGTCGTGCACGAGACGCTCGCCCGCACGGTCCTGTGACAACTTCGCTCGGTGATCCACGTCACGCAGTCGGTGCTGTCACAAGAACCGGGGCGCCGGCATCCCATGGTCGTCAGTACAGCAGCACCTCGAGCCACGAGTAAGGACAGTGCGATGGAACCCCGTTTCAACCTGGTCGACACCACCACCGGAGCCAAGTTCGCCAAGCGCTTCGGTAACGCCAGCCTGGCGATCATGCAGTCGACGCTGCCGAAGGCCACCCAGGATCTGGTGATGCTGCGCGTCAGCCAGATCAACGGCTGCGCCTACTGCACCGACGCGCACAGCAAGGACCTCGCGCACGCCGGAGAGCCCGCGGTGCGCATCAACCTGGTCGCCACCTGGCGCGAGGCCACGGTGTTCACCGAGCCCGAGCGGGCGGCCCTGGCGCTCGGCGAGGAGGGCACCCGTATCGCCGACGCTCACCGCGGCGTCTCCGATGACACCTGGGCCGAGGTGCGCACGCACTACGACGACGAACAAATCGCCGCCCTCGTAGCCTTGATCGCCCAGATCAACGCGGCCAACCGGCTCGGCGTGATCGCGCGCCAGCTGGGCGGTGCGTACGTGCCCGGCGCCTTCGCCGACGTAGCGAACTGACCGGCCGAATCGCGGCCCGGCCAAGACAATTCGATGACAGGAGGCCGGTGCGCCCGGCCTCCTGTCATCCACGCCGGTAACAGGGCGCGACGTTGTCTCGGCTGTGATCGATAACCGAGATACTGTGCGGATGAGGTGGATTCGCGACTACGACGCGGACGAGGACATGTGGCTGCTCGTCGAGCTCGATGACGACGGCTGGCCGAATCGGCAAGTTGATCTTCGTGGTGCGGACGGTCAACCCGTCACGGCGGCTTCGCTTGCGGAGGTGACGAGCGCTCGGGACAGTGGGGGATTCGTGGGAGTGCAGGTGTACGAACGCAAGTACGGGGTGCTCTCGGAGGGCAACGCTCGTGATTGGGACGTGGAGGACGGTGTTCCCGAGGAGCTGACGGCCGCGGAATTCGAATCGGCGTGGACGGCGGCTCGCCGGGCGATCGAGAGCCGAGCCGCCACCGGAGAGTGAGTGCCGTGTCCACGCGGCGCTCGTTCGGGGCCACTGGCCGGTGCGCCCGTGTCGCGCTGTGCGCCTTGACTATTCAGGGTCGTCCGTCGCGATCCTGACCGGCACGGAGCAAGAGGCCGCACCGACGGCGAACGTGACCTCCGAGGGCTCCGGCGACGCGTTCTCCTCGGCCCGTAGTTCGATGTACAGTTCCTGACTCGCCGCGGAGTCGACGGTGACGGCATCGAAAGACAAGGTATCGCTGCGTGAGTCGGCGCCCGCCGGGTAACTGGCCCCGGCGTTGTCCGTCAGCTCGTTGCGGCTGAAGGTCAGACCCGAGTCGGGACCGACTCCCACGACGACGCGGACCCGACCGGTCCCGGCGTCTGCGAGGGGTGTCACGCGCACACCCGCTCGCACGGGCGCTCCGCCCGGAATCGCGGTCACCTTCTCCGAGCTGGGGTCGATCGTGAACGGATGCTCGATCTCGCCGGTGAGTCCACTCGTGCCCATGTTTCGCTCCTGAACTGGTCGTTCGACGGGGTCGAACGGAACCAACGTCGCCTGCGCTCGAGTTGGGCGCAGCGACTCCGATGTGGGTTCGAACGAATGCGCCGCATCCGTATCCCCGTCTCGGATCCGGATGGATCCAACTCCGAACTACCCGCTGTGGAGCCGGAAATAACGAAATCCCCGGTCTTGGTCGATCCGGAGATTTATATGTAACCGACGGTTACAGGTATTTTTGGTTCTCCACATCGGCGGAATCACGACGTGTTCCGCAGAGTTTACCAGCGGCAGAGAACATGGGCACGTCGGCGTCCCGCGGCATCGGCCGGGTCCGAGAGTGACTCTCGCAACACTCTCCACGAGGCGATCCGGGTGATGCTCCCGCGGTGCTCGCGGTGAAACGCCGCACCCTGAGGCGCGCTTCCGTCCCTGGTACTGGGACAATAGGGACAGCGTATGAGGACGGGTTCGGGTGGCACGGACCAGCGGAAGGTGACACTCACGGTAAGCACCGCGTTTGCGCATCGGTAACCCTGGCGTGAGACAACGGACATCGAACGACCGGGGAAACTGAGCCGAGAGGTGGTCTGGAGTGGTAGTGCAGTCGGAGGTTCCGGCGCTCACGCCGTTACTGCGTTCGGCTGAGGCCGCACCACCGCGGACGCTCGTGGACATTCTGTCGGCGACGGCGTCCCTGTATCCGGATGCGCCCGCTATCGACGACGGCACCGTCATCCTGAACTACGGCGAACTGCTCACCGAGATCTTCGAGACCGTAGAGCGGTTGCGGGAATCGGGGATTCGCGCGGGCGACCGCGTCGGCGTGCGCATCCCGTCGGGTACGCGCGAGCTGTACGTGACGATTCTGGCGATCCTCTACGCCGGGGCCGCGTACGTGCCGGTGGACGCGGACGATCCGGACGATCGCGCGCAGCTGGTGTTCGGCGAGGCCCGGGTCGGCGCGATCGTCACCGGCGCCGGTGTCGCGAAAACCGAATGGGCGGGCGAACCTTCGGGTGCGACGGCGACCCCGACCATCGAGGACGACGCGTGGATCATCTTCACCTCCGGATCCACCGGCACACCCAAGGGCGTCGCGGTCACACACCTCAACGCCGCCGCGTTCGTGGACGCCGAAGCCCGGCTCTTCTTGCAGGACAACCCGATCGGACCCGGTGACCGGGTGCTCGCGGGCCTGTCCGTCGCGTTCGACGCCTCGTGCGAAGAGATGTGGCTGGCCTGGCGGCACGGCGCGTGCCTGGTCCCCGCGCCGCGCGCCCTGGTGCGCAGCGGCATGGACCTGGGTCCCTGGCTGATCCGGCGCAAGATCAGCATCGTCTCCACGGTGCCGACCCTGGCCGCGATGTGGCCCGCCGAAGCCTTGGAAGCCGTGCGGCTGTTGATCTTCGGCGGCGAAGCGGTGCCGCCCGAACTCGCTGAGCGCCTCGCCGGAACCGGTGAACGTGAGCTCTGGAACACCTACGGTCCGACCGAGGCGACCGTCGTGGCGTGCGCCGCGCAGTTGACCGGTAACGGCCCGGTCCGCATCGGACTGCCGCTGGACGGCTGGGATCTCGCGGTCGTGGACAAGGACTCGAATCCGGTGGGGGAGGGCGACACCGGCGAGCTCGTGATCGGCGGCGTCGGCCTGGCCCGCTACCTCGATCCGGCCAAGGACGCCGAAAAGTACGCGCCCATGCCCTCTCTGGGCTGGCTGCGCGCCTACCGCAGCGGTGATCTGGTGCGCAACGAGCGAGAGGGCCTGATCTTCCTGGGCCGCGCCGACGATCAGGTGAAGATCGGCGGCCGGCGCATCGAGCTCGGCGAACTCGACTCCGCACTGCAGAACCTGCCCGGCGTGAGCGGCGCGGCCGCGGCGGTGCGAACCACCAAGGCGGGCAACCGGATCCTGATCGGCTACCTCGCCAGCGCCGACCCCGAATTCGACCTGCACAAGGCGCGAACCCTGCTGGCGGAACAACTTCCGGCCGCGCTGGTGCCCAGGCTCGCGCTGCTGGACGAGCTACCCACGCGCACCTCCGGCAAGGTCGACCGTGACGCCCTACCCTGGCCGCTACCGGGCGGGGACAACGACGGCGGATCCGACCTGGACGGCACCGCCGGCTGGGTCGCCGGACTCTGGAACTCCATTCTCGGCGCGGAGGTCACCGACGCGAACGCCGACTTCTTCGACGTCGGCGGCGGCTCGCTCACCGCCGCGCAACTGGTGACCGCCCTGCGCGAACGCTTCTCGCAGGTGACCGTCGCGGACCTCTACGACCATCCGCGCCTGGGCGGCCTCGCCGACTTCCTGGACGCGTCGGCGCCCGTCGCGGCCGCCGAAACCCGCATCGTCACGCCGACTCCGCGCCTGGCGCAATGGGCGCAGATCGCGGCCACCGTGCCGCTGACCACGCTCACCGGTCTGCAATGGCTCACCTGGCTGGGCATCGTCACCAATATCGCGGCCTGGTCCGGGGCGATCCCGTGGATGCCGCACCTGTCCTGGTGGTGGGCGCTGGCGGGGTTCGTCGTGTTCATCTCGCCGCCCGGCCGCATGACGATCTGCGTGGCCGGGGCACGCCTGCTGCTGCGCGGAGTCGAACCCGGCACCTATCCGCGCGGCGGGTCGGTGCACCTGCGACTGTGGGCGGCCATCCGGCTCTCGGAGGCCAGCGGAGCGGAAAACCTGTCCGGCGCACCGTGGATGGTGCCCTTCGCGCGTGCCCTCGGCGCCCGGATCGGCAAGGGCGTCGACCTGCACACCCTGCCGCCGGTGACCGGGATGCTCGAACTCGGCGACGGCTGCAGCATCGAACCCGAGGTGGATCTGTCGGGTCACTGGATCGACGGCGACCTCGTGCACATCGGCGCCATCCGGATCGGGCCCGGCGCGGTGATCGGCGCCCGCTCGATCCTGTTGCCGGGCACCGTGATCGGCAAGAACGCGGTCGTCGCACCGGGATCCGCGGTGGGCGGCAAGGTGAAAGCGGGCCAGGAGTGGGCGGGTTCGCCCGCGGTCAAGGTCGGCAAGGCCGAATACCCGTGGCCCGCACAGACTCCGCCGCGCGCCGTGCACTGGGTCGGAGTGTTCGGCGTGACCTCGATGATGCTGGCCGCGATACCGATTCTCGCCCTCGCGGCCGGTGGCGGACTCCTCGCGTGGCGGGTGCGCCACGACGAGACCCTGCCGCTCGCGCTCGGGCACGCCCTCGCGATCCTCCCGATCGCCACCCTGCTGAGCCTCGCGGTGTTCGCGATCGTGACCCTGGTGCTGGTGCGGCTACTGAGCATCGGCCTGGTCGAGGGCTATTTCCCGGTGCGCAGCCGGGTCGGCTGGCAGGTGTGGACCACCGAGCGGCTGATGGACTCCGCGCGCACGTTCCTGTTCCCGCTGTACGCCAGCCTGCTCACCCCGGTGTGGCTGCGCCTGCTCGGCGCGAACATCGGCAAGGGCGTGGAAGCCTCGACCGTGCTGCTGATCCCGAAGTTCACCACCGTGTCCAACGGCGCGTTCCTGGCCGACGACACCATGATCGCCAGCTACGAACTGGGCGGCGGCTGGTTGCGCGTCGGTGACGCCAAGGTCGGCAAGCGGGCGTTCCTCGGCAACTCCGGCATGACCGCGCCGGGGCGGCGAGTGCCCAAGAACGGTCTCGTCGCGGTGCTCTCGGCCGCACCGGAGAAGTCCAAGGCCGGATCGTCGTGGCTGGGCAGCCCGCCGGTGCGATTGCGCCGCAAGGCCGGTGACTCCGACGGCGCGCGCACCTTCGATCCGCCGCTCAAACTCAAGGTGTTTCGCGCCATCGTCGAGACCTGCCGCCTGATCCCGGTGATGATCACCTTCGGCATCGGCATCGGCGTGCTGTTCACCCTGGCCTGGCTGGCCGAATCGGCGGGCTACTGGTTCGCCGCGCTGGTCTGCGGCGTGGTGCTGATGATCGCGGGCGGCATCGCCGGTGCGATCGCGGTGGCGGCGAAATGGCTGATGGTCGGGCGGATCGGGAAGGTCGAACACCCGCTGTGGAGCTCGTTCGTCTGGCGCAACGAGGTCTCGGACGCCTTCGTGGAAACGGTTGCCGCGCCCTGGTTCGCGCGCGCCGCAACGGGTACCGCGGTCATGAACGTTTGGCTGCGCGCCCTCGGCGCGACGATCGGAACGGGAGTGTGGTGTGAGTCGTATTGGCTGCCGGAGGCCGACCTCGTGACCCTCGGTGACGGTGCGACCGTCGAACGCGGCTGTGTCGTGCAGACACACCTGTTCCATGATCGGATCATGGCCATGGACACCGTGACGCTGGAGGCGGGCGCGACCCTCGGGCCGCACTGCGTCGCGTTGCCGGCGTCCACCATCGGCGCGGGGGCCACCGTCGGCCCCGCGTCACTCGTGATGCGCGGCGATACGGTGCCGCGTTCGACGCGCTGGTGGGGCAACCCCATCGCGCCATGGCCGGAGTCGGAGGTGGGCAGCTGATGCCGGGCAAATTCTACGAGGATCCGATCGACGACTACCTGCCGCAGAACGGCAATCGCGGCTATCGGGTCTCGCGCTACGAACTCGAACTGGTGTACAAGGTGGCGGCCAATCGGCTCGCCGGGCGTGCCGAGATCACCGCGGTGAGCACCGAGGTGCGACCGCGATTCGCATTGGACCTGTCCCAATCGCTCAGTGTGTCGAAGGTTTTCGTCAACGGCGCCCGGGTCGCGAAGTATCAGCATCAGCAGGGCAAGCTGAATATCACACCGGCGCAGAAGATTCCGGCCGGCGGGGCGCTCGCCATCGTCGTTCAGTACAGCGGTACGCCGCGTCCGGTGCGTGGGCCCTGGGGTGAGGTCGGCTGGGAGGAGCTCACCGACGGTGCGCTGGTGGCCAGTCAGCCCAATGGCGCGGCCTCCTGGTTCCCGTGCGACGACCATCCCAGTTCCAAAGCGAGCTACCGGATTTCGATCACCACCGACTCGCCCTACTACGCCGTCGCCAACGGCACCCTGACCCGCAAGCAGACCAAGGCCAGCCAGACCACCTGGGTGTACGAGCAGCCCGAACCGATGGCCAGCTATCTGGCGACCATCCAGATCGGCCAGTATCAGAAGTACCGGGTCGGGTCGGTCCAGTCCGCGGTGCCGATGCACGCGGTCATTCCGGTCCGCCTGCGCGCCCGGTTCGACCACGACTTCGCTCGGCAGCCGGAGATGATGGCCGAGTTCCGTAAACGCTTCGGCCCCTACCCGTTCGAGAGTTACACCGTCGTGGTCACCGACGACGAACTCGAGATCCCGATCGAGGCGCAGGGCATCTCGGTGTTCGGCGCGAACCACTGCGACGGCAATCGCGGCGCGGAACGCCTGGTGGCGCACGAGCTCGCGCACCAGTGGTTCGGCAACAGCCTGACCGTGAGCCGGTGGCGCGATATCTGGCTGCACGAGGGCTTCGCCTGTTACGCGGAGTGGATCTGGTCCGAGGCGGGCGGCGGCCCGAGCGCCGATCAGCTCGCGCGGGCCGCGTGGCACAACCTCTCGCGCAACCGCCAGGATCTGATCATCGGCGACCCGGGCCCGCAGCTCATGTTCGACGATCGCGTCTACAAGCGCGGCGCGCTCACCCTGCATTCGCTGCGGCTGCGCCTGGGTGACGCGGCGTTCTTCACTCTGCTGCGCGAATGGACGGCCCGGTACCGGCACTCTTCGGTCAGCACACAGGAGTTCACGGATCTGGCCGGCCACCACAGCGCGTCTTCGCTACGGCCGCTGTGGGATTCGTGGTTGTACTCCGCGGCGCTGCCGCAGCTCCCACAGGCCGGAGCCGCATCCGTCGGCTGAACCGCTCGGTCGGCGCGGCCGACTCTGCCGGGGCACAGCCCTCGGGCGGAGGCGGCCGCGCTCGGTGAGGTGACGGCTCGCGAACAGCGGTTCGCCGATCAGGTGAGCAGCCCCCGGCGCAGCAGCAGCGGCTCGATGTGCGGTGCGCGGCCGCGGAACGACTCGAAGGCGGTCAGCGGGTCGACCGACCCACCGCGAGAGAGCAATTCGCGCCGGAACGCGTCACCCTTCTCGCGGATCGTGGCGGCGCCGTCCTCGAACCAGGTGACCGTGTCCGCGTCCAGCACCTCGCTCCAGATGTAGGAGTAGTAGCCGGCCGCGTAACCGCCGGAGAAGATGTGCGCGAAGTAGGCGGTCCGGTAGCGCGGCGGGATGGTGTCCAACGCCAGACCGGCCTTGCTCAGCGCCTCGGCCTCGAACGCTTCGGCATCGTCCGCATCCGGCGTCTGCGTGGCGGAAATGCGGTGCCAGGCCCAATCCAGCAGTGCCGCACCGAGATACTCCACGGTGCGGAAGCCGTTGCCGAAGCGTTCGGCCGCCGCCAGCCGATCGAGCAGCGCGGCGGGCATCGGCTCACCGGTCTCCACATGCCTGGCGTAATTGGCCAGCACCTCCGGCCGGGCCATCCACATCTCGTTGACCTGAGAGGGGAACTCCACGAAATCGCGGGGAACCTCGGTGCCGGAGAAGAACGGGAACCGCACATCGGAGAACAGGCCGTGCAGCGCGTGTCCGAACTCGTGGAACAGGGTCCGGACGTTGTCCCAGGTGAGCAGGGCGGGCTCACCCGCGGGGGGCTTCGCGATATTGAGATTGTTGACCACGACCGCGCGCGTGCCGAAAAGCGCCGACTGGCTGACCAATTCGTTCATCCACGCACCACCGCGCTTGGAGGGGCGGGCGAAGAAGTCGCCGAGGAACAGCCCCAGCGGGTCCCCGTCCCCGTCGAAGACCTCGAAGACGCGCACCTCCGGGTGATAGCCGACCAGGTCGTCGCGTTCGCGCAGGGTGATGCCGTACACCTTCTCCGCGGCGAAGAAGACCCCGTCGCGCAGCACACGCTCGAGCTCGAGGTAGGGGCGCAGGGCCTCGGCGTCCACCGAGAACTGGTCGATACGAACCTTTTCCGACCAGAACTGCCAGTCCCAGGAGCGCAGTTCGAGATCCTGCTCGCCCGTGCCCGCCCGCATGGCGGCGGCCAGTTCGGCCGCCTCCTGTTCGGCATTGGCCACGGCGGGCGCGACCAGGCGCGCGAGCATCTCCTCGACCGCGTCGGTGGTCTTGGCGGTCTGATCCTCGACCGCGTACGCCGCGTGATCGCGGTAGCCGAGCAGCGCGGCGCGTTCGGCCCGCAGCGCGGCGATCCGGACCGCGAGACGGCTGTTGCTCCCGTCCGCGCCGAAGCCGCGGCCCAGCGACGCCGTCATCACGCGCCGGCGCACCTCGCGCGAATCCAGCTCCGCGAGGACCGGCTGATTGGACACGTTCTGCAGGCTCAGCGCCCAGGAACCCTCATGGCCCAGCGAGCGGGCGTTCTCACCGGCGACCGTGACCGCCGCCGGGGTGAGCCCGGCCAGTTCGTCCCGGCCGTCCACGATCACCGCGGCGGCGTTGGTCGCGGCCAGGATGTTCTGGCCGAACGCGGTGGCCGCGGTCGCCAGCTCGGCGTTGAGTTCGCGCAGACGCTGCTGGCCGGCGGTGTCCAGCCGCGCGCCGGACCGCACGAACCTGGTGCGGTACTGCTCGAGCAGACGTGATTCCTCGGGTTCGAGGCCGAGTTCCGCGCGCCGGGCGTACAGCGACTCGATTCGAGCGAACAGCGCGGGATCGAGGTGGATGGCATCACGATGCGCGGCCAGCCGCGGCGAGATCTCGGTGTCGATCGCGTCCGTGCCGGGAGTCGAATCGGACCCGGAGATATTGAAGAACACGTTCGCGACCCGGGTCAGCAGCGTGCCCGAACGCTCCAGGGCCACGACCGTATCGTCGAACGTCGGCTCGCCGTCGAGCGCCGTGATCGCGGCGATCTCCGCCAACTGCTCCGCCATCCCGCGCTCGAACGCGGGCAGATAGTGCTCCGCGCGGATCCGCGCGAACGGAGGCAACTGGAAGGGCAGCGTGCTGCGCTCGAAGAACGGGTTGCTCGTCATGCTGGAAACCATATGCCGAAAGGGGTTGTCCCGGCCGGGCCGCGCCATACGGCCTAGGCTTGGTGATCGAGAAGAAAGGAACCCTGATGAAGCGAAACCTGAACTGCCCGTGCGGCGAATCGATCGTCGGCACCGACGAAGACGATCTCGTCACCAAGACCCAGGCCCACCTGGCCGAGAACCACCCCGGGCACGACTATTCCCGCGACGAGATTCTCTTCATCGCGTTCTGACCCGGTTCGCGTGGCACCATGGAGGGGTCCAGGCTGCGGCAAGTGATCCGAGGAGCGGCTATGCGCTGGGTGTGGTCGATCGTCGGAATACTGCTCGTCCTGATGGGCGGCATCTGGACCCTCCAGGGCCTCGATCTGCTCGGTCAGAGCGGCGGTATGAACGGACACTCGATCTGGGCCATCATCGGGCCGCTGGTCGTGCTGGTGGGGTTGGGCGTCGCGTTCACCGGACTCCGCAAGAGGTAGGCGCGTCGCCGGGGCGGGTCCGGTGCGCCGACACGCGCGGTTGCGGCGGGAAGCGGCGCCGCGGTGCGGAACAGCCCGGCGTCCGGAACGCCGTTCTGGCACAGTGAATGAATGAAGCGGGCCCTCATCGTGGTGGCGGCCCTCGCTCTGCTCGCCGGATACGTTGGGGCCGTGCCGGATTCGCCGTGGCGAGAAGTGCCCGCGCCCGCACCGGGTGCGCGGGTGCTGCGGATCGTGCCGTTCGGGGCAGGTGTGCTGGCGCTGGGGTCGGTGCCGCGGGGGACGGACCGGGAACCGGCCGCGTGGGAGACCGACGACGGGATTCGTTGGCGGGCAGTGCCCGTACGGCCGCACAGCGGGTACGCGTTCGGGGCGGAGTTGATCTCGGTCGGGGTCGGCGACCGGCTGGTGGTACTCGGTCAGGCTTTCGGTGGGGCACACAGCAATCCGCGCATGACGGTGTGGAGCGGAGACGCCACCGGGTTGGAGGAGTACCCCCAGGTGGTCGAGATGTTCGGGGGGCCGCACGCGATCGCGGTGACCGGCGCGGCGGCGCTGGGCGGAATCGACCTGCTGGCCGGCGGGTGGGACGGCCCGGGTGGACGCTACGGGGCGGCGGTGTGGACCTCGGGCGACGGCGCACGATGGACGCGGCATTCCGACGATCCGGCGCTGAGCTCGGCACCCGGCGAGCTGACCGGCGTCGCCGAGGTGACCGTCGGGCCGCGCGGGTTCGTGATGGTGGGCCAGACCCTGCGCGGCGGCGCCACACGGGCGCTGCAATGGATTTCGCGAGACGGGGTCACCTGGCAGCGGATCGAATTGCCCGGTGCGAACGCCCTCGCCTCGCGCGTCGGTTGTGATGCTCACGGGTGCGTCGTCCTCGGTCAGACCACCGGCCCCACACCGCGTCTGCGGTGCTGGCCCAGCTCGGGCGCCGCGGTCGACGGCCCCGGAGCGGCGCAGGTGGACCTCTCGCAGGTACTCCTGCGCGAGGGCCGAGCGCTGGTGGTGGTGCGTCTGAACGGGGTGGTGCATCTCGATTCGCTGAACGCGGAGTGCGATGGCCGGCAAGAGATTTCGCTACCCGTCCGAGCCGGGCGAGCGCAGGTTGGCCTGCTGCCCTCCGGCGTGCTGATGGCGACCGATGACGGCGGCAGCAGCCGACTGTGGGTGCGTGCGCTCCCGCGCCGGGATGGCTGAGATCGGGGCCGACAGAACCGGCTCGGCGATGATAATGCCTGTTCAGGGGCCGTATGCGTGCGTCCGGGCGGTGGGTTCTAGGCTGGACGGAGTCTATGGAGGAGGTCTCGATGGCGTATGTTCCCGAACCCACCCGCTATGACGGCAGCATGCAGTATCGCCGGTGTGGTCGATCCGGTCTCGATCTTCCGGTGCTCTCGCTCGGCTTCTGGCACAACTTCGGCGATGATCGGCCGTTCCAGGTGCAGCGCGAGATCGCTCTGCGCGCATTCGATCTCGGAATCACACACTTCGATCTGGCCAATAACTACGAGCCGCCGTACGGTGCCGCCGAGATCAACGCAGGACGGTTGTTCCGGGAAGATCTGGCGGCGTATCGCGACGAATTGATCATCTCGAGCAAGGCCGGGTGGGATATGTGGCCTGGGCCGTACGGGCAGGGCGGCGGATCCCGCAAGTACGTGCTCGCCTCGCTCGACCAATCGCTGAACCGGCTCGGGCTGGACTACGTCGACATCTTCTACTCGCATCGATTCGATCCGAGCACTCCGCTGGAAGAGACCGCCACGGCGCTGGATACCGCTGTGCGACAAGGCAAAGCGCTGTATGTCGGCATCTCCTCGTACACGGCGGAGAACTCGGCGACGATGGCCGCGCTGCTGCGCGAGCTGGGCACGCCGCTGCTGATTCACCAGCCGTCGTACTCGATGCTCAATCGCTGGATCGAGACCGAGGGACTGCTCGACACCGCCGAGAGCGAGGGATTCGGGGTCATCGGGTTCACCGCGCTCGCGCAGGGGTTGCTGACCGGGAAATACCTCGGGGGCGTGCCGGAGGGTTCGCGTGCCGCGCGCGACTCGTCGTTCCAGAACGAACTGCTGACCGACGAGATGATCGATCGACTGCGCAAGCTGAACGCGGTCGCCGAGCGGCGTGGGCAGAGTCTGGCGCAACTGGCGCTGGCCTGGGCACTGCGCGATCCGCGGGTGACCTCGCTGGTGATCGGTGCGTCCTCGACCGGGCAGCTCGAACAGAATGTCGCCACCCTGGACGATCTCGAGTTCGCCGGCGAGGAACTCGCCGAGATCGACGCACTGCTCGACGACGACGGGGCGGTCGATCTGTGGCGGGCCGCACGTGAGGGCACTCTCTGAACCCGGTCGGTAGCGACCATGGTTCGGGCCGGACCGAAGTGTTCCGGCCATAGGCTGATCGCATGATGAATCTTCCGGTGCCGTCGGTGCCCGAGAGCGATCACGGCGTGGCGTGGCTGCGCGCCAACGTCGTTCGCTTCAGCGAGGGCGCGGCGCACACGCGCAGGAGGGCCCTGGTGGAACGAGAGCTGGCGGGCATCGATGTCGCGAGCCTGCTGCGGCACGAGGGTGAGCACCACGTGGCAGTGCTGGCCCGGGCGATGGGACTCGGAGTATCGGTCGCGGATGTCCAGGCGGTCGCCGCCTGCTACCAGCCACATCTGGCGGTGACCCCGGAGGCGGACGCGGCGATCGCGCGGCTCGTCGCGGCCTGCGGCGGAGTGCAGGACGAGCTGACTGCCGCCCGGATCGGCCTGCTGGTGCAGGCGTGCGATGCGACCGCCTTCCTGATCGAGGGGCGCACTCCGCCCGTACCGCTGACCCGGCGGATCGGCGCCGACGGTGCGGTGGTGGAGGTCGACCTGACCGGCCGTCCGTTCGGCGAGGGCAGGCACGCGTGTCCGGGCCGGGCGCACGCGTCGGCGCTGGCGGCGAGCCCGTTTTATCGACTGCACCACGGCGATCGGCCACTGGTGCTGCCCAACGCCTGGGACTTCGCCTCGGCCGCAGCACTCGTCGAGGCGGGGTTCCCCGCGATCGGCACCACCAGTCTCGGTGTCGCTGCCACACACGGGGTTCCGGACGCCGCCGGTGCGACGCTGGATGAAACCCTTTCTCTCGCGCGCACTCTCGTGCGCCTGCCGGTGCCGATCACCGTGGATGTCGAATCCGGTTTCGGGGTCGATCCACGCGAGCTGGCGGCCAGGCTGTGGGAGATCGGCGTCGCGGGAGTGAATGTCGAGGACGCGGCGGGTGATGCCGAAGCCCATGCCCGGGTGGTGCGCGGCTTCAAGGACGGTGCGCCGGGACTGTTCGTCAACGCGCGCATCGACACCCACTGGCTCGGGATCGACCGAGACGGCACCCTCGAGCGAGCCGTGCGCTACACCGATGCGGGAGCCGACGGCCTGTTCGTTCCCGGGCTCGTCACCGACGAGGACATCACCGCCGTGATCGAGGGGACGACCCTGCCGCTCAATGTGCTGGCCCAGCGTCCGGTGAACGAGCTGGCGCGGCTCGGTGTCAAGCGCGTCAGCACCGGATCGCTGCTGTATCGCGCGGCGCTCGAGACCGCCGTCACCGCGGCGCTCGCGGTGCGCGAAAGCGGCCCGGTCGGCCCAGCCGTGGGGTATGAGCAGGTCGTGGCATTGATCGACCGTCACGCCGTGCCCTGAAAACGAAGAATCCCTCCGGGAGAACCCGAAGGGATTTATCTGTAACTCTTGGTATCTGTAACCGCCGGTTATAGATACTTGTGCTCTGTGTCGAGAGGGGGACTTGAACCCCCACGTCCCTAAGGACACTAGCACCTCAAGCTAGCGCGTCTGCCATTCCGCCACCCCGACCGGGTGTTTCCGTGTTGCTTCACAAAGATTAGCGGAGACGTCACCGGAAACGGAAATCGGGGTCAGACCAGCGGCTCGAAGTAGGTTGCGGGGTCCAGAGTGTCGAGCGGAGTCCAGCGTGCGGGCGGGACTCCGGCGGGGGAGTCCTCGGGGGCGGTGGGGCTGCGATAACCCTGCAGATCCAGTGCCAGCCGTGGGTTTTCGTCGACTCGCCGCGCGAGGTCGTAACAGGTCGCCAGCATGTGCAGGCATCGCTCGTTGCGCGCCGGGCAGGAGCAGTCGATCGCGGCGAGCGTCGGTGCGAGGGTGATGCCGGCCGCGATCAGGGTGGCGTGATCCTCGTCGGAGAGTTGGACGCTCGTGGCCGGGATCAACGCCGCGATGGCGGAGATGGTGGTGCGCGAGAGCGGCGCGATCTCGAAATAGGTGACCGAGGCCTGGGATCCGCGATGGATGTGGGCTCGCACCGTGGAACCCTCGACCTCGGTGCGAATCGCGGTGCTGCGCGCGACGCTACGAGCCCGAGGGAGCAGCGGCTCGGGCTTGGTGACCCGCAGCGGTTCGGCCAGCCGGACCCAGTCCATGCCCCATCGGGTATAGCCGAATTCGTTGTCCGCCATGTCAGTTGCCTCGCTTCCGGCGCAGGATCTCCATCAGGCGGTCGTCGTCGAGACGGGCCAGCGTGGCGATGCCGGACGTGTCGCTCAGGTCGGCGAGCGCCGACTTGCGGTCGTGCATACCGGCGATGTGCTCCTCCACCGTGGTGCCGGAGGTCAGCGTGGTCACGGTGACCGTGCGGGTCTGCCCGATGCGATGCACCCGATCCGAGGCCTGGGCCTCGACGGCGGGGTTCCACCAGCGGTCGTAGTGGATGACATCGGCCGCGCGAGTGAGCGTGAGACCCGTCCCGGCCGCGCGCAGACTCAGCACCAGAATCGGTGGGCCGTCCGGGGATTGGAAGCGGGTGACGATATCGCCGCGCTCGGCCTGGGTCAGGCCGCCGTGGAAGAACGGGGCCTCGATGCCGAACTCCTGGGCGCAGTGCCGCACCAGCAGTTCGCCGGTCTTGCGATATTGGGTGAAGATCAGCGTAGGGTCGCCCGCTTCGAGATTGTTGGCCAGGATATCGGCGCAGACGTCGAATTTGCCGGAGCGACCGATCAATTCGCCGAGATCGCCGTTGATCAGTCCCGGATGGTTGCACACCTGCTTGAGCGCGGTGAGCGCCGCGAGCACCCGGGTGTGGCGTTGTGCGCCGGTGCCGAAACCGTCGGCTTCGGCTGTGGTGAGCAACTCGTCGTAGAGGCGTTCCTGCTCGCTGGTGAGGTCGCACACCAGGTCGGTGTGGATCTTGGCCGGTAGCGCGGCCGCGACCTGGGACTTCTTGCGGCCCAGCAGGATCGGCTCAAGCGCGTCACGCAGGCGCAGGACTGCGTCGGCGGAACCCTCGTGGATCGGTCGAACGAAGCGGCGGCGGAACTGGGCCTTGTGGGTGAAGGCGGTGGGCACGGTCAGGTGCAGCAGGGCCCACAGCTCGTCGAGATGGTTCTCCACCGGCGTGCCGGTCAGGGCGACGCGAGCATCGGCCGAGATGGTGCGCGCGGCCTTGGCGACCTGGGTGCGCGGATTCTTCAGAACCTGCGCCTCGTCGAAAACGACCGTGGCCCAGTGCTGCTCGGTGAGGAGCGCGCCGTGCCCGCGCAGGGTGGGATAACCGGTGATCACGATCGCGCCCGCGTCGAGCGGGTCGGCGAACGCGCCGCCGCGCCAGGTGATCGGACGCAGGCCGGGGGCGAAGCGCTCGATCTCGTGCGCCCAGTTGCGCACCAGCGAGGTGGGGCACACCACCAGCTGTGGGCCCTGGTCGGCACGGCCGAGCAGGAAACCGATCGCCTGCACGGTCTTGCCCAGGCCCATCTCGTCGGCCAGCACCGCGCCGCCGTGCGTCGCGACGGTCTCGCGCAGCCAGCCGATCCCGCGTGCCTGATACGGGCGCAGTTCGGCTTTCAGCGTGGTGCGCAACTCGGTCGCCACGCCCGTGCTGTCGGTGAACGCGTGCATGGCGCGATCGGCCGATACGACCGCGGTGCCGGTGGCATTGGGAACCGCGTGCCCGGCCACGGGTATCGATCCGGACCCGTGTGCCACGATCGCGCGCCAGGCGAGTGCCGATGCGCCGAGGTCCGTCTCGTCGAGTCCGCCGAGCCGTTCGGGTTCCAGCACAGCACAATCCACATCGAGGACGCACACCCCGTCGCTGGTCGGAACGGCCAGTGCGAGAGTCTCTCGGTCGCCCAGATCGGGCGCGGTGCCCGGAGCGCTGCCCGTCCACGTCCAGGCTGCGAACATGTGCCGGTCGGGAAGATAGGTCAGTTGGACGGCCTGTCGGCCGTGCGGGAGGGTGGTGCGTGCGGCGGGCAGGGCATCCCCTTAGATCGGCGTATGGCGTACGGAGTAATGTAACGCCGTACATTGTACTGAAATTCCGGAGGGAGTGCCCGTGGCCGAGGAAACCGCTGCTGAGCAGGCGCGACGGTTGATGAGCCTGCTGTGGCGCGAGGTACTGCCCGCTCGGCCGGGTGTGCGTGGGCCGAAGCAGACGGTCAGCGTCGATACCGTCGTGCGCACCGGCGTCGCGGTCGCGGATCGGGACGGGTACGAGAAGGTGTCGATCAGGACGGTCGCGGCCGAACTCGGGCTGCGGCCGATGAGCCTGTACACCTATGTGCCGAGCAAAGAGGCGCTCATCGTGTTGATGGTCGATGCGGTCGCCGCCGAGGACGCGCCCATTTCGCCGGAACTGCCGGTGCGCGAACGGATGTCGGCCATCGCGGGTCAGGTGCGAACCGAAATCCTCAGGCATCCATGGCTTCTGGAGGTGCCCCCGTGGCGGCACGTGCTCGGGCCGGGGCGGCAGCGCCGATACGAGCGGCAACTCGCGGCCATCGACGGCATCGGGCTCTCGGATATCGATATGGATCGCGTGATCGCGGTCCTGTCCGAATTCGCGACGGGGAACGCGCGTATGGCGGTCGCGGCCGCGCGCAGCGCCCACGAGATGACCGACGCGCAATGGTGGGAGGTGCACGGACCACTACTGCAGCAGGTCATGCCCGCCGAACAGTTCCCGATCTCGAGTCGGGTGGGTTCGGCCGCCGGGGAACTGCACCAGGCCCCGGGAGACCCGCACGGCGAGTTCGATTTCGGGCTGAACCGCCTGCTCGACGGGATCGAATCGATGATCGAGGTTCCATAGCCCGTTGCCCGGGACATGGTGTCCACCGCGCCGGGAAATGCCGAACGCGCGCCCCGGGGCGGGCGCGCGTTCCGCGATCCTAGAGGGCCCGAGCCCTCACTTGCCTTGTGCGGCAGCGGCGACCGGCTGCCATTTGCGCCACAGTTCCAGGCGCGATTCGTAATCCTTGGTCGCGATGGCCAGTGGAATCTCGCCGAGGAACATGCGCAGCGGCGGCTCGTCCGCATCGACCACGGCCAGGATCGCGGTGCCGGTCGCGGTCGGATCACCGGAGGGCATCGCCGAACGCTGCGCGGCCCGCGCGTCCCGCAGCGGCTGGTACGCCGGATTCGGGGTGGCGTGCTTGGCCGACGGGCCGGACCAGTCGGTGCCGAAACCGCCCGGCTCGATGAGGGTCACGTGGATGCCGAACGACGAGACCTCGGCGGCGAGTGCCTGCGAGAAACCCTCGAGCGCCCACTTCGAGGCGTGGTACGCGCTCAGATTCATGAACGCGGAGATGCCGCCGATGCTGGAGACCTGGATGATGTGCCCGCTGCCCTGCTCGCGCAGGATCGGGAGCGCGGCCTGGGTGACCCACATCGCGCCGAAGACGTTGGTCTCGAACTGATTCCGGAGTTCTTCCTCGCTCAGTTCCTCGGCCATGCCGAACTGTCCGTAGCCGGCATTGTTGACCACGACATCGAGCCGTCCGAACCGCTCGGCCGCCTGCTCGACGGCGGCGAAGTCCTGTGCGCGGTCGGTCACGTCCAGCTGGATGGGCACGAAGGTGTCGGGGTATTTGGTGACGAGGTCGTCCACGGTGCTCAGGTCGCGCGCGGTGCCCGCGACGCTGTCGCCCCGCTCGAGCGCGGCGAGCGCCCATTCTCGGCCGAATCCTCGTGAGACGCCGGTGATGAACCATGTTTTGCTCATCCCACGACGGTAGTCACCTGGAGTGCACTCCAAGCAACCTCGAGTGTCGGCCGGAATCGGCGGCGGTCGCTACTTCTCGAGGCGGCGGTCGCTACTTCTTGAGGAAGATGCCCGCGATATCCGCGTTCTTGATCGGGGTGTCGCCATTGGCCTGCACCTGGCACAGCCCCTGTACGGCCGCCATGCTCAGATCCACCTGCGTGCCCGGCGGGGTGGCGTCATTGCCGGACTGCTGCTGGATGAACTTGGTGATGGTCATGCGCTGATCGTCGGCGTTCTGCGTGAGGTACTCGCTGCACTTGGTGTCGCCACCCTTGTTGAGGGCCTTGGCGACCTCGGTGCAGCCGGACAGCAGGGTCACGGCGAACACGGCCGCGGCCATGCCTGCCGTCAAACGCATGGTCTTCATGGGTGTGGTCCTCGTTTTCTGCTCGGTGAACGCCCGTCACTGTAGATCGGCGGCCCTGTTCGGCCATCGGGGTCACACCCTGAAATCCCACGTTTTCACTGTGATTCGCATCACAAACGTACGCGCATTTCGGGGGTGTGGGATGGCATCGTGGGCGCATGTCCTTTGCCTCCGCCGACGCGATCCGGGTACTCGGCGCCCGCGAGCACAATCTGCGCAACGTCTCCCTCGACATTCCCAAGAACAAGATCACCGTTTTCACCGGGGTATCCGGCTCCGGCAAGTCCTCCATCGTGTTCGACACCATCGCCATCGAATCGCAGCGGCAGCTGTACGCGACATTTCCGGCCTTCGTCCTGAACTTCCTGCCTCGCTACGAACGCCCGCACGCCGAGGCCATCGAGAACCTGACCGCGCCGGTGATCATCGATCAGAAGGCCGTCGGCGGGGGACCGCGCTCGACGGTCGGCACCATGACCGACATCTACGCGCTCATCCGAGCCCTTTTCGCGCGCTTCGGATCACCCTCGACCGGGCTGGTCCACGACTACTCTTTCAACACCCCGCAGGGCATGTGCCCCGACTGCGACGGGCTCGGCATGGTGGTCACCGCCGACCCCGAAAAGCTTGTGGACCGGACGAAGTCGCTCAACGAGGGCGCAATCCTGTTGCCCGGGTACGGCGTCGGCAGCGGCGACTGGCAGTTGTACGGCAACTCGGGGCGATTCGACCTGGACAAGAAGCTCGCCGACTACACCGATGCGGAAAGGCACGACCTGCTGCACGGCAGCGGCGGCAAAGTGGACCTGACTTTCAACAAGGGCACCTGGAAGGCCGATTACGAGGGATTGGCCGACAAGTTCACGCGGTCACGGGTCAAGCGCGATACCTCCGGGCTCTCGGAGAAGACGCGCGAACAGATCTCCAAGTTCCTCACCGATGGCGTCTGCCCCGGGTGTCATGGTGCGCGGCTGAACTCGAAGGCGCTCGCCACCGAGATCGACGGGCGCACCATCGCCGAGTGGACGGCTCTGCAGATCACCGATCTGCTCGAGGTGCTCGGCACGGTCACCGATCCGGCCGCCTACGGGCTGATCGAGGCCACACGGGTGGCGCTCGGGCGGGTCGCGGACATCGGGCTCGGGTACCTGAGCCTGGATCGGCCGACCTCGACACTCTCGGGCGGTGAGGGGCAGCGCCTGAAGATGATCAAACATCTGGGCAGCACGCTGGTCGGGATGACCTACATCTTCGACGAGCCCAGCGTGGGGCTGCACCCGCGCGATGTCGGCCGGCTGAACCGGATGCTGGAGGCGTTGCGGGACAAGGGCAATACCGTGCTTGTCGTCGAACACGATCCGGATGTCATCCAGATCGCCGATCACATCGTGGATGTCGGACCGCGCGCGGGCGTGCACGGCGGTGAGATCGTATTCGAAGGCACCTTCGAGGAACTGCGCGCCGCGGACACCCTCACCGGACGGGGGCTGCGGCGCACCTTCGCCGTGAAGGAGAACTTCCGGAGGCCGACGGGGGAGTTGACGGTCGTCGGCGCCACCGCGCACAACCTGAAGAACGTGACCGCCACGATCCCGACCGGCGTTCTCACCGCCATCACCGGCGTCGCGGGGTCGGGGAAGAGTTCACTGATCCGGGACGAGTTCATGCGCCGGTATCCGGAGTCGGTGTTCGTGGATCAGTCCGCGATCGCGGCGTCTTCGCGGTCCACGCCCGCCACCTATCTGGGGCTGATGGATCCCATCCGGAAGCTGTTCGCCAAGGCGACCGGTCAGGCCGCGGGTTTGTTCAGCTTCAATTCCGACGGCGCGTGCAAGGAGTGCGGTGGGCGCGGTGTGATCATCACCGAGGTCGCGTACATGGATCCGGTCACTACGCACTGCGAATCCTGTGACGGGCGGCGGTTTTCCGAGGACGTGCTCGCACTCACCCTGCGCGGCAAGTCGATTGCGGACGTGCTGGAACTGTCGGCGGAGGACGCGGTCGGCTTCTTCACCGAGAAGGCGCTGAATGCCAAGTTGCACACCATGAATGAAGTGGGCCTGAATTACCTGAGCCTCGGTCAGGCCATGAGCACGCTGTCCGGCGGTGAACGTCAGCGCATCAAACTCGCGACGCAGCTGCAGAACACCGGGACCGTGTACGTGCTGGACGAACCGACCACCGGTCTGCACATGTCGGACGTCGATACGCTGCTCGGTCTCATGGATGGACTGGTGGAACGGGGCAATACGGTCATCGTCATCGAACACAATCTCGACGTGGTGGCGCACGCGGATTGGGTGATCGATCTGGGTCCGGACGGCGGCAAGAACGGTGGCGAGATCACCTGCACGGGGACGCCCGCCGAGTTGCTCGAGCATCCCGAGTCGCTGACCGGGGAGTATCTGCGCCGGTACCGGAGCGGGGCGCCCGCGCCCGCCTAGGCGGAGCGGGCTCAGGTCTCCGCGAGCGCCGCCCGCCAAATTCTGGCCTCGGTGGATCTGCCGAGACGCTCCAGCACCGTCGCCAGACCGGACATGGCCCGGGTGTCTCCGGCCTCGGCGGCGGTGCGCCACCAGTACTCCGCTTCGGCGAGATCGCGCTGACGGAAACGGACGACGCCCAGGTCGTAGGCCGCACCGAGATGGCCGGAAGTGGCTGCCTGCGACCACAATTGGCACGCCTGCTCCTCCTCGCCGCGTCCGTGCATGGCCACTCCGAGCTCGTACAGGGCCTCGCGGTATCGGGCGGATTCGGCGGGCGGTTCGGGCCGGCGAGGTGTTGCGGCGGTGGCCACCTCGACCACGAGTTCGCTGAAGTCCGGCGGGCCGACACCGGTGCTGCAGTGCAGCACATGGTGCCCCTGTTCGCGGGTGATGAGCATGCCGTAATTGCCGGACCACGAGACGGTGCGGCCGGTCTCGTCCACCCAGACGGGAGTGAGGGCGATGGCCGCGTCGGCATTGGTCGGGCACACCTGCAGATCGATGCCGTCGGACATCGCGTCACTCCACACGTCGACTCCGCGCAACTGCCGGCCCGCGAGCAGAACGTGCCCGCCGTCGACGGACAACCCGATTCCGAGACTTCGCACGCCGATTCGTGGTGCGCAGGAGCGCAGGGCGAGCGACACGGTCGTGGGGGAGGTTCCGACGACCTGCGAGTGCATCGGATAGACCTTCGCCCCGTTCCAGGTCACGGGGTCGCGGCTGTCGTATCGGTCCGCCAGGGGTAGATCGGAGATTGCCCGCTCAGCGTACTGATACGTCCCCTGCATGTGCCCAGCCCTCCACCGGTGCGCGAGTGATGTTCGGGCTCACCGTAGTGCCTTCGACAGCCGTCCAACAGGGGATTGGGCAGGTGTATTTTTCGGCAAACTCCTGGTCAGATGACCTGCGTCCGGAGAGCTGATTCGCCGGTCAATCGACGTGTCGACCCGGTCCACGCGGTGTGTCGTACCAACGCGCGGCCTGGTGTCATGTGTAATCGACGCCGACGTACCAGCGAACGAGTGAAAGGTAAGGACATATGGCTCTGCCCACAATGACCCCCGAACAACGCTCCGAGGCGCTGGCCAAGGCCGCCGCGGTTCGTAAGGCGCGCTCTGAGCTGATCGCGCAGGTCAAGAAGGGTTCGGTCAGCCTGGCCGAAGTGCTGAAGCGCGCGGACAAGGAAGACCTTGTCAAGAAGACGAAGGTTGCGGCCGTGATCAAGGCGCTGCCGGGCATCGGCCCCGTGAAGGCGGCGAAGCTGATGGATGAGGCGGAGATCCCCGCCGACCGCCGTATCGGCGGCCTGGGTTCGCGGCAGCGTGCCGCACTGCTCGAGGCTCTGACAGCCTGATTTTCGGGGGTGGCCTGCCGGGTCGGAATTCGGCCCGGCGGCGACCGTCGGTAGTTGCCTGAATCGGCTCCCCGTGGTGAATAACCGCACCTCGAGAGCCGATTTGGTCCAGGCGACGACATCCGATAACCTTGCTGAGCACACCGGTCGGGGTGGCGGAATGGCAGACGCGCTAGCTTGAGGTGCTAGTGTCCTTAGGGACGTGGGGGTTCAAGTCCCCCTCTCGACACAAAGAAGAGCCCTCCTTCGGGAGGGCTCTTTCTTCGTCTGTGCGGTGGGTCGAATATCGTTGCCGTGCGCGGCAATTCCCGCATGCGATGGGCTTGCGGGTCAGTGCTTCTTGCCGAAGGGCAGGGCCTGCACGATCAGGACCACGACGGTGCCGACGACGAATCCGATGATCGCGGACACGGTGGTGTTGGCGAGCCAGGCCAACAGGCCGCCGACGCCCTGCACGGCGTCGCGGATGGATTCCTCGGCGTGGTGCACCCATCCGTAGGGGGTGTGCCAGCCGAGAGTGTCGGTGCCGGTGAGCAGGATGTGGCCGCCGACCCAGAGCATGGCGACGGTGCCGACGGTGGACAGCACCGACAGGAGCTTGGGCATGCCCGCGACCAGTCCGCGGCCGATGCGCTGTGCGAACTGCGAAGAGCGTTGGGCCAGAGCGAGACCCGCGTCGTCCATCTTCACGATGACGCCGACGACGCCGTACACGGCGGCGGTGATGACCAGGGCGACGATGATGAGAATGATCAGCCGCGGGACGAACGACTGGCTCGCCACCTCGTTGAGGGCGATCACCATGATTTCGGCCGAGAGGATGAAATCGGTGCGAATGGCGCTCGCGGTCATCGACTTCTCGTCGGCGGGCGCGCCGGACTCGGATCCGTGGCTCTCGTGATGCAGGAATCGGGCCAGGACCTTTTCCGCGCCTTCGAAACACAGATAGGTGGCGCCGATCATCAGGATCGGGGTCAGTGCCCAGGGTGCGAACTGACTCAGAATCAGTGCGGCCGGGAGGATGAACAGCAACTTGTTGCGCAACGACCCGACGGCGATCCGCTTGATCATCGGAATCTCGCGGTCGGCGGTGATGCCCTGCACGTACTGCGGTGTGACGGCGGTGTCGTCGATCACCACGCCGGCGGCTTTGGCGGTCGCCTTGCCCGTCGCGGCGCCGATGTCGTCGAGGGACGCCGCCGCGAGTCGGGCCAGAGCCGCGACATCGTCGAGAAGTCCGAACAGGCCTGCACTCATGCCTGGGAGGTTACCGGCTGGTCGTGGTCCGGTTCGCGCACCGGCCCGACGAGCGAGCGCGGGCGATGCCGGTGTGCCGATCTCGCGACCGACTGTCCGAGGCGACAGCGTGAGGTATTCGGCGAGCGCGCCGGTCGCCGCGGCGGAGTGATTTCATGCGCGATGACCTCGGTCGAATCCTGGCGGAGTCCGGGTTACTGTGCTGCGCAACACCTGCGCCGGAACGGTACGGGTCGTCGGTTTCTCGGGAGATTCCATGGTGTCCGCGGTTCTGTTGCTGCTGAGTGTCGTTCAGCTCGGTTGTGTGGTGCTGTTGCATCCGCGTATCGCGGCCGGGTGGAATATCTGGTTGCTGCGGGTGGTCGGTGTCGGACTTGCTTACGACGCAGCGGTTTTCGGTCTCGGCGCGATGCTCGGCACGGGGCCGCTGTTGCACGGGCTCAGTATCGGCCGGTTCGTCGGCCATGCCGTGCTCACCCCGCTGCTGGTGCTCTGGGCGGCGCCGCTGCTCGCGAACAGGCGCTCGATTCCGTGGTGGGGGTGGGTGCTGTTCGTGGGGTCGATGCTGTGGGGGGTAGCCGAGCTCTCCGGACTGGTCCTGGAGCCGCGCCGGTTCGCCGACACTCTGCGGTATGTGCCGGAAACGGTGTCGGGTCCGCCGTTCGCCACGTTGCTCGTGGTGGTCGTGCTGCTGGTGACAGCGATCGTGCTGTGGCGGCGCGGGAGCGGCCCGTGGCTCACCGCCGGGGTCATCGCGATGATCGTGACCTCGGCGGCGGCGGTGTCCGTGCCTGCGCTGGGCAATGTCGGTGAGGCGGTGCTGATGGTGACGATCGTGGTGTTCGAGCGCCGGGACCGTCACGCCACCACCGAGCGGACGTGACGGCACGAGTACACGGGTGCGATCAGGGCAGTGCCTGGCCGAGCAGCAGCCGCTTCACGTAGGCGTGCGCGGCGAGCGTGCAGTAGTGCTGCCCCTTGAACGCCTCGGGAATGTTCGGCGCGCTCAGCGGGACGAGCAGCGACTTGGACGGCAGATGAACGCGGCCGTCGGAATCCTTTGTCGCGGTAGGGAAGTCGGCGAGCCACTCGGGGCCGCTGCGCGCCTGCGTGTCGGGGTCGATCACGATGTCGTCGAGCTGACGGACCTGCGCCATGCGTTCGGTCGCGGAGAGCATGATCGAGGCCTCCCACACCGTGCGGCGGTTCGCGCTCGCGCAGTCACCCTCGCCGCCGGCGACGTACGGGCCGTAGGCGGCGGTCACGGCGTCGGCCGACTTTCCCTTGCAGCGCACCTGTTTCGCGACGCCGTCCTCGTCGGTGTCGAAACGGGTGGTGGTGAGAGGTTTGACCTGAGGCTTGGACGCGGCGAATGCGGCGGGATCGGTGTAGTCGACATTGTCGATGTTTCCGCCGGCGCGGCGGAAGGATGCCTCGTCGATGCTCGCGGTGAGCATCTGGGTGCGCATGCACAGATCACCGAACTGGGTCGGTTCGGGCGCGCCGGCGTGCGCGGCGGGATGGATTCCGAAGAGGGTGGCCGACAGTGCGACCAGGGCGAACGCGCGGCGTAGCGACATGGGGGAGTACCTCACAGGGGTGGCTCGTGTATCCGGCGCGCGGTACCGGTGTCCCGGATTACCCGCGCCGATGTTTCTTTGTGCGAAACGGTGTTTCGATGTGTAGCTGATCATTAGGCGGGACGCGGGGAGTCCTGTCAAGGGAAGGCCTGTCCTGATTCCGGCCGGATCGGTCATGCGCGACCGTCCACTGAGCGGGACTCGGGCCCGTGAGAGTGCCGCCCGGAATCTGAAATGATTATGTGTCTGAAAACCCTGCGGAAACGGGGGCGAGTGGCGAGAATTAGCCCTGACGACTCGGCGCGATCGAATGGCTCGCTGATCGTCGTGAAACCCTATCGGCAACAGAGGATTTGGACAATGAGCAGGCTCGCGTCATCCGGCGTGGCGGCGTTGGTCGCCGCGGCCGTCACGGTCGGAACCGCCGCGGTCGGCGTCGCGCACGCGGACGCATCCGGTGTTCAGCCCTGCAGTCCGTACACCGCGATTCTCGCGCCGGGCACCTGGGAGACGAACCTCGGCGCGGATCCGCGAGTGCCGGTCGGGATGCTCAGGCCGGTGGGCGACGGTCTGCAGCGTCAATTCGGCCGTGACATCACGGTGCTCTACACCCCTTATGCCGCAAGCGCTTTCGATCAGGGGCTCAGCTACGCACAATCGCTGAGTACGCTCGAGTCCAGGTTGCGTCAGATGGTCCGCGGCCTGTGCGGCTCCACCCGGGTCGTGCTCGCGGGCTACAGCCAGGGGGCGGACGGCATCGGTGATCTGGCCACCGAGATCGGCAACGGCAACGGTCCGATCAGCGCCGATCGGGTGGTCGGCGTCGGGTTGCTCGCCGATCCGCATCGTGACCCGAATACCACACTCTCCCTGGGTAATCCGCAGCCCGGACACGGGATCGCCGGAACCAGGGGGCAGGATTTCGGCGCACTGACCGATCGCGTGCGCACCCTGTGCGCCGACGGCGATCTGTACTGCTCGCTCAACGCCGCCGCATCCCCGTTCCTGTCGGCGCTGGGCCGGGTGATCAGCGGTGACCCCTCGCCGATCGCGGACCTCATCCCGGCCACCACCGAGCCCAGTACGCTACTCGCGCAAGCGGTCACGGTCGGTGCGGGCTGGACGGCCACCGCCGCCAACCTGCCCACCATTCTCGATGGGCTCACCGAACTCCCGGATCTGATCGCGGCCGGTGACATCGCGGGCGCGCACGAGATCGCCGGCAAGCTGAACGTCGCGCTGGCTCCGATCGTCCACGCCGCGGAAGGAGTGGATCTGCCGCTGGTCGCGTCGGTAATTCGCGCCGCGGCCGCCGTGGACCCCTCGGGCTGGACCGCCGCCGCCAGCATCATCGCCGACGCCCTGACTCAGATCGACATCGTGCGGATTGCCGCCACCGTGGGGCAGATGCAGGAAACCCTGTGGGGCGCAGTCGAATCCCTTGCCCGCGACGATGCTCTCACCGCCGCCACCCAGGTGGCCTCGCTGACTCCCGCCACCCTCGAGCTGGCCGGGTCGGTCATCGGCCCCTTCGCGACCGCCGTGCGCGGGGACCTGCGCGCCGCAGCCCGCACCCTGATGAGCATCAGCAACCCCGACTCCATCCAGGATCTGGTGCAACTGGGCCGGCAGGGGGTCGACATGGCCAACTTCTACGCCTCCAACGCCCACATCGACTATGGCGACGATGTCCAGATCCTGCTGAGCTTCCTCGGCTCGCGAGTGGGGTCCTAGCGTTTTCGGCGCCGGGGACTGGTCAGATTTTCATCCGATCGACCATATCGAGGTGCAGGCTGATCAATTCGGTGAGGGGACAGCGGCGTCGGCTGGTCCCGGCGATATCGGCCCGTCCCTCCGCGCTCCACAGCGGCGGGTAGATCGAGAGCCCCTCACCGGGGGACAGCTCCTCGACTTCCTCGGCCCAGCCCGACCACCGGAGCCCGGCGTAGAAGTCGCCCGCGCCGCCTCCGACGGCCCAGGCGATGAATGCGGAATGCCCGGCGCCGATCGGTTCCCAGCGCAGGGTGTCCGCGCCCAGGAAGCAGATCTCGCCGACCTTGCCGGGCAGGCCGCCTCCGTTGACGGCGAACTGACCACCCAGTGCGTCGAAAGCGACTGTCAGAGAGCCTTTTCCGGTGTCCGCGCCACCCGGCTTGCCGATCTCGTTGGCGGCCGCCAGATCCGGCAGCTCGCCGTGCCCGCCGCCGAGGATGCGCAGCCAACCATGATCGACGACCAGCCCGCCGGTAGGTAGTGCCAAGGCTCCGAGCGTCGAATACGCGGTCACCTGAAGTCGATACAGCACCTCGCACGCCCGCTCCATGTCGACCGGCAGCACCTCCACCGGGACAACCGCCGCGGCGAACCTCTCGCACAACGAGGGCCACGCCGGATCCTCGACCTCGATGAGCTCCCGGATCGAGCGAACAGTACTCACAGGTCCTGACCCTTCAGCGTCGAATCGAGTTGACGGACACGCGTCCGATGTGCCGTGCCGGTGCGGGGGTTCAGTCTCGCAGCCGGGACGAGGCGTTCGCGGCTGCGCCACACCGGTCCGGGCCTGAATCTCCGGGCGTGCGGGGGAATCGGTGCGGGCCTCGCCTCGATACCGCCAGGGCCGTGAAACCGGATTCGGAGGGGGCTGGTCGTCGGCGCCGAGTGAGTTGTGCGGCAATGTCGGAGTCGGCCGAGTTTCCGAACCTGTTGTGTACCAAGGGTTACGGTGATCGTAGTTAGCGAATCTATCGAATTGCGTGAGTACGGGGGTATATATGCGGGAACGTGATCGAGATGTATCGGCAGGATGGGCCGGTGTCGCCGTGGTGGCGGGTGTGATCGCACTGATCGTCCAGGTGTGGCTGATTCCCCTGCGCGCCGCACCGCAGTTCGGGCTGCTGGTGAATCAGGGGGATCTGGAGATCTATCGTGGTGGCGCACTGCAGGTTCTGCACGATGCGACGCTCTACAGCGAGCCCATTCCGCCGGGCGGCTGGTTCACCTATCCGCCGTTTGCCGCGCTGTTCTTCGTCCCGCTGGCGGTGATACCGCTCACCGCGGCGAAGGTGGCGGTATTCGTGGTGTCCGGCGTTGCCTTGTGGGCAACCCTCTGGCGAAGCTGTCGTGCATTGGGTTATCGCGGCGGACTCGACCTCGCGGTCGCCTGTGGCGGTCTGGCTCTGGTCGCACTGGATCTGGAATCGGTGCGGGGGACGCTCTGGCAGGATCAGATCAATCTGATTCTCATGGCGGTGATCGTCTGGGATCTCACGCGCCCGCCGACGGCGCGGTTTCGCGGGTGGACGATCGGGCTCGCGGCCGGTGTGAAGCTCACCGCCGTGGTGTTCGTGCCGTACCTCGTTCTCACCCGCCAGTGGCGCGCGGCCGTCTCCGCGACGGTCACCGCTGTGCTGACCGTCGCTGCGGGATGGCTGATCATTCCGGCCGACTCGCGCGACTACTGGTTCGACGCGGTGCACGATGTCGATCGGATCGGGCCGGTGACGCATCCACTCGACCAATCGATCAACGGGGTTCTGGCAAACCTGTGGTCACCCTCCGAACCTCCGGTCGCGGTGTGGCTGCTGCTGGTCGCGGTCGCGGCGGTGCTCGGGTACGCCGCAGCGACCACGGCGCATCGGGCCGGACAGAGCCTGCTCGGCATCGTCATCGTAGGTCTGCTCGGCTGCGCGGTTCCGCCACTCGCATGGAGTCACCACTGGGTCTGGATCGCGCCGCTGCTGATCATTCTGCTGCACAAGACGATTCAAGCTCGCGAACACCGCGGCGCCTGGATCCTGCTGACCTCGGCGGTCTTCGCGGCAGCATCAATGTGGTGCATATCGTGGATCTTCGCCGAGATCACCGACCTCGGTCTGACCTCCGAGCCGGGATACATCCCCGCGATGACAGCCGCGGTCGAGCACATGCCGACCTGGGCTCGGGTCATCGCGTGCGGAGTGCCGCCGCTGATCTATCTCGGCGTAGTCGTCACGACCCTTTCGCTGACACTTCGGGGCGGACATCGCCCGTCCGGAGCTGGCACCGTTTCGAGTCTCGAGAGGCAGCCGCGATAGAAGAGCCGGGCTTTCGGGTCAGTGGGGAATCGGGCTGGAGGGGCGGGGGTGGGGGCGGGAGGTGAGGTGGGCTTCGATTAGCTGGGCTACCTGGTAGGCGTGGTCGGTTACCTCGAGGAGCGGGAGGTATTCGACGGTGCTCGCCAGGGTGGGGAGGTCGACGGCGAGATAGATTGCCATGAGCGGGTTTACGAAGAGTTGGGTGCCGTCGGTGCGGTCGGTGGTGTGGACGTCGCCGAATTCTCCGCGCAGGGCGGAGGCGATCTGGGAGTGGACGATGCTGGGGCGCAGCGGGGTTTCGGCGAGGGAGTGGGCGACGGCGGCGATGTAGGCGTCGGATTCGGGGCTGCCGGGTGGGATGGAAAGCGCTCCGAGGTAGGCGTTTCGGCGTTGCAGGGCGGCGAGGTTCTCGAGTACGTGGGCGTGGCAGACGCCGTGATAGGCGTCGATGCCGAAACCGACCGAGACGACCAGGCGGTCGAGGTCGTCGAGTCCGGCTACGGCCGCGAGGCTGGTCATGTCCTCCTGCGGGGTGCCCAGGCCGGCTTCGTCACCGCGCAGGAGGATGTCCGTGCCGCCGTCGATGAGCACGAGAGCGTCCACGTTCAGGTGGTCGACCAGTGCGCGGTAGGCCGAACGCAGCGGCCGCACACCGGATTTGGGGAATGCGTACACGGTCGGTTCGCGATCGGTGGATGCGAGCCAGCGGGCCAGCGTGCGTTCGGGGAAATAGTCGTCGTTGCCGACGGTCTCGGGACCGATCGCGGCGACTCCCGGAGCCAGCCAGTCGTCGATCGGAGTGCGGCGCAGATCGCTGAACGACAGGTTCGCCAGGTGCACCTTCTTGCCGAGCCCTTCGAGGGCCACGGCGAGGGGCACGCCACCGTATACGTCGAATCCGCCTCCCGCTCCGGCGATCAGCACGCGGGACGCGTGACGCAGGCGGGTGAACAGGGGCGGCTCGGCCAGGCGATACGAACTCACCTCGCCATCATGGCCACATCGGCACATCGGCGCCACGTCTTTCCCGCCGGTGGGTGAGCGGCGGGCATTCGGTAGTCCCGGATGAAGACGACCCCTGGATGGATCGGCATCGACCGGGACTGCGTCCGAACGGTCAGGGCAGCAGGACCAGTTTGCCGGGGGCGTGACCGGCGATTCCCGCTCGATGGGCCGCTGCGGCTTCGGTGAGGGGATAGGTGGTGTCGATCAGGACGCGGAGTTCGCCTTTGCCGGCGCGGGCGGCGAGGTCGGCACGGACGGAATCGCGGAATTCGGCTCCGGCGTCCTGGCCGGGGCCGTTGCCGAGAACCTTGATGCCCGCGGCGGCCCGGCGGGGCGTGCCCGCGATCGAGGCGATGCGCTGGGGGTCGGGGACCAGCGCGAGGGAGGTGTCGAGGGCCTCGTCGGTGCCGACGCAGTCGATCGCGGCGGTGATGCCGTCGGGTGCGGCGGTGCGCACGCGTTCGAGCAATCCGTCGCCGTAGCGCACGGGGGTCGCGCCGAATTCGCGGAGCAGGTCGTGATTGCGTTCGGCGGCGGTGCCGATCACCCTCGCGCCCGACGCGGCGGCCAGTTGTGTGACCAGCAATCCGACTCCACCCGCGGCGCCGTGGACGAGCACCGTGTCGCCGCGGCCGACGCCCGCGGCGTGCAGGGTGTGCGCCGCGGTGAGGCCCGCGAGCATCAACGACCCGGCCTCGGGCCAGTCCAGATCGGCCGGTTTGGGAATCAGGGATGTGGCGGGGGCGGTGACGTAGTCGGCGTAGGCGCCGGCGACCGGGTAGACGATCACTTCTGCGCCGACCTCGATACCGGTGACGTCCGCACCGACCGCCGTGACTACTCCGGCGCACTCGAGGCCGAGCTTCGGGAGCGACTCGGCGAGTCCGGTGGCGTTCTTGTGCTTGTCGGCCACGGCATGGAACTGTCCGCTGTAGAGCTTCCAGTCGATCGGATTGACTCCTGCCGCACGGACTTTCACCACGACGCCGTCGGCGGACGGAGTCGGGACGGGCGTGTCCGCGACCTCCAGGACATCGGGTGTTCCGTAGTCGGTCGGTCGCACGGTTCTGGCCATGGTTGCTCACTCCTGGGGTTGCGGCCCGCCGTGGTCGGCAGGTCGGCTCGTCGTGTCTCCAGTCTCCGGCGCGAGCTGACTTGATGTCCAGTGCATGTTTTGCACATCAAACTTGCGTTGAACGCAATCCGCGCCGGGCTGGAGTGTGCGACCTGCTCGCGGGTCCTGGTCGGTCAATCCGCCCACAGTCGAGTGTCGTTGGCCTCGATCAGCCGTCGAACGTGCGCGAGCACCTCCTCGCTCGCCTGATTCGGCAGGCGTCGGCCATCTCGCAGCCGCACGGCGACCTGCTCGGCGGCTACTTCCGCCTTGCCGAGAACGAACTGGTAGGGCACTAAGCGGTTTTCGCGAATACGCGCTCCGAGACTGCCTGCCTGGACCTCCGCTACCTCGGCTCGCAATCCCGCGTCGAGGCACTGTTCGCGAAGGCGGTGTGCGGCGGGCGCCTCGGAGTCGGAGATCGGCAGGATCACCACCTGAAGCGGCGACATCCACGCGGGAAACGCCCCGCCGTGCTGCTCGAGGAGATGGGCGACCGCGCGCTCGACACTGCCGATTATGCTGCGGTGCACCATGACCGGGCGATGTCTCGCGCCGTCGGCGCCGATGTAGCGCAGATCGAACTGCTCGGGCTGATGGAAGTCGACCTGCACGGTGGACAGGGTCGATTCGCGCCCGGCGTGATCGCTGATCTGGACGTCGATCTTGGGTCCGTAGAAGGCGGCCTCACCCTCGACGGTGTCGTAGGCGAGGCCGGACGAGTCGAGCACCTCCCGCAGTATCCTGCTCGCATCGCTCCACATCTGCGGTGCGGCAACATATTTCCCGCCCGGGCCCGGCAACGACAGCCGATAACGCGCCCCGGTGATCCCCATGGCCCGGTACGCCGAGGCGATGAGCGCGAGCGCGGACGCGGCCTCACCGGCGATCTGGTCGACGGTGCAGAAGATGTGCGCGTCATTGAGGTGAATGCATCGAACCCTGGTCAGCCCGCCCAGCACGCCCGAGAGTTCCGAGCGGTACATCGCGCCGAGTTCCGCCATGCGCAGCGGCAACTCCCGGTAGCTGTGCGAGCGGGCGCGGTACATGAGGGCGTGATGCGGGCACAGGCTCGGCCGCAGCACCACCTGTTCGCCGCCGATATTCATCGGCGGATACATGTCCTCGTCGTAATGTGCCCAGTGGCCGGATATTTCGTACAGTTCGCGCTTGCCCAGCGCCGGTGAATACACGTGCCGGTAGCCCGCGCGACGCTCGACGGCACGGATGTACTCCTCGAGGCTGTGCCGCACGATCGCGCCATCGGGCAGCCAGTACGGCAACCCGGCCCCGATGAGCGGATCGGTATCGAACAGGCCGAGTTCACGGCCGAGCTTTCGATGGTCGTACATGTGGTGGACCTCCTGCGTGAGAAGGGCGGATGACCACACGAGAAAGCCCCGGGCATCCGCCCGGGGCTCGAATCAGAACAGAGTTCAGCGCGCCGGGATGGGATCCGGCGTCGTGGTGACCTGAACGTGCTGCACGCCGAGCACGGTACACCCGCTCGCGCGTGCGGGACAGCGAATTGGGGGCGGGCGTACTCATCGGTGCTGGTGGTGATTGGTGTCCCCGGACGGGAGCGTCGTGCGGCGCAGTGAGATCATCGGCGGGTGAAACGGGCTTGGGTGGGGATTGTGGTGGCTGCGGGTGTGGTGGTGGGGACGGGGAGTCCGGCTCGGGCGGAGTCGGTGGACGTGGCGGCCGAGGTGCTGCGGGGGGTGTTGCAGGAGGGGGTCGGGGTGGTGGGGTATCCGGGGGCGATCGGGTTGGTGCGGAAGGGGGATGAGGTTCGGCGGGTCGGGGTGGGGGTCGGGGAAATCGGGGGTGGGGGTGTGGATACGGGGGCCCGGTTTCGGATCGGGAGTATCACGAAGATGTTCGTGGTGACGGTGTTGCTGCAATTGGTGGGGGAGGGGCGGGTGTCGCTCGAGGATTCGGTGCAGCGGTGGTTGCCGGGGGTGCTCGAGAGGAACGGGTATGCGGGGGAGCGGATTTCGCTGCGGCAGGTGCTGGAGGACAGTTCGGGAGTGCGGGATTATCTGCGCGATCTGGGGTTCTCGGCGATGAACGCGGCGGATATGGATCCCTATCGGGTGTGGAAACCGCGCGAGCTGGTCGATATCGCCACCGCCACACCGCCTTATGCCGCGCCGGGGGCGGAGCTGCACTACTCCAACACCAATTTCGTGCTGGCGGGAATGGTGATCGAGGCTGTGACGGGGCAGAGCGTGGAGTCGGAGGTGCGGCGGCGGATCGTGGAGCCGCTGGGGTTGCGGCACACCGGGTTTCCGCAAGGGCCGGAGATCGGCCGTGAGTGGCTGCACGGGTATTTCCTGGCCCGGGATGTATCGGTGTCGAATCCGACGATGTACTCCTGGGCCGGTGCGATGGTGTCCACCCTCGACGACGTGGCGGAGTTCGCGCGCGCCCAGCAGGACGGACGGTTGCTCGCTCCCGCGCAATTGGCCCAGTTGCGTACGACATTCAAGGACGACGGCGTCGACAGCACGTTCGCGCTCGCGGCCTATCGCTGGGACAGCGAGTGCGGACCCGCATGGTTGAGAACCGGCGCGGTACCGGGCTATTACAGCCTGGTCGTGACGTCCGAATCGGGGGACAGGCAGATCGTGCTCGCCTCCAACGAATACCACCTGATCGAACGCACCTGGGCGACAGAGCGATTCGGTACCGCGGTCGGGCGCATGTTCTGCATGATCTGAGCCGCGCTCAGCACGGGGGGTCGTAGGCCCGATCGGGCAGGTGCGCGTGCCAGACCTCGGGGGTGAGAACGTCCCGGGTCACTCGGCACACCCGCTCGACCGCCTCGGCGGGGTCCAGATCCAGCACCACCAGCTGGCTGCGCAACCCGACGCCCAGAACCAGCCCGCGCGAGGGCACCAGCGTGGCGTACGCATCACCGGTGATGGCCTTCGGACTCACCAGCGAGGGCCCGAGAGGTTTGGGCGCGGAACGATTCTCGACGTCGTAGAGCCGGATGCTCCCGTCGTTGCCGCCGATCACCATGCGGCGGCCGTCCGGGGTGATGTCGACCGTGGTGGTGAGCATGCCGTCCGGGGGAGCGATGGCCGAGAGCTCGGTGAGCCGGTCGTGATCACTGATGTCCCAGAGCTGGATGGCTTTTCGGGTCATCGTGACCAGCGTGCGGTTGTCGCGACCGATCGTGATCGAGTAGATGGGCGCGGCGGGCGGGCTGGGAATGCGGCGGACCTCCCGAGCCCCGGACGGGTCGGTGACCTGCCACAGGGCGGCGACATTCTGGGTGCCGCCGGACGGGAGCCGGTCGCGGCCCAGCGCGAAGATCAGGCTGCCGTCGTTGTTCGTCAGGGCGGCCAGAGCGCCGTCGGTGAACGGCCGGTCGGCCAGCGGAGTGCCCAGCAGGCGGGGATGTTCGGGATCGGAGATATCCCAGTACCGCACCTTTTCCATCTGCCAGGTGGTGTCGTCGTAGGGGCCCGAGAGAGTGGCCATGCGATCGCCGTCCATGAAACCGGCGGCGATGGCGTCGGGGAATTCGTGCAGCACCCGGAAATGATCGGGGTCGGAGATATCGATCAGGTGCACCGGCGGATGGGTGCCGCGCGGCATCGCGATCATCCTCCGGCCGTCCGCGCTGATATCGCCCGCGCCGCCCACCATCGCGCCGAGACGGCGGGGTTCGGTCGGGTTCGACAGGTCCCACAGGCGCAGTTCGCCGTCGTCCCAGCCGGTGACCATGCGCTGCCCGCTCTCGTCCAGGCTCGCGGGAACCAGATCCGAGGTGAGGCCGTTGACGAAACCCGGTGCGGGCGACCATAGCTGGACGATGCCGGTGGCGTCGCCGGTGACCAGATGCCGTCCGTCCGGCGCGAAGGCCAGCGACTGCGATCCGGTCCGGCACGCCCCGGTGGGGTCGGGGCAGGCGGTCGCACCGCTGCGCAGGGCCGATCCGTACGGAACCGGCCGCGCCGGATCGCTCACGTTCCACAGCAGCGCGCCCTCGTCGTCCGCGATCGCGAGGGTGTGCGAGTCGGGACTGAATGCCAACGCCCAGATACCCGATCGGATCGACAGCGGCACGGTCGGGCCCAACGGGCGGGGCGTGGCGTCGGCGATCGACCACAGCCGCACACCGGCCTCGGCGAAGGAGCCGATGTCCACGGTCGCGCCACCGTGTCCGAGAGCGACCGTGGTTCCGTCGGGGCTGAAGGCCACCGCGTCGACCCGATGGGTGGTGTCCTCGACCGGGATGTTCATCGGCGCCGCGGTCGAATCGAGCGACCACACCAGCACCTGCGAGGTGACCGGCGGCTCGGGGGCCGAGCGGTAGTGAGTCGGTTCCGACGCGGTGTTGCTCGCGGTGATCAGGCGATTTCCGGTGGGGGAGAACGCCAGTGAGCGCACGGGGGCATCGGTGCGAAGCAGCGGCCCGCGGTTCGGGGCCGCCGGGGTCGCGACGTTCCAGAGCGTGACCGTGTGGTCCGCGCTGGCCGCCGCGAGCGTGCGCCGATCGGGGCTGAACGCCAGCCGCACCCCACCGGATCCGCTGACGAACGCGGACCCGAGTGGCTCGGGCCGCTCCGGCCGGGCCATGCTCCACAGCCGGACCGACCCGGAAAGCGTTCCCACGGCCAGGATCTCACCGCTCGGCGAGAACGCGACCGAGGTCACCGGCGCGTCCTGCTGCGCCAGCGTCGCCACCGCGCGCGGCTCGCCGGTCATCGACCACAGTCGCACGGTGCGGTCCGCGCCGGCCGAGGCGATCAGCGTGCCGCGCGGATCGACCGCGACATCGGTGATCGAATCCTCGTGTCCGCGAAGGGGCGTGGCCAGCGGCAGGGTCTGGGTGCGCAGCACCCGGGCCTGGATCGCGGGGTCGGCCGGGCGCATTTTGTCCGCGATCAGCACCAGCTGCGCCGCGAGCGAGGGGTTGGTGTCCCCGAGACCGTCTGCGTCGGTGAGGAGTTCGGCGATCAGTTTGTCGGTCTCGCGCTGCTGGGCCAGCCTGTTCTGGAAGTACGCGATCGAGGACACGGCCAGCAGGATGACCACGGCGGCCGCGGCGGCGGCCCGCAGCGATCGGGTGCGGCGCAGGTCTCGGGTGCGGGCCTGGGTTGCGGCGGTGAGGAATTCACCGGCCGTGGCGCTGACCGGTCCGCGTTCGGCGTGCTCACGGGCGATGGCGAGCCGGGGCGCGGGATACAGGCGGGACGGATCACGCTCGGACGCCGCCCACTCCGCGGCGTCCAGGTCCAGGCGCTGGCGTTCGACGTAGCCGATGCGGTCCTCGTCGATCCAGGCGCGCAGGCGCGGCCACGCGTCCAGCACGATCTCGTGGGTCAGGTACGCCGATTCGGTGTCGAGGGTGACGAGCCGACTGCGTGCGAGCACCTCGAGCGCGGCGCCGCCGGCACCGTCGTCGCTGTCCGGCAGGTCGGTGAGCCGGACGATGCGGCGCGTGTCCTTGCTGTCGCGCCCGACATTGACCAGCGCCGAGAGAATCCGATGGGCCGCGGCCTGCTGCGGGATGCTCAGCGCCGTCCACGCGTGCTCGGCGGTGGCGGCGACCGAACCGGAAATGCCCCCGGCCTGGCGGTATCCGGCGACGGTGAGCCGGCGGCCCTCGCGACGCTCCCAGGTCGCGGCCATGACATGCGACAGCAGCGGCAGCAGTCCGGGGTCGTAGCCCTGGTGTTCGGAGCCGTGGTCCATATCGCACAGTTCGCTGATGACCAGTTCCCGCAGCCCGGGCTCGAGACTCAGCCCGGAGATCTCGGCGGGACGGGCGACCGCCCGGCCCAGTTCCTCGCGGGTCATCGCGCCCAGCAGATAGGAGCGATCGCGCAGCGCGGCGAGCAGAACGGGATGGTCCATGCAGCGGGCGTAGAAATCGGCACGGATCGCGAGCACGAGGGTGACCGCCTGCTCGGCGGCGGTGAGCGCGTGCAGCGCGGCCACATAGCTGTTGCGGTCGTGCTCGTCGGTGTGGGCGGTGAAGAGTTCCTCGAACTGGTCGATCACGAGCAGCCGCCGCTCGCCGTCCCAGTGCAGATCCCGCAGCGTCTGCTCCGAGGTGCGGGCGGGCGTGAGCACCTGCACCTCCCACGCGTCGGCGAGGAGGCCGGGAATCAGTCCGGCGTGCAACAGCGACGACTTACCCGCGCCGGACGCGCCGACCAGGGCGATGATTCCGGTTGTCGTGTGGACGAGTTCGCGTAGTTCGGCGGTCGCGGTGTCGCGGCCGGAGAACAGTTCCGCATCCGCCCGGCCGTATCGGGTCAAGCCCGGGTACGGACAGCCCACCGAGACTGCGAGTGTGGGCCGGTCGGTCGTGCACGAGGTCCACAGTCGCTTCCACTGCCGCACGTCCAGGAGTTCGGGCGGACAGGGTTCGGCGGCGGTGCGGGCGGCCTCGATCAGGGTCAGCAGCACCGGATGGAACGACTCCCATTTGGCGGGGACATTGCGTCCCGCGCGCCAGTCGCTGATCCGCTGCATCGACGCGCCCTGCGGTCGGGTGCCGGCCGGGAATCGGGTGCGAGCGTTCTCGGCCAGCCGGGTCAGTTTCGGATTGCCCGCGGCGGCGTACAGCTGTCCGAATCGTTCCGTGAACACCACTCGCGGCGCTGTCGATCCGCGTGTCTCACCCGCTGTGGAACTCACTTCACCCCTCGGTCATTCGATCTGCCAAGACTAGGGTGTGGCCCTTTCCGGTCCGGACGGGCGGTACCGAAACCTCCGGTCCGGAAAACTTGGAAAGGGCCTCCGAACTGCTGTTTCGATGAGATTCCCGGCGTTGGGCTCGCGGTGGCCCGAGGCCGCTCACTACCTTTTGGAGTGCGTCCGAGTCACTCGGAGCGGGGTTCGGTGCCCGGGCGTCGGAGGGGAGTGCCCGGGCATCACGCCACGTGTTCGACAGTGAGATGTCCGGGCGCCACATCTGTCGCAGACGCTCTCATCGGAACCGGGAGGGGGTGCGAGAAATCCGATGAACGATGCGACACGAACAGGAGGGCTGATCCGACACCATGGCCGTGGATCGGGGCGAAATCGAGTCGATTCTGGGGCGTGAGCGATCGCTCGGCTCCGTCGTGTTCGCGTTGGGGGCGGACACGCCGGAGCTGCCGCCACGATGGGGCGATGTGCTCATGTTGCCGGAGGCGCGGGAACGAGCGGCGGCCGCGCTACGGCTGTGGAATCCGGACTTCCTGGACCTGATCCCGAACTTCGCGCGGATGCTGCGGACCGAGCTCGCCGACGCGCGGGTCGTTCGGCTGCACGGTGAATTGGCCATGGTCTACGCACTCGAACATCACGAGCCCGGCCGTCGGGTGATCTGCTGGATCGGCTGGGATCCGGCGAGTTTCGGAGCGGGGGAGCCCGAGCACTGGACGTGTGTTCCGCGACCGATGCGGACGTTTCTGTCCCAGGTGCACGCCGGGTTCACCGCGCCGGACCGATTGTCCTTCGGTCCCCGCAGGCCGCGCAGCATGCGCACGCTCGCGGAGCTGGCCCGACATCCCGACGGCATTCCGGGATGGGACCAGGATCCCGATTCCACGCGGTTGCTGGCGGTGGCCTCCACCTACGCCGGGCTCTACGGATGCGTCTCGTGTGACCTCAGCGCCGGGGCCGGGGTGCTCGCCGACGGAGCGAATCTGGAGTCGCCCAGGGCTTTCGGCGCGCTGCTGGACGACATCCTGATGTCGCGGCTCACCGAGGCGGGTGAGGATTGACCGCTGAGGGCGGGTGTTCAGTGCGCGCCGGGGCGCACGATCATCAGCACCACGACGACCGCCCACAGCAGGTTGTAGATCCCGGTCAGCATCGACAACTGGCGTAGTCGCGGCCCCTCGTCCGGCTGATCGAGGGCCTGGCGCTGGATCGGATGAATGAAGGCGGCCAACAGGATTCCCGCGCTGAAGGTGAGCGCCATGGCGAGGGTGATCCAGATTTCGCCCATTCGGCCCTGCATGCTCGCGAGCAGAATGCCGATCACGGGCACGATCAGCGCCAGGACCGCATAACTGCCGGTGATGCGATGAAAGGCCTTCGCCACGGCGATGTTCCGCTCCGGAGCGGGTGTTCCCTCGGCGACCACGACCGGCGCGTAGCGCGGGAACAGGCTCGCGGCGACGGCTGATCCGCCCACGAAGATGATCCCGGCCAGCACGTGTATCGAGAGCAGTGCGTTCTGCATCGACATCCTTCCAACCTTCAGTGTGGCTGAAGCTTAGCGCTCGAGCTTCAGTCTGGCTGAAGGTTGTGGGGATGGTCACCGCCGGGACGAAAACCGGGGATCAGGAAGCGTTTCGGGCCGCGAACGCATCGAGTACGGCAGCGCCGACCTGGCGCTGGAACGGGTCGGCATCGGCGCCGAAGAGTCGCTGGTCCACGTCGGCGACCACCTGCTGCGCGGAGTGCAGCAGCCGCGTGCCCGCCGCGGTGAGTTCGATGGTCGAGGCCGAGCCGGCGCGCGCGGTCCGATCCCGCACCAGGCCGTCGGCCGCCATGGACTTCACCGCCGTGTGCACGCTCTGCACGCTGATCGCGCCCATCCGGGCCAGATCGCTGAACGATGCTCCCGGCACGCTGGCGATATGACCGAGCAGCGCGAGCCGGGCGACGGTGAGATTCAGCGACGACAGTGCCGCGCCGAGTTCCGCTTCGACGCGATGGGCCAGCGTCAGCACGATGATCGACGCGCTGACGGGCGGCGGGGCGGGACGGTCGCTGTCGGTGGTCACCGCCTCATTCTCCCGTCGACGACTCGTGCTCGCCGCGCGGCCGGGCGGACACGTCGATGAGGATGCGCACGCCCAGGACGATCAGGAAGATCAGGCCGGGAAACGCCGCGATCCGCTCCCAGAGCCCGAACCGCGCCGGGCCGCCGACCTCCGCCAGCATGAGCACGAGACCGATCATCGCGCCCGCGCCGACAGCGATGCCGAGGGGGCCGAGCGGTCCCCACCGCCGGGCTTTCAGCAGCGTCGCGCCGAGCACCACGGTGGCGATTTCCAGGCCGAGGATGGCGATCGAGGCGCCCAGGACGTGCAGGGTCGCGGAGGTGTCCTCGGGGTTGATCGCGACCAGGACCAGCCCGATGCCCGCCGCGACCACCAGACCCGATCCGATCCGCGCGCCACGGGTGGAGGGCAGGGTCGGCGTCACCGCTATCGCTCCCGCGCACATGCATACGCCGGCGAGGGCCCACGACACGTTGGTCGCGACGTGCCAGGGCGAGCACACCCAGGTCTCGAGGTGCTCGGACCTGCGACAGGTTGCCGCACCCAGATCGCTGATCGCATTGCGCGACCAGCTGTACGGCGTGCTCCACCGGTTCTGCGAGACGACCAGCATGACGAAGTACTGCACCAGCGACACCCATGCCGCCGCACCGAGCACGACCGCACGGCGATTTCCGGTCCTCAACGAATCTGCTCCTGCCGACGAGGGACACCGCACTACAGTCTGGATGCTCACGGTCGGGTCGGATCGGCGACGCTCCGGGATCTGCGTCGGCGCCGAGGTTCACCAGTCGTCGGGTGGACTTCGAAGATCGAGCGTGGAAGGCATGTCGCGATGCTCGACGACGTGGCCGTGCCGCACCTGGATCGCTCGTCCGTGTCCGATCTCCGGGCAGCATCGGTCATGGATCCGGCGGGTCGACGGTGTCCCTCGGCAGAGTTCGCCCCCGCACCGACGGTGCGGGGGCGAACTCCGAAAACCCTCGGCGCCAGTGCTTTTGCTGCGCCGAAGGACCGGGCCTACGTCAGTTGCGGCCCGTGACGTCCTGGGCGATGGCCGAGAGGCGTGCCTGGGCGGCCGAGACGACGCCGGCGCGGTTCTTGTTGGTCTCCTCGTAGGCGACTATCGCGCGGATGTCGCTCGGTTCGGTGAGGGTCTTGATCGCCGAAATGGCTTGGGAGACATTCCGTTCGTCGTAGTCCTCGATGGGCAGTTCGCGCGCCTCCAGGATTCCGGTGGCGGTGCGGAGCGAGTGCAGCGTGTTCGCGGCACTGTGCTCGCCCTCGCGGCGGGTGACCTGCTCGGCGGTCTCGAGTGCGGCGTCGCGGGAGGCGGTGAGGGTCTTCACCGCGACATCGCCGACGTGCACGCCGCGCGCGAGCAGTTCACTGAGCGCGGGCGGGGCGGAGCGGAAGGTGTCCAGCGCACGGTCCAGACCGCGCGCGGACCAGGTGACCGGGATGACGGCCAGTTTGACGATCGTTCCGGTGGCCGCCTGCAACGGGGTGCGGCGCAACGCGGCCGGTCCGCCGAGGGCGTCCTCGCTCAGCACGGTGCCGAGCCAGTCCACGGTCGAGGAATGCGCGGTGATCAGGCGATCGGCCAGCGCCACGATCTGCGGTTCGTGCGCGGCGGTGGCCAGGGCCTTGATATAGCGGGCGCGCTCGAGCAGCTGATGTTCGAGGGCGAGATCGCCGAGCAGCGCCTCGTCGAACGGCTGGGCCTGCTCGCCCATCGCCTTGACCACGCCGGCGGCGCGTCCGATGAAAGGTCCGATCAGATGCGGGACTCCGCCGAGTTCGCGCAGTGCGGACTCGATCGCTGCCGCTCGGGCGCGGGCGTTGTCGGCATTCTCGGCAAGTTCCCGCTCCACAGCCTCGGTGCGTGCCTGCGCACGCCGGGTCTCGGCGATCTGGATCTCGGTGTCGGTCAGCTCACGCACGGCCCGCAGCTGTGCCAGCAAAGTGGTTGTTTCGCGTGTGGTCATGTGGATCTGGTCCTTCGATGTTGACATCGGTTGGATGCAATTCCTGCATCGACGGAGGTACTACCCGACTCAGACGGTCCAAACATCGCCGAGTTCCACGAATCGAACTGTGAAGGTATTGCCCGTGATTCGCGGCGTCGGCGGGATTTCACCGCGCGGCGGGGAATCGGCGTGCGGTGTCGCCAGGGCGTGCGGAACCGCGATGGCGGCGCTGGGATCGATCGCGGGGCTGGTCGTCGCGGGAAACGCCGCGGCGATGGAACGGGTGGGAAGATCGATCTGCGGGCACGCCGGCGGGAAGGCTCCGACGGCGGAGAATGCGTTGCCCGCCTTCGCTACAGCGTTCGAAACGAGATCATCGCCCCCGAATTGATGTGCAGCTCACAGCGAATGGGGGCGCGATCCTCGCTCGTGACCGCGGGCGCTGTGGATCCTGCTGTCCGAGTTCGGGTTCCGCCCGCGGTGGCCGTATCGCACCGAGTTTGGTGCGATCAGGGCAGTTCGATCGGGCCGCGGAGCTGGCGGACGGCGGCGGTCGTCCAGTTCAGGGAGTAGGCGCCGCCCTCGGCGAGGAATTTCTCGCGAAGTTCGTACCAGCGCAGGCCGGGGTGCCGGTGGTGCACGCCGTGCAGGGTGAAGTTGAGGGCGAAGCGCTCGAGCGGGCGGGGCAGGCGCAGGTTCATCGCGTCGAGCGGCGCGTCGAGTTCGGTGCCGTAGTGGTAGGCGTTGTCGGAGATCGAAATGATCAGGGCGCGTGCGCCTATCGCGGCGGCGAGCATCCAGGCGTGGTGGCCGTAGGCGAGGAACGCGGCGGCATACAGGGCGACGATGGCGGCCGCGTCGGTGCGGAACCGCCCCAGCGAGCGAGGGTCCGCGAGCCGGTCGAAGAGCGGTCCGGCAACCGATTCCGGTGTGTCGAGCCGTCGTCCCGCCCGGCGCAGGGCCGCGGCCGGCAGCAGCGCCAGCAGCACCGCGGCGACCTCGAGCAGGTAGAGCCCGCCGAGCAGGCGCAGGTAGTAGCCCGGCGCGGTCCGCATCCAGGTCGAGGTGGCCGGATCGTAGATCTCGGTGCGCTCGCGGGTTCGGCTGTACCGATGATGCAGCAGGTGACCGGCTTTGAGCATGGTGAACGGTGCGCCGTACAGCACCGCGAGGGCACGGCCGCAGCGGTCGTTGAGTTCGCGGTCGGTCAGCAGCGAGCCGTGGATGGCCTCATGGATGAGTGACCAGAACGGGGTGGTCAGCAGTGCCAGCGGCACCAGCGTCCATCCCCACGCCCGGCTGTGCGTGTGCACCAGGATCGGCAGCGCGAGCAACTGGAACATTCCGAACGCGAAGGCCGCCACGACCAACCATGTGTCGGCGTTCCGGACCGGTCGCCGCTGCTCCCGGGATCGAGGACTCTTCTCGCGGGTGCGCGAATCGGTCATGCTGCTGCCTCGTTCACATTCGAGCCTGTTCGAGTTCCGCGACTGATGCTGCCATCATCGGGAGATATCGGCCCAGGTCGGAGGCCCTGCCGCGCAAGAACACCCGAGCTTTCATCGACTGTCCGAGCGCTGTTCACCCGTCAGTCGGCGGCGCGGAACTGTTCGGCTCGGTGCGAGAGGCGTTCGGCGAAGGTCTCGGTCCAGGCGGCGGATTCGGCGTCGTCGGCGGCTTTACCGCGACGGCGTGCGACTCGCGGCCGGATGGGGCCGCCGCGCCGGGTTCCGCCGCCGGGCTGCGACTGTATCGCGAGTACGCGGACCGCCCAGCTGACGTAGTCCTGCACGCTCATTCCGGCGCAGTCGGCGGCGACGCGGAGCGGGACCCACGTGTCCTCGTCCACCGTGACAGCGATTTCCCTGATCGTCATACCTCAACACCGTAGCCGCATACCGCCGGTACTCCGCCGAATCGACCAGGCATTTCGGGATATTTCCGGTTGACCGACCACAAATGCCACATTCGAGACCTACTGTGCCACTTCGTAGATCGGGCCGGGCGCACGGCCCGAATCGGCGGGTCCGCCGTGGGGCCGTGCGGCTCCACAGCGGTGCGGTGCGCTCCTACCGGCCCGGGAACCGCCGAGTCGTCACGATCCGGGCCGGCGCGCGCGAGCACGTCGGGAGAGCAGCGATTGCGCGATGACCAGCGCGCCCAGCACCAGCACCGTCACGCCGACGGATCGCAGGCCCGCCTCGGTGGCCGAGACGAACGCGTCGATGACCTCGTGGGTGCGTGCGGGTGCGGTCGCGAGAGCCTGTGCCACGGTGTGCGGATCGTGCTCGGCGCGGATATCGGCGGGCAGGGCGTCCACGAACCGCGCGGTGAGGATCGTGCCGATGACCGCCACCCCGAGCGCGCTGCCGAATTCGCGAGTCGTGGCCTGCAGGCCCGCACCCACACCGGCCTGATTCGCCGGGAGTGATCCGGAGATGGCTCCGGACAGCGTCGGAAGTGCCAGCGCCACACCGACTCCGGTGACCAGCAGCCAGGCCGCGTAGGCGAGATACGGGGTTGCCGCATCACTGGTGGAGAGCCCGATCAGGCCGCCGCCGACGAAGCCGAAGGCGAGCGCGAGGGTGAGGTCCATGCCGATGCGCCGGGCCACTCGCCCGACGTGGCGGGCGAGCAGGATGATCGGGACGGTCAGCGGAATGATGCCGAGCCCGGTGCGCAGAACGCCGAATCCCTTGCCGTACTGCAGGAACGACGCGTTCACATAGAACAGCGCGAACATGCCGAAGAAGACGGCGGTCATGCCGAGGCACGCGCTGCGCAGGCCCGGCAGCCGGAACAGGCGCGGATCCAGCAGCGGGTGTTCGACTTTCAGTTCCACGAACGTCCACGCCGCGAAAAGCACGGCGGCGCAGCCGAATCCGGAGATCACCAGCGCGCTGTCCCATCCGGCCTCGGGACCCTGCACGATACCGACCAGCAGGGCGACCGAGGCGCCCACCAGCAGGAGCGCGCCGAGGGGATCGATGCGCCGGTCGTGGCGCGGTGAGATCGGCGCGATCCGGCCCACCAGTGCGGCCAGCAGCACCGCGATCGGGACGGCGGCGGCGAAAAGCCACCGCCACGAGCCGCCGGACAGCACCGCACCGCCACCGACATTGCCTGCCACGCCGCCGATTCCGGTCATCGAGGCCCAGGTCGCGATGGTCGCGCCTCGTCGCTCGACCGGCACGGCGTGCAGCAGCACCGCGAGCGTATTGGGCAGGACGGCCGCCGCGCCCACCCCGGTGATCGCGCGGCCCGCGAGCAGCAGCGCCACGTTCGGCGCCAGTGCCGAGAGCAGCGCGCCGAGCGCGAAAAGCGCCAGGCCGGTGAGTAGAACGCCCTTGCGGCCGAAGCGATCACCCGCGGCCCCGCCCGGGATCACCAGGCAGGCGAACACGATGACATAGGTGTCCACGATCCAGACCAGCGTCGACGCGGACGGATGCAGGGCGCTCGAGGCGAGGATCGGGACGGCGAGATTGATCGCGGCGACCATCCCCACGACGAGCACCACGCAGGCGCACATCGTCGCGAGCAGGCCGCGCTGCGAGACCGGACGGTCGGCCTCGGTTGGGGTGCGTTCACGGTTCATGACATCGAATTGCATGGTCATGACGGTAGGAAAAGTGTGAGCATGCGCGCGACGCAACATTTGCAATGAGTCATTGCATAGGATGCAACTATGTCCGAGCAACTCGACCTGAACCTGCTGCGCGTGTTCGACGCGCTGCTGCAGGATTCCAGCGTCACGGCCGCCTCCGAACGCCTGCACCTGTCCATCCCGGCCACCAGCCGAGCGCTGGCGCGACTGCGGCGCGCGATGAACGATCCGATCCTGGTGCGGGCCGGGCGGGGGATGGCTCCGACCCCGTTCGCGCTGCGCACCGCGCCCCGGGTGCGCTCGCTGCTGGACGAGGCGTCGGCGCTGATCAGCGCCGATCGGGAGATCACCCTCGCGGATCTCAAGCGCACCTTCACCATTCGCATCAACGACGGCGTCGCCGCCACCCTGGTACCGGCGGCGGTCGCCGCCACGGCCGCGGTCGCACCCGGTGTGATCCTGCGATTCGTCACCGAGGGCAACGAGAGTGCCGAGGCGCTGCGCGACGGGTCGGTCGATCTGGACATCGGGGTCGGTGACGTCGCGGCCGCGGATCTGCGGGCGGGGGTGCTGTATCCCGAGCGGATGGTCGGCATCGTCAGCACGGCCAGTTCGCTGGCCCGGCATCCCCGCCCGACCCTGGCGCAGCTCTGCGAGCATCCGCACGTGTCGGCCTCGCGCCGGGGCCGCGCACGCGGACCGTTCGACGAGGTGCTGGACGCACAGGGACTGCAACGTCATATCGCCGCCGTGGTCCAGACTTTCGCGGTGGCCGCCCTGCTGGTCTCCTCGAGCGGATACGTGGGACTGGTCCCGCAGCGGCTGGCCGAACAGTACGCCGGGCCGCTGGGCCTGCACTGGTTCCCGATTCCGGCCACGTTGCCGCAGATCGAGATTCGACTGCTCTGGCATGCGCGCCTCGACGCCGACCCGGCGCAGTGCTGGCTCCGCGACACGATTCGGAACGCGGTCGATCGGAGCGTCGCGACCCGTCGGGGTGATCGTCGCGACTCCGTCGATTTGATCGTCGCGACTCCGCTGGTGTGATCGTCGCCGCTCACCCGGATTGCCGCGCGCGAACGGACCCGCACACGGCAGTATGGCGAGCATGCGCCTACTGATTCAGCTTCGACCCACTGCCGAACTGGTTGCGGCAGTAGCAGATCCCGGAGTCACGGTTCGATCCTCCGATATCATCGACGCGCCGGGCGGATTCGCCCTGGACGATTCGTACGCGCCCGTGGTGGTGCCGGGCGTGTCCGGCACCGCGCGACCGGAGTATTCGATGGCGGCGCGGGACGCCACGGTGCTGGTGCGCGGTGAGATCGCCGACGAGGAGGTCACCGCGGGCGTCGCGCGGCTGAACCGATCCGGCACGGTCACCGCGGTGTTCGCGGATCCGGTCATCGAAACCTGCCTGACCTGCGGCGGCGATCCGGCGGTCGGCACCTGGCACGATATCGAATCCCGTTTGCGCGTGGGCGAACTCGCCGCGGCGGGGCTGGACGGCTCGGCCGTCGCGCTCGCCATTCTGGACACCGGCATCAATGCGGCGCTGGTCGGGAAGGTGCGCGGGACGCCCGTCACCATCGACGCGGCGCGCAGCTGGAATCCCGCCGGGGTCACCGGGACCGCGGGGGAGTTCCCCGTCGCGCACGGGTCGATGTGCGCGTTCGACGCGCTGATCGCCGCACCGAAGGCGGCACTGCTGGATGTTCCGGTGTTGCAGAGCACCCGGCACGGCAGCACGGTGATGGACGGGCTGCTGTCGGACGCGGTCGCGGCCTTCGCGTATCTGCGGACCGTGCTGAACGATCAGCCCGCGGCCTCGCGGGCGCTGGTGATCAGCAACAGCTGGGGATCGTTCTCGCCGAAATGGGACTTCCCGGTGGGGAATCCCGGGAACTACTCGGACAATCCGTCGCATCCGTTCAACATCATCGTCGGATCGCTGGAGGCCGCGGGCGCGGATATCGTGTTCGCCGCCGGGAACTGCGGGCGCGACTGCCCGGACGGGCGCTGCGAGTACCAGGCGCAGCCGATCGGCGGGGCCAACTCCCATCCCGGCGTGCTGTCCGTCGCCGGCGTCGACAGCGGCGGCGTGCGGGTCGGGTACAGCTCGCAGGGGCCGGGCCGGCTCAGTGCGCGTAAACCCGATATCTGCTCGTACACACACTTTCTCGGGTCCACGGCCTTCGGCGCGAGCGAACCCGATACCGGGACGTCCGCGGCGTGCCCGGTGGCGGCCGGAGTGGTCGCCGCGATCCGGACCGAGTGGTCGGCGACCGCGCTGCCACCGGCTCAGCTGCGGGCGCTGTTGCAGCGCACCGCGACCGACGGCGGGAGTCCCGGATTCGACAACGACTACGGATACGGCGTGGTGGACACCGGCGCGATTCTCGAGGAGCTGCAGCGCACCGCCGGTCGGGCGTAGCGTTACGGCCATGCCGCTGCTCACCATTCGGCTTCCCGACGGCGCGACCCTGACCGCCGCACTGCGCCGCCTCGGCCTGGTCCTGGGCGATGTCGACGCCGAATACGGTCTGGTCCAACTCGATCCGGCGCAGGGGCTGTACGCGCTGCGCGTGAGCGAGGCCGCCGCGGCCCGCCTGGCCGTGGAGGACGGGCCGGGGGTCGGTGTTTTCGCCGACCCCCGGATCGAACCCGCCGAGCCCGATCAGCCGGGGTGAGAACGGCGGTGGCAGAACCGCCCGAGATCAGGCAGTGCCGAACCGCCCGAGATCAGGCGGCGGCCGCGACCGCCGTGCCGGTGAGTTCGACCGAGCGGACGCGGTCCTCGATCCGGTGGGCGTGATGGGCCAGGATCAGTTCGTCGGCGTGGATGGACTCGGCGAAGTCGGCGAGGTAGGCGTGTACTTCCTCGGGGGTGCCGACCGCGGTGTACCGGGTCATCGAGGCGAGCTGGGCGCCGTTCGGGGAGGCCAGGAAGGCGTCGATCTCGTCGTCGGTGTAGTCGACGTCCGCCGCGCCCCGCTTGATGAACGCGCGGGTGCGGGCCCGGTAGGCGATCGTCTTCTGCTCCCGGGCCGCGTCGTGGGTGTCGGCGGCGAACACGTTCGCGGCGGCCATCACATACGGTTCGGCCAGCTGTTCGGACGGCCGGAACGTATCGCGGTACACCCTGATCGCCTGGTGCAGGGCATCGGGCGCGAAGTGCGAGGCGAAGGCATAGGGCAGACCGAGCTGGGCGGCGAGCTGAGCGCCGAACAGTGACGAGCCCAGAATGTACAGCGGCACAACGCCTTCCGCGCGCGGCACCGCCTGCACGCCCGGAATCCGGGAGTTCCCCGACAGGTAGCCCTGCAACTCCAGCACGTCCTGGGGGAAGGTATCGGAGGACTCGGGGGAGCGGCGCATCGCGCGCATGGTCTTCTGATCGCTGCCGGGCGCACGGCCCAGGCCCAGATCGATGCGGCCGGGGAACAGGGTCTCGAGCGTGCCGAACTGCTCGGCGATCACCAGCGGCGAATGGTTGGGCAGCATGATGCCGCCCGCGCCGAGCCGGATGGTCTCGGTGTGCTCGGCGATATGGCCGATCAGCACGCTGGTGGCGCTGGACGCGATGGAGGCCATGTTGTGGTGCTCGGCGTACCAGACGCGGCGATAACCGCTGCGTTCCGCGGCCCGGGCGATCTCGACGCTGTTGGCGAAACTGTCGCGCGCGGTCTGGCCGGGAGCGATCGACGCGAGATCGAGGATGGAGAGAGCCGGGGGCATGCGGGCTGCCTTTCGTCTGTCGGGACGCGGTGCGAGTGGTTGGGCGACCGCCGGTGGAGTCGTCTCGTCACCGTCGGGCCTCGTGAACTGGAACTCGCACACCACCTCCGTCATTCCCGCGACCTCCTCGTACCGGCCCGGACCTGGTCAGATGATCAGTGATAGCGGAAACCGATATCGTCGCCGGGGTGGATCCCCTGCGTCAGCTGCGCTACTTCATCGCCGTCGCCGAAGAATTGCACTTCGGCCGCGCGGCCGAGCGGCTGCGGATCGCGCAACCGGCGCTGAGTCAGCGGATCCGCAAACTCGAAGCCGAGCTGGGCGCTCGCCTGCTGGATCGCGACAGTCGGCGCGTCGAGCTCACCGAGGCGGGGCAGATTCTGCTGGCGGAATCGCGCGATCTGCTCGCGCGCTGGGATCGCACGACTTCCCTTGTCGGCAAGGCACATCGGGGCGAGATCGACGCGCTGCGGGTCGGGGTGCCGCCGGAGCTGGCCGGGCGGGTGCTCGCCGCGATCCTCACCGCGTTCGAGAGCCGGGAGGTGCGGGTGGATCTGCAGGAGCTCACCACCGCCGAGCAGGTGCGGCTGCTGGCGGACCGGCAACTCGACGCCGGACTGCTGCAGCATCCGGTCGATGTGGTCGGCCTCGAAGCCGGTCCCGCGGTGGACACTCCGCTGGGCGTCATGCTGCCGCGCGATTCGCCGCTGGCCGCGCGCGCCTCGCTGACGCTGGCCGATCTGGCCGGGCACGGTCTGGTGATCTTTCCGCGCGCCGGTGCGCCCGGACTCTACGACGCCACCCTGCGGACCTGCTGGGAGCACGGATTCCGGCCCACGTCGGTCCATCACGCCCGCAATCCCGAGTTCGTGCTGGGGATGGTGCTGTCCGGGCGCGGGGTCGCCTTCGATCAGGGGATGGTGGCACAGAAGGAACCGCGCGTGGTCTGGCGGCCGCTGCCGCAGGGCGAGCTGAGCTGGCGGTTCGGGCTAGCCTGGCCCGCCGCGGCACCGCATCCGCTGGTGCGCGATCTCGCCGAATTGATCGTGAACGTCATCCAGGGCGACGGGTCCTCGCGCTCGGCGCCGGTTCAGGACATGCCGCAGCGACCCTGGAACGTGGTGTACGGCAAACCGTGAACGATGCGCTCGACGGACTGCCGGGCGACCACGCCGATCACGTGATCCACCTCCGGCTGTCGCTGCGCGAGATTGTCGCAGGCGGTGAAAACCGCTATGGCGTAACGACTTCCGTCCGGATACTCGACCACGCCGATCTCGTTGCGGACGCCCGGCAGGGTTCCGGTCTTGGACCAGGTCCGCACGTCCGCCGCGAATCCCGAGGGCAGCCGATGCCCGCTGAACTGCTCGCGCATGAGATCGCGCACCCAGCGGCACGCCTGCTCCGGGGCGGCGCGATCGCGGCCGATCAGGCTCAGCAGCAGGGTCATATCGCGCGGTGTGCTCGCGGTGGTGCGCAGCGGATCCAGGGCCCGGGTGGCGAGCACCTCGGCCGGACTCAGGGCGGGGAAGCGCTGCACGAAGTCCAGGGCGTCGCGGGCCCCGATGTCATCGGCCATGGACTCCAGGATGTCGCGCTGTGAACCGGCGATCCGGGTGTGCGTGAGCCCGAGTTCGCGCACCAGCGAGCGCACATTGTCGACTCCGACGCGATCGAACAGCAGGTCCGCGGCGGTATTGTCGCTCACCGTCAGTGCCAGCAACGCCGCGTCCCGCAGGCTGAACTCCACATCGTCCGCACAGCCGGCCGTGGCCACCCCGCCGAGCCGATCCGCCGCCGTGGCCCGCACCCGATCCGTCGGATCGAGCTGCCCCGCCGCCACCTGACGCGCGAACTCCAGCACCAGCGGCACCTTCACCACCGAGGACAACACCACCGGTTCATCGGCCCCCGAGCCGAACTCCGCGTCGCAGTCCAGACATCGCGCGTGCACCCAGCCCCGCGTACCGGCCTTCCGGAAGATCTCGTCCACCCCGCCAGCATTCCCGCTCCCCGGGGTGCGACGCCAACTGCGCGGACCGGGCGTGCGGTCCGGCTGCCGGGCGCCGGACGATCGGCCGGGAGTGTCGCCGCGACGATGCGGAGGGCGGGCCCGACCCGGGTGTCGAGAAAGCTGGCGAAGAGCGCTGGTGACGAGCAAGGGGTCGTCCGCGAACCGGTCCGGATCGACTCCGGGACAGGATCGGCGCTCGGACCCGGCGGTTTCACCGCGGCCACCCCGCGGAATCTGGTCGCGGGACCGATCGAGGAGACCCGCGGTACCCGGCCGTCGCGGTGAGGCGAATCCGCGTCCGCACAATCTGTCGGACCCTCCGTCTATTATCGAAAGTTTGTTCGACTCGAGGTAATCTCCCGTCCCATGCCGGAACTGTCTCGCCTCGAATGGGCACGTATGAACCTCGATCAGGTGCGCCGGCACCTGCTCGATGCCGCGGCGTGGGGGAAGTCTCTGACGCCCGATCAGCTGGAGAACGCGGCGGGCAAGATCGCGGAGGGAATGCGGATCTATCTGGAGGAGACCTCGGGGTCCGGCGCGGATTCCGGTCCGGCGCCCCGCTCGCCGCATTGTGGCAGGCCGAGCCGTCGTGATCGGTGAGAAATGAGATTTTTCGGGCGTTACTGTTTCGAGATCTCGATCCTGGGTACAGGTTCGATATCGACTTCAGTGGAAAGAGGAACTCCCCATGACACCAGAGTCCGGTACCGGCACCGATGCGCAGAACACCCGAGGAGCACGCGACAGCTACGAGAACATCGAACCGTGGTTCGAGCAGCTGGCCGCTCTGGAGGCAGATGACCCGCAACGAATCGTCCTGCGCGAGGACGTGATCCGCCGCTGCATGCCGCTGGCGTCGAACATCGCCCGCAAGTTCGCCGGACGCGGGGAGTCGGCCGAGGATCTCGAGCAGATCGCCCGGGTCGGACTGGTATTGGCGGTCGATCGGTTCGACGTCAGCCGGGGCAGCACGTTCCTCGGCTTCGCGGTGCCCACGATCATGGGCGAGGTGCGCCGCTACTTCCGCGATTCCGCCTGGTCGGTGCGGGTGCCGCGGCGAACCAAGGAAACCCGGCTGCGCATCGGCCCGGCGACCGAACGACTGAGCCACACCCTGGGCCGCATGCCCACCGCGCGGGAGATCGCCGCCGAGCTCGAGGTGGAGGTCGAGGAGGTCACCCAGGCGCTGATCGCCAGCAACGCGTACCAGACCCAGTCGATCGACGCGGTGCTGCCCAGTGACGGGGAGTCCGAATCGGTGCTGCTGGCGAACACGCTGGGGCGTGAAGAGGTCTGCTACGAACTGCTCGAGGACGCGATGTCCGTGCGGCCGCTGATCGACGCGCTGCCCGAGCGTGAGCGGCAGGTGCTGATCATGCGCTATTTCGACGGCAAGACGCAGGCGGAGATCGCCGCCTGCATCGGAGTCTCTCAGATGCAGGTATCGCGGTTGCTCTCACGCACGCTGGCGGACCTGCGCCGGCAGGCGCTCGCGGAGCCGGCTGCCGTTCCCGCGGCGTGAATGGTCGGTTCTCGTGGGCCGAATCCGTGTGATCCGAACCTGGTGGTACCTGCCCGCAGGCAGGGCTGTGCGAGGGTGGTGAACGATGTCGGATGCATTGGCGAGGGAATCAACGGTGACAGAATGGTCCAGGTGATGGCGGGCGGGGAGGGCCGGGAACCGGTCGAGAAGGCGGACGATGGATCATCCTCCGCCCGAAGAGACACGGAACCGGGTGTGGCGGTGGGCATTCGCGTGCCCGCCGAGCTCGATCAGCTGCTCATGTTGCGCTCGCTCGCCGAGACGGTCGCGCTCATCGCGGATTTCACGCTCGACGCGGTCACCGACATCCGGGTGGTGCTCGACGAGGTGGCCACCGCGTTGATGCTGGCGGTCGCGCCGGACGCGGTGATCGATTGCGATTTCCGCTACGACGACGAGGCGATGACGGTGACGGTGCGCTCGGTGTCGCGCACCGAGGATGCCTTCCGCGGAAACGATTTCGGCTGGCAGTTGGCCTTGACGCTGGCCGATTTCCTGGAGGCGTCCACCGCGCCGTTCGACTCGGCGCTGGGCGGATACCCGGTTCTGGTCAGTTTCCGGCGAGTGCGCAGTCACGTCGACGGCAGCTGAGCTCGCATCGGCCGAGCCGTGGTGGGCCGGTGCGGTACGTTGATCCTGACAGAGCACGCTCGGCGAATGTCGGAGCGCTCTGAAAACGTGTCGGAGGAAAGTGCGGTAATGATTCCCAGTGTGAGCGCCCGATGATCGCGGATGGTCATGCGGCGGACTTGAACCTGCGGCTGGATTCGGTCGGAGGCGCGGCGGTGCTGACGGTCGCGGGCGAGATCGACATGGTGTCGGCCCCCAGACTGCGTGATGCCGTGGACGGCGCGCTGCTCGGCGCGCCGACCCGGCTGGTGATGGACCTGACCGAGGTCGGATTCCTGGGCTCGGCGGGCCTGAGCGTCCTGCTGACGGCCTCCGAGGCCGCGCCGGGAGGGTTGCGAGTGGTGTTGTCCCGTCAGGCCTTCCGGCCGATCGAGGTGACCGGGCTGGATCAGGTTCTCGCCATCTTCGAGAGTGTGGACGCCGCGCTGAGCGCCGCCTGATCCGAGCTGGTCAGGACAGGCGCGGCAGCCGTACCACCTGGACGAAGAAGTCGTCGATCTGCTTGATCGCGGCGATGAACTGGTCCAGATCGACGGGCTTGGTGACGTAGGCGTTCGCATGCAGCCGGTAGCTGCGCACGATGTCCTCCTCGGCCGCGGAGGTGGTGAGTACCACGACCGGGATGGGCGAGAGGTTCGGATCGGACTTGATCCGCTCGAGCACCTGGCGGCCGTCGTACTTGGGCAGGTTCAGGTCCAGCAGGATGAGATCGGGGCGCGGCGCGTCGCGGAACTCGTCGACCTGGTACAGGAAGTCCAGCGCCTCTTGCCCATCGCGAACCACGTGCAGCGTGTTGCCGATCTTGTTGTCCTCGAACGCCTCACGAGTCATCAGTTCGTCGCCGGGATCGTCTTCCACGAGCAGGATGTCGATGGGGTAGGTCACGCGGTGAGCTCCTTGTCGGGCAGTTCGAGCGGCCGGGCCGCTGCGTCGAAGAGGGTGAAGCTGATCCGAGTGCCGTCGTGGTACTCGGGGTCTATCCAGATCTTGCCACCGTGGTACTCCACGATCTTCTTACAGAGTGCCAGGCCGATCCCGGTTCCCGAGTATTCCTCGCGCCCGTGCAGGCGCTGGAAGATGACGAACACCTTCTCCGAGAATTCCGGCGCGATGCCGATCCCGTTGTCGGACACCGAGATCTGCCACCCCGGCAGGTCGCCGTCGGCCCGCTCACAGGTGATGACCACCACCGGCGCGAGGTCGGGCCTATGGAACTTGACGGCGTTGCCCAGCAGGTTCTGCCACAGCATGGCCAGCAGGGTCGGATCGCCGATCACCTCGGGCAGCGGATCCGGTCGCACGATCTGCAGCCCGGATTCCTCGGCGGCCGCGGCGATATTGTCCATCGCCTTGTCCAGGGCGTCGCCCAGGCCGGTCGGGGTGATGGAGTCGTTCACCCGGCCCACCCGCGAGAAGGTGAGCAGATCGTTGATCAGCACCTGCATGCGCTTGGCACCGTCGACCGCGTAGCCGATGTACTGCGTGGCGCGGTCGTCGAGTTGATCGCCGTAGCGCTTCTCGAGCAGCTGACAGAACGAGGCGACTTTTCGCAGCGGCTCCTGCAGATCGTGCGAGGCCACATAGGCGAACTGCTCCAATTCGGCATTGGATCGGCGCAATTCGATGGTCTGGGCGTCCAGATCCGCGGTCTGCCGGGCCAGCTGCTGCTCCTTGACCCGCGAGGAGTCCAGCTCGGCCACGATCTGCCTGCGCATGCGTTCGGTGGCCTCGGCCACGGCCGCCAGATCGGCGGGACCGCGCGGGCTGATGGGATGGCCGAAATCCCCGTCCGCGACCCGCAGCGACGCCGTCTCCAGTTCGCGCAGCGGGCGTGCCACGAGCCGCCTGACCAGCAGGGTCAGGGCGATCGCGGCCAGCAGAACCGCGACGACGGCGGTGATGAGCGCGATATTTCGAATCAGGCGCATCCGGTCCAGGTCCGCGCGTTCGTGCTCGAGCGTGGAGATCAGGCCGGTGTTCTGCTCGGTGAAACGCGCTCGCACCGTGTCGAATCGGGTCTTGCCCAGGGCGGCGGTGGCATCGTCGATCGGGCGCGGTGCGCCGGGGGTGATCGTGCCGATCAGCGGTTCGGCGAATCCGGTGCGCCACTGGGCGGCCGCGCGTTCCACGTCGTCCAGATCGTCGAGCAGTTGCGGGCGGTCCGAGAGCAGCTCGCGCAGCCGTTCCGCGGATCGGGCCTCGTCCTGCTGTCCTTCGGCGTACGGGGTCAGGAACTGGCGATCGGCCGCGATGGCGTAGCCGCGAATGCCGGTCTCCTGGTTGATCAGTGCGCTCTGCAGCCGGTACGACTCCGAGATCGCCGGTTGCAGCTGATCGAGCAGCCGGTCGTTGACCGTGGTGGTCCTGCCGATGACATCGGCCCCGACGAAGGCGCCGATGATCACCATCATCGCCATCACGCCCAGCACGATCTGGAACCAGGATTGCACGGAGAAGCGGCCCGCGAAGCTCTGCGCGGGGGTGTCGGGCGTCATCGATCGTCCTGGGGAAGTGGGGGAGTCCATTGCAGATGCAGCACGGCGATGTCGTCGGCGAGGCCGCCGCGCTCGGCGGCCATCGCCTCGGCGGATTCGATCAGTTCGTCCACGAACGCGTCCGGGTCGGTGGCGGTGGCTCGGCGGGCCAGTTCCAGCAGGCCCTCCTCGCCCAGGCGCTCGACGCCGGGCCCGGTGTGGCCCTCGAACAGGCCGTCGGTGAACAGCATCAGGCCGGTGCCCTCGGGCATGGGCACGTCGTGCTCGGGCCAGGTGGCGCGGCCCGGAACGAATCCGAGGGCGGGTCCGCCCGGCACCTCGACCCAGTCCACGCCGGTGGCCGAGCGCATCAGCATGCCCGGATGCCCGGCCCTGATCACCCGCACCGAACGCCGGTCCGGGCTCAGCACCAGGCTGGTCACGGTGGCGAAGGTGCGCTGTCCGGTGCGCTCGGCGATCAGGACCTCTTCGAGCAGTCGTAGTTGTCGGGTCCCGGTGATCTCGCTCAGCACCAGCGTGCGCCAGGCCAGTCGCAGTGCCACCCCGGTCGCGGCCTCGTCCGGGCCGTGGCCCGAGACGTCGCCGATGATCACGTGCACGGTGCCGTCGGCCTGCTGCACCACATCGTAGAAATCACCGCCGAGCAGGGCTTGAGCCCGGCCGGGGCGATAGCGCGAGACGATGTCGACCACGCGCGCGCCGCGCAGCAGCGGCGTCGGCAGCAGGCCGCGTTCGAGCCGGGCGTTCTCCTGCGCGTGCATCTGACTCACGCGCAGGGCCGCGGCGGCGCGTTCGGCTTGCTTACGCTGAATCGCGTAACGCAGTGCGCGACCGAACAATTCGGGTTCGACCCGGCCCTTGACGAGGTAGTCCTGCGCTCCGGCCGCGACCGCGGCCAGGCCGGTCCGCTCCTGATCCAGGCCGGTCAGCACGACGACCGCGACCCGATCGGTGTATTCGCGCATGCCGTCCAGGGCCTCGAGCCCGTGCGCGTCGGGCAGGTTCAGATCCAGCAGCACACAGTCCGGTACGGACTCGGCCAGGCTCTCGCAGGCCTGGGCGATCGTCCGGACCCAGGTCATCCGCACCCCGGGCGCACCGTCGGCGACGAGTTCCTCGACCAGGACCGCGTCGCCCTCGTCGTCCTCGACCAGCAGCACCGTCGGCTGTTCGAGCTCCACCGCGCGAACGCTGGGACCGCCCGCCGCGTCTCGCGGATCCGCGCCCATCGCGCGGATCGTCACCGACCCATCGTGCCCGGAAAGCATCTAGCCTGGTCTCCTTTCGGTCTGCGACGCCGCCGTCGATCCGGTGCGTGTGCGGCACCGCGTGCACCAGTATTCAGGTATGGAACCCTGATAGTGCATTCCTGTCGAACCGAGTCCCCCATGTCGTGGTCGGGAGAGTGCGTAATCCGTTGAGGCACACATTTTTCCGATAGGTTTGACGGCATGCTGATGAAGTCCCACTGCCACCTTTGCGGAGCGTGTGCGCGCCGGTCGAGCGGAACGGGCGCGGATCTCGGCTGCCGGTACGGTCGGGCGGGTGCCCGATGACCGCAGACGGTACCGCGCGCGAACTCGAGGTCAGAGCGGACACGGTCGGTACCGTGCCGGTTCTCGCCGTGTCCGGCGAGGTGGACGTGGTTTCCGCGCCCCGATTGCGCGAGGCGGTGGACGAGGCGCTGCGGACCGCCCCGAAGTTGCTGGTGCTGGATCTGTCCGGGGTCGGGTTCCTGGGTTCGGCGGGGCTCAGCGTGTTGCTGGCGGTATCTCGGGCTGTGCCCGGCGGCCTTCGTCTCGTATTGTCGAGGCAGGCGCGCCGACCGATCGAGGTGACCGGCATGGACGAGGTGCTGGCCGTCTTCGACAGCGTCGCGGCAGCCGTGGGCGAGGATCCGGGGCTGAGCAGGTAGAACAACGATGGACCGAGCGTGGAGGAATTCCGATGACCGTCGCCGTTGCGGGGTCGACGGGACACTTCGCGCACCCGGCCCTGCTCTACCGGGACGAGAGCGAATATCTGGACGCGCTGGTGCCGTTCCTCGAGGACGGGCTGGCGACCGGTGAGCCGGTGGCCATGGCCGCGCCCGAGTCCCGGCTACGCGTGATCCGGTCCGCGCTCGGCTCCTCCGCCGATCGTGCGGTGCTGATCGACATGGAGCACGCGGGGCGCAACCCCGGGCGCATCATTCCCGCGGTGCTGCGCCGTTTCGCGGATGCCCATCCGGATTCCGCCGTGCGCATCGTCGGCGAGCCGATCTGGGCCGGTCGCAACGAGCTCGAATATCCCGCCTGTGTCCAGCACGAGGCGCTGATCAATGCGGCGTTCGACGGTCGCGACGTCACGATCGTGTGCCCCTACGACGTGTCCGGGCTCGGACAGCACATGATCGCCGACGCCCACCGGACCCACCCGGTCGTGTGGGACGGCCCGCGCCGCGGCCCGAGCGACCGCTACGACCCGGGCGCGGTGATCGCCCGCTACAACACGCCCCTGCCCGAGCCCGCACTCGCGATCGAGTCCGTCGTGACCGCGCCGGCCGAATTGATCCCGATCCGTCAATGGTCCGCCGCACACGGGGAGCGGCTGGGGTTGCAGCCCGCCCGACTGGGCGATCTGGAATTGATCGTCACCGAACTCGTGACGAACGGTCTCGTGCACGGCGCGGGACCGTGCCGGGTGCGACTGTGGGACGCCGGGGCATATCTGGTGTGCGAGGTCCGCGATCACGGGCGCTGGACCGATCCGCTGGCCGGTCGTCGCCCCGCGTCGCGCACCCGGCCCGGCGGCCGGGGCCTGCTGATGGTTCACCAGCTCGCCGAATTGGTCCGGACCTACGTCACATCGGACAGCACGACCCAGTACGCGCTGATGGCGTGGAACGCGGGCCGTTAGCCCAGTCGCCGGCGGCTGAACCGCACCGTGGCCGGGTATCCGCCGCGCGAATCGTCGAACGGATCCGTGCTCATCTGTGTGGAATCGGTGATCGCGGCCAGCAGATGCCGGCCGAAGGCGTGATCCTCCATCGCGTTTCGCGTCTCGGTCACCCCGGTGATCTGCACGACGATCTGCTCGGCGTCATAGTGGAACTCGCACTCGAGCGTCGTTCCCGGCGCCGCGGACATGGTCAAGGTCGTGGCCACCTCGTCGAGCGCGATCCGCACATCGGTCACCACGTCGCCGGTGAAACCGGCGGACATCATGATGCTCTCGGCGAGCGCCCGCAGCATCTGCAGTTGACCGGGGTCGGCCGGTACCCGCACTCCGCTCTCCCCGGAGCGGGTGATCCTCTCCCTTTCCATGACGTCGCCACCCCACACTTGTGCCGACCGGTCGTGCAACGTCGCTGACCTGTGTGCTGTCACCCGGCCGTCGGCCGATCCGCCGGACTGTCGGAATTTCGTCATCGTTCACCACCAATCGATGCTGTTCCGTTCCTTACGTACCTTTCATTCGATTGCCTACCCCGGGGGTCGGCGAGATAACCGATCCGAGTCCGGTCTCATCTATTCGAGGAGAAGCTGTTTGAACCTCGAGTTCCCGGGAACAGCGGGAGAGTCACTTCCGCTCTAACAAAGGAACGACCATGATCGTCCTGGGTCTTATCCTGCTTGTCGCCGGATTCCTGCTCGGTATTTCCATCCTCACCACCCTCGGTGTCATCCTGCTCGTCGTGGGTGCGATCCTGGCGGTTCTCGGACAGGTGGGACGGCCGATCGGTGGTCGTAGTCACTACTTCTGATTCTGTTCTCGTATAACGGGATTCGGGAAGTCGATGAATCCGGGGCGGGGGAATTCGTTCCCCCGCCCCGGATTTCGCGTGTTATGCCGAGGTTGCCGCGTGTGGCCCGCCGATCCCGCCGCGTCAGTTCCGTCGCTTCAGAATCGGCGTGCTCAGCGGGACCACGACGCTGTGCACGATCAGGCTGCCCATCACGACGTAGAACATCGCGGTCAGCGCCGCCTCGGCGTCGTCGGTGCCGAGCCGGTTGAAGGCGAGCAGCCCGAACACGATGGACGTGGTGCCGCGCGGACCCAGCCAGCCCACCAGCCATCGCTGCGGCCGAGGTACGTCGGACCCCGTCAGCGACACCACGACCGGCAGCACCCGGATCACGGTGAGGGTGGCGAGTGCGAAAAGTGCCATCTCCCAGCCGAACTGGGTGAACACCACCAGTACCGACACCATGCCGAACACGAACCACATCACGATGCCGAGCACGAAACTGATGTCGTCGATGAGTTCGACCTGCAGGGCGAAGGTGGGCGACCGGCGCAGGTAGCTGTAGGTGATTCCGGCGATGAACGCGGCCACGAAGCCGTTGCCGCCGATCCCGGTGGCGGCGGCATAGGTCAGGACGGGGACGGCGGTGAGCGCGATCCGCATGGACTGCTCGCTCATCAGACCGCGACGTTCGCACCGGTTGGTCGCCCACGCCAGCACCGCGCCGATGCCGATGCCGACCAGCAGTGCCTTCAGTGCCGACGGCCCGGCGGTGCCGAGGGCATCGAGCGGGGTCTTCTCGTGGCTCAGATCCCCGGCCAGCACCAGTCCGAAGATGAAGATCGGTGAGATGATGCCGTCGTTGTAGCCACCCTCCACATTGAGTGCGTCGCGCACCCGCTGGGGGATCTTGCGATCGCGGACGATCCAGGACGCGGGCGCGAAATCGATCGGCACCACGACGCAGGCGACCACCAGCAGCACCGCCCAGGACAGACCGGGCAGCAGCCACGAGCCCACCAGGATCGCCGCGGCCAGGCTCAGCGGCATCGCGAGCAGCAGCAGTCGGCTCGCGATGCGCGGGGCTCGGCCGAACAGCCCGCCCTTGACCTCGGTGGCGTCGACGAACAACAGGATCGCCAGGATGAGTTCGGCGATCGCGAGCGCGACATCGGTGTTGAGGGCCTCGGAGAGAGTGCCGCGCACGGTGAATCCGGTCACCACGCCCGCGACGACCATGAGGATCGGCGCGGACACCCGCCATTGCTCGAATTTGGCTGCCAGAAGCGACCAGCAGACGACGGCGAGGCAGATCGTGATCAATGGCAAGGTCACGCGAATATGCTGCCATATCGTGCCGGTTCTCCGAATATTTGCCGTCCACCGTGGGTGTGGCAACCCCTCGCGCCCGGCGGATCGCGTGGCTTCTATCGGTTGATCGGCGTCGCGCGCGGGTGGGCTCGCGCGCGGCTACGTGCTCGAAGCTGGTGGCGTTCGATACACGCAGCGGGAGTGCTCATGTGTTCTGCCATCCTCGAAGTCTCCACCGCCACAGTCGATCCGGACGAATACGTCCAGGCGTTGATGCAGTGGCATTTCACCGCGGAGACGGGGAGCCCGTACTGGCTTCGCCGGGCTCGGACCCTGGACTTCGATCCGCTGACGCAGGTGCGCACCTTCGCGGATCTGGCTCGGTTTCCCAACGTCGTCAACGAGTTCCGTGATCTGGCGATCGAGGATCTGATTCCGCGCGGACTCGAGGGCGCGGATCGCGAGATCGCCGGGATCTTCGAAAGCGGCGGAACCACGGGAACTCCCAAGCGGTTCGTGATGTTCGAACGCTGGATGGAATTCGCGCTCGGCTGGGACGAGTTCCGCTACGCGGACCTGGGACCGATGAACGTGCTGGCGATCGCTCCGAGTGGGCCACACATGTTCGGGGAGTTCGCGACTCGGCGCGCACGACGGCATCGGGGCGTGAAGTTCACCGTCGATCTGGATCCGCGCTGGATCAAGCGATCGATCGCGCGCGGGCAGACCGCCGAGGCGGACCGCTATGCCGAGCATCTGATCGACCAGGCGGCCGACATCCTGGCCACGCAGTCGGTCGGCATCCTGATCACCACGCCGCCGCTGCTCGAAAGACTCTCTCGCCGTGACGAGCTCGTGAAATTGGTACGCGAGAAGATCCGCTTCATCTGCTGGAGCGGCGCGCACATGGACGCCGACACCCGGGACATCTTCCAGCAGGAGATCTTCCCCGATATCGCTCTCGTGGGCCTGTACGGGAGCACCACCATCCTCGGGATGTCCCGGGAGCGGCCCGTCGATCCGCCCGACGGACCGGCCGTGTTCGATGCGCCCAGCCCCTACATCGCCTTCCGGGTCGTGGACCCGGCCACCGGGGCCGATGTGCGGTACGGCGAGCGCGGGCAGGTCGTGATGAACCACCTCACCAAGTACGCCCTGCTGCCCAACAACCTCGAACGGGACCTGGCCACCAAGGTCGAACCGCTCCCTGGGGCGCTGGGCTGCGCCGTGTCCGACGTCGGGCCGGTCACCGTGTTCGACGACAACGCCGTGATCGAAGGGGTGTACTGATGACCGTTCGGATCGATGCCCTGGGTCCGGCGGGGGAGTACCGCTCCCGGGAGCGCAAAACGCTGATGTCCTTGTCCGGCACCGTGATCGGCGAGATCAGTCAGGTTCCGGCACTGTACGTGCGCCGGACGCTGAGGGCCATGCGCGCGGGCGAGGTGCCGGCGCTGCCCGCCCGGCTGGCCGCCCTGGACAAGGCCGCCGAGCTGTTCACCCGCGGGCGGATCGGCGGACTCGATCCCGATGAGTACGCCGTGCTGGTCTCGATGGCCTCGGGAGTGCCGATCGGCGTGGTGCGCCAGTCCATCGACTGGGTCGCCGATGTGCTGGCCTCGATGCGATCGACAATGGAACTGGCCATGCCGCACGGCGCGGTGAGCAGCTGGCAGGATCCGCGCACCGAGGCGGGATCGGCCGTCTGGACGCGCAAGGGGGATCTGTTCGCGGTGCACGCGGCCGGCAACACCCCTGCCGTGCACGGACTCTGGCCCGAAGCGCTCGCCCTGGGCTACAAGGTCGCGGTGCGCCCCTCGACCCGTGAACCGTTCACCGCCCACCGGTTGGTCAGCGCGTTGCGTGAGGCCGGATTCGGTTCGGCCACAGTGACTCTGCTTCCCACGGACTACGCGGCCGCGGATGTCATCGTCGCCGAGTCCGACTACGCGATCGTGTACGGCGGCCAGGATGTCGTGGACAAGTACGGCGCGGATCACCGCGTGCTGACCCAGGGGCCGGGGCGCTCCAAGATCCTCGTCACCGCCGATGTCGATTGGCGTGACCACGTGGACATGCTGGCGGGATCGGTGAGCCACCTCGGCGGCACCGCCTGCACCTGTGCCACCGCCATTCTGGTCGAGGGCGATCCCGAACCCGTGGCGCGTGCCGTCGCCGAGAAGCTGCGCGCCATACCGACTCTCGACCCCGCGCACCCCGACGCCATCCTGTCGGTCCAACCTCTCGACACCGCCCGGGCGCTCGACGACTATCTGCACACCGTCGCTGCCGATGCGGTGCCCGTCCTGGGCGGCGACACCATCATCGACGAATTGCCCTCCGGGGGAGCCGTTCTGCGACCGGCCGTGCATCTGGTCGACTCGAGCAAGGCCCCGCAGCTCAACGTGGAACTCCCGTTCCCGTGCGTGTGGGTGGGCCCCTGGCATCGCGACGACGGCGTCGCGCCGCTGCGCGACTCCCTCGTCCTCACCGCGCTGACCACCCGGCCCGCGCTGATCGACGCGCTGCTGGACGAGCCCACCATCACCAATCTCTACCTCGGTGACAACCCCACCACCTGGCTGCGCCCCGGCATCCCGCACGACGGCTACCTGGCCGAACACCTCATGCGCACCAAAGCCATGATCCGCACCGAACCGCGGGATCCGTCGGCATAGATCGGCTCGGCCCCGGGCACAGCGCCCGGGGCCGAGTTGCACCCGGATCCGCTTCGGCCACCGACCGGCCCGGAGAATCGGTCGGGGACACGCTGGTGCCCCGGCGAGTGCGTCCTCTGCCCGCGCGATGCTCGGTTCCCCTCGAACAGCGACCAGCGCCTCCCCGAGTGCTCCCGCCCGGGCCGCGACAGTGCTCGTCGTACCGTCGGGTTCGCGGGTCAGGCGGCCACGGCCCGATGACCGGCCTGGGTGGCCCGGGTCATGAGACGGGTGAGGGCGTCGGTCACCCGGCGGGGGTGTTCCATGATCACCGAGTGACCCGCGCCGTCGACCAGCACGAGGTCGGAGTAGTCCACGGCGGTGGCCATGGCCAGGGAGTGTGACGGCGGGGTCATGAGATCGGCTGTGCCGCACAGGATCAGAGTGGGTATGGCGGACAGCAGGGCGAGGGTGTCGGTGCGGTCGTAGGTGGCGAAGGCGGTCAGGAAGGCGGCCATCGGGACGATCGGGGTCTGGTTGTGCATCGCGTTGGCGAGGGTCAGCAGGCGGGGGTCGTAGGTGCGCGCGCCGGAGGCGGCGGTGCGGACGATCGGGGCGAAGACCTTGCGCGCCAGCTCTTTCGCGTACTGCATCAGCGTGGGGGCGTAGCGGACGGCGGCCTGGAACACCGAGACGGCGGGGTTGCGCAGGAGCCGGCCGAATCCGGCGTCCGACAGATTCCCCGCCGCGGTCGCGATGAGGCCGACACCGGTGATGCGGGCGCCGATCTCGTGCGGGTTCTGGCTGAGGTAGGTCAGCACGGTCATGCCGCCCATCGAATGACCGACCAGCACGACCGGGCCGCTGGGCGCTACCGCGTCCAGGACGTCGCGCAGGTCGTGGCCGAGCTGTTCGAGGGTGTAGGTGCGGCGCGAGGCCGTGGCGGAATTGCCGTGGCCGCGATGGTCGTAGCAGACGACGCGGGCGGAGGGGTACCGGCGGCGCAGGTCGTCGCGCACCTGCGTCCAGGACCCGCTGCGGCCGCAATGTCCGTGGAGCAGAACGACTGTCAGGTCGGCGGTGTGCGGGCCGTACTCCAGGACCGTCAGCGCCACGCCGTCTCGGGTGCGGACCGCGGCACGGCGCCGCGCCGGGTGGGCGGTGGTGGTGGCGATCGACATCGGGTGCTCCGGTTCGTGGGGGACTGGGTTCCACTCTCCGGCACGGGCGCGCCGGACAGCAGGTGCCCGAGTGGTGGGGGTGGCCGCCCAAGGTGGCGGAGATCGCCACCTTGGTGAGGGGCGTGCGCGTACCGAGTGGCAGAAATCGTCATAAACATGTGCTTGCTGCCAGCGCCCGGATCTTCGACGATCGAACCATGACCTCGGTGCGAACCCCTTCGGGCGCGGACGCGCATGATGTCACCGGTGCGGATGCGCGTGAGGTCGCGATCTGGGTGTTCGACGGATGCGCGATGCTCGACGTCGCGGGCCCGGCCGACGTGCTCGCCACCGCCTCGCGGGTCAGCGCTGGCCCCGGCTACCGGATCGTGGTGGCCTCACCCGACGGCCGGCCGGTGCGTTCGGACAGCGGGATCACGATCGGCGCGGATCTGTCGTTCGCGCAGGCCGCGGCGCGCGAGGACATCGATACGGTCCTGGTGGTGGGCGGGCTCGAGACCCTGACGGTGGCCCGCGATCCGGCTCATCTGGCGGATCTGCGCACTGCCTCGCAGCGTGCCCGCCGCACCACCGCGGTGTGCACCGGCGCGCTGGTGCTGGCCGCGGCCGGACTGCTCGACGGCTACCGTGCCACCACGCACTGGATCAGCAGTGACTACCTGCGCAAGGGGTATCCGCGGGTCGAGGTGGAACCCGATCGGATCTTCGTGCGCGATCGGGATCGCTGGACGAGCGCGGGCGTCACCGCGGGCATCGATCTGGCGCTGGCGCTGGTCGAGGCCGATCACGACCGCGCCGTCGCGCACATGGTGGCCACCGCTCTGGTGGTCTTCGTGCGCCGCCCCGGCGGTCAGGCGCAGTTCAGCGCGCAACTGCGGGCGCAACCGGCGCGGGTGCCCGTGCTGGCCGAACTGCAGCGCTGGTTGCCCGACAATCTCGCGCAGGACGTCACCGTCGACGCGCTCGCGCGCCGGGCGGGCATGACGCCCCGCACCTTCGCCCGCCAGTTCCGGCAGCAGACCGGAACGACCCCGGCGGTGTTCGTCGCGCAGCTGCGGGTCGAGTCGGCCAAACGGCTGCTGTGCACCACCGAACTCACCGTCGCCGCCATCGCCTCCCGGGTCGGATTCGGCAATCCCGAAACCCTGCACCGGGCGTTCACCCGTGCGCTCGGCACCACGCCGCAGCGCTACCGCGACCACTTCACCAGCAGTTCGTCATGATTCGCCGCCGCGCGTCGTGACTCCGCACCAGCAGCAAGGAAGCAGCGCATGCAGATAGCCATCGTCGTATATCCGGGATTGACGGTGCTGGACATCATCGGTCCCTACGAGGTCCTGCGATTCATTCCGGGAGCCGAGATCCGATTCGTCTGGGCCGAGCCCGGGCCGATCATCGCCGACAGCGGCGTGCTCGCCCTCGCCGCCACGCATTCCTTCGCGGAGACCCCCGCGCCCGATATCGTGCTCATCGGCGGATCGGGTCCGGCCACCGCGGCGACGGCGGCGAATACCGAACTGCTCGACTGGCTTCGGAAGGTTCACCTCACCAGTCAGTGGACGGTGTCGGTGTGCACGGGGTCGATAATCCTGGCCAGTGCCGGGCTGCTCGAGGGGCAGCGGGCGACCAGTCACTGGTCGGGTCTGCCGCTGCTGGAGGGCCTGGGCGTCACCCCGGTCGGTGACGAGCGGATCGTGCAGAGCGGCAAGATCGTCACCGGCGCCGGGGTGTCGGCGGGGATCGACGTCGCGCTGTGGCTGGTCGGTCAGATCAGCGGTGACGAGACCGCCAGAGCCGCACAGCTGATCATCGAATACGACCCGCAGCCGCCGTACGACTCCGGAAGCGTGGACAAGGCCGATGCCGCTGTCAAGCGCAAGGCCGCGGCCATCGTGGCGCGCGAGGGCGCGGACCTGGTGGTGAACGAGCCGTATCTGATCGGCAAGGAATCCGCGGCGATGACGCGTCTGGTGTGGAAGACCGCGATCCACCGCATCCGTTCGCGGCGTCGCCCGATGCGAGCCCTGAAGCGCTGAGCCGCAGCCCCTTTCACGCCTGTCAACCAGATCGGCCCCCACCCGGGCATACGAGGGTGGGGGCCGCCTTGGTCGTGATCCCTATACGGGGATGGGAAGTTTCCGCGAGCGAGGCCGCTGTGGCGCGGGGGTGCCCTCGCTGCTGAATTCGTACTCGCCGTGCGGATTCCGCGTCACGGCGCTGTTCGGCTGTTCCGCCAGCCGGGTGCACGCGGCCTCGATCAATTCGAGTCGATCGGCCACCCCGGCGGGCGGCTCCCAGCCGTTGCCCTCCAGAGCGGCGCCGATGCCCAATGCGTCGACGCTCGCGCCGTGCGTGGCCAACAGTTCCCGCACCAACTCCATCACCGGTTCCACCGGATCGATTTCCGCTTCGAGCATTCGTCGTTCGCGGGCGTCGGCCAGCTGATCGGAAATGCGCAGGAATCGCCAGCACTGATAGCGCAGGCTCGGATCCGGCATTTCCTCGGCATCGAGGTCGGCGAGCGCTTCGTAGTAACTGTTCAGGTTCGCCAGTACCGCCTGCGTCTCTCTGGCACGCTCGGCGACAACATCAGCGATGTGCATGGTCAAAGCTCCCCACGGGTGACAGCGAATGAACCGGTCGCGCGACATCCGATCACATCGAGTGCCCCATAACGGGCGAGCCACGCCGATGCCGCCGAGTGGATGGCATCGATCGCTCTCACCGAGGGCGCAGGTCGCCCCATATCCCCATGTGATGTAAGTCATAGTTTATAGCCAACCTTTAGCTACCTTCGCTGCGAAGCTCAATTGTGTGGATGTTCTCCGGTCGAAAAGGCGTGATTCCATGCCGAATTCGCGCGGTGATCGTCACTCGACGGTGTGAATCAGTCGCTGGGTCCAGCTGGTCGGAAGGATTCAGCATGTTTCCAGTTATTGCCGATGGCAGCAATCCTGAGTCGAGAAGGGGCAATCTGCGTGATGGGTCAGCGAGGGGTTCGCGTTCGTCGAGGTGCCGCGCGTACAGGTCGCGCGCGGCGGATTCGGCTGGGTATGGCGGCTGCGCTCGGGGCGGCGATCGCGCTCGTGCCCGGCGTTTCGACCGCGGATCCGGGACCGGGGATCGTGGATGTGCGTGCGCTCGGTGGCCGCCAGTTCGAAGTGAGCGTGTATTCACCGGCGATGAATCGGACTGTCCCGGTGTGGGTGTCGAGTCCGGGCGGCTCGGCCCCGGCGCTGTATCTGCTCAATGCGATCGACGGCGGCGAGGCCGGAGGCGCGTGGACCCAGCGCACCGACGCGGCGCGATTCTTCGCCGACAAACCGGTGAACGTGATCCAGCCGATCGGTGGCCGCGCCTCGCTCTACGCGGATTGGGCGGCCGACGATCCGGTGCTCGGCCGCAACAAATGGTCGACCTTCCTGACCGAGGAACTGCCCGCCGCGCTGAGCGATCGATTCGGGTTCAACGGAGCGAATGCGATTGCGGGAACCTCGATGTCGGCGACATCGGCGCTGGCACTGGCGATCAATTCGCCGGGGCGATACCGCGCGGCGGGCTCGTTCAGCGGCTGCCCGCGCACCGATGACGCACTCGCGCGCGCGGTGGTGCGTTCGCAGCCGCGGCTGTTCGGCGCGAACCCCGACAATATGTGGGGCCCCGCTGATCCGGCGTGGGTGGCCAACGATCCGGTGGTGAACGCCGAACGTCTGCGCGGTGTGGCGCTGTACATTTCGGCGGGCAACGGCCGGCCCGGAGTGCACGAAGCCCTCACCGATCCCTCGATCGGAGGGGACCTCGCCCGGTTGACCGATCGCATGGCGGTCGGCGGCGCGATGGAGTCGGTGGTGAACGACTGCACCCGATCGCTCACCGACCGGCTGGCCGCGCTCGGCATCGCGGCCACCACCGTCTATCGCGACGGCACACATGCGTGGCCGTACTGGCAGGACGATCTGCACGATTCCTGGCCGGTGTTCGCCGCCGCGCTGGGCGTCTGACCGACAGTTTCGGCATTCGGCGAGCCTTCGCCCAGAAATCAGCCATCCCCAGAAATCAGACATCTCAGGCGGATTCGCGACGTGCGGCCACAGGTTGCCACGGCGGAAGCCGCCCGGCCCTACCCTGCTGGCATGACATCGACCGAAGCTCGATCGATCGATTTGCCAGGATGCACGGTGCGGGTCGCCGAATACGGGACGCCCGCGGGCCGACCGGTGATCTACTGCCACGGCAGTCCCGGCGCGTGGCGGGAAGCCGAGGCGTTCGACGACGCCGCGCGCGAGACCGGAGTGCGGATCATCGCGATCGACCGGCCCGGAATCGGTATGCGGGCTCTGTCCTCTCAGGGCCGGGTCCGCGGATGGGGTCCGATCGTGGCCGCCGTCGCCGATGCGCTCGAGTTGGAGGAATTCGCGGTGCTCGGCGTGTCCGGCGGCGGCCCGTACGCGCTGGCGTGCGCGGCGACCCTGCCCGGCCGGGTGACGGCCGCGGCCGTGGTCAGCTCACCCGCGCCGATGGACGAGGCCCTGCGCGAGCTCGACCCCGCGGGCCGCAAGAAACGCCGTGCCCTGGTGGTGCTGCGCCGCCTGCCGATCCTGGTGCCCCTGATGGCCGCTCGATTGACGAAACTGATTGCGTCGCAACAGGGTATCGACGCGCTGGTCGGTCAGATGTGCGAGCCGGATCGGGAGCGGGTGGCGCGCGATGAGGAACTCTCGGCGAAGCTGACCGCCAATATCCGGGAGGCGTTCGCCCGGGGCAGCGACGGATTCGCGACCGATATGCGACTCGTCTTCACTCAACCCTGGGGCTTCGCCCTCGCGGATGTGGCAGTGCCGGTACAGATCTGGCACGGCACCGCCGACACCAACGTTCCCGCGTGCGAGGCGCGCCGGCTGGCGGCGGGCCTCCCGCACGGCCGGGTGCACATTCTCCCCGGCGTCGGCCACCTCGCCTTCGTCGATTACCCGGAGGCGATCCTGGAGTCGCTGACGTCCTGAGCGACAGTCTCGGGCCGCAGGACGCATCGACTGCGCCCGGCATCCGTCGTGGCTGAGCACCATGCGCGGGAGTGTGGCTCGGAAATGTCGCAGCCTCGAGAATCGGGTGGAGTCGCGGTTTCAGCGCGCGAGTTGCGTTGTCTCCAAAGCGTTCAGGATCGGTCCGGCAAGCACGCCCAGGACGAGAGAACCGGCGGCGGTGACGTAGGCGACGATGCGCGGGGCCGCCGGTGACGGGTCGTCGGCCGCTGCGGCAGGCTCCCCGCGCAGTGCCGGGACGATCCAGCGCAGGTAGTAGAACAGGCTCGCGACCGAGTTGAGGATCGCGAGGATCACCAGCCAGCCGAGACCGGCGTCGAACGCGGCGGTCAGCACGGTCAGCTTGCCGACGAAGACGGCGGTGGGCGGGGTGCCGACCAGCCCGAGCAGGCAGATCACCAGTGCCACAAGCACTCCGGGGCGGGCATGCAGCAGACCGGTGTAGTCGGCGATCGCGCGGCGGCGCGGCAGCGCGCAGACGACGGCGAAGGCCCCGAGGTTGGTGAGGGCGTAGGCCGCGAGGTAGAACAGCACGCTGCTCAGGGCCATGTCCGAGGCGCCGGCGGCGGCGACGCCGACCAGCAGGAAGCCGACCTGGCCGATGGTGGAGTAGCCGAGCAGACGTCGGACATCGCTCTGGAAGAAGGCCCCGAAATTGCCGAGGGTCATGGTGGCCGCGGCGATGACGGCGACGAGGATGCGCCAGTCGAGGTCACCGGCGTCCAGGACCGTCGCGCACAGGCGGTAGATCGCCACCACCGCACCGAGTTTCGGAATCGTGGTCACGAAGGCGGCGATCTCTGGGCGGGTGCCCTGGGCGACGTCGGGAACCCAGAAGTGCGCGGGCAGCGCACCGGCCTTGAACAGCAGCCCGCCCAGCACCGCCACCGCGCCGAGGGCGAGCGCCACCCGCGGTGCGGCCGAGGCGGATTCGGTCAGCGCCGGGTAGTCGGTCGCGCCGCCCGCACCGAACACGAGGGTCGCGCCGAACAGCATGGTGGTGCCGAACAGCGCGCCGAACAGGTAGAACTTCAGTGCCGCTTCGGTTCCCGGCGAATCCTTGCCGAAGGCTGTGAGGGCGTAGAGCGGAATGCTCGCCAGCAGGTACGCGCAGATGAGGATCAGCAGATCGTTCGCCCCGGCGAGCAGCACGGCGCCGACGCCCGCCAGGGTCATCAGAACGACGAACTCGGATTCTCGTGCGGCCGACCGTGTTACGGGCAGGGACAGCGTGAGCAGCAGCAGTAGTGAGACCGCCACGATCACCCGGATCGCATTGGTGCCGACGTCGATGCCGTAGCTGCCGTCGAAGAGAGTGCGCGCCTCCTCGTTCCAGACTCGCACGGTCAGCACGAGAGCGGTGACCGCGCCCGCCGCCGCCAGCAGGCGTACCGGCCACTGCCGGGTACGGGGCAGGAACGAACCCAGCAACAGGCCCAGGACGGCCGAGGTTGCCAGCGCCGCTTCGGGAAGCAGGGCGAGCAGATCCCGGACCATCATCTCCTCGGACATCGGTCCCGTACCGCCCATATCAGCGCACCACCAGGTCGGCGAGCGCACGGGCGGCGGGTTCGATCACATCGAGCAGGAACCTCGGGAGGATGCCGATCGCCACCGACAGCACCATCAGCGGAATGATCGACATCGCCTCGGGCGCGGTCAGATCGGCGAAACCGGTTTCGGTGCGCGCGGTGCCGAGGAACAGGCGCTGGTAGGCGCGCAGCAGCAGAGCCGCGGTCAGCAGAATGCCGGGCAGGGCCAGCGCCGTGAATATCGGTGCGGGAGCGAAGGATCCGACGAAGATCTGGAATTCGGCGATGAAGCCGGAGAAGCCGGGGAGTCCGAGCGAGGCGAAGAACGCGGCCGCGGTGGTGGCCGCGAAAACCGGCGCCTGCCCGGCGAGTCCGCCGAAGGCGTCGAGATCGTAGGTGCGGCGGCGTTCGTAGAGGACTCCGGTGAGCAGGAACAGCGCACCGGTGATGAGCCCGTGGCTGACCATCTGGGTGACCGCACCGGTGATCGCCAGGGTGCGGGCGTGTTCGGAGTTGTCCGCGAGCAGGCCCGCCGCGCCGACCGCCAGCACGATGTAGCCCATGTGATTGACCGAGGTGTAGGCGATCATGCGTTTGAGGTCGGTCTGTGCCAGCGCCACCAGCGCCCCGTACAGCACGCTGATCACGCCGAGGATCACCAGAACCAGCGCGTACCGCCGCCAGGCCTCGGGAAGCAGCGGCATGGCGATGCGCAGGAAACCGTAGGTGCCGAGTTTGAGCAGCACGCCCGCGAGGATGGCCGATCCGGCGGCCGGGGCCTCGGTGTGCGCGGGCGGCAACCAGGTGTGGAACGGGAAGGTCGGCGTCTTGATCGCCAGCCCCACCACTATCGCGACCACCGCGATCGTGCCGCGAGCCGCATTGCCCGCCAGCGGATTCGCCGCCGTCAGTTCGACGATGTCGAAGGTGTGCGGGTCCGCCGCGAGGTAGAGCACGATGAAACCCAGCAGCAGGGCCAGCGAACCGATGAACGTGTAGAGGAAGAACTGCAGCGCCGCCTGGCGGGCTCGCGCGTGACCCCATCCGTTGATGACGAAGTACATCGCGACGATCGTCAGATCGAAGAAGACGAAGAACAGCACCAGGTCCAGGGCGACGAACACGCCCAGGCTCACCGATTCCAGGAACAGGAACAGCGCCGCGAACCAGCGCACCCGATCCTGCCGGCGCAGTGCGTAGATCGAGCAGGCCAGGAACAGAACGGTGGTGAGCGCGAGCAACGGCAGGCTGAGGCCGTCGACGCCGATGTGGTAGCCCGAGCGCAGGCTCGGAATCCAGGCGTGGTGCGCCTCGTACGCGAATTCGCCCGCGGCCGGCGGGTTCCGGGTGAATCCGATCCAGAGTGCCACGGTGAGCGCCACTTCCACGGCGCCGATCGCGACCCACGCCCACCGGATCACGCCGTCCCCGAGCTGGGGCAGGGCCAGCAGCGCCGCACCCGCTGCCAGCGGCAGGAACACCAGAACGCTGAGCACGTTCACCTCGTCTCTCGTGGGGTCGGTATCACCGCAGCGCCATCAGGACGGCAGCCAGCACCATGAGGGCCACCACGGCCTGGGCGTAGTACTGGTGCACCTGGCCGGTTTCCGGGCGGCGCGCCCAGCGGCCCAGGCCGCGCGAGGCGGTCGCGACACCGGCCACCGTGGCCTCGATCGCGCCGTCGACCCTACGGTCGGCGACACGCGCCACGGCGATGGTCGCGCGTCCCGCACCGATCGCGCCGCGGGACAGGACGCGATCGTCGAAGGCGGCCAGCAGGGTCGCGACGGTCAGCGCCGGAGCGACCACGAGCGTGCGCGCGGCCGCCTCGAGGCCCAGCCAATTCGCCGGCGGGGCGGGGGCGGGCAGATCGCCGCGCTCGCGGATCAGTGCGGCGACGATCGCCACCGTCACCACCGCGACCACGCCGGACAGTGCCGGCTCGAACCAGGTGATCGCCGCTGCCGGTCCGGCCTCCACCGTGTCGGCGAACCGGTCTCGCACCCGGGGCAGCACCGCGATACCACCCGCCACCACCGCGAGCGCCGATACGGCCAAGGGCAGCGCTGCGGCCGGACGTACCCGCCGGGTACCGAGTTGTTCTGTGTCCCAGTACTTCTCGCTCGGCGAGGGCATCCAGACGAGGGTGAGCGCCCGACCGGCGTACACGGCGCTCAGGATGGCGGCCGCGAATCCCAGCACGTACAGCGGCGTGGACGACTCTCGCGCCACCGCGAGCACCGAGTCCTTGACCGGCCACAGCGCGAACGGCGGCACACCGGCCAACCCCAGCGCGCCGACCGTGAACGTCACGCCCACCAGGGGATACGTCCGAGCCGCTCCGCGAAGTCCCTCGAAACGCTTGGTGCCCAGCGCGGTCAGCCAGGCGCCCGCGGCCAGGAACAACAGGCTCTTGACGGCCGCGTGCGCCACCAGATACCCGCTGCCCGCCGCGATCGCACCTCCGTCGCCCGACATCCCGCCCCGCTCGCGCGCGATCATCGCGCCCGCGCCCGCGGCCAGCACCATGAGACCCACCTGGGCGCAGGTGGACGCGGCGAGCAGCTGCTTGAGATCGCGCTGACACACCGCGACCGCGCCCAGTGCCACGGCCGTGAGCGCACCGGCCCACGCGGTCACCGGACCGGCCCAGCCGGTGGCCGCCAGCAGCGGCTCCGATCGCAGCAGCAGATAGGCCCCGGCCGCGACCATGGTCGCCGAATGCAGCAGTGCGGACACCGGACTCGGCCCCGCCATGGCGCGCGAGAGCCAGAAGCTGAACGGCAGCTGCGCCGACTTGCCCAGCGCCGCCAGGATGATGCCCGCGGCGGCGAGATCGCGCCGGCCCCCGGACAGGGTGGGCATGGCGTCGAGATCCAGCGCGAGGGACCCGCCCGCGATCATCGCGCCCGCGGCCAGATACAGGCCGAGGTCACCGGCGCGCGTGGTCACGAACGCGACCAGGCCCGAGGCGGCCTTGTGCTCGTCGCGCCAGTGAAATCCGATGAGCGCGTAGGAGATCGCGCCCATCACCTCCCAGCCGAGCAGGAGCGTGAGCAGGTTCTGCGCGGTTACGGTCACGAGCATGGCCGCCGCGAAGATCAGCATCAGGCCGTGGAATCGAGCGCGGGGTTCCTCCGGCTTCAGATCGCCTGTCGCGAAGAGTATTACGCAGATCAGCACCGCCGCGACGGTGACTATCAGGACCGCCGAGAGCCCGTCCACCCCGAGCCGTACCGGGGCTCCGGCCAGGAACGGGGCCGAAACCCGTGGGCGTTGAACGGCACCGGTGACCGCCGCGACCACCGTCGCGATCGCCACCGTCACGGCCGCCGCCGGTGCGGCTCGATCCGCGCGGCGGCCGCACAGCAGCAGCGCCGCGCCGCTCAGCGCCGGGACCGCGATCAGCATCCACAGCATCGGCTCAGCCCTTCAGATCCGCGGCGGAGTCGACCAGGTCGACATCGCGCGCCCGGAAGATGGCCGTGGTCACCGCGAATCCGGCGGCCATCTCCACCGCCATGGCGGTCACGGCGACCAGCACCAGTACCTGGGCGTCGGCGGACGGGCGGCAGAAGTACCAGAACGCGGCGGCGGCCACGATGACCGCGTTGATCATCAATTCCAGGCCCATCATGATCATCACGATGGACTGCTGGGACAGCACGCCGAACAATCCGACGCTGAACAGCGCGGCTGCCAGGATCAGGAATTCGGGCAGTGTCATCGGCCCACGCCTCCGTCCACCGGATCCCGGGGCACCCGCCGATCGAGCCCGTCGCCGTACCGGTCGTAGCGGCCGCGATGGGTGGCCAGCACGACCGTGGCGACGATGGTCGTGAACAGCACCAGCCCGACGATGATCATCACCAGCATCTTGGAGCCCATGACGGCCTCACCGAGCGACCTGGTGGCGTCCGCCGGATAGGGCTCGGTGCGCTCGGGCCAGTCCACCAGCAGCGCCAGACTCGTCAGCGCCACGAACACGGTCGCGGAGATGGCCAGCGCGCCGGTGCGGTTGTGCACCATGGACATCGGCATCAATCCGGCCGGGTTCATCATGTACATGATCATGAAGACCACCATGACGAGCATCTCCATGATCATCATCAGGATGATCAGCACACCCAGGTAGGTCAGGTCCACCAGCAGGACCGTGCCCGCGACGAAAATGAACGAGAGCAGCAGCGCGAAGGTCGCGCGGGCCATCGAATCGACCCGGAAGACCGCGATTCCGGAGGCGACCGCGCCCACGGCGCACACCCAGAAGATCACCTGGGACCACATGGCCGGTCCTCCTGCCTCACCGCGCCAGTACCGAAACGACAAGTGCCTGAAGCAGAATCAGTGGCAGCAGTACGATCCATCCGACCTCCATGTAGCGCGACATGCGGATCGACGGACACCGCCGACCGGCCCACACCAGGACCGCGAGCACGGCCACCGTCTTGAGCAGCGACCACAGCCAGCCCGCGAGCCACGGTCCCGCACCGCCGCCCAGGAACAGCGGCACCGCCATCGCCGCGGCGGCGACGAAAAGCGCACGGCGGGCGAAGAGTACGAGCAGACGATCCGGGCCCGAGGTCTCCGCCAGTGCGCCGCCGGCGATATCGCCGCCCAGGGCGCTCGCGAACGGAGGGCTGAACGACATGGCGGGCACCGACATCAGATAGATCAGGAAAGCCACGGGCATGGTCACCACGAACCACTGATCCTGCTGCGCGGCAACGATATCGGTCAGGCGCAGTGATCCGGCCGCGACCGCCGCGCAGACCAGTGCGAACATGTGCGGGAGCTCGTACGCCAGCCCCTGCGCCAGGAAGCGGTAGCCGCCCACGAGCGAGAACGCCGAATTCGCGCCCCATCCGGCCAGCCAGACCGCCGCCCAGGAGCCGATCTCGAGGGTGTTGAACCAGGCCAGGCTCACCGGCGAATCCAGAACCACGTGGTGACCGAGCGGAACCAGGGCGGCCGCACCGATCGCGGCGACCAGCAGCACGAATCCCGCTGCGCGACCGAGCAATACGTCCGCGCCGACGACACGCCGCCGCTGCTGCACCAGCAGCAGAGCGGCCGATCGCAGTGGTGCGAGCAGGGCCCGCGGCGCCGACGCTCCCGAGGCGCGGGCGCGGGCCAGCGCATCGGCGGTCTCCACCGCCCACACCCCGGCCAGCACCAGCACGGGCAATGCGGCCGCGAACCACCACGGCGCGAGTTCAACCATGCGCGGCCTCCGCGCCCACGGTATCGGAGGTCAGCAGGTCGACGTCGAGTCCGAGCCCGGCCACGATCAGTCGCGCTTCGGCGAGTTCCGCGCCGATCAGCAGGTGCGGGAGCGTGCGCAGGATCCACCGATTGCGGGCCCGCTCGGCATCGACGAATCCCGGTGCGGCAGAAGACGAGTCGCCGGATACCGCGGTCGGGATGCGGTCGCAGGCGCGGTCGTGTCCGGCGGCGATCGCGAGCCAGACGAGCAGTCGATCGTGGGTGTCGCCCGCCATTCCCGCCGGTGTCCCGGGGCCGTTCTCGACCCGGCCCACACCACGCAACGACCATCGCAGCGTGCGAGACCGGCCGAGTGTGCGAGCCCACCGAGCGAGCCGATCGTCGACCACCACCAGATTGCGGTCCAGCGACTCGTGCCCGCCGTGCGCCGATTCGCGTTCCCGCAGCGAGATCAACAATTCGTCCCGGAACCGGCGACCCTCCGACGCGGCGTCCTCCCACCCCGCCACCGCGAGCAGAGTCGCCGCGACGTCGAGGCCGTACGCCGCACGCCACCACCGCAATTGCCCCGTCACCGGTGGCTCGGCCACCCACGGCCGCACCCAGAACGCCGCACCGTCCCGCACCGGAGTCTGCACCGACACCGCGACCCCGGACACCACATCTCCCTGCAACCGTGCCCGCACCACCAGCCCGGCCGGCCAGTCGCCCAGCACCGGACCCAACGGCACCGTCAACACGTCCAACCGCAACCCGTCCCGATCACCCTCCCGATCCGCCATCACCAGCCCACCCGGCAACTCCATCCCCATCCCGTGCCCGCTGTGCTCACTGTGCGCACCGTGCCCGCTGTGCCCATCGTGCTCGCCGTGCCCGCTGTGCTCACTGTGCGCACCGTGCTCACCTTGCCCGCTGTGCCCATCGTGCCCGCCTTGCTCGCTGTTCTCGCTGTTCTCGCTGTGCCCGCTGTGCCCGCTGTGCCCGCTGTGCCCGCTGTGCTCGCTGTGCTCGCCGTGCTCGCTGTGTTCGTCGGGCCCACCCGGCCCGCTGTGTGCCCCATGCCCGGTCGACGGGATATGCATCGAAAGGTCGTGGTGGGAGGCGGTTTCGCCGCCGCCGCCGTGGTGGTGATCTCGTGGAGCGATCCCGGATTGCACGGTGTGCACGAGTGCGCGCGGTGATGCGAGGTCGGCGGCCGCTGCGGCGAGGTCGGTGGCGGCGCGGTCCGGATCGGTGATGTCGATGCGCAGGCGGGGGAGCGGCATGGACTCGTGGATTCGGGTGACGGCCGCGTCGAAGTCCGGGTCCGCGACGCCGGCGACTATCAGAAGGTTTGCGGCGGCGGGGCTTTCGGCCCGGCGCCACCCGTTGATCCGCAGGGTGTTCTCGACGGCGAGCCGGACCGCGGTTCCACCGGGGGCGACGGCCACCAGGGGAACGATCGCGGCCCGGCGGCGTAGCCACCCGCTCAGGTCCATCGCAGGGCTCCTTCACGCCAGGCGTACAGGACTCCGATCATGAGCACCGCCAGGAAGCCGAACATCTCCACCACCGCGGAGGTTCCGATCTCGCTCACCACCACCGACCACGGGTACATGAACGCCATCTCCATATCGAAGGCGAGGAAGATCATCGTGATCGTGTACCAGCGCACGTGGAATCGGGATACGGCGTGTTCGACCGCGGCGGCCCCGGACAGGTACGGCATGCGATCGGTGGCCTCGGGCGCGACCCGCACGGCTCGCGCGCCCGCGAACAGGACCCCGGCGGACACCGCCACGACACCGATCAGCACAGCCGAGTTCGTCACCAAAGCGACCGACCACCTTCCTGACAGTCGGGTTGGAGACTACTGGTCCGCTCCGTAGTTTCGGGGAACACGCTCCGAGGCGAGTCCCGACAGCGACCCGATCGAATCCCGGTTCGCGATCGAACGGTGGTGAATCGCCGGAACGCCCCGGATCGATCACATGTTCGCGGCAGTGTGCGGGACCGGTTTGGCGGGGGTCCGAGATGGCTACCGATCAGAGGTGAACGTTGAGGTGACATCGCTGCCCGGTATCGGCGTGCGTAAGGAATTCCCGTTGCGGCGGGTCCGCCGCCGGATCGGGGTGATCGATCACCGCGACGGCACCATCGATCTGATCGTGAGCCGGGTCGGCAATCCCGATGCGGCCGAGCAGATCCCGCTGACCGAGGCCGAAGCGGCCGCGCTGGCGAATCTGCTGGGCGCTCCGCAGCTGGTCGGGCAGCTGCGCGAGGAACACCGCGACCTCGGCGGGGTGACCACCGGCCAGCTCCTGATTCGCGACGGCACCGCCTACGACGGCCGGCAACTGGGGGACACCCGGATGCGCACGCGCACGAAGGCTTCCATCGTCGCGATCATGCGGGCCGGACAGGCCATTCCCTCGCCGGGGCCGGACTTCATCCTGATCGCCGGTGACGTCGTGGTGGTCGTCGGCACCGAGGAGGGCCTGGCCGCGGCCGCCGCGATTCTCGCCGACCGCTGATCCGAATTCTCAGCCGTGCAAGCCGAAATACAGCGCACTCCCGATTCCCGCGATCAGAGAGTAGATCGCGAACGGTGTCAGGGTTCTGGTCTCGAAGTACCGCACCAGAAACCTGATCGAGAGGTAGGCGAGCACTCCCGCGACGATCGATCCCGCTACCGCGGGGCCCAGGACGTCGTGGTTTTCCGGAGTGAAGAGCTCGGGGGTCTTCAGGACGCCGGCGGCGAGGATCACCGGTGTGGCGAGCAAGAAGGCGAAGCGCGCCGAATCCTCGTGCCCGAGGCCCTTGGCCAGTCCGGCGACGATCGTGCTGCCGGAGCGGCTGATTCCCGGAAACAGCGCCGCGATCTGGGCCGATCCGATGAGTGTCGCGTCCTTGATGCTCAGGCGCGCGAGGCGCGCATCGGGATCGGCCACCGGTAGGACGACGGTGTCCTGTGCGGACGGGTCCACGCGGTGTCCGGCCGGGGCGAACAGCGGTTCGGCGCCGGCGCGGCGATGTCGCATCAGCTCGGCCCCCGCCAGCACGAATCCGTTGACTGCCAGGAAGATCGAGGTCGGCAGCGGGGTCCCCAGATAGTTGCGAACCGCCTTCTCCAGCAGCAGCCCGGCGAGCCCGACCGGGATGGTGGCCACGACGAGCAGTACGCCCAGGCGCGCGTCCGGGGTGCGAACACCTCGGGTGCGCGCGACATCCCACAGGCCCGACAGCACCCGCACCCAGTCGTGCCGGAAGTAGACCACCAGGGCGATGGCGGTGGCCACGTGCATTGCCACCAGCAGCGCCAGATACGGCGAATTCGGTGCGGACATATCCAGATCCGTGGCCCACTGCCCGCCGATCCAGGCGGGCAGCAGGATGCTGTGACCGAGGCTCGACACCGGGAACAGTTCACTCACCCCCTGTAGCGCGCCCACGACGACGGATTCCAGATAGGTGATTGCCACAGTGCTCCCTCTCGCGTTCGTCACGACGAACCGCCCCGGGGGAGCACGTCGGCCGGAATCCGTTCGGCACGAATTCGGCCGGAACGGTACCGATCCGATCCTGTGACCGCGCTGAGAAGGTCGTGACCGCGCCACCGGTGCCGGGGGAGGGTTCGTCCAACGGTGATGGCGATCCGTACCGGGTGCAGAGTCCGGTGTGTTGTCGGCAGGCACAGGTCGCGCGGCAAGGGTTGTCCTGTTTGTACAGAAGCTCCGGAAACCGTTCTGCGCGTGACGGGTGCTGGCTACCTTGGTTCCTCCGAAAGTGCTGTGCTTTCAGCAAGAAGGAGGAGGCTATGGCCGTCGGCAAGGACGCCAGGTCCGCTCGCACCCTCTCCGGCAAGCCGATGTCGCTGCCGTTCCGCGATATTCATGAACTGTCCCGGCGGATGGTCGGGCACTTCGTGGACACCGTCGCGCCCTGCGGCGCCCTGCCCGGCGATGTCGAGTACGACGATGTCACGACCATCACCCGCACCTGCCTGGAAATCGCCGTCCGCATGCTCGACGGAGAAGACGCGCCCGCGAAAATCACGTGGCTGCAACAGGCTTCGGCGCAATGGGCGCGCGCGGGGGTGCCGATCGACACCGTCCATCGCGCCATGCACGAGGGCTTCCGGCTCGGATTCGATCTGCTGATCGACTCCGCTTCCGGGCATCACCGGCGCTCGGCCGACGGGTCGGAGTTCGCCCTCACCGCCGAGGAATGCGCCGATCTCCTCGGTGCGGCAAAAGTCGTGTTCACCATGCTCGACCGCATGACCAGCACCGTCTCGCTGGCCTACGTGCGCGAACTGCGCGGTGTGGTGCGGGAACATCACACCGCGGTGCACACGCTCACCTCGGCGCTGCTGGGTGGGCAGCCCACCTCGAGTTTGGCGCGCGGGTGCGGAATCGAGATCGCCGAGAGGTATGTCGTTCTCGCCGTGTCGATTCCGTCGACGAGCGAGGGAGCCGAACCGGCGGTCGCAGCCCCGGTGGCCGCTCGCCGCCGACTGCGCCGCCTACAGGCCGAACTCGCGCTTCGCTGCGGGGATACCGCGCTGTCGCTGCTGAGCGTGGACGGCGGCACCGTCCTGATTCCGAGCACCGCCTCCGCGAGCGGGGACCTCGCCCGGCTCGTCGCTCAACTCTCCTGTGCCACCGCGGTTCCCCTCACCGTGACGGCCGTGGTCGCGACCTCGACGGGTGTGCCCGCCGCCGCGGAGCAGGCCCATGAACTCCTGGACATGGTGGGCCGGCTCGAGTGTGCGCACGGGTTGTATCGGTTCGCCGATCTCGCGCTCGAATTCCAGCTCACCAGGCCCGGACCAGGGCGCGAATTCCTCGGCTCGCTGTTGGATCCGCTGGACGAGCACCCCGAACTGCTCTCGACGCTGGAGTCGCACATCCGCTACAACCTCAATCGTCAGCGCACCGCGCGAGGGCTGCGCGTGCACACCAATACGGTGGACTATCGGCTCAAACGCATCTGTCAGCTGACCGGCCTCGACCCGGTGCAACCGGCCGGAATGTGGTATCTGCGTTCGGCGTTGGTCGCGCGCAGCTATCGCCATTCCTGAGGTCCCGGCGGAGTCGGGAGGATTCACGAAGGATCGTCGATCCCTGTCGTGACGTTCCACAATCAGTGCCTTTCAACTCTGAGCACTGTGCACCAGGGAGCCCCGTCGGATACGCCAATACGCCGAAATGCGCTGAAGCTGAATACCGTCCGCCGCCAGGTGCCATACAGTTTTTTGTCACCACTACATGGTGGTTTGTCATCCAGATTCAGGAACGCCCATGCATAGTCGCGTTTTCGGTACCCGTTTCGCTCTTTCCGCCGCCGCCGCCGTCGTCGCGGTGGTCCTCGTCTTGCCGAGTGCGGCGGAGGCGGCCACCGCCATCAATTTCGCAGCCAAGGTCGATTCTCCCTCGGGTGGATCCTTTCCCTCGTGGGGCCCCGGTCCGTCCGCCATCGGCGTGGTGGGTGGTGATTTCAACGGGGATGGAATTGCGGACGTGGTGTCCGCCGATTTCCAGGGTGACGGTCCGATTCTCATGACCGGCAAGGGGAATGGGACGTTCAACAAAGGCACCAGGGTCGGCTCGGCCGGAATCGGCTACGGCGCGATCGGCGCGGGCGACCTCAACGGTGACGGCAAAACCGATGTCGTCGCGCAGAGTTGGCTGTCGATCGCGGTGTTCCTGAACAACGGGGACGGCACGTTCAAGCTCGGCAAGAAGTACACGACCGTGGAGGGGGCGCAGCAGGAGATCATCGTGGCCGATGCCGACGGGGACGGTAAAGCGGATCTGTTGAGCCTGGTCCCGGTCGGTGTGCAGACCTGGCTGGGCAATGGTGACGGCACTTTCAAGCAGGGCGGCGCGGCGCTCATCGCGGGTACTCCGGCGGCGTTCACGACCGGAAAGTTCAACGCGGACAACAAGCTCGATATCGCGGTGAACAACGATGTGCTCCAGCAGGTGGAGGTGTTCCTAGGAAACGGCGACGGCGGTTTCACCAGGAAGGGTTCCAGCACCAGTGGTCTCATCACCGAGGACGTGCGTGCGGGAGATTTCGACGGTGACGGCATCGACGATGTGGTGACCGCCGATTCGTTCTCCTTCAGTACGACGGTGCTGATCTCGAACGGGCAGGGCGGATTCAAGAAGACCAATCGCATAGTGTTCTCGGGCCTGGGGCCCACGAGCATCGCGGTGGCGGACTTCGATCGCGACGGAAAACTCGATGCCGCCATGTCTGCGGTCGTCAATTCGCGAATGGTGATATTCGCCGGAAATGGTGACGGAACCATTGCCAAGAGCGGCGACTTCGAGGTCACGACGCTGCCTCAGACTCCGGTGCTGCTCGATTTCGATCGGGACGGAAAGACCGATGTGGTGGTCGCGGGCAGTGCGAACGCCGTGTCGTTCCTGAAGAACCTGTCCTGATTCGAGACGGCCCCGGCGTTCGCACGGAAGTCGCGCGGATACGCGCACGAACGAATTCGCGCGAACCTCGGGGCCGTTGCCCGCACCGGATCCGACCGCAGAAAGCAGCACCTGATGCCCCCTCCAGACGATGCCACTCCGGCGGATCCCGAAGTGACCGAGAAGCTTCCGGGCACAGTGAACCGACTCGCACACGAGTCCGATTGTGAGGGAGAGGATTCCGGCGAGCGGACCAGATTCGAACATTTCCCGAGCGCCGTGGCCGCCTACCTGACCGGTGAGGACTTCCGCAGGCGCAGACCACAGATCGCCGCGATCGCCGCGCTGCTGGCCTTGGTGATCGGGGTGTGCGTCGCGGTGGAGTCCCAGGGCGACGATCGAGTGGGGGACACGGTGGCCTCCTTCTCGCAGGTCTCGGACACCGAGGGCTCGGAAAACCCGACCGCGCAACCGGATCCGGTATCCGAGGGCGATCTCGCCGGCATTCCCGGCGATGTACCCGTCCCCGGCGACCCCGGATCGACCGATCCCGCACTGGTCGACAGTGCCACGGTGATCGATGATCCCTCGGCGGTCCCGGATACGGCCGATCAGCCGGGGATCGACCTCACGACCGACCCGGCAGCGTCCGACCCGAGCACGACCGATCCGACGGTGACCGATACCACCGCGATCGACCTCACGACCGCCCCGTCGTTTCCGAACGCGGGCCAACCGAGCATCGGCGCGAGCTTCTCGGTCTACGCCAGCGCGAGCCTATCGGTGCAACCCGGTCCGGGGCCGATGACACCGGGACAGAACCAGCCGCCCGGAGTGCCACCGACCCGGAACTCGGTGATCACCACCGGTCCCGTCAGCATCATCCTCACCCCACCCGACTCACCGACAGTTCTCGCGCCCACCACCGTGGTGGCATCGAACTCGCCGTCAACATCCGTGCGGGGCACCACAACCCCTCCAGCCACCACGACGCGCCCCGCCACCACGACGCGTCCGGTCACTACATTTCGCCCGCCGACCACGACCCGGCCGCCGACCACGACCCGGCCGCCGACCACGACCCGGCCGCCGACCACCACCCGGCCGCCGACCACGACTCGCCCGGTCACCACGACCCGTGCGACAACCGCCCCCGTCACGACGACCCGATGCGACACCACCGCGATCCCGGCCACGACGAGGCCTCCCTCCGCGACGAAGCCACCGACCGTCCCGCCCACGACCGCGCCACCGCACCCCACCACCCCCGCCGAGGCCGAACCGGCGTCCCCCCTCGCACCGAAGCGACCTTGTGGATAGCGAAACGAGGCGACACGCGGTGCGTGGTGGAGCCTCGCGCACAGTCACCGCCGAATCGCGCACGAGCGGAACGCGTACTCCCGGTGCGCACGAAGGAAGCGGGCGAGGCGGCTGGGCTGTGGCTCTGCTCGCGGCCACGGCCGTCATCTCCTCGGTGACGTCGACCGCACAGCACACCGCGGACTCGGCTGCTCCCGGTTCCGGCGACCCGATCCCGTCCATTCGACTGGACTCCGTCGCGAACAGACTCGATCAACTCCGGGACTGGGCGGCCCCACGCGCCCGCGCACACCAGATCCCGGCGCGCGCCCTCATCGCCTACGGCTACGCGACCGTGGTCATGTCCAAGGCCCAGCCGCGATGCCACCTGGGCTGGACCACAGTGGCGGGAATCGCCCGTGTGGAAAGCGATCACGCCCGCTTCGGCGGTGCCCTCATCGCCGCCGACGGAACCGTGACACCGCCCATCCGAGGCGTGGCGCTCGACGGCACCGGCGGCAACGCCGTGATCATCGACGCGGTCGCCACCGCCCGCACCGGCCGAAGCGTCCACGCCCGGGCCATGGGCCCCTTCCAATTCATCCCCGACACCTGGAAACGCTGGGGCGCGCACGCCGACGCCGACTACGAATCCCTGGCCCCCGCGCTGGAATCCGCGACACCCCTCGCCGCCACGCGCTCCGGAAACCCGGACAACATCGACGACGCCGCCTTGGCCGCGGCCCGCTACCTGTGCGCCTCCGGCGGCGACCTGGCCACCTCCTCGGGCTGGCGCCGAGCCATCCTCGCGTACAACCATTCCGACGCGTACGTCACCCAAGTCCGCACTGCGGCACTGGGATACGACCGCTGACCGCGCCCGATGCCGCTACTTGGGGCCGGTGAGGGTGGCGTGGACGTCGGGGGCGTGGGCGTTGAGCGCCCCGTTGCGGATTCAGAGCGTCCATTGCTCACCGGTATCGGTGAGGGTGAAGTTCAGCCGCACATCCACATCGTCGGCCCTGTCGCCGATGACGTGCACGGCCGCGAAGCCGAGACAGTGGTCGCATGGAATCCTCCGGGACTACGCGCTCCCGTCGGCGCGCGGGGTGACCACTGCGAACCCGGGGTCGAAGTGGTCGAGGTTCCGGAGAAATTCGCGCCACGCGAGCACGTCCCCCTCGACGTGCAATGCGCCGGAGCCACACAGTGATTCGAGCAGCTCCGGATGAGCCAGGAGAGTCACCAGGGTGTGGTGCGCGAGAGTGATGACAGCGTCGGGCTCGACCGAGACGCTCGTGCGGTAGTACAGCACGCCATTGCTGACCTCGAGACCGTGAGGCCCGGGCCGATCCGTGATCCGGAGGTCGAACCGCGCGGACGCCAGTGCGGCACGGGGTCCGTTCAGCCGGATCGCCGTGTGGTCGAACAACATTCGCAGCGGCAGCTCCAGCATGGATTCGAGCGGAACCTGCTCGGACGCCGGAGCGATGACCCCCGAGCGGAGTTCCTGGGTGGCGGTGAGGAAGGCATTGCGGCGCTGGGGCTCCTCGGATTGGTATCCCAGCTGCTCGTAGGCGTCGGCCTGCAGCCTGCGGGCGGCGACGTGGGCCGGCTGATCGCTCAGTAGATGCGCGAGTAGCTCGACCGCCCAGCGATAGTCACCGCTGTCGAATGCGCTCTGCGCGAGCCGCAGCACCGCCGTCCCGCCGCCCATGGCGTGCACATAGCGGGGCGCGGTCGTCGTGGCCGGATGCTGTGCCAGGCTGGCGGGATTGCCGTCGTACCAGCCGAGTTCGTGCGCGTACACCGCGCGGGCATCGTGGGCCAGGGCCCCGTGATAGCCGCGGTTCCACCAGGATCGAGCCAGACTGTCGGGGAATCGGATGCGCGCGGCGATCTCGGCGGGCGGCAGCCCGTGATTGGCCAGGCGCAGTGTCTCGTCGCGGATGTACTTGTAGGCGTCCCGCTGCGAGGCGAGGAACTCGCGGATCTGGCGATTACCCCACACCGGCCAGGTGTGAGTGCCGAAATGCACCTCGGCCGTGCGGCCGTATCGGGCCAGCGTCTCGTCCAGCCGGTGCACCAGCAGTCCGATATCGCAGGGCTGCGGTCCGTGCTGGCGAATATCGCACAGGCTGTGATTGGCGTTCTCGGCGCAGCACAGCGTCTCGTACTCGGGAATCCAGACATGCAGTGCCCGACTCGATTCCGTGCCCGGGACCGGCATGAACTCGAACCGCACCCCACCGATCACCCGCTGTTCGCCGGTCGTGCGGATCAGATCGGTGGGCGCGAGATAGCCCCACGGCCCGGCGAACGGCGCGGTGGTGATCCCGCCGGATACGAAACCGCGTTCGTTCACCGGCAGCGCGGCCCCGCGGAAGTACCCCTCCCGCCTGCTCGCCACCGTGCTGACGGCGATATCGGTACCGAGTACGGCCTCCTGGAAACCCTGCCCCGGAGCGATGATCGAGACCCGATCGCGGGCGACGTCCCGCGGTGAGATCAAGCCGAGTACACCACCGTGATGGCAGGTGTGCGTGCCCGTATAGATTACCGCCGCAATCCTTTTCAGCGGCCGATGCTCGTGATAGAGCCGCAGCGCCGCGGCGGCGCAGTCGGCATTGCTGCCGGTGTCGATCACCACCACCGAATCGGCGGTCTCCACGAACGTGACGTTGGCCAGATCGTGGTTGCGGACCTGATAGATGCCGGGCACCACCTCGAACAGGCCGGCCACTCCCATCAGCTGCCCCTGCCGCCACAGGCTCGGATGGACCGAAGCCGGTGCGCTGGGCCACGATTGCGGGAACAGGAACCGCCGCAGGTCCCACACCGCCGCACCGCTGGCATCGCTGATCGAGCCGGGTGGCAGCGGCGCGATCCACCCGCGTCGCACGTCCGCGTAGTCGCGTCGATCCTCGAACGGCAATTGCTCGAACGCGGCCATATTGTGCTCGGCGGTTTGCGCGGTCGGTGTCTTGGTCACCAGAGACATCTCGTGATCTCCGATCGTCGGGGATTCGGTAGATCCGAGTGTGCGCACGCGCTCGCGGGCCCGCCTCACACCTTTCGGGTGAGGGCACGGGCGTCGGCCCGGTCATACGGTGGACGGCCTACCGAGAGGAGCAGCCGATGACGCAGTACCCCACCATCGCCGATCACGGCCTCATCGGTGATCTGCAGACCGCCGCACTGGTCGCCACCGACGGCACGATCGATTGGATGTGTCTGCCGCGCTTCGATTCCCCGAGCGTGTTCGCGGCGCTGCTGGATCCGGCGAAGGGCGGCCACTGCCGTGCGCGCCCGACGGGCGCGGCCTATCGCAGCACCCAGATGTATTTCCCCGACACCGCCATTCTGATCACCCGCTTCATGACCGAGGAGGGGACCGGCGAGATCGTCGATTTCATGCCGCCGGTCACCGAGAAGACGGCCACCACCACTCATCGGCTGGTGCGCATGCTGCGCTGTGTGCGCGGCCGGATCACCTTCGAGGTCGATATCGGTCCGCGCTTCGACTACGGGCGCTCGCGGCATGCCACCCGGGTCCTTGCCGACGGTGCGGTCTTCGACGACGGGCACACCGTGCTCACCGTGCACGCGGTCCGTGAACCCGACGAGCCCCGGCTAGCCCGGTTCGAGGTGGTCGCGGGCGGGAACCTGCACGGCGAACTCACCCTGCACGCCGGGCAGACCCGCGGCCTGGTGCTCGAATCCGACGCGCTGAGCCCGCCCAGAACGATCTCGCCCGCCGAGGTCGAGATCCTGTTCCGGGATACCGTGAGCTTCTGGCACCGATGGCTCGCCCGGAGCACCTACACCGGGCGATGGCGAGAAATGGTGCACCGCTCGGCGATCACACTCAAACTGATGACCTACGCGCCCACCGGCGGCATCGTCGCCGCGCCGACCGCCGGTCTGCCCGAACAGCTGGGCGGAGAACGCAATTGGGACTACCGGTACACCTGGATCAGAGACGCGTCGTTCTCGGTGAATTCGTTGCTCGCGCTCGGATTCACCGAGGAGGCAGCGGATTTCGCGGGCTGGCTGCGTGAGCGATATCGAAGCAGCGGTACCTCGCTGAAGATCATGTACCGGGTCGACGGCAGCGAAGATCTCGCCGAGCAGGAGCTGCACACCCTTGCCGGATACCGAAACTCGCTACCGATCCGGATCGGCAACGACGCCTCCGGACAACTACAGCTCGATATCTACGGCGAACTTCTCGACAGCGTGTACCAGGCCGACCGCGCGGGTCTGCGAATCGCGCACCAGGGCTGGCAGGCGCTGGTGGAACTGCTCGGCTGGCTCAGTGAGAACTGGGACACCCCGGAGGAGGGTATCTGGGAAACCCGGTGCGGGCGCGCCGATTTCACCTACGGCAGGCTGATGAGCTGGGTCGCGTTCGACCGCGCGGTGCGCCTCGCCACCGAGCGCGGGCTGCCGGGCCCGGTGCAGGACTGGCGCCGCCAGCGCGACCTGATCCACGCCCAGATATGGGAGCGGGGCTGGCATCCGGACCGCCGCGCGTTCACCCAGCACTACGACACCGACGTGCTCGACTCGTCACTGTTGCGCATGGCCCAGCTCGGATTCGTGGCTCCCCGTGACCCGCAATGGCTCGCCACGCTCGAGGCCATCGATCGCGAACTCGTCACCGACTCCCTGGTCTACCGCTACGACCCGCTCGCCTCGCCGGACGGACTGGCCGGATCCGAGGGAACCTTCTCCCTGTGCACGTTCAACCACGTCAACGCGCTGACCAGGGCCGGTCAGATCGAACGAGCGCGGCTCGCGTTCGAGAAGATGCTCACCTACGCCAACCACGTAGGCCTCTACGCGGAGGAGATCGACGTGACCGGCCGGCAGCTGGGCAATTTCCCCCAGGCATTCACCCACTTCTCGCTCATCGACGCCGCACTGGTGCTGGACCGCGCACTCGGCGTCGCACATTGAGCGCTCCTGCCGCGAGCGGATGTTCTTCGGGTCTCACACATTTACGGCTGGGGTGCGGGCGCGGCGTCTAGGCGGAGAACACACCCCACGTGGTTGCCCATGCGAGCCAGAGGCATCCGGCGAGTAGCACGCCGCCCACCGTGATCCGATTTCGGACGGCCAGGTGGGAGCGGGCTCGGACAGCGGTGGTCGCGGTGCCGGCCAGTAGCGCGACGGTGAGCAGAGCCGATATCTGCAGAATCAGCCACGCCAGTGGGCGGGATGCGACGATCGGGCCGGCGGTTCGCGCGTCAAAGGCGAGTATCGACACCACATACAGGACCGTCCCGAATATCGACAGCAAACCGCTGCAGGCCAGCAGGCGCGCGAAACGGCGGGTAGTCCTGGTGGGACGGGTGCTGGGATCGGTGAACGACTTCAGTAGACCGGCGGCGAAGGCGAGGATCAGAGCGGCTGTGGCGATCAGTTGTATCCGCGCCGACGTCCATAAACTGTGGCTGAGATCGACACTGTTCACCGTCTGCCGCGGTAGAGCATCCACGGATGAGGTCGGTAGCGTGCCGGTCGCTATCTTGTGTACCCAACTGGTGATCGCGTCGAAATAGCCGGGCGTGAAGGCTCCCCGCGGTGCGCCCGGCCCCGGTGTGGTTCCAAGCCGGTCGAATCCATCATCGGTCGAGCGGCCATTGTGCGCGGCGCCGGGGAGAATGCCGATGGTGACCGAAGGCGAGGCCCGGAGCTCCTCGGTCAGTATCGTGGCGCTCTCGGCAGGTGGTACCTGCACGTCGTACTGTCCCCATAGGGCTAGGACGGGGATATGCAAGGTGCGTAGCGCGGGCAACGGATCGAAGTCGGCCTCGGGAAACGCGCCGGTCTCACCGAGCAGGCGGGCCGCGGGACCGGCAATGACGTCGACGGGTGATCCGGTCACTCCCCGGTGGCGCAATGTCGTTGCGAGGCTCCATGTTTGCGAACGCAGTGGACTGACGCCGGACGCACCGAGCGTGACCAGGAACTCGATACTGTCGGAGCGGGACGCCGCCAACGGTGCCACCCATCCGCCCTCGCTGAATCCCCACAGCCCGACCTGATCCGTGCGTATTCCAGGTGTGCGGCGCAGGGTTTCGGCCGCACTCAGAGCGTCGTCGGCGAGTAGCGAGAAGTCGCGATGGCTGAAGGAGTAGCCGATCGTGCCTTGTCATAGACGAGCGTGGTGATTCCCGCGGCGGCGAAGGCACGGGCCTCGTACTGGTACTCCGTGCGAGGTCCCGGGCCCGAGCCGCCGACCAGGACGATGCCAGGCGTCTGGGAGGACGGACCGATCGGGCCGATCACGGTGCCGCGCAGGGTAAGCCCGCCACCGCCGGTGAAGGTTACATCGGCGCAGGTGAATCCGGTGCAGTCGAAAGGTGTTGCGGCATCGGCACGAGAGCTCGGCAGGATCGACAGAGTCAGCATGAGCAGGATGAGCAGACCTGCGGCGGCGAACCGGCGGCTGGATCGTGATCGGGCGTAGTACACGGGTCGTTCCTTCGGGGCGGAAGTCAGATTTCAGGGAAACTGAACATGCGGAGCAACACGGCTTTTCGGTCGTCGCCGGCGTCTTCGTCGGTCGCGCCGTAACGCTGGACAAGCTGGATGTACTCCTCGAAGAACTCCCGCAGTAGTGACAGATCGACGCGAATCGTGGCGCGGGAGAACAGGAATGCGTCGGCCCACGGGCCGATGTCTGCGGCCCCCTGTTCGAAACTCTCGTACAGTTCGATCAGCTCGGCGAGGTTGTGTCGGGCAATTTCCGCTGTAGCCGCACGCATTTCGTCGGATTGCTCGGTATAGGTCGGGTAGCGGAGGTCGCCGGGGACGGCACGCCACCATCGTTCCTTGCCGTTGGCCATTTCTGGAATCTCTTCGATGAGGCCGTACTTGGCCAACTGTCGCAGGTGGTAGCTGGTGAGCCCGGTGCTCTCGCCCAAGACCTGGGCCAGCGAGGTCGCGTTCACGGGTCCGGTGCGCAACTGTTGCTCGATCCGGCGGCGCAGAGGATGCGCAAGCAGACGCAGTACCGCGACGTCGGTGATCGTCCGAGGGGGAGTCTGACCTGCCATGTCAAAACCGTAGTGCATAACAAACCTCTTTGCAAAGAGTATTTGCACGCACGTCGACAGAACTTGTTCGTTCTTGCGGCATGAGTGTGCACAGCCCCGAGCATCGAATAAGTCACCCGCACCAGGACTTTCGCATCTGCGGCTGGAGGCGCCTGTGGCAACGTCGAAGCCGTGCTCTGGGTGTCGACCACCATCTGCTCCAGCGCCTCGAGCCCGCGGTCACCTGACTAGGAGCGCGTAGCAGCTCGTTGCCCATTGTGTCGGCCGGCATCGATCGGTAGGTTTCCCCGTTGCGTACCGGGCGATGCGCCGTTGGCCGACAACCGAACTGACGCCTCTGTAAATTGAGATCGTGACCAAACTGCGAGACCTGCAACATCGAGTGGTAACGACAGGACAACGCTACATCGGTAACCCGATCCTGGGACGGCTGCCGGTGCAGACCTTGCTCGAGACGACAGGGCGTACGAGCGGTCAGCCGCGGATCACGCCGATCGGCGGACGCCGGAGCGGCAACTCCTTCTGGCTCGTATCCGAGTTCGGCGAGAAATCCCAGTACATCCGAAACATCAAGGCGGACAACCGTGTCCGGCTGCGCATTCGCGGCCGGTGGCACTCCGGCACCGCGCACCTGGTGCCCGGCGACGACGCACGTGCTCGACTGCGCGAGCTGCCGTGGGCCAACAGCGCGGTGGTACGAGCGGTCGGAACCGATCTGCTGACCGTTCGCATCGACTTGGACTGATCCGTCGAGCTGGTTCATCCGGTCGGACGATTGAGGACCTCGGTGAACGGCGCGGATGGGCCGGCTCCGGGTTCTGCGCACGGTGTGGCCGAACACCTTTGGCGCTTACAGGGCTGTTCGGCCGGGGAGGCTGCGGCCGACCGAACCGGAGAAGCTGATATCGAGACCGAGTGCCCGATGTGATCCGGCGAACGTGGGATGGTTCCCATGCATGCGATCGTCCCGGAGGCAAAGTGCGGATCTCGGAGGGTTCGGTACGGCTGTGACCGGCACGACATTTGTCGAACGCGTGTTCGAGAATGCACACTGTTGTCATGAATGGTGAGCAGGGTGGCTGGGCTGGTGTCGGCTGGGCGGCATGGACCGATCCGGGGCAGATACGCGCACGCCTGGACGCGGGTGCCGACCCCGAGGTTCTACCGCGTGGCCGGCAGAGACCGTTGGACATGGCCGCCACGCACGGGTCCGCTGAGGTGGTGGCGGAGGTGGCGTCGCGGGTGCGCGACGTCGACGCGATGGAGTGGGGCCGTACCGCGTTGTGGCGTGCGGTGTTTGCCAACCGTCCCGACAACGCACGCGCATTGCTGGCCGCGGGCGCTGATCCGGAGCGGCCGATGATGGCGGGCTGGTCCCCGGCAAGGCTGAGTCTGGCTGGGCAGCATCCGCTGGTCACCGGCGAGTTGTCGGGCTCCGAACAAGCCGTAGTCGAGGAAAGTCGCCGGCTGACCACGGCACTGGGCAAACCATGGGTCGAGGGGGTCAGCCTGGTCTGTGTCGCGGGCATCGATGCGGCCGAGGCTGTCCGCCGACTGGACGCCGAGGTCGTCCCGGCGGATTCGGTGACTCCGGACGACATGGCGGGCTGGCCGCCGTCCGCTGACACCGAGCTGACGATGTGGGCGACCGACGTGCCCGGCGGCTGCGCGATCGTCCAGCCTTGGTCCTACATCGCCTCGATGCCCGGCATCTCCACCCGTCTGTCACCCGGCACGAAATGCTTTGGGATGTACTTCAATCCGAAGGGCGGCTGCCAGGGCAGCACCAGTCTCGACGGCGTGCTCACCGGCTCGGATATCAGTCCCGCCCTCGACCCGTCCGATGATGATTCCGCCGAGGACATCCTCACCGCGTATCTGTATCAGAACGACGTTCTCGCCTACTGCTGCGCGTGGGCCGGGTTGCACCCGCGCGACGCGCGCGCCTTCGCCGGACCGCCGGACATGTGGCTACGTGTGCCCGACGGCGACTATCGGTACCGCCCCTGACCGAACCGATGGCCGCGGGGTGCGGCAGATCACCGGACTTGCCGCCACTGCCGAACATCCTTGCGCGCGGCGAGCAGGCCTTCGGAATCGAGTGCCCCCGAACGACATTCGAGGCTGGAAGGGGCTTCCATCTCGGCTGGCGCCGTCGGCCGCAGGTTCGTATTCGAGGGTGGAACCTTCAGCGACCATAGGGCTTACCCTCGAACCCGTGTGTGCGCATATCCTGCGCGTCGCGCAGATACGGATTGGTCGCCGGGTCGAGTCCGGCCAAGAAGGTATCCACGAGCTCCTGCGCCGCGTCCTGCGTCGTCCAGGTGAAATCCGGCCAGAAGCTTTCCGGCGGCACGGGCTTCCAAATCAGCTGAGAGTCTTCGTCATCCGGGTCGTCGTCCGCGAGGGCATAGTGGGCCTCGGCCTTTTCGATCGCCTGGCTCAGCCAGGTCGAGAACCCCGTGTGCGACCCCATCACCTGGCGGGCCAGCAGCATCAGCGACATGCATTCGCCCTGTAAATCCTCGCCGAGGACGGCCGCACCGTAAATCCAGAAGAGCAAAGTCCGGCAGACCCACAGCGGCTCCTCCGCCTTCGGCGGCGCCTGCCCGCCGAACTCCGGCGGATCGGTGAGGCGTGCGTAGTGCAAGTCCGCGCACAATGCCCACACGGCGTCGATGCGCTGCCTGGCGTCCCGCACATCCGCCGCCGGCGCCACGCCATCCACGCGTGCCACCACCCACTGTGCCGCGGCTACCGCGATGCCGAAAATTGCCTCATCCCGCAGCATTCCGAGCCGCTCGGCCAACCCCACATCGCGGTCGTCATCGTCGTCCAGCAGCGTATTCCGAATCGGCTCGTCCCATTCGAAATCGAACGGCAGACTCGACAGCGGTATCTCCTCCGAACAACCCTCGGCTGCTCGATTCACGACAACCCCGAACGGACCATGGACGGCCGTCCGGCCAGGTGGTGGAACGAAAGACGGGTACTCGAGCATCAATGGTTCCCTGTCGCTTACGTTCCGGCGGAGAGGCAGTCGCCGAGCGCGCACAATCCACGATGAGCTCAGCGAGCCTACATGCTCGCCGACTCGTCCAAGTGTTGCGGGTCATGACGTTGCAGTCGTCGCTTCGGTGTGAGGTGGGTGGGTTGTTAGGGTGTCGGGGTGAGTTCTCCGGAGGCGTCCAGACGGTAGCCGCTCGGCCTGTGGGCTGGGCGGCGTTGTGAGCGTGGTTCCCACCGGTCGCTGAGCGACTGGTGGGGTGTGGGTATCTCGCAGCGCCGGATGATGTCGTTTCTTGCTGCCGGGTGGACGGTTCGCCCGATTCTGCAGCCCATCTCGGGTGCCGTGGATATGACTGCGGCGCCCTGTATCCGGGGAGCTCTCTCTTATGCCCATTGTGGTTTTTGTGCTGGCTGTTGCGGTTTTCGCGCAGGGCACGTCTGAGTTCATGGTGTCGGGACTACTGGAGCAGATCGCGGCAGATGTCGGGGTGTCGCTCGGTGTCGCTGGTTTGCTGACCTCGCTGTTCGCGGCTGGCATGGTGTTGGGGGCGCCGGTGATGGCGATGGTCGCGGGCCGGTTACCCGTCAGGTATTCGGTCACAGCGTTTTTGGCGCTGTTCTGCCTCGCGCATGTCGTCGGTGCCGCGGCGACCGGGTTTGCGGTGCTGTTGGTGACTCGCGTCGTCGCGGCGGTCGCCAATGCCGGGTTCTTGGCGATCGTGCTGGCCGCGTTGCCGAGGTTGGTGGGCCCGGCGGCGCTCGGCCGCGCGACCTCGGTGGTGGTGTCCGGTGTGACGGTGGCCTGCATCGCCGGTGTTCCCGCGGGCACCTTGCTGGGGCAGGTATGGGGGTGGCGTTCGGCGTTCTGGGCCGTTGCTGTCATCAGCGCGGCAGCGCTGGTGCCGGTGTGGATTATTCTCAATGGTGAAGTGCGCGAGGGCGATACGTCGGACGGGCAGGCACGGCCGATGCGGCGCGAATGGCTGGTGCTGCGGCGGCGGTCGGTTCTGATCGCCGTCGTGGCCGGGATCCTGGTCAACGCGGCGACTTTCGCCGGTTTCACCTATCTCGGTGCCATCACGACCGGCATCGCTGGTGGTGATCGGTGGGTTCCGGTGGTGCTGGCCTTGTTCGGTGTCGGGTCGTTTCTCGGAGTGATGGTCACCGGTCGTTACAGCGACCGTCATCAGCGGCGGATCATCGTCGCCGGAACGGTTTTACTCGTCGGGGTCTGGCTGCTGGCCGCGGTGACCGCGCAGGCGTTGATCGGGGTGTTGGTCATGTCGGTGGTGGCGGGTGCGGTCGCGTTCGGTGTGGGTTCGACGCTGATCGCGTCGATCGTGCAGACCACCACACCGGTTGCTCCGCGGATCGCCGGCGCGTTGGCGACCACCGCCTTGAACATCGGTGCCGTTCTCGGCCCTGTCACCGCCGGTACGCTGATCGACCGCACCGATCACCCGACTACGGCGTTGTGGTGCAGCGCCGCCTTCACCACCGCGGCGGTGGGTGTCGTGGTGCTGGGTCGGCGTCGGCGCGTCATGAGCCCGATCGAGCAGGTGCGCGCCAATGCACGCTGACGCTCCGTTGTCGGTGGAAGGTCGGCGACGATTGGTCCAGCGGTGCCAGGGCCGCCCGATGGCTCACGTCGCCGTCGAGATGGGGATCTCCGCGCCAGTGTGCAAGCAAGTGGGTCAACCGATTTCGCCGATGCTGTGGTGGGTTTTCGTCGGCATCAGTGTCGTATTCCGAGCGCGAGCGTTGTTCGCCGCCCACGGCATCGACCGAATCGAACGGATCGTCACGGACAACGGGTCTTGTTACCGGGCATCTCAGCGCCACTAGGGTTGGCGGCCGTGGGTAACCATTTCAGCGCGGACGCGATCGGTCTGGACGTTTATATGAACAATGGCAGCACCGATGTGTTCTGCGATGTTCTGGCACTGGCGGGTTCTTCGGTGGCCCGGACGGTATGGCAGCAGAACCTGGTGCTGCATTTCTGCGACCTGGTGCGATATGCCATTGGAATGGGCGGGTTCGACCTGGCCGAACTTCCGTGGACACGGGACCACCAAGCCGAGCAAGACTTCTTCGTCGTCTTGCTCGACCGCGCGATCCACCGGACCGGTTGGGAGAAACTGCATTACACCCCGTCGGCTGACTACAATCTCGGCGCTTTCATGCGGATGCTCACCACGTTTCGCGCCAGTCCGACGATCGACTCTCCCATGGGTGACTGGACCGTTGTGCCGAAACCGTATCTCGTCGAAATGTGCTTCCGGCACATGGTCTTTCAGGGTGAGGCGGGATGCCGTCTGTGCGACCCGTCGATTCAACCCACCGACGCCCCATTCGTCTGGGATATGACCAGTACCTACACCGCGGATGGAACGATCAATGGCGAGACCGTCGACCGTCGGATATGGGAGATCCCTGACGAACTGATCCCCCGAATCCTCGCAGTCGCAGGCAATCCGGAGCCGCGTGCGGTGGGGATACGGATAGAGCAACCACACCTCGACCCGGTCTCCACGATCATCGGCAAGCCGCTCGAGCCCCACGCCCGCCATTGGCTGGGCAAGGCTGTCACCTGAGCACCGGACCCACACGATTTCTCCACACTCGGTGACCGAATCGGACACAACCGGTCGATACAGTGACCGCGTGTTCGCTGGTGAAACATCGCGGAATCGGTTGAACCGTCTCGCGTACATAATGCAAGTCGTCGCCGTCGTCGCGCTGGCAGTGGCGTGGATGGCGATCGGGCGCGGACTGTTCTCGGAATCGGGAGTAGATCCACGGTTCGAGCTCGAAGCGGGTGGCCGCGTCGAGGCCAACTTCGAGGTCTACTGGCCGTTCCTGCTCGTGATCAGCCCGCTGCTGCTCATCACTGGCATTTTCGGGTTGCTGCCATACCGGTTCGCGCCCGGCGGCACGATCGTGGGTGCGGTAATCGCCAGTTTGTTCGCTCAGCGGGTGGGGACCAAGCTGTACCTGTCCGAGTACAGGCCGGCGTTGGCCGGACGCCTCGACACCAGCCTCGGCGCGGCGTGCGTCGCACTTGCCGCCGCGTTCACGGCAGTCCTGTTGCACCTGTACGGCAATCGAGCCAACGCACTGTCATGACGCATCGCGCGCTGCGCGATTCGGGGAGCGCCGCACGGCGAAAGGGCAACCGGCCGTTCGGTTCTGAGCACATACGCAGCCACCCGGTCGGTCGGGCGACGTGTTGCGCCGAGTCCGCGCCGACGGGGACCCGTGATGCCCAGGGACATGAACGGCCATCCCACCGACATCCCGTGCCTAACCGGCGCGCACCGCACCGAACCGGCTAACACCGCTCCGACGTCAGCAGATGGCACGACTGCACGATGCTCCACCCATCACCTGACGAATGGACACCCGTGAACACACCCAGCCGCGTCGAGCCTTTCCCCACCCCACAGCCCGGCTATCCGTCGGCCACGGACGCGCCGAGGAAGCCGAAGAAATTGGGGTGGCTGGTCAGTGCCCCGGTACTGGCTCTCGCCCTGGCGGCACCCGCATGGAACGGCGCCACGGCAGCGGCCGACATCGCTCAGCCGGAGATCGCAGCGCCCGTGTCGACACTCGTGGTCGAATTCTCCCCGGCCAAGCGGGACATCACCTCCAGCCAGCGCAACGCCATCCGCTCTGCCCAGCAGTACCTCGCCTACACGGCCTTCTCCCGCAGCGGTCTGATTCACCAGCTCGAGTACGAAGAGTTCTCCACCGCAGACGCCAAGTTCGCGGTGGACAGCCTGAACGTGGACTGGAACGAGCAGGCGGCAAAGTGCGCCAAGCAGTACCTCGAGTACACCTCGTTCTCCCGGTCCGGATTGATCGATCAGCTGGTGTACGACGGCTTTACGCGCGCCCAGGCCGAGCACGGAGCGAATGCCTCCTACTGACAATCTCTTTCGGCGCTAGACCCTGTAGACGATGAGCGAGCACTGCGGCGCGCGGTCGCAGTGCTCGCTCGGGGAGTCTCCATCACCGCCAACGCGTTCACGCCGGATGCCCGGGCTGGACCGGTCGACCGACTCAGCCGCGTCATGACGCTCGTCGTTGCCGCGGACGACTGACGCGTGCGCTGAACCACCGAGCCACGGCAAAATCTGTTGGCGAAGTGTGTCGGCCGCTGCTACCTTTCGGGGACCGTGCTGGAGAACGAGGAGGTGGTATCCGTGAACGCAGTATCGACATGGGTGCTCCCCTCCGGGGTCACGGTCGGGCGGTAAGGGTCGTCCGGGAGCGCCGTCGCAGAGCACTCCCGAAAGGCACGACCATGCACTTCACTTCCGAACAGCGCTTCGATGACGATGTTCTCGAACGCGAATTCATTCTCGGCGAGATTCCCGGCTTCCTGTGGACGCCCGCATCCGCCCCCACCCCGACTCCGCTGATCCTGCTCGGCCCGCCGCCGATCGGGCTGCGCAAGGCATACCCGCGACTGCTGGCCAGGGCCAGGCAGGCCGTGGCAGGGGGCTGTTCCGCGGTCACCATCGAGCTGCCCGGCGGCGGTGACCGACCCCGCAATGTCGTGGTCGATCAGGCCGTCGCCGACCTGCGGCGGGCACTGGCGGCCGGTGAGCCGGTCACCGACGACATCATCGATCGGCTCATCCTCCCGCTGCTCGATCCGGCGGTGGCGGAATGGCGGGCCACCCTCGACGCCGTCCTGGCCCTGCCCGAAATCGACGGTCCGGTCGGGTATTCGGGCGGGGTGATCTCGATCGGCACCCGGCTGGCGGTGGTCGAGCCGCGCATCGAGGCCGCCGTGCTTTTCGCCGGGAGTTATGTACCCCGCGTGATCTTCGAGGAGGCCCGCCGGGTCACCATTCCGCTGCATGTTCTGCTGCAGTGGGACGACGAGGGAAACGACCGGCAGATGGCCCTGGACCTGTTCGATGCCTTCGGCTCCGCGGAGAAGACGTTGCACGCCAACATGGGTGGGCACACCGGCGTGCCGCACTACGCGGGTGAGGATGCGGACCGGTTCTTCACTCGGCACCTGAGGCACCGATCACGCTGACAGGCGCGGCCGGGGTCGGGCACGCGGAAGGTCAACTGCCCGTGCGTGTTCGACGCCTGCGCAACGCGGCTAACTGTCGAAAGGCGGACGACAGCCTCTACTGAGGCCGCGCTCAGGAGCGGGTGGGGGAGGTGGCGAAGCGGAGGCGCTGAGCGGGATGGCCGCCGCACTGAATGCCATCACCCCCACCACGTGACGATGGCGACGCGCATGGCCACCGCCGGCCTCGCGGTACGAAACCGGGTCGGCGAGTGGCACTTCGACACCCGCGGGAGGTTTGGATCGGGTGGTTCGGGCAATGCCCGAATCGTCCGACGTCGGCCCGCGGTTGCGGCTTTCCTTGAGTGTGGTTATGCGGAACTCGAATCAGGTCCATCACGAGGTGGCCGGCAGCGCACCGTTCCAGTTGGCGGCACGGGTGGGGCTGGTGGCATACGGCGTGGTCCACCTCCTCGTGGCCTGGGTTTGTGTTCAGGTCGCACTCGGCGACCTGGACGGCGACGGGGTCGGGAAAGCGGACAAGACCGGCGCGCTGCAGAACCTCGCGGAGAACGCGGGCGGAAAGTTCGTGCTCTGGCTCATCGCCGTCGGGCTCGGGTTCGCCGTGCTGTGGCAGTTGGTGGAGACCTTCGCCGGCGCACGGCGGAGCCGCAAGGAGAAACTGCTGCGCGTGATGAACTTCGGCGAGGCGGTCCTGTTCGGTTACCTCGCCTACAGCGCGGCCAAGCTCGCGAAGGGGGCACCGGCCTCCTCGACCGATCAGGCGCAACTCGGACTCATCGGCGGCCTGCTCGGCAAGGAGTGGGGCAAGCCGGTGGTGATCGTGATCGGGTTCGCCATCGTGATCGCGGGACTGTTTCTCGCCCACCACGGTTGGGCGCGGCGGTTCCGGGAGGAGCAGGACTTCCGCTCGGTGAGCCGATCGACGGAACGGGCGGTGATCCGGCTCGGGCAGATCGGTTACGCGACGCTCGGCTGTGTGTATGCCGGTGCCGGGGTGCTCGTCATGGTGGCCGCCGTGCAGAGCCAGCCGCACAAGGCGACCGGGCTGGACGTGGCGCTCAGGACGCTGGCGACGCAGCCGTACGGCACCGTCCTGCTGCTCGCCGTCGCGGTCGGCCTGGCCGCGTTCGCGGTCTTCGCCTTTCTCGACGCCCGGTTCCGCAAGGTCCATTAGCCCCGCCGACCGGTCGATCGCCCCGGCTCCCCGCACATACTGATCGACGTGCTCACAGCAGCCCGTCCCGCCGTGCCCGATCCAGCGCCGCCATGCGCGAATTCGCGCCCAGCTTGGCGTAGATCGAGCGCAGGTGGGTCTTGACGGTGTTGATCGAGATCCCCAGATCTTCGGCGACCTGCTGGGCGGTTCGCCCCGAGGGCAGGTACTTCAGGACGGTCATTTCCGCCCCTGTCAGCAGGGTTCGCGCGTCCGCGCGATGTGCCCGCGGGTGGCCGCGAATCCGTTCGACGAAGCGGTCCAGATGACCGAGACTGCCGGCTCGCTCGTCCAGCAGGGACACCGTGCCGGGCACGTCCAGGAACGGGCGGACCAGGCCCTCGGTGGCGGCGAGGGTGAGGGCGTGTTCCAGATCGTCCTGGATCGAGAACGTCTGGCCCCGCACGGTGTGCAGCCGGCAAGACAGCAGGGCCGCTGTCACTCGATCGCACAGCGTCAATTCGCTTTCGCGGGAGCGCAATTCGTCGATCGGATCGCGCGCCTTCGTCGGCTCCGCGATCAGCGTCCAGGCCGCTCGCGCCAGCAGCACCTCCGGGGTGCGTCCCATCCCGGTGCGGGCCTGCTCGACGAGCAGCCGGGCCGTGCGCGGCTCGCGCACGTGCAGCAGCGCCCACAGCACGTGCGAGAGCAGCGCCGACGGCCGCACCGGCAGCAGGTCGTCGTGATCGAGCATCGTGATCATGGTGCGCCGCAACGCATCCGCCGCCGCGTAGCGATCATCGGCGTCGTGGAAGATCAGCAGCTGTCCGATGGCGGCGGCGGACTCGCCCGCCACCGGGCGGATCGATCCGTCGTGATCCTCGCGGGTGGACGACAGTGCGGCGACGTCGAGATCGGCGCTGGACTCACCCTGCAGGTACGCGCCGAAAGCCGCCAGCGCGGTGGCGTGCACGGCATCGGCGCCGCCGCTCAGGTCGCGCTCCGCCGCCAGCGCCAGCGCCTTGCGCGCCCGGTCGCGCATGATCGTCACGGTGCCGTCGAATCCGGCGATGACGGCGAGACGGGTGACCGCTGCCAGCGCCGGGCGCGCGTGGTCGGCACTCACCGCCAGCGCCAGGGCCTGATGCAGGTGCGTCTCGGCCGTGCCGAGACTCCCGCGCAGCGCGGTCGCGGTGCCCTGCTGCAGCAGCAGATAGCAATCGATATCGGGGTGTCCGACCGGCGTCATCGGTGAGAGATCCGGCAGGCCCGGCGTCCGGATCCGGGTCGCCGCGTCGATTCGGGCGGCTCGTCGCAATGCCGTACTCCACACCTGCGGAACGATGGAATCCGCTGCCCGACTGGGTGATCCGGCGATATCGAGGAACGCGACCGCGCTGTCGGCATCCTCTCGGGCGAGCGCGTTCACCGCGCGCAGCACCCACACGAACCGATCACCGGCCACGCACGGGTGCGCGCGGTCGAGCAACTCGAACAGATGCTGCGCCGCACCGTCGAGCGCCAGCGGCAGTCCGCGACGCGAGAGGAAGTGCACCAGTCGCCGCTCGTCATCGGCATCGATCAGATGCGGCAGCGCCGAGAGCGAGGCGTCGGTCCGGTCGTACCAATCCACGGTGCGGCGATGCAGATCGCGCGTCAGTTCGACACTCGTGCAGCGTATTTCGTCGAACAGATGGGCTCGAACCAGCGGGTGGTAGCGCACCCAGACCTGGTCGTCGCGGCGCTGCCTGGTGAGGGGGAAATCGAGCTGTTCGAGCTCGCGCAGGAGCCGGTGCGCCGATGTTCCGGACAATCGCTCGGCCAGTTCGACGGTGAAGCTCTCCGGCACGCTGGTGTGCAGGAGGAACTCGCGCAGATGCGCGGGGAGCGGTCCGAGAAGCTCGTCGTCGAGGAATTCCGTTATCGCCGTGGCGGGTTGGGCCGAGTCGTCCATCGCGACGTCCCGCTCGCCGAGGGATGCGGCCAGGGCGTCCGCCATGATCCGCACCGGTGCCGCCCAGCCCTCGGTCGTGCGCACGATTCGGGCCAGTTCGTCCTCGGTGGGCGCGGCGGCCCGCGACTCGCACAATTCCCGGGTCTGGGCTTCGGTGAGTGCCAGATCGCGGGATCCCACCCGCTCGACCCGTCCGTCGAGTTCCAGGGCGCGCCATCGCAGCGGCGGATCGAATCGAGCGCAGAGAATCAGCCTCACGCGCGGGGGCAGGCGGCGGATCACCTCCTCGAGAATCGCGAGCGCGTCCGGATTCGTGATCAGGTGTGCGTCGTCGATCAACAGGGTCATCGCGGTGTGCGAAGCGGGCGGTGCGGCAAACGGTTTCGATGTCGTCGAGAGGGCGATGGGCCCTGCGGACATCGCGTCGGTGCACCCGGCCAGTGCTCGCGCGAGCGCCTCGGGGCGATCGAGTTGCCCGGTCACGGTGAGCCACCTGGACCGAGTTTCCCGCTGCCGCAGCAGATGCGCGGCCAGCGCGGTCTTGCCGGTGCCGGCGGGCGCGCATATCAGCAGCGTCTGCCCGCCGGGCAGGGAGTCGAGCCTGCGGATCAGCGCGGGGTGTTCGAGATAGGCCGCGTCCGCGGCGCCGTCCTGCGGACCCGTGCGGGTCGGGACGTCGCGTCGTTCCTCTCGCGAGTCGGTGCTCGTCACGTCCATTGCCTTCCGGGAGAAGTTCTCGGTCCGCGCGCAGGCCCCTCACCCGTGACGGGTGAGGCTCGGGCGCGGTATCGGGCGCACAGTCGAGGTCAGGTTCGACATCGACGAGACAAGGGGTAGACCATGACCGAACATCCGGTGCGACAAGGCATCGCGGCGGGCACCTCCATCGCCGCCGCGATTCTGCTGGTGACCTCCGGGGCGCTGTCGCTGCTGGCGGGCATCTCCGCCGTGGCGCGAGACAGCCTCTACATCGCCGGGCCCGAATATCTCTACCGGTACGACACCACCGGCTGGGGCTGGATCCACATCGTGCTGGGGGTGATGCTCGCGCTCTGCGGAATAGGGCTGCTTTTCGGAACGCTGTGGGGCCGATTGGCCGCCATGTGCGTCGCCGCCTTCTCGATCATCGCGAATTTCCTGTGGCTGCCGCATTATCCGTGGTGGTCCATTCTCATCATCGCGCTCGATGTGGTGGTGATATGGGCGGTGGCGACCTGGCGGGACTTCGGTGACCGGACGTGAGGGGCTATCGGCAAGCAATTCGAGTCGTCTCCTGTCGTGGAGAGTCCACCGCGGTGCATTCGACGTCGCCTTCGAGCAGGTGTCCTCTGCAGCTTCGGTGATCCTTCTTCCTCGCGACTTACTGTGCACTTCGCGGTGGTGCGAATATCGGCTCCCGTACCCGGGCCCGAGTTCGCGCGGACTGTGATGTGACTCATATGCCGCGAGGGTGTCCGGGCTCGCGCCACGACACACGCTTCTCATCGTTCACCGAATAGCGTTGACAATGGCTAACATTCAGCGTCAGTCGTGGCCGGTGTGGTCACCGCTGAGTCGACGTGGCCGGAGTGATGATGAGGGAACGGCGAATTCTGGTACTGGGACCGCTACAGGTAATTCTCGACGGATCGGCCACCACCATCGGCGGCCGGGTCCAGCGGGCACTGCTGGGGCGGCTGGTATTGGCTCGCGGGCAGGCGGTCTCCGCGGGGCGGCTGATCGAGGACATCTGGCAGGGCGCACCGCCGCGCTCGGCCGGCTCGATCCTGCAGGTCCAGGTCCACAATCTGCGCCACGTGCTGGAACCGGATCGCCCACGCCGCGCACCCGCCACGGTGCTGGTCTCCGAATCCAGCGGCTATGCGCTGCGCCTGAAGACCGAGGAGGTGGATGCCTGGCGCTTCGAGGAGCTGCTGCGCGAATTCGAGGTGGCGGCCCGGGATCATCGCAACGCGCCCGATCCCGATACCCGTCTCCGGATGATGGATGCCGCGCTGGCGAGCTGGCGCGGTTCGGCCTACGAATCGTTCGACGACGCGCGGTGGGTGAGTGCCGAGATCGCGCGACTCACCGATCTGCGACTGCGCGCCATCGAATTGCGAGCGCGCGCGGCGCTGGAGCTGGACCGTCCCGCCGAAGTCGTGATCGACCTGCGCCGCGCGGCGGCGGAATACCCGGATCGAGAGGAGACCTGCCAGCTGCTGGCCATCGCTCAGTATCGGCTCGGCCAGCAGGCCGAAGCGCTTGCGACGCTGCGGAACACACGCGCGGTGCTGCTGCGCGAACTCGGGGTCGATCCCGGTCCGAGGCTTCAGGAACTCGAGACCGCGATCCTCACCCAGGATCCCGCGCTCGATCGCACGCACGGCTCGGTGTTCTCGACGAGCCGCCCACGCCACTGACGACGCGGCGCGACTCCATTTCGGACGGCACGACCGCCATTGCCCACGTATAGCTGAAAATTGAACATTTCACCGAGCGTGTATTGATTTACCTACCGCGCGAACAGATCTCGTGGTGAGTCGAATATCACATCGGCCACGTGCGGGGCAGGCCCGGTACGTGTTCGCGGGAATCCGTTCGCGCCGAACGGAACAGGTCGGGGAACTATCGAATCACTCGAGATGCATACTGCGGCAACGACTCCAGGAACTGAAGTATCGAAATGTTGCATTGGACAACGCGTTTCCGGTGATTTATATCTATGCGAGTTAACCGATTGGGAGGAGTGCCATGACGCCGAGCGCGGAATGCATCCACAGGCCGAGCCCGCTACAGCTGCCGACCTTGGGCCAACTGTTGCGCCGACTCCGGGACGCCCGGCGTATCTCGCGGGAAAGGCTGGCGTTCAACGCCGGTGTGAGCGCCAGCTACATCGCCCATCTCGAACACGGTCACCGTGAACGCCCCACCCGAGAGGTGGTGCACGCGTTGATCAGATATCTGGACCGGGTCGGCCCGATTACCGCCGCGGAACATCGGCACCTGCGTGATCTGGCGGGCTGGGGGATCGGCGAAGAGCCCACTCTGGAGCGGCTGCGCGGGGAGATCACCGCCGATATGCGGGAGACGCTCGATCGCTACGATCCTCATCTCGCGGCATATCTGGATAGCCGATGGAATCTGCTCGCGTGGAACCGCTCCTTTGCGCACGCATTCCCCGGTCTGACCCCGGACGGCAATGTGCTGCATTGGCTGCTGGGCAATCCCGTGGCCCGGCAGGTGGTCCTGGAATGGGAGCAGGAGGTTCGGCTCATGGTGCAGTGGCTGCGCGGACTGATCGCCGGCACCGGGGATCCGGAATCCGCGGTGGCATTTCTCGCCGAACTCGGCCAATACGAACAGTTCTGCCGCTACTGGGACGAGGGCATCGTCGCGTACGGTCGGGACCGCCCCGATCTATACCTGCGCGACCTAGACACCGGAGATGTCCGCACGATCCCGGTGCAGGTGTTCCAGGTCGGCTCGGTGGTCCACGCCGACCACGTCAGAATCCTGCTCGGGATCTCGCCGTCCACCACCTCCGCCGGATTTCCGGAGTAAATGAAATCGGTGACTTCGGCTGTGCGGCGCCGGTTTCCGCCCGAATCGATCCGGGACCGCGTGGAAGAGTTTCCACGACAGGGATATTCGCTCGAGCGTAACCAGTCGACGTGAGGAAAACCATGGCCGGCCCCGGAGACGAAGAACGCCGTTCGTTCACTTCCCGCCGAGTTCTGATCGCGCTCGCGCTGGCGCAATTCCTGTGCAGCTTCGCGGGTTCGAACATGAACGTGATGATCAACGACATCAGCGCCGATCTGCACACCAGCGTGCACGGCGTACAACTCGCCATCACGATCTTCCTGCTGGTGATGGCCGCGCTCATGATCCCGGGCGGGAAGCTCACCGACAAGTTCGGCCGCAGGCGCTGTTTCGTCCTCGGCCTGCGGATCTACGGGTTCGGCGCGATGGTGAGCGCCTTGGCGCCGAACCTCGGCGTACTCGTACTCGGCAATTCGATCCTGGAGGGAGTGGGGACGGCCCTGCTCATTCCGCCGGTCTACATTCTCACGACGCTGCTGTTCACCGAATTCACCTCGCGGGCCAAGGCTTTCGGGGTGATCAGCGCGATGGGCGGCACCGGCGCCGCGGCCGGACCGCTGATCGGTGGTCTGATCACCTCGGCGGTCAGCTGGCGTGCCGCGTTCGTGTTCCAGGCGCTGATCATCGTGGTGATCCTCTGGCTGGCACGGGGCATCACCGATCCGGTGCCACCGGATCCGGCGCGAGCCTTCGATACCGTCGGCGCCGTCCTGTCCGCGACCGGTCTGACGTTCCTCGTGGCCGGAATTCTGGCCGCCGACAAGAACATCTGGGTCACGGCCGGCTCGAGCGCGACCGGCGCGCTGATGCTGGTGTGGTTCTTCGCGTGGGTCCGGGCGCGGGAGCGGTCCGGCGCCGAACCGCTGGTGTCGATCCAGGTCTTTCGCAATCGCACCTCGAATCTCGGTCTGATCACCCAGAACACGCAGTGGCTGCTCTTGACCGGCGTCTCCTTCGTGGTGGCGGCGTACCTGCAGGTGGAACGCGGTTACGGCGCGATCGGGACCGGCGTCATCTTCACCGCGGAAACCGCGGGTGTGCTGGTGGCGTCCTTCGCGGCCCAGCGGCTCGCCGAACGACGCCCGCAGCGCACCCTGATCCTGGCCGGTTTCCTCGCGTCCTGCGCCGGACTCGCGGTCCTGCTGGGGATGGTGAGCGCGAGCTCGAACGTCTGGGCCTTCGCCCCCGGGCTCCTGCTGATCGGACTGGGCCTGGGCATCATGCTCACGCCCTCGGTGAACGTCGTGCAATCGTGTTTCCCCGAGTCGTCGCAGGGGGAGATCTCCGGTCTGTCGCGCAGCGTGTCGAATCTCGGCTCGTCGCTGGGCGCGGCGCTCGCGGGCACGATCCTCGTCGCCGGACTCACCACCGCACCCGCACGCTCGTACGCTCTGGCGTCGATCGTGCTGGCGTGCGCGGGCGTGGTGGGCTTCGTGGCCGCGCTGTTCCTGCCCCGAAAGTTTGCCGCCGTCGCCGATTGACTCCCGGAACTCAGGGATCCGGCAGCTCGTGAGCGGTCAGCAGGAGGTGGTCGAACTCGGCGCGTAGTTTGACCGGGGCGCCGCCGAAGGCGGTGACGGCGGCGGCGAACTTGGTGGCCAGGACGCGCAGTTTGGTATTGGTGTCCTGGGAGCGCCAGCGCAGGACTCCGAAGGCCTGATCGGGGGACAGGCCGTAGACGAACATCAGAACGCCCTTGGCCTGCTCGATCGCGGCCCGATCCTCGATCGCCTCGGCGAACGCCTCGTCCAGGGCGTCGACCCGGGTCTGCTCCAGGATCTCGGTGAGGTCGATGAAGTAGCCGGAGGTGCCGATCGCGGCGTCGCTGTCATCGCGCAGCAGATCACCGACGACCAGGACCTGTCGCTCGACTCCGGCGGCATCGATGATGCGGTGGCGGCTGCAGAAGGGGTCCCCACTGCCCACCGACGCGGACAGGATCGCCGCGACGGACTCACGATCGTCCGGATGATTGTGCGAGAGAACGGTTTCGGTCGTCGGAGCCATCGCGGCGTCGTATCCGTGCAAGCGGGCGACCTGTTCGGACCACTCCCACCGTTCATCGGCGAACCAGAACCGGAAGCTGCCGATCGGGTTCGTGTTCGTGTTCTGCGCGGGCACGCCGGCGGACGGGCTCGCGGGTGGAACGTTCGTGCTCATCTTTCGAGTATGTCGTCCAGTCGGCGGACTCACGAAATTCTGGTGTGACGTGCGTTTCTTCCGTTTCCGTGTCGCTCGGCGACCGTGCCGGCCCGGAGGGGTCCCGCACCTGGCGCACCGCCTCGCGGCACACCATTGGCTACCGTCCGCTGACCGGCGGTTTTCGTATCGCGATATGGGTGGCGGCTCGTCGCCACCGGTTCAAGACGATGCGATCGGGTAAGCGGGCGAAGCACGCTGCTCACGGCCGGAGGAGTTTCCTGTGACAATCGCAACTGCTGACAGAACAATGCTTCCGCAACCCTGCGGCGAATTATCGGCGGGAGTGATCGACGCGCTCGCGAATCCCGCCGGATCCGCGGTTCCGACTCTCGCCGCGTCGGCCGATCCATACGGCCGCGACCTGCAATTGGCGCTGCACACCTGCTACGGGCTGCACTACCGGGGCTTCGCCGATGTCGACGAGGACTGGGAATGGGATCCGGGACTGCTGGGCGCGCGGGCACGGCTGGAACACCGATTTCTCGCGGCGCTGCGGGCCGATACGACGCAGGGCCGGGACGTGGAGGCCGAACTGGATCGGCTCCTGCTGGTTCCCGACGACGACGACGCCGGGATGGGCGCGTTCCTGCGCGATCACGGAATGCCCTGGCACATGCGCGAATACTTCGTGCACCGTTCGATTCTGCATCACCAGGAGGCCGACCCGTACGCCTGGCTGATCCCGCGATTGCGCGGTGCCGCCAAGGCCGCGCTGGTGGCCGTGGAGTTCGACGAGTTCGGCGGCGGTCACGCGGAGCGCGTGCATCAGCGGCTCTACGCGGATCTGCTCGACGGAGCGGGCCTGGATTCCTCGTATCTGTCCTATCTGGACGTGGTGCCCGCCCCGATGCTCGCACTGGTGAACATGATGTCGCTGTTCGGGCTGCACCGCAGCCTGCGAGGGGCGGGCGTCGGGCATTTCGCGTCCGTGGAGATCACCTCCTCGCCGGCCTCGCGGAAAATGGTGCAGGCTCTGGAACGGCTCGACGCCGACCCGGCATGTCTCACGTTCTATCGCGAGCACGTCGAGGCCGACGCGGTACACGAACAACTCATGCGGCGCGGCGTCATCGCGGGCCTGCTGGCCGACGAGCCGGAACTGAGTGGCTCGGTCGTGTTCGGAATTCGAGCGACCGATCTGCTGGAAGAGAAATTCTCCGATCATGTGCTGAATTGCTGGCAGGAGAACCGCACGTCGCTACTCGATCCGGAATCGGCGGGCGAGAAATCGGAGACTTCGATGACCGATTCGCGAATGAACCGCGATTTTGCGGCTACCCGGCCCCGGTGATGCTGATTCGTACGCCCGGTGTATATCGACCCCAGGCAGATACCCGGTTGCTGGCCGAGGCCATGTCCGGAGCGGGCATAGCTCCGCGCAGCCGTGTACTGGACGTGTGCACCGGGACCGGTGCGCTCGCGATCGAGGCCGCCCGCAACCATGGCGCATCGGTGACAGCCGTGGACATCTCCCGCACCGCGGTGGCCTCGGCCCGGCTCAACAGCCGACTTCGCGGGCTGGACATCGAGTTCGTGCGCGGTGATTTCCGAACGGCGCTGCGCGACAGGACTTTCGATGTGGTGATCTCCAACCCGCCGTATGTGCCCTGCCGCGACGACGGGCCGCCACGCGGCACCGCGCGCAGCTGGGACGCGGGCATCGACGGTCGCTCGGCGATCGACGCACTCTGTGCCCTCACGCCTGAAATCCTTTCGGAGACAGGCATATTGCTGATGGTCCATTCGGCATTGTGCGGTGTCGAGGCAACACTCTCGGGCCTGCGTGGAGCGGGTCTGAAGGCGTCGGTCGTATCGCGGGCGACGATTCCGTTCGGCCCGGTGATGTCCGGCCGGTCCGCCTGGCTGCTCGATCGTGGACTGATCGAGGCCGGTCAGAGCTATGAGGAGTTGGTGGTCATCCGTGCAGACCGATCCCGACGGTAACCGGCGCACGATCACGTATACCGCCGAAGGACCCGCTCTGGTCGAGGGCCCGGTGGAACTGGTGACCGCGGACGGCCGCACGATTCGCAGCGATCGTTGCGTGGTTGCCCTGTGCCTGTGCCGCCGTTCCTCGATCTACCCGCTCTGCGATACGAGCCACCGCAAGCGTCGGCGCCCCACCGAGCAATAGTCCGCCGCGGCGTGAGTCACGCTCCGTCAGAGGCTTTTCGGGCTCCGGTCGCGTGGCCTCGGGTCGTCGTCCGGTTCGTCGCGCGGCGGCAGGATCGGTCGGTCGTCGGCCGCTCGGCCCTGCGCGACCGATCGCGCTCGCGCCAGTTCGGCGTCGAAGGCGGCGCCGAACAGGACCGCGAGATTGCTCAACCAGATCCACAGCAGAAATACCGCCGCGGCGCCGAGGGATCCGTACACCTTGTTGTAGGAACCGAAATACCTGAGGTACACGGTGAATCCGCCCGACGCGGCCGCCCAGATCGCCACGGCCATGCCACTGCCCGGTGTCAGCCAGCGAAACCCGGGGTGCCGCACATTCGGCGCGGCCCAATACAGCAGCGCGCAGGCCAGGCTGACCAGCGCCATCAGTACGGGCCATTTGGCGATGCCCCAGACACGGACCGCGCCGTCCCCGGCGCCCAGCCATCGGCCCACCTCGTGGGCGAGGTTACCGGTGATCAGGATTCCCAGCGCGCACACCGCCACCGCCGTCACGAGCGCGAGGGTCAGGCCGAGCCGCAGCGGCACGGTTTTCCACGCCGCGCGTCCCTCTTCGACCTCGTAGAGGGTATTGGCGGCTCGAATGAACGCGCCGATGTAGTTCGAGGAGGTCCAGACCGCCGTCACCAGGCCGAGGATGGCGAGCGGACCGGAATATGTTCGGGCGGAGCGCAATTGATCGATCGTGTCGATCAGCGCGCCGGTTCCCTCGCTCGGCCCGACCTCCCGGATGGTGGCTATCAGCGACTCGGTGGCCCCCGGGCCGAGCAGGCCGAGCACCGCGGCCAGCAGTAGCAGCCCGGGAAGCAGGGACTGCACGCTGTAATAGGTCAGCGCCGCGGCCCAATCGGTGACCCTGTTCTCCCAGATCGCCGACAGCACTCTGCGTCCCGCGCCCAGCCAGGCCCGCGGGCTCAAGTCCGTCGGCCCGCTGATTCTGCGCCTGATCATGCCTGCCACCTCCGCCGTCCTGGACGTACCCCGGGTCCGCGCATGGAAACCGGTGCATCCCAACGCCGTACACGGGGCGTGCCGCTCGAATGCGAATCCCTGTCCCGGTATCGCGGTGTGGTTCAGCGATGCCGGGTGTGCGCGGAGCCTCGGGCCGATCCGGCTCGCGGTGGGGCACACCACTCGCGACGTGGCCTCGGGGGTTCGTCACAGCGGGGATTGCGCTCGAATCGATGGGGGTACGTGGGGACGGGAGTGGGGCGCCGCGGGGTCCTTCCCGAGTTGAGCCGTCTCGCACAGAAAGGTGGATCGCTATGGCGACACTGACCGCCCTCGCTCTGGTGTGCACGTTGACCAAGTCGCCGGGGGAGTCCAGCAGTGAATTGATCGCCCGTCAGGTTCTCGATCAACTGGCCGAGCACGACGTGACAAGCGATGTGGTCCGGGTCGTGGACTTCGATGTGCACCCCGGGGTGAGCGGCGACGAGGGCGGCGGGGACGAGTGGCCGGGTATCCGCGAACGAATCCTGGCGGCGGACATCCTGCTCGTCTCGACCCCGACCTGGCTCGGGCACATGTCCTCGGTGGCGCAGCGGGTACTCGAACGCCTGGACGCCGAACTGTCCGACACCGACGACGCCGGCCGACCCGCTACCTTCGGCAAGGTCGGCGCGGTCGCGGTCGTGGGCAACGAGGACGGCGCACACAAGATCGTGGCCGATTTGTTCCAGGCGCTCAACGACATCGGCTTCACCATTCCCGCCCAGGGCTGCACGTACTGGAACGATCACGCCATGGGCGGCACCGACTACCACGACCTCGACGGTGTTCCGGACGCGGTGGCATCCACCACCGCGATGCTCGCGCGCAACGCCGCGCATCTGGCCCGGTTGCTGAGCGGTCAGGGCTATCCGGGCTCCTGAGGAACCCGTCGGCCGAGCTCCTGAGGACCCTGCCGGGCTCGGCACGCGCGTGAGCGGGTCAACCCTCGGCGCTGTACCTGGAGACGGCCAGGTCCTTCAGACGTGCCAGCGACTCGTCGTTGCGGGGCCCGAGCAGCAGTGCGAGGACTCTGTCGGGCATCAGGGCCGCCGGTCCGTGGGTGACGGTCTCGATCATGCGGACCAGGGTGTCGCCGGAATCCCGCGCGCTCAGTTCCATTCGGATGCGCGCCTGTCCGAAGGACCACAATCGGGCCTGCAGTTCGAGCAGGTGCGGGGATTCCACCTCGAGCACCGCCGTGGAATCCTGCACCATCAGCGGCCAGGCTCCCACGCTGTGATGGATCCGCGACCCGACCTGCGGCCAGTTCGAGTCGACCCGCCGAATATGGGTGGATCCCACCACCCAGTGCCCGTAGGACCAGCCGTCGGCGAGGATGGCGAAGACCTCATCCACCGGTTTCGGTATGAGCACCGTGACCTCGGTCATCGTGATTACCCGCCTTCGATTGTCTGTCGAATCGGTACGAGATTTCCGCACGCGGTCCTCGGTGAGGGTTCGCTGTCGACGGTACAGGCTTTCCGACGGCCGTCGAGCACCGCGGCTCACGCCCTTGCCGGTTCCTCCGTCCTCTCCTCGTGCTCGGCCCGAGCACCGGCGCCGTTGAGCGTGAAGCAGATTCGCGTGCCCTCGGTGTAGGCGGTATCGATCCAGATGCGACCGCCGTGAAACTCCACGATCTTCTTGCACAGCGCCAAACCGATTCCGGTGCCGCTGTATTCGTCGCGGCCGTGCAAGCGCTGGAAGATGACGAACACCTTCTCCGCGAACTCCGGTGCGATGCCGATTCCGTTGTCGGAGAACGAGAACCGCCACCCGTCCGAGTCTTCGGCCTCCGGCTCGACCTCGATGGTCACGATCGGGGGCACCCCGGCGCGATGGAACTTGACGGCGTTCGCCAGCAGGTTCTGCCAGAGCATGATCAGCAGGGTGGGGTCGCCGGTGATTCGCGGCAGGTCGTGCGGCCGGTGCAGGGTGAGCGCGGCGTCCTCGGTGTCCGTGGACACGTTGGCCAGAGCACGATTCAGGGCGCCGTTCAGGTCGATCGCGGCGATGTGGTCGTGTACGCGCCCGACCCGGGAGAAGGTGAGCAGGTCGTTGATCAGAACCTGCATCCGTTTCGCGCCGTCGACCGCGAAATCGATGTATTGACGCGCGCGGTCGTCCAGCTGATCGGAGTAGCGCTTCTCGAGCAGCTGACAGAACGAGGCGACCTTGCGCAGCGGTTCCTGCAGGTCGTGGGACGCGACGTAGGCGAACTGCTCGAGTTCGGCGTTGGAGCGGCGCAGCTCGGCCGCCTGTGAATCGAGTTCGGTGGCCTGTGCGGCGAGAATCCCCTCCTTGACCCGGGCGGAGTCCAGTTCGGCGACAACCCTTTCCCGCATCGATTCCACGGCAGCGGCCACGGTCGCCAGATCCGCCGGGCCGCCCACGATGATGTGATGCCCGAAATCTCCGTCGGCCACGCGCCGGGACGCTGATTCCAGGGCGGTGAGGGGACGCACGATCAAGCGACGCACCAGCACGGTCAGACCGAGCCCGGCGATCAGAAACGCGCCGACCATACCGAGCAGGGTCGCATCGCGCAGCTTGCGCTGATGGGTCAGATTCACGCGCTCCGCGTCCGCGGCGGCGGCGAGTCCGGTGTTCTGCGTGACGAATTGGGCTCGTACATCGTCGAAGGCCGTTTTACCTCGCGCCGCCGTGGTGTTGCCTCCGGGACGGTCCGTGCTGCCCGGTGTGATGCTCGCGATGCGCGGCTCGGCGTAATCGTGCCGCCAGGTCGCGGCCGTTCGCTCGAGCGTGTCGAGATCGGCGAGCAGTTGTGTTCTGCCGTCCAGCAGGGTGCGCAGACGTTCGATCGCGACCTGCTGGGCGGCGATGCCGGTATCGAAGGGCTCGAGAAATTGCGGATCTGCCGTCAGCGCGTAGCCGCGCACGCCGGTTTCCTGGTTCAGAAGCGCCGATTGCAGCCGGTACGCCTCGATGACGGCGGGCTGGATCTGCTTGTTGAGCCGATCCGAGACGTGGGTGGTCGCGGCGGTCGCGATCGCGGACAGCGCGGATCCGACGACGACCACCAGCACCATCGCGGCCAGCACCAGCTGGAACCAGGCCTGCACCGTCAGGCGTCTGGTCCAGCCGGTGCGGGGTGAAGAGGGAATCACAGTGGTTCGTCCTGCCGTCGCGGGGGAGAGGTCCGAAGGTTGCTCACTGAAACCAAGATCGCGAGAGCCTCGGCCAGCACCCTAGCGTGCGACGGCGTTCACCACTGTGCGCGGTCCGCAGGACCGGACTGTAAGGAAGACAACAGATTCAAGCGTCGAGCCGGCGAGCGCGCGGGCCGATCGGGGCTGTGGTCTCAACCCCGACCGGCAGGACGCGGGTAGCCACATCCGCCCGATGCTAATCGCAGTCTTCCGATCGAGATTGTTCGAATCGGACCACGGCGTGCGCGATCGGTGAGACCGGCTCCTGAACGCTGGGTGATATGTGCGTTCGGTCGTACTCGGTGCGGGTGGTGTCGGAGGGGCTAAGCTGGGTATCCACACACTGTGTTGATCTTCAGAAGTCAGGGTCGGCACCGATCTCCATCATTCGTGAAGGGTCGGGCTGCATGACTATGGCATCGGACACGCACTTGGACGGCCGGGACCTGAGCGCCGTCGAGGATTTCCTGCGGTCGGTGACCGCGCCGGACTACACCGGACCGGCTCCCGATCCCGACGCGGTGGCGGTCGTGTTGTCGGTGATCGCGCAACAGCGCAGTGTCGCGGGCAAAACCTCGGCACTGGGACTGTCCGAGCCGGCGGCGGAGTATCTGGCCAGCTGTGTCGATGCGGTCCTGCCCGGGGAGGGCGCGGAATCCGGGGTGGACAGCTCCCCCCTGAGCGTCACGGTCCGGTTGGGCGTGGAATTCATGGAAGCGAATCTGCGCGAGGCGATCGACATATCGGACGTGGCCGACGCGGGCAACGTATCGGTGCGGGCCATGCAGCTGGCGTTCCGGCGGGAACTCGACACCACTCCCATGGCCTATCTGCGCGACCTGCGCATGCGCGCCGCGCACGGTGAACTCTCCGAACGCGTGATCGGCGACGGTACGACGGTCACCAGCGTCGCGATCGGCTGGGGGTTCGCGCATCCGGGCCGCTTCGCGATCGCCTACAGGCATGTGTACGGGCGATCCCCGCATCTGACGCTCGCGGAATGACCCGCGAAATTCGTTATCTGGCCTGCCGCGCGCTTTTCGTTCGTTTGCGGGACTGACCGCTGGCTCGCGGAATGACAGGCTGTAGTAGCGACAGGGCGACTGGGTGCGTTCAACCCTTCGAGCAGAACCCACGGTGAACCCCTGTCGCGGGCGGAGGTTTCGTCATGACAGACCAGAACACTCTCACTGCGAGTCGAACCAATACCCATCGCCGACGCGGATCGGATCCCTACGACGGCATCGAGCCGTCGCTGGTCGAACTCGCGACCCTGTCGGTGGGCACCCCCGAGCACGCCCGCTTGCGCTCGGAGATCCTGCGCCGGTGTCTGCCGCTCGCGGACCACATCGCCCGTCGCTACTCCGGGCGCGGGCAGTATCACGACGATCTTTTCCAGGTCGCGAGCGTGGGCCTGATCGCCGCGGTCGATCGCTTCGATCCGCACCGGGGCACACCGTTCCTGGGGTTCGCGGTACCCACCATGATGGGTGAGGTACGCCGCCACTTCCGCGACCACGCCTGGGCGGTGCGAGTTCCACGGCGCACCAAGGAGATTCAAGCCTCGCTGAGTCCGGCGATCGAGCGGCTGTGCCAGCGCAACTCTCGGATGCCCACGGCCGTCGAGATCGCCGTCGAGCTCGAGGTCGATCTGCTCGAGGTGACCCGGGCGATGCTCGCGGCCAATGCGTACGACTGCCACTCCCTCGATACCAGCGCACGCGAGAACGATGAGAACTACACGCCCTCCGCCGCGGCCGCCCTCGGTGATGTCGATCCGGGTTACCAGCTCTCGGAGGAGTCGATCACCGTCGGCCCGCTGTTGGACGAACTCACCGAGCGTGAGCGGCGGGTACTGCACCTGCGCTTCTACGAGGGGATGACGCAGCACGAGATCGCCGAACAGCTCGGTGTGTCCCAGATGCAGGTCTCCCGCATCCTCACCAAGACCCTCACCGATCTCAGAGAGCGCGCCCTGGCGGACGCGAACTGACGGTCGGCGTCGCCCGGCGCCGAATTCTCTGATACGCAGGCGGTTTCGCAACCGCCTGCTTCGTCGTGCGCAGGGCGGGCGGTCGTCGCCGGGGCCCGGGAGATGATGAAACAGCAAGGTGTCCAACATGTTTCGGCCGAGAATGCCCGGGTAGGTCGTGGATGTCCGACCTTTCCGAAAAAAGGAGAATTCCATGTCCGAGCACGACAAGAGCGGCCCCCGTGAAGGTCTCGAAGGCGCTGTCGAAGGTGTCAAGGGTAAGGCCAAGGAGGTCGCCGGCACGGTCGTCGGTCACGACAATCTGAAGGAGGAAGGCCGCGCCCAGCAGGACAAGGCCGACTCCCAGCGCGAGGCCGCCAAGAAGGAAGCCGAAGCGGAAAAGGAACGCGCCGCGGCCGAACTCGACGAGCAGCGTCAGCGCGCCCAGCAGAACCGATGACAGCACAACCCGCATGAGCTCGGGCCGACGTCATCGCCGCCGCCGGCCGATGCCTCTGCCGCCGTCGGCCGATGCCTCCGCGGAGGCTCGCACCTCCGCGCGAGACGCTGTCAGATGGCGTCGTCGCTCCTGCTCGAGGGTGGGTTGCCGGTGTCCAGGTCGGTGTCGGCCGAACGGCCCGTCGATCGCCGTCGCAGCACGACCACGCCGACCAGAATCGCGAGCGCGACGATTATCAGAATCTCCATGCGCCGCGCATACCCACCGACTCCGCGGCTATTCGTGCGCAAACACGAATAGTTCGGCCGGCGGTCATCCGAGTCGGCCGGACGCGGGGATGCGTGCGGGGTGACGCCTACGTGGCCGGAGTGATCCGGTCGTGCAGGGTGAGAACGAGATGATCGAAGTCGGTGACCAGCCGCCGGGGGAGGTCGGGAGTGCCGGGCAGTTCGGCGATGAGCTGCTCCGCGAGAGTGCGCAGTTTGGTGTTGGTCTCCTGCGAACGCCACACCAGCACGCGGAACGCCTGATCGGCGCTGATCCGGTAGACCAGCATCAGGATCCCCTTGGCCTGTTCGATCGCCGCTCGCGCCTGCATCGTCGCCGCGAGCCGAGTGTCGATGGCCGTCAGTGCGGCATCGGTCAGGGTGTCGGTGAGCTCCACGTAGAACCCGGCGGTGCCGACGAGGGTGCCGTCCCCGCCGGAGATCCGATCCGCGACCACGATCACGTGGTGCTCGATGCCGTGCACGTCGATGAAGCGGTGCTTGCTCGAGAACGGTTCGCCGAGATCGATTGCGCGTGAGATGGTTTCGGCGAGGTGCTCGCGATCGTCCGGATGTTTGTGCGAGAGCAGGACACTCGTCGTCGGCTCGATCGTGCCGGGGACGTAGCCGTGCATCTGATACACCTCGGGAGACCATTCCCAGCGTTGGGTGGCGAACCAGAATCGGAAGCTGCCGGTGCGTGGTGCGGTGGGCACGGGTGCGGTGTGCTCCTCGTACCGAGGTTGCTCGGTGCTGTGCGGATCCAGGGAACCGGTCGTATCCACGGCCGTCAGATCGATTCGCGATGGACGCGACGCCGGGAACTCTCGATCTCGGATGGATACGCGGGGACCGCGCAGAGCCACACCCGCACGACCGAGCGGCTCCCGGCCGTGGGAACATGCGGACTCTTGTCGTGCCTCACTGGATATCCCTTCCACGGAGCCGAACATCGGGCTCCACCGGGGTCCAGGGCGGAACTGGAGACAGCCGCGCTCGGCCACGTCCAGTGGCATCAATCTAGCATGATGAGGAATGCGGCACGTCAGGCGAGGGAATTCGCGCCGTGCGCGAGCGTGCGCCTCAGATTCGAAGTCCGGCTTCGACTATCGCGTGGGCCACCGCGTGCAGCGGAGCCTGGTTCGCGCGCGCGTACTTGCGAATCAGCTCGAAGGCCTCTGCGGGACTGATCTCGCGCACCGAGGAGATGATGCCCTTGGCCTGCTCGATGATCGTGCGCGATTCGAGGGCGCGATTCAATTGCTCGGTGACCTGCTGGTGTTGCAGCAGGGTGTTGGCGTTGACGAGGTATCCGGTCGCCATGTCGGCCAGTACCAGCGCGGCTTCGAGATCGTCGTCCGTCCACGGCCGCGGCAGGGCGCTGTAGAGGTTGACCGCCCCGACCTTGTCGCCGTTGAGCGACATGGGGATTCCCGCGACTGCCTGAATGCCGACTCGCGCGGCGGTCTGGCGATAGTGCGGCCACCGTCGATCCGTGCTCAGATCGGGCGCGCTCACCAGTTCCCCGCTGGTACTGGCGTCCATGCAGGGTCCCTGCTGCTCGAGCTCCTGAACCCGCTCGAGGGTGATCACCGGTTCGGATGTCGCGCTGACGAAGCGCAGCCGTTCGCCTTCCAACAGCGACACCCCCGCGCCGGCCAGATCGAAAACCTCGGTCGCGCTGGTCACCAGTTCATCGAGTGCGGTCTCCACCTTGTAGGGGGTGGGCAGCAGTCGGGCGAACCGTGCCAGCGCCCGTACCAGGACAGCTTTGTCATGCGCCATCAGCGCCTCCTCTCGTAGAGTCCGGCGACTCTCATCCGGGCAGTACCCAGACCGAGGTCCCTGACGCGCGAGCAGTGGGGCACGTCGCATGCGCAGGGAGTGCGTTTCGACCACGAGCGTCTAGTCCGCAGGTTCCTGGGCGTGCTCCTCGGCGCCCAGATCCGCGGCCACCTCGCGGGTCGCCATCCCGCCCTCGCCATGGCGATCGGCTGGTCCCGGCCTGCCGCCCTTCGGCTCGCCCGGATCCTTCTCGGGAGCGTCGTTCTCGCGCGGCATGCTGTGTCCTTTCCGACGTTCTTTCCGAACCGGATTCATCGGGCATTGTCGACCGCGATTACCCCGGCGAGGGAGCTCGAAACTTCGGGGTGAGCGTGCCGTTTCCACGCCGGTGAGGGTCGGGCGCACGATGCGTGCACCCGCGTGGATATACGCGATGACAGCGTCGTGACCTGTGAATCACGGGGACGAGTGGTGCGAACCGGTTGTCGGCGATCAGGCTCGGCTCAGGGCATGGGGTCCGGGGCCGAGGCGAGCGTGTCGTCGCGGACAGTTGTCCTCTCGCCGGGGGGTACGGCGGCGGTGCGGAAGCATTCGAGTGAATCCTGCCGTGCCACTTGGGCATCGATCACCGCGCCGAGCAGGATGGCGAAGTTGGCCAGAAACATCCAGACCAGGACGACGACGGCGGCCGCGAGTGATCCGTACACCTTGTTGAAGGATCCGAAGTGGCTGACGTACACCGAGAATCCCACCGAACCGACCAGCCACAGCAGGACCGCCACCACGCTGCCCGTGGTGACCAGCCGGAACTTCTGGCCGGGGACATTGGGGGCGAGCCAGTACAGCATCGCCAACGCGATGCTCATCAGCACGGTGAGCAGTGGCCACCGGAACAGCTGCCACGCGTGCCGCGCCGCCGACCCGGCGCCGGCGAGGTCGTCGATGCGTGCCACCGCACCGTTGGTCACCGCGAATCCGACCACGGCGATGACGATTCCGGCCACCACCGCACCGGTCAGCGCGAATCGCAGGAGCAGTGTGGTGCGCGTCGATCGGCTCTCGGACACCCCGTACAGCGCGTTGGTCGCGCGCATGAAGGCGCCGAGATAACTCGACACGGTCCACACCGCCGAGACGACGCCCAGCACCACCGCCGGTACCGACCAGGCATGGATCGCCTGCAGGTGCTGGATCGAATCCGACAGCACGGTGGGGCTGTCACCGGGTCCGTATCGGCCCACGGCGCCGGTGAGGGAATCGGCGGGCGCGGGCCCGAGCCAGGAGAGTGCGACCAGAGCTATCAGCAGCGCCGGAAACAGCGACAGCATGCTGTAGTACGTCAGGGCCGCGGCTCGATCCCACAAATCATCCGACCAGGCCGCGCGCCCGGTGTACACGAGAATTCGAATGCGCACACCACGTAACAGCCGATACCTCGTACCCCGCCACTCAGCCATATCCACCTTCTGCAGTTACCCGAACATGTCGGCAAATATCCGCGATATCGCGTTGCGTGCTCGAGGGCACAGGTTTGATCGCAACCGTCACGGGAACGCTGCAGTTACGTTCCAGATAGAGCCGCACACCACTTCTCGTGTCTGTCGACGCACTTCATCGCGAGCTGACCGGAGGTAAACCGATGCACACCACGATCGAGCCCCTCACCCTCACCGGCGACAGTGTCCGCGCGGCCGGGAGCGAGCACGAGCCGCCCGGCCTCCAGGCCGACCTCAGCCTGGTCTCGCTCGGCAGTGTGCGCGCCCGGTTGCGCCGACTGCTACTGGACGGCGGAGCCGGTGACGTGGCGGTGGCCGACGTGGTGGAGGTCGCCGATGAGCTCATGAGCAACGCGGTGCGCCACGGCGGTGCGCCGGCGCACTGCCGGATCGGGCTCGTGCGACGGTCCGGCGTGGTCCGGATCGAGGTGACCGACAGCTGCCCGGAACTGCCCCGGGCTCGTCGGCCCGGGCCGCGCGGGGGATTGGGACTGATTCTGGTCGAACGCCTTTCGGAGCGATGGGCAGTCTCGGCGGGGGCGGGCTGCAAGACGGTGTGGGCGGAAGTCGCCCTGGATCGATCGCGGTACGACACGCACGCCGCCGCTTCCTGACCTTCGCCGCCGGACATCGCTCGGCCGTACTGCTTCTCGCCGCGGACGCATCCGGACGGAGAGCGTGAGCCCGCCCGCGGCGAGAGCGACATTCCTATCGATACCGCGGATTCGTGTTGTGCCATTCGAACCCGCCGCCGATCCAGCTGCGCAATCCCCGCAGGAACATTTGCAGTTCGGGTGAGGGCACCGCGCGCAACGCCACCAGATCGGCCTCGAAGTCCCGCACCATGCGATTGTGCAGATCGACGGTGATCTCGGTGGCCCGCGCCACCGAGCACCCTCGGTCCGCCGCGATCTGCAGCACCATGTTGCACACCGGATTCGGGTCCGCCGCATCCTTTTTCACCGACAGCAGATCGTTGATCAGGACCGAGGTGGTCCCGGCACGGAAGGCGGCCGTCCGCACGCGATCGTCGTAGTAGAGATTCGCGGGCACCTCGTACGCGGCCAGCACGTCGATGAGCGTCATCGAGGTGTAGAAACTGTCGTGCTGGCGGGCCGCGAGATACTCCCAGGCGGCCGGTGAGATCTCCGAATGCCGCCACGCGGCGTACGCGGTCCAGGACACGAACATCGAGAACGTGGCGTAGCAGGCGCGATGCAGCTGGCCGGGCGTGGAATGCGCCCGCAGGTGCGAGATCGCGGAGGTGAAGGTCCGTAATACCTTGTCCGATCGCAATTGCGCGTTCAGCGGCGCGCTGAACTCGCCCGCGCTCGGCAGCGGATCCATCGCGGCCATGACCATGGTCAGGCGCTGCGGCAGTTTCACCGGGTCCGCGCCGAGTTCGGAATCATCGGCGAAGTAGTCATCGGCCATCCACCACGCGGTGTTCATCTGCGCGGCGACCAGGAGCAGATCCGGGTCCTCGCAATCGGTGTGGGTCAGCATCACCAGACGGCCGTATCCGGTTTTGCGCAGCGTGCCGAGTTCGTCGTCGGTGAAACCGAGCGAACTTCCCCAGGCGGCCAGTCGATCGTCGACCTCCGCGGCGAGGCGATCATCGTTCCTGGGCGCGGGCGGAAGGTAGACCGGCGGTGCGGACCCGTCGCCCCACGCTACGAGGCGGCAGGGCTCCAGATCGGCCGTGAGCCGCCGGGCCGGAAGTCGAAAAGCGCTCTCTCCCAAACGCATCGACGAGCTGCCGGCGGAGCAGGAATGGCTGGTCGCCGTGTGTACGGGCGTCGCGACCGGGGCGAGGTCAGGCTGTGCGGTCTCCGATCCGCTCGTCGTGCCGAATCGCCGCGCGAGGGCGGTACCCAGACCGGTCGGCCCGCCGCCCAGGGACGGCGGTCCCGGATTCACCTCGTGCGCTGTCGCCGTATCGGATCGGGGATGCGGGCCGTGGCCCTGGGGTGCTGCTGACATCGCGCTTCTCCTGCCGGGGAACAAGGATCTTCGGACTCGAGGCAACTCATCGAACACACACGCTCTCCGACTATCGGCCACCGAGGGACGCTCCCGCAGCCGATTGCGGTGCGCCGACCCGAAACCCGCTATGCGACACACCGTCACCGTGCGCGATGACCTGTGCCGCACCGGCAACACGCGGATCACCGACGATTGCCGTGTGTCGCCCCGGCCTTCCGGCGGTGAGTCGTGGTGTGCGCGGCGGAATGAATAACAAATGGATCAAGGCTCCGCCGCGCTTCCCGGGAATGTCCCCGTGCATTCGATAGAAAGATACGAACTGTTCGGTCGGGGAAACGCGGAGCGGTTGCGGCTCAGTGCTGCCGATGCTCCGGGGAAGTGCGGGCCCGAGCGATGACTGTGTATCCCGAGATCACCGATCCGCGAATAGTTCCGCTCTCACTGGGGCAGTCCCTGCGCCGAATGCGCGATGACAGAAGGATTTCCCGCGAGCGCCTGGCGTTCAACGCCGGAATCAGCGCGAGCTATGTCCATCATCTCGAGACGGGCGCTCGTGAGCGGCCGACCAAAGACGTTCTCACCGCGGTGGTCCGGGTGCTGGATCAAATCCGTGCGATCCCCGCGATCCAGCGGCGGGAATTGCTGTTGCTGGCGGGCTATTGTGTCGACGAGCCTCGGAGCCTGGACGAATTGCGCGACGCGATCGCCCCGGATCTGAGCCGGACCGTCGCCGGTTACCCCGATGCCCTCGTCGCATATCTGGACGTGTACTGGAATGTTCTGGGCTGCAATGAGATCTACTCGGACGCGTTTCCGGGATTGCGTCACGACGGCAATTGGCTGCGATGGATGCTGACCGATCCGCTCGCGCGATCGGTGCTCCCGGACCTGGACGAGGAAGTGGCCACCGCGGTTCGCATCCTGCGTGGCACTCTCGCCACCCCGTCACATCGCGGCCGTGGTCGCCAATTTCTCGCGGAAATGAGCCGGTATCACGAATTCCGGCGACTGTGGAACGACGGGGGAGTGCTCTACGCGCGTGACAAGCAGACTCTTCGCTTGTGCGATCCATGCGGTGGCATCACGCGCTCGGTGCTGGTACAGCATTTCGGAGTGTCCGCCCTGGCCCGCCCCGATCAGGTGCAAGTGTTTCTGGGACTTCCTGTTTCGTGAGTCGCGGAGGCGTGCGGATCGTTCGGCCTCGGTAGCCGTGCGCCGGTTATTCGTCGCGAGTCCGCGGCGGGGTGAGGTTGTCGAGCACGACCAGGTTTCCGCCCGATTGTTTCGCCCGGTACATCGCGGCGTCCGCACACTGCAGCAGCCGGTCCGGCGTCGGCCTGGTACATCGGGGGTACTGCGCCGGGTCGAAGACCGCGACCCCGACGCTCGCGGTGACCGTGGCGGTGCTCTCGGGCGGCTCGGCCACGACTCGGCACAGTCGTTCGGCCTCCGCGAGCGCGGACCCCGCCGGGATCGGGACGGCGACCACGAACTCCTCGCCGCCGGTGCGGGCCACGACCGCCGTGTCCCCGGCGGCCTCTCGAAGGCGCCGCGCGGTGCGCACCAGGACCAGATCGCCGATGCGATGACCCCAGGTGTCGTTGATGTTCTTGAACCGGTCCAGGTCGAAACACATGACACTGATCGCCGAGTCGCGGTCCACGAGTTGCGGGAGCCGCGTCTCGAGGCCGCGACGGTTGAACAGTTCGGTCAACGGGTCCAGCAGCGATTCGGCGCGCAGCAACCAGTACAGGATCTTGAACGCCGGTAGCGCGCTGACCACCGACGCGAGCAGCAACAGCGCGACGGCCACGGCCAAGCGGACGTCGCCGCCACCGGTCGCGATCCGCACCGAGAACACCACCACCGACAGCAGCGACCATGCCGAATGCACGATCAATGCCGGTGCGCTGTGGAAGAAGCTCAGATAACTGCCGGTGACCACGAGCAGCACCGCGCCCATCGCCCCGAACAGCCGATCCGGGACCTGCAGAAACTCGATCGTGAAAAGCACGTCCGCGCAACCGATCAACACCAGCGATTCGACCCGGCTCGGCCACGGGAACAGCCACCAGCGCACCGCCCACAGCGATCCCGACAGCACCCCGACCGTGGACGCGATACCGGGATGGCCCGGCGGCCCGACCGGAGTCCCCGCGATCTCCGCGCCCATCACCGCGATCGCGGCTCCCGCGATGCCCATCAGAATCTTCAGTGGGGTCAGCGCTGATCTGGCACGCAAGGTGTGAACCAGCCAGCGGTAGTCGACCGGATCGTTCCACCAGGCGCGCAGCGTCCTGCCGTCGTTCACGGACGTGCTCGTGTTCTTGACCGCGCCACCTCACTGCTCATCGTGCCGAAGTTCACCCCGGCGAGTTGCACCGGCTCACCGGCAGCAGTCTAGGGCGGCGAGAGCCGTGCTCGAGGGACCGCGGTCATAGCGGCGTCGGTTCAGTGGTGCAGGTCCAGTCGCGGGGAATGCCCGAATCGTTGTTTGTACTGCTGGGCGAATCGGCCAGGATTGGTGAACCCCCAGCGGGCGGCCACGATCGACACGGTCAGGCCGTCGCTGGGTTCGGCGGCGAGCAGATCGTGTCGAGCTCGTTCGAGGCGGATGCGGCGCAGGTACTCCAGCGGTGTGGTGGCGTGGTGTGCTCGGAAAGCGTTCTGCAGGGCGCGCACACTCGTATCGGCATGGGCGGCAAGCTGAACGACGGTGATCGGCTGGGCCGGGTTGGCATGCAGGAACTCGATCGCGCGCTCCAGGCCCGAGGCGCCCACGGTGCCCGGACCGGATTGCAGATGCAGATCCATGGTGGTGTTGGGAAAGACCGCGAGGGCGGCGGCGGCGAGGGTGCGGGTCAGGTTCTGCAGCACCAGTTCGGTCAGCACCGGCGAGTCGGGAGCGCTGAGTTCGTGGTGCGTGAGATCGAAAAGTCTGCCCCAGAAGCGTTCGCTGCGTTGATCTCTCGGCTCCAGTGAGGTGAATCGGAAATCCGCGGCCTCGATGCCGGACTGCGCGGCCAGGTCGGTGAGCAGGTGATGCGGAATGTGCAGCAGGTTCACATCGTGGCTGTCGCAGTCGGCCCGGATCGGCACCCCGTGCGGAAACACCGTGAGGTCGTTGCGGTGCTGATGCAGGTCGTGACCACCACCCCGAAGCCTGGCGCGCCCGCGCAGCGACCGCTCGAAATAGACCTGGTCCCGCAGAGGTGCGATCTGGCAGCTGTACCCGATGGTGCTGCGAATCTCGGTGGCCACCACCTCGCCCCACACCGTGGCGCTGGTGCGAACCCGGCTCTGCGGTGGCGCCTTCCAGAATCTCAGGGCGTTGTCGGAGTACATCTCGGTGATGAAGGCGACGGTCTCGTCGGCATCGCGGGACTCGAGTTCCTCGCGCCGGGATTCGATCAGCCGATGCTCGGTCATGCCGAAACCTCCGTGCCTCGCCGCGAGTGGGCCCCGCGCATCGGTCGTGCCGCCCGGAGCGCGCACCGCGTGGGTTCCCCGTCGATGGACAGTCCCGGGTTCATGAGCGAGACCGGCAGACGTGCTCGTGGACGTCGGCGACGAGCTCGGCCGCGCGGGCGTGCCAGCCGGACGCGTCGCGCACCATGAAGTGTCCCGCGCCCTGCATCGGCGCCCAGTCCGCGTCCACCCCGCGAGCGCGTGCCGAGAGAGTCTGCCGTCGTGAGGATTCCGGGTCCGTCCAGCTGTCGGCGGTTCCGTGCAGCACTCGCAGCCGGCAGCTCGCGGGGATCAGGTTCGCGTCCTCGGCGGGCCACCACGGCGCGAGCGCGACGATCCCGGCGATGTCGTGGGCCGCGGCCAGATGCGCCGCCACCCGCCCGCCCATCGAATGACCGACCAGAATGATCGTGCGCGATTCGGCGCCGAGGCGGCGAACCGCTCGGTCGGCGTCGTTCAGCGCGTCCAGGTCCGGGCTGTTCCAGCCCCGATATCGGTATCGGACCTGTTCGACCCGGTAGCCGGGACCGAGGCGCCGGCGCAGGCTCGCGGTCAGGAACATCATCCGCAGCCGGGCCGACTGCCAGGGTCGGGACCGCTGCCTGCTGTCCACTTTGCCACCGGGGAGTACCAGGACATGACACGGGGGCGCGGTGTCGGAATCACGGCTCATTACTGGAATTCGATACGTGGCGGCCGATGGTTTGGCGCGGATCCACGAGGGTGGCGGCCGTGCCGCCGTCCGCCGGATCCGATCACAGAGCTGCAAGGTTCACGGCTTCGGCCATCACGCGGTAACCGGCGGTGTTGGGATGCTTGTGATCACCGGAATCGAAAGCGGGATCGAGCTTTTCGCTGTCGAACCGATCCGCGACCGCGATGTTGAAATCGGCTACCGCGTCGTATTCCCCGCTGGTGCGCATCCAGGTGTTGAACTCGCGGATCTTCGCCGCCGAGGTGGCGTTGTAGTACTCGGCACCCGCCATCGGAAGCAGGGTGGCGCCGGTGATCCGTACCCCGGCCCGATGCGCGGCGGCGATCAGCAGGCGATGTCCGTCGATCAATTCCTGCACCGAGACCTGCGGATTCGGCTTGTAGGTGGGCAGATCGATCTCGGAGAAGCCGATGTCGTTGAGCCCGCCCAGCACGATCACGCTGGTGACGCCGGGCTTGGCGAGCACATCGCGCTCGAAGCGGCTCACGGCGCTCTCACCGAACCAGGACGAGTCGTTGAGGACGAGATTGCCGCCTATTCCTTCGTTCAGCACCGGGCGAGGGGTGCCCGCGGCGGCGAGCCGCTGCGCGAGCTGGTCCGGATAGCGGGTGTTGGTGTCGTTGACCGATCCGAAGCCGTCCGTGATCGAATCACCGAAACTCACCACGGTGCCGCCGTGCGCGCGTTCGGGCTCGCCGCTCACCTGGACGTCGGTCAGGTAGTACCAGGAGTGGGTGACCTCGGTGAAGGCGGCGGCCGCCGGATCCGCGACGTGATCGCCACCGGCCCGGTAGGTGCTGGAATAGGCCTGGGAATGGAAGGTCGCGGGGCCGGTCGGGCCCGAGAGGTACAGGGTGACGGTCACCGAATCCAGCGGGGCCAACGGTAGATCGGCGGCGTCACTGGTCGATACCGCGCCGGCCGAGACGTTCACGGTCTTGTCGCCGTGGAAGGTCAAGTCCCGCAGGGAATTCGGCTGAACGGTCGCGCCCTGCGCGGTGCGGGCGATGGTGGCGCGGTCGATGCGCAGCGGTTCCTGGCCGTAGCGGTTGGACAGGGTGATCCTGGCGGCCGAACCGCCGTCGGTCACCCGGACCACCTGCCGCACGGTCTGATCGTCGAAGCCCTCCTGCGCCCAGTTCGGTTCGAACCCGATGCTCGGCAACTGGGGAGCGGCGGACCAGGCGGCATCCCAGGCGACGGCCGTATCGGGGTCCGCGTGGGTGGCGACCGCGCCGATTCCGCCGACGACGGCGACGGCAGCGGCTCCGGCAGCCAGGCGTACCCACCAGGTGTTCTTCATCGGTCTGTCCTTCCAGCGGTCCTTAACGGGTCTGAGATCCCGTTAATTTGAGACAGTAGCAGTCAACTGACGTTAATGGAACTGTATTCCCGTTTGAGGGATTGGCGGTCATGCAGCCGACCGATGCGCAGGCTCGATGAGCGCCGCGCTACTTGGTGGGTGCGGGATCGGTCTTCGCGGTCGGGGTTGCTACGTCCTGGCCGATCGCGGTGGGAGCGCACGGACGTTGGACGGTTCGGCGTACTTGTCGGCGTCCAAACCGATCATGCGAGCCGCTGCCACCTTTCGCGCGCAGAAGACGGAGTCGCAGTCGCGATGGATGAACATGACTTCCAGCGCCTCGGCCGCGTTCATCGAGATATCGCTGTCGTCCCGTATGTGGCAGTCTTCGAGTCTTTTCAAGCGAGGGCCGAATATTTCCACTGTGTCCGCCTCCCTGAATGGTTGTTACGCTGCATCTCTGGTGTCGCGTGTAGGTGATGCGGTCGCGGACGGCGAGTTCGAGGCCCACGGCCCCCGTATCGCTTGCCGCACTGGTTGTTCAGTTCTGGACGAGTTCGCCTCGATGCCTGCCGCTCCGTTCGCGGACCTCTCGTCTGGATTTCGGCAACTCTATGGTCGACCTCGAACGACGCATCGAGTTGACGGCCAAACGTCAAGCGCGACTGGATGATCCCACCTTCCGATATGAGGCGCTGCTCTGTGAAGCCGTACTTCGGAATCGAGTAGGAGAGCCTGGTGTGATGGGGGCACAGCTCGAGCGGCCTCACTCTGTCGACCGTGGTCTACGCAGACGGTGTCATCGGGTCGGTTTTCCACGAGCACGACGAAGACGTCAATCGATATGAACGGGCGATCGAGGACATTCGCGCGGTAGCGTTGGGGGAACAGGACACCAGAGACTTGGTGATGAAGATCGCGAAGGAGTACGCGGCGTGAAGAAGCCGGTCATGGGCGAGTGGTACAAGTCGAGCCGGTCGAACCAAGGCAATCAGTGTGTCGAGGTGTTCCACGCACAGGGCGCGACCCTGGTCCGCGATACCAAAGATGACGGCTGTGGGCCGATCCTGAGTTTTCCTGCCGACACCTGGGCGAGGTTCGTCGAGAGCCGGGTGTGGGAGCGCTGACCCGCACGACGGAACGCCCCCGGCCCAATGTCGTTGGGCCGGGGGTGTTTTGCACTCGGGGCTAGCGGTTGACGTAGCTCAGGAGGCCGCCGAGTTCCTCACTCGCGATGAAGACCGTCCGGACGCTGAACATGGCTTCCTCGACGTGTGCGAGGCAACCCCAGGCCGAATCTCCCCAGGAATCGGCGATTTTCAGCTCCGCGGGCTCGGTGCATCCGGCCGCGCCGCCGAGTTGGCAGTGTTCGGGATGCGGGCGGGCGGCGTGGGTGGCGGCGGCGGTGCGCATGGCGGCGGCCAGCTCGGCGGCGGCACTCGCGCGCTCTTCGGCCTCGGCTCGCAACCGCTGTTCGGCGCGCATCGCGCGCGCCAGTTCGTCGCGGGCGGCCACGGCGCGGGCCTCGGCGTCGAGCTTGGCCTGTTCGATGTGGTGGCGTTCGATGGCCAGGCTCGCGGTGTCGGCGAACAGTCGCGCCAGAGCGAGGTCGCTGTCCTGGGGTGTGCGGGGAACGCGGTGGTACATGGCGAAGGTGCCCAGCAGGCTGCCGTCGCGTCCCAGGATCGGTGTCGACCAGCAGGCGGCGAGTCCGGCCTCCTCGGCCAAGCCGCGGAAGTCGTCCCAGAACGGGTCGGTTCCGATATCGGTGACGATGACCGGCACACGGCGGTGCGCGGCGGTGCCGCAGGATCCGACCGCCTCGCCGGTGGCGATCCCGTCGATGGCGCGGTTGTAGAACTCCGGCAGGCTGGGGGCCGCGCCGTGCCGCAGGTGCAGGCCGTCGGGGTCGGCGAGCAGGACCGATACCAGGACCTGATCGGGCGCGAGAACCTCGATGCTGCGGGCCATTCCGTCGAGCACCTCGGACAGCGGTGCATCGCGGGCGATCTGCTCGAGCAGCGCGCGCTGTTCCGCGGTGAGCCGTTGCGCGTGTTTGATCTGGGTGGTCTCCACACCGATGACCCGGGTTCCGATCACGGCGCCCTCGGCGTCTCGGCGGGGTTCGAAGGCGAAATCGAAGAAGACGTCCCGCGCCTGCTCCGCCGCCCCGACCACCACCCGGATGTCGCGGCCGGTACTCGGCTCGCCGGTGCGGTACACCGCGTCCAGCGCGCCGAGGAGCTCCCGGCCGATCGACGCGTCGAGTAGTCCGGCGATCGGTGCTCCCACGTCGACGCCGGTGCGCCCGAGCGCGGCGAGGAAGGCCGGGTTCGCTTCGTGGAGGACATGTTCGGGGCCGTCGAAGTCGGCGAAGAGCGCCAGGGACTGTCCGAACAAAGCCCGCAGATCCTGATCGGCGGCGGGTGGAGAGTCGGCTGACACGGCCGGACGACTCGAAGCTGCGGTCATGTCGGTCGCCTCTCACTGTGTGTAGCTGCACTGATCGCCTGGATCGCCGACCGGACCCGAACGCTACCGGGATCGAATCGACTGGCACAAACCCGCAATCAGTGCTGACCTGCATGGGAGGCGTGAGCGGAACGGAGAGCGCGCGAAGTCATCGGTTCGTCACGCGCTGACGATTGCGCAGGTATTCGACCGCCGTCCAGGCGAATCCGGCGATCACCGCGACGGAGGCGGCGATGGTGCCACTCAGGGCCCGGATCGGGGACGGGCCGGTCGCGGTGGTGAATGTCCAGGCCAGAGTGAGGACTCCGAACAGCAGTAGCGTCAGTCCCGGCCAGTTGATGCTGTCCAGGACGGTGTCCTGGGTCCGGCCGATCGGTGCGGTAGCTGCATGCGTCATCCGAGGCTCTCCTTGCGATGGCGGGTTGTCGGTATCCGTGGGTCGAGTGCCCCGTCGGCGCGGATCGAAACGAGCAACCGGGTGATCTCCATTACCGCGCCGTGATGGCGGAGCGCCCCGCTGCTCGGGGGCGCTCCGCCATCGGTGAGGGGCCTAGGCGTGTCGCCCGGGTGTGGTGCCGACCGTGAACGGGCGGGCCCGCTCGCTCAGCGACGCCAGATGCGCACCGGCGGTGTGCATCGGCCCGGCCGTGCCCATACCCGATCGCGCCGTGCCCATACCCGATCGCGCTGCCGGTTGGTTCACGGCTCCCGTCGTGGTCGCCGAATTGTGCTGATGGCGACGGCCTTTCGTGACGAGGGCCGCGAGACCACCCGCGGCGGCCGCGATCACGAGCCCGATGGGCAGGGCCCACCACTTCGTGTTGGAACTCGAACTCGACGCGGCGGCCGTGCCCGCGGCCATCGAGTCACCGGGGGGAGCGCCGGGCGCGGATACGTCGAGACCGCTGAGCTGACCGGCGATATCGGGCGGGGTGGTGACGAATCCACCGGCCTGACTCCACTGGATCTGCACCGGTTCCCCGCTCTGGCCGGTGAACGTCTGGCTGTACACACCGTTGTCGAGGGTCGTGTCGCTCATCGGCGCGCCCAGCGCTCCGTCGGTCGCGTGCAGGTGCGACCACGCGGTCCGGATCGGACCGCGCACCAGCCACGCCCCGTTCTGCGGACTCCACTGGATGGTGGCCCCATCGGCCGCGGAGAACTCGCTGAAGCGGGCGGTGCCGGCGACCGCGGCATCCGACTCGTCATTGGTCGGGTAGCCCAGCCCGGCGTTCGGGCCGCCGAGTGCCAGGTACTTGTCCAGGATCGCGCCGTACATCACCTTCGCGCCGGTGTCGGCGGAGTAGATGATCTTGCCGCCCTGATAGTCCTGTGCGGCGCCGTCGGGTCCGAACGCGTAGAGGGCCCCGACCTTGTCACCGAGCGGCGTGGACGCGCCGCCCTTGTCCTGATAGTGCGCGTCGATCGCGGCCGCGGCCCCGGGTGGCTGTGCCGTCGCGGTCGGGCCGAGCAGCAGGCCGGTACCCGAGGCCACGATCAACGCGGCGACCGCGGCCATGCCGGAGAAGGATCGCTTCCACTGTGTCATGACTGAACTCCCGCCTTGGGTTTCCGTACGAGTCCGAGCACTGCCGAGAACAGCGCGCCCACCACGCCGCCACCCGCGACCTGAGCGAGGATCTGGCCGAAATCCAAGCCGCTTCCGGTGGCGGATTCGATGATCGCGCCGGTGATCCCGCCACCGACCGCACCGGCGACACCGTGGGCGAGCGGCCCGAACGGGCTCTTCGCACCACCGATTCCGCCGCCGACGACACCTCCGAGAAGACCGAGTAACCACTCCATGATTCCTCCTGGTGATCAGCTGATTGGGTACGAAAAGCTATGCGCCACGGTATGTTTCGTCGGTACCGCCGCGTTCGTTCGCGATCCGTTCCGTGCGGGCGGTTCCCGGGACGAACGGCTCACGCTCGGAGTTCAGCAAACTCTCGGCACCGGCGCGGCCGTAGGTCATCGGCTCGTCGGCGGCATTCCGGATCCGCGGATCCACGGTCATCGCGTTGCCGCGTCGCTGACCGCTGTCGTAGTAGGTGAGCAGGTCTCGTTCGGCCTGTGGTTCGAGCCTGCCGTCGTGCTCGACATACGGCGCCCCGCGCACCTGATCGCGGTCGACCCGCACCCGCAGCGAGTTGTCCTCGGGCTGGTACTGGGCACCTGCCAGCGGTGTCAGCGCCTGGTCGCCGGCCATAGTGACCGATACCGCCGCCCACGTCGCGGTGCCGGACTCGTTATCGATATAGAAGCCTTCGACCTGTCCGATCTCGGCTCCGGAGATGTCTCGCACCGTGCAGCCGATCAGGGATTCCAACGTTTTCGCCATGATCTGTCCTCCGAGTCGGCGGCGTTCCGATCGGGGTTGCCCCGGCGGAGTGCCGCGTGGGAAACGATCTGGTCTCAGCGTGCTGCGTACACGCGCATACCCTGCGAATCGTCTGTCAAACATTCAGCAAACATCGCGCCGGTGTGCGCACTTACGGCGGTTGCCGACAGTCTGATCGAGCGGCGTCGCCGGTTCGGGTCGTTGCTCGAGTCGAGGTCGGGCACCCTCGACGGGAGATCGGTGCGGGGAACTCGGAGTGTCGACGCTGACATTGTTCGCCGCCGGGGATGTCACGGCGACACCGCACGCGGCCGGTCCGACTCCGTCGAGGACCTGAACCCGGCGGAAGATCGCCCGGTTCGCCCCTGTGAGCACGGCGGTGGATCCGGTCGGTGGCCACGGATCACACGCCGCGAGAATCAGGTGGTGTTCCCCGGATGATCAGCGAGTCTGCGCGATGTTCCCGGAATAGCCTGTCCGCCACAGGATTCGGTTGGCGACCTGGGCGATCCGCCAGCCGTCGGGGGTGCGCAGCAGCTCCGCGGTGATGACACCGCCCGCGGTGAACGAGCGATCGAGCATGCTCGCACCGGCCGGCATGTCCTTCCAGAGGTGGATCGCCACCATATTGGCTCGAAGGGTGGCCGTATCGCCGTCGATCTCCACATGGTGGCCGGTGAGCAGGTGCTGAGATCCCTCGAAGCGGGTGAAGCTGTCGGCGTGACTGTGCGCGATGGTCTCCGGGCCGGTCATGGCGACGCCGTTGGGCCGGACGACCTTCGCGTCGGAGGTGAAGATTCGTTCGAAGCGGGACAGGTCGAACTGCTTCTCGTCCAGGGCGCGGAAGTAGCTGTCGAACACCCGGGTGATCCGCGCGGTGTCGAGCAGATCACGCAGTTCGGTCTCGTCTGATGTCGTCATGGGATCGAGTATGCCCAAAGTCCTTCTGCAATGGCCGATTCGACGATCGCGAGCAGCGGCCACGACAGCGCGCGGGGCCGCTGCCGGCGTCTCGCTCTCAGGCCTCGGCGATGACGACCAGATAGGAATCCGGGTCACGCAGCCAGATCTCGCGGTGCCCGGAGTTGGGGTTGCGGTGCACATCGGTCTCGATCGACACCGCGGCACTGCCGATCCGTGCCACCAGAGCGTCGAAGTCGTCGGCTTCGAACCACAGCGCGAGGCCGTTGCCCACCGGCTGGTTCGGATCGCCGATCGTGCCGTGATGGTGCCCGCAGTCGAGCCGGTGCAACTGCATGATCATCTGCCCGTCGACCGTGAGCTGCTCGTACTCGGACCCGCCGTGTCCGCCGGCCGCGCCGAGTACCCGCTGGTACCACCCACTGGAGGCGATCACATCGCGGACGGCGATCATCGGTTGCGGTCGTATCGAAGGCGATCTGTTGGTCATGGTTCGCAGGGTAGCCAGCTCGATGCCGCTGCCGCTTGTACGAATGCGAAGTGCCGCGCCGCGGTCCGGCCGAGCGTGCGGATCGACGGTTCGATCTCCGCGCGGTGTGGCGCAACGCGGTTGCGCGGCTTCGGGGGTCGAATAGGACGGTTCGCTGGACTGGGGTAGCCAGTCGGCCGTGACGAGGAAGGGTCGGTGTAGATGTTTCCTGAAAGTCGGTGGATGGGTCGGGGTTTGCTGGTGTGCATGGCCAGTGTGATGGTGACCCTGCTGGGATTGGCGATCGCGGGCTTCGAAGCCACGGTGCACAGTCTCGAGCACGTCAGCGCCACGGGCGCGGACGGGTCGGTGCACGCGACCTACAGCTGCGAACACGCCTCGGGCGCCGAAGCCGTGCAGTTCACGATCCACGACGGGGGAACCGAGCCCGATCGCGCGTGGGTCCACGCGATCTGCGACGGTGAGAAGCGCACCGCCAGTGTGCGACTCTCGGACCCGACGCACAATTCGCCCGGCACCCAGATTCTGGTGTGGCTGACCGGTGAGCACGGCGCGCCCGAAGCCGACCGGATCGGCAATCACGCGCGGGTGACGGTGGGGGAGCAGCTCTAGCCGGATCGAACAGGTTCTGCGGCAGTAATTCTCGATGACAGCGGCGGACTCGGCGCACTGCCGGGCCCGCCGTTGTCGCCCAGGGAAGTGCGCGCGCTGCTGCCCCGCTCGGGTGCCGGTCCATGCGGCGGCCGCCGTGGTGCGCGGACCTCGCGCGCCCGCGGTCAGGCCGGGTCGGTCACGCCGGTGGTGTCACGCTCGGTGAAAACCTCACGCGCGGCGGCGATTCCGTTGAGGGCGGCGGGGAATCCCGCGTACACGGCCATCTGGATGATCGTCTCGACGGCTTGGGTGCGGGTGCCGCCGACGTTGAGCAGCCCGTGCAGATGGACCCGCAGCTGAGGTCCGGCGGTGCCCAGGGCGGTGCACGCGGCGATGGTGGCGAGTTCGCGGTCCCGGAGGTTCAGCCCCTCGCGAGAGTAGACGTCGGCGAACGCGAATTCGACGATGTAGCGGCCGAGGTCGGGCGCGATATCGGACAGTGAGCGGATCACGGCGTCCCCGGCACGGCCGTCGATGCGGGCCAGCTGAGTCAGACCGCGCTCGTAGCGTTGCCGGGAGGTCTCCTCGGGGTGATGGGTGCCCGGTGCCGGGGTGGAGTCGAGATCCGGGCGCGCTGCGAAGGCGGCGCGGGCGGCGGTGAGGCCGTTGAGGGCCGCGGGGAATCCGGCGTAGACACTGGTGTGGATGATGACCTCGACGATCTCGGCCGGGGTGAGCCCGAGGGTCAGGGCCGCGTCGATGTGAAAGCGCAGTTGTGGTGCGGCATTGCCCAGTGCGGTCAGGGCCGCGACGGTGGCGATCTGGCGCTGCGCGAGAGTCAATCCGGGGCGGGCGTAGATATCGCCGTACGCGAACTCCGCCGTCATGCGAGCGAGATCCGGTGCGATGTCGTCCAACCCGGCCAGCACGGCCGGACCCGAGGGGCCCGACACCTGGCGGAGAACCTCGAGGCCGAGCTCGTAGCGGTCGGTGGCCGGGGCCGATGTCGTCATCGCTGCACTCTCTTCCGGTGTGGTCTCCGGGTTTTCCCGCCGGAGGCGTCCGAGAAGAACGCTACGAGTTGGAGTGGACTCCATGTCAAACCGCGCGGCGCAGCTCGATCGGGTCCACCTCGCGGCGCGGCCGAACCGGCCGGCGGCACACACTCCGGGATCGTGCGGTGCGGTGCCGGAGATGGGGCGGTGCCGGAGATGGGGCGGCGTGGACCGGAGAAACCACTCGAGGTCGCCGGTCGTGATCGGTTGCGGAGCACAGGGTTCGGAATCGAATTCCGTATCGTGAGGCGGGCATTCGGGTGCGCAGGATTCCTGTCGGACGGCACGGCGCCATGCGAATTGCTGGACGGTAGCGAAATGTCCAGGTATGGATATCGGTACCGTCGTCCGGGTGGGGAATCCCGGTCGGCCCAGCGGCCGAGTCGGGCCGGGCGGCGACGGGCCGTTTTTCGGGCTATTGGGCTACTGGGCGATTTCGAGGGCGAGCTCGCGCAACCATTGCACGCCGCTGGCGCGCAATGCCTCGGGGCCCGAGGCGCCATTGGCCTCGGCCACGGACAGCAGCAGCAGTTCGTTGAGATACAACTGGCCGCGGATGAGGTGAATACGTCCGGTCTCGTCGAGGTCGGTGATCCTGCGGCCGATGTACTCCGCTTGCGCGTCGCGTGCGTCGTCACCTTCGGAGACCCACATGGTGAGCAGTTCGATGGCGGCACTGATGACTTGGGCGGCATTGGTGGGTTCCGGCGAGGTCACCCCAAAACGGTAACTCTAAATTTGCTGTAAATCGTGAAGCCACGCTATTCGGTCGTTGCCACGGCATTTCGGTCGTCAATTCCCGAATCGGGATATCCGGCGTGCGAGGGAATTGTCGGCGATACCCGTCGGGGAGGCCTCGCAATGGCGCCCGGTGAGAGTGAGTTCGACGGTCGGTCGGCGGTTCGCGGATGGTCGACCGGCGCGCATGCAGTAGGTTTCGGCGCGACGGTTCGATCGATGGTGCTCGGGGCGTGAGGAGACACGGTGGCGCAGGCCGACGCGGAGGCGATACTCCGATTCGCCGTGCCCGATCCGGCCGCCGGTGTCGTCGCGGACGCGGATTTCCCGCTCTCCGCGGCGCAGTTGCGCTGGTGGGTCGCGCAGGAGCTGTATCCCGAAGTTCCCAATACCGTTGCCCTGTATCTGCGGTTACGCGGGCCGCTGCGCATGCGCCTGCTGCGCGAATGCACCGTGCGCGCGGCGGGGGAGTTGCACTCGCCGCGGCTGCGTTTCCGGATGGCCGAGGGATATCCACGGCAGTACCTGGACCCGAACGCGTTCGCGGAGATGGGGTTCGAGGACCTCACCGACCTGCCCGAACCGGACGCGATCGCCATTGCCCTCGCGCGGATGGACCGCGACCACGGCGCGCCCCTGAATCTGCTCGCCGACACGCTGACCGTGGCAACGGTCTTCCGAGTCGGCCGCGAGCATCATCTGCTGTATCTGCGCAGTCATCACATCGTGCTGGACGGGATCGGAGCCGCCGCGGTCCTGCGCAGAACCGTCGAGTTGTACACCGCGGCAATGGATCTGGACGGACCCGGCGATTCGGTCGGTGTGCCCGGAGGCGTCGCGGCCCGCCCGCTCACCATCGCGGAACTGCTCGAGCAGGAGCGCTCCTACGGCGGTACCGCACGTGCGGTATCCGATGGCGCGTACTGGTCGGAGCAGGTGGCGGGTATGCCCGACCCGGTCCGCGTGACCGCGCGGCTGCCCGCCCGGCTTCGCCCGCCGCACCGGATATCGGCGACGATTCCGGCGCACACCGCCGAACTCCTGGCGGAATGGCGGCGACGGGACGGCTACACACTGCCGGAATTGACCGTCGCGGCATTCGCGTGCTGTCTCGCCGCGATGACCGGAGCTCGGGAGATCGTGCTGTCGCTGCCGGTGGCGGCACGCCCGACCGCGGCTCTGCGGCGCTCGGCCGGATCGGTGTCCAATGTCGTTCCGCTGCGGCTGCGCGATCTGCGGGACGGCACCGTGCTCGAGGTGGTGAAACAGGTCCGCGCCCGTATCATCGGCGCGCTGCGTCATCAGCGATACCGCTACGAGGACATTCAGCGTGACCGGGGCGAAAGCCACACCGCACGAGGGAGTTTCGGCCCGGTGGTGAACATGCTCGGGACCGTGGAACCGCTGAGCATGGGCCCGTTGACCGCGCAGGTGGAGTTGCTGGCGCTGGGTCCGGTGGAGGATCTGCTGATCAACGGGTACCAGTTGGGGCCGGACGAGCACGCCGTCACCCTGGGTATGCAGGGCAATTCGGCGCTGTACTCCGCCGAGGCGCTGCACGCGCTGTATCGACGGTTCCTGGACTACTTCGAGCGCTTCCTCGCCGATCCCGACCAGACCGTGCGAGGGCTGGATCCCGCACGACTCCTGTCCGGCCCGGCGGCCGCGCGGATCGATCGGCTACTACCGGCGCTGCTTCGTACCCCGCTGCTCGGCGACGACTCGGACAGCGAGTCCACGGCGATCAGCGAACGTGTCGCGATCCAGGACGGTGATCGCGCCTGGACCTACCGGGAGCTCGACGAGACATCCTCGCGCTGGGCTCGGGTTTTGATCGAATCAGGTTCGGGCCCAGGGCAATTCGTACTGGTGGCGGTGCCGCGTTCGGCGGAATCGGTGCTGGCGCTGTGGGCCGTGGCGAAGACCGGCGCGGCATTCGTTCCGGTCGATCCCACCGATCCCGTCCACCGCCTCGCGGCCGTCGCCGCCGACTGCGGTGCGCGCCTGGGAGTAACCGTGGCCGCGGTGCGCGACGCACTCCCGCCGGAACCACGGTGGCTGATGCTCGATGACCACGGCACCCTGGACCGAACGGCGCCGCGCTCGGGCGCTGCGATTCGGGACGGCGAGCTGCTTCGGCCGACGCATCCGGACCATCCCGCCTACCTCATCTACACCTCGGGCACCACCGGCGTCCCGAAGGGCGTGTGCGTCACCCACCGCGGACTCGGCCCGCTCACCGACCACATCGTCGAACACTATGGAGTGCGGCGGGATTCGCGCGTCCTGCACGCGCACGCGCCCTCGTTCGACGCGCACCTGCTCGAGTTGCTGGCGACGTTCGCGGCCGGGGCGACGCTGGTGGTCGAACCACCCGCGGTCGTGGCCGGAGCGGCGCTGGCCGAGCTGTTGCACCGGTCGATGATCACTCACTTCCTGACCACTCCCGCTGTGCTGGCGACCCTGACCCCGGAACAGGTGCCGCGGCTGCGGGTCGCGGTGGTGGGCGGCGAAACCTGTCCGACGGATCTTCTCGCCCGATGGGGTCCGGCTCTGCGCCTGTTCAATGGTTACGGCCCCACCGAAACCACCGTCATGGCAACCCAATCCGCAGCGCTGAGGCCGGACGCTCCGGTCACGATCGGCTCGGTGTTGCCGGGGGTCCGCGCGCGGGTTCTCGACGATCGGCTACGCCCGGCGCCGCAGTGCGGCGAGGGTGAGCTGTACCTGGGCGGCCCCGGCGTCGCGCGGGGCTATCACGGCAGGCCGGGCGCGACGGCCGAGCGGTTCGTCGCGGACCCGTTCGAGTACGGCGAACGCCTCTATCGCACAGGCGATCTCGTACACACCGCACCCGACGGCACCTTCGAGTTCCTGGGCCGCTCGGACAGTCAGCTCAGCGTGCGGGGCCGTCGGATCGAGCCCGCGGAGGTCGAAGCCGCGGTGCGGGCCCAGCCGGAGATCGATCAGGCCGTGGTCACCGCGCACGAGGGACCCGCGGGACTGCGAGTGATCGCCTATGTGACCGCCGCCCAGGACAGTGGCCTCGACCATGCCGATCTGATTCGCCGTCTGCGCGACCTGCTGCCCGCCGCGCTCGTCCCCGCGCGGCTGGTGGAGGTGGACCGGCTCCCGGTCACCGCGCACGGCAAGGTGGATCGGACCGCGCTGCCGCCGCCTCCGGACACGCCCCGCGCCTATCGATCCCCGGAAACCGCGGTGCAGCAGGTGGTCGCGGACCACTTCGCCAGGTGCACCGGGACGCCGCGCGTGGGCCTGGACGACGACTTCTTCGAGGTGGGCGGCAATTCCCTGCTGGGCGTGGGGCTCTCGGCCGAACTGGCCGCCGCCACCGGCCTCCCGGTCACGGTGCGCTGGCTCTACACCGCCCCGACCGTACGAGAGCTGGCCGCCCGCCTCTCGGAACAGCGCGACACCGCTGCCGACGATGCCCTCGGGGTGGTGCTCCCGCTGCGTCGCAACGGAATTCGGCAGCCGCTGTTCTGTGTGCACTCGGCCGTGCCGCTGGCCTGGTGCTACGCCGCGCTGGCGCAGCAGCTGGCCGACCGCCCCGTGTACGGCCTGCAGGCATTGACCCTGGCGGGTGAACCGCGCGCCGGAGCGTCCATCGAGGATCTCGCCGACGGGTACGTGCGGGAGATTCTGCGCGTGCAACCCGAGGGGCCGTACCACCTGCTGGGCTGGTCGCTGGGTGGGCAGATCGCGCACGCCATCGCGATCCGGCTGACCGAGCTCGGCGCAGGGGTGGGCACGCTGGCCATGCTCGACAGCATCGTGTTCCCGGAACAGATGCCCCCGCCGCCGCTGCCGCGCATGCGTGATCTGCTCACCCACCTACTGGGCGACGAACCCGCGGACGGCGATCTGCTCGAAGACGTCACCGCCGACGAGGCTGCCGCCGAACTACACCGCGCCACAGCCTGTTTCGGATCGGGTTTGACCGCGGAGCAGCTGACGCGACTGCATCGGGGCTACCGCGACGGCGTGCGCCTGTCCCATGGCTGCCGACCCGGTGTTTTCGACGGTGATCTGCTGTACTTCTCCGCCACTCGAGGGGTGACCGAATCGGTCGGCGTCCAGATGTGGCGCCCGTACGTCACCGGCACGCTCGTGGAGCATCCGGTGCCGACGACACACGCCCAGTTCTGCAATGCCGACGTCGTGCCGATCGTCGGCCCGCTGCTGAGCGCGCACCTGGATCGGGTGGACCCGCGATGAGGACCGGGACACGGTCGGGTGTGACCTGGTGGAACGTCTACGAGGACCCCGTGCGCTGGGAGCGTCGGTCCACCGAGGCCGGTCTACTGCTGCGCTGGATCACCGAGCACCTGTCGAGTCCCCATCCGGAACTCGGACGGCCCGGGCCGGTCTGTCCGTTCATCCGGCACAGCGCCGCCCGGCAGCTCGTGTGGGCCGGATCCGCGGCAGGCGGCGACGAGCTCTCGGCGGCGCGGATGGATCACATCGTCGACGACGCCCTCGATATCTACCGCGCGCTGCGAAGCGAGAACCCCTCCGGGGCAGAGCGATTCACGCTCGTCACGATCTTCCCGGAACTCACCCGCTACGACCTCATCGACGCGGTGCATCGGAACCGCAAATCCCAGGCGGTCAGCGAGGGATCGATGCTCGGGCAGTTCTATCCGGGCTGCGCGGTACCGGGCTTGTGGAACCGCGAGTTCCATCCGCTGGACTCCCCGGTCCCGATGCTCGTGCTGCGACCCATGATGAGCACCGACTTTCCCTTCCTGGTCGCTCGACGTGAGTGGCTGTACGCGTATTTCACCCATATCGCGCCGGACCTGCCACGCGCGCTGCGGCGGTCGATCGCCGAGAGGATGCTGGTGGCCGGTCCCGGCAGCGATGAGATCACGTCGCTGCGGGTGCATTCCATCGACGAACACGCGCGGTGAAGCCCCGGAATCGCCGCGGTGCCGCGCAATACTGACTTCATGCACCGGACTCTGCGCTGTTTGGTCGTCGTCATCGCCGCCGCTTTCGCTGTCCTGTTGCCGATCCCCGCGGTCGCCGATTCCGGCTCCTCGATTCTCGAGGTCCGCCCGCTCGGTGGCCGGCAATTCGAGGTGATCGTCTACTCCGCCGCCATGAACAGGCCGATACCGGTGTGGGTGTCGCATCCCGGCGGCCCCGCGCCGGCGCTGTATCTGCTCAACGCGGTCGACGGCGGTGAGAACGGCGGTCCCTGGACCAATCGCACCGACGTGGCACAGTTCTTCGCCGACAAACCGGTCAATGTCATCCAGCCGATCGGCGGGCGCGCCTCCTATTACACCGATTGGGTCACCGATGATCCGGCGCTGGGGCGCAACCGGTGGTCCACCTTCCTGATCGACGAACTGCCGTCGCTGTTGCAGGACCGATTCGGCATGACCGGCCGCAATGCCGTTGCCGGAACGTCGATGTCGGCGACCTCGGCGCTGAACCTGGCGATCGAGGCCCCGGGCCGGTATCAGGCGGTCGGGTCCTACAGCGGATGTCCGCGCACGAGCGATCCGGTGTCGAGCGCGTACGTGTACTCGCAGCTGCAGCTGTACGGCGCGAACGCGGGCAATATGTGGGGCCCGGCCGGTAGCCCGGCCTGGGCGGCGCACGATCCGATCCGCAATGCCGAGAGTCTGCGCGGGGTGGCGATGTACATCTCGGCGGGGGACGGTGGTGCGGGGGTGCACGATACGCTCGCCGACCCGTCGATCGGCGGGGATGCCGGGCGGCTCGCGGACCGGATGCTGGTGGGCGGCGGGATGGAATCGGTGGTGCGGGGGTGCACCGCGGCACTGACCGATCGGCTGGCGGCCCTGGGCATTCCGGCTCAGGTCGTGTTCCGGGCCGGCACTCACGCGTGGCCGTACTGGCAGGACGACGTGCACGATTCCTGGCCGATGTTCGCCGCCGCGCTCGGGGTCTAACCGGCCTGCGAATCGGGAGCACCGGCGCGCTGCGCCGAATACGGCAGTGCGAGAGTGAGCGCGCCGGCGCCGAAGGCGACCACGGCGATCGCCGCGAACATGGTGACACTGCCCGGCACGGTGTGCGCGCGGAAGAACAACGCGCTCAACAGAACCAGCCCCAGCGCGTTGCCCAGCTGCTCGATGGTCGGCAGTACGCCCGAGGCGGCGTCCATCTGCCGCTGCCGCAGTCCCGAGAGCATGATCGGCTGCAACGGAACGCTGAACGCTCCGACACTCGCGCCGGCCAGCACCACCGGGCCGATGACCAGGGGTACGCACACCGCACCACCGGTCACGCCGAGGTACACGGCCCCGGCCGCCACGCATCCGCCGAACACGGTGATCGCCACCGCCAAGGCCGCAACGCCCCAGCGCCGCACCAGGATCGGTGACAGCAGCGCCCCCGCGCACGCCCCGACCGCGAACGGCGTCATCAACAGGCCCGTGCGCCACGGCGAGAACCCCAGCACATCCTGCAGTGTGATCGAGATCGCGAACACGAACGCGGTGAACAGGCCGAAGAACATGGCCACCAGGAGGGAGCCGATCGCGAAACGCCGGTCGGCGAACAGATCGAATCGAACCATCGGGCTGCGCCCGCGCCGCGCCTCCCGGCGCTGCTGCGCCGCGAACCCCAGCGCGCACGCGGCCGCCGCGACGATCAGCAGGCAGGGCGCGATCCGCCAGCCGTACTGTTGAATATCGGTCAGCGCGTACAGCAGTGCGAACACGCTCAGCGTGGACAGCGCCACCCCGGCCGGGTCCAGTCGTTCACGCTGTCGCGGCCGGACCGGACGCAGATACCGCAGCGCCAGTACGAAGGCGAGCAGGCCCAGCGGCAGATTGATCAGGAACACCGCGTGCCAGCCGGATCCGAACAGATCGGCCTCGACCAGCGCCCCGCCCAGAATGGGCCCCACCATCCCCGCGAAACCCGCGACAGCGCCGTAGACGGCGAACACCTGCTGATGCCGATCACGCGGAAAACCGGCCGCGACTATGGCGATGGTCTGTGCGGTCATCCCCGCCGCGGCCACCCCCTGCACGACGCGCGCGGCCACGAGTTCGCCTGCACTGCTGGACATTCCGCACCACAGGGACGCGGCGGTGAACGCCGCCACCGAGGCGAGGAACATCGTGCGCCGCCCCGCAAGCTCCCCGATCCTGGCCGCGGTCAGCAGGGTGCACGCGAAGGCCAGCGAGTACCCGGACACCACCAGCAGTTGCGCCTGCGACGAGAGTCGCAGATCCGAGGTGATGGCCGGCAGCGCGGTCGTCACGATCGTTCCGTCGATCATCTGCATGAACACCGCGATCAGGCAGCCCGCGAACGACGCCCACGCACCTGTGTCCGCTGCCCGCTCCCGGGCCAGGGCCTTCTCGAAGCTCCGCGCTGAGTCGATGGCGTCAGCATATCGGCAACCGGCCCGGATTCCGGTCAGCCGGAAGCGAGCTGGAGTGGGCTCGGGTACCGCCTACTCGCGGGAGTTCAGGGACATCGCCGGTCCCAGCTGCTCGGTGATCTCCCGGGCGATCTCGTCCAACGACGTTTCGGCCTCCGCGATGATGCCGGGCATGACGAGGTAGGCGTGCGGCATGTTGTCGTAGTGGCGGTGGCGGGTGGGCACACCTGCCTCGAGCAGCGCCTCCGCGTAGCGGATGCTGTCGGTGCGCAGCGGGTCGTGCTCACAGGAGATGACCATCGCCGGCGGCAGTCCGGCATGGTCGGCATGCAGGACACTGATCAACGGTTCGTCCTTGTTCTCGCCCGCGTAGTCGTGAACCATGCGTTCGGCCGCGGCGCGGTCTCCGCCGGGCATGGTGGAAGCGTCCCAGTCCGGCGAGGTCAAGGTGGTGTCGGTGAACGGATAGATGATGACCTGGTGTCGTATCGGGTGCCGTGCGCCGTCGCGGTTGGCGATCGTCAGGGCCGCGGCCAGGTTGCCGCCCGCGCTCTCGCCGCCCACGCCGATCCGCTGCGGATCGAGCCCGTGCGGTCGGGTGTCGACCATCCACTGCAGGACGTCCTGACAGTCGTGTAGTGCTGCGGGGAAAGGGAATTCGGGAGCAAGGCGGTAGGAGATGCCCACCACGAGGTAGCCGGTGCGCGCGGCGAGCCCGCGCTGGATATTGTCGGCGAAGTCCAGTCCGCCGTTGACGAAGCCGCCGCCGTGGATGAACAGGACCGCCGGGGCGCCGGGCCGAAGGTCCGGGCGAGCATAGATCCGGATCGGGATCGGCCCCCCGCGTCCGGCGACGGTGTCGTTCCAGGTGCGGACACCGAGATCGTCTCTGCCACCGAAGAACCACGGATGGGTCTTGGCCAAGCGGGCGGAGTGGGGCTCGCTCAGTACCTGCTGCGGAAGGGGGATCAGTCGCAGCCTGGTCAGCAGCCGGGCCACTGCCATGATCGTGCGGGCGGGTTGCGGAATCGGTCGGGCCATGGTGTCTCCAGAGATCGATATGTCGTTGTCGGAGTGCGGGATTCAGGCGTCGGGCAGGGTGAGCAGGCGGCCACCGATCTCGTGCAGGATCGCGTCGATGCCGGGGTGGCGCCGGAGCTGCGGGGTCGATGCCACATCGCTGAGCATCACCTGGGCCGCCTGCACGCGAATGCGGGCCGTGGTGCCGTCGAATTCCGGGCGCAGGGTCCGCAGTAGCCGGCACCATTCGGCGATGTAGTCGTGCTGGGTGGTGCGGGCTCGGTGCAGCTCCGCCTCGGGGAGATACGCCATGTCGGAGACGAGGATCTGCATCAGCTGCGGGTTGTCGAACACGAACTCCCGATAGGCCGCCAGCAGTCCGGTCAGGCCGTCGCGGGGATCGCGGGCGCGGGCGAACGTTCGGTGCAGGTCGATCCAGAGCCCTTCCGCGCCACGCCCGATCGCCGCGGCCAGGATGTCGGCCTTGGACGGGAAATGGTTGTAGACGCTCTGACCGGCGATACCGACCGCCGAGCCGATGTCCTCCATACTGGCCGCGCCGAATCCCTTGGTGGCGAACAGTTTCACCGATTCGGTGACGATCGCCTCGCGTCGGGAATGGACGCTGATTCCCGCCTGCTCTTCCTGCGGGGACCCCGCGTCGCCGACTGGCAGGGGCGTGGCGATCACCGTGGCGATCAGCTCGGCCAGCAGGGTGGACATGGCTGGTTCGGGCAGTGTCGCGGTGTGCAGGGAGGCGCTGTTGGCGACCGCGAGCACGCAGAATGCCAGTACTCCGGCCCCGGCCGCGTCGAGTTCCGGGCGTCGAGCCCGGATGGCCGTCGCGGTCAGTTCCGCGACGTGCCAGCCGGTATCGAGGAACCGAGACGAGTCGGCCTCGGTGAGATTGCGGGTCTCGCGCCGCCAGAGAACTCCGACGCCGCGGCGATCGAGCACGGTCGCGGCGAGTTCGCCCGGCAGGTCGCGGCCGGGATCGGCCGCGTACGCCTGCGCCACATCGACGTAACGGGTGAGCTGGGCGTCGATGACCGTGGCGAGCAGCTCCTGCTTGCCACGGAAATGGCGATAGAGCGCCGAAGGGCCCATGCCGACCGACTCGGCGACGTCGCCCATGCCGATCTCGCCGTAGCCGCGGTCGCAGAACAGTTCGGTGGCGGCGTCCACGATCAGCTGCCGCCGGTTGGCCGGGCGGGTCCCCCGTCCGGGCCGGACCAGGTTCGTCTCACTCGCCATCGGTTCACGCCTTCCATCGGTTCGCCGCCTGCGGATCAGACTAGCAGAAGACCATGTCGATTCACTTAGTGGATATGTAGAGGCTTGACGTACATGTTCGTCTGAGTAATGTGGCGCAGGTCGCACTTCAATCAATTCACTTAAGGGGACTGGCCGTGCCGGTCACGCATACCCCGCGCCGAAATCCGCAGCGCACCCCGACGCCGACTGTCCGACGCTCGGGCGCACCGGACCCGCTGGTCCGAGCACGATCGGGCGGTCCGCCGACGCGGGGGAGTCGTGCCCCACGCGCAGCCCGCGCAGCCGAAAAGATCTACACCGGAACGAAAGTCGACGATGTCCGAGACCGAACACGTGTCCAGTCCGCGCGACACCTCCGCGCGCTTCCCGGGCCGGGCGCAATCGCCACTGTTCCTGCCGATGCTGGTGCTGGCCTACCTCGGCACCGCGCTCGCGGTGTTGTCCGCCGGATTCGTCAGCATCCCGTTGCGGCTGTCCGAGCTGGATCCCGCGGGCAAGTCCCAGACGCTGTCGCTGATCGTCGCGGTCGGCGGCATCGTGATAATCCTGGTGTCCGCTCCACTGGGCCGCATCAGCGACGTGTCCACCGCACGCGCCGGTATCCGGCGGCCGTTCATTCTCGGGGGCGCGATGGTCGGTGTGCTCGGCATGCTGGTGCTCGCGTTCGCCGCGAGCGTCCCGGTAATCGTCGCCGGATGGGCGGTGACGCAGGCCGGTTTCGGCGCGACCACCATGGCACTCAATGCGCTACTGGCCGAACAGATTCCGGCTCGGGTCCGGGCTCGGGTCGCCGCCGCGTTCGGAATGAGCACGGCGCTCGCGCCCGCCCTCGGCAGTTGGCTGGTGGGTGCCGTGCCGGGCGATCCCCGCTATTGGTTCGGCGTGCCCGGCGTGCTCGGACTGCTCGCCGATATCGGCGTGGTGGTGGTACTTCGCGACATCGTGCGCACCGAACCCGTGGCCGTGGGCTGGCGGAGCCTGGCGCGCAGCTACTGGATCAACCCGGTGCGGCACCGGGACTTCGCCTGGGCATGGCTGTGCCGGTTGCTCGTCACCATGTCTCTGGTGTCGGTGGCGACCTACCTGCTCTACCTGCTCACCGATCGCCTCGGGCTGACCCCGGCCGAGGCGACCACCACCCAGGGCGCTGTGATCGGGGCGATGTTCGCGGCCAGCGTCCTCACCAGCGTCGCGTTCAGCTGGATTTCCGACCGCACCGGCCGGCGCAAGCCCATCGTGTACACCTCGGCGCTGTTCTCCGGGGTGGGCTTGCTGGTCGCGATGTCCGCACACGAACCGACCGTCTTCGTCATCGGGATCGCCCTGGTCGGGATGGGGCAGGGCGCGTTCGTCTGTGTCGATGTCGCGATGATGACCGAATTGCTGCCGGACTCCGCCGACACCGGCGCGGGCGCCGGGCTCGCCGTCATCGCCCTGTCCTACCAGCTTCCCCAGCTGCTGCTGCCGGTGCTGGCCACGCCATTGCTCGGGCTCGGAGATTCCGGGCCGAACTACACCGCGCTGTTCATCGGCGCCATCGTCGCGATCGTGCTCGGCGGACTCGCCGCTCTGCCGATCAAGTCCGTGCGCTGAGCGCGATCGCGGTTGTCGAATCACGTTCGATCGAAAGAGAATTCGGATGACTCCCCTCATCGGCCGGAAATGGGCCAGCGCCGCGGCCGGCATCCTGCTCGCCTGCGCGGGGCTGCCCGCGACCGCGCAACCGCCCGCGAATCTCGCGGCGGTCCCCGACGCCACGATCGTCGCGGAACACTGGCTGACTTCGCGCACCGTACAGATCACGGTGTCCACCAACGCATTCACCGCCCCGGTCGCGGTGGAGGTGATGCTGCCGAGGGGATATCGACCCGATGACGGGCAGCGCTGGCCGGTCACCTACTACCTCGCCGGGGCGAACCACGATCAGACCGCGTTGCGCGCCGCCTACGACGGCGAGGCCGTCACCGAGTCCTATCCGTCCATCGTCGTGGAACCGCGTGGAGACATCGGGTTCTGGTCGGACTGGTTCGACCAGGGCCGCGGCGGCCCACCGAAATACGAGTCGTTCGTGATCGGGCAACTGATCCCGCTGATCGATGCCAACTTCCGCACGATTCCCGATCGAGCACACCGTGCGATCGTGGGCGAGTCGATGGGCGGGTACGGCACGTTCATGCTCGCCGCCCGTCATCCGGACCGGTTCGTGGCCGCGGCAAGCCTGTCGGGTGTTCTGGACACGAATTCTCCCCAGACCTGGGACCCGGTGTCGTACACACCGATCGCACAGGGCGCCGCGCCCGCCGCGGTCTACGGACCCCGTGCCACCGAGGAGATTCGATGGCGCGGGCACAATCCGCCCGACCTCGCCGAGAACCTGCGGGCAGTCGATCTGCAAGTCTTCACGGGCAACGGGGTCTACGACCCCGCGCACGGTGAGTCCGCCGGAGAGCAGTCCGTCGGCTGCCCGGTGGAAAGCGCGCTGGTGCACCAGCCCAGCGTCAGCATGCACACCGTGCTGCTGGCCCTGGACATCCCGCACGGGTGGACCGACCTTCCGTGGGGGTGCCACGGGGCGGCGCTCTTCGAATATGAGATGCGGCAGGCGATTCGACATCTGGCGGAGGTCTTCGCGAGTCCACCGGCCGCGCCGAGCTCCTTCGACTTCCGCTCGATCGAGCCGTCCTTCGACGTGTGGGGCTGGTCGGTGCGCGCGGACCCGAACCGGGCGATGGAGTTCCTGGACCTGCGCGACGTCAGCGACACCGGCCTGAGCGTCACCGGTAGTGGCACGACCAGCATCACGACGCCACCGTTGTTCCGAGGCGCGGATCAGGTGCGGGTCACCGTCGATGGAAGTCCGATGACCGTGTCGCCGAACGCGGAGGGCGAAGTGACGCTTGTGCTCGACCTGGGGCCGGCCGACCGGCAACAGCAGTATCGACCCGGCGCCGTCACCGAGATGAGAACCGCAGTGGTGCAACTGGTCCGGTAGTCCCTGATCCCGGACCCGGGATACGCGCGCGGCGGGTAACCGCGACGTGCCGGACTCGGCGGAATTCTCGGGGCGTGCGCGACCGCCCCCGCGGGCGACAGTGCGTGGGCGCGGCCGGTCACCTGTTCGACCGCGGGGGCGCGATCGATTCGCCGATCGCGCCGCCCACCGGCTGGACCTGCACGTTGTGCAACTGCACGAGTTTCGGACCACTTCTCTGAATCGATTGTGTTGTGTGTCAATATGTTTTAACCTCATGGATCTGAAACCGATCGGTACCACATGAGGGAACAACACGTGCTTCGCACCAGAGGATCGCGGTTCGTCATCGCCGCGCTCACCATCGCCGCGAGCGCTTCGCTCGCCGCGCCCCCGGCAGCGATCGCGGAACCGGCGCCCGCGCCCGCCGAGATCGCGGACAGCCCGCAGGCTGCCATCCTCGCCCAGGCTCGTACCCTGCTGGCGACACTGAATCCTCCCGCGCAGCTCAAAGCCACTCTGGAAAAGGTCATCACCTTCCTCGACGGCAGCGGTGGCGGCGGCCCCGAACTGCCTCCGCTGGACGGTCCGGTCATCTCCCAGTTCTTCTACCCGACCCTGGGCAAGGGGTGCATCGGGTCGACCTCGGATTCGGTGGGCGCCGCGCTCGCCGTGCCCGGCCCGGCCGCGCTGCCCCCGCCCGGGCCGAAGGCCGGTCAGACCGGATTCGTCTTCACCGCTCTCGGCACCAAATCGCCTACGCCGCAGCAGAACCCGCCGATCACCGTGCAGTGGGTCAACCTCGACACCCGCAAGTCGGGCAGCACCCCGCTGACCGATGAGGCGAAGATCAACCCCGACGGCCCGGTCACGCTCAGCGCCGTCGCGGACACCGGCTCGGGCCGGATCGCCGCGGTCCTGTCCGGCTCGCTGAGCACTACGACCGGCGCCGCCGACCTCACCACCTGTTCGTTCCTGCCGACGCTCGGATTCTTCACCGTCGCTTGAGCTTTCGATTAACCTGGAGAACCCGATGAAGTTCGCAGTACCCGCGATCGCGAGCGGAGTGGCCGGCGCAATTCTGGGCGTGGCCGCCATTGCCGCCATCACCGTTGCCTCGCAGCAGGATTCACGCCCCGACCTCGGGCAGGGCGCCGATCCCGGCTCCTCGATGCTCGGCAACGTCCAGTACGGCCACCGATGAGCGCGGCCAAGCGGACCACCGCCTGCCTCCTGGTGGCGCTCGGCGCGCTGCTGATCGTCATGGCCGCGCTGATCCCGACCTACACCCTGAACCGGCTGGCCAAGACTCCTCTCGACCTCGAGATCACCACCATCGCCACGAGTCAGCCCGGCGAGGACAGTCTGGTCCTGGACTCCAGATCGCTTGCGTCCCCGGACGGTGCGGCGAAGATCGACACCGATGTGCCGATCATCTCGCAGCGCTTCGTCACCGTCGAAGACCCCTCCGGCGCGGCGGAAATGACCATTCAGGCGGGTCAGACCCTGCGTCGTGGCGATCGGGACACCGCCGCGGGTGTGCTCACCGCGAGCATCGACCGGGTCACCATCGACCGCAGGAGCGGTGAGCCGGTCGCCGCGAATCCCAATGGTTCGATCGCCGTCACGGCCACCAAAGACGGTGCGTCGGTGGCTGATCCGGTGCAGCACGTCGGACTTCAATACCGATTCCCGATCGGCACCGAGAAGAAGACCTACCCGTACTTCGACCTGAACGCGCGAAAGACCTACGACATCGACTTCATCGAGGAGACCTCGATCAAAGGTATGCGGGTCTACCACTTCCAGCAGTCGATCCCGGTCACCGATATGTGGAACGTGGTGCAGGCCGCGTCGAACAAGCTGACCCTGCCCGCCACCAAATGGGGCCTGGAGGGCGACGCTCCCGTCACGATGACCCGCTACTACACCAACACCCGCGATGTGTGGGTCGAGCCCGAGACCGGGACGGTCGTCAAAGGCGGCGAGCGGATCCACCTGTACTACGCCCGAAACGGCGACAAGCCGGACGTCACCGCGCTGAAGTCGCACATCGTCTTCGACGACAAGACCGTCGACTCCCAGATGGCCGTCGCGCAGGAGAGCATCGACAAACTCTCGGTCTTCGGCCGCACCGTCCCGATCGCCCTCGGCGTCCTGGGTGTGTTCGCGTTCATCGCAGGCGCAGCACTTGGCTTCACCGGTGCGGCGAACCCCGCACGCTCCCAACGCAATCCGAATCGAAACCCCTCGCGGCCGGTCCCCGACCCGGTCGGTGTCCACCGCGCCACCGACGACCCCGTGACCGAGAAGATCGAAATCCTGAAGAACTCCTGACCGCATCGGAAATCGGCCTCACGCATCAGCGTGGGGCCGATCGTCGTACTTGAACATGTTCAAATAATGGCCTAGCCTCACAGTTGAACACGTTCAAATAAGCAGGGAGCTGGGACAATGAACCTTGTCGTCATCACTTACGCGGCCTACACGATCGTCAGTTTGGCGGTCACGTTCTGGGTGGCTCGGGTCCTGCACCGCACCGGTGCGGGGTTTCTGGTCGATGTCATGAACGGGGACCGCGACCTCGCCGAAGCCGTGAATCACCTGCTGGTCATCGGGTTCTGGCTCGTGAACGCGGGATTCGTGGCCCTGGCCCTGCGCATCAGCGTTCCGGTCGAGGATTCGCGCGTTGCGATCGAGGAACTCGCCAGAAAACTCGGGATGGTCCTGCTCGTGCTCGGCGGTATGCACTTCGCGAACCTGATCGCCCTGAACAAGATACGGCGCGGCAGGCATCGTGAGCAGCAGGCCGTTGTCCGCCCAGCTTCGGCCGACGACGCCCTACTAGCCTGAGCCACATGCCCCGCCCCGAGCCCACGACCGCGCGCGGTGAGGAAACTCGCCGGCAGATCATCGATGCCGCCCTGCGCCTGTTCGAGCAGAACGGCTTCACCAAGACCACCATGCGTGCGATCGCGGGCGAGGCCGGTGTCAGCGTCGGCAACGCCTACTACTACTTCACATCCAAGGAACACCTGGTCCAGGGTTTCTACGAACACATCCAGGCCCTGCATCGGGAGCGGGTCGAGGAGACTCCCCGCGGCGATTCCCTGGCTGTTCGATGGCAGATGATGGAACTGGCCTTCGTCGACGTGGCCGCGCCCTACCACGAGTTCGGCGGAAAGTTCTTCGCCATCGCCGCGGAACCCACCAGCCCGCTCAGCCCGTTCAGCGACGAAAGTCGGCCTGCCCGACAGGCATCCACCACCATCATGAGCAACCTGGTCATCGGCGCCGACGTCAAGGGCGACAAGCGGCTCATGGCCGCGCTGCCCGATCTGCTGTGGCTGGCCCACATGGGCATCGTCCTGTTCTGGGTCCACGACCGCAGCCCCGGCCAGGAACGCACCCGGCTGCTGATCCGCCGAACCGCCCCGCTCGTGGAACGCATCGTGGCGCTCTCGCGGCTCCGTCCACTGCGCCCCGTGCTCTACCCGGCCCTGGATCTCATCGAAGAACTCCGCAACTGAACAGCCGCACCGCTGGCGACGGCAGTGCCTGGTCGACCGCATCATCGTGCGGAATATCGAGTGGTGGAACCCGATCGGGCGTCGGTATCGTGGGCACGCGCTCGACGTAGGACCATGCTCGACGTAGGACCATGCTCGACGTAGGACCATGGAGGGGGTGCGTATGGTGCGGCGATTCTGGATCCGATTCGATGTGGACAGCGGGCGGTCCTTCTGGCCGGGGAGTCAGGGCGTCGGTGTGACCGGATTCGACGAGCGGGATTGCTTGTCGATGGTGGCTGATCTGCTCCCGGAGGGGGCGGTGCTGCCTCCGATTCGTCACATCACGGTCGACATCTCGCTCGCGGAGAAACTCCCGCTGAATCCTTCCCATCTCGGAGTCCCGGTGTGGCGCGGGGTGTGGTATCCGCCCAGCAATCTCTGGACCGGACCAAATTGGCGTCCGCGCGGCGTCGGCCGAAATCCCGCCGCACCCGCCTCCGGCCCGGGACGCCTGACGGATTCACCCGCACAGCCGGGGGCCGGTGTGCGGCCCGACCCGCTGCCGGAGTGGTGGGAGGAAATCCCGCATGTCGACAGTCTGCTGTGGCCGGTCGGCCGGATGCCCTACACCTATCTGGGCGATCAGATGTGGCGCTACGCACCAGAATTGCGGTCCGCCATCCTCGCGGAGCCGAGCTACGGGGACATGGTGCGCGAAGCCCTCGACTACGTGATCGCGCGACGCCCGGCACCGAAAGAGTGGTTCGACCCGAACACGACCGCGTTCCTCGACGACCAGCAGCAGAACGAGTATCTGCGGACCTTCCGCGACTACCTGTTCGGAATTCACCCGTACCCGATCTACCCGCCCCTCGCACGGGTACCCGGCGCGGAAATCACACCGATAGTCGAGTGAGCACGAGACGCCGGGGCGCGCGCACCCCGGATGTGCATCGGCGCCCGGGACCGTCCGTCGGTGCCGAGACCGTCGGTGGCGCAAGAGTATTCGCGACTTTACGACCGTGAGCATTCGCCTCGTCGGCGGGTCGAGCGTCGGTCGATTCCCGGAACCGGGCGCGTGGTCTCGGTTCGCGACCGGGTCGGATTCTCAGCGCGCGGAACCGCTTTCGATGAATTCGCGAAAGACACGGGGCCGACATTGTCCGCCCGAGGCGATGTCCATCTGATCGGGGCGAGCGTTCGTGCACGAGGCCGGTGTTCGGCGGGACTCGGTCGGCGAACTGGGTCACACAGGTTGCGTGACTCGCCTCCGGTATGCATCATGCATATCGTATGCATTATGCACATTCCGTGTAGAGGAGAACCGTGAACAAGCCCGAAACGCGTGGTAATGCCACGCTGGCGGTGCTGGCCTTCACCGGCATCGTCGCATCGTTGATGCAGACGCTGGTGGTGCCGCTACTAGGTCAGTTCCCGCAGATCCTGCACACCAGCGCGTCGAACGCGACCTGGGTGGTCACGGTTACCCTGCTGGTCGGCGCGGTGGCGACACCGGTCGCGGGCCGACTCGGCGATATGTTCGGCAAGAAGCGGATGCTGATCGCGTCCATGGTGCCGCTGGCGGTCGGCTCGATTGTGTGTGCGCTGTCCAGTGCGCTGATTCCGATGATCATCGGCCGCGGTCTGCAGGGCCTGGGCGTCGGCACGATCCCACTGGCGATCGCGCTGCTGCGCGATGTGATGCCTCCGGAGAAGCTCGGCTCCTCGATCGCCCTGATCAGCTCCTCGCTCGGAATCGGTGGTGCGCTGGGACTGCCGCTCGCGGCCGCGGTCACCGAGTACAGCAACTGGCGCGTGTTGTTCTGGGTCGCAGCGGTTCTCGTGGGAATCTCTGCGGCGCTGATCGTCCTGGTGGTGCCGGAGGGGATCGCCGAGGGGCCGTCCGGGCGCTTCGACGCCGCCGGCGCACTGCTGCTCGGTGCGGGTCTGGTGGCGCTGCTGCTGCCGGTGTCCAAGGGCGCGAGCTGGGGCTGGAGCAGTGCCGGCACCCTGGGTCTGTTCGCCGCGGCGGTGGTGCTGCTGCTGGTGTGGGGCTGGTGGGAGCTGCGCTCGGCCGAGCCGCTGGTGGATCTGCGGGTCACCGCGCGTCCGCAGGTACTGGTCACCAATATCGCGTCGGTGTCGGTCGGAGTGGGCATGTACGCACTGCAGCTGAGTGTTCCGCAATTGCTGCAGCTGCCGCGGGCGCTGGGCTACGGGCTGGGGCAGTCGATGATGGCGATGGGTTTGTGGATGGCGCCGGGCGGCATCATGATGATGCTGATCTCCCCGGTGGGCGCGAAACTGTCGGCGCTGCGCGGCCCGAAGTTCACCCTGGCGGTCGGCGCGATAGTCATGGGATTTGGTTACGGCGCAGCCGCTGTGGGGTTGATGCATTCGCTCGCCGGGTTGCTGATCGTCACCATCATCTGCAGTTCCGGCGTCGCGTTCGCGTACGGCGCGATGCCCGCGCTGATCATGGGCGCGGTGCCGCAGTCGGAAACCGCGTCGGCCAACGGTTTCAACACCCTGATGCGTTCGATCGGCACATCGAGTTCGGCGGCGGTCGTGGGCGCGGTGCTGGCACAGATGAGTGTCACCGTCGGTGGCCATTCGGTGCCGACCGAACAGGGTTTCCGCACGGTGTTCCTGATCGGGTGCGGTGTGTCGGTGGTGGCGGCGCTGATCGCCCTGGCCATTCCGGTGCGCAGGGCGCTGATCGCCGACAACGCGGTCACCCGCCTGCAGAAGCTGGACGTTTAGGCTGGGCCGATGGTTGGCATGGACGAGCCCGTGGAGGCGATCGAGTTCGAGACGATGCTGCTGGGCCGGCACAGTCTCGCGCAGCGTCCCCGCGGCGGCGATTACCTCGAGCGCAGCGCCTACATTCTGCTGAGTCGCCTGCACATGACCGGTCCGATGTCGATCGGGCAGCTCAGCGAAGCGCTGGGACTGGACTCCTCCACCCTCAACCGCCAGACCGCCGCGATGATGCGCGCCGGTCTGGTCGAGCGCATCGCCGACCCCGACGGCGGTGTGGCCCGCAAGTTCCGGGTCACACCCACCGGCGAGCACCGACTCGACGCCGAACGCACGACCATCGTCTCGGGCCTGCAGTCGATCGTGCAGGACTGGTCCGTCGAGGACGCCACCGCTTTCGCCGCGTATCTCAAGCGGTTCAACCTCGACATCGAACGTCGCACGGGTCGCGAATGGCCCCGCCCGGCGGTCTGACACCCGGCGAGGCGGCCGTGATCCGGCCGGGGATTCAGGACAGCAGGCGTCGCAGCAGTTTGTTGCCGAAGCCGTAGCGGATCAGGCCGTCGAGATCGCGAATCGTCTTGTCCGTGTACGGGTACCAGATGCTTTCGCGGGACGGGCGGCGGCGGGTGATCAACACCGGCTGCGCGTGGGTGAAGCCCCGCAGCGCGTGAACGCCGTTGACGTGGCCGACCCCGCTGTCCTTGCGACCACCGAACGGGGCCTCGGGCACGCCGTAGATCACGGCACTGTCGTTGTGCACGACCGACCCCGTGGTCAGTCGCGCGGCGATGCGCCGGGCCGTGGCGGGATCCCTGGTGAACACCGAACCGCTGAGCCCGTACCGGGAGTCGTTCGCCAGTCGAATCGCCTCGTCCTCGTCGCGGACGCGCATGATCGCGGCGACCGGACCGAACGTCTCGTCGGTCATGATCAGCATGTCGTGGTTCGCCTCGGCGATCACGGTCGGCTCGAAGTACAAGCCCTCGCCCGCGACCGCGGAACCACCGACCAGGATCCGCGCACCCCGGGTCCTGGCATCCTCGACATGGGCGGTGACGATGTCGCGCTGGCGATCCCAGAACAGCGGTCCCATATCGGTGGCGCCGGCGCCGCAGGTGACCTCGGCGGCCTCGCGTTGCACCAGCGCGATGAATTCGTCTGCGACACTGTCGATCACGTAGATCCGCTCCACGCTCATGCACACCTGGCCGGTGTTGAACATCGACAGGTACACCGCTCCGGCGGCGGCACGTTCGAGATCGGCGTCGGCGCAGACGATCATCGCGTCCTTGCCGCCGAGTTCGAGGGTGCACGGCAGCAGACGCTCGGCGCAGGCGGTCGCGATCTTGCGTCCGGTTCCGACGCTGCCGGTGAAGCACACCTTGTCGACGGGTGAATCCACCAGTGCGGCACCGGTTTCCCCGTCACCGTGCAGCGCCTGCACGACGTCCCGCGGTACTCCCGCCTCGTGCAGGATCCGGGCCACCCATTCGCCCGATCGCGGTGTCACCTCCGACGGTTTGAACACGACGGTATTGCCCGCCAGGAGAGCCTGGACCACGGGATTGAGGGTCAGGACGAAGGGGGCGTTCCACGGCGTGATCACCGCGACCACACCCAGCGGCTGGTACTGGATGTGGAGCTTCTTCATCGGCCGTAGGTAGCCGTGCAAACGCTGTCGATGCGGCCGCAGATCCCGACGGGCGCGCTTGGTCCAGTAGTTGAGGAAATCGCAGGAGGGCACGATCTCGACCCCGAGGGCCTCGGCGTGAGGTTTGCCGGTCTCCTCGCGGATCGTGTCGGTGATTTCCGCGCGGCGCGCGACGATGACGTCGATCGCCCGGCCGATGATCGCGGCGCGCTCGCCGATATCGCGTGCGGCCCAATCCGGTTGCGCCGCACGGGCCCGGGTGACGGCGTTGCGCACATCGTCACGGTCGTCGACATCGAATTCGGCGATCGGCCGTCGATCCACGGGACTGTGCAGGGCCAGTCGCCGGCGCCCGTCGATTTCCTGTGCATTTCGGACGATGGCCATGGTTTCTCCCAGATCGCGATGTCACGTTCCACCTACTCGGACAGCTGTCCGGACGTTACTACAGAACACCGTATTCGGCCACGACGGGCGCCAACTCGTCCGGGGTGCACCCGTGCAGGATGACCCGGTCCGCGCCGTGGGTGAACTCCTCGCGAATCCGCGCGACACAGTGCGCGGGCGTTCCCGTCGCGGCGACCGACACCCACTCCGGCGGTAGCAGGGTCGCGATGTGCTCGAGCTGGTCGGCACCGGCTTTCGCATCGATCGCTCCGGGCACCGATCGTACGATCGGGTCGGCGCGAAAGCGCTGCAGGACAGCGGGATCCCACTCGTTGGTGCGGATCAGCAGATCGCCGTAACCCTGCAGATAGGTGGCCAGGCGCCCGACGGTCTTGCGCAGCCGCTCGGCTTCGGGGATATGGTCGCCGACGGTGGCGAGGCACGACCACACCCGAACCGCCGCGGGATCGCGCCCGGCTCGCTCGGCTGCCTGTTTCACCGTGCGCACGCAGCGCCGCACCGTTTCCGGAGGAAAATAGGTGTGCAGGATGACGTCGTCGAAGGCGCGGCCACCGAGCGCCAGGGTCTTGGGCCCGAAAGCCACCAGCGCGAGCCGGATCTCCTCGTCGAAGTCCGCGTCCAGGAACAGCACCGGGTAGCGGCCCATCGGCCCGTCGTGGTCGATGATGGTCTCCCCGCGCCACAGTCGCCGGGTGACCCGGGCCCAATCCTCCATATGCGCGGTGGTGACCGCGGGAATGCCGAACGCGGAGTGGATCGCCCCCACGCCGCGACCGATTCCGAGGGTGAATCGCCCACCCGAAAGCCGGTGCACGGTCGTCGCCCACGAGGCGGTCACCAGGGGGTGGCGGGTGTTGCAGTTGGTCGCCGCGGTGGCCACCTGGAGCCGGGTGGTCGCCGCGCAGGCCGCGCCCACGAGCGAGGAAGCCTCCTTCACGTTCCAGCGCTCGGACACGAAGGCGGTCCCCAGGCCGAGTTCCTCGCCGCGCCGGGCCTGCTCGATCAGCGCGGCGGGACCCTCACCTCCGGCGCCGGCGAGCAGATAGAAGCCGAGTTCGTCGTAGGTGGTCTGCATGAGTGTTCCTTGCCTGGAAATGTCCTGCGCCGCGGCACATTCGGCAGCGAGACGGCCGATGCGGGGTGTGGAGCGGCTCGCGCGCCGGGCGGGCGGCGCGCTCGCACAACAAAGTAACAGCGTTACTTCTCGATCGTGTGCGAATTCGTGAACTGACAGCTTCGCGACGGGAAACCTGTTCGGGTAACGCACTTTTCGCGGTCGAGCGCGCAGACGAGAGCTGATCCGGCGATTCCGGTGAAAGTGAGCCGGTCGTTAAAGTAACGTCGTTTCTCCGCGCCGACCGTGCGGCGAAAGGACGTGCCCGCCAGTGCCGAAGCCGCTGCTGAGTTCCGACGCGATCTTCGACGCGGCATTGCGGATCCTCACCGAGGAGGGTGCGGGCGGGCTGACCATACGGAATCTGGCAACACATCTGAAGTGTTCGAACAGCACGCTGTACCAGCAGGTCGGAACCGCCGAACAACTGGTGCGCGGGGTGGTCGCGCGCGCGTTCGCCGACCTCGAGATCGCGTTCGACGCGGACGCGGCATGGGAGGTCGCGGCCCAATCCTGGTGTGCCGCACTGCGAGGCGCGCTGCTGGATCAGCCGGAACTGTGCCGCCTCATGAGCATCTCGGACCGCGCCGTGGTCGTGGATTACGTGCATCGGCTACTGGTGGTGCTGGAGCGGGACGGCTTCAGCCACAGCCAGGCCATCGAGATCGGCGGCATTCTGGCCCACGTCACGGTCAGTATGACGATCTCCGACATCGCCGCACCGGGTCAGTGGGACGATCCCCGCGTGTTCGCCACGACCGTGCGATGGCTCATCCACGGAATGGCGGCGGCGCGGGCCGAACGTCTGTTGCGACCCGCCCACCGGACCCGATCCGATACGCCGTGACCCCGAGCAACCAGGGAAGAATCATGAACACATCCGCTGTCGGCACGAGCGAAGGCGCCGGCTCGAATTCCTTGCCCTCGACACCTTCCGAGATCACCGCCGAGTGGCTGGGGTCGGTGCTGGGTGAGCGGATTTCGTCCGTGCGCGTCGATCCGGTGGGTACCGGGCAGACCGGCGCGACCTATCGGGTCACTCCGGTCTATGCCGGGCCGACGCGGTTGCCACCCTCGTTCGTCGCGAAACTGCCCTCGCAGCACGCGGAGGTTCGCGAGCGGGTCGCGCTCGGCTATCGCGCGGAGCACGCGTTCTACACCCGGGTCGCGCACACCCTCGACGTGCCGGTGCCACAGGTCTTTCATTGCGATATCGCCGGTGACGGTGCGGAATTCGTCCTGGTGGTGTCGGATCTGACGCCGGCGGTGCAGGGCGACCAGGTGCGCGGGTGCGGTCAGGAGCAGGCGCGGTTGGCCGTTGAGGCGCTGGCGGGTCTGCACGGGCCCCGATGGTGCGATCCCGCGTGGGTGGGTTTCGACGGTATCGCGATGCCCAAGGCCGACGCCGATTTCGCCCGCGGAATGGGTGAGCTCGCCCGGATCGCGTGGGAGAGAACACTGTCGGGGCTGGGTACGCGGATCGATCGGGACGATCGCGCCGTGCTGGCCGCGTCGGCGGACCTGGTGGAGGGATGGCTGGGGCTGGACGACGAACGGTTCTGTCTGCTGCACGGGGACTACCGGCTCGACAATCTGCTGTTCGATCCGGCGAAAGCCGTTGTCACCGTGGTCGACTGGCAGACGCTCACGGTGGGGTTGCCCGCGCGGGACCTGGCCTACTTCCTCGGCACGAGCATGGAATCCGACGCGCGCGAGCGCTCGGAGGTACAGCTGGTCGAGACCTATCGGCGGCGCGTGCTGGGGTACGGCATCGGCGAGTACTCGGCCGAAAGGTGCTGGACCGACTACCGAATCGGGATGCTGCAGATTCCGCTGATCACCACGTTCGGCTACGCGTTCACCGCGGCCACCGATCGCGGTGACGACATGATGCTGACCATGATCCGGCGCGGCTGCCACGCCATCCGCCACCTCGGCACGATCGATCTGGTCGCCGGGTTGATCTGAGGCCGCGCCCCGCCGCTCACGAGAGCAGGCGGTGTGCGCACCGTTCCACTCGATCGACGACGTCGGCGTAGGACAGGTGACCCATTCCGGCCTGCAGCATCGCGCCGTAGTACAGCAGTTCCAGGTACTCGAGGTTCTCGATGTTCTCCTGGCCCACGGCGTCGAGCAGGCGGGTGCGCAGCTCGCCGCCGATGCGCAGGCGCAGGTGGTCGACGTCCGCATCGTTGCCGAGCAGCGCCTGACTCATCGCCGCGGCCAATTCGGGTTCGTCGGCCACGAGCGTGGCCGCCTGGCGCAGGACGGTGATCGCCCGGGTGGCGATATCGGCGTCGGGCAGCGGTGGCGGCGCCGCCGCGACCAGCCGCCGCCAGTACACCTCGGCGATCAAATGCTCCTTGGAGGAGAAGTAGGTGTAGGCGGTAGCGGTGCCCACACCCGCCTGTGCGGCGATCAACCGTATTGTCGTGGCCGCGTAGCCTTCCCGCGCCAGGACCACGACGGCGGCTTTGGTGAGCCGTTCGACGGTTTCGGCCTGCTTGCCGCTCAGGCGTCGCCGCGTCGCTTCCAGATTGTGCGGTACCGGTGTGGACATATGTCCGAATGCTACTACCGACAGCTGTCCAGAACAATTCGACGCGCGTATGCCGTGGAATTGCCGTGCCGCGGCCGGGCATCGCGCGGGACTCGCGTTATGCCCGGCCTCGCGGGGTTGCTCAGCGGGGCGAAGAGTTCGCTGTGGTGACCTCGTGGTCGGGTGCGCGGCTCGCCGCGTAATCGGTGGCCCATCGATAGTCGGGTTTGCCGCTGGGGGAGCGTGAGACGGTCTCCGCGATCCACAGGGTGCGCGGCACCTTGTATCCGGCGAGGTGTGAGCGCACATGCGCGGTGATCGACTCGAAATCGGGATCGGTTCCCGCACACAGCGACAGGACGGCCGCGACCTGCTGCCCCCATCGCTCGTGCGGTCTGGCGACCACCACCGCGTCTAACACGCGGGGATGCGCCTTGAGGACGCTTTCGACCTCCTCGACGAACACCTTCTCCCCGCCGGTATTGATCACCATGTTGCCGCGTCCGATGAGGGTGATCGATCCGTCGCTCTCCACGCGCGCACGATCGTCGGTCACCACGATCCGGACGCCGTCGACCGTCTTGAACAGGCGCGCGGATTTCTCGGTGTCCTTGTAATAGCCCATCGGCACGGCGCCGGTCTTGGCCAGCCAGCCTTCCTGGCCGGGCGCGACGGCCCGGCCCGCGTCGTCCACGACCGTGGCGCCCCTGCCGGTCTGCACGCGCGGACCCCGCGTCGGGTCGTCGTCCTTGGTGGCGAAGCCGATACCGCCGAAGCCGGTCTCGGAGGATCCGATCGAATCGGAGACGACCGCCGAGGGAAACCGTTCCAGCAGTTGATTCTTCACCGGCTGCGAGAGCATCGCGGCCCCGGACGCGATGGCCACCAGTGAGGTGGCGTCGGGGGAGGTGGCGTCGTAGGAGGCCAGCAGGGGGCGCGCCATCGCGTCGCCGGTGATCACCATGACCGCGGGTCGTTCCCGTTGCACCGTGCGCCAGACGGCATCGGGGTCGAAACGCGATTCGTACACGATCGTGTTGCCGCTCCACAGGGCGGTGAAGGTCGGCATCATCGCGGCGGCGTGAATCAGCGGGGGCAGCACCAGCCACGCGCTCGGGTCGGTCACGGCGCCGACCCGGGACTGCTGGAATTCGTCGGCGACGGGTTCGCCTGTGTAGAAGTCGATTCCACCGCCCAGAACCCGCCACATGTCCTCCTGCCGCCACATGACCCCTTTCGGCAGGCCGGTGGTGCCGCCGGTGTACATCATGAACAGGTCGTCGGCGCTGCGCCGGAACACCGGGCGTTCGGTGGACTCGGCGAGAATCGATTCGTACTGTGCCGCAGCGGTATCGAGATGATCGCTGCCGAGGTCGTCCTCGACGACGATGGCGTGCCGCACTCGCGGCGAGTGCGCCAGCGCCTCCTCGACCGCGGGGCTGTAGCTGCGGTGGAAGAGCAGGACCCGAAGGTCCGCGTTGTCGTACAGGTACCGCAACTCACCGGCGCCGTAGCGGTAGTTGATATTGATCGGAACCGCCCGCAGTTTGTAACAGGCGATCAGTGTCTCCATGGTCTCGATGCCGTTGTGCATCTGGAAACCGACGTGGACATCGTGGCCCACACCGAGCGAGAGCAGATGGTGGGCAAGACGATTGGCCCGAATATCGAGTTCTCGATAGGTGATGCGGCGGTCGTGGTGGATCAGGGCAGTGCGTTCGGGCATCGCGTCGACCGCGTGCTCGAACAGGTCGGCGAAGTTACACGCCATGGCAACTCATCTTTCATGGGGGCGCTGTCAGATGGGGCGCTGTCAGAGGACGGTCAGCGGCAGCGGGATGCCGCGGTCGGTGAATCGGAAGTCGGCTCCGGTGCTGAACCGGGTGATGGCGACCTCGCCCGATTCGGTGAAAGGTGTGTCCGCCTGCCGGAATCCGACCACGAGCTCGTCGGGGGTATCGGCGATGACGTGGGCGGCGAAGCGGGGATTCACCCCGCGCGCCATGGCCTCGAGCGGGGCCAGGTGCGTGGCATCGATCAGGGAGGGCCACGCCCGGTCGTGCACCGCGCCGCTGCGTGCGGGGATCCGCAGTCGCACCTGGCCACCGTCGTCGTCCACCCGTATGCCCGTGTAGCGCAGTGGATTCCACGCGGGATGCAGACGAAGCACCTGTGCCAGAGCGGCATCGTCGTCGCCGAGGTCCAGGGCGAGGCGGAGCCGTTCGGAGGTGAGGCCGGCGATGCCCGCGAACTGTTTGCGCCCGATAGCGGCGGCGTCGCCGTTCTCGGCGCGAGCGCGCACCGCGATCAGGAACCCCAGGGTCAGCAGATGATGTTGCAGGCACACCTCATCGGCCATGCGGATGAGCGCGGAACGGGAGAAGTCGCCGAAGCGCAGATCGCTGAGCAATGGGCCGGAGTAGTCCCCGTGGCCGTCGTCGCCGGGATCGATCGGGTCCAGCACCACCTGTGCCGCCGCGGAATTCGCGATGAGGTCGGAATTGGCGGGGACGGGGGGAGGGATGTGCGAGTCGTCGATCGTGACGGTCCAGGCGCACACCGGATGGCGATCCGCGGGTACCCGCGGTGGCCGGTGGATGGGTCGCACCTGGGCGCGGGGGTTGGTGGCCAGCGCCGTGGCGTCGAAGGTGGGGTCCTCGATGTCGTGGCACATCGCCTTCACGTAGGACTCACCCATCGGCTCGACATCCGCGAGCGCACCGCAGTGGTCGAGCCAGAACTCACCGTGGAAGTGGTCGTGGATCCGATACCGGAAGTCCATGAACTGCGGTGGTGCGCCGATATCGAGTTGCAGCCCTTTGAATATCGTCTCGACCCCGTCGCCGGTGAACCGCAGGGCGCGCTGCATGCGGCGGGTGTAGGCGGGGCTGGCCACCTGCCATTCCTCGATGGCGATCGCGGTCATGCCTTCGCGACCGAACGCGGCGATGCTGTGCGCCATGCCGGACCGGTCGATCAGGTGCCCGCTCAACAGCAGTTCCGGGACCAGGATCGCCAACTGGGCACGGCTCAGGTCGGCGTAGGCGCTGCGCCGTTCGGGATCGGGGTTCACCACAGCGGCACCGGTGCGGTGCCGATCGGGTACCAGCCGGGCAGCTTCTCCCCGGAGGTCGCGCGCTCGATGCGCCGCAGCATCCCGGCCGAGAGCGTCTTGTCGGTGATCATCTCCAGGAACAGCGCGCTCACATTGCCGAAGTCGAAAAAGTCACGCTGCCACGACCATTGGAAGTCGCCGCCGTAGCGGAACCAGCTGCCGCCGATACCCTGCGGGCTGTAGTGACTGCCGTCGGCGCGGGTGGCGTCGGCGATCTGCTTCCAGAGTCCGATGACGTCGCCACTGCGCTCGTCGACCACGACGTGCTGGTACGGATAGGTCCAGCCCTCGAGGCCCTGCATCTCCACGCCCAGCGCGATATCGCGAATCTCCGTGCGCCCGACCGCCATGAATTCCTGTGTGGGCCCGTAGTTCCAGCCGTAGGTGGCGTCCTCGGTGTAGAACTCGGCCAGCGGGCGCCAATCTCCGGCGAGCTCGGCCTCCTCGTTCGCCTTCAGCCAGCGTTGCACCATCTCGTCGAGTTCGGCGCGATCGAAATCAGCCATGGTGGTTGTCCTTTCGTGACAGCGTTGTCGGTCGGTGCTGGTCGCCGTCGATGATCGACAGCGCCTGGGTGGGGCAGTAGCGCACGGCGTCGGTGACCGCCGTGCGGGCCGCGGGTGCGGGCTCGGTGTCGAGAACCTCGACTTTGCCCCGGTTCGGGACGGTGAACACCTCGGGCGCTTCCGCGGCGCAGACCGCGTGGCCCTGGCACAGATCCAGATCGGCGACGATTCTCATCGGTCGCTCCCGAGGGGTGTGGAACGAACGCGGGCTTCGGGCTGCACCTCGGTGAGCTGGATGTGTGCGCCACGGGGTGCGGACACGACCGCGACGATCGCCGAGGCCAGATTCGCCGCGCGCAGCATCTCCGGGTGGCGGGCGAATCCCCAGGCCAGCCAGTCCTCGAGGACCGGGCCGATGATCTCGGCGGTGGTGTCGGTGCCCATGGCGGTCAGGGTGGGCCCGGGACGCACCACCGAGGCGCGCACGCCGGTGCCTTCGAGTTCCATGCACAGCTGCCGGGCAAGGGCCTCGACGCCGGCCTTGGCCGCGGGATACGCGCCCGAGCGCGGGCGCGGCGCGGTGGCGGTGTCGGAACTGACGAAGACGAAGTCACCGCGCCGGCGCTCGATCATGCCCGGCAGGACCCGGTGCGCGAGTCGTTGCGGGCCCACCAGGTGCAGTTCGACCTGCTCGGAGAATTGCTCGGGGGTCAGTTCGTGGACGAGTCCGAATACCAGGCTTCCGGCGCTCGAGATCAGGATCTCGGTGGGCCCGAATGCCGCTTCGGCGGCGGAGACGAACCGATCGACCGAGGCGGTGTCGGTGACGTCGAGGCTGTGCGCGAGGGCTTCGCCGCCGTTGTCACGAATCTTCGCCGCCAGTGCTTCGCACTGTTCGAGGTGGCGGGCCCCCAGCACGACCGGGTGGCCGAGTTCGGCGAGCGCCTCGGCGGTGGCGGCTCCGATGCCGGAGGAGGCTCCGGACACCAGGGCCGGGCGTCGTTCGGGGTGTGGGGCGAAGCGGGGCATCAGGCGATCTCCGTGGTGATGGGCAGCGCGGCGAAGCCGCGCACGTTCGTGGAATGCACGCGCACGATTCCGGACTCGTCGAGTGCGTAATCGCGGACGCGCGAAGAGAATTCGCGCAGGGCGATGGTGGCCTCCATCCGCGCCAGGTGCGCTCCGAGGCAGAAGTGCACTCCCGCGCCGAAACTGGCGAGCGCGCTCTTCTCCGGGCGGTCGATCCGGAACACGTCCGCGTCGGGGAACGCGTCGGAGTCTCGATTGGCCGATCCGATGAGCAGCAGCACTTTCGCCCCCGCGGGAATCGTGCGCCCGTGCATCTCGATGTCGACGGCGGCGCTGCGCGCGACGAGTTGGCTCGAGGTGTCGTAGCGCAGGGTTTCCTCCACCCAGTCCGGCACCAGGTCCGGGTCCGCGACGACCTTGGCGTACTCACCGGGGGTGCGCGCGGCCCAATACAGCGCGTTGCCGAGGAGTTTGGTGGTGGTCTCGTTTCCGGCGACCACCATCAGGAACATGAATCCGATGATTTCCTCATCGGTCAGGCGGTCGCCGTCGATCTCGGCCTCGGTGAGCGCGGAGGTGAGATCCTCGGTGCCCTGCGCGCGTCGCCGGGTGACCATCTCGCTGTAGTAGACGATCAGTTGCAGGGACGCGTCGATCGCGGCGGCGGGGACGTCGAGCACGCCGTCTTCACGGTGCACGACCAGATCCGCGAGCCGGCGGATCTCCGCGCGGTCGGCGGCGGGAACGCCCATCAACTCCGAGATCACGTCCATGGGCAGCTTTCCCGCGAAATCCTCGATCCAGTCGAACGATCCGCGCGCGAGCGCCGGTTCGAGGTGTTCGCGGGTCAGCTCCAGGACCCGGTTCTCCATCTCGCTGACTCGGCGCGGGGTGAATCCCTTGAACACCAGCCGGCGCATCCGCACGTGCCGGGGATCGTCCATCGCCAGGAACGACATCGTCTTGTGGGCGTGCGGGCCCCAGGCGGCCGGGTCCAGGGAGACGCCCATGGCGCTGGAGAGGCGCACGTTGTCGCGAAAGCCGGCCACGACGTCGGCATGGCGGGACAGCGCCCAGAAGTCCAGTTCCGGATTGTGGTACAGCGGACTCCGCGTGCGCAGGCGCTCGTAGGTCGGATACGGATCGTCGTGGAATCGGTAGTCGTACGGGTCGAACGTGAACGGCTCCAGAGCGGCCGAAGGCATCAGGCGCACCTCGAATTCGGTAGTGCGTCCTTCCGGCTCCGAATCGGACGACCCGCTCGGAAAGACATTAGGCTGGACATGTGTCTGGACAGTATCAGGGACATCGGTCCATCACAATGTTCCGATCGGATCCGGTGACTGGGCCGGGCGGTGAAAGCTCCCGTGCCACGCGCCATTTCGATCGGCCGGCCGTGGACGCTATTTGGCCGGCAGCGCGTTCTGCAGACCGCCGACGTCGGTGATCTTCCAGTCCGCGTTGCGGTCGAGGGTCAGCGAGTACGTGACGGTGGTCTGCGCACCCTCGGTCGTCTGGGCGCTGGTGGAGGTCACGGTGAGGTAGGTGTTGACCTTGTAGATGCCCCCGGATTCGGAGACGACCGTCGAGGACAGCGGTGTCGCCTTGGACGTCCACTGCAGCGGCAGCAGAATCTGCTCGAGTTGCGGACCCGTGGCGTCGAACTTCGCGGCCAATTGGGCGGTGGTGCCGGCCTGTAGCCGGGCGAGCCAGGCTTTGGTGTCCTTGTAGTCGATGGTGGAGGCGCCCACCGCGTAGTTCGTGGCGACCTCCTGCGCGTGCCGGTCGTCGGCGGCCGCGGAATCACGCTGCGCGAGCTCGCTTTCGGCGGACCGGTACAGGCTCCCGAACACCGCGGCGAGGATGAGCGCCGCCGCCACCGCCCCGGCGGTCGCCACGGTCGAGAGTCGTATCGACACCGTGCGCGCTCGCGCGCGCGGCCCGGCCTGGCCGGTGGTCTCCGCGTCGGTGGAGGTGTCGGTCGGAGTCGACATGTCGGGTCCTTTCAGCAGATGTGTTGCGCCGCACACGCTCTGGTCACTTGACCCCGATGCGGAAGCGCAGGGTGCCGTCGGCGTCCACGCTCTGCAGCGCCTGGGCGATCAGCGCGCTGACCTCCAGCGTCGGTGCTCGGTTCACCGCGTCCCTGACGACCGGTTCCAGCACGGGTGCCCACTGGGCGGCGGTCGGGCCGATCTGTTCGATGAAGCTCGTCAGTTCGCGCAGGAACGGGACCAGCCCGTCGCCGGTGAAATAGTCTGCGACCGGCCGGCTTTCGACGAGAGCGGAGCCCGACTCGACGATCTTGTTGAGCGTCGTGCCGAACGCGCCGAACTCCGGCCCGGCGGTGGACAGGGCGGGCCCCATCCAGTCGATGTCGCCGCCGAGTGCCTGCATGTCGCTGAAGAGCTGGCGAATCGACTGGGTCCGGCTCAGCAGGGTGGCCGCCAGCAGGGATGTGGAGCGCGCCAGCGTGTGGATCGCCGGATCGGTGTCGGCCAGGGCCTGGTCGAACGTGCCCACCAGGCCTGCGATCACCTCGGGTCTGATCTGGGCGAGCAGATCGACCACCTTGCCCGACAGCTCGGTGATGGTCATCGGGGTCCGGATCCGCGCGGCGGGAACGACCTGCCCGTTCTCGAGGTACGGCCCGGTATCGCCGACCGGGGAGAACTGCACGTACGGTTCACCCAGCGCCGAGAGTTGTTCGATGCGCACGTCGCTGGACAGCGGGACCCGGTAGCGGCTCTCGATGCGCAGTCGCACGAGCACGCCGGTGGCCTGTTTGCTCACCAGTTCGGTGTGGCCGATCTTCACCCCGGCCAGCAGCACCGGTGCGTTCGCTCCGAGCCCACCGGAATTGTCCAGGTGCATCTCGGCGGTGATGAAGGTGCGCCTCGGGTCGAGGTGCAGCACCCCGAACGTCATGTACGCGACGCCGAAGACCAGCACCGCGGCGATCGCCGAAAGCGACACCGTCGCACGGATGTTCATCGCACCACTCCGATCATGCGCAGCGTCTGCACGATGCGGTCGGTCTGTTCGTCCGGGGACAGGGCCGACGGTGGACGCGGGCCCGCGGAAATACCCACGACGTTCACCTTCGGGCCTCGATCCACGAACGGAATGATCTCGGTCCGGATGAGGTCCACGACCCGCTTCAGATTCGAGGGCGAGTCCAGATCGAGCGGATGCGCGCCGAACAGGATCGGCACCGCCGCCCGCACGGTGCCGTCGAGCGAATTGAGCAGCGGCGCAATCCATTGCAGGCTGGGCGCCACCGGTCCCAGCGCCGTGAGGACGAAGATGACGCCGATCTCGGCATTGATGGTGTCGATGGTGTGCTGGGCGCCGTAGGGGGTCAGCAGCTCGTCGAGCATCGGCTGATTGTGTTGCAGGCCTTGATCGACCGTCGCCCCGATCCCGTCGAGCAGACGGTCCAGGGACTGCACGTGGTCGCCGAGATCGGCGATGTCGGTGCCCAGTGCCGCCGCGATCCGGGCCGTGTCACGCGGATCCTTCGGCAGGATCGCGTTCATCTTGTCGACGATGCTCTGGATGTCGGTGACCGCGCCGCTTCCGATGAACGTGGACAGTCCGGCGAAGATGTCCTCGATCGGCAGCGATGGTGTGGTGTGGGACAACGGGATTCGCGCGTCCGGACCCAGCGGGGCGCCGTTCGCGTCCGGGGGGACGCTGAGCGCGATGTGCACATCGCCCAGGGGTGTTTCCTGCCGGAGCGCCGCGGTGGTCCCCTCCGGCAGTCGCACCGACGAGCGGATGACGACGTCGGCGACGACGTACCCGCGTCGCGCCGGCTCGGCCGCGGTGGGGGAGACGGGGTCCACCAGGCTCAGGTGCGTGAGCCGGCCTACTCGCACACCGTCCGCGAAGACCTTGGCGCCGGGCGGGAGGTTGAGCACGTCGGCGAACTCGATCGTCAGGTGATAGGTGGGACCGGAGACTCCGGAACCCGGCACCACGATCTCCGACGGCCGGAAGGCGCAGCCGTTGGCGCCCAGCATCACCGCGAGCACGAGGCAAGCGCGCGCACCCGCACGGCGGGCTCGTCGAGTGAGTCCGTTCATCGGGCGCTCACCGCCGCCAGCAGCGCCGCGACCGTGGGAACGGTGACCGCGCCGTCGTCCGATATCGGGCAGCGCTGTGCGGTGAGCGCCTCGATCCCCGCGCAGATCTGCTGGGTTTGCGGTTGTGCGAGTGCGAGTTTCGGCGCCGCGTAACCGATGATCGTCCCGCCCGTCACCGGATCGGCCGCGGTGGCGAATCCGCCCGCGATCGCCGGGACCATCGCGATCAGTTGCGCGAGCGAGCCGACCCCGGCGCTCAGCAGGCGGGACAGATTCGGGACCGATCGCAGCGATCGCAGCGCCGGGGAGCCCAGCATCATCACCACGTCGTTGATCTGGGGCAGCAGCTTGCTCAGCGCGTCGACGAGATCGATGATCGGCGGGAACGCGATGACATTGATGTCGTCGAACGTCTGCGGCAGTCCGGTCACGGTCTCGCGCACCTGTCCCCAGCCGTTGCGGGCTCGATGGGCCAGTTCGGCGACCGCGTCCAGGAGCTGCCCGAGGTGCCCGATGGCGGCGTCGGGCGCCGCGAGCGCGTCGGCGAGTTGGTCGATCAGCGAATTGATCTGTCCGCCGGTGCCGGTGGTCGCACGGTCGAGCGCGTCGAGGCCGGACCCCAGCGCATCGCGCTGTGCGGGATCCTCGGCGGAGTTCAGCTGGTCCGCGACCTGTGCGAGGGCGTCGAAGGTCGCGGACATGCTCTTGGGGGTCACGGTCCGGGTGATGCACCGGCCGGGATTCCAGCCGGGGCCCGTGGGCTCGGCCCCGATCAGCGCGAGTTTTCGATCCGCGACCAAGGTGTCGCTGACGGTGACGGCGCCGACGTCCTCGGGCAGTGTGCGATCCGCGCGCACGGTGAACCGCACCCGCACCGCCGCACCGTCGAGCTCGATATCGGTCACCTCGCCGACCGCGATACCCATGACGGTGACCGCGCTGCCGGTGAAAAGGCCGATGGCGTCGGGCATTTCGGCGCAGTAGCCGCGCGTCGCGGGGGTCGGATCGCTGATCTTCAGGACGACCGCGCCGGCTGTCACCAGGGTGAGGATCACCGTGGCGGACATCAGCGCGCGCGATCCGAGGAGGCGTGCGAGCATCAGCAGGATCCTCCGGCGACGGGAACGCAGATGGCCGAGGGCCCGATCGTGGTGCTGGACCGATCGACGGTGATCCCACCCTCGGCGGGCATGAGCGGCAACAACTTCTGTCCCATCGCGTGCAGCGCGTCGAGCAGCTCCCCGAGGCGGGCGTCGAGCTGCTCGAGCGCGGGGATGGCATCGGCGAGCGGCCGGGCGCGTTCCTTCAGTCCCGCGTCCCAGGCGCGCCCGAGGGGTGTCAGGTCCTGCAGCACGACCGCCAGATCGTCGAGTGCCTGCGCGACTTGCCATTTGTTGTTCTGGATGAGGTTGACCAGGGTTCCGAGCGTGGTCAGCAGGGTGGCCAGCACGGTCGAGTTCGCTCGCAGCGCGGTGAGGTATTCGTCGCTGAAGGACAGCGTGCGCGATATCTCCGCATTCTGCCGGTTCATCACGCCGACCAGATCCGAGGCGGCCCGCACGACGGCTCGCACCGAGTCGGGGCTCGTGCCGAGCGCGGAGGACAGCGCCGCCATGTTCTGTCGCAGCACGTCCCCGTCGACCTGCCGGACAGGATCCGCGGCGTCTTGGAAAGCCTGAGTGAGGTTGTACGGCAGCGTGACTCGCTCCATCGGGATCACCCGCGATCCCAGCGGCGCGGTTCCCGCCGGTTCGACGGCGACGTAGTAGCCGCCGACCAGGGTCAGCATGCGAATGTCCAGGACGGTGTCGTCTCCGAGGAAGGCGTCGCTCCGCACCGTGAATTCCATGCGCACCCGGTCGCGCAACAGCGTCAGCGAGGTGACCGTGCCCATCGGGATTCCGGCGATCCGGATGTCGTCGCCTTCGCGGATCGTTCCGGCTTGCGACAGCTCCGCGGCGTAGGTCTTCTCCGGGGTCGTTCCGCTCACGTACACCACGCCGATGGCGATGATCAGGACGATCACCGCGCTCACCCCGCCGATTCCCCAGAGCAGATCGGTGTTTCGTGCTCGTGGACGCTCGCCCGGCGCGCGCGGGGTGCGCCGTTTCATGAGTTGCACAGCACGATCCTTTGTCCGGCGATCAGGACGCGAAGCGGTTCCGGCGCTGCGGCGTTCCCGTGTGAGCAGGTGGGTTGCGCGTCCGGTCCGGTCCGCGGGATGGCGGCGGTGATCGCCTGCAGGAGACTGGGCACGCGGTCGAACACCGCGACGGCGTCGTATGGATCCGGAAAAGCCTGTGTGAGAAGGGCATCGAGATCGGTGCCCGGCCGACCGGTGACTCCCAGGACGGTCAGCATGCTGCGCAGCGGCGTGAGCACCGGTGGAATCCGGTTGGAGAAGTCGATGAGTCCGGGCAGCTTGTCGGTGATGACGACGAACAGATCGGTAAGGCTCACGAGCAGTTTCATCGCATTGCCGGAGTCGCCGCCGATGTGGTCGGAGATCTGGGACAGGTTGGCGACCAGCCTGGCCAGTACCGCTTGGCGATCGGAGGCGTAGTGACTCAGCTTCTCGATCGAGTCCAGGGCGGGCCCCAAGCCGTGGCCGTCACCGTCGATGACGGCGAGCAGGCTGGAAGTGAATTGGTTCAGATCCGCGGGTGACAATTCGCGCAGCACGGGCTGGAGTCCGTTGAACAGGGTCGTGATGTCGAAGGCCGAGACGGTCTGTGCGGTGGTGAATTCGGTGCCGGGCTCTCGCCGGTGGCCGGGCTGATCGGGCTGCCGAATCTCCAGGTACCGGAAGCCGGTCAGATTGCGGTAGCGGACGGCGACCTTGGTGTCGGTGAACAGTGGACGGTCGGCCAGGACGGTGAATTCGACCCGCGCCCGTGCGCCGTCGAGTTCGACGCCGCGGACCTTGCCGACCTGAACCCCGTACAAGCGCACATCGTCGCCGGCGCGCAGGCCGTTCGCATCGGTGAACAGCGCGGTGTAGGTGTCGGTGTCACCCGATACCGGCCGTTCGATCACCTGGAAGACTCCGATCAGCACCACCACCATGACCGTGACGGCCACCGCGATCCTGAGCAGTAGTGAGCGTGTGGTCATCGCTCGCCTCCGGGAGCGGGAACGTGCCCGAGGGCCTCGGTCAGCGGGCCGGTCACGCCCGGCACCAGATCGAGGTCGATGCGGACGTCGACCACCGGCCCGTCGGGTGTGTCGTGGAAGGTGCCGCCGAGCCGGTCCAGCAGTTCACGAAGTTGTCGTGTGGCCAGTGCCGGGTCGCTCACCGATCCGGTGATCCGGTCCAGGACGAGCGTGGCGATGGGCAGGAGTCCGGCGAAATAGGGTTGAGCGGTTCCGAACAGCTGTGTCACCACCGGCAGCAGTTGGTTCTGGATGTTCGGCCACATCTGCGCGAATTTCTCGATGTGTTCCTCCTCGCGCAGATAGCCGTTGTTGTAGCTGGCGTCCAGCAGGGTCAGGCCGCCGGTCAGCATCGGCGGGAGTCCGGCCAGAGCCGATCCGAATTCCTCGAACAGCAGCGAGGGCGGTAGTTGCCGGGTCTCCGCGTAGGACCGCGCGGTGGTTCCGATCGCCTGCAGAAGCGGGGTGAACGCGTCGAGGTCGCGTGCGAATGTGCGCAGGAGGCGGGCCAATTGGGGGGTGAGCACATCGGTGGTGAGTTCGCCGGTGGAATTGAGCAGGGCGGCGAGGGTGGCGTCGCGAATTCGGCCGGAGTCCGGTCCGGTCAGATCGACGATCGATCCGTTCCTCAGGAGTGTGCCGGTGCTCGCGGCGTGTAATTCGAGTGCGCTGACTCCGAACAGGTTTCCGGGGACGTAATCCACCGTCATTCCTGTGGTGAGACCGAACAATTGCGAGCCGATCAGACGCAGGTCGATCTTTCGGCGGCCGTCACCGGCGAAGTCGATGGTGTCGACGGTCCCGACTCTCACACCGTCGAGCCGGATTTCGGTTCCGGGACCGATGCCCTCGCCGACGGATTTGACGATCAGCGCGACCCCGATCTCGTCGGCCGGTGCGGACTCGGGGACGAGTCGCCATGCGACCGTCACCGCGATCGCCACCGCGAGCGCGCAGGCGCCGAGTACGCGTGCCTTGCGAGGCCCGACGTCGGAACCGGGGAGTGTGTATGGCGGCATGTGTCACCCCGTGAAAGCGATAGGGGATTGGAAGCCCCACAGCAGGATCGTGGCGACCATGTCGAGAGCGATGATCGACACCAGACTGGCGCGGATCGCTCGTCCCGACGCGATACCGACGCCTTCGGGACCGCCGGTCGCGAAGAATCCCTGATAGCAGTGGATCAGCACGACGGCGACGGCGAATATGACGACCTTGATCGTCGCGGCGACGATGTCCCACGGCATGATGAATTGTTCGAAGTAGTGTCTGTATGTGCCGGACGGTGTGCCGTGCACGACGGTCACGATCATCTCGCAGGAGAAGTAACTCAGTATCAGCGCGACGACGAATGCCGGTGCCACCGCGATGATTCCGGCGATCACCCGGGTGGTGACGACGAACGGCACCGAGCGGATGCCGAGTGATTCGAGCGCGTCGATTTCCTCCGAGATTCGCATGGATCCGATCTCCGCTGTCATTCGGCATCCGGCCTGCGCCGCGAAGCCGATACCCGCCGCGATCGGTGCGAGCTCTCGCGTGACGCCGAGTGCGGAGATGAGACCGCTGAGCTGTCCCAGGGACATCAGATTCAGTGCGCTGAAGGCTTCGATTCCGATCGAGGCGCCCATGGCCGCGCCGAGCATGAGCATGAGCGGCACCACGCCGCCGCCGATGATGACCGAGCCGCGGCCCCAGGTCATATCGGTGATGACGGTGATGGTCTGGCGGCGGTAGTGCGCCAGGGTGTACGGCACGGACGAGATCACCTGCCAGCAGAACCCGATCACGAATCCGATCGAGTCGATCGGGCCCAGCGGGTGAATCCGAGGTCCGATGCGGAGCGTCCAGCGCAGTCCGGCCGGTCTGTACGGTGCGGCCATCACGCCATCCTGACCGGCAGGAACATGGTGACCACCTGGGTGATGGCGGTGTTGAGGACCACGACCGTGGCGACCGACATGACGACGGCGGCATTGACGCCGTCGGCCACGCCGCGGGGCCCGCCTTCGGCCTCGAGTCCACGCTGGCAGGCGATGACCACGACGAGGAACCCGAAGATGGTGGCCTTGACGAGAGAGACCCACACGTCGATCGGGGTGGTGAAGGAGCCGAAGGACTCCCAGTAACTGCCCGGCGTGACGTCGAGCGCGGTGACCGCCACCGCGAAACCCGAGGCGATGCCCACGAAGATGATCAGGATGTTCAGGAGCGGGGCCACCAGCATCATGGCGGCGATCCGCGGAACTATGAGCCGCTGTACCGGGTCGACGCCCATCACGCGCATGGCGTCGACTTCCTCGCGCACGGTGCGCGCGCCCAGATCGGCGGCGATGGCCGCGGCGCCGGCGCCCCCGAGCAGCATCGCGGTGGCCATCGGCGCGCCCTGCTTGATCACGCCGAGTCCGCCGGCGGCGCCGATCATCGAATCCGCTCCCAGCTGGGTGACGATATTGCCGACCTGCGCGGAGACGATCACGCCGAAGGGTATGGCCATCAATATGCTCGGGATCGCTGTCACCCGGATCAGGAACCACGCCTGAATCAGCGTCTCGTGCACCGGAAATCGGACGCCGATCAGGTCCGTCGTGCCGATGCGGATCGCGTCGGCCCCGATGCGCAGCGCGCGGCCCAGCGTGGCCAGACTCGACAGCACCGTATCGGCGAAGTTCCGCCGTAATACCTCCGCGGCGGACACATCCTCCGATGACGGACGAGTCATGTCTTTCGTGGACATCGAAATCCTTTGCTCGACCAAGCCGTCGATTTCGCGTGAACGACTTGGGTTACTGCAGTCGAGACAGTGAAGGCCGTTCGGGGAGTGGAGGTTTCGACTCACGGCACGCGGGTGACGCTACCATATGACCTGAACCACATTCCAGACATTGTTCCAGAAAAGTGAACAGACCAGTGTCTTGCTAGTTTATCGAACGAACTGCCCTGTGGGACAAGGTATCTGCGTCGTATTCGGTTGCGATGTGCCTGCGACGGCTTCGGTGACACGGGCGGTGGGTGATAGCGGTTCCACCTGACGCCCGTGTCATCGCCGATCGTTCGATCGCGCGGTGCGATCGCTAGCGTCGCACCGATACCCGGACCGTCGCGGTGCGCGCCGTGCTCACGAGGATTGCTGTTCCACAGCGCCGACGCCGAGCCCGCGGCCGAGTTCGCCGAGGGCGAGTTCGGTCAGGGGCAGCGGTGTGCCGAGGCGACTGCCCAATTCCACGGCGAGCGAGAGATCCTTCTCGCCGAGATGTCGAACGTGGGTCAGGATCGGGTGCCAGAAATCGGCGGGATCCACCGGAGCGGTGGTGTCGCGCAGCATGATCGCGCCGGGGCCTCCGGTCACCGCATCGGAATGCCGCACCACCTTGCCCAGCGCGGTGATGTCGAGACCCGCGGCCTCGGCCAGGCGCTGCGCCTCGGTGGCGGCGGTGAAGGCGATGAAGTGAAGCAGGTTGCGCGCGAGCTTCATTCGGGTTCCGGCGCCGACCGGACCGGCGTGCACGATCAGATCGGAGAAGCAGCCGAACGGTTCGCGGATGCGGGCGAGCGCGTCGTTGGAGCCTCCCACCATCACCGCGAGTGCTCCGCGCGTTGCGCCGGGGGCGCCTCCGCTGACGGGGGCGTCGAGGAATTCGACTTCGTGTTCGGCGCACAGGGCGGCGAGCGTCTCGGCCGTGCGGTCGCTGATGGTCGAATGCACCGCGATGATCGTTCCGGGTGCGGCGGTGGCGAGAATGCCCTCGGGTCCGAGGACGACCTCGTTCACCTGGGCGTCGTCGATGACCGTGACGCAGATGATCGACGCGTGTCGCGCCAGGTCGGCGGGGCTGGGCGCGGACCGCGCGCCGGCCTCGACGAAGGGCAGTACGGCATCGGGCCGCACATCGCAGACCGTCAGGCCACCGGGCCACTCCAGGAGCCGGCGCGCCATCGGCGCGCCCATATTGCCCAGCCCGATGAATCCGAGGCGGCCGGGTGCGGTGTCGGTCGTCATCAGCGGATGATCTGTCCGCCGTCGACCGCGAGGATCTGTGCGGTCACCCAGCTCGCCTCGTCCGAGAGCAGGTACAGGCACGCGCCGACCAGATCCTCGGGGGTGCCCATGCGCTTGATCGGGATCCGCGACACCATGTCCTTGACGATGCTGCCGGGGGTGACGGTCTGGGTGGCCTCGGTGTCGGTGGGGCCGGGGGCGATCGCGTTGACGCGGATGTTGGACCCGCCGAGTTCGTAGGCCAGCTGCTGGGTCAGCCCGTTGATGCCGACCTTGGCCAGTCCGTAGAAACCGGAGTAGACCCATGCGGCGGTGGAGGATTGGTTGACGATGGAGCCGCCGCCGGCGGCGACCATGTGCTGCCACACCGCCCGGGTCACATTGAGCGCGCCGTCGAGATTGACGCTCATGAACTTCTTGTAGTAATCCCACGGGACGGTGAGCAGCAGGTCGAGTTTCATCTCGCCGTAGATCGCGGCGTTGTTGACCAGGTGGTTGATCGAGCCGAACTCCGCGACGGTGAACTCGGCCAGCTCGGCGGCCGAATCCGGATCCGCGACGTCCACGCGATGGAACGCGGCCGTGCCGCCGGAGGCGAGGATCTCCTTGGCCACCTGTTCGCCGCGCTCGGTATTGAGATCTGCCACAACCACTTTCGCGCCTTCGGCGGCAAGCGCCTTGGCGTAGACGGCGCCGATGCCCTGTGCGGCGCCGGTGACGATCGCGGTCCGATCGGTGAAACGTGCCATTGTCGGTAACTCCTCGAGTTCGGGTGAATCGTGGTGCGTGCGTGTGTGGTTCGTCAGGCAGTGGCCCTCAGGCGGGGGTTCGTCAGGCGGGGGTGGCCACGAGTTTGGTTTCGAGGTATTCCTCGAATCCGGCCACGCCCATCTCGCGTCCGATACCGGACTGCTTGTAGCCGCCGAAGGGGGCGTCGGCGTGGTACCAGAGCCCGCCGTTGACGCTGAGAGTGCCGGTGCGGATGCCGTTCACGACGCGATCGACCCGGTCCGGGTCGCTGCCCCACACCGAGCCGGACAGGCCGTACGGGGAGTCGTTGGCCTGGCGGATCGCGTCGGCGTCGCCGTCGTGTGCGATGACCACCAGCACCGGCCCGAAGATCTCCTCCTGCGCCACGGTGCTGGTGTTGGACAGGTCGGCGATGACGGTGGGCTCGACGAAGAAGCCGCGAGTGTGCTTCTCGGACCGGGTTCCGCCGGTGACGATGCGTCCGCCGTCGGCGCGGGCGATGTCGAGGTAGCGTTCGACGCGCTCGCGCTGGGCGGCGGAAATCAGTGGGCCGCAGATGGTTCCGGGTTTGTTCGGGTCCCCGGCGCGCAGTCCGGCCATGGATTTCGCGGCGGCCTCGACCGCGGCGGCGTAGCTTTCCCGCGGCACCAGCAGCCGGGTGGTGAGGGCGCACCCCTGACCGGCGTGCACCGCGACGGTGAACGCGGTGTACGAGGCGGCGGCGGCGATATCGGCGTCGTCGAGCACGACCGCGGCGGACTTGCCGCCGAGCTCCAGGAAGGTGCGCTTGAGAGTGGTTGCGGCACCGGTCATCACCGCACGGCCCGTTCTGGTCGAGCCGGTGAAGGAGACCATGTCCACGTCCGGGTGCTCGACCAGCCGCGCGCCGACGCCGTGATCGTCGGAGGTCACGATGTTCACCACGCCCGCGGGGATGTCGGTGTGCTCGAGGATCAGTGATCCGAGTGCCGCCGCGCACCACGGGGTGTCGGGGGCGGGCTTGAGTACAACGGTGTTGCCGGCCGCGAGTGCCGGTCCGAGTTTGGCGAGGTTGATCTGGTGCGGGAAGTTCCACGGGGTGATCGCGCCCACGACGCCGACGGCTTCGCGGCGCACCACCCGCCGACTGGTGATGCCCATCTGCACCGCCGTGCCGAGATCTGTTTCCCAGCTGTAGGTTTCGGCCAGCTGGGCCGCGAACTCGAGATCGCTGATCGGCCCTTCCAGCTGGGGGCCGCTGGTCAGCAGTACCGGTGCGCCCACCTCCGCGATCGTGATCTCGCGCAGTTGCTCCACGTGCGCGCGCATCGCCTCGCGCAACTGTCGCAGGCAGCGTGCGCGGAAGGCGTGATCGCGGGACCAGTCGCTCTCGTCGAAGGCGGCCCGTGCCGCGGCGACGGCGGCGTCCATGTCCTCGGGTGTGGCATTGGCGGCGTGGCCGAGGATTTCCTCGGTGGCGGGGTTGACGGTCGCGAAAACCCCTGCGCCCCCGGGCACCAACTTGCCACCGATCAACAAGGGGGTGCCCTCGGTGGGGATGAGGCTATTCATCACAAGACTCCCGAAAACGTGTCTGGACAACTGTTCGGAATATAGTTCCGATTGCTGATCGAGCGCAAGAATCAATCGGTGGCGCACTCCTTCGCGGACCGTTGTTGTCCGCGGCGGATCGCCTCTCTCGAATTGCTCTGCTCCGGCGCGATGCCGCGGGGGCGACTCTCGTACCCGGAGACGACGCGTGCGAGCGTCGAATCCCGAGCGGCCCGCGGGCCATCGCGTGGGATGCGGCAGCGGGTCTGCGAGGTCGACCGGGCGCCGAACTCGCAGACCGCAGGTGCCAGGTCAGTACGCGATGAACAGGATTTCCTCGCGCGTGTAGTCGTGATCGGGGTGGTGTGCCGCGAGGTGCCGCCGGGTCTCGCGCACCAGTTCGTCCTCGTCCGCGCCCCGGATGTACTCCCCACAGGGGCAGTTGAGTCGGGTCTTCATCGAATCCTCCTCGGCGCGATCAGGAATAGCTGACCGACCAGTGCTTGATGCCGTTGATCCAGCCGTTGCGCAGGCGCTCGGGTTCCGCGACCTGGGTGAGGTTGGGCATGGCATCGGCGATGGCGTTGAACATCAGATCGATCTCGAGCCGAGCCAGGTTCGCGCCGACGCAGAAATGCGCGCCGGTGCCGCCGAAGGCCAAGTGCGGGTTGGGGTCCCGCGTGATGTCGAAAACGAACGGATTCTCGAAGGCGTCCTCGTCGAAATTGGCCGAGCTGTAGAACAATCCGACCCGCTGCCCCTTGCGGATGAGCTGGCCGCCGAGCTCGGTGTCGGCGGTGGCGGTGCGCTGGAAGGCGGTCACCGGGGTTGCCCAGCGGATGATCTCGTCGGCGGCGGTGCGCGGTCGCTGCTGTTTGAACAGTTCCCATTGCTCGGGGTTGTCGACGAACGCCTTCATGCCGTGGGTGATGGCGTTGCGCGTGGTCTCGTTGCCGGCCACCGCGAGCAGGATCACGAAGAACCCGAATTCGTCGGACCCGAGCGCTTCTCCGTCGAGGTCCGCGTTCACCAACTGGGTGACGATGTCGTTGCCGGGCTCCGCGCGCCGGCGCTCGGCCATGTTCCAGGCGTAGCCGAGCAACTCGACCGAGGCCTCCGTCGAGGCGTCGGTGGTGGCGGTGTCGCCGTATTCGGGATCGTCGTAGTTGAGCATGTGGTTCGACCACTCGAACAACTTGCGCCGGTCCTGCTGTGGCACGCCGATGAGTTCGGCGATCGCCTGCAGCGGGAGTTCACAGGCCACCTGCTCCACGAAATCGCCGCCGCCCTCGGCGACCGCCGCCCGCACGATCCGCTCGGCCCGCTCGGTCAGTGCCGCGCGGAGTCCCTCCACCGCGCGGGGGCTGAACCCCTTGGAGATGATGCGCCGGATCTTCGTGTGCTTGGGCGGATCCATATTGACCAGCAGCGCCCGGGTCACCTCGATCTGTTCGACGGTGACCTGTCCGGGAAGCCGGATGATCGATCCCTTCTCCTGCGAGGAGAACAGGTCCGAGCGCCGCGAAACCTCTTTGATGTCTTCGTGTTTGGTGACAACCCAGTAGCCGCCGTCATGAAAACCGCCGGACGACTCGTCCGACTGGGCGTTCCACCACACCGGCGCGGTGCGGCGCAACTGCGCGAATTCCTGGACGGGATTGCGGGTCTCCCACAGCGCCGGATCGGTGAAATCGAATCCGGTCGGTAGTGAGGGCGCGGACATATTTTCCTCCTCGAGGGCCGACGTCGTTGTGGACCGGGAACGGGACGAGGTCACCGGTTGCGTCGGCGGTACCGCACGCGGCAGGGCTGTTCGAGCTGCACGACCATCTTGGAGTGGTCGTTGCGGTAGCTGTCCGAGGGCTGCGCCATCTCGAATTCCCAGTCTCGCAACAGAATCGAGAAGATCGCCTTGAGCTGCATCAGTGCGAAGGGCGCGCCGACGCACCGGTGCCGACCGGCGCCGAACGGAATCCAGGTCCACTTGTTGACCAGGTCCTCCTGCCGCGGATCGAGGTAGCGACTGGGGTCGAAGGCGTCGGGATCGGGGAAGTCCTGCGGGATCCGGTTCGAGATGGCGGGGGTCGCGGCGACCATGTCTCCCGGCGCGATCTGATGTCCGCACACCTCGAAATCGCCCTGAGCGATGCGCATGAGGATGATCAGCGGCGGGTGCAGCCGCAGCGTCTCCTTGAGAGCGGCTTCCAGCTGCGGAATCTGACGCAGCGCGTTGTGACTGACGGTGGATCCGTCGGCGTAGAGGGTGTCGAGTTCGGTGACGACCGCGCGCAGCAGATCCGGGTGGCGCAGCAATTCGATGACGGTCCACGCCGAGGTGCCGGAGGTGGTGTGGTGCCCGGCGAACATCATCGAGATGAAGATGCCGGTGATCTCACTGGCGCTGAAGCGGGGCGCACCGTCGTCCCCGGGTACCGAGACCAGGACATCGAGCATGTCCCGATCCTCTTTGCCCCGAGGCGGATTCGCGATCCGGTCGTTCATGATCTCCTGCACGAGATCGACCAGTTGGGCGCGGGCCTCGTCGCGGATGCGGAAACTCTCGATCGGCGCGTAGGGATCGACGTAGCAGTAGGCGTCGGTGCCGCGTTCGAGCTCGTGATAGAGCCGCGCGAACCGTTCGTCGAGCTGGTTGCGGAATTTGACGCCGATGAGGCAGGCCGAGGAGGTGTAGATGGTGAGTTCGGCGAAGAATTCGAGCAGATCGATCTCACCCTCGTCGTCCCATCGCGACAGGATCCGATCGACCTCGTGCGCGATGGTCTCGGCGTGCCCGCGCATGTGCTCGGCGCGCAGGGCCTGATTGTGCAGCATTTCCCGGCGGCGTTCGGGGCTCGCGTCGAAGACCACGCCGTCCCCGAAGATCGGCTTCATGAACGGGTACGCCGCGGCCTGATCGAGGTCCTCGTCGCTGGAGCGGAAGAAGAACTCGTTGGCCTCGGCGCCCGAAAGCAGGATCACGTCTCGGCCGGCCAATTCGAAGGCCCCGACATCGCCGCATTCCGCGCGGACACGATGCATGAGCGCGATCGGATCGGTGCGGAACTCCTCGAGATGACCGTGCTCGCCCCCGCCTCCGGATACCCGCTGCGGTTTCACCAATGTCATTGGAACCCTTCCACGAATAGCTGTCCAGCTTGTAGATGGACATCTGTCCGGACGGTACTACGATCACAGGTCCGGGACAACCCTGGGCGGCCCCCTTGGCGCGGTGGGAAGAACCTTGTTCCGTGCAATTGTCGGTAGTACTGTCCGGACAGATGTCCGCGTTCAGGAGGAATCCATGTCGCTTCACCCCTGTCGGCCGGTCGACGTCACATTCGTGCAGACCGCCCCGCATCGTTTCGCCAACAGCGTCGAGTTGAACGTGACTCCGGAGCAGGTGTTCGAGGTGCTCGCCGACGCCGCGTCCTGGCCGCGATGGGCCTCGGTGATCACCGAGGTGACCTGGACCAGCCCCGAGCCGCGCGGCATCGGGACGACCCGCACCGTGCGCATGCGCGCCGGGATGGTCGGCAACGAGGAATTCCTGGCCTGGGAGCCGAACTCGCACATGGCCTTTCGCTTCAACGAGAGCGGCACCAGCGGCATCACCGCCTTCGCCGAGGACTATCGGATCGTTGCCACGCCCGGTGGATGCCGACTGACCTGGACGCTGGCGATGAGCGGTGACACGGCCACGAACGTGTCTATCCGGCTTGCGCGGCCGCTGATGAACCTGGCTTTCCGGCGATTCCTGCGCAACCTGCGCGTGCTGACCGATCGGCGATACGCCGTCGCCGCGGCGTGAATCCCGATCGCGACTCGTGCCGAACAAGAGAGACAGACAACCCATGACCCGCCACTGCACCCGTGCGAACCACGCCGTCGAGGCCGACTACCTGGTGGTGGGCGCGGGCAGTTCCGGCGCCATCGTGGCGAGCCGGCTCGCCGAGCACGGCGCGAGCGTGATCCTGCTGGAGGCCGGCCGCAAGGACAACACGCGGCTGGTCTCGATACCGGGATCGATCGCCATGGTGCACACCGTGCCGCAGCTCAAGAAACGACTGACCTGGAAGCAGTACTCGGTCCCGCAGCAGCACGCCGACAATCGCGCGATCCCCATGACTCGCGGCAAAGTGCTCGGCGGGTCCAGCTCCGTCAACGGGATGCTGTTCGTGCGCGGGAACCGGGCCAATTACGACTCCTGGGCCGAGGAGGGCTGCGCGGGATGGAGTTACGCCGACGTGCTGCCCGCGTTCAGGCGACTCGAGAACTGGGAGGACGGGGCGAGCGAACTGCGCGGCGCCGGTGGCCCGATCGAGGTGACCCGCCAGCGTGAGCTGACCCCGATCGCGCAGCAGTGGCTGGGCGCGGCCTCCGACACGCTGGGTGTTCCCGAGAACGCGGACTACAACGGCGAATCACAGGAGGGAGTGGGCGTTTTCCAGCAGAGCGTGCGCCACGGGCTGCGCTACAGCTCCTCACGCGGCTACCTCACCAACCGGCCCAACCCGAACCTGCTCGTACGCACCGGTTCTCACGTCACTCGGGTGATCATCGAGAAGGGGCGGGCCGTCGGCGTCGAGGTCGTCGAGCACGGACAGCGGCAAATCCTTAGGGCGGCAAAGGAAGTCGTGGTCTGTGCCGGTGTGATCGCCTCACCCCAGTTGCTCATGCTCTCGGGTATCGGCCCGGCCGCACACCTGCGGGAGCTGGGGCTGCCGGTCCACGCCGACCTGCCCGTCGGGCAGAATCTGCACGATCACCTGTTCGTGCCGCTGACCTTCGTCACCGCGCGCGCTCACCATCGCTCGATTCCCTCGCACATGGGCGCGGCCCTGGCCCGGGAGCTCGTGCGGCCCGGGAGCACCTGGTTCGGCCGCACCCTGTTCGAACTGGTCGGCTTCGCGAAAACCTCCTTCGCGCAGGGTGTTCCGGATCTGCAGATCCATGTCCTGCCGTGGGGGTACCCCTCGCCCAATCAGGATCAGGACAAGCTGTACACGGTGGACCGGCGAGCGGCGCTGACCATCTTTCCCACCCTCATCTATCCGCGCAGCCGGGGCGAACTCCGGCTCGGATCGGCCGACCCGCTGGCCTCTCCGCTGATCGACCCCGGTTATCTGACCGATCCCGCGGACATCGAATTCCTGCTCGAGGGGATCCGCATCGTCCGCGAGATCATGGCTCATCGCTCGATCGCACCCGACATCACCGAGGAGCTCACCCCCGGACCCGAGTATCGCGACGAGGCCGCCCTGCGCCGTGAGCTGCCCACGCGGGTGCACTCGGTCTATCACCCGGTCGGCACCTGTCGCATGGGGATCGACGAACGCGCGGTCGTCGATCCGGAGCTGCGGGTGCGCGGCATCGAGGGGCTGCGGGTGGCCGATGCCTCGATCATGCCCAGCATCACCGGCGGCAATACCAACGCGCCGAGCTACATGATCGGGGAGAAGGCCGCGGAGTTGATCATCGCTTCGTGACGCGGGGCGTGAGTTCTTCTTTTGTGTTCGAACGGGGAGAGGTACCGGTAATGGCGAAACCGCCGCTGTCGATGAAGCCGACGGGATGGTTCCAGGTCGCCTGGTCCGATGAGATCAGCGCCGGTGACGTGCGTCGAATGACCTACTTCGGCACCGAAATGGTGGCCTGGCGTGCGCGCTCGGGCGCGCTGAGCGTCATGGACGCGTACTGCGAACACCTCGGCGCCCACCTGGGTTTCGGCGGTCACGTCGACGGCGAAGTCATCGAATGTCCCTTTCACGGGTGGCAGTGGGACCGGGACGGGCACAATGTCCGCATCCCGTACGAGAAGCGGCCCAATCGGGGCAGGCGAATTCGCACCTATCCGGTGATCGAGCGCAACGAGTCGATCTATCTGTGGCACGACATCGAGCGTCGCGCACCGTATTTCGAGGTTCCCGATGTCTTCGCCGACTTCGGCGACGGGAGCAGCGCGGCCGATTACCACCCGAGGGCGACCCTGGTCCGGGAGCGACTGGAACTGCATCCGCAGTACGTGCTCGAGAACGGCGTCGACTTCGCGCATTTCACCTTCGTGCACAAGACGCCGATCGTGCCGGTGTTCACCCGGCACGATTTCGCCGAGCCGGTCTCCTACGTCGATTTCACCATCACCTTCCAGGGGGCCGAGGGGCAGTCGATCGAGGACGTGCACAGCGGCGTGCGGGCGATCAACGGCGGTCTCGGGGTGGCGGTGACCAAGAGCTGGGGAATGATCGACAACCGGACAATCACCGCGGTCACCCCGGTGGACGACTCCACCTGCGATGTGCGATTCAGCGTATACATCGGCCGCACAACGGGTTCCGACCCGGCCAAGGCCGAGGCGAGAGCGCGGGATTTCGCCCAGGAGATCATCCGGCAGTTCACCCAGGACGTTCACATCTGGCAGCACCAGCGGTATTCCGATCCGCCCGCGCTCTCGCCCCGGGAATTCCAGGGCTTCACCGCGATCCGCACCTGGTCCACACAGTTCTATCCCGACGGCCGCGGCGGCAGCGCCGCGGAATTGCGCGCCGCGGACCTATCGAGCAAGACGAGCCGAGAGTAGATATCGATGACAGCCTCCCGTACCGCGCCGATCCGGGTCTTCCAGGTCGCGACCGGCAATGTCGGCACCGAGATGATCAAACGCATCGGTGCGCGCACCGATCTCGAACTCGTCGGAGTGCACTGCTACACACCGGAGAAGATCGGCCGCGACACCGGTGAGATCGCGGGCCTGGCGCCCAACGGCGTGCTCGCGACCGGATCGATCGAGGAGATCCTCGCCGCCACACCCGACGTCCTGACCTTCCACGGCGTGTTCCCCGACGAAGACCTGTACGTGCGGGTCCTCGAGGCCGGAATCGACATCGTCACCACGGCGGACTGGATCACCGGCCGGCACCGGGACACCAACCACCCGCATCCGTCGGGAAAACCGGTGACGCAACTGCTGCGCGAGGCCTGCGAGAAGGGCGGGTCGAGCTTCTACGGAACCGGCATGAACCCGGGCCTGAACCAGATCCTCGGGGTGGTGTGCTCGGCCGATGTCGCCGAGATCGAGAACATCACCACCATCGAATCGGTCGATGTGTCCTGTCACCACTCCAAGGAGACCTGGATCGAGGTCGGCTACGGCCTGCCCGCGGACGATCCGAGCATTCCCGGCAAGCTGGAGAAATTCACCCGGGTCTTCGCCGACAGCATTCTGATGATGGCCGACTGCTTCGGACTCGAACTCGACGAGGTCACCTTCAGCTGCGAACTCGGCGCCTGTACCCAGGACGTCGACCTGGGCTGGTATCTCCTGCCGAAGGGCTCGCTCGGCGGAAACTACATCAAGTACCAGGGCATGGTCGACGGCGTCCCGCGCATCGAAACCCATCTCGAATGGCAGATGACCCCGCACACCGATCCCAGTTGGAAGATCAAGGGCTGCTACATCACCAGGATCACCGGCGACCCCTGCGTCTACAACAAGCACATGATCTTCCCCAAACCCGGCATCGACCTGTCGGACCCGGCCAACTTCGCCTCCATCGGCATGACCGTCACCGGCCTGCCCGCCCTCAACGCCATCGCCTCCGTCGTAGCAGCCCCGTCCGGTCTGCTGACCAGCGCCGACCTACCCCTGCGCGGGTTCGCCGGGCGGTTCAGCGGGTAGGCCCACGACCATCGAGCGCACCCGGCTCCCGGGCGGATGTGCGGGTGCGGCGGGCACTGTGGAGTGGCACTGTTCGAGTCACTGTTGCGACACCTGTCGCAGGTAAGACGGTGGCACTCTGCGGGCGCCGCGTGCGCATGCGATCCGGCGGAAATCCGTGTCGTGTAGCCGAACCGCATTGACCTGGAAAGTTACGTCTAGTTCGGGACCGGTACGGTCGGAGGGCCCAGGGGGTCCGACATGCGTGCGAAATGTCGCGATATCGGAATTCCTGACGGCAGTGAAGCATTCAGAATGAAACGTTGATGAGTCAACGGTAGGGTGGCGTGCTGTAACCCGATCGTTACCGGGTGCGCTACTCGCAGTATTTGGGAGAAGAATGAAGCAGTATTCGAAGGTCGCCGCCACCGCATTCCTCGCTGTCGCCGCCACCGGCATCGCGGCGGGGACCGGATATGCCGTCCCCGTGGAGCCGGCTCCGGCTGTGCAGGATCAGAAGCCGCTGAACCAGGTGCAGGGCGCCCAGCAGGGCGTCGACTACACGGTGAAGCTGGCCGAGGTCGGCAATGGCATCATTACGCAGGTGACGGGCGGACAGTTCGGCCTCGACGCCGCGGGCAAGAACGTCGTGCTGACGAACGAGGCCGGCGTGGTGGTCACCAAGGTGGCGCTCGCGGGCGAGATTTCCGGTAAGCCGGTCGAGCTGCGCGCCGACGTGGCCAATGACGGACGTCAGCTGACCCTGACCCCGGTCACCGACACGCTGATCACCGCCAAGGAGATCGGCTCGCAGGAGTGGTTCTTCTCGGAGCTGCAGCACGCGGCGCTGGGTGGCGTGATCGGCGCGATCATCGGCGCCTTCTTCTTCGGCGTCGGTCTGCCGTTCGGCGCGCTGATCGGCCTGCTGATCGCCGGCGGCCAGCCGCTGATCGATTCGGGCTCGGCGTACTTCCAAGGGCAGCCCTGAGAACTTTGATCCTGGGCGGCACCCGGGAAGCTCGGGAGCTGGCCGACATCGCCTCCGGCGAGCGAGGATTCGACATCGTCTCCTCGCTCGCCGGTCGTGTTCGTGAGCCGATCCTGCCGGCGGGTGAGGTGCGGATCGGCGGTTTCGGTGGTGTGGACGGACTGCGTAAGTGGTTGACCGGCAACGGCATCGACGCGGTGGTGGATGCGACGCATCCCTTCGCCGGCGGGATGACCGCCAACGCCGCGGCCGCTGCGAAGTCACTGGGATTGCCCGTGCTGCATGTGCGCCGCCCGGGTTGGATCGAGCAGCCCGGTGATCGATGGACCCGGGTTCCGTTCCTGGTCGTCGCCGCGGAAACGATTGCCGGACTGGGTGATCGGGTGTTTCTGACCGTCGGCCGCCAGGGTGTGGCGGCATTCGCGGAGTCCGGGCAATGGTTCCTGATCCGGGCCATCGATCCGCCCGAGGATGCGGTGCCCGCGCGGCACGAGGTGTTGCTCGCGCGCGGGCCGTTCACCGTCGAGGACGAGATCGCGCTGCTGACCGACCGGCGGATCGACGTGCTGGTCACCAAGGACAGTGGGGGACCGCTGACCGAGGCGAAGCTCACCGCCGCCCGAACCCTGGGCCTGCCGGTCGTGATCGTCGATCGCCCGCAGCTGCCCGAGGGCGCCGTCCAGGTGGAAACCGTTGCGGCGGCGTGGGAGTGGTTGCGCGCTCGCGGGACATAGGGCGCTCCCGGGGAGCACGGACCGGTCCCGAGTGAATGTGCACTCGCGACGAGTGGATCGCTCCCGCGCCCGGCAGGGTCCCTGCCGGGCGGGTGGATCGCTCCCGGGCGGAGCGGATCACGCTCGGGTGGATCCCCGTGCGGTCAGGACAGTCGGCTGTTGTGGTCCAGCAACTCCGGCAGCCGATCGAACCACTCCAATACCGCACGCTCGTAGCGGATTCCGAAGTCCAGCGTGGTTCGTTCGAACGCCGAGGTCTTCTCCTCGTCGTGACCGGAGAGGTATTTGGCCAAACGCTGTTCGTGCACGGTGCGATTGGCCGCGATGATGCGGTCGAGACGGTGCGGGTCGACGAACTCGCCGAACGACAGCGTGAGAAGCAGTGGGACGCGGATGGTTTCCGCGCCGGGATCGCGGGCGATCCACTCGGCGAACGCCTCTCGGCCGCTCTCGGTGATGCGATAGGGCGTGCGGTCGCGGGCGCCGGCTTCGCCCTTGTCCACCATGCCGTTCTGATGCATGGTTCCCAGCTCGCGATAGACCTGGCTCTGGGTGATCGTCCAGAAGTCGCCGATCCGGTCCTGCGCCAGCGCGACCAGGTCCCAGCCGGACATATCGCCCTGGTGCAGGAATCCGAGTAGGGATGCGGCCGTCGAATTGAGCGGGCGCCGAGCATTGTCCTGAGCCACTGCCACTCCTTCCAGCCTATGTTCCACTATGGAATATTAGTCCCCATAGCGTCGAGAGGTGAAAACCCGCGGTCCATCGGCCGCGTCGAACACGGTCGTGGTGGACGAACCGACGATGAGGAGGGTGCGCATATCCACCTCGGCCGGATCCAGCTCGCCCAGCGTAACCACCCGGACGGTCTCGGTCGGCCCGCCCACGTCGCGGCCGATCACCACCGGCGTTTCGGGCTTGCGATGCTCGAGCGCCAGCTCCCGCATCGCGGCGACCTGCCACTGCCGCTGCGAGGACGCCGGGTTGTAGACCGCGAACGCCATATCGGCGCCCGCCACCGCGGAGATGCGCGCGGCCACCGTCTCCCACGGCTTGAGCCGATCCGAGAGCGAGATCATGGCGAAATCGTGCCCCAGCGGTGCGCCGATCCGGCTGGCCACCGCGCTGGCCGCGGTCACCCCCGGCAACACCCGTACCGGAACCTCGCGCCACTGCGGATCCGCCGATTCCTCGACGACCGCGGCGGCCATGGCGAACACCCCGGGATCCCCGGACGACACCACCACCACTCGCGCCCCCTGCTTGGCCATATCCAAAGCCATTGCCGCCCGCTCGGATTCGACCTTGTTGTCGCTCGCGTGCCGTCGCTGTCCCACCCGCTCCGGCACCCGATTCACGTATGTCGAGTACCCCACGATATCGGTTGCCTCGGCGAGCGCGCGCGTCACCTCCGGCGTGGTCCAGCCCTCGGCCCCGGGGCCGAGACCGATCACGACCACCTCGCCGGGTCGATCATGCTGCACCACAGCCGATTCCGATGCGTCGGACAGGGCGGGGTCTGGTTCGGAGGGATCGAGCAGAGCCGCGGCGGAGGCTCGGTGGTCCCGGTCGGTGGAATCGAGCGGAGCCGCGGCAGTCACGGGGGTGGAGGCCGTGCTGTGCGTCTCGTGCGTGGGATCGGCTGCTCTGCTGTGGGCCGGGTGCGTGCCGTTCGCGTGGGTCCGGGTCGGCTCGGCCGCGTGGGCAGCGCTGTCGGTCAGCGCGATTCGGGTTTCGGGTGTCGGGCCGGGCACCACCGTGATGGCGAAGTAGGGGACGCTCGCCTCGTCGACGTCGGCGGCGCGCAGCACGCGCTGGCGGGTGCTGCTGGCGCGCTCGACGTAATACGCCTCGTCCAGGCGGCCGGAATCCGCGAGCGCCCGGCGCACGTTCGGGTAGGTGCGGCCGAGCTTCATGATCGCCACCGCGTCGGTGTCACGCAGTCGCCGGGTCAGCTCCTCGGTGGGCATGGTGCCCGGCAGGATGGTGAGCACCTGCTCGCCCTCCACCAGCGGCGTGCCCAGGGCGGCCGAGGCGGCGCTGACCGAGGTGACGCCCGGAACGATCTCGGACTCGAATCGGTCCGCGAGCCTGCGGTGCATGTGCTGGAAGCTGCTGTAGAACAGCGGGTCTCCGGCCGCGAGCAGGGCCACCGAGCGCCCGGCGGCCAGATGCTCGGCCAGACGCGCCGCGGCGGTCTCGTAGAACTCGTCGATCGCGCCCTGATAGCCGCCGGGATGCTCGGTGGTCTCGGTGGTCACCGGATAGACCAGGTGCTCCTCGAGCTGGCCCTCACGCATGTACGGCGCGGCGATGGCGCGGGAGATGCTGCGGCCGTGCTTGGCGCTGTGGAAGGCGATCACGTCGGCCGCGCCGATGATGCGCGCCGCCTTGACCGTCACCAGTTCCGGATCGCCGGGGCCCAGTCCGATGCCCCAGAGTTTGCCGCTCACTCTTGTTCACTCGCAATCGCATTGAGGGCGGCGGCGGTGATGGCGCTGCCGCCGCGCCGGCCGCGCACGGTGAGGAATTCGATGTCGCCGTATTCGGCGAGCGCCTGCTTGGATTCGGCCGCGCCGATGAAGCCGACCGGAATGCCGAGCACCGCGGCCGGGCGTGGCGCACCGGCGTCCAGCAGGTCCAGCAGATGGAACAGGGCGGTCGGCGCATTGCCGATCGCGACCACCGCACCCTCCAGTCGATCGCGCCAGAGTTCCAGTGCCGCAGCGGATCTGGTGTTGCCGATCTGTTCGGCCAGGGCGGGCACGCGGGGATCGGCGAGCAGGCACAGCACGTCGTTGCCGGCGGGCAGGCGTGTGCGGGTGACGCCGGAGGCGACCATGTTCGCATCGCACAGGATCGGCGCGCCGGATCGCAGCGCGGTGCGCGCGGCGGCCACCACGCCGTCGCTGTATTCGACGTCCGCGGCCAGATCGACCTGACCGCACGCGTGAATCATGCGGACCACGACCTGCGACACGTCCGCGGGGAATCGCGCGAGATCCGCTTCGGCACGGATGGTCGCGAAGGAGCGCCGATAGATCTCGGCCCCGTCGGTGAGATAGCTGGTGCGCACGTCGGACATGGCGTCCACCCTAGATTTCGCCCGCGCGGCGGCGTGGAGCGGGTAGTGCGCCGGACCACACGGACGTGATTCGCGGGCGGGGGAGTCAGGTGCGCGGGCGTTCGATGAGCCGGGACATGACGATGTTGCTGCGGGTGCGCCCGACGCGCGCGTTCTCCCGGATCCGCTCCACGGTGGCCTCGATCTCGGCCATATCGGTGGCCATGACGTGCACCAGCGCGTCGGCCTCCCCGGCGATCGTCCACACCCCGACCACCTGGGGGATGGGTTCGAGGCTGCGGCGCAGTTCGTTGGGCGAGATGTTGTCGCGGTAGAACACCTCGACGTACGCCTCGGTGCGCCAGCCCAGCGCGGCGGGATTGACGACCGCGGTGAACCCGGTGATCTGACCACCTGCCACCATCTTGTCGACCCGCCGTTTCACCGCCGGAGCCGACAGGCCGACCACCGCGCCGATCTCCTGGAACGAGGCGCGCGCGTGTTTGAGCAGAAGGGCGAGAATCCGCCGATCGAGTTCGTCCACGGTCCGTCCTTCCGCGTACGCAACGATTCGCTATTTCAACCCGTGATCACGCAACGATTCGCTATTTCTGACGCAACGGTACGCCATTTACCTTCGTCTCAAGTCCATGTCTGGGTTCGAGAGGAGTCTTCGTTGACGTCCGTAGCCACCCCGTCTGTAGTCACCCCGTCTGTAGTAACCCCGTCGGTTGCCGCCGCGCCCGAGCCGTCCGGCGTGCGCCGGCCGACCACGCGCGAGTTCCTGATGTGCCGCCCCGATCACTTCGACGTCCACTACGCGATCAATCCGTGGATGGATGCCACCACTCCGGTGGATCGCGCGCTCGCCCTCGCGCAGTGGGAGACCCTGCGCGCCACGTACGAGGAGCACGGACACCGTGTGCACGTGGTCGACGGGGTCGCGGGCCTGCCGGACATGGTGTTCGCGGCCAACGGCGGACTGGTGATCGGTGACCGCGCGCTCTCGGCGCGATTCGCCAATCCCGAACGGGCCCTGGAGGGCCCGGCCTATCACGAGTGGATGTGCGCGCAGCCCTTCGCCAGTGTGGCCGCCGCCGGCGAAACCAACGAGGGCGAAGGCGATTTCGCCATCGCCCGGGATCGCATTCTCGCCGGGACCGGGTTCCGCAGCTCCCGCGCCGCGCATCGCGAGGTGGCGGAATTCTTCGGTCTGCCGGTGGTGACCCTGGAGTTGGTCGATCCGCGCTTCTATCACCTGGACACCGCGCTCATGGTGCTGGACGAGACCATCGTCTACTACCCGGCCGCCTTCAGCGGGGCCAGCGCCCGGCTGCTCGCGCAGCTGTATCCGGACGCGGTGATCGCCACCGCCGAGGACGCGAACGTGCTGGGCCTCAACGGTGTGTCGGACGGATATCACGTGTTCCTGAGCGATCGGGCCGTCGGATTGTCCGAGCAATTGCGCCTGCGGGGCTACGACACCATCGGCGTGGATCTGTCCGAACTCCTCAAGGCCGGTGGCAGCGTGAAATGTTGCACCCTCGAATTGCACGGGGTCAGAACGGCAGCCGAGCCTTCCATGGGCTGATGGCCGGATCGCGGAGCGGATGCGCCAGGATCAGGAATCGCAACAGCATGACCGCTCCGCTGATCTGCAATGCGCCCAGCGGGATCTCCGCCAGCACAGCCGTGCCCGCCGACCACCACACATCCGCGCCGGCGGCGGTCACGATGTCGAACCACGCGTCCACCAGCAGCATCACCCCGGTCGCGAGCGCGGGGACGATCAGCATCACCCGGCGCTTCCAGCCCAGATACGCGGTACCGGCCATCATGAGCACCAGTGCGACGTCGTATCCGATCCACGCCAGCGACCAGTTCTGCGCCTGATACTCCGCGGGCAGGGTCAACCCCAGATACACCATCCACGGAATCAGTGCCAGACAGCCGAGAACCATGAGCGTCAACCGAATTCGGCGATGCAGCAGCACCACCCTCGCCGGGGGCAGCAGCAGTTCCGGCGGCGCCTGGAGTCGCCGGATCAACTCCCGCCGTTCGTCCTCGGACATCTCGCCGATGTCCGAGTCGCTCAGTCTTGCCACGGTCATATCCACCTCCCGCACCCGACTCGCCACGCGCACTCCCACTCTGCCCAATTCCGGGCGTGTCCACCAGCGCCCACGCCTCCGGTCCACGATCGTCGGGTGAAGTCCCGGTGGGCGGGGCACGATGGCCGGTATGGATGTGCGCATCGTGACGGAGCCGCAGCAGGGCTCGGACTACGACATGCAGTGCAAGGCGGCCCGGGCCGTCGAGGAGTTGGGGTTCGACGGGTTCTTCCGGTCGGATCACTACCTGGCGATGGACGAGGTCGAGGGGTTGCCGGGGCCGACCGACGCGTGGATCACCCTGGCCGGGCTGGCGCGCGAGACCACGCGCATCCGCCTCGGCACGCTGGTCAGCGCCGCCACGTTCCGGCTGCCGGGCCCGCTGGCCGTTCAGGTCGCGCAGGTCGATCGGATGTCGGGTGGTCGGGTCGAACTCGGATTGGGCACGGGCTGGTTCGACGAGGAGCACCGCGCGTACGGCATCCCCTTCCCGCCCGACCGATTCGCTCGCTTCGAGGAGCAGTTGGCCGTCATCACCGGGCTGTGGTCGACCGCGCACGGCGACCGGTTCGATTTCGACGGCGAGTACTACCGGCTGCTCGATTCCCCGGCGCTCCCGAAGCCGGCGCAGGACCTCGTCCCGATCATCATCGGCGGCACCGGTCCCGTGCGAACCCCGCGCCTGGCCGCCCGCTACGCCACCGAATTCAACATGCCGTACGCCTCGATCCAGGACACCGCCGTGCAGTTGGACCGAGTGCGCGCCGCCGCCGACGCGATCGGCCGTGACCCGGCCTCGCTGATCCTCTCCGCCGCGCTGGTCGCCTGCATCGACGACGACCCCGCCGAGGTGGCCCGCCAAACCGCCCTGATGGGCATCGAGCACACCGACCTGCAGCGGACCGGGCTGGCCGGATCGCCCGCCCAGGCCGTGGACACCATCGGCCGCTACGCCGAGATCGGCGTGACCCGCGTCTACCTGATGATCCCGGAGCTCGAACGCGGCGACCTGACCCACCTGGAACTGATTGCCGCCCAGGTGCTTCCGCAGCTCTGATCCGTCCCGCGCGTTCCGGGCGGTCGGTCGGACAGGGTAGGCGCGGAGATCGCGGCCGGGGGCCGGTGCGATCAGGCGGAGGGGATGATCCGGTACCCGTCAGGCGTGGCGATGATGTCGGTGACCTCGCCGCGCGGGCGTCCGCAGCGGCGATCGCAGCCGGACCAGTGCTGGCGGCCGGAGGCCACGATCTCGGCCGCTTCGAGGCCCGCGAGCGGGAATTGTGCTGCGCCGGAGGGCGCTACGCGCCCGGATTCGACCGCTTCGGCGACGTCCGCGCGAACGTCGGTGAGGGATTTGGCGCATCCGGGCTGTCCCGCGCACGCGCTCACCAGCAGCCAGGGGGAGGCGGCGTCGAACAGCAGGCCCATCGGGGCCAGCACCCGGACCACCTGCTCGGCGGTCCACTCGTCGAGATCGGTGACGATCAGGCTGCGCCACGGCGTCAGCAGGATGGGTCGCTCGATGGCGGCGATGAACTCGGCGGTGCGCGCGGGCAGGGACCCGAGCCGCACCCCCGCGCCGAGCGCGACGCGTTCATCGGACTGCACCAGCCAGCCGATCGGAACATCCTGTCGTGCACCGACTTCGACGATGTCGCTCGAGGTGGTGAGTCCGGTCTGCCTGCTCAGCAGGTGGTCGGTGAGCCGCGCGGTGCCCTCGGGCAGCTCGTGCACGCGCCAGTGCCCGTCGCGGAGTTCGAGGAACGCGTGGGCGGCCGCCAGCACGAGATCGACCGCGTCCTCGCCGCTCACCCGCACTCCGGTGTCCCGGCCCGCGAGCAGCAGCGCATAGGTGGTCTCGTCGAGCGCGTGCACTCCGATATCGCCGCCGAGCCCGCTCACATCCCCGCGCCCGTCATCGAGGGTGAACAGCACGCGTCCGGGCAGGTCGGCCAGTCGCGAATCCGCCTGTAGGCCCTGATCCAGCGCCGGGACCAGCGGATGCACATCACTCCAGCCGCCGATCCGGCCCGAGAGCGGCGAGGCGATGATGTTGCGAACCCGCTCGTGGGACGCGCTGGGCAGCAACCCCGCCGCGGTGAGCCGTTCCTCGAGCGCGCCCGCGTCACGCACCTGCCGCAACTGCAGATTCCCGCGCGAGGTCAGCTCGATGGTGCCGTCCGCGAGATCGACGGTCGCCGCCGCGAGCGCCTCGAGCTGTTCGGAGGTGAGCTGCCCGCCGGGTACGCGGATTCGGGCGAGCGGCCCGTCGGCGGCCTGGTGCAGGCGCAGTACGCCGGGGCAGGAATCGGATTCGGAACGAGTCATGACCTCTCGAGCTTACGGCGCACGGCGTGATCGGCCCTGCCCGGGACGCCGACCGATCACGGCCGGACCCGAGCTCCGACGGCGGGGCGCGGAAACACGACTTCACCCCCATGTCGTTTTCCGGACCACCGGATCGGGTGGGACGGATCGTGAGACGGGGGTGAAGTCCGATGGTGCGAGGCGGGCGTCGGTGTGGGGTCGGCGCCCGCCGTCCGGGGGGTCAGGCGGCTCGGTGCGGCTCGGTGGTGCCGTGGCCGCGGTGGCGCGCGAAGGCGGGTGGCTGCTGCCAGGTGTCGTTGAGCAGGTGGGGGTTGTGGTGGTGATCGAGGTGGTCGCGGTGAATGGTGGTCGCCAGGGTCGTGGTCGCGAAGAGCACGGTGGCGGCGCAGATGATGCCCGCGATGATGGCGTACTGGGTGTGACCACTGGCCGCAGCGGTCAAAGCCATTGCCAGCGTCGCGAAGGCAACCAGTACCGAAAAGTATCCTGACCAGGCGGCGAATCGATTCCGCCTGACCCATCCCGGAGTCTTTGGCATACCGGCAGCGTACGCCCGGGGATGGCGTTCCAACAGGCTGACGGATGAGCGTTTGCCGCACTGTGACCCGGGCGCGATAGCATCGCGGGGCTCGTCGGACCAGAAGAATCCGGTGCAATTCCGGTACGGTCGCGCCACTGTGACAGTCAGACCTTCCCGGCGGGCGCCGAACCGTGCTGGGCGCGAAACCCTTAGGAAGGCCGAACCCTGTGATTGTGCTGCTGTCCACCTCCGACACCGATCTGCTGAGCGCGCGCGCCAGCGGGGCCGATTTCCGGCTCGCGAACCCCGCGCGTCTGCTGCCGGAGGATCTGCCGGGCCTGCTGGAGGGCGCGGATCTGGTGATCGTGCGCATCCTGGGCGGCAAGCGCGCCTGGGCGGAGGGGCTGGAGCTCGTTCGCGCGAGCGGGATTCCGATGGTGGCGCTCGGCGGTGAGATCGCCCCGGACGCCGAGCTGATGGAATGTTCGACGGTCCCCGGTGGCGTCGCCGCCGACGCGCACAACTACCTGGCGGCGGGCGGCCCCGGAAACCTGCTGCAGCTGCACAACTTCCTGTCCGACACGGTGCTGCTGACCGGCCACGGTTTCGAGCCGCCGGTCCAGATGCCGAACTGGGGTGAGCTGGAACGCGATTCGCGACCGGTGGCCCAGGACGCGCCGACCGTGGCGATCGTCTACTACCGCGCCCAGCATCTGGCCGGCAATACCGCGTACATCGACGCGCTGTGCCGGGCCGTGGAGGACAAGGGCGCGCGGGCGCTGCCGATCTACTGCGCCTCGCTGCGCGCCGCCGAGCCGGAGTTGCTGGCCCGCCTGCGCACCGCGGACGCCCTCGTGGTGACGGTGCTCGCGGCCGGTGGCACCAAACCGGCCACCGCCTCGGCCGGTGGTGACGACGAGGCCTGGGATGTGGGCGCGCTCGCGGACCTGGATGTGCCGATCCTGCAGGGGCTCTGCCTCACCAGCGGCCGGGCGCAGTGGGAGGCCAACGACGACGGGCTCTCCCCACTCGATGTCGCCACCCAGGTGGCGGTGCCGGAGTTCGACGGCCGCATCATCACGGTTCCGTTCTCGTTCAAGGAGTTCGACGCCGACGGGCTGTCGAGCTACGTGCCCGATCCCGAGCGGGCGGCCCGGGTCGCGGGTATCGCGGTGCGGTACGCGCGACTGCGGCACATTCCGGCCGATCGCAAACGGGTCGCCGTCGTGTTCTCGGCGTACCCGACCAAGCATGCCCGCATCGGCAATGCCGTCGGTCTGGACACGCCCGCCAGCGCCATCAAGCTTCTCAACGAAATGCGCGCCGCCGGTTACGATCTCGGCGATACCGCGGAGATTCCGGGCTTGGAGTCGGGGGACGGTGATGCGCTCATCCACGCGCTGATCGCCGCCGGTGGCCAGGATCCGGACTGGCTGACCGCCGAACAGCTCGAGGGCAATCCGATCCGGATCGGCGCGGACGCGTACACCGAGTGGTTCGAGACGCTGCCGGATGACCTGCGCGAGGGGATGATCGAGGCGTGGGGTCCGCCGCCGGGCGAACTGTACGTCGATCGCTCGGCCGACCCCAAGGGCGAGATCGTCATCGCGGCAATGCGTTTCGGCAATGTGGTGATCATCGTGCAGCCGCCGCGCGGCTTCGGCGAGAACCCGGTCGCGATCTACCACGATCCCGATCTGCCGCCGAGCCATCACTATCTGGCCGCCTACCGCTGGCTGGCCGCGCCGGACGGGTTCGCCGCCGATGCCATGGTGCATCTGGGCAAGCACGGCAATCTGGAGTGGCTGCCCGGGAAGACGCTCGGCATGTCGGCCTCCTGTGGCACCGATGCCGCGCTCGGTGATCTGCCGCTCATCTACCCGTTCCTGGTGAACGACCCGGGCGAGGGCACGCAGGCCAAGCGCCGCGCGCACGCCACCCTGGTCGATCACCTCATTCCGCCGATGGCGCGCGCGGAAACCTACGGCGATATCTCGCGCCTGGAGCAGTTGCTCGACGAGCACGCGAACATCTCCACCCTGGACCCGGCCAAGCTGCCCGCCATCCGCCAGCAGATCTGGACGCTGATGCGCGCGGCCAAGATGGACCACGATCTCGGCTTGGCCGAGCGCCCGGAAGAGGACGTGTTCGACGATATGCTGCTGCATGTCGACGGCTGGCTGTGCGAGATCAAGGACGTGCAGATCCGCGACGGGCTGCACATCCTGGGCCAGGCTCCCGAGGGTGAGGCCGAGGTCGATCTGGTGCTGGCCATGCTGCGCGCGCGGCAGCTGTGGGGCGGGGAGAGCAATGTACCCGGACTGCGAGAAGCGCTGGGGCTCAGCGAAGCCGGTGACGAGTCACGGGGCCGGGTGGACGCGTTCGAGACCCGTGCGCGCGAATTGGTCGCCGCCATGCAGGAAGTCGACTGGGATGTCGATGCCATCGACGCGATCACCGAGGATCTGGTGGGCTCGTGGCACTCGCCCGGCGCGACCGGCGCCGTCGAGGGTGCCGCCGCGAACGGTGCCGAGGCAATCTCGGCCGTGAGCGCGGCCATCGCCTCCGGAGCCGGCGAGGCGATCGCCGGGATCGTGGAATCCGGTGCGCGCGAAGCGAACTCCGATGCCGAGGCGACCGCCCGGCTCGATGCCGTGCGCAAGGTGCTCGGCTTCGCCGCGACCGAGGTGGTGCCGCGCCTGCGCCAGACCGGCGTCGAGGTCTCGCGAATCCTGCACGCGCTCGACGGCGGTTTCATTCCGGCCGGACCGAGCGGATCACCGCTGCGCGGACTGATCAACGTCCTGCCGACCGGGCGCAACTTCTACTCGGTCGATCCGAAGGCGGTGCCGTCGCGGCTGGCCTGGGAAACCGGTCAGGCCATGGCGGATTCGCTCCTGGAGCGGTATCTGGCCGATCACGGTGAGTACCCGCGCTCGGTCGGTCTCTCGGTGTGGGGCACCTCCGCCATGCGCACCTCCGGCGACGATATCGCCGAGGTGCTGGCGCTGCTGGGCGTGCGGCCGGTGTGGGACGAGGCGAGCCGCCGCGTCACCACACTCGAGGCGATCTCGCTGACGGAGCTGGGCCGCCCGCGGATCGACGTGACCGTGCGCATCAGCGGCTTCTTCCGCGACGCCTTCCCGCACGTGCTGGCGCTGCTGGACGACGCGGTCCGGCTGGTCGCCGATCTCGACGAGCCCGCCGAGTCCAATTATGTTCGCGCACACGCACAGTCGGATCTGGCCGAGCACGGCGACGAGCGCCGCGCCACCACCCGCATCTTCGGCTCCAAGCCGGGCACCTACGGCGCGGGACTGCTGCAGCTGATCGATTCCAAGAGCTGGCGCACCGACGACGATCTCGCGCAGGTGTACACCGCCTGGGGTGGATTCGCTTACGGCCGCAACCTCGACGGCGCACCCGCCGCCGAGGACATGCGGATCGCGTATCGGCGAATCGCGGTGGCGGCCAAGAACACCGACACGCGCGAGCACGATATCGCCGACTCGGACGACTACTTCCAGTACCACGGCGGGATGGTCGCCGCGGTGCGCGCGCTGACGGGCAAGAACCCGGAGGCCTACATCGGTGACAGCACCCGCCCGGACGCGGTGCGCACCCGCACCCTCTCGGAGGAGACCGCGCGCGTATTCCGTGCGCGCGTGGTCAATCCGCGCTGGCTCGACGCCATGCGCCGGCACGGCTACAAGGGCGCGTTCGAAATGGCCGCCACCGTCGACTATCTGTTCGGCTATGACGCCACCACCAATGTGGTCGCCGACTGGATGTACGAAAAGCTTGCCGAGAGCTATGTATTCGACGATGTGAATCGCAAATTCATGGAGCAGTCGAATCCCTGGGCGCTGCACGGTATTGCGGAGCGTTTGCTCGAAGCCGCCGAGCGGAAGCTCTGGGAGCAGCCCGAAGCCGAAACGCTGGATCGGCTGCGCCAGGTGTACCTGGAGACCGAAGGCGAACTGGAATAAGCGAATTCCACGTTCGCTGACCGAACGGGGTTGTCCGCGAAGCCGAGTCCGCGTCGAAAGCGCAGGACATCGGCGGACAACCCCGGCACCGGGGCTGCCCTACCCGGCTCCCTGAGAGGATCATGAGAATGGTTCCGGTATCCACGCGTCGGGGAGATGCCGGACAACCCAATGATGATATTGGGACCGATAACTGGAACGGGATTCCCCGGTTCGCCGCGTCGAACGAGTACGCGCAATCGAGTCGTAGTGTGTCAGCGGTCTCTTCGGAGAACGTCTATTTCGGCTTGCGGTGAATCGGCCTCTTCGATTACAGGGAACCATTATGCGAATTGCCAAAATAGCCGCCACCGCCATGCTCTCGATCGCGGCCCTCTGCGTCGCCACCGTCACCGCGCACGGTGAACCGGGATTGGCCTCACCCGGTATCAGCGGGGTCGATCGCGGGGTCGAATACACCACCAGTCTCGCCTCGGACCGCACGTCGGTGTCCACCACGCTCACCGGCGGCCACTTCGAAGTGGGAGACGGGACGGTCACCGTGATCGGGCCCGACGGCGGTGTCATCGGCACGCTACCGCTGGCCTATCGGACGGCTGATCGGTCGGTGAGCGTCGTGCCCGAAGTCGACGCCGCCGGAACCACTTTGACGGTCCGGCCCGCCAGCACCGCCGATATCGTCGCACCGAGCACCGACGTGGCCCAACTGCAGAACATCGCGAGCACCGGGACCATCGTCGCGGGAGCGGCGCTCGGGTGCGTGGTCGGAATCCTGATCGGGATCTGGTTCTTCCTGATCGGCGCGCTCGTCGGCTGCGGGGTCGGTGGTTTGATCGGTGCGCTGATCGCCGCGGATCAACCGTGATCCGGCACTGAACGGCACATCTCGGGGACCGTCGGGCCATTCGTGGCCCGGCGGTCCGGGCCGTGGGAGCACAAAGTGGCCGCACGCGGGGCGGCGTGCGGCGTATACGACCACAGACGTAGGCCGGGCAGCGCTCACCGACGGATGTGAGGCCCGGTGTTCGGGTCATACCGTTGCCGCATGACATGGAACGATCTGGCCGAGGCCAAGTATGTGCGTCTGACCACCTACAAGAAGGACGGCACCGCCGTCGGCACGCCGGTGTGGGTCGCCCCGGACGGCGACCGGCTCGTCATCTGGACGAGTGCGGACACCTGGAAGGTCAAACGGATCCGCCGGACTCCGGCGGTGACCCTCCAGGAATCCGACGCGCGCGGGCGGGTCGCGGTGGATCAGCCGATCGCTGGCACCGCCCGGGTGCTCGACGACGCCGGAACCGAGCGGGTCCGCACCGTCGTCGTCGGTAAGTACGGGTGGATCGGGGCACTGCTGATCAAGGGCCACAAGCTCTTTCGCGGTGCGGATCGCTCCGTCGGACTCGAGGTCACGCCCGCCGGAACCGCTACGTGACGGTGATTTCGATGCCGACGGTGGCGTTCTTGCCCCGGCGCAGCTGACTGCCCAGGACCACGAGCAGACCCTGAATCCCGTAGCGGCGCTTGATGAGTCCGCGCACGCGATCGGAGCCCGCCTCGTCGAGCACGGTGGCGGTGGCGTTGACGGCCTCGCCCTTCAGCTTTCCGCGCACATCGCACGGAGCCACCGTGACGGCGGGATTGCGGCGGATGCGCTTGACCTTCCAGCTGTCCGCGACGGTCCAGATGTACAGGCGGCCGCCGTCCAGCGCGGCCCACAGGGGAGTGCCGACCGGGGTGCCGTCCTTCTTGAACGAAGTCAGCTGCACGTAATTCGAGGTGCCCGCAGGCCCGAAGGGGTTGTCCACCATCGCAGCCTATCGGGTGTGCGCGCCGGGCCGCAGAGAGCGTGAATCCGCGACACGCAAGGCTGTTCGGCGCGGGATGAATCACCCCACGAGTCATGTGCGGGTAACCGCTTCCGCTCCGTACCGTGAATGCCGAGACTGCACCGCGAGGAGGCACACGATGGCGGAAATTTCGATTCCGATGCTGTGGGGCGGCAACCTGCCCGAGACACTCGACTTCTATCGCACCCTGGGTTACAAGGTCACCTACGAGATGAGCCGGCCGTACACCTACGGCGTGGTCGAGCGCAACGGCTTCCAGCTGCATTTCGGCGTGACTCCCAAGCATCTGTCCGCGGAGGAAGCGCACGTCGGCTGCCTGGTACTGGTCGACGCCGTGGCCCCCTGGCACGCCGAGTTCACCGCCGCCCTGCGCGCCAGGTACGGGCGGATCCCGGCTCGCGGCGCACCGCGCATCACCCGTTTCCGGCCCGGCCAGACCCGCTTCACCGTCGTGGATCCGGTCGGCAACACCGTCATCTACATCCAGCGCGACGAACCCGATCCCGAATACGGCGGGTCCAAGAAGCTGGTCGGTCTGGCGCGAGTGCTGGACAACGCCCGCATCTTCCGCGATTCCAAGAACGACGACCCCTCCGCCGCCCGGGTCATCGAGACCGGGTTGCGCCGCCACGGATCGACCGCACCGGCGGTGGACCGTGCGCGGGCACTGGCCATGCTCGCCGAAATCGCGGCCGCCGCAGGTAATTCCGCTCGAGTGACCGAGCTCGTCGCCGAGATCGAAGGTATGCAGCTTCGGGTCCGGGAGCGTCGCGCGGTCGCCGGTGAGCTTCAGGCGGTGACCGCGCTGCAGCACTGGCTCGTCGAGGAGGGCTGACCCGCGCGTGTTCCGAACGCCACCGGGCCGCTCATCGGGCGGCGACCATGCGCAGCGCGGTGGCGGCGTACTCGGCGGCGATCTCGTCGGGGGAGCGGCGGTAATCGGGGTGGTACCAGCGCGCGGTATCCACGCAGAGGGACAGCAGGGCGATCGCGGTGGAGCCCGGGTCCGGGACGGTGAACTCGCCTCCGTCCGAGCCCTCGGTCACCAGGTCGCGCACCACCCGGTGGATCGAGTGCTGCAGTTCGGCGACCTCGGCCCGGTGATCGGGAGTCAGATCGGTCAGGTGGTGCAGGACCACGCGGACCGACGCGCCGTGCTGGGCGTGCCAGGCGGTGAGGTCCCGGATCGCGCTCGAGAGTCGCTGGGTCACCGAGCCCGGGCCCGCGGCGGCGGTGGTGGCCACCTGCTGGGTCAGGCGCAACGCGGCCAGGGAGATGCGGTGCAGGACTTCCTCTTTGGAGCCGAAATGCACGTACAGCCCCGCAGGGCTCAAACCCGCGCGGGCGGCGATATCGCGGGTGGTGGTGGCATGGAAGCCACGCTCGGCGAACGCGTCGATGGCCGCGAGGAAGATGCGGCGCTGCCCCTCGGGGAGACGGCGGCGATCGCGTTCCAGGCTCGCCATCGCGGTGCCCAGGGTGTCGTCGATGCCGAAAGACCGAGGGCCGGTGGGTGAACCGGCACTCGGTGCGAGGTCGTCGCCGCCGGAGAACGTGATGGCGCCCGCGGCAGGAACGCCACCGCCGCCGGTGGCCGAGTCAGCGCTGCCTGACGTGGCGGAATCGATGCTGCCCGGGGCGGCAGGACCGGTCGCCGGCGGGATGTCGTCGTTACCCATCGAATCAGTATCGCGCAGTTGTACTTTCGTGTGCAGTACGACAGCGCGCGGGTCGCGGTCCGGCCCGCGGGCTCGGACGGTCGTCAGGTGGCGCGGGTCAGGATCCGGGGGCCGTCGGCGGTGACGGCGATGGTGTGTTCCGAATGCGCGGTGCGGGAGCCGTCGGCGGAGCGGATCGTCCAGCCGTCGGGGTCGGTGACCACGCGATCGGTGGTCCGGGCGAACCAGGGCTCGATCGCTATGGTCAGGCCCGGCTGCAACTTGTAGCCGCGCCCGGCCCGGCCGTCATTGGCGATGTGCGGGTCCTCGTGCATGGTCCGTCCGAGACCGTGGCCGCCGAATTCGGTGTTCACGGGGTATCCGGCCGCGCGCGCGACCGCCGCGATGGCGGCGGAGATGTCGCCGATTCTATTGCCGGGAAGTGCGACGGCGATGGCCGCCTCGAGCGCCTCCTCGGTGGCGCGCACCAGGCGAACATCCTCGGGATCGGCGGTTCCGACGATGACCGTGGTGGCGGCGTCGGCGACCCAGCCGTCGATGCCGACGGCCATGTCCATGGTCAGCACGTCACCGTCGCGCAGGGCGTAGTCGAAGGGAAGTCCGTGCAGGACAGCGTCGTTCACCGACAGGCAGATCGTGTTGCGGAAAGGTCCGCGCCCGAACGAGGGGGAGTAGTCCCAATAGCAGGACACCGCGCCGCGCTCCCGGATGCGCTCGCGCACGATCGCCTCCAGTTCCAGCAGATTCACGCCCACCTGCGCACGGGTGCGCAGCTCCGCGAGCACCTCGGCGACGAATCGCCCCGTCACTTCCATCCGGGCGATCTCGCCCGGAGTCTTCAGTTCGACCATGACAACCTCCGAATCGGTATTTTAATACCGACCATAGCCGCTTGCGGTATTTTTATACCAACCGTATGGTTGCGGCCATGGTGCGACTCCCACTGACCCCGGCCCAGCTCGAAGCGGGCCGCCGCCTGGGTGGAACCTTGCGCGCGGCGCGTGCCGGCCGGGACCTGAACCGGATCGCCGAGGCGGCCGGGATCTCGCCGGAAACTCTGCGCAAGATCGAGTCGGGTCGCCTTCCCACCCCGGCGTTCGGGACCGTGGTGGCGTTGAGTCGAGTGCTCGGGATTCCGCTGGACGAGCTCGCCGAGGTCCTGCATCCGACTGCCGAGAGCGTGCGACGCTCGGCTTCTTGACCCGGGGGATCGCTCACTCGATCGTGATGCCGTCGGGGAATGGCCTGATCCTGCGGTGGATCGGGTGGCATCGATGAGTCCGTGAATCACCCGCGATGGTCGCTGCGATAGGCGGCAGTACTCCACCGTCGGCCGGAAGAAGAATCGAGAGCAGTCGGTTAGCAGACACATATGTAAATGGCGCTATGCGCATCTATGCATGTGTGGCGAGTGGGGCGACCACGAAAAGAGCGAGCCACGACGAAAAGGGGGCGTGGCCGTCAGGGGGTGGTGGGGCGGGGGATCTCGGAGGGGATCGGGTGGTCGGGTTCCAGCGCCGGTAACCCGTCGATGCTGTGGCTGTTGTCGCCTGCGATCCGCCGGGCGAACTTCTCGTCCGGCTGTTTGGCGTGATGCGCGTCCAGCACGGGTCGTTCGCCGATGAGTTCGAAGTAGGGGACGGAGTAGCCGCACGCATCCGCGATGCGCTGCACGTCGATCACGATCGCCGCCCGGATGCCGGGATGGTCGAGTCCGAAATGTGTTCGCAGGTCCGGGAATTCGGGATCGTCGGGGCGGACGACCCGCCCGGTGCCGAACAGGCGCAGGATTCTGGAGTTTCGGGTGAACGAGCAGAACATGAGCGTGATCCGGCCGTTCTCACGCAGGTGGGCGATCGTTTCCGCGCCACTGCCGAACAGATCGAGATACGCCACGGTGTGATCGTCGAGGATCGCGAAGGTGTCCTGGTACCCCTTGGGAGACAAGCTCACTCGTCCGCCCTCGGACGGCGCGGTGGCGACGAAGAACATCGCCTGGTCGTGAATGAATCGGCGCAGCGATTCGTCGAGATATGCGAACTCCTTGGCCATGAGTTGCTCTCCCATCGGTCCCGACAGTGGCTCCCTGATCAGCGTAACTGTGAGCGTGGCCGCCCCCGCCGTGAGAACCCTCTCAGTCAGCGCCGGTGCGCCTGCGCCGCACGGCGGTTCGCGGTGTTCCAGATCGGATTTCCGGCACGGCCCCACCCGGTTCCATCGACATGGAGGGTGCACTCGACTCGATCGCCGACGTGCAGATCCGGCGTGCCGGGGGTGGCGGGAGAACCCGGGTGGCAGGGCTTGGTCCTGGGGGGCGACAGAGACCGGTCGATATCGGTTCAGGCCCAGGGCAATTCGGAGCGAGTGCGCCAGAAGGTCTCGGGGGATTCGGTGAGTGGGGCGAGTTCGGTGCGGATGCCGGGGGTGAGGGTGAGGTCGGCGGCGGTGAGGTTGGAGGTCAGGTGAGCGATGGTCGCGGCGCCGGAGAGGGTGATGTCGGCCCAGGGGTTGGCGGCGGCCGCGGCCAGGGCGAGGGCGTCGGTGGTGGCGCCGAGACGGGCGGCGACGGCGCGCAGGGGCGCGGTGCCGGGTCCGGTGGCGTTGCGGCCGGCGAGGCGGCCGTTGGCCATGGCTTCCTTGACCACCACGAGCCATCCGGCCGAATGCGCCTCGGCCAGAGCGGGTCCGGCGGAAGACTCGAGGAGGTTCCAGGTCGATTGCACCGCCGAGAACAGGGGGCCGCCGTCGACGGTGAGGTCGAGGGCGGCGCGCACGGTGTGGGCTTGGGCGGGACCGCTGGTCGAGAGTCCGACGCGCACGCCCTCGGCGGCGAGTGCCGCGAGTCGCTCGTGCAGAGCGCGGTCGGTCAGCGCGGGGCTGTCCGGGGTGACCGAGTGAACCAGGTAGACGTTCAGGTGCGAGCCCAACTGCTCCCTGGTCTCGCGGATCTGACGGTCGAACACGGCGACCGCGTGCTCCTTCACCTCGTGCGCCGACACCCCGGAGGTCCGCCAATCGGCGGTATAGGTGTAGCCCCATTTGCTGCCGATCGTGACCTCGTCTGCGATCTCGGGTCGCGCCCGCAGCCATTGCCCGACGAACTCCTCCGCGCGGCCGTAGGAACGCGCGGTGTCGAAGTAGCGCACGCCCGCGGCCCACGCCGCGTCGAGCAGGGCGTGGGTACGCGCGCGCATCGCCTCCGCCGTCCGATCGGCCGGAAGGTCGAGCTCTCGTCCGAGCGTGATGTACCCCGGCCGCCCGACCGCCGCTGTGCCCAGACCGAATCGGGTGATCGGGGCAGCGGCGGATTCAGGGTTATCGGAGGTGGGCATGGCTACAGCGTTTCACGCGCAGCACTCTCCGGATTCGAGGGCCTCGCACGTGCGGCGGAGCCGAACCGATGCCCAACGAAGGTCGAACCGACGCAGAACGAGGGTCGAGCCGATGCGGAACGACGGCGGGTGCTCGGTGGGTTCAGCGGATTCGGAAGCGCAGGTGCGTGACCCGATGACCGGGGGTGATCTCGGGATCGTCGAGCAGGATCGGACCGCCGGTGAACGGGCCGAGCAGCGGCACGCCCGCACCGAGCAGCACCGGCGCGATATCCACGTGCAGTTCGTCCAGGAGCCCGGCCTCGAGGCACTGGCGCGCCATGGTCCCGCCATTGACCACCACGGACCGCTCGCCCGCGATCTCGTGACCCACCGCGACGGCCTCCTTCACCCCGCCGGTGACGAAGGTGAACGGGGCGTCGGGGTGCGCGGCGATCCATTCCTGTGGGACGCGGTGGGTCACGACGACCACGGGCTTGTCCCAGGGGTGAATGCCGCCCCACCCGTTCGTCAGGTCGAAGAGCCTGCGCCCGACGATGAAGACGCCCGCGTCATCGAGCATCGCGCGCACGTGCGCGGTGTCCTCGGCCGTCATCCGGAACGGAATCTCGGGGTGGGTGGTCTCGAACGGGATGTCCCCGCCCTCGTACCAGGCGAACAAATGCTCGAACCCGGTCTCCTCCGGTCCCGCGATGAAACCATCGACCGACATGGTCGCGCCTGCGATAACCGTGCTCATGGATCTGCCTCCAGGTGTCGGATGACGCTCGTCACGAGTACAGACGGCGGCGGCGCGCCGGATTCATCGCGGCCGTCCGCTCGGCCCGGGACCTGGGGTGCAGGCGGTAGGACGCCGTAAAGCAGGTGCCGACCGTCGACGTTGCCGTCGCCACCGGCAGGAGCAGCGCTGGCGCCGATCCTGCCGGGGCGTTGCGCAACGACCCGCCCGCACCCATGCGAAGTCGCGGGTACGGGCGGGTCGGTCGTGGGGCTAGGTGGCCTGACTGACCGAGGACATGTGGAAGTCGGGAATTCGCAAGGGCGGCATGGCGGTTCGGGTGAACCAGTCCTTCCACTCGCGCGGGAGCGTGATCTCGGTGCGGCCTGCCTCCGAGACGCGGCGCAGCAGGTCCAGCGGGCTCTCGTTGAAGCGGAAGTTGTTGACCGCGGCGGTGACCTCACCGTTCTCGACGAGATAGACGCCGTCGCGGGTCAGTCCGGTCAGCAGCAGTGAGGCCGGATCGACCTCGCGGATGTACCAGAGGCAGGTGAGCAGCAGGCCACGTTCGGTGCCGGCGATCATCTCCGGCAGGCCTGCGCCGGTGCCGCCGGTCATGAGCAGGTTCTCCCCGGGAACCGTGGTGGGTGCGTCGAATTCGGCGGCGGTGGCGCGCGGGTAGACCAGCGATTCGATCACGCCCTCGCGCACCCAGTCGGTGCGCCGGGCGCTGAGGCCGTTGTCGAACACCGAGAGCGATTCCGACGAGGACGGTGTGGCGACGAACGGCTGATACTCGAGGCCCGCGGCACCGGGGTCGGAGTAGAGGGTGAGCGGAATGCCGCTGAGCCGCTCCCCGATTCGGGTCCCGCCCGCGCGGGAGAACGCGGTGTGCCCCTCGTGCGCGCCCCGGCCCTCCATGCTCCAAGCCAGGTAGATCATGAGGTCGGCGACGGCCGAGGGCGGCAGCAGCGTCTCGTAGCGTCCGGCGGGCAGGTCCACGCGCCGTGCGCTCCAGTCCAGCCGCCGCGAGAGTTCGCCCAGCAGCCCGGCGGTGTCCACATCGGCGAAATCGGTGGTGCCCACGCCCACCCAGGCGCTGGCCAGATCGGTTCCCTCGCCGCGCTTTCCGTTGATCTCGACCGATCCGGTCGGCTGCACCCAGCGCCGTCGCAGCCCCGTGGAGGTGCCCAGCCAGGTGGAGTGCATCTGGTGGTGCGCGAACCCGTAGAGCCGGTCCGCGCCGTCGAATCCGGCGGCGAGATCCCCGGCCAGATCGGTGAACACGGAGATGTCGGTGGTGGCCGGAATCCCGTGCCACTCGAGCAGCCGGTCGAAGGTGTCGGGTTCGACCGCGTCCGGATCCAGCAGCGGCATCGCGTCTCTGGCGGGTTCGGCCGTGCGCGCGGCCTCCTCGCTCGCACGCACCACGGCCTCGATATCGGCCGGATCCACGCTGGTGGAGCCGACGCTGCCGACCCGCGCGGAGTTCGGGCCGTCGCGGAAGATCGACACCACCACCCAGTCCCGCGCGATGGAGGAACCGTTGGTGGTCATGGAATTACCGGCCCAGCGCAGCGACGCCTCGTGCGCGTCGGTGACGATCACCATCGCCTCGTCGGCGCGCGAGGCCCGCAGCGCGCATTCGACGACCTCGGGTGCGGGGAGCACACTCACCGTGTCAGTCCTTTCCGGCTTCGGCTCGGGTATTGAGAACATTGATGCCGCGCACCAGAACCGAGGGGCAGCCGTGCGAGACGGCGGCCACCTGGCCGGGCTGAGCCTTACCGCAATTGAACGCGCCGCCCAGCACCCAGGTGGACGGGCCGCCGATCGCCTCCATGGAACCCCAGAAGTCGGTGGTGGTGGCCTGATACGCCACATCGCGCACCTGCCCGGCCAGTTCGCCGTTGCGGATGCGGAAGAAGCGCTGACCGGTGAACTGGAAGTTGTAGCGCTGCATATCGATCGACCAGGATTTGTCGCCGACGATGTAGAGGCCGTTCTCGACGCGCGAGATCAGTTCCGCGGTGGAGGTGTCGTTGTCCGGATCCGGTTGCAGGGACACATTGGCCATGCGCTGGATCGGCACGTGGTGCGCGGAGTCGGCGTAGGAGCAGCCGTTCGAGCGCTCCAGACCCAGACGCGGCGCGAACACCCGGTCGAGCTGATAGCCCACCAGGGTCCCCTCGCGCACCAGATCCCAGCGCTGCCCGGCCACGCCCTCGTCGTCCCAGCCGACCGAGGCCAGCCCGTGCTCCTGGGTGCGGTCGCCGGTGACGTGCATGATCGGCGTGCCGTACCTCAGGGTGCCCAGCTGATCCGGGGTGGCGAACGAGGTTCCGGCATAGGCGGATTCGTAGCCGATGGCGCGGTCGTACTCGGTGGCGTGGCCGATGGATTCGTGGATGGTCAGCCACAGATTGCTGGGGTCGATGACCAGATCGGTCGGGCCGGCCTCGACGGTGGGGGCCTTGACCTTCTCCGCGAGCAGGGCCGGGATGCGCGCGAGTTCCCCGTCCCAGTCCCAGATTCCGTCCGCGCCGGTCACGTACTCCCAGCCGCGCCCGGCCGGAGCGGCGAGGGTGCGCATGGTTTCGAAGGCGCCGACCGCCGGATCGACGGTGATGGCCTCGATCTGGGGATGCAGGCGCACCCGCTGCTGGGTGATGCGCGATCCGAAGGTGTCGGCGTAGTAGGTCTGCTCCTTCACCTGCAGGACCGCTGCCGTCACGTGATCCACGCCGTCGGCTGCCCGCAACCGCTCCGAATAGTCCAGCAGCAGTGCCACTTTGTCCGGTGTCGGGACCGAGAACGGATCGAGGTCGTAGGCGGAGACGTACTCCGCGCCGTCGTAGCGAGGCTCCGGCGCGAGCTCCACGCGCTCGCGATTGAGGGCCCGCAACGTCTTGGCTACCGTCACGGCGCGCCCGGCGACCTCGGCCGCGGACTCGCGGGACACGTCGGCGCTCGAGGCGAAGCCCCACGTGCCGTCGACGACGACGCGCACCGCGAAGCCGAGATCGGTACTGTTGCCTATGGACTCGACGCGTCCGTCCCGTAGGCGGATGGACTGCTGCTGCAGTCGATGCACGCGCAGATCGGCATAGTCGGCTCCGGCCGCCTTCGCCGCCGACAATGCCGCGTCGGCGAGCGCACTCAGGGGCAGTGCGCGGAACTCCTCGTCCACGACCTTGATTGCGATGCTCACCCGGACCACGCTAGAGGGCGAAGCGTCCGCCGTTCAACCATCGACGCATTCGGAACGAAATACACACCGTGCAAACGTGCACACGCTGCAACAATGCACGAAGTGTGAAGACGCACAGCATGAAACGGCACGCGACAAGCCCTGCACATGCCACGTTTTGCTCGTCGAGTGCCGTAGGGTCTGGCCGCGTGCCGCCATCCGCACTACGCGATCGCAAACGGGAACGTACCCGCCGAGCCCTGCTCGAAGCCGCTGTCGAACAGTTCGAGAGTCGTGGCTACGAGGCGACCACCGTCGCCGATATCGCCGCCGCCGCCGAAGTCGGCACCCGAACGTTCTTCAACTACTTCGCCAGTAAAGAGGAGCTGCTCTTTCCGGAGCCGGACGAACGGGTAACGGCTGCTGTGCAAGCCATTGTCACGCGTCGTCCCGACGAGAGACCCGTCGAGGTGTTGTTACGCGCGCTGCGCGCGGCCGGTGACAACCCCGGAGATCATCTCGGCGACACTCTCGCCGCCCGGATCGGGGTGTTGCGCGCGCAGACCTCGCGCACGGTTCCGGCCGTCAGCGGGCGCGCAGCATACGCTCAGCTAGCTTCTCAGCAGGAGATCGCGCGGCAACTGCGCGTGGCCTTTCCGGACGAACTCGACGACGTCGGCGCGGCCGCTCTCGTGGGCGCGGTGATCGGTGCGGTCACCGGTGCGCTCACCGCGCTGTTCCAGAACCGCCAGGCGGTCGAGGATCCGGATCGTCTGCATCGGCAGATTCGCGAGACCACGTCGAAAGTGCTGGCGCCCTGGCTGACTCCGCCGTGCTCGCATTCGCACGACGTCCCCGAGCCGGAAACCGCACCGGCGCACGCCGATTCCGGGACTTCTGATTCGGCGACTTCTGATTCGGCGCTGCCCGAGTCCGTGACCCCAGACTCGGCGAAGGTCGCCGTGTCGGACACGGGTGTGGCTCCGGAGGAGCTATCGGAGAACCGAACGTCCCCAACCGCAGGAACTTCCGCTCCGGAGAGGTATTCCTTTTCCGCCGAGCCGGGCAACACCTTCGTCTCGGCGCGGATCGCCAGGTCCGATCGCCCGGAGCCGGTGCCCGCCGGGCAGACTCGCGCATCCGAGGCCCACTACTCCGGCGCGGGAACGGAATCCGTTCCCGTGGCCGGTCCGCAGGCCGCCGAGGTCCCGCCCGCGGCCACGCCGATCCGGCCCGATCCACCGGTGCAGACCACCGCGCCGGTGACGCAATTGCGCTCGACGGTGCTGGAGCAGCCGAGCTGGCGTGCCCGTGTGCACGCGGGATCGCCTGTGATGCTGACCGATCGGCGCATGGGTATCGCGCCGGAATTGCGCCGGTCCACCGAACCGCCCGCCGCGACCCTCACCCCGGACGGCGAGTCCGACGCGGAGTCCGACAGTCGCGGGACAGAGGACACCGGGAAGCGTCCCGGCACGAACATCTTCGCATAGTTTCCGATCCGGTCCGGCCACTCACGGCCGGACCGGACTCGGGATCGCGGGGCGTACAGCCGGTATGGATCGACCAGCCGTCGCGGATCAACCGAATTGCTGCCAGCCGAGCCGAATCACCATGCCCACGACCACGATCAGCAGCACGACGCGCACGAATTCGGCCCCGCGGGCCAGAGCCATGCGCGAACCCACGATCGAGCCCGCCACATTCGCGACCGCCATCGACAGGCCCAGCGCCCACAGCACGTGTCCGGTCGAGGCCAGGAAGATCAGCGATCCCAGGTTCGATCCGCAGTTGATCACCTTGGCCATGGCCGCCGCCCGCACGAATTCGGTGCCGAGCAGGGTCGCGAAGGTGATGATCAGGAAGGTGCCGGTGCCGGGACCGAGGATGCCGTCGTAGAGACCGATCAGCCCGGCGGCCAGCCCGATCACCAGGAGCGTCTTGCGCCGGGTCGGCGGATTAGTGGCCATGCTCACGCCGATCGAGGGGCGCAGAGTCACGAAGATCGCCACCCCGACCAGCACCACCATCACGATGGGCACGAACAACTCTCGATCGATCAGCGCCACCGCGGCCGAACCGCACGCGGCCGCGATCGCCGCGAGACCCGCGGCGGGCAGCAGGGTGCGCCACTGCATCGGGACCTTGCGCGCGAAGGTCAGCACCGCGGCGCTGGTTCCGGAGAACGCGGCCAGCTTGTTGGTGCCCAGCGCGGTCTGTGGGGCGAGACCCGGCAGCACCACGAACAGGGTCGGCAGCACGATCAGCCCGCCGCCGCCCACCACCGCGTCGACCCACCCCGCCGCCACCGCCGCCGTCAGCAAGACTGCCCAGTCCCCAACACTCACCCCCGAACCCAAGCATCCCGTGCCAACCCCCGGCAAACCCGGGCGTGCGCAGGGGCGACGCCACTGCCTTTCGGGTCGGGTTCGCGGGGGAGTCGGGGCGGGGCCCTAGGGTGGGGTGATGCGCCGGTTCAGTCTGTGGCTGCGTGGCAAGCCTGTGATCTCCGATTCGATGCTCGCGCTGGGACTGCTGATCATCGACGTGCTCGCCGTCAGCGAGAGCGAGCACAAGGTGGCCTACCTGGTGCTCAGTGCGTTGATGCCGTTGCCGCTGGTGTTCCGCCGGACCCATCCGCGCACCGCGGCCGCGGCGATGGTCGCGGTGTCGATGGCGGCGTCGCTCGTGCACGGTTCGCTCGACGATCCCGCCGTGCATCCCGCGTCGCTCGGTCTGGGCATCATGCTCTATACCCTGGTCGCGTATGTCGGCCGGCGCGACGGGCTCTGGTATCTGGGGGCGCTCGCGCTCGAGACTCTGCTGGCGAACAGCATGATCGGCAAACCCGCGGGCGGGGATATCGCGGTGTCGGCCCTCTATTACGCGCTGTGCTGGACGCTGGCCGAATTCGTCGGCGCGCGGCACGCCTACGACACCGAGGTCGCGGCGCGATTGGCGGTCGCGGACTACGACCGGGAGCGCCGCGCGCACGACGCGGTCGCCTCCGAACGCACCCGTATCGCTCGGGAACTGCACGATGTGGTCGCGCACGCGGTCAGCGTGATCATCGTGCAGGCCGACGGGGCGCGGTACGCGGTGCGCGGTGACCCCGACACCGCGGAGAAGGCACTGTCGATCATCTCCGGAACCGGGCGCGACGCGCTGCGCGAATTGCGGCGGACCGTCGAATTGCTGCGCGGTGAGCACGCGCCGGATCAGCTGCCGCAGCACGGCACGGCGGGAATCGCGAAGGTCGTGGAGATGATGCGCGACACGGGTTTACGGGTCACCCTGGAATTGAGCGGGGAACTCGACACGGTCAGTCCGGAAGTCAGTCTCGGTGTGCACCGCATCGTGCAGGAATCGCTCACCAATACCCTCCGCCACGCCGGGCCGGATCCGTGTGCCGAGGTCAGGGTGTGGCGCGGGGATGCCGATGTGCTGGTCGAGGTCATCGACACCGGCAGCCCCGGCGCACTCGAGGATCCGCCCAGGCTGCTGGTCACCGCACCCGCGGGGGCCACCGCGGCAGCCGGAAAAGCCCGCGAACTGGCCGGACCGCTGCCCGAGGGTTCGAGCACCCGGATTCCCGGCAGCGGTCTGGGCCTGGTCGGCATGCGCGAGCGGATCGCCGTGCTCGGGGGCACTCTGAGCGTGGGCCGAAACGTCAACGGCGGCTGGTCCGTTCGCGCCACCATCCCCCTGCATCGGGCCAACCTCGAATAGCGCGATCGACGCCCGGAACACCGTCCTGAACACCGAATCCCAGGCCCGCATGGCCGATTTCGTGCGACGCGGGGAGCGGGAGAGATCGCGCATGGCGCCGAACCCGATCGCGCGAGACCGGATTTCCCCGGTGACCCGTGGGTGCCTCCGAATCGTTCGCCGGTTCCCGCAACGCGATCGACGTGTGTGGTCGTCGCTGTGGGGTGACCGGGTGCGACGCTCCGGCAATGGATCGAGCCGTGCCGGTCGCGGTCCACGCCGGAGTCGAGGGGTAACCGGGCCGCGGGTGCGCGAGCCCCGGATTTCACGTGTCTGTTTTCACGTGTCGGTGTCGCGAGGTTGTCGGTGTGCGGGTGCGCGGGTGCGAGCGAGAAGCCCTGGTAGTCCGGGTTGCGGGTGTGGCGGATGAGGGGTGGTGGGGTGGTTTGTCGGGGTCTGCCGGATAGATTGGGGGTGTGCCGATCACCGTTCTAGTAGTCGACGATCAGGAGCTCATGCGCGCGGGGTTGAGGATGGTGCTCGGCGCCCACCCCGATATCGAAGTGGTGGGGGAGGCGGACAACGGGGCCACGGCCATCGCCCGGACGATCGAGTTGCGCCCGGACGTGGTGCTCATGGATGTGCGGATGCCGATCACCGACGGCGTCGCCGCCACCGGGCGGATCATCGAATCCGGGTGCGGGAGCCGGGTATTGGTGATGACCACCTTCGACCTCGACGAACACGCGCTGGGCGCGCTGCGCGCGGGGGCCAGCGGGTTCCTGCTCAAGGACACCCCGCCCGAGGATCTGATCTCCGCCATTCGCAGCGTGGCGGGCGGGGACGCGGTGGTGTCGCCGAAGGTCACCAAACGCCTGCTCGATCGCCTGATCGCGGAGGATCCGGCGGCCGGGCGCGACCCGTCCCTGCTGGACGTGCTGACGGCCCGGGAGCGGGAAGTGCTCGAGCACATCGCCGCCGGGCGCTCCAATGCCGAGATCGCGGGGGAGCTGTTCCTGTCCGAGGCCACCGTGAAGACCCACGTCGGGCGAGTGCTCACCAAACTCGGTCTGCGCGACCGGGTGCAGGCCGTGGTGCTCGCGTACGAGACCGGATTGGTCAGGCCCGGCAGCGCCTGACCCCCCGAGGCCGGATGGTTCGACCCCGGACGTAGGTCCCGATCACGACGCCCGCGGGCGGCGGTCACGCCGGGGCGAGCGCCACACCGCCGCATCCGTCCGATCGTGAAGTGTGCGCCGAGCGTGCGTCGCTGTGAGGTTTGCCGCAGCGGGAGAAAAATCCGGATGCGGGACGTTGTGCAGGGTAAGTCGATCGAAAGGATCGTGATGCCTGCCCTGTTGTTCGCCGCCTACTTCGTCGCCGAGATCGCCACCCTGGTGCTGTTCGGCCACCTGATCGGTGTGTTCCCGACGATTCTGCTGCTCATCGCCGGATCGGCCGCCGGCCTGATCCTGGTGCGCTCGCAGGGGCGGCGGGTGTTCGAGGGTTTCCGCCGCGCCTCGCGCGGTGAGATCGAGCCGAGCACGGCCGTCGCGGACGGTGCGCTGGTCACCGTGGGCGCGGTGCTGATGTTCGTGCCGGGTCTGCTCACCTCGCTGCTGGGTCTGGTGGCGCTGGTTCCGTTCACCCGCTTCCTGCTCCGCCCCGTCGTGGCGGCGTTCGCCGCGCGGCGTCTGAACCGGGTGGCCACCGCGGTGGGCCCGTTCGGGTACCGCAATGTGGTCATCGACCCCGACGGTGAGGTCATCGACGCCACCGTGGTGAGCGAGCACTTCGACGACGGCAAGGGCACCGGCTACCGCGCCATCGATCCGCGCTGACCACAGTTCCCCGCAGCACCCCAACCCGATCCGAGGCCGGGCATCACCTGGTGATGCCCGGCCTCGTGCATGTGAGGACAGGCGGGGTCAGCACGGATCACGCGCACAGTCGGTCCGGATGGATCGCCCGCCTGTGAGGCGCCGCCCGGGGACGGAACACCGTTCGATCGCTCGACGCGTCCGGAAATGCCTCGCCGCTGAGTGTGGTCTCGAACACCGGCAGTGCGGTTACCTGCGGTGGCCTCGCGTGCGGCAGACTGGAAACTCGTGAGTACCCAGTTGCTTGTCGGCGGTCGTATCTACAGTTCGAGCAATCCCGACGCCACGGCCATGGCCGTGACGGACGGCACCGTGGTGTGGGTGGGGCTGGAACGAGCCGGGCGCGCGCTGCACCCGGATGCGGAGATCATCGAGCTGGACGGGGCGTTCGTGGCTCCCGCGTTCGTGGACCCGCACGTGCACGTGACCGCGCTGGGATTGAAGCTCACCGGACTCGACCTCTCGCGCACGCGATCGCTGCGCGAATGTCTCGACCTGCTCGCCGGCTACGCCCGCGCGCACCCGGACGGCGCGATCCTGGGTGAGGGCTGGGACGAGACGGCCTGGCCGGAGGGCCGCCCGCCCACCGTCGAGGACATCGACGCCGCCGCACCCGGCCGCCTGGTGTATCTGGCTCGGGTGGACGCACATTCGGCGATCGTGTCCACCCCGCTGCTGCGGGCGGTCCCCGCGATCACCGAGGCGACCGGATTCACGCGGGGCGAACCGCTGCGCGGCGACGCCCACCACCGGGTGCGGGGCGCCGCGCTCGGATCGCTCGATCGCGCGCGGCGTGATCTCGCGCGCCGGGCCGCGCTGGACGCCGCCGCCGCGAACGGCATTGCGGCCGTGCACGAATGCGCGGGCCCGGACATCTCCAGCGCGCAGGACGTGCGCGAGCTGCTCGAGTTCTCCCACGGGGTCGAGGTGCGCGCCTACTGGGGGCAGGCGGTGCGCACCGCCGAACAAGCCCGCGCCCTGGTGCGGGAACTCGGCGTGCACGCGCTCGGCGGCGATCTGTTCGTGGACGGGTCGATCGGCTCGCACACCGCGTGGCTGCGCGCGCCGTACGCCGACCGCGACACCGACGGCACCGGCTACCTCGATGTGGATGCCATTGCCGCACACGTGCTGGCCTGCACCGAAGCCGGGATTCAGACCGGATTCCACGTCATCGGCGACGCCGCGATGGATGCGGTGGTCGCGGGCTTCGAGCGCGTGGTCGAACAACTCGGCGGCCCGGCCGTCGCCACCCGGGGGCACCGGCTCGAGCACGCCGAACTGATCGACGCGAACCAGATCGCGAAACTCGCGGCCTGGGGTGTGATCGCCAGTGTGCAGCCGGTGTTCGACGCCTCGTGGGGTGGCCCGGACGGCATGTACGCCGCCCGCCTGGGCGCCGAGCGCGCCGCGACCCTGAATCCCTTCGCCGCCATGGCATCCGCCGGTATCTCCCTGGCCATCGGCTCCGACGCCCCCGTCACCGTGCTCGATCAGTGGGCGGCGGTACGCGCGGCGGTCAATCACCGCACCGCCGGCCACCAGATCTCCCCGCGCGCGGCGTTCGCCGCCGCCACCCGGGGCGCGTGGCGCGCGGGCGGGGTCCGCGACGGCCTCGCGGGCACCCTCGTCCCCGGCGCCCCCGCCTCCTACGCGGTCTGGGACGCGGAGGATCTCGTCGTCGCCGCGGCCGCCGACACGGTCCAGCGCTGGTCCACCGACCCGCGTTCCCGCGTCCCCGGCCTCCCGCGCCTGACCCCCGACGCCCCCGCGCCCCGCTGCCTGCGCACCGTGCACCGGGGAACCGTCATCCATGAGGCCTGACGAAAACGCCGTGCCCGCACCATATTCCGCACCACACACCAGCGGTGCCGCCCGAGACGGAGCTCCCATGGCCCACGGCGATGCCACCGACCCGACCGCGCAGGTCGTGACCCGAGGCGGTGACGAGACCGCGGCCGAGCCGACCGACTCCGGCGATCAGGTCCACGAGGTGTCGCCGGTGAGCGAAAGCGATACGGGCACAGCGCGATCCGGTTCGCGGCTGATCGGACGGGGGCGGGCGTGGGCCCAGCGGCATCCCGTGCTGTGGCGCACGGTGGCGGCGGTTGTCGCGGGGTTGTTGCTTTTCGCGAGTTTCCCGCCCCGGACGCTGTGGTTCCTCGCGCCGGTGGGGATCGCGCTGCTCGTGCTCACGGTGCGCGGGAGTGGGCGGCTGCGTGGGGGATTCGGGTACGGGATGATTGCTGGACTGGCGTTCTTCCTGCCGCTGCTGCCGTGGACGGGCATCTATGTGGGACCGGTGCCGTGGCTGGGACTGTCCGCGGCGCTGTCGGTGTACGTCGGTCTGTTCGGTGTGCTGACCCGGCTGATCGGTGGGTTGCGGTGGTGGCCGCTGTGGGTCGCGTCGGCGTGGTCGCTGACCGAGTGGGGCCGATCGAGTTTTCCGTTCGGCGGGTTTCCTTGGGGGCGAATGGCTTTCGGGCAGGCCGATGGGTGGTATCTGCCTTTCGCGATGATCGGCGGAGCGCCCCTGGTGAGCTTCGCGGTCGCTCTGACGGGGACCGGGCTGGCCGGACTCGTGGTGTGGATCGCACGGTCACGGCCCGATTCCGAGGCCCCGCGGGTCGCGCAGCATAGTCCCAGATGGGGGGCTGCGCATCCCACATCCTGGTACCGGATTGTTGCTGCGGCAATGCTTGTGGCTATAGTTCCGATCACCGGAGTGATCCTCCGGACCGCGCTGCCCGGCCCGGAGGACGGCAACCGGCCGATCACGGTCGCCGCGATCCAGGGCAGCGTGCCGCGGTTGGGGCTCGATTTCAACGCCCAGCGCCGCGCGGTTCTCGACAATCACGTCAAGCGCACCGAGGAACTGGCCGGGGCCGTCGCGGCGGGGCAGTCCCCGCAGCCGGACGTGGTGATCTGGCCGGAGAACTCCTCCGATATCGATCCGCTGCGCAACGCGGACGCCTACGCGCTCATCACCCAGGCCTCGCGAGATATCAAGGCCCCCATCCTGGTCGGCGCCGTGTTGGTGAACGACGATCGCACCACCACGAACTCGGTGATCGTGTGGAACGGCGAGCAGGGACCGGGCGAGCGGCACGACAAGAAGATCATCCAGCCCTTCGGGGAGTATCTGCCCTATCGCGGCTTCTTCCGGCACTTCTCCGAATACGCGGACCGGGCAGGCTATTTCGTGCCGGGCAACGGAGACGGCGTGGTGCACGTGCAACCCGCCGCCGGCGGCTCACCCGTCGCGATCGGTGTGGCGACCTGTTACGAGGTGGCGTTCGACCGCGCCTTCGAGCAGGCGGTGCGCGCGGGCGCGCAGATTCTGACCGTCCCGTCGAACAACGCCACCTTCGGCGACAGCGAGATGACGTATCAGCAATTGGCGATGTCGCGGGTTCGCGCGGTGGAACACGGTCGCGCCGTGGTGGTCTCGGTGACCACCGGGGTGAGCGCCATGATCACCCCCGACGGCACGATCCAGCAGCAGACGCGGCAGTTCGTTCCCGCCGCCCTGACCGCGCAGCTACCGCTCCGCGACAGCACGACACTCGCGACCCGGTTAGGCCCCGCGCCGGAAGTGTTCTTGTGTATTCTGGCCGCGGCCGCGAGTGTGGCGGCAGTCACACGGCGGCGGACGAGCACCCTCGATCCGGTCCGCCGCGACGCCGGTGACCTTCCGGTGCGGTAACTGCGGGCACGTGCGACGAGGGCCGTCCCGCTTCGGCGATCGAAATTCGCCAAAGCTTAGCCAACGCTTTCCTTTCGCCTGGTATGTCCGATTCTGGAACATTACTTTTGCGAGTTACGCGACAATCGCGAGGTTTGCCTTGAGTTAACTGAACTGAATCTGTGCTCCGCCAACGCTGTTCGTTGGGGGCAACTCGAGATCTCCACCGATCCGGTCGGGGGGATGCTCCGAATCATAGGGCGTGGATCACGTCCTAAGGCTCGCGCGTGCGCGCGGCAGCCGTGGTGATCGGCATTTGGGGCTCGGGGAGTTGCGTCAACAGCGGCAGAACGGAGTTATTGATGAGTTCATTGGCCACCGATCGTGTCGACCAATGTTCATCTGGTGAATTCTCGGCTCAACCTTTCGCGCTGTCTCCCGCGCAATCGGCCCTCTGGTACGCCCAGCGCATTCGGCCCGACATCCCCCTCACCATCGCGCAGTACGTGGAAATCCACGGCGATCTGGATGTCGGGCGTTTGTTGTACGCCATCGAGCGGTTCGGCGCGGAGGCCGAGGTCGGCAATGTCCGACTTGTGGAGATAGACGGAGAGCCGCACCAGGTGGTGGACCCGAGCCATCGGCCCGGGTGGGCGCGTATCGACCTGCGCGACGACCCGGACCCGCGCGCTGCCGCGCTGGCCTGGATGAACGATCACTCGAACTCGGCGATCGACGTCGAACACGATCCACTCAGTATCAATGTGGTTCTGCGGATCGGCGATTCGCACTACATGTGGTACTCGCGCAGCCATCACATCGTCATCGACGGCTACGGCGCGATGAACGCCACCACCCGCGCCGCGGAGATATATACGGCCCTCGAGGATCAGTGCGAGCCGGTCGTCACCCGCGCCACGCCGCTGGCCACCATCTACGGTGACGAATCGCGCTACCGCGACACCAGCCGCTTCCGCTCGGACGGCGACTACTGGCGCGAACAGCTCGCCGGTGTCGGCGAACCCCTCACCCTGTCCGCCGGCGGCCTGAGCGCCGATGCCGAGGCGGGCCGCCGCTGCGCCACCGCGGTCCTGGGCCAGCAGGTCGAGACCGCCGTGCAGGAGGCCGCAACCACCTTCGGCTCCAACAGTTCCGCGCTCTTCGTGGCCGCCCTCGCCTGCTACGTGCGGGCGGTGACGGGCACACAGGACGTGGTGCTGAGTCTGCCGGTCTCGGCGCGAACCACTGTCGCGCTGCGTCGTTCGGCGGGTGTGGTCTCGAACGTGGTCCCGATCCGCGTGCGGTTCGACGGCTCGCAGACCATCGCCGACGCCGTGCGCGCGGTCGAGTTGCAGATCACCGGCGCCCTGCGGCACCAGCGCTATCGCAGCGACGACATCCGCCGCGACTGCGGCTACTCCCGCGACGCGCGCGGCTTCTTCGGGCCGATGGTCAACCTCATGCTCTTCCACAGCGAACTCAAGTTCGGCAGCCTGACCGGTTCGCTGAACGTGCTGTCCACCGGGCCGGTCGAGGATCTGTCGATCAACCTGTACAACGGCGCGAACGGCCGCACCAATATCGACTTCGAGGCCAACCCGAACCTCTACGGCGACGCCGAACTCGCGATGCACCACGGCCGCTTCCTGGACTACCTGGAGCGGTTCCTGCGCGCGGATCCCAAGGTCGTGGTCGGGGATCTGGCCGTGCTGACCGATCTCGAGCGGGAACGCGTTCTGCACGAATGGAATTCGACCCAGGTCGCACGCCAGGAAGGCACCCTGGCCGGCCTGTTCGCCGACCGGGCGGTCATGTGCCCCAACCGCGTCGCCCTGGACTTCGAGGGGGAGACGCTCACCTACGCCGCCTTCGACGAGCGCGCCAATCGACTGGCCCGCGAACTCGTCTCGCGCGGCGCGGGCCCGGACACGGTGGTGGGCCTGGCGATTCGCCGCAGCCTGGACCTGCTGGTCGGCATGTACGCCATCGTGAAGGCGGGCGCGGCCTACCTGCCCATCGATCCGGACCATCCCGCCGACCGCATCACCGCCATCCTGGAGCAGGCGAATCCGCTCTGCGTGCTCACCGCGGCGCGTGACGGCTTCGAATTGCCGCCCGGCGCAGCCCGTTTCGACATCGACGACGCGGACCTGAGCGCGCACACCGGTCGCCCGGTCACCGATGCCGATCGCTCGGCCCCGCTGCGCCCGGATCACCTGGCGTACGTCATCTTCACCTCCGGTTCCACCGGCAAGCCCAAGGGCGTGGGCGTGAGCCATGCCGCCATCGTGAACCGGCTGCGCTGGATGCAGCACGCCTACCCGCTCGACAGCGCCGATGTGGTGCTGCAGAAGACCCCCGCCACCTTCGACGTGTCGGTGTGGGAGTTCTTCTGGCCCTTGCAGATCGGTGCGCGCCTGGTCATCGCCGCGCCCGACGGGCATCGCGACCCCGGCTATCTGGCCCGGATCATCGCCGAGAAGAGCGTCACCACGGCGCATTTCGTGCCGTCCATGCTGTCGGTGTTCCTCACCGACACCGACGTGCGCGGCTGCACCGGCCTCACGCGCGTGTTCTGCAGCGGTGAGGGTCTGCCCGCCGCCACCGTCGCGGAGTTCCACGCCGCCCTGGGCACCGGCCCGAACGCCCCGCAGCTGCACAATCTGTACGGCCCCACCGAGGCCGCCGTCGACGTCACCGCCTGGCACTGCACGCCCGGCGCGACCGACGTGCCGATCGGCGCGCCCATCTGGAACACCCGCACCTATGTGCTGGACGCCCGGTTGCAGCCGGTGGCGCCCGGTGTGGTGGGTGAGCTGTACCTGGCGGGCGTCCAGCTCGCGCGCGGCTATCTCGGCCGTCCGGGTCTGTCCGCGGACCGTTTCGTGGCCAACCCGTTCACCTCCGGCACCCGCATGTACCGCACCGGCGATCTGGTGCGCTGGCGTGGTGGCCGCTCCGGGGTGCTGGAGTACCTGGGCCGCAGCGACTTCCAGGTCAAGGTGCGCGGCCTGCGCATCGAACTGGGCGAGATCGAGAACGCGCTGCTGGCCGATCCGCGCGTGACCCGCGCGGTGTGCGTCGCCCGTCGCGGTCGCGGCGGTGACGAGCTGATCGGCTACGTGGTGGCCGCACCCGAGACCGGCACCCTCGATACCGCCGACCTGGCCACCGGTCTGCGCGCCGTGCTGCCCGGCTACATGGTCCCGGCCGTGCTGGTCGTGCTCGACGAACTACCGCTGAGCGCCAACGGCAAGGTCGATCGCAAGGCCCTGCCCGATCCCGGCGCGCACATCCGGCGCGCGTCCCCGGCGGTCAGCGCCGAACCCAGCACCGATCTGGAACGCAGCCTCAGCGCGATATTCGCCGAGGTGCTCGGCACCGACGACTTCGGCATCGAGGACAACTTCTTCGACCTCGGCGGCAATTCGCTCAGCGCGGCCCGGGCGATCGCCCGCGTCAACGCCGCACTGGGTGCGTCGCTGACCATCCGGGACATGTTCGAATCCGCCACCGTCGTGGCCCTGGCGGCTCGCGCCGCCGGTCCGCAGGCGGAGAGTTCCTCGCCCAAGCTCGTCGCGGGTGAACGGCCGCAACACATTCCGCTGTCGCTGGCACAGCAGCGCCTGTGGATCCTGAACCGCTTCGCCGAGCACGCCGCGGCCTACAACATGCCGCTCGCGGTGGAACTGACCGGGCCGCTGGACATCTCGGCGCTGCGCGCGGGTCTGATCGACGTGCTGGAGCGCCACGAGAGCCTGCGCACCACCTTCCCGGACACCCCGCAGGGGCCGTGCCAGGCGGTGCATCCGGCCTCGGAGATCCCGCTGACGCTGGATCCGATCGACGCCACCGAGGCCGACGTGCTGGCCCTGGCGAGCGAATTCGCCGGGTACGCGTTCGATCTGCGCAGCCAGGCCCCGATCCGGGTGGCGCTGTACGCGACCGGGCCGGACACCCATGTGTTCCTGATGGTGCTGCACCACATCAGCGGCGACGGCTGGTCCATCGCCCCGCTGATCCGCGACATCATGGTCTCGGTGGCGGCCCGCGCGGTCGGGGAGGAACCGGCGACGCCCGCTCTGCCGGTCCAGTACGCGGATTTCGCACTGTGGCAACGGGAACTGCTCGGCGACGAGGCCGACCCCACCAGCGCGCTGTCGCGGCAGCTGGCCTACTGGCGCGCCGGGCTCGCGGACCTGCCCGATCAACTGGATCTGCCGTTCGACCGCCCGCGTCCGCGTCAGCGCTCCACCGACGGCGGCCGGGTCGAGTTCACCATTCCGGCCGAGATCCGCCGCGCCCTGGCCGCTTTGGCCACCGAACGCGGCGTCAGCATGTTCATGGTCCTGCACGCGACCCTGGCGGCGCTGCTCTCGCGCCTGTGCAACACCACCGATATCGCCATCGGCACCCCCATCGCGGGCCGCAGCGATCCGGCGCTGGACGAGCTGGTCGGCATGTTCGTCAATACGCTGGTGCTGCGCACGGTGGTCGATCCGGCCGCCGGCTTCGACCGCATGCTGGCCGAGGTGCGCGACACCGACCTCAATGCCTTCGCCAACGCGGACGTGCCGTTCGAGCGGCTGGTCGAGGTCGTCAACCCCGAGCGCTCGGCCGCTCGGCATCCGCTGTTCCAGGTCATGCTCTCCTACGACAGCACCCCGGAACTGACGATCGAGCTGCCCGGCGTGCACGCCACCGTGCTGCCCATCTCGGTGGACATCGCCAAGTTCGACCTGCAGCTCACGGTGCACGAGCCGCTGGGGACCGGCGCCGAGGACGCTCCGCTGACCGCCGAATTCGGCTATGCGGCCGATGTTTTCGACAAGCCCACCGTGGAGGCGATCGCTCGCCGCTTCGGCGCGCTGCTCGCCGCGGCCGTGGCCGACCCCACCGTCCCGGTCGGCGATCTGCCGATCCTGGACACCCGCGAGATCGCCAAACTGGTTCCGATCCAGGGCTCGCCCGGCGAACCCGGCACCACCCTCGCGCGCCTGCTCACCGATACCGCCGAGCGTGTGCCCGACGCGGTCGCGGTGCGCTACCTGGGACGCGACACCACCTACCGCGAACTCGACGAACGCTCGAACCGCCTGGCGCGGGTGCTGATCGAGCACGGCGCGGGCCCCGAGGTGGTCGTGGCCATCGCGCTCTCGCGCAGCGTGGACTGCGTGCTCGCGGTGTGGTCGGTCGCGAAAACCGGTGCGGCGTATGTGCCGATCGATCCGGACTACCCGTCGGACCGGATCGCGCACATGCTCTCGGATTCGGGCGCCATGCTCGGCATCACCAGCCCCGATCGCCGCGGCGAGATGCCGGACTGGCCGGGAAGTCGTGGGCGGCACCGCAAGACGTACGTGGACTGGCTGCTGCTGGGCTCGGACGAACTGGCCGCCGAATGCGCGCGCCTGCGCGATTCCCCGCTCGGCGACGCCGAACGGCACCATCCGCTGCGCACCGCGGGTCCGGCGTACCTCATCTACACCTCCGGGTCCACCGGCAAGCCCAAGGCCGTGGTCGTCACCAATGCCGGGCTCGCGTCGCTGGCGCACGAGCAGATGCATCTGTTCCGGGTCACCGATTCCGCGCGCACGCTGCACTTCTCCTCGCCCAGCTTCGACGCCTCGGTGCTGGAGCTGCTGCTGGGCTTCGCGGCCGGAGCCACCATGGTGGTCGCGCCCGCCGGAGTCTTCGGCGGCGCGGAGCTCGCGGCGATCCTGCGCGAGGAGCGGGTGACCCATGCCTTCGTCACCCCCGCCGCCCTGGCCACCGTGCCCGAGGCGGACCTGCCCGACCTCGAGGCCGTGATCGTCGGTGGCGAAGCCTGCCCCGAGGAACTGGTCCGGGTCTGGACCGCACCCGAGTCACGCCCCGGTCTCCCCGCGCGGCGCATGCACAACATGTACGGCCCGTCCGAGGCCACGGTCGCCGCGACCGCCACCGGTCCGATGGTGGCGGGGCAGCCGGTGCCGATCGGCTTGCCCGTGCGCGGCATGCGGCTGTTCGTGCTCGACCCCCGCCTGCATCCGGTGCCGCCGGGCGTGGCGGGCGAGCTGTACCTGTCCGGCCCCGGCCTGGCCCGCGGCTATCTGGGCAAGCACGCCCTGACCGCACAGCGCTTCCCGGCCAATCCGCACGGCCGTCGCGGCGAACGCATGTACCGCACCGGCGATCTGGTGGTCACCGACGGAATCGGGCAGCTGCGCTTCCTGGGCCGCGCCGACGATCAGATCAAGATCCGCGGTTTCCGCATCGAGCTGCGCGAGATCGACCACGTGCTGCGCGATCACCCGGGAATCACGTTCGCGCTCACCGTGGTCCACAACGACGAGCGTGGAATCCCGCGTCTGGTCGCCTATCTCACCGCCGAGACCGAGATCGACATCCCCGCGGTGCTGGACACCGCCCGCGGCCGGTTGCCGGGGTACATGGTGCCCTCGGCGGTGACGATCCTGGACGCCATGCCGGTCACCCCGTCCGGCAAGCTGGACCGAAAGGCCCTGCCCGCACCGGATTTCGTGGCCGCGGCACCCTCGCGGGCCCCGGAGACGGAGATGGAGCAGCAGGTCGCGCTGGTCTTCGGCGCCGTCCTGGGCACCCCGGTGCACGGCGCGGAGGACAATTTCTTCGAGATCGGCGGCAATTCACTGCTGGCCACCCGCCTCACCGCGGCTCTGCACGGTGAATTCGGGGTGGAACTGCCGGTACGCGCCATCTTCGAGGCGCCGACGGTCGCCGGCGTGGCCGTCAAGCTGACGGAAGCGCCCCGGACGCAGCGGTCGGCGCTGGCGGTGCATACCCCGCGCCCGGAGCGCGTACCACTGTCCCTGCCGCAGCAGCGACTGTGGTTCCTCAACAGATATTCCCCCGAATCGAGCGCTTACAACATCGCATTCGTGCTTCGGATCGACGGCGATCCGAACATCGCGGCCATTCGCGCCGCCCTCGCGGACGTGGTGGAGCGGCACGAGGTGCTGCGCACCGTCTTCCCCGAGGACAACCAGGGCGCGTTCCAGCGGGTGCTCGAGACCCGGGCGTGCCTGCCGGGGCTGGAGCCGATCGAGACCGACGAGGCGGGCGCGCACACCGCGCTGCGCTCGCTGGCCCGGCGCGGCTTCGATCTCACCCGCGACATTCCGCTGCGAATGACGCTGCTGCACACCGGTGCTCGCCGTCACCAGCTCGGCATCGTGCTGCATCACATCGCGGCCGACGGCTGGTCGCTCGGCCCGCTGACCCGCGACCTGGCCGTGGCCTACGCGGCCCGCAACGGCGGCGTGGCCCCGGCGTGGACCCCGCTGCCGGTGCAGTACGCGGACTTCAGCCTGTGGCAGCGCGAATGCCTGGGCCAGGACTCCGATCCCGAGAGCCTCGCGGCCACCCAGCTGGCCTACTGGCGCGGCGCGCTGGCCGAACTGCCCGAGGAACTGCCCCTGCCCTACGACCGGCCCCGGCCGCTCGAGCCCACCCAGCGCGCGGGCACCGTGCGCTTCGAGGTCCCGGACGCCCTGCAGCGCAAGCTCGCCGAGACCGCCCGCACCCACGGCGTCAGCATGTTCATGGTGCTGCGCTCGACCCTCGCGGTGTTGCTGCGCGTGGTCACCGGCGGTCGCGACATCGTCATCTGCACCCCGGTGGCGGGCCGCACCGACACCCGCCTGGACGAGCTCGTGGGCATGTTCGTCAACACCCTGGTGCTGCGCTCGGACGTGGATCCCGATCGCGGCTTCGCCGAACTGCTGCAGGCCGACCGCGACACCGAGCTGGCCGCCATGGCCAATGCCGAGGTGCCGTTCGAACGCGTGGTGGAGGAACTCGCCGCGCGCGGCGGCAATTCGGGTGACCGCCGCACCATGAAGCCGCTGGTGCAGGTGGCGCTCACGGTGCAGGACACCCCGCTGCCGGCACTGCAGCTGCCCGGCCTGGCGCTGCGGGCCGAGGAACTCGACATCGCGCTCGCCAAGTTCGATCTGGAGCTGCGTGTGCTCCCGGGCCTGGACGCACAGGACCGGGTCTACGAATTCCTCTACGCCGCCGAACTTTTCGATCAGCACACGATCGAGACGCTCGCGCACCGGCTGCTGCGAGTGTTCGAGGCGGTCACCGCCGATCCGCGGATCCGGGTGCGCGACATCGACGCGCGGACCGATCTCGAGCGCGAATTGCTCACTCCCGCCTGGGGTCCCGCCCCGGAACCGCAGTGCAGCCTGGCGGCCTACTTCGCGGCCACCGCGCACCTCAACGCCGATCGCGAGTTCGTGCGCTGCGGGGAGACCGCGCTGACCTACCTGGAGTCGGACGTCTACTCCAACCGGCTGGCGCGGGCGCTGATCAGCCGGGGCCTGGGCCCCGGGGACCGGGTCGCGCTCGGGCTCACCCGCTCGGTGGAATCCGTGCTCGCGGTGCTGGCGGTCGCCAAATCGGGCGCCGCCTTCGTCCCGATCGATCCGAACTATCCGGCGGATCGGGTGCGGCACATGCTCGTCGACTCCGGCTGCACGGTCGGAGTGAGCCTGGTCGAGCACGCCGACAGCCTCTACGACGCCGCCGGTGACCATCCGATCGAATGGCTGCTGGTCGACGACGCCGAACTTCTGGAAGAGCTCGAGGTGCTCGACGACGGCCCGGTCACCGACGCCGATCGGCTCACCACCCTGTGGACCGCGGACCTGGCGTACGTCATCTACACCTCCGGGTCCACCGGCAAGCCCAAGGGCGTCACCGTGACGCACGGCGGCCTGTCCAATTTCGCCGACGAGATCCGCGATCGCATGCGCGTGGAACGAGATTCGCGCACCATGCACTTCTCCTCGCCGAGCTTCGACGCCGCCATCCTGGATCTGCTGCTGGCGGTCGGATCCGGTGCGACCATGGTCATCGTCCCGCCGGATGTGTACGGCGGTGACGAACTGGCCGCGCTGATGGAGCGCGAGCGGATCAGTCACACCTTCATGACCCCGGCCGCACTGGCCACCATCGATCGTGACCGCTGGCCCCTGCCGGAGCTGCGGGCGGTCATGGTCGGCGGTGAGGCGTGCGGGCCGGAACTGGTGGCGCGCTGGGCTCCGGGCCGCATGATGTTCAACGGCTACGGCCCCACCGAGGCCACGGTGGTCATCACCATCGCCGGTCCGCTGGTGCCGGGCGAACCGGTCGCCATCGGCACCCTGGTGCGCGGTGCCCGGGCGGTCGTGCTCGACGAGCGGCTGCGGCCGGTTCCGATCGGCGTTCCCGGCGAGCTGTACGTCGGCGGACAGGGCGTGGCGCGCGGCTACCTGGATCGTTTCGGGTTGACCGCCGGGCGTTTCATCGCCGATCCGTTCGGACTCGAGGGCGGGCGGCTCTACCGCACCGGTGACGTGGTCCGCTGGACCGCCGAGGGCGCGCTGATCTACCTGGGCCGCAGTGACCACCAGGTCAAGATGCGCGGCTTCCGCATCGAGCTGGGCGAGATCGACGCGGTCCTGACCGCGCACCCGTCGATCCGGTTCGCGCACACCGAGGTACGCACCATCGCGGGCACCCCGCGCATCGTGTCCTTCGTGCTGCCCGCCGACGGCACCGCCGTCGACACCGAGGCCCTGCGCGCGCACTGCGCCAAGGACCTTCCCGCCCACATGGTTCCGAGCGGCATCACCCTGCTGGAGCACATTCCGCTGACCCCGGTCGGCAAGCTCGATCGCGACGCGCTGCCCGAACCGCAGGCCGCCGTCGCCGTGGTCTCCCGCGATCCGGAGACCGATACCGAGCGTCTGGTCGCCGAGATCATGGGCGATCTGGTCGGCGCCGAGGCCCTCGGCGCGGACGACAGCTTCTTCGAGGTGGGCGGAAACTCGCTGCTGGCCACCCAATTGGTGGCCCGACTCGGGACCGCCACCGGCGTACGGCTCGAGGTGCGCGCGGTCTTCGCCGCACCCACCGTGGCCGGACTGGCCGCGTCCCTGGACAGCGGCACCGCCTCGACGGACCTGCGTCCGGAACCGCGCAGGCGGATCCGGCCCGAGCGGATCCCGCTCTCCACGGCCCAGCGCCGACTGTGGTTCCTGGAGACGTTCGATACCGGCGAACCGGGAGCGGGCGTGGGCGCGTACAACATTCCCGTCGCCCTGCGTCTCACCGGCGAGCTCGACGTTCCCGCACTGCGCGCCGCACTGCACGATCTGCAGCAGCGGCACGAGACGCTGCGCACGGTGTTCCCCGAACTCGACGACGAACCGTGCCAGCACGTGCTGGACCTCGAGCAGGCCGCACTGGATCTGCCCGTGCGCACCGTGCCCGCCGACGCGGTGCCCGCCGAGATCCGCCGCGTCACCGCGGCCGGATTCGATCTCGCCACCGAGGTGCCGCTGCGTGCGGAGCTGCTGCGGCTGACCGGATCCTCGAACCAGGACCGGGAGCATGTGCTGGTGCTGGTCGTGCACCACATCGCGATGGACGGCTGGTCGCTGCAGCCACTCGCCGCCGACGTGGCCGTGGCCTACAGCGCCCATGCCGGGGGACAGACCCCCGACTGGCCGGAACTGCCCGTCCAGTACGCCGATTACACGCTGTGGCAGCAGGAGGTGCTGGGGCGCGAGGACGACGAGGACTCGGTGATCAGCCGCCAGCTCGACTACTGGCGCGGCGCCCTGGCCGGGATCCCGGAGCTGCTGTCGGTCCCCGCGGATCGGCCGCGTCCGCCGGTGCCGAGCTACCGCGGCGGCACCGTGGAATGCCGGCTCGATGCCCGCACCCACCGCGAATTGCAGTCGCTGGCAGCCGAACACGGCGTCACCATGTTCATGGTGCTGCACGCCGCGCTCGTCGCGCTGCTGCATCGCCTCACCGCCGGTGACGACATCGTCGTCGGCACCCCGATCGCCGGGCGCGGGCACCCCGCGCTCGATCGCATGATCGGCATGTTCGTCGGCACCCTGGTGCTGCGCACCCGGCTCGACGGCGGCGCGGCCTTCGGTGATCTGCTGCACGCGGTCCGCGATACCGACCTGGAGGCGTTCGCACACGCCGACGTGCCGTTCGAACGCCTCGTCGAGGTGCTCAACCCGGCCCGCACCCAGTCGCATCACCCGATGTTCCAGGTCATGCTCTCGGTGCAGAACCAGCCGGTGCGAGTGCTCGAGCTGCCCGGCCTGCGCATCGAGAACGACGACGCCGATCCCGGCATCGCCAAGTTCGATCTGCAGTTCACCCTCACCGAATCCTGGTCCGGCGCTCGCGAACCCGACGGCATCACGGTCGAGGTCAACTACGCGGCGGACCTGTTCGAGGAGGCCACCGCGCAGCGCCTGGCCGACCGGTTCGTGCGACTGCTCGGCGCGGCCACCGCGAATCCGGCCACCGCCGTGGGCGATCTGGAACTGCTCGATTCGCGCGAATGGTCGGCGCTGGCGCCGGTGCGGGGGAGTGAACCCGCTCGCGCGGTCACCTTCCCGGAGGTGTTCGCGGCCGCGGCCGATCTCGACCGCTCGGCCATCGCCGTGCGCGCGGCGGGCACCCAGATCTCCTACGACGCCCTGGACCGCTGGACCAACCGGCTCGCCCGGGTGCTGATCGGTTTCGGGGTGGGCCCGGAAACCCTGGTGGCCATGGGAATTCCGCGTTCGGCGGAATCGGTGGCGGTCACCCTGGCCATCGCCAAGGCCGGTGCGGCGTTCGTGCCGGTCGACCCGGGCTACCCCGAGCAGCGCATCAGCCATATGCTGCTGGATTCCGGTGCGGCCGTGGGCATCACGCTCTCGTCGCATCGCGAGCGGATGCCCGACGGGGCGAACTGGACCGTGCTGGACGCGCCGTCGTTCCGGCGTCGCGTGCTGGCCACCTCCGACGCGCCGATCACCGACGCGGACCGCATCGTGCCGCTGCGCATGGACAACCCGGCGTACGTCATCTACACCTCGGGCTCCACCGGCGTCCCCAAGGGCGTGGTGGTCACCCACGGCGGCCTGTCCAATTTCGCCGCCGAGACCGCCGAACGTTTCGACGTTCGCCCCGGCGCTCGCGTATTGCACTTCGCCACACCGAGTTTCGACGCGGCGATGCTGGATCTGCTGTTCGCGCTCGGTGGCGCGGCCACCCTGGTGCTCACCCCGGCCGGTGTGGTCGGCGGCGAGGAGCTGGGGCAGGTGTTCATCGACGAGGGCATCACGCACGCCTTCATCACCACCTCCGCGCTGGGCACCGTCGACCCGACCGGCGTCACCGCGCTGCGGCACGTGCTGGTCGGCGGCGAGGCGCTGCCACCGGATCTGGTGAGCAGGTGGGCTCCGGGCCGCAGGCTCTACAACGTCTACGGACCCACCGAGACCACCATCGTCACGATCATCTCCCGGCCCATGACGCCCGGCGGGCAGATCGACATCGGCGGTCCCATCCGGGGCGTCGGCGCCAGCGTCCTGGACGCCCGCCTGCACCCGGCCCCGGCCGGTGTCACCGGTGAACTGCATCTGGCGGGCGCGGCCCTGGCCCGCGGTTATCTGCGGCGGCCGGGTCTGACCGCGCAGCGGTTCGTGGCCAACCCGTTCGGCAAGCCGGGCGAGCGCATGTACCGCACCGGCGATCTGGTGCGCTGGCTCGAAAGGGCCGGTCGCGCACAGGATCTGGAGTACGTGGGCCGCACCGACCACCAGGTCAAGATTCGCGGTTTCCGGATCGAGCTCGGCGAGATCGACTCGGCCATGGCCCGGCACGCCGCGGTCGAGTTCGCGACCACCATCGGCCATCGCACTCCGGCCGGATCCACCGCGCTGGTCTGCTACGTGAAGCCGCGCACGGGCACCGCGCCCACCACGGCCGAGCTGACCGCGCACGTCTCGGAGCTGGTGCCGAACTACATGGTCCCGCAGTCGATCATGCTGCTGGACCGGGTCCCGCTCTCCCCGGTGGGCAAGCTGGATCGTGCGGCGCTGCCCGAGCCGGTGTTCGCGGCCCGCGAGGGCTACCGGCCGCCGTCCACCCCGACCGAGGAGGCGCTGTGCGCCGCCTTCGCCGAGGTGCTCGGGGTCGAGCAGGTCGGCGTCGACGACGGATTCTTCGAACTCGGCGGCAACTCGCTGCTGGCGACGAAGGTGGTCGCGCACGTGCGGGCCGCCGGGATCGATCTGCCGGTGCAGGCCATGTTCGGGGAATCCACCCCGGCCGCCATCGCCGTCCGGCTGGACGACGCGCAGGGCGACACGGGTGCGGCACTGGCCGCGTCGCTGGGCGCGGTGCTGCCGCTGCGGGCGGCCACGGATTCCGATGTCCCGCCGCTGTTCTGCGTCCACCCGGCGATCGGCCTGTCCTGGTGCTTCTCCGGACTCGCCGGGCACCTGCCGCAGGATCGGCCGGTCTACGGTCTGCAGGCTCCGCACGTGATCGGTGAACCGGGCCACGACAGTCTCGTCGAAGCCGCGCAATACTATGTGGCGCACATGAAGTCGGTGCAGCCTCAGGGGCCGTACCACGTGCTGGGCTGGTCGCTGGGTGGGCTCATCGCCCATGAGGTGGCGGTGCAGCTGCAGGCCGCGGGCGACGAGGTCGCGATGCTCGCGCTGATGGACAGCTACCAGCTCTCGGATCGCTGGGTCGATCACGCCGTTCCGTCGGTATCGGAGATCATCGGCGAATTCGGCAGCGACATGTTCGGCGGCGATGCCGATATCGATCCGCGTATGACACTGAACGAGGCCGCGGAACTCCTGCGCAGCCGGCCGGGGCCGTTCGCGGCCCTGACCGTCGACCACATGGAGCGGCTGTACACCGGCTACACCAACGGCGCGATGCAGGCGCACGGATTCCGGCCCGGCATCTTCGACGGCGACATGCTCTTCTTCACCGCCGCCGAGGACGAGATCAACCGGGCCGATCCGGACCGCAACGCCGCGGCGTGGGAGCCGTACATCACCGGCAACGTGCGTGATCATCTCGTGCGCTGCCGACATTCGGGCATGACCACGCCCGAATCGCTTGCCGTCATCGGGCCGGTGCTGCGGGATCACTTGGCCGAGCTCAGCTCCCGCACCGAGCGGGAAGGCATCCGATGAGTCTGGCAGTGGAGATCAGCGGGCTGGTCAAGTACTACGGGAAAGTGCGCGTGCTGGACGGAGTCGATCTCGAGATTCCGTCCGGCACCGTGATGGGACTGCTCGGCCCCAACGGGGCCGGCAAGACCACCACGGTCCGCATCGTCACCACCCTGCTGGCACCCAGCTCCGGGTCGGTGCACGTGGCCGGAATCGACGTGCTGAAGGATCCGGCGCGCGCCCGCAATCGGCTCGGCCTGTCCGGGCAGTACGCGGCGATCGACGCGAACCTGACCGGCTTCGAGAACCTGCGCATGGTCGCGCGGCTGTACGGCATGTCGCACAAGGCGGCCGCCGATCGCGCCGATCAGCTGCTGGAGGCCCTCGGGCTGCAGCACGCGGCCGGCCGGCGCGCGGGCACCTACTCCGGTGGTATGGCCCGGCGGCTGGACCTCGCGGGTGCGCTGGTGTGCCGTCCGCCGGTGGTGGTGCTCGACGAGCCGACCACCGGTCTGGATCCGCGCGGGCGGCTCGATATGTGGCGGGTCATCGGCGAACTCGTCGACGACGGCACCACGGTCCTGCTGACCACGCAGTATCTGGAGGAGGCCGATCTGCTGGCCGACCGGATCACCGTCATCGACCGGGGCCGCGTGATCGCGCGCGGCTCGGCCGACGAGCTCAAGATGTCGATCGGCGGTGACAAGCTCACCGTCACCCTGGCCGCCGGACAGGATCCCAAGCCCGCGCTGACGGTGCTGGCGGGAGTCGGCATCGGCGAGCCGAGCCACGACGACGGGACCGATCAGGCCGTCGTGGTGGTGGCCGACGGCACCCGCACCATGGTCGAGGCGCTGCGGCGGCTCGACGACGCGGGCGTGTGCGTCGTGGACGCCGCGGTGCACCGGCCGAGCCTGGACGACGTATTCCTTTCCCTCACCGGCAAATCCGCGGAACGCAAAGTGCCGGTCCCCGCCCCAGACCCCGTGCAAGAGGAGATCCTGTCGTGACGACCACTCCCGTGGCCCCCGCCGCGCGGCCCGCCGCCGAGGCGCCCGTCCGCGCCCCGTCGCCCGGTCCGATGCTGTTGCTGCCGCGTGTGTTTCGTGACAGTGCCATCGTCGCCTATCGAAACCTGCTGACCATCCTGCGAGTTCCCACGCTGCTGGTCACCGCCACCATCCAGCCGCTGATGTTCGTGTTCCTTTTCGCGTACGTGTTCGGCGCGTCCCTGGGCGGCAGCCAGTATCGGGAATTCCTGCTGGCCGGAATCTTCGCGCAGACAGTGGCTTTCAACGCGGCCTTCACCACCGTCGGCCTGGCCAACGATCTGCACAAGGGCATCATCGACCGGATGCGGACGCTGCCGATGTCGCGGCTGGCGGTGCTGATGGGCCGCACGCTCTCGGACACGGTGGTGAACGTGCTCGCACTGGCCGTCATGGCCGGGTGCGGCTATGTGGTGGGCTGGCGGATCAACGGCGGAATCCTCGATGCCGCACTGGCATTCGCGGTGATCCTGCTGTTCGCCTTCGCCATGTCCTGGGTGGGCGCGATCACCGGCCTGGTCTCACCCAGCGTGGAGGTTGCCCAGAGCGCCGGCCTGATCTGGCTGTTCCCGCTGTCGTTCATCTCCTCGGCGTTCATCTCCGGTGAGAGTCTGCCCGGTCCGCTGCGCGTGATCGCGGCCTGGAATCCGATCACCGCGGTCGCCGCGGCGGGCCGCAAGCTGTTCGACAACGGCGCGCCGCCCACCTTCGTCCCGGCCGAGGGCTGGCCGGCCGATCACTGCGTGCTGTACGCCATCCTGTGCTCGATCGGCATCCTGGCCGTCGCGGTGCCGATCGCGCTGCTGCAGTACCGCAAGGTCGCCAGCCACTGATCGGTTGTCACCACCGCAAGGTCCACCCCGGACAAGCGCCGAGCCCCGCTCCCGAGAAGGGAGCGGGGCTCGATGCGTATGCGCTGCGCTACTTATCCGCGGCGACGGCTCTTGATCAGATCCATCCGCTCCTGGAGCAGCTCCTCGAGCTCCTCCTTGCTGCGACGCTCGAGCAGCATGTCCCAGTGGGTGCGCGGCGGCTTGACCTTCTTGGGCTCCTGAGTGGTGCCCTCCATCAACGCACCCTCCTGGCCGTTACGGCACAGCCAGGTCGGGGGAATCTCGGCGTCGTCGGCGAACGGAACATCGAATTCCTCGCCGTTGTCCGTCTTGTAGCGGGCCATCCGACGCGGCGCGAGGTCGTGGTCGCGGTCGGTCTCGTAGCTCACCGCTCCGAGTCGACTTCCCCGGAGTACGCGATCTGCCATGAGTGCGGTCCCTTCTCGCCTGTCGGCTACGTCTTGCTTACTGCAATGTCAACGCCTATGCGCACGCTTAGGTTCCCGTAGAGAACCCTGCCATTCTACTAGGTCCCCGCACGACGCTGTGCCGCTGTGTCGGTCGGTAGTCCTGAAGTGCCTTTTCGGGTGGCGGCGAATCTGTCCGAGACCGGGGTGTCTCGGCGTGCCCATTGGGTTCGAGCGCCTCGAGCTGACTACTGTGTCGAACCATGTCGCGCCGCGTACTTCCGCCCTGTCAGTGGTGTGGCAGGGAGATCGCCGAATCCGAGGTCGGACGTCGCCGCCGGTACTGTCGGCAATCGTGCCGACAGCGAGCCTACGAACATCGGAACAGCCTGAAGGGCACCGGTATTCCCGAGGATTCGGTGGTCCTGAGCGCCCAGGAGGTCGCCGATCTCTCGGATCGGTGGTTCGCGGCCCGCTGTGCCGCGGAGGATGTGGCGACCGCGGTGGCGGAGGGCGCGGATCGGTTCGAGTTGGCCGATCTCACCGCGACATTGGTGAAGCTGACCCGGGATGCGGAGCGACTGCGCTGATCTCGGCGCTCGCGGGCGGCGTCGCCCCGCCTCGCACCACGCGGACCAGGACGGCGCCCGCCACGGTGACCGCGGCCACCACGCCCAGCGCGCCGAGGGTGGCCGCGTCGGGCCGGATCAGCGGTTGCGCGCGCAACGCCTGCCACAGCAGCACGCCCAGTAGCCCGGCATAGCCCAGCGCCAGCACCCGGATCAGATCGGCCCGGGCTCGCTCGTCGCGCAGCAGCGGCACCCGCGGAGCGAATCGGGCCAGCAGGAACGCGGCCAGGATCAGGACCTGGATGCCGTGCAGGCCCACGAAGTGCGGAATGCGCATATCGCCGCCGATCGTGCTCCAGTGGGTGATCGGCATACCGCCGACCCCGTCGCGGAGCTGCGGCCTGCCCTCGACGATGGTGTGCCCGGCCACCAGGGTCACCGGTTTGCCGTACGCGTCGGTGACCTTCTGCTCGCCGCTGAAGCCCATGAGGTATCCCAGCGCCATACCCACCACGGCGATTCCCAGGCCGTAGTGGATGGCCCGGGTGGTCGGGCGGTCGGTGACGTGCTGCCACGAAAGCACCAGGGCGATCACCAGATTCGCCAGGAACAGCCCCGGCACCCCGGACTGGAACAGTTGCTGGCCGATCACGTTGACCGCGTCGCTCTCGTCGTTGAAATGACTGAAGGTGCCCCGCGCGGCCTGCACCGTGATGAATCCGACGTCCACCACGCTGGTCGCGGCGAAGACGGTGCCCATCCACCAGGTGAGCCGCTGCCCGCGATGCGGGAACGAGAGCAACCACGACAGCGTCGCGGTGTACAGGGCGAACGCGAACGCGAACTTGAACGCCTTGAGCCAGACCGATTCGTGCAACAGCATTCGATCGTCGAAAAGCATGGCGCACAGGGAGAATACGGCGAGCACGGCCATGCCCGCGGTGGTCACGAGCAGGGGGCGGTGCGGTCGCCGGGCAGTGACGGTCGCGGGCCGGGCGGCGGGTGCGAGAGGCGCGGTGGTCATATCGGCGACGCTATGGCCGGCGGGCGGCGCCGCAGATCCCCCGGCGGTGGGGTTCGCACGTAGTACCCGGGTATGAGATGACCCGCTCGAGAGCACCTTTTCGGGCCGGAGGCACCCGGGCCGGGGAGCTTGCGTGCGCAGGTTGCGGTCGGTCCACCTCGTGCGTGGCGGCTTGGCCGAATTCCGATGAACGTTGCAGGATGCGAGAGTGCAACTGACTCTGATCGCGGTCACCTGCGTCATCAGCATCGTGGTGGTCGCCGCGTTCGCCCGGCAGATCGGGGTGGCCTCGCCCCTGATACTGGTCGTGGCGGGCGGGGCCATGAGCCTGCTGCCCAGCATTCCGGATTTCCAGGTCGAGCCGGAGTGGATCCTGGCCGGGGTGCTGCCACCGCTGCTGTACGCCGCGGCGGTGCACATTCCGGCCCAGGATTTCCGGCGCGACTTCAAGGCGATCGCGGGTTTGGCGGTGCTGCTGGTCGCGGTGACCACGCTGTGCTCGGGTCTGATGTTCTCGATCCTGCTGCCCGGCCTGGGTCTGGCCGCTGCCTTCGCGCTGGGCGCGGTGATCAGCCCGACCGACGCCGTCGCCGCCACCGCGGTCGGCAAGCGACTCGGGCTGCCCTCGCGACTGCTGACCATTCTGGAGGGCGAGGGCCTGGTCAACGACGCCTCCGCGCTGGTGCTGCTGAGTTCGGCGGTCGCGGCGATGGGTGCGACGGTGCATCCGCTGCACGTCGGTGGCGAGTTCGTGTACTCGGTGGCCTGCGCGGTCCTGGTCGGCGTGGTGGTCGGGATAGTGAACGTGCGAGTGCGCGCGCTGCTGAACGACAATGTGCTCAATACCGCGATCTCGTTCGTGGTGCCCTTCCTGGCGTTCGTGCCGGCCGAGGAACTGCACGCCTCCGGTGTGCTGGCGGTGGTGGTGACGGGCCTGGTCACCGGGCATCTGAGCCCGCGCTTCCTGCGCGCCACCGACCGATTGACCGAGGCGACGAACTGGGCGACGGTCGCGTTCCTGCTCGAGGGCGGGGTCTTCCTGCTGATGGGCCTGCAGGTGAAGACGGTCCTGGACGAGGTCTCCGAGGCCGGTCTGAGTGTGCGCGAGGCGGTCTGGATCGGGCTGCTCGCCGCCGTGCTGGTGATCGCCATGCGCATGCTGTTCGTGGCGCCGCTGGTGGCCTCGCTGCGCCGGGACGCCAATCGGGCCGAGACGATGACACCGGTGCTGGAGCGGATGGAGGCGCGGGCCAACGATCCCGACGTCGATCAACGGTTCACCGAGAAGCGCCAGCAGCGCTTCCTGGACCGGATCGTGCGCAAGCGCGGCGACATCAAGTTCGCGGTCGCGGAGAATTTCGGCTGGCGTGGCGGGGTGGTGCTGGCCTGGTCGGGGATGCGCGGGGCGATCACGCTCGCGGCCGCGCAATCATTGCCGACCTCCACGCCCTATCGTGCCGAACTGCTGCTGATCGCGTTCGTGGTCGCGATCAGCACGCTGCTGGTGCAGGGATTGAGCCTGCCGTTCGTGATTCGCGCGGTGCGCGTGCCGGGGGACGACATCACCCGGGACCGTGAGGAATTCGCCGAACTGCACGCCGAGTTGACGGCCAGGGCCGAGATCGTCCTGGACGATCCCGCCCTGGCGTTACCCGACGGCAGCGCGTTCTCCGACGATGTGGTGAAGCTGGTGCGTGACGAATTGCGCACGCGCACCGTCACTCCCGAGGACGGGGAGTTCGACAGTCTGCTCGACACGCGTGAGCAGTATCGGCTGTTGCGCCTGGATGTGCTTGCGGCCCAACAGTCCGAGCTGCTCGATGCCCGCTCGATGGGCCTGTACGGCTCGCGTACCCTGACCCGTTTCCAGCGCGCCCTGGATATCGAAGGGGCTCGGCTGCAGCAGTTGCCCGGACCGGGGGACTGAGCGGGCGGTTCGCCGGGACATACCGGGCTGACCGGGCGTCCCTAAAACATCCCGGTCGGTAGGTAACGTCCCAGCTCATGACGCATAAAAAGCGCATCGGCCTTTTCGTGGGCGCGCTGGTGAGCGCCGCCATGATCACGATGAATCCGTCCTCGGCCTGGGGCTCCGGTGAGGTGGGGGGCCCGACCGGCTCGGCGCCCACCACGCCGTCGGCGCCGAAGGCTCCTTCGCCCGGCAACTCCCAGTCTCCCGGCAATTCGCAGTCGCCCGGCAACTCGCCGTCCGCTCCGGAGCGGGGCAATGCGCCCTTCTCGCCGGATCGCGGGAACGCTCCGCTGGCTCCCGAGCGACCGGTGCCGGTTCCGGAGCAGATCGTGCCGGCGAAGCCGCCGGCCGGGGCAGGTTTGTGCCCCACCCTCTGACCGGATCTCCGACCCGACCCACGCCGTTCCTCGCCGATATCGGTGGGGAACGGCGCTTTTGCCGAGCGAAGGCACAGCCGGTGCGGCGCGGTGCGATTCGGCGCGGCCGGTTCAGACCCCGTGCAGCCGATGGGCATTCGCGACGATGGCATCGTGCAGGGCCTGTTCGGGCGCGGTGCGGCGGGTACGCCGGTGCATGAGCACGAACTCCAGCCGCCCGAGATCCGGCAGCCCCGGGTCCTGGATGCGCACCAGCCCGTCCGGCAGCAGGCTCTCGGCGTGCACGATGAATCCCAGGCCCGCGAGCGCCGCGGCACGTAAGCCGAGCAGGCTGTCGCTGACGCAGGTGGTGCGCGAGACGCGTCCCTCGCGCCGCAGCCCCTGCAGTGCCAGGCGCCGGGTCAGGCTCGGAGCCGGATAGGTCACGAACGGCACGGGATCCTCCGGGACCGCGCTGCCGGGCGGCCCCGCCCAGACCAGCGGGTCACTCCAGATCAGTTCGCCGTGCCGCTCGCCCGGAAGGCGCTTGCCGAAGACCAGGTCCAGTTCGCCCGATTCCATTCGGGTCTTGAGGTTCTCGCTCAGCCCGACGGTGAGCGCGAGGTCCACCCCGGGATGCGCGCGACGGAATTCCAGCAGCACCGCGGGCAGTTCACTGGCCACCAGATCATCCGACGCCCCGAAGCGCAGCAGCCCGGTGAGCGTGGACTCGGAGAAATACCGTTCGGCACGCGCGTTCTCGTCCAGGATCGAGCGCGCGAAGCCGATCATGGCCACGCCGTCGGCGGTGAGGGCGAGGTTGCGGGTATCGCGCCGCAGCAGTGCGCGCCCGGCAGCCTTCTCCAGGCGTGCGATATGGCCGCTGATCGTGGACTGGCGCAGCCCGAGAACCTTTCCGGCCGCGGTGAATCCGCCGGCCCGCTCCACGGCGAGGAAGGTGCGCAACAACTCCGGATCGAACACGGCTCAATTTATCACGATGTACGTTCACAGATATCCGGTCGAACGTCTTTCGTGATGTATGCACCCGGCCGTAGCGTCCTCGATATGAAGCGGCTCTCGGCACTCCCGATCGACGGATTCATGCTCGGCATCCTGGCGTGCGTGGGCCTGGCGAGCGTATTTCCGGCACGCGGTGAGGTGGCGGACCTGCTGGGCTGGGCCACCAGGATCGCCATCGCGGTGCTGTTCCTGCTCTACGGCGCGCGCCTGGAACCTCGGGAAGCGCTTGCGGGACTGCGGCATTGGCGTTTGCACCTGGCGGTCCTGTCGGTCACCTTCGTCGTGTTCCCGGTGCTGGGTCTGGCGCTGCGAATCCTGGCGCCGTCGGTGCTGACCCAGGATCTCTACACCGGGGTGCTGTTCCTGTGCCTGGTGCCCTCGACCGTGCAGTCCTCGATCGCGTTCACCTCGATCGCGCGCGGCAATGTGGCGGGTGCGGTGGTCAGCGCCTCGCTGTCCAACCTGATCGGCGTCTTCGCCACGCCGCTGCTGGTGGTGCTGCTCATGAGCACGACCGGCAAGGTCGAGGTGAGAGCCTCGACGGTGCTGTTCATCATGGTGCAGTTGCTGCTGCCGTTCGTGATCGGCCAGCTGCTGCGGCCCCGTCTGGGCTGGGTCCTGCGCCGCCCGGCGGTGTTGCGCTCGGTCGATCGGGGATCGGTGTTCCTGGTCGTCTACGCCGCATTCAGTGCCGGTGTGGCGGAACATATCTGGGGCGGCGTGCCCCCGATCCGGATCGTCGCGACCGCCGTGGTCTGCGCGGGCTTGCTGGCCGCGGTCCTCACGGTGACCACCGTGCTCGGCAAACTCGCCGGGTTCACCGTCGCCGATCGCATCGTGCTGGTGTTCTGCGGCTCCAAGAAGAGTCTCGCCACGGGCCTGCCCATGGCCTCGGTCCTGTTCGCGGGTCAGCCCGTCGGCCTGATCGTGCTGCCCCTGATGATCTTTCACCAGGTCCAGCTGCTCACCTGCACCGTGCTGGCGCAGCGGGCGGCGCGCCGGGCGGAGGTCACCGCGTCCGTCCCGGCGGCCGCGCTCGCGGTCTGAGTCGAGCGGGGGCCGGGGCGGAGCGAACGCAAGCACTTGCTATTGGCGAGGTTCCGGTTAACCTGTCAGAGTCGGCCGGGCAGACCTTTTGTCCGCTTTCGGCGCAGAGCACAAAAGCATTGCCGTGCTTTGGGATTCGTGACCAACGAGTTCTGAAGATGCGGGGTCACGTGTCATATGTGAGACTGACCGGTGTCGCATTGTCGCGACCGAGACATCGGGACAACGACGTCCGACCACACCGTCCGATTGTTCCCCTGGTGCCCGGCCACGCCGAGTCGCAGGGCGTCTTCGGCGACGGCACTGAAGGACGACGATGCCATGGCGCGAACGGATTCGATCGACTCACGCGGGATCCCGTCACCCGCGGTGAGCGCCTCTCACCCGCCCGCACCCGGGGGACTGTGGGATCGACTGCTGGCCCGAACTCCGGCGCGCCCGGCGGATCTGGCGACCCCTCCGGCGGGCAGCGGGCTCGTGCCCGTACCGGGTGATCGAGGTATTCCACTGGTGGGGAAGGGGATTCACTTTCTCCGCGACGGACCGCGAGTGCAGACGGAGCTGTACCGCCGGCACGGTCCGGTGTCCTGGACCCGGGCGTTCGGCATGGACGTGGTCAGCGTCGTGGGTCCCGACGCGGTGCACGAGGTGCTGGTGAACAAGACCCGCGCGTTCGAGAGCGGGTGGCGCGAGATCATCGGCCCGTGGTTCGACGGTGGCCCGCTGGTCATGGACGGCGCGCAGCATCTGCGCCATCGCCGCCTGCTGCAGCAGGCCTACATCCCCGGCGCGGTCCGTGGATACGCGGCGGGGATGGCCGCCGACGCCACCGCGGCGATCGCGCAGCGCCGGGCCGTCGCGCGGGTGTCGCTGCTGGCGCTGATCAAGGAAGTGTCCGCGGCGATGACCGCGCGCACCTTCCTGGCCAGGCCCTTCGATGCCGAGGCGCGCGCTCTGATCGCCGATGTCGAGACCTGCATCCGGGCCGAGGGCGCACCCCTGCGAGTGTCGGTGCCGGGAACCGGGTGGCATGCCGCGCGTCGGGCGCGGGCGCGACTGCTCGACTACTACGTCCGGGCCGCACCGCAGGCCCGGATCCGCGACGGCGAGGACTTCCTGACCGTGCTGTGCCGGGCCGCCGACGCACACGGCGACGGCTTCGACGATATCGAGATCGCCGAGCACATGGTCTTCACACTCATTGCCGCACACGACACCTCGGTCGCGGCCGCGACCGCCGTCGCGTACCACCTCGGGAGGTACCCGGACTGGCAGCGGCGAGTCCGGGACGAGTCGCTCGCCCGTGGCGGCGCGCCCGCGGACGTCGCGATCGAGGCCGTGCCGACCCTGGATCTGGTGATTCGCGAGAGCCTTCGCTTGGTCGCTCCGTCCCCGATATACCTGCGCCGGGCGGTGCGCGACACCGACGTCCTGGGCCGCTTCATCCCGGCGGGAACCCTTGTGGCGGTGGGGAGTTGGGCCACCCACCTGCTGGGGGAGTACTGGCCGGACCCGGAGCGTTTCGACCCGGAGCGATTCGCGCCCGATCGTCTCGACACGCGCACCCAGCGCCTGGCCTGGGTGCCCTTCGGCGCCGGTGCGCACAAGTGCGCCGGAATGGACCTGGGCACGCTCAAGACCGTCGCCCTGCTGGACGCCATGGTGCGCGCGATGGAATGGCGACTTCCCGAGGACTACGAACCCCGATGGCGGTTCACCACGCTGCCCGTCCCCTCGGACGGTCTGCCGGCCACCGTGCGGCCGATCTCGCCCGCACTGATCGGCGCCGTACCGCAGGGCTGATCCAGCGCCGGTCATCCGGATCGGCGACCCCACACCCCGCCCGTCGAGTTCCGCCGGGTGTGTTCCCGCTCGCACACGTATGTCTCTGCACCACAGGAGGGTTCGACACATGGCAGCCGAGGCTGAACTGCGTTCCTATCTGGCGAAGGCCGCCGGCGAATTGCACGACACCCGTCGCACACTCGACGCGGTTCGGGCCCGGCAGAGCGAGCCGATCGCCATCGTCGCCATGGGATGCCGCTATCCCGGCGGCATCAGCGCGCCGGAGGGGCTGTGGGATCTGGTCAGTTCGGGTCGCAGTGCCGCCGCGGCCCTGCCACTGGATCGCGGCTGGGACATGTCGGCACTGAACAACCCGGATCCCGACGCTCCGGGCTCGACGTATGTGCGGCACGGCAATTTCGTCGACGGCGCAGGCGATTTCGATGCCGCCTTCTTCGGGATCAGTCCACGCGAGGCGCTGGCGATGGACCCGCAGCAGCGACTGCTGTTGGAGATCTCGTGGGAGGCCATCGAACGCGCGGGCATCGATCCGCAGGCGTTGTCCGGCTCCGACACCGGTGTCTACATGGGCGTCACCGCACAGGAATACGGCGCGCGGGTCTACCGCGATCGGGAGGGGCTGGCCGGATATCTGACCACCGGCACCACCATCAGCGTCGCCTCGGGCAGGCTGTCCTACGCGCTGGGTCTGGACGGACCCTCGATGACCGTCGACACCGCCTGCTCCTCCTCGCTGGTGGCCATCCATCTGGCCATGCGGGCGCTGCGGGCGGGGGAGTGCGCTCTGGCGTTGGCCGGTGGCGCGACGGTGGTGTGCTCGCCGAGCATCTTCGTCGGCTTCGCCCGGCTCGGGGCGCTGGCCCCGGACGGGCGCTGCAAGCCGTTCTCCTCGACCGCGGACGGTTTCGGAGTGGCCGAGGGTGCGGGTGTGCTTGTGCTGGAACGGCTTTCCGAGGCGCAGCGCCACGGTCATCCGGTGCTCGCGGTGCTGCGCGGTTCGGCGATCGGGCAGGACGGCGCGTCCAACGGGTTGTCCGCACCCAATGGGGCGGCGCAGCGGCGGGTCATCCGCGCGGCGCTCGCCGACGGCGAGCTGGGCGCCGGCGACATCGACGTGGTCGAGGCGCACGGCACCGGCACCAAGCTCGGCGATCCGATCGAGGCGGCGGCGCTGCTGGCCACCTACGGCGCGGCGCGCACGGCCGAACAGCCGCTGCTGCTGGGCTCGATGAAATCCAATATCGGTCATTCCCAGGCCGCCGCGGGTGTGGCGGGTGTGATCAAGATGGTCGAGGCCATGCGGCGCGGGAGAGTGCCCCGGACCATCAATGTCGCGGCGCCGACGCCGGAGGTGGACTGGTCCAGCGGCACGGTCCGGGTGGTCACCGAGGAGACGCCGTGGCCGGTGCACGCCGCAAGACCGCGCCGCGCAGGGGTTTCCGCGTTCGGCATCAGCGGCACCAATGCGCATGTGGTCCTCGAGCAAGCGCCGCCGGTGACGGCGCGACCCGACCCCACGCCGGAGGCCGTCGTGGCCACCGCGCCCGCGATCGTGCCGCTGGTGCTGTCGGCCAAGTCCGCACCGGCCCTGCGCGAGCACGCCGCGCGGCTGCTCGCACGGCTCGAATCCGCAACGCCTCCCACCGAACCCGTGGACCTGGCGTACTCACTGGCGAGCGGCCGGGCCACCTTCGATGAACGCGCGGTCGTCCTCGGCGCGGATCCCGGGGAGCTGCGTGCGGGCCTGGCCGCCCTCGCCGCCGAGCGCGTCGCGCCGAACGTGATCACGGGCCGGGCCCTCGCCACCGGCGGCACGGTATTCGTGTTCCCGGGCCAGGGCTCGCAATGGCCGGAGATGGCGGCCGAATTGCTCGACACCGCACCGGCTTTCGCCGATCACATCGCGGCCGTCGACGCCGCCTTCGCCGAGTTCGTCGACTGGTCGCTCACCGCCGTGCTGCGTGGTGAATCGGGCGCGGCCGACCTCGATCGCGTCGATGTCGTGCAGCCCGCGCTGTTCGCGGTGATGACCGGGCTCGCGGCCCTGTGGCAGTCGCTCGGCATTCGGCCCGATGCGGTGATCGGACATTCGCAGGGCGAGATCGCCGCCGCCTACGTCGCCGGGGCGCTGTCACTGCGCGACGCGGCCAAGGTGGTGACCCTGCGCAGCAAGGCGATCACCACGCTGGCCGGGCACGGCGGCATGATCTCGCTGCCGCTGCCCGCGACCGAAGCGACCGACCTGATCGCCCGCTGGCCCGGCGCACTCGGCGTCGCCGCGGTGAACGGCGCGCAGTCCACGGTGGTCTCCGGTGCGGCCGGGGCCTGCGAGGAACTCCTCGCCCACTGCGAGTCGGCCCAGATCCGCGCCCGCCGCATTCCGGTCGACTACGCCTCGCACTCACCGCAGGTCGAGACGATCCGCGCGGACATCGCCACTGCGCTGGCCGGGATCACCCCCAGGCGCGGCACCGTATCGTTCCTGTCCACCGTCACCGGTGAGCGCATCGAGACCACCGAACTCGACGCGGACTACTGGTATCGCAATCTGCGCCGGACCGTGCTGTTCCAGGACGCGGTCCTGACCGCTCATCGCCTCGGCTACCGGGCCTTCGTCGAATCGAGTCCACATCCGGTGCTCATCGTGGGTCTGCAGGAGACCCTCGACGCGACCGGCGCGCAGGACGCGGTGGCGGTCGGGTCGCTGCGCCGCGATCAGGGCGGGATGCGCCAATTGCTGACCTCGGCCGCGCTCGTGCACACCGCCGGGCCGGTCCCGGACTGGCGCGGATACCTCGCGGGTTTCGGCGCGCACACGGTGGAACTGCCCACCTATGCGTTCCAGCGTCGGCGCTTCTGGATCGACGCCGCGGAGGCCGGAACGGGAGACGTTGCGGCGCTGGGCCTCTCGGCCGCCGAGCATCCACTGCTCGGCGCCTTCCTGACCGATATCGAATCCGACAGCCTGGTCTTCACCGGTCGGCTGTCCCTGGCCGCCCACCCGTGGCTGGCCGATCACCGGGTGCAGGGTGCGGTCCTGGTTCCGGGGGCGGTGCTCACCGAACTGGCCCTGTTCGCGGGTGAGCGCGCGGGCGCGCCCCGCGTCGCGGAACTCGTGCTGCAGGCGCCGCTGATCGTCCCGGATCCGGGCGCGGTGGCGATCCGGGTCGTCGTGAGCGCGGCGCAGCCCTCCGGGGAACGCCCGCTGCGGGTGTACTCGTGCCCGGTCGGCGCGGACACCGATGTCTGGACGCAGCACGCCGAGGGCGTGGTCGTTCCCGAAACCATCGGCGCCCCGGTCGTTTCCGGAGCGTGGCCGCCCGCGGGCGCGGAACCGGTCGACATCTCCGACACCTACGAGCGGCTCGACGCGGAGGGCTACCGGTACGGGCCGGTGTTCCGGGGCCTGCGCGCGGTGTGGCGGCTCGGTGCGGAAATCCTCGCCGAAGTGACGCTGCCCGAGCAGGCCGGCGCGGACGCCAAGCGATTCGGCCTGCATCCCGCGCTGCTGGACGCGGCGCTGCACGGGCTCGGCGTCGGCGGCTTCATGACCGCGGCCGATCCGAGCCAGATCCGCCTGCCGTTCTCCTGGGAGGGCGTCTCGCTGCGAGCGGTCGGCGCGAGCGGCCTGCGGGTGCGCATCACTCCGCACGGCGGCGATCGCGTCGCGCTCACCTTCACCGACGCGGTGGGGTCGCCGGTCGGTTCGGTCGACGCGCTGACCATGCGCCCGGTCTCGCGTGCGCAGCTCGCCTCGCACCGGGACGGCACCGGCGACGCGCTCTTCGGTGTGGATTGGATTCCCGCGCAGGCGCCCCAGCCGATCCCCGACACGGCCTGGGCCGAGCTGCCCCTGCCCGCTCGGTCACCGTCCGGCACCGCGGGCGTGCTGCGCCAATGGGCGAGCGAGATACCGAACATCGATGTGCCGCAAGCGGTTCACACGACGCTGGCCGCGCTGCTGGCGCGGGTCCAGGACTGGCTCGGCGATGCGCGGACCGCCGACGCGCCCCTGGTGGTCCTGACCAGCGGCGCCGTCAGCGTGGCCACCGGTGAGGACATCCCGGATCTGCTCGGCGCGCCCGTATGGGGTCTGCTGCGCTCGGCGCAGACCGAGAACCCGGGCCGGCTCCTGCTGGTCGATCTCGACAATCCCGAGGCGTGGCGCGACGCCGTCGCGACGGCGCTCGCCCTGGCCGAACCGCAGCTGGCGTGGCGGCGCGGATCGCTGTTCGTGCCCCGCCTGACCCGTGCGCACACCGATATGGTCGGCAACGCGGCCTTGGCCGACACCGACGGCTGGCAGTTGCGCACCCAGGGCCGCGGCACCCTGGACGGAGAGAACCTGGTCCTGCAGGAATGGCCGGAGATCAACCGCCCCTTGGCATTCGGTGAAGTGCGCGTCGCGGCCCGTGCGACCGGCGTGAACTTCCGCGACATAATGATCTCGCTGAGTGTCTACGCCGATCCGCGCGCGGGCATCGGCGGCGAGGGCGCGGGCGTGGTGCTCGAGGTCGGTCCCGGAGTCACCACCGTCGAGCCCGGTGATCGGGTGTTCGGCGTGATGGACGGTGTCGGCCCGACCACCATCACCGACCATCGGCACATCACCCGGATTCCGCTCGGCTGGTCCTTCGAACAGGCCGCCTCGACGTGCGCGGTGTTCGCGACCGCCTACTACGGGCTGCGCGATCTGGGCGAGCTGGGCCCGGGCGATCGACTACTCGTGCACGCCGCGACCGGCGGCGTCGGACTGGCCGCGATCCAGCTGGCCCGGCTGTGGGGCGCGGAATGCTACGTGACCGCCAGCCCCGCCAAGCAATACCTGTTGCGCGAGATCGGATTCGACGACACGCACATCGGCAACACCCGCACCCTGGACTTCGAGACGCAGTTCCGCGCGGCCACCGACGGGGCCGGATTCGACGTCATCCTCGAATCCCTCGGCGCCGAATACGTCGACGCCTCACTGCGCTTGATGCCGCGCGGCGGGCGCTTCCTGTCGATGGGCAAGACCAATATCCGGGAACCCGACCGGATCGCGGCCGAGTATCCGGGAGTCCGGTACCAGGCGTTCGATCTGTACGAGGCGGGCTTGGACCGCATCCAGGAAATGCTCGTCGAACTCGTGCGGCTCTTCGAATCCGGGGAGCTGCGCCCGCTTCCGGTCTCGATCTGGGACGTACGGCGCGCACCCGAGGCGCTGCGCTACCTGAGCCAGGCCCGGCACATCGGCAAACTGGTACTGCGACAGCCCGTTCCGGCACTCTCACCCGGCACCGCGCTGATCACCGGCGGAACCGGGGTGCTCGGCGCGCTGTTCGCCAAACACCTGGTGAGCGAGCACGGATACCGGCACCTGGTCCTGACCAGCCGCCGTGGCGCCGACGCCCCGGGAGCGGCCGAGCTGGCCGCCGAGCTGGCCGAACTCGGCGCACACGCGCAGATCGTGGCGTGCGACGTCGCCGATCGCGACGCCCTGGAGGCCCTGCTGGCAGGGATCCCGGCCGAGCATCCGCTGACCGCCGTGCTGCACGCCGCGGGCCTGCTGCAGGACAGCGTCTTCACCGCGCTCACCCCCGCGCAGCTGGCCGACGTGCTGCGCCCGAAGGTGGACGCGGCCTGGAATCTGCACGCCGCCACCGCACACCTGGATCTGTCCATGTTCGTGCTGTTCTCCTCGGCCGCAGGCACGTTCGGCTCACCCGGACAGGCCAACTACGCCGCGGCAAACGCGTTCCTGGACGCCCTGGCCCAGCATCGCCGCCAGCGTTCGCTGACCGCGACCTCGCTGTGCTGGGGCTGGTGGGCCGATGCCACCGGCATGACCGGTCACCTCGACGAGCGCGACCGCGCCCGCATGGCGCGCGGCGGCTTCGTCCCGATGCGCACCGCGGACGGACTGGCCCTGTTCGACGCGTCGCTCTCGCTCGGCCGGGCCGTGGTGATCCCGGCTCGGATCGATACCGCCGCACTGAGTTCCGGGCCGGGCGAGGAGGTCCCCGCGATCTTCCGGGGCCTGGTACGCGCACCCCGGCGCCGGGTGGCGGTCGACACCGGTTCGGACACCGGCGCGCTCGCCGCGCGTCTGGCCGGACTCACCGCCACCGAACAGCATCAGACGGTGCTGGCCCTGGTGCGTTCGGTCGCCGCGGCTGTGCTCGGGCACGAGAGCCCCGAATCGATCGCGCCCACAGCGCAATTCAAGGATCTGGGCTTCGACTCCCTCGGCGCGGTCGAATTCCGCAATCGCCTCAAGGTCGCCACCGGCATGCAGCTGGCCACCACGGTGGTCTTCGACCATCCCTCACCGACGGCCTTGGCCACTCACATCTGTGCCGAGATCGCCCCGCCCGCACCCGATCCCGCCGATCGGCTGCTGATCCAGCTGGACGCGCTGACCGGCGCGATGTCCGGCGACGCGGTCACCGATGCGGGCCGGACCGAGCTCGCCACGGCCGTGCTTCGCCCCGATATCGCCGAGGCGCTGCGCCGCATGATCGACACCGTGCGCGAGGCGGCTCCGGAACTGGTGGGCTCGCACTCGCACGCATCCGGTGAAATGACCGACGCCGAACTCTTCGCCCTCATCGACGGGTCCGGAGCCGATCGGAACTCGAGCGCCGAGGATTCGAGCCTCGACGCCATCGTCACCACCGCCGAAGGCGTACCCATCGTGGATGGGGGAGAGCGTGTTTCGACGCCGCTCTCGAACGGCCGGGCCGGTCGGCCACAGCGGCCGACCTCGCTCGCCGACGGAGAGGCCGCGGGTCAGCACCCGCCGCTGCCGGTGACGAACGCCCGGACCGAGGCACTCACGCCCCCACCCGAACCCGGCCGGCCGCTGACTCGCTATCAGCAGGACATCGTCGCGGTCGGCGCCCGGTACCCGGATCTGCCGCTCACCCAGGTGGGTGGGTACGTCCGGATCAACCGCGCACCCGACGTGGAACGCATGCGAGAGGTGGTGCGGCGCACCGCATTGCGCAACGACGCGCTGCGGATTCGCCTGGACGAGCTTGAGTTGGTGCAGCGGATCAGCCCGGCGGTCGCATCGGTCGAGGTGATCGACTGCACCGGGGCCGAGGATCCCGGCGCCGCCGCGCTCGAGTGGATGAGGCAGCGAACCGACGTGGTCATGCCACTGGACGGCCCGCTCGCCGAGACCGTCATCGTGCTGGACCGCGCCGACTCGTTCCTGATCTACAGCAGGTTCCACCACGCCGTCGCGGACGGCTGGTCGGCCGGGGTGGTGCTGCGTCAACTGTGCGCCGGGTACCTGTCCGGCGAGCCGGACACCACGCCCGCGCCCAGCTACCTCGATATCGTGGAAGCCGATGAGCGCTACCGGCATTCGGCCGAATGGGACGCCGATCGGGCGGCGCTGCTGCACGAGGTGGGGGAGCTGACCCCGGCACTGTTCGCCCGTGACGCCACGGTCCGCACCCACCATCGCTCGCAGCGCACCGTGCACATCGACGGCGCGAGGATGGCGCCGGTCCGGGGCAGCGGGCGCAGCGTATTCGCGTTCACCGCCGCGGTGCTCGCGGCCTATCTGCGGCGCATCCACCGTGAGGGCGACATCGTGCTCGGGGTGCCGCTGTTGAACCGGCGCACGCCGCAGGAGTTCGCGACGGTCGGCGACATGGTCAATATGCTGCCGCTGCACATCCCGGTGGATGCGGACCTGTCGATCTCGGAGCTGGCGGCGCGCACCGCCGCGGCGGTGTGGGATCTGCAGGGCCGCCAGCGATTCGCCCTCGGTGATCTGCAGGGCGCACTGCGCGAGAACGCGAGTCCGGCCGCGGCCGCGGCCCTGTTCGATGTGACCTACTCCTACGTCCAGGTGCCCGCGGTCGAACTCCCGGAGTTCGCCGCGGAGCTGTCGCTGCTCTCCTCCGGATACTCCCTCGACGCGCTGAACATCGTGGTCCGTGACAACGAGGGCGACGGCTCCCTGGACATCGACTTCTTCTACGCCGATGACGTCTTCGACGCGGACTTCTCCTTCGGCACCGCCCTGCGGCAGGTGTTCGCGATGATCGACGCCGCCGTCGCGGCGCCCGACGCGCCGGTCACCTCGCTGCCGCTGCTGTCCGGCGCCGACCGCGCGCGGCTCGCCGAGTTCGAGAGCTCGGATCCGGTGCCCCTGCCCGACACCACCCTCGACCGAGTGCTCGCCGAGCGGATCGCGGCGACACCGGACCGCCCCGCGGTGCGATGGGGCGGGGACGAGGTCGGCCAATCGAGCTACGCCGAGTTCGGGGCACGGGTCGAGGCCCTGGCGGCCGCGCTGCGCGCCGGTGGACTCCGTCCCGAGGACTGTGTGCCGATCGTGCTGCCGCGGTCACCGGAGCTGCTGATCGCCGTGCACGCGGTCCTGGCGGCCGGTGGCGCGTACGTGCCGATCGATCCCGGCTACCCGGCCCTGCGAATCCGGACCATCGTCGGCGACTGTGGCGCCCGCCTGCTCATCGCAGGTGACGAATTCGACTCGCTGGCAACCGAACTCGGTGTCCGCCGGGTAGCGGTCGAGCAGGAGGGGGTTTCGGGCGCGCCGGGAGTGAGCCACACCCGGCCGAGCGATCTGGCCTACCTCATCTACACCTCGGGCTCGACCGGCACGCCGAAGGGCGTCATGATCGAGCACGCCTCGGTGGTGAACCGGCTGGCCTGGATGCAGCGCCGCTACCCGCTGACCGACACGGACGTGATCCTGCACAAGACCCCGGCAACCTTCGACGTCTCGGTCTGGGAACTGATGTGGTGGACCCTGGCCGGTGCGCAGGTGGCCGTGCTGCCCGCGGGCGGGGAGCGTGATCCGCGCACGATCCTGGATCAGATCGCCCGGCACCGGGTCAGCGTGCTGCACTTCGTGCCGTCCATGCTCGGCCCGTTCCTGGACGAGATCGCCACTCGCGCAACGGGACCGGATACGCTCGCATCCTTGCGCCTGGTGTTCTGCAGCGGTGAGGCGCTCACTCCCACCCTGGCCAACCGGTTCCGCCGGGTGTTCGCCGACCTCGGCCTGCCCGGGGTGCGCCTGATCAATCTCTACGGCCCGACCGAGGCGACCGTCGATGTCTCCTGGTTCGACCTGGACCCGGGAACCGCCGCGGTGCGGCGTGTTCCGATCGGCAGGCCGATCGACAATATCGCCCTGCTGGTGCTGGATCCGCGCGGCGAGCGCTGCCCGATCGGTGTCGCGGGCGAGCTGAACATCGCGGGCGTGGGCGTCGGGCGCGGCTATCGCGGGCGCCCCGATCTGACCCTCGAGTCGTTCGTCACCGATGCGAGCGTCCCGAACGGACGTCGCTACCGCACCGGTGATCTGGTGCGCTGGTGCGCGGACGGCACCCTCGAATACCTGGGCCGCCTGGACGATCAGGTGAAGGTGCGCGGCAACCGGGTGACGCTCGGCGAGATCGGCACCCACCTCGCCGCCTGCCCCGGTGTCACGGCGGGAGTGGTCGTGGACGACACGCATCCCGGTGCGCCCACCACCTTGACCGCCTACTACGTGGGCTCCGCGCGTGCGGAGGACATCGCGGCGCATCTGATCGAGCGGCTGCCGGGCTACATGGTCCCGGCCCGTTTCGTGGAACTCGAGGCCGTACCGCTCACCGCGAGCGGCAAACTCGATCGCCGGGCACTGCCCGCGCCGGTGGAGCGGGACGTGCACGCCCAGGCGCCCCGGACCGAACTCGAGGCCGAGTACGCGGCGCTGTGGGCGCAGGTGCTCGGGCGCGAGGTGGCGAGCATCGGGGTGTTCGACGACTTCTTCACCGTCGGCGGCGATTCGATCATCGCGCTGCGCCTGCGCACCGCGGCCGAACGCCGGGGACTGGAATTCGACGTCGAGGCGTTCTTCGCACGCCCGACCATCGCGGAACTCGCCTCGGCGGCAACGGCGTACAGCGACGGCGCGGGCGGGCCCGGAGTGGAATCGGCGTTCGAGCTGATCCCGCTCATCGACCGGGCCGCCCTCACCGACGTCCAGGACGCCTTCCCGGCCGGCGCGCTGCAGCTGGGCATGCTGTACCACAGCCTGCAGAGCGCCGATTCCACGCTGTATCAGGATGTTTTCCGCTACCGCCTGCGAATGCCGTTCCACGAGAAGCCCTTCCGTGCCGCATACGACTCCCTGCTGCGTCGCCATCCGGCCCTGCGCTCGGGGTTCGATCTGACCGGGCGCTCGCTGCCGATCCAGTTCGTGCGCAGCATCGAGTTCATGCGCGAGTGCGCTCCGGACACACTGACCATCGACGAGGAAAACCCCCTCGATTTCGACAACCACGCCTTCGACGCCGCGCCGCTGCACCGCATGCAGGTCGTTCCGGAGCCGGGCGGCTTCGCGTTGGTCCTGCACTTCCACCACGCCATCCTGGACGGCTGGAGCGTCGCGACCCTGATTCGTGAACTGCTGCAGGACTACGCGCACCTGCTCGGATTCGACATCGACGCGGTCGATCCGACCCCGCACTCGCCGACCCTGCTCGCGGAATTCGTGCGCGCCGAACGGGCGGCGCAGTCCGATCCGGCGGCACGCGCCTACTGGGCCGAACTGCTCGAGGGCTCGAGCGCCACCACCATCGAATCGGCCCGGCACCACGAGCGGCCGGGGGCGGACGGGCCGAGTGAATCGCAGGCGACCCTGCCGGGTTGGCTGCGTGACGCGCTGCACGGATTCGCTGCCGCACACCAGCTTCCGGTCAAGGCGGTGCTGCTGACGGCGCACTGCCTGACGCTGCGGGCCATGTCGGGCTCGGCGGATGTGACCACCGGCGTGGTGACGCACGCGCGACCCGCTCGCGCCGGAGCGGACACCGGTGCGGGCCTGTTCCTGAACACGGTGCCCATGCGACTGGAGGCCGACGCGCACAGCTGGCTCGATGCCGTACGCCGAGTGGCACGGCGAGATCGGCGCAGTCACCCGTTCCGGCGGTACCCGCTGCGCTCGATGATCGCGGACCGGCACGGCGATCCGATCATCGACACCGCGTTCAACTACGTCAACTACCACGTGTTCGCGCCCCTGCTGGAGGGCGGCGAGGTGGCGATCACCGAGTTCTCCGCACGCGAGGAGACCAATTTCGCGCTGCTGGTGACCGCGGCGGTGGATCCGCGCACCGAGGATGTGGTGCTGCGGGTGAACGCCGGGCGCGACGCGCTCACCAGCGCGCAATGCCGGGAGTACGCCCGCGTGTTCCTCGGAGTGCTCGAAGCCCTGGTGCGCACGCCCGGCGCGCCGATCGACCTCGACGCCGCCCGCGCCGACGATGTGGTGCATCTGCTCGAGGCCACCGCGAGCCTGGTTCCGGATCGACTCGCGCTGACCGACGGCCGCGTCGAATGGACCTATCGCACACTTTCGGACGCCTCCGAACGAATCGCGCACCGGCTGCGCGCGGACGGGGTGGGCGTCGGCGACCGCGTCGGGGTGCTGCTCGCGCGCTCACCGGAGCAGATCGCGGTGGTGCTGGGCGTGCTGCGCGCGGGCGCGGCCGTGGTTCCGCTCGATCCCGGATATCCGCACGCCCGGCGCGCGGCGATGATCGAGCGCTCTCGGCCGGTGCGCGTCGTCACCGACGCCGCGGAGCTGCTCGATGCCGAGGTCCGCGATCCGGCGGTGCTGCCCGCCGTGCATCCCGAGCAGACCGCCTACGTGCTGTTCACCTCGGGCTCCACCGGTGAGCCCAAGGGGGTGAGCATGCCGCACCGGGCCCTGGCCAATCTCGTCGCCTGGCAGAACCGGACGGTGTCGGCGGCGCGCGGCGCGACCACCCTGCAGCTGGCCCCGGCCGGCTTCGACGTCTACTTCCAGGAACTGTTCTCCACCCTGTGCGGCGGGGGCACGCTGCGGCTGATTTCCGAGCAGCAGCGCCTGGACGCGCCGTGGCTGGCGCAACTGCTCGCCGAAGGTGGTGTGCAGCGGCTCTATCTGCCGTACGTGGGTCTGCAGGCGCTGGCCGAAGCGGCGCAGGCAGGCGGCCGATACCCGGCCGGGCTCACGACGGTGGTGTCCTCCGGTGAGCAACTGCGGATCACCCCGGAGATCCGGCGACTGTGGGCCACCAACCCCGGACTCGTCGTGGAGAACCAGTACGGTCCGACCGAAACCCATGTGGCACTGGCCTTCCCGATGACCGCGGGAGCCGAGACCGCGCCGCAGCTGCCGCCGATCGGCGCCGCCATCGACGGTGTCGGCGTGCACCTGCTCGATCAGCGGCTCGCGCCGGTGGCGCGCGGTGTCAAGGGCGAGATCTATCTGAGTGGCCGCGCTCTCGCGCACGGCTACGAGGGCCGGCCGGGTCTGACCGCTGCCCGGTTCGTCGCCGCTCCCGGTGGCGAGATCCGGTATCGCACGGGTGATCTCGGTGTGGAACTGCCCGGCGGAGCGCTGGTGTGCCTGGGTCGATCCGATACGCAGGTCAAGGTGCGCGGGTATCGCGTCGAATGCGCCGAGGTGGAACTGGCGCTGCTGGCCCTGCCCGGAATCGACCGGGCCGCAGTGCTCGCGCACGGGCTCGGCGACGGCGACACCGTGCTCGCCGCTCTGCTGATCGGGCCGAGCGAGGTGGATGCGGCGACGCTGAGCGCGGGCCTGCGCGAAGTGCTTCCCGCACATATGATTCCGTCGCGCTACCGATGGATCGAGGCCTTCCCGCTCACACCCAGCGGCAAGCGTGACGATGCGGCACTGCGCGCGCTGGCCGCCGGGTCGGGCGCGCCGGTCTCCGGCGGCCGCGAACCCGCCGACGAGCTGGAGGCGGCGCTGGTCGCGATTCTCGCCGAATTCGCCGGTGTGCCCGCGCTGTTCGCCGACTCGGACTTCTTCGAGGCCGGCGGCACCTCGATCGGAGCCATGCGGGTGGCGATGACGGTCGGTGGCCGGTGGTCGGTACAGGTGCCGCTCGAGGCGTTCGCCGCCGCGCCGACCGCGGCCGGGCTGGCCGCAATCGTGCGGGCCGGTGGCGTCGCGCGAGAATTCGATCCGCTGGTGCCGCTGCGCACCTCGCGCACCGCGCTCACCGATCCGACACCGCTGTTCCTGGTGCACCCGATCGGCGGGAACGTGCTGTGCTACCTGGAACTGGCCCGACAACTTCCCGGCGATCGGCCGGTGTACGCGCTACAGGCGGCCGGTGTGGCACCGGGCACCGAACCGCTCACCTCGATGAGCGAGCTCGCCGCGAGCTACCTCGACGCCGTGCGCCGGGTCTGCCCGCAGGGGCCGTACCACATCGCGGGATGGTCCTTCGGCGGTTATGTGGCGCTGGAGATGGCGCGGCAGCTGCCCGAGGCGGATCTGGCCCAGCTGGTACTGCTGGACACCATCGCCCTGGGTGATCGTCCCGAACCGATCGCCGAACCCGACCTGATCGTCTGGTTCTTCCTGGAACTGCTCTGGTACGCCGAAGGCGACAAGGCCGCGCAGGCGCGGTTCGACACCTCCGAGACCCAGGAGCGGCTCTTCGATTCCATCCTGCGCCAGGCCGTGGCCAAGGGCATCGTGCCCGAAGACAGCTCCCCGCAACTGGTTCGGCGGCTGTACTCGGTCTTCCGCGCGAACTATCAAGCGACACTGGACTACACGATGACCGAGCTGGATCGCGATATCGTGCTGTTGAAGGCGGCGCAGGAGCTGCCCGAGATCGCGGGGAGCGCACATCGGCGGGTGGGCAGCAGATTCGAGAGTCCGACCAACGGCTGGGACCGATGGGCCGCACGCGGCCTGGACATCATCGAGGTACCCGGCGACCACTTGACCATGATGTCCGGCGCGCATGTCGCGGCACTGGCGAGAATTCTCGGCGCGCGGCTGGCGGGCACGCGCTCCGGGCTGGCAGATCTGGGGAACCGATGACGAGTCGAACCGACCGCACCGCCGCGGTGGCACTTCCACACACCGGCGAAGTACGGCGGCCGCTGAGCCCGGTCGAACGCTGGTACTGGGTGTGCGACCAGGTCTCGCCGCTCAATGTCGTTGCGCGAGTGCGTGTTCGGGGAGAGCTGGCGCCCGAACTGCTCGCCGCGGCGGCCGCGGCGCTGGCCGCGGAACATCCGCTGCTGCGGGTGAGCGTGGAATCGGCCGTCGACGGCACCGAACCGCGCTTCACCGCACCGGCGCATCCGGCCATCCCGATTCGCATCGTGCTCGCCGAGGCCGGTTCGCCCGCCGCGGTGGCGGCAGACGGCGCGGGAACCGCGAGCTCCGGCGGCGGCGAGGTCGACGACTCGGCGTGGCAGCGCGAGGTCGAGACCGTGGAGTTGTCCTCCTCGCTGCCGTGGCGGACCGGGCCGCTGCTGCGATTCGTCGACATCGTGCACCACGGCGGAACATCCGGCGAGCAGCATGATCTGCTGCTCACGATCTCGCACGTGATCGCCGACGGCACCACGGCGCTGACCCTGCTGCGGCGAGTGCTCGAGCTGGCCGATCGGCTACGGGATCCAGCGACCACCGCCGCCGACATCATCACCCCGCGCCCGGCGCTGCCCGCGCCGGAACACCTGCTGCCCAAGCGGTTTCGTGGCCTGCGCGGCATCGTGAACGCCGCGGGGGCGGCGATCGCGGACCAGGCCGCGGCCGCCCTCGCCCGGGCGGGGCGGCTGGCGCCGGAGGTCGTGGTTCCGGCGGCCGATCGCCGGACCCGGCTGCTGCACCGCGAACTCACCGCCGAGCAGCTCGAGGCGGTGGTCGAGCGCTGTCGCACCGAGGGCGTCACGGTGCACGCCGCGCTGGCCGCGGCGATGGCGCAGGCGCTCGGGCAGGAATGCGCCCCGGGCCGCGCGGGCCGGATCGGGATCGGCTCGCCCATCGACTTCCGGGCCGAACTCGATCCGCCGGTCGATCAGGCGGACGCGGGGGCGTACGTCGCCACGGTGCCCTCCGCGCTGAGTTACGGTGCGGTCCCGAGTATCTGGCATAGCGCCCGCGAGCTGAACCGGGGACTGTCGCGCCGCAAACTTCTGCAGCAGCATCTCGCGCTCCTGGTGACCCTGCGTTTCCTGTGCCCGGGATCCGTTGCCGGAGCCGAGCGTTCGTTCGCCGTGGTGGATGCCAAGGGACCCGGCAACGTGTGCCTGTCCAATATCGGCCGATACCGGTTCGCCGATCGTCTCGGTGACTGGACGCTGTCCGGCGCGCAGTTCATCGCGGGCGTGTCGGTCAGCGGGTATTTCGTCGCCACCGTGAACACCACACACGGTGCGCTGCACTGGAACTTCACCTATATCCAGGACGTCGTGTCCACCGCCCGCGCGGTGCGGCTGGCCGATGCGTCCCTGGCCATCCTGCTGGCGGAGTCCGCGCCGCGGACCGAGGCCCAGCAGTCGAGCACACACGGGAAAGGCTGATCGGCGTGAACGAACAACTCGGAGCGGTAGTCATCACAGGAGCGTCCTCCGGACTGGGCAAGGCGAGCGCACTGCATCTGGCGCGCGAGGGATTCACCGTCTACGCCGGTGTGCGCACGGAGGCGAGCGCGGAACAGCTGCGCGCGCAAGCGGGCACCGAACGCCTGCGCCCGGTCCTGCTGGAGGTGACCTCGGAGACCTCGATCGCGGACGCGCACAAGCTGATCAGCGCCGAACTGGGCCCCGCCGGGCTGCACGGTCTGGTCAACAACGCCGGCATCTGCGTGTCCGCGCCGCTGGAATGCGTGAGCAGCGATCAGCTCCGCGCGGAGCTCGAGGTCAATCTGATCGGCACCCTGGCGGTGACCCGGGAATTCCTGCCGCTGCTGCGCGCCCGCCGTCCGGGCGCGACGGGGCTCGCCGGCCGGATCGTTAACGTGAGTTCGGGCGTCGGCAAGGTGGCCTCACCGTACCTGGGCGCCTACGCCGCCTCGCAATTCGGCAAGGAGGGCCTGTCCGGATCGCTGCGCCGTGAACTCGCGCCGCTGGGGGTCGCGGTGTCCATCGTCGCGCCGGGCGCGATCGCCACCCCGATCTGGGGCAAACTGGCCGACACCGCCGATCGCATCATGAACGACACGCCCCCGGAGATCGCCGAGGTCTACCGCAGGCGCTTCACCGGTTTCGTGGCGGCCAACGCCGAGCGCGCGGCATCCAGCCGCACCCGGCCCCAGCAGGTCGCCGACGCCGTCCAGCACGCCATGACCGCCTCGAACCCGCGCATCCGATATCAGGTCGGCACCGATTCGGTGCTGGTGGCCGCCGTGTCGCGGCTGCTGCCGGACCGGGTCCTGGACTTCGCCATCGCCCGCGGTCTCCCGATCGCCGACTGACCCCGATCATCCACGCAGACAAGGACGTTCCCATCGTGAAAGCAATCGTCATCGGCGCCGGGATCGGTGGTCTGACCACCGCCGTGGCGCTGCGCCGCCGGGGCATCGAGGTCGAGGTGTACGAGGCCGGGCCGCAGTGGCGCGACAGCGGCACCGGGCTCGGCTTGGCCTCCAACGCCACCAAGGTGCTCGACGCGCTCGGCGTCGATCTGAGCGCGGGCAGCCCGCTGGAGTACTTCAGCATTCGGACCACGGCCGGAAAACAGCTGCGCGAGTTGCCGATCGGGGCGATCACCGCCGAATTGGGTTCGCCCATCGTCAATATTCACCGCACCGACCTGATCGCGACCCTGCGGGCGGCGGCCGGGGACACCCCGATCCGTCTCGGAGCGCGGTTGAGCGGCTACACCCGGACCGGCGACGGTGTCACGGCGCTGTTCGAGGACGGCACCTCGGCGCACGGCGACGTCCTGATCGGCGCCGACGGCATCGGCTCGCAGGTGCGCGCCCAGGTGGCCGGCGCGGCGCCGGTCACCGAGCACGGATACGTGTGCTGGCTGGCCACCGTGCCCTTCTCCGATCCCCGGCTGCCCGCCGGACACGCCAATCACTACTGGGGCCGGGGCGTGCGATTCGGCCTCATCGACATCGGCGGCGGCCGGGTCTACTGGTGGGGCACCAAGAACCTGCCCGTCGAGCAGGCGCGGACCTGGAACGGCGGAAAAGACGCCATCGCAACGGTTTTCGCCGGATGGGCGCCGGAGGTCACCGAGGTCATCGACCGCACCCCGGACGCGGCGATCCACACCGTTCCGGCGCAGGACCGCCCGTTCCTGGAGGTCTGGGGCGACGGGCCGGTGACGCTGCTGGGCGATGCCGCGCACCCGATGCTCACCAGCCTCAGCCAGGGCGGATCCTCCTCGGTCGAGGACGCCTACGTGCTGGCGCACCATCTCGCCTCGGACCCGGATCCGCTCAGCGCCCTGCGCGGGTACGAGAACGCGCGTCGCGATCGCACCCGCATGCTGGTCGCGCAATCGCGCAAGCTCTCCACGCTCGAGCAGATCCAGAACCCGGCGGTGGTCCGGCTGCGCGATGCCGTGATCCGCGTCGCCCCGATGTCGGTGCTGCGCAAGCAGAATCTCGCGCCGATGCGATTCGATCTGCCGGTCGAACAGTTCGTGGAGTCCTGAGCCCCGGCACGGGAAGCCACACGATGCCCGGTCTCGTGAGCCGGGGCGCGCAGCCAAGCTACAGACCGATAGGTACGCTGAGCGGGCAACTCTGACGACCGCCGGATCCAGCTGCTGGAGGGGCCTGTGCGACGCGTGGACAACAGCATTCATCGATCCTTCGACCGGCTGGTCGCGCAGGGCGATGCGCCGATGTGGGTGGTCACCACCCTCGCGGGCGGCGTCCGCGCGGGCTGCCTGGTCGGGTTCGGCGCGCAGGTCGGTATCGAACCGCGGCGTTTCCTGGTCTGCCTGTCGAAGAACAATTACACCTACGAGGTCGCCGAGCGCGCCACCCACCTCGCGGTGCACCTGCTGGGGGAGGACGGTCTGGCGCTGGCTCAGCTGTTCGGGGCCGAGACCGGGGCCGAGATCGACAAGTTCGAGCACTGCGAATGGCGGCCGGGCCCGCACCGGCTGCCCATCCTCGCGGCGGCGAGCGCCTGGCTCACCGGGAAGATTCTGCAGCGCATCGACTTCGGTGATCATGTCGGATACCTGCTGTCACCCACGGCGGCCGAAACGCCCGGCGACGGTCCCAGCCTGCGCTTTCACTCCGTCGCGAACCTGCCACCGGGGCAGCCCGCCGACCCGGTCGAGACGAACTGATCCCGCTGTGGCGCCGGTGATACGGCCCGTACCGCGTTTCGCGGCGCTGACCGCGGCTATAGCGACACCATGACACCTGTGTGGCTGATCGATGTCCCGACTCCCGCGCGGCTTCCGGTGATGCCGGATCTGCGGTACGACGTGGTCGTGGTCGGCGCCGGGTTGACCGGACTGGTCACCGCGTTGCTGCTGGCCGAGCACGGGAAACACGTCGCGGTCCTGGAGGCCAAGCGAATAGGCGAGGGAACCACCGGTGCCAGCACGGCGAAGATCAGTGTGCTGCAAGGCATTCGGGGCCAGCGAATTCGGCGGGGGCACTCACGTGCGACGCTGGAGGCGTACCTCGAGGCCAATCGCGCCGCGCAGAGCTGGCTCGTGGACTACTGCGAGGCCCGCGGCGTGGCGTATCAGCACGCGGACGCGTTCACCTATGCCCAGACCGCCCGGGAGTCGAAAGCCGTTCGCGCCGAATACGATGTGCTGCGCGAGGCGGGCCTGCCGGTGCAGCGGCTCGACGAGGTCGACACGCCGTTCCCGTCCTTCGGGGCGGTCCGGCTCCGCGATCAGGCCCAGGTGAATCCGATGGCGCTGCTGTCGATGCTGGCCGCGGACATCGAATCCAATGCCGTGCAGATTCACGAATCCAGCGCGGTGCGGGGTGTGCGTTCCACCGACGACGGCGACCATCTGCTCGACACCGATCGGGGTCCGGTGCGCGCGGGCACCGTCGTGCTGGCCACCGGCACCCCGATTCTCGATCGTGGCGGCTTCTTCGCGCGGCTGCGCCCCGAGCGGTCCTATCTCACCGCGTATCGCACCGGCGAACCGATCCCGCACGGCATGTACATCAGCGCGGGCGGGCCCACCCGGTCGCTGCGCCGGGTCCCGGATCCGGGCGGCGATCTACTGCTGGTCGGCGGGAACAATCACGCGGTGGGCCGCAAGGGCCACACCGACGAGCTGGTCTCGGACCTGATCGGCTGGACGCGCCGGTGGTTCCCGGACGCCGAACCGATCGCGACCTGGTCGGCGCAGGACTACGTGCCGATCGGAGAGCTGCCCTATGTCGGTCCGATGCTGCCGGGACGCGAGGACATCCTGCTGGGCACCGGATACGCCAAATGGGGTATGACCAATGCCGTCGCCGCCGCCCACGCGCTGGCGGGCCGCATCACCGGCAAGACCCCGGATTGGGCTGTCCCCCTGTCCAGTTGGCGAGCGAACGAGATCAAGGCGCTGCCCGCCGCGGCCAAGACCGGCGCCGAGGTCGCGCTCGAACTGTCCACCGGCTGGCTCCGCGCCGCGCGCGCCGGTGACGACGGCTCGCTACCTCCGGAGGGCACCGGCCGCCTCGATCGCCGCTTCCTGCAACCCACCGCGACCTGCACCGTCGACGGCACCACCACCGCGGTCTCGGCCGTGTGCCCGCACCTGCGCGGCATCGTGCGCTGGAACGCCGCCGAGAAAACGTGGGACTGCCCCCTGCACGGCTCCCGCTTCGCCGCCGACGGCACCCTGCTCGAAGGCCCGGCCGGCACCGGCTTGGCACAGGTATCGCCCCCGATCGAGCCGGGGCACCGGCGGTAGGAGTGACACGGCAGTAACCCGCCGAAGTACCGGGCCTCGGCAAGGCACCGGTCGGCAGTGGCGCTGGTCCGACCGTCCGGCCGGTGAGATCCCGGCCTTACCGGCCCACGCGAATCCTGCGTGGCCCGGCCGAACCGCTGGTTCGCCGCCGCGACTGTGGCAGCATCGGTGCGACACGGACCAGCGGGGTACGCGCCGGGTGGAGATCCGGTGCCGGACCGACGCGGAAGGGAGCGCGCATGCCGCGGGGACGAGTGCTGGTGATCGGGGTGGATCCCGCACTGATCTCGGGGTGGGATCCGGAGCCGGTGATCGCGGCGGTGGCCCGGGGCCAGGCGCGGTTCGAGGAGTACGGGATCGAGGCGCGGCTGTGCCTGGTCGACCTCGACGACGATCCCGAGGGCATGATCGTGCGCGCGCTGCGTGAGCAGGAGTACGCGTGCGTGGTGATCGGGGGCGGGATCCGCACGTACGAGCCGCTGCTCGGCTTGTTCGAGACGGTGGTCAACCTGGTCCGCCGGCACGCTCCGGCAGCGGCGATCGCGTTCAACTCCGGTCCCGACGACACCGCCGACGCCGCGCGACGATGGTTGGATTAGGTCACTCTCACACCTGTGCGGCCCTGGTCGCGGCGACCTGACCGAACACCGACTTCATCGCCGTGACATAGCGATCCACCGACTCGTGGGCCACGGGCGTATCGGGATAGATCACGCTCAACGAGGTGCCCGAGGGCATCCGGTTGATCCACATCAGCACCTCCTCGCTGGCGGCCCGGTTCGCGTACACGCCGCCGCGCGCGACATCGAAGAACTCGTGACCCTCGAAATCGCGTGCGTCCACGTAGGAGATCATCGGCGTCACCCAGCCCGGGCGCACCGCGATGCCGTCGTCGCCCGCCGCCAGTTCCAGCACGCGATGGAACGAGGTGGAGATCAGCGTCAGACCGCTCTCGTACGCGCGCTGCGCGCGCGTCACGACGCGCTCGAACGAGGCGGTGGCGGTGATCGGGAAGCTCACCGGCACCAGATTCACGTACCAGCCGACCGAGGCCAGTTCCGCGACCGAGCCCCGGGTGCTGATCGGGGTCATGCCGAAGTAGTAGTCGCTGCCGGTGAGCTCGCGCTCGGTCAGGGCCGCGACGGCGAAGATGCCGCCGGTGAACTCCGCCCCGGCCGCGCGGCAGGCCTGTTCGAACGCGAGCGCCCCGGCCTCGTCGAACAGCGGCACCGTGCGATGGGCGCTGCGGTGATAGCCACCGTGGCGTTTGCCCAGATCCAAAGGGAAGCAAGGTAGTTCGCCGTCGTGCCCGCGCACCAACTCGAGCCAGCGGCGCACGCCGGGGGAGGCGAGGGTGAGCCGATCGGAGTGCTCGCGTTCACGGACGCAGTAGTCGAGATAGCTCGCGGGCCGCACCGGACTCACCGCGCCGTCCCACATCTCGCGCAGGTACAGCGTCGCCAGGTCGAAGCACGAAAGATACTGTGCGACACCGTCCGTGTGCAGATGATCCACCGCCAGATACAGGGTGGTCGACTCCTGGTGCTCGATCGCGCCGAAGGTGAAGCAATCCCATTGGAACGGATCGGGTGTGGTCTTCTGCACGTGCTCGCGAATGGCCTCGGCATTGTCGATCTCGCCGTGCTCCACCGGCAGGAACTCCACCGCGTCGGGCGGCAGCAGATGCCGCACCACCGCGCCGCCCGCCGCGATCTCGAACCAGGTCCGAAAGGTGTCGTGCCGCAGCAGGAACGCGTTGATCGCCCGGGTCATCGCGTCCCGGTCCAGGAGTTCGGGCACCTCGGCGGTCACCAGGCACAATCCCGAATAGCGGAAGTCCGTGGCGGCATGACGATCCGCGGCCCGCAGGTACTGCTCCTGCTGATGCGAGGGCGGCGCGGGATGCACCGGAGCGCGCGCCGCGCGGGCCACCGAGTCGGCGGTGGCGACCCAGCTGACGAGCCGGCCCGGTGTGGGCTCCCACTCGTCGATCAATCCGAAACTGACCACGGGGACTCCTCGATTCGTCGCAGCGCGGGCCGGGGCAGCGCGAGGGTCAGCGCGCCCATCAGGACCGCGACCACCGCGATGGCCGCGAACAGGGTGATACTGCTGCCGAGCGTGTGCACCCGGAAGAACGCCGCGCTCAGCACCGCGAGACCGATCCCGTTGCCGATCTGCTCGATGGTGGGCAGCAGACCGGACGCGGCATCGAGCTGGCGCTGATCGAGTCCGGCCAGCATGAGCGGCTGCAACTGCACCCCGAACATCCCCACGCCCAGCCCGGAGACGAACACCGGCACCAGCGACAGCGGAACCGAGACCACACCGTCGGTGAGGAACAGATAGCCCGCCCCGATCGCCACACAGCCGCCGAACGCGGCGATGCCGACCGCCGGCCCCCGGGAACCCCACCGCTGCACCAGGATCGGCGAGGCCAGCGCGCCCACCCCCGCGCCCAGCGCGAACGGGGTCATCAGCACGCCGGTGAGCCAGGGCGAGAACCCCAGCTCCTCCTGCAGGGTGATGGACACCCCGAACACGAACGCGGTGAACAGGCCGAAGAACACGGTCACCAGCACCGCGCCGACAGCGAACGCGCGATCGGCGAACAGGTCGAACCGCACCAGCGGGCTACCGCCGTGGCGGGCGCTGCCGCGCTGATGGAACACGAACACCGCCGCCCACACCAGCGCCATACCCAGGATGGCGAAAGAGCCGGGCTGCCAGCCGTTCTGCTGCACCTGCACCAGTCCGTACAGCAGCGCGAAAAGGCTCACCGTGGACAGGGCCGCGCCGCCGAGATCGAGTCGATCGCGGTGTGCGGGACGACCCAGTCGCAGGAACCGCAGAGCCAAGCCGAAGGCGATGATCCCGAGCGGCAGGTTCATCAGGAACACCGCGTGCCAGCCCAGGCCCCACGGATCGGCGGTGACCAGCGCGCCGCCGAGAATCGGGCCGAGCATGCCCGCGAACCCGGCGACCGCGCCGTACAGTGCGAACACCTGCGGGTGGCGGCTGCGCGGGAAGGTGACGGTCAGGATGGCGATGGTCTGTGCCGCCATCCCCGCCCCGGCGATGCCCTGCGCCACCCGGGCCGTGACGAGTTCGGCTGCGCTGGAAGACATTCCGCACCACACCGAGGCGGCGGTGAACGCGAGCACCGAGCCCAGGAACATCACGCGCCGCCCGAACAGTTCGCCGAGCCGGGCCGCGGTGAGCAGCGTGCACGCGAACGCCAGCGAGTAGGCCGTGACCACCAGCAGCTGTGCCCCCGAGGAGGCGGCCAGATCGGTGGTGATGTCCGGCAGCGCGGTGTTCACGATCGTCACGTCGATCATCTGCATGAACACCGCGACCAGGCAGCCCGCGAAGGCCAGCCAGGCGGTGAGTTCGCCCCCGGCCCGCCGCTCGGGTGGGCGGGCCTCGACATCGGTCACGACCGGGCCTCGGCGAATCGCTCGATGTCCTCGGGTACGAGGGTTTCCGGCTGTGAATTGCCCTCCGCCTGTGAATTGCCTTCCGCCACATCAGGAATCGACGGTGTGTCGGGTGCGGGAGGTGCGGCGGGGAACGGGGTCTCCGCCGGTGGTCCGCCCGCGGCCAGGATCAGTTCGGCCACCTTCGGCCCGGCCTGCTCGAGGCTGAAGGATCGGCCCATCTGCAGCGACATGAGTTCGATGCCGAGCTGTTTGCCCACTCGCGCACCGAATTCCACGGCCATCAGCGAATCCAGGCCCAGTTCGGGAACCGGGACGGTGAGGCTGATCGATTCGGGCTGCACGCCCATCACCACCGCCAGCTGATCGGCGAGCATCCGGGCCACGGCGGGGCCGCGCTTGGCCTCCTCCAGTGCCGCCAGTTCGGACTTCAACCGGGCCAGCTCCGAATTGTCCTGCACCGAGGTCGCCACCAGCGCCGACAACCGCCCGGTGCGGGCCATCTGCGGGAAGGCCGCGGTCAGCTTGGACCAATCGGTGGGAATGATCGCGGCCCGCGTGGCGCCCAGACGCATGGTCTGCTCCAGATACGCGGTGCCGTCGGCCATGTCGATCGGCGCGAAGCCGACCAGCTCGAGGTATTTGGAGACCTTCTCCTCCGAGGCCATTCCGCCGGTCGCCCCGGACATGTGACCCCAGCCGACGCAGAGGGCGGGCACGCCCTCGCGGACCCACTGTTCGGCCAGGGCCTCCACGGCCACATTGGCCGCGCAGTAGTTGTACTGGCCGAAGATGCCGAACATGGATCCGCCCGAGGAGTACAGGACGAACGCGTCCAGTGCGATCTCGGCCTCGGTCACGGCCCGGTGCAGGATGCGCGCGCCGTGCACCTTGGGCTCGTACACCGCGCGCACCTGATCCAGGTCCATATCCGCGATCCGGTTGTCCGAGACCGCGCCCGCGGTGTGGAACACCCCGAGCAGCGGTGCGTCCGCGGTGTGGGCGCGCGCCACCAGGGCCGCGACCGCCTCGAAGTCGGTGACGTCGGCGCGTTCCTCCACGATCTGCGCGCCGCCCGCGCGCCAGGCCGCGATCTGCTGGCGTGCGGCCGGGGTGCTCGCGCCGCCGCGCCCGACCAGCACGAGTCGCCGGGCGCCCTTGCTCAACAGCCAGCGCCCGGTCGCCAGGCCGAAGCCGCCGAAGCCGCCGGTGATGAGATAGGTTCCGCCGGAACGGATGTCGACCTCGGGCAGCCACGGGCGCACCGGCGGTGCGGCCTCGTCCATGGCGAGCGCGACCCGGGGTGTGCGGGTCGAGCGGATGACCTCCTCGAAGGCCTTGGCCACCTCGTGGGTGCCGAAGGTGTCGAAGGGCAGCGGCCGGTAGATTCCGGCCTCCATCTTGTCGTAGACGCGACGCAGCAGCTCCGCGAGTTGGAGCGGCCGCACCGCGCACATGCGGTCCAGGTCGATGGAGAAGTAGGTGAGGTTCTTGTCGAAATTGGACAGCTCCAGCAGGCCGCCGGTGTAGATGTCGGCCTTGCCGACCTCGATGATGCGGCCGAATTCGGCCACGGCCTTGAAGTTCTGGCGCAGGATCTCACCCGGTGCGGAACTGAGCACCACCTCCGCGCCCGCGCCGCCGGTCAGCGCCAGCACCTCGTCGGCGAAGTTCAGGGACCGCGAATCCAGGGCGTGGTCCGCACCGAGTTCCAGGATGTGCGCGCGCCGCTCGTCGGTGCTCGCGGTGCCGATGATCCTGGCGCCCAGCAGCTTCGCGACCTGGATGGCGGCCTGCCCGACACCACCGGCCGCGCCGTGGATCAGGACCGTCTCCCCGGGCTGCAGGCGCGAGAGATCGTGCAGGGCGTACTCGGCGGTGCCGAACGCGGTGGTGCTGGTGCACACTCCGGGCTCGAAACCCTCGGGCAGCGCGATCGCGAGCTGCTCGGGCACGATCAGGAACCGGCGCATCATGTCCCGCGCGGCCACGGCGACCTGATCGCCGACCTTCAGCCCGGTCACCTGCGCTCCGATCCGCTCCACGACCCCGACGCCCTCCATTCCGGGTGCCGTGCCGAAAAACGTTCCGGCGAGCTCCTTCTCGCCCAGGATGCCCATCACTTTGAGCGGGTCCTTGTAGTTGATCCCGATGACCCGCATCCGGACCTCGACCTCGCCGGGGCCGGGATCCGCGCGACCGGTGCCGCGCCACGCCAGCGCGGACAGCAGCCGCGAGCGCGGCACCTCCAAGGCGAAGTTGGCGGCCGGATCGGCAAGGGGCACAGCGGTGTCCAGGGTGTCGATCCGCTCCTGCAGCGGGGTGGTCACCACCGGGGCCCAGCGTTGCCCCTCGCGCAGCAGCACCTCGTCGGAATTGTCGTGCGAGAACGCTCCGGGCACGGCGAGTTCGGTGAGCAGGTCCGCGAGCGCGGTCCCGGGGTCGATGTCGATCAGCCGCCAGCGCAGGCGCAACTGCTCGTTCAGCAGTACCCGCCGCGCACCGGCCAGTGCGGCGTGGGCGAAGTCCGGGGTGATCGGGCTCTCGGGCAGGGTGAACGCGCGCTGGGTCACCAGGGTGGCGTGGCACGGGCCCTCACCGCCGGCGAGCGCGTCGCTGCGGTCGACGGCGGAGGCGAATCGCTCGATGGCGACCGCGACGCGTTTGAGGGTCCACACCTGCCGCAGGTCGTCGTGCCCGGACCCGGCCACCACGCAGACGTGCACATGCTCGACGTCCGGGCCCAGGGCGGCGTGCAGGGTCGCGATGAGCGATTCCTCGAGCTCCTCGTCCGACGGATCCACGAGGTGGTGGCGTGAGCCCGCGAGCCCGGCGGCGAGCTGTTCGGCGCGCTCGCTCGGGTCCAGAGCCACGACCACGGTCGCGGTGGCCGGCGCGGCGGGCAGCGTGGCCGGATCGATCGGCTCGCGCTGCTGCATGGTCTCGCCGTAGTAGAAATCGGCCATCCGGTGCAGCGGGCTAGCACCGGGATTGAGCGCGCCGACCCGCACCCCGACGAGCTGCATGCACAGGTTCTGATCGGCGTCGAGCAGGTCCACATCGGCGCACAGTCCGATCGCCGGGTGGCGGCGGGCGATCACGGTGATCGCCTCCGGCAGTGGGCCCAGCAGGCGCACCGCCTCCACCCCGACCGGGACCATCGCGCCCGCACCGAGCGCGGCGTCGGCGAACAGCAGCGCCACGGTCTGCATGGCGGCGTCCACGACCGCCGGATGCGCCAGGTGCCCCGATTCCGGCGGTGTGCGGCCGTCCACCTCGGCCACGACCGTATCGGCGTCCGCGCGCACCGAGATCACCCGGCGGAAGGCCGGGCCGTACTGCAGCCCGCGGGCGGCCAGCGCCGAATAGAACAGTGCCGGATCGAACTCCACCTCCGAATCGAGCTGCGGGAGTGCGACTTTCGAACTCTCGTAGGCGCCGGTGAGCAGTCGGCCGGTCGCGTTCATGGTCCACACCGAGCCGGTGGCGCTGCGCGAGCGGATCAGGAAGCGCCCGCTCGCGTCCTCGACGCTGGTCTCGAGCAGCGGCACGTCCGGACCGCTCATGATCAGCGGGGCCACGAATCGCACCTGTTCGAGCGCCGCGCGGCCACCACCGGTGCGCGAGGCGGCGGCGCTGAGCGCCGCGTCCAGATAGGCCGCGCCGGGCAGAATCCTGGCCCCGGCCACCACGTGATCCTCGAGCCACGGCAGCAGTTCCGAACCGATCTGCAGGAGCCAACCGGGCCGGCCCTCGAGGTCGGGATCCCCGAGCATGGCGTAGCCGCCGGGCGTGCCGAGTCGCATCTGCTCGAAAAGCGGTAGCGCGGAATGCAATCGGGTCCGCTGCCACGGATAGCGGGGCAGCGGGATGTGCGGTGTGGCCGGGCGATCGGCGAAGAGCGCGGCGGTGTCCAGCACGCCCGCGCCGTGCAGGTTCAGCAGGGTGCGGCGCAGGCTCACCGAATCGGGTTGCTTGCGGTCGAGAGTCGAGATCGTGACACCGGAATCGCCTGCGCCCAAGAGTAATTCGCGGATATTGCCCGAGAGTACCGGATGCGGGCCGATCTCCAGGAAAACCTGGCTGCCGGCGGTGATCAGGGCGCTGATCGCGTCCGCGAACCGCACCGGGCGGCGCACATTGTCGCACCAGTAGTCGGCATTCCAGTCCGCCGCGGTGACGGCCGCGCCGGTGACGGTGGAGTAGAGCGGAATGCTCGGCGCGTGCGGGGTCAGATCGGCCAGCGCGGCGCGCAACTCGTCGAGGATCGGCTCCATCAGACGGCTGTGGTAGGGGACCTCGACGTGCAGTCGGCGCGCGAAAATGCCGTCGTCGGTGAGCTTTTCGGCGATCTCGTCGAGCCGTTCCTCGTCCCCGGCGAGGGTGAGCGAGCTCGGGCCGTTGATCGCGGCGATATCCACGCCTCGGTCCTGGCCGATCAGCTCGCGGGCCTGTTCGAGGCTCAGTCCCGCCGCGAGCATGCCGCCCGATCCGGCGGTGGTCCCCTGGAGCCGGGCGCGGTGGTAGACCACCCGCACGGCGTCCTCGAGCGAGAGCATGCCCGAGACGTAGGCGGCCGCGACCTCACCGACACTGTGGCCCACGATCGCGGCGGGCTCGATGCCGAACTCGGCCAGCTCGCTCGCCAGCGCGGCCTGGAGCAGGAAGTTCGCCGGCTGTGCGATCTCGGTGCGGGTCACCCGCGACTCGTCCTCGGGGCGCAGCAGTTCCTCGATGATCGACCAGCCCGCCAGCGCGGAGAACACCTCGTCGATACCGCGCGCGGTGCGGGCGAAGGCCCCGTCCGCGCCCAGCAGTTCGCGGGCCATGCCCCACCACTGCGGTCCCATGCCGGAGAAGACGAAGACCGGTTCGGCGGTGCGGCGCGCGACGGTGCGCACCGCGTCGCGGCCCTCTCCGGCGGCGTAGCGGCGCAGTTCATCCACGGTGTCCTCGCCCAGCAGCACGCCGCCGCGGAACGGGTGCTGGGCCATTCGGGTCCACGCCGCCTCGGCCAGGTGTGCGGGATCGGCCCCGGCGGTGATCAGATCCGCGACCCGGCCCGCCAGCTCGCGCACCGCACCCGGGCTGCGGCCCGAGACGGGCAGCACGCCGAAGTGGCGCGGGACGGCGGGCGGGGCGGGTACGGGATCGGGATACTCCTGCAGGATGGCGTGCGCGTTCGTGCCGCCGTAGCCGAATCCGTTGACCGCGATGGTCATTCGCTCGACGTCCAGACCCACCGGTTCGGGTTCCAGCTGGACGCGCAGGCCCAGTTCGGCGAACGGGATGCCCGGATGCGGAGTGCCGAACCAGCCCTGCGGTGCGATGGTGCGGTGCGCCAGCGCCAGCGCGGACTTGATCACCCCGGCCACCCCGGACGCGGCCTCGGTGTGCCCGAGGGTGGCCTTGAGCGAACCGACGCCCAGCGGATCGGGGCGGCCGCTCTCGGCGCCGTACACCCGGCCCAGGGCGCGCAGTTCGATGGGGTCGCCCACCGGGGTGCCGGTGCCGTGCGCCTCCACGTAGGTGACCGTCGCGGGGTCGATACCCGCACGGGCGCAGACGGTGCGGGCCAGGGACTCCTGTGAATCGCCGTTCGGGACGGTGATGGCGGTGGTGCGGCCGTCCTGATTGGTGCCGGTCGCCTTGATCACCGCGTAGACGCGGTCCCCGTCGCGCACCGCGTCGTCGAGCTTCTTGAGCACGACCATGCCGCCGCCCTCACCGCGGCCGTACCCGTCACCGTCCGCGTCGAAGGATTTGCAGCGCCCGTCCGCGGCCAGGAACCCGCCCTTGCACATCATGACGAACGTCTCGGGTTGCAGCATCACGTTCACCCCGCCCGCCAGCGCCACCGAGCAGTCGCCGCGATCGAGGGACTGGCACGCCAGATCCAGCGCCACCAGCGAGGAAGAGCACGCCGTGTCCACGGTGAGTGCGGGTCCGGTCAGGTTGAGCGCGTACGCGATTCGATTCGAGAGCATGGTGTAGGAGGCACTCGCGGCGGTGTGCATGTCCACATGCGCGAGCGCCGGGCCGACCACGCCGACGACCGACTGATCCACCACGAATCCGCCGACGTACACCCCCACCGCGGAACCCGATGCGCGCGCGGCGATCCCCGCGTCGTCCAGGGCCTCCCAGGTCACCTCGAGCAGCAGCCGCTGCTGGGGGTCCAGGCCGGTGGCCTCGCGTCGCGAGATGCCGAAGAAGTCCGGATCGAATTCCCACGGATCGCCGGTCAGGAAGGCGGCACGTTTGGTGTAGCTGCGGCCCGGGGTGCGGCGATCCGGGTCGTACCAGCGCCGATGGTCCCATCGAGTGGCCGGGATCTCCACGACCGCGTCCTTCTTGGCGACCACGAACTCCCAGAAACTCTCCGGTGAGTCGATGCCGCCGGCATAACGGCAGCCGATACCGACGATCGCTATATCCGACACGGTTCCTCCGAACTCGGGCAGCGCGAAATCCCGTCCCCTCGGCGCCCGGGACAGGACTCCTCGCCCGGTGACACACACGGTGATCCTCTTGCTGCGCCGATGCAGGATGCGGTGATAGTACGTGTGCCACAACGGGTTTCGTCCACTCGGAGAGGGAAGATCAGGGTGTTGCACAAACCCGGACCCGGCCGCTCTGTGACTCGCACCAATTACCGCGCTCGATCGGCGAAACAATGAAACATGTGCTCACACAACAACTTCCGCACGCAAATATTCGGTGGTGTATCGTCGGGCGTGCGGCTACCGTGGTGGAACGCCGCCTACGTAGCTCAACGGACAGAGCGCCTGAATTCGACTCAGGCAGGTGGAGGTTCGAATCCTCTCGTGGGCTCCACGACGCGCGAGAGTTCCTGCGCGCGAGGCCCGAACGGCAGCCCGCCGCGGCCTCGTCACCGGCGCGGTGGGCGTTCGACTCTCGCCGCGCGGACCGTGGGCGCACGTCGAGGCATCGGTGTGACGGTGATTCACCGTGCCCTCCGGGGGTATGCGAATGATGTCCAGTGTCTATCCGGTCCGGACGCGGCCGGGCAGACGTGCGCGAAACCCTGTGAGCAGGCGGGCCGTCAACGGTGACGGTCACCTCGACGACGCGATGTTCCGCTGGTCGCAGGTGGCATCAGGAGAGGCCATCCATGAGTGACAAGTCTGCCGCGCCCGCGCGGGGACGCGGTCGGCGCGTGCGCGTGCTCGGCGGTGTGTGTGCGTGTGCGCTGGCGTTCGCGGTGTCGGGATGTGACACCTCGCCCGGGGTGTTCTCCGCCACCACCACGCCCTCGACCGCGGTGAGCGGTACCGACAGCCCCGAAGTTCTGTTGCCCCCGCAGAATTCGCGATCCGTCTCCGTTCCCTCGGCCATCTCGCCGGAGAAACTGCGGAGCAAGAGCTGTGCGGATCTGAAGGATCGGCTCGATGCGATGCGCGAGGAATCGGGGCAGGCGGCCGTCGATCGTGCGGTCGAGGACGCCATCGCCGAATTCCCCGGGTCCGCGGACTGGTCGGTGCTGACCGAGGAGCAGCGTCAGGCGGTGATCTCCGGCGCCCGGGACGCGGGCGCGGGAACCTGTAGCTGAGACCGCTCCGGATATCTCCGTGGGAGCTGATCCGGTCCGGATCTCCCCGGAATCCGGGTGTCCCGCAAGGACACCCGGATTCCGAGGGGATGCTCAGGCCTTGTGGCGTGCGGAGGACCGGGCCTTGTTGGATTGCTCCGCGGCCTTGGGATCGCTCTGTCCCTGCTTCTGCGCGACGCCCGCCGCGACCCGGTCGCCCAGATCCTTGTCGACGTTGTGCCAGTAGTCGAAGGCTCGCGCGAGCACCGGCTCGGAGACGCCGTTGAGCAGATGCCCGACGATATTGTCCACCAGCCGATCGCGCGCGGCATCGTCGAGCACGTCGCGCACCATGGTCCCGGCCTGCCCCCAATCGTCGTCCTCGGACCGCAACGTGTATGCGGTGCGGACCATTTCACCGTCGGTGTGCCAGCCCAGTACTGGACCCGCCGACGTGGCGTCCGCGTGCGGACCGCCCTTGGAATTGGGGACGTAGACCGGATCGCCGGGGTTGTGATGGCGCATGGCCCCGTCCTTGGAATAGGAGCGCACCGTCGTGGCGCGGGGCGTATTGACCGGCAGCTCCGAGTAGTTCACGCCGATCCGGGCTCGATGTGCGTCCGGATAGGAGAACCAGCGCCCCAGCAGCATCTTGTCCGGGCTCGGCCCGGTGCCGGGCACCGCGCTGCTGGGTGCGAACGCGGCCTGCTCGATCTCGGTGTGATAATCGGCCGGGTTGCGGTTCAACGTCATTCGGCCCACCTCGATCAGCGGATAGTCCGCGTGCGGCCACACCTTGGTCAGATCGAAGGGATTGAAGCGGTAGGTCTTGGCATCTTGGAACGGCATGATCTGCATGTGCAGCGTCCAGCTGGGATGGTCGCCGCCCTCGATGTGCTCCCACAGATCCCGGGTGTGGTAGTCGGTGTCCATCGAGGCCATCTGATCGCCCTCGTCCTGGGTGAAGTACTCGATGCCCTGGTCGGTCTTGAAATGGTATTTGACCCAATACTTTTCGCCCGACGCGTTGTACCAGAGGTAGGTGTGGCTCGAGTACCCGTTCATGTGCCGCCAGCTGCGGGGGATACCCCGATCGCCCATCAGCCAGGTCACCTGGTGCGCCGATTCGGGGGACAGCGTCCAGAAGTCCCACTGCATATCGTGATCGCGCAGATTGTTGTCCGCGCGGCGTTTCTGCGAGCGGATGAAGTCCTGGAACTTCATCGGATCGCGCACGAAGAACACCGGGGTGTTGTTGCCGACCAGATCGAAATTCCCTTGCCCGGTATAGAATTTCAGGGCGAAACCGCGCGGATCACGCCAGGTGTCCGGGCTGCCGCGCTCACCGGCGACGGTGGAGAACCGGGCCAGCATCTCGGTCTTCTTCCCGGGCTGGAACACCTCGGCCATGGTGTAGGCGCTCACATCGTGGGTCACCTCGAAGGTGCCGAACGCACCGCCGCCCTTGGCATGTGGCTGGCGCTCGGGCACGCGCTCACGATTGAACGCCGCCATCTTCTCGATCAGATAGGCGTCGTGCAGCAGGATCGGCCCGTCGGGGCCGACGGTGAGCGAATGCTCGTCGCTGGTAACCGGAATTCCGGCGTCGTCGGTGGTGAAATTTCGATCGGACATCTCGACTTCCTTTCACACGACCAGGGGCGGGGGCGGCTGATCCGGATCGGGCGCGGGGATCGGGGGGATCGGATCGGCCGGGCCCGGTTGCGGGAGCGGCGTACCCGGGTCCGGGACCGGGGGCGGAACCACCGGATCGGGCGCGGGGGTCGGTCTGTTGGGATCGGGAATGGGCACCGGCGAACCGGGTTCGGGTTGCGTGGCGGACGTTCCGGGCTCGAGGATCATGGGTTTTCCACTCTGCTGGACGATCTTGCCTGCTGTGGGCCGCATACCCGGAAGACCGGTACACAATCGTTGCCCGGTTTGTCCGGGCCATCCCCGGGTATGGCGGTGAATGGGTCACGGGCCGCTCGCCTGTGACGCAGAATCGACACACGGAGGCAAGCGCAATGGCAACCTATGGAGAACGCAGGGTGCGCGGAGGCGGAACCCGATTCGGCGGCGTGCTCATGGCGCTGGTGCTGCTATGGCTGATCATCGGCGCGGTCGCCGCGGGTCAACGGCACTACTTCGACGACGCGCCCACCAACTGCGCGGGTGCGAGCACCATCGCGATCACCATCCTGGCCGGCCCGCTGAACTACGCCGGAGTGAACCCGAAGATCGACGATTGCAACGTGGACGTGCCGCAGCCCAGCCCGTAAACGACCCGAGCAGTCCCAGGCCTCACACCCCGAGGAGTTGTCGTGCGTAAACGAATTCCCGTCCTGATGGCGGCCCTGTGCTCCACCGTGATTCTCGTCGGTTGCGACAAGGCGGAGGAAGTGGTGAACAAGGGCGGGGACACCCCCTGCAGCGAGTTCACCGCGCAGGATCGTGACAAGCAGCGGGTCACCGTCCGCAAGTATCTGGAGAAGGACACGGAGGTCACCCCGACACCGAGCGCGGACACCGTGGACGCCTCGATCGGCGCCATCTCGCTCATGTGCGGTGCGCAGGCGAATCCGGACACTCCGATCAAGAACGCCGACCTGACCGGCATCCTGGTTCCGAAGAAGTAGGTCTCGCGAAACCCGTGTGGCAGCAGCCGCACGGGTTTCGTGCGTCCGGGGCCGGGTAAGGCGCCCGATATCACCGCTCGAACTCCGGAACAGGAGGGTGCCATGCCCAAGGAATGGACAGCCGAACAGGAACGCCAGTATCGGCACATCAAGGATTCGGCGAAGGAGCGCGGCGCGAGCACCGAGCGCGCCGCGGAGATCGGGGCCCGCACGGTCAACAAGAACCGCGCCCGCGCCGGCCAGACCGAGACCGCCAGCCGCACCTCTCTGCAGGGCAAGTCCCCGCAGCAGCGCGGTGGACAGCGCTCGGGCACCAACGGGCCCAAAGGTCTTACCAGAGACCAGCTTTACAACGAGGCCCGCCAGCGCAACGTCAAAGGCCGCTCCACCATGACGAAGGCGCAGTTGGCGAAGGCGCTCGGCAAGGACTGACGACGAGAATGTCGTAAATATTCGCTTCGGCGGTGATATTCCCTCCGGAGTGGGTATCTGCGGTTCGTGATGACAACCACGCTGGACCCCGCTGTCACCGGATCACTCGCGGATTCGACCTGGACCGAGTGCTCCGTCGAGTCGACCGTCGATCGTCTCTACCTCGAATTCGGTGGCAAGCTCGAGCGCACCGTGGTCGCCGCGGTTGTCCGCCAGTGTGTGCAGGACCTCGACAGCGCGCCCGCCGGAGCGCTTCCCGAATTGAGCGAACGCCTCGCCCGCCAGCGCCTGCTCGGGTGAACCAGCTCGGTGCCGACCGACTCGACCTGTGAACGACCCCCGACATGTGAACGACCCCCGACATGTGAACGAGCGCGAGACCTGTGAACGCCCGCAGCCCCCTGCCACCGGATCGGTGACAGGGGGCTGCGGACTGCGGTGCGGTCCGATCGGCGCTGTGCGCAGCGGATATCAGGCGCTGTGCGCAGCGGATATCAGGCGCAGTGCGCCGCGGATATCAGGCGCAGACGCGGTTGAGGTCGTCGGTGAACGGGGTCAGGTAGGTGACGTTGTCGTCGATCAGGGCGTCGGCGTAGGCGGCGATGACGCGCTGTTCCTCACCCGAGGACACCGCGGCGAGGCCGTGCAGGCGGTCGGCCAGGGCCTGCTGAGTGGCCAGGTCGAAGCTGTCGCCGCTCGAATCGACGGCGGCGTTGATCAGATCGATGGCCGTGGAGCAGGTGGGGGACTGGGCCTGGGCCGTGGTGGCTGGGGCGACCAGCAGGGTGGCGGTGGCCGTCGCGATCAGCGCGGCGGCGGAGAAGTACTTGATCATGTTTCCCTCGGGGTAGCGCATCGATAACCTGGTCCGCCACTGCCGTCGGCGGACCTTGGATCGCTCACCGTAACCGGTCACCCGCGCATTCACCGAGTCGCTCGATGCCCCCAGTTCTGAGGGCTTCTGTGTTCCGAGTGCTTCTGCGCGGCGGCTGCGGTGCGACCCGTCGGCCGGAATGCCGACAGCCCCGGCCGGAATGCGGCCGAGGCTGTTGTGCGCCAGCGTGTTTCGGTAGTCCCTCATCGACTACCGGACATCGAGGGTGGGTGGGAAGGAATCAGTCGACGGGAATGCCTACGTCCATGCCGCGAGCGTTCAGCCAGGGCAGGGGATCGATCTTGACGCCGGGGGAGGTGTGCACCTCGTAGTGCAGGTGCGGTCCGGTGGAGTAGCCGCGGCTGCCCACGGTGGCGATCTCGTCGCCGGCGCGGACCTGCTGGCCCGCCTGGACCAGGATGTCCTGCATGTGGCCGTAGACCCCGATGGTGCCGTCGTCCTGCTGGATGCGGACCCACAGGCCGAAGCCCGAGGCGGGACCGGCCTCGAGGACGGTACCGTCGGTGACGGCGCGAATCGGAGTGCCCATACCGTCGCCGAAATCGATGCCGGCGTGCATCTCGCCCCAGCGGGCGCCGAAGCCCGAGGTCAGCGGGCCGGCGACGGGGCGCACGGTCTTGGGCCGGGCCTGCTCGATACCGAGGTTGTGCAGGAAGTCCACGACCTCGGGCGGGACGTTCTGCGGCATCTGCGCTTCGGGGGGCGTGAACGCGGTGAACGCGGCCTCGTGGGTCGCGGCGGCGATGACCTCGGGAGTGCCGGCGGTGGCGTCGCCCGCGGCATGCTGATCGGCTGCTGCGAGCACCCCCAGGGAGGCGCTGACAACGGCGGTAACGGCCACGGCACGCGTTGCGGCCGTTCGGTACCGGCCGGCCTTGAGGTGGCGAGATAACGGAACGGTTACGGGCATGCATCGAACGTACGTCAGGCCCCAGTGGGTTCCGAAACCCTGTTGCGACCGTCACAGCGGTACAAAAGCCCAGTTGGCGGATTACAACTCGATAACGACACGAGGGTAATTCTCGGATGACGTTGGCCAATGACCACTGCGGGTGTATTGACCGACTTGTCACCTCTGCGCCACACTACGTAAGTGGCGACTAACGGAGTGAATGTGCTGAGTGCGCTCGCCGACCCCACCCGCCGCGCGGTCTTCGAAGCGCTGCCGCAGGGGCCGCGTTCGGTCAGCGAACTCGCAGCGACCATCGGCGTGACCAGTTCCGCGGTCTCCCAGCACCTCAAGGTCCTACGCGAGGCCCATCTGGTGATGATGCGGCCCGAGGGGAACCGCCGCCTCTACTCCCTGGATCCGCGGGGGCTGGCCGATGCCCGCGACTATCTCGAGCAGTTCTGGCCCAGTGCGATCGCCGCGTACTCCGCGGCACTGTCCACCGCACGCGCGGATCTGCCCGATCAACCGACGCGGCGATAGGCCTGCGGTGAGCGGCGATCCACGCCGGTGCCGGGCCACGGCCGCTTGCGCAGCTGCTTGTCGACCGCGTTGATCACCTCGGGCACCGCGATCTTCAGCAGTCCCGGATCGGGGGTGTTCGCCGACGCGTCCCCGACCGTGCCCGCCCACAGCACCGCGTGCCGACCCAGCAGGTGTGGCGGCGGCCCGCTGCGGCTGGGCGGCGTCGGACCGAACAGCAACACCGTGCGGGTGCCGAACGCGGTGGCCAGATGCGCCACGCCGGTATCCCCGCACACCACCAGTGCGGCCTCGGCGACCGTGGCGGCCAGTTCGATCAGGTTCTGCTGACCCGCGAGGACTCGCGCCGGTGAGAGTCCCGCGCGGGCGGCGACGCCCAGCGCCAGTTCGCGCTCGGTTTCATCGCCGGTCAGCACGACCTCGCGGCCCTGCACCAGCAGATGCCGTACGACCGCGGCGAACCGGTCCGCCGGCCAGCGCCGCGCGGGTGCGCCCGCGCCGATGTGCACGACCACGCAATCGCGATGGCTGGTGGTGGACACCGGCGGCACCAGGCCGAGATTGCGGCGATCGGCCGCGATGCCCTCGGAGTCCAGCAGATGGCACCAGCGGTCGACCTCGTGCATATCGGGCTGCCACCGTGGGCCGGGCAATTCCGGGAACGCCGCATTGCGATAGGTGAGGATGCGCGCGGGGCAGGTCTTGGTCAATTGTGTGAGGCTCTCGGCGCTTTCACCGTCCAGGTTGACCGCCAGTGCGGGAGTCTCACCGTCCCATCGCATTCCGATCGGCGCGAGGACGGGCAGCATCTCGTCGACCGAGGCGATCAGGTCCACGATGGGTTTGAGCCGAGGGGGCGCGGCCAGCACGATGTGATCGGCGGGCCGGGCTCGTCGCAGGGCGCGCAGCGCGGGGACAGCGGTGAGCAGATCACCCAGTCCGCGTGCCCGCAGCACGAGTACAACCGCCACCTGAGTTCTCCTAGCCGATAACACGTGTCCTGCCGGGAGGGCCCGCCGCACAGCCACGCGGGGGAACCACTGGGAGCGGATTACCCGGCTCGTAGGCGTGCGAAACCCCGTCGGGCGAATGTCCGAAAGGTCGGGAGTATGACGGATCGACGGAGCAAATGAGTACTACTGGCTGTCGTTGACGCGGGCCGATCAACTACCGTGTGCCCCATGACGTTCGTCTACAACCTTGTCGTCGTGACCCACCTGCTCGGTATGGCGGCGGTGGTCGGCGGCTACGTCGCCTCGCAGCCGCGCGTATCGGAACTCATGGTGTGGGGCGCTCGCGCGCAGCTCGTCACCGGCGTCGTGCTGGTCGGCATGGCCGAGTCGATCGATTCGCTCGGCAAGGACCCGAACATGCCCAAGATCATCACCAAACTGGTGATCGCGGTGCTGGTCGCGGCGTTCGCCGAAATGGGTCGCGCGGATGCCAAGCGCGGCAAGGCGCTCCCGTGGATGACGCACGCCGCGGGTGGACTCGCCATCCTCAATGTCTTCGTCGCGGCACTCTGGCACTGAGCCGAGTCGAACCGAGCCCACTCCCGCCCGGCCGAACGGTCATCGCACAGTCCGTGCGGTGACCGTTTCTCGTCGGCCGGGCCTGGGGTGCGAGTGTGCAGGGGATGCATGAATGTGGTGTGGCCGCAGGCGGTTTCGTGGGGTAGCGGCCGCGTCTCTGGGACCGGCGGTTCAGCTCGAGCGCGGCATGTACATGATCATGGTGACTCCGACGAGGCACACCGCCGCCCCGATCACGTCCCACCGATCCGGCCGGAACCCGTCCATCGCCATTCCCCATGCGAGCGACCCGGCCACGAACACCCCGCCGTAGGCGGCCAGGATCCTGCCGAAGTCGGCATCGGGTTGCAGCGTGGCCACGAACCCGTACACCCCCAGCGCGATCACCCCGGCCCCCATCCACCCCCAGCCGCGATGCTCCCGGACGCCCTGCCAGATCAGCCACGCGCCACCGATCTCGGCGACAGCGGCCAGTGCGAACAACACGATGGATCGGAGCACGGTCATGGAATCGAACCTTAAGGGGCCACCGCTGCGACCCCGGGGTGCACGCGTCCGTCCGGAGGCCGGTGCTCGCCCGCGCACCTCGCGTGCAGGGGTGGTCACGGCGTTGTCGCATCGGGCCGCGATCCTCGATGCCCGGATGCGATCGGCGTGCGGCCTCGGGCGGGCCGGCGCGCTACGCGATCGCCGGCGCCGCCTCGTGGCTGCTTACTCCTTTCTGTGATCAGCTCTCGAAGAGTTGCCGGCCGAGGTAGCCGCCCGGGCCGGGCACGCCCGGGGGGATGACGAAGACGGCCGAGCCGATCGGGGTGGTCCAGATGTTGAGAGCGTCGAATTCCGCCAATCGTTGCTGTACGGGCAGGAATTGGGTGTCGATATCGCGTTGGCAGGCCACGAACAACAGACCGGAATCGGAGATCTGGCCGGGAGCCGGTGGGTCGTCGTAGTTGTAGCCGCGGCGCAGGAAGCGTTCACCGTCGTGCCGGTGGTGCGCCCGCGCGATATGGGAGGAGGGTGGGATGACCGGGATGCCGTACTGGTCGACGGCCTGGAAATCGGGTTCGTCGAATTCCGCGGTGCCGCCCAGGGGCGCGCCGTCCGAGTCGCGACGGCCCAGGGTGATCGCGCGGGCTTCGGCATCGATCTCGTCCCAGGCGTCGAGTCTCATGGCGATGCGCCGCAACACCATTGACGTACCACCCGCGAGCCACGGTTGCGCGGCCCCGTCGTCCCAGACGAGCTGATCGAAATCGACCGTGTGCGGGGCGATATTGACGGTGCCGTCGACCTGGCCCATGAGATTGCGCATGGTCCGGCCCTTGGAGGCGTTGCGAAACCCGCGCTGCACCCAGCGCACCGACACCAGCGATCGCACGTCCTTGGACAGCACCCGCACCGCGTGCGCCACCGTGGTCGCCTCCCGCGCACCGATCTGCAGCAGTAGATCCGCGCCGGTATAGGCGGGATCGAGCTGATCGATGGGGAAGGCGGGCAGCGCGTGCAGCCACGACGGCCGTTTGTCCGGCAGCCCGGCGGCGGTGAACAGCCCCGGCCCGAATCCGACGGTGATGGTCAGACCAGCGGGCCGCCGGGCCAATTCCGGTTCGGTGTCGGCGAGGGCGGGCTCCCCCTGGGTGAGCCGCGCCGCGTCGTCGGTCCAGATGCCGAGGATGCCGATGATGTCCTCGCGGTCCGTTCCGGGCTTCAGATCGAAGCCGACGAACGTGGCGTACTCCTGCGGTTCGGTGTCGATCCCGGCCTGATGAGTTCCGTGGAACGGCGTCGTATCCAGGCCCGGATCGCTCCGGTTCTGCTCGTGCGAGGTGAGAGTGGCCGCACCCCAGCCGATTCCGGCCACCGCCGCGCCGCCGCCGAGCAGTCGGCGGCGCGAGAGCCGGGAGTGCGGTTGCGTGCGATCAGCCACCGTGCGCGGAGTTCTCGGGCGCGGGCTCGTACTTCTCTTTACCGCCCGCGAAATCGCGCACCTGTGCGGTGACGGTGATGGTCGATCCGTCCGAGAAGGTCAGGGTCAGGGGTGTGGACGCGCCGGTGCGCAGCGGCTGCTTCAGATCGATGAACATCAGGTGATCGGCGCCGGGGGCGAGCGTGGCCTTCCCGTGTGCGGGGATGGTCAGACCACCTGCCTTGGGGCGCATGGTCTTGTCGCCGCCGGGGGTGTCGGACACAACCTCGTGGATCTCGACCGTCGCCGAGGCCGGGCTGGTGGCGGCGACCAGCTGGACCGGCTGATCACCGGAATTCTGCAGGGTGCCGAACGTGGCGGACATGCCGCTGTCGGCGGCCTTGATCCACTGATCGCTCATCGTGACGGTGTCCGAGGCCTTGGAGTTGGAGGTCTTGCTGTTCGAGGTCGCGGAACTCGAATCGGCGGAACAGGCGACAGGCAGCATCGTCAGGGCGGCAATGGCGGCGGCAGCGCAGAGGCGGCGCGCACCACGGCGGCCGAAGAGGGTGTGAGACACGGAGACTCCGAATCGTCGGGGGAGGCAGGGGTGGACCCGGTGCGGCGTGCGGCTGATCGAACAGGGCGGATTCCGTACGCGGACAGCGCGATTCGAGACGTCGATACGAGATCGAGCGACGAACGACACCGTCGGCGGCGTACCTCGGTGTCGGGTGCGCACCACGGGTGCGCGCGGAGACCGGGAAGAACGCGTCTGGAACGAGAGCAGCTACGCCGGAGCGGGGTGAGTGAGAAGCAGACCTGCCCGGCCGGGTGGCCCGCGCCGTCCGATCCCCGAACTCACCAGCAGTCGCCGTACGGCGATCCGATCCTCGGTCGTGACGATCCGTGCGGGTCCGTGTGCTGGCATCGGGGCGACCCACGCGAGCACGAATCGGCACACGCTCGTGATCGCCCGCCGCATTCCGGTCTCGGCCGCGCGAATGACCGTCGCGCCCACCGGTATCGCGACCAGATGCGCCGCCAGCATGCCCGAGCCCGCGACGGGATGGTGGTGCCCGGGCGCGATCGAGAGCGCGAGATGTCCGATGGTCTGACCGACGGCCAGCAGGCCCATCATCCAGCTCAGACCGTGACGTGTCCGGAAGGAGGCGGCCGGTACCCCGACCATCGCGCACGCGGCGACCAACAGCGCCAATGCCGTACCGCTGGGAAACGCGGTTCCGCCACCGGCCGCGTGCGCGAAGACCGCTACCGCTCCGGACGCCGCACCGACGGCGGCCCCGCGCAGGGGCGCGGTGTGATCCGTCGGTGAGCGCACCGGGTAATGCTACGACGACGTGTAGTCGTGCACGTGTGCAGGTGGTATGACCGCGTCTCCACAACATCTTCACAATCGGCGCGAACCATCTCCACTCCGACTGCATAGGGTTCCCACCATGGAACTCAGCCAGCAGCGCACCGCGCGGCGCATTCTCGTGGTCGAGGACGAGCCGACGATCGCCGAGTCCATCGCCGCGCGGCTGCGCGCGGAGGGGTTCACCGTGGACCTGGCGCACGACGGCCCGGCCGCCGTGCGCGCCGCCGCGGGGATCGAGCCGGATCTGGTGGTGCTGGATGTGATGCTGCCCGGCTTCGACGGGCTCGAGGTGTGCCGCCGGATCCAGGCCACCCGTCCGGTGCCGGTGCTCATGCTCACCGCCCGCACCGACGAGACCGACATGCTGGTCGGCCTCGGAGTGGGAGCGGACGACTACCTCACCAAACCGTTCTCGATGCGGGTGCTGACCGCCCGCGTGCACGCGCTGCTGCGCCGGGTCGATCGCAGCAGCGCCCCGGGCGCCACGCTCGTGGTCGGTGATCTGCGAATCGACACCGATCAGCGCCGGGTGTGGCGGGCGGACGCGGAAACCCAGCTCACCCCACTCGAATTCGAGCTCCTGGTGCATCTGGCCCGCCGCCCGCGCACCGTGCTGGCCCGGGAACGACTGCTCAGCGAGGTGTGGGGGTGGGCGGACGCGTCCGGCACGCGCGCGGTCGACAGTCATATCAAGGCGCTGCGCCGCAAGCTCGGTGCGGACCTCATCCGCACCGTGCACGGTGTCGGATACGCGCTGGAGGCGAGATGAACACCGACCGCGATATCGAGGACGGCAAACCCGCCTGGCGGATCACCGCCCGCCGATATGTGAATCTGCTGCCGCGCCCGCTGGATCGGGTGCCTTCGATCAAGGCCAAGCTGGCGCTGCTCATGGTCGGTTCGGGTGCGGTGGCGTTCGGGTTCTTCGCGCTGCGGATCGGCTGGCTCCCGCCGCGCACCACCATCGCGGCCATGCTGATCGCCCTGGTGACCTCGCAGTTCCTCGGGCACGGCATGACCCTGCCGCTGCGGGATATGACCGCGGCCGCCAAACGCATGGCCCACGGCGACTATTCGCGCCGGGTGCGCGCCACCTCCCGTGACGAGGTCGGCCAGCTGGCGGAGGCGTTCAATCAGATGGCCGCGGACCTGGCCGCCGCCGATCAGCAGCGCCGCGATTTCATCGCGAACGTCTCGCACGAATTGCGCACGCCCATCACGGCTCTGGGCGCGGTGCTGGAGAACCTGGTGGACGGCGTCTCCGAGCCGGACCCGGTGACCCTGCGCACCGCCCTGGCGCAGACCGAACGCCTGAGCCTGCTGGTCTCGGAACTACTGGCCCTGTCGAGCATCGAGGCCGGCGCGGTGCGCCTGGATCTGGAATCGGTTCTGCTGGAACCACTTCTGAAGGAGGTGGTTGCCGAGGCCGAGGTGATGGCCGCCGCGGTGGATCGCCCGGTGCGCTTCACGATCACCGCCCCCGACACCACCGTGCGGGCCGATCGTGCCCGCCTGCACCAGGTTCTGCTCAACCTGCTGGACAACGCCACCCGGCACGGCCCCGCACACGGTGAGGTCCGGATCCACGTCACGACCGTGCGCGCGGGCACCGTCATCGAGGTGCAGGACGACGGGCCCGGCATCCCGCCCGCCGAGCGCGCCCGGGTCTTCGAACGCTTCTCTCGCGGCGGCCGCCCCACCACCGGCGGCACCGGTCTGGGGCTGGCCATCGCGCGCTGGATCGTCGAACTGCACGGCGGCACGATCGCGATCACCGATCCCGGCTCCCGAATCCGAGTCACGCTGCCCACCTGACGGATCGGCCGCGTCGCCGAACCGAATCCCGAACCCCGATCGACACCCCGAGGAGCAGGTGCTCCCGGGTTCCCGCACACCCATGTGGAGGTCCGAATGCCCACGACGCCCACCCCCGGCCCGCTCGCGGTCTGGTCCGCCGTCCCCCCGCCGCCACGACCACCGCGGCCCCCCGACCTCGGCGATCTACTGCCCGCCTCGGCCCTGTTGCCTCCGCTGTCCGCGATGCCTGTGCCCCGCTCCCGGCGCGTGCCCCTGCCGCGGGCGGTCCTACCGGCGATCGCGGTCTCCGGCGTGGGGGCCGTCGTCCTGATCCCGACCGATCGCCCCGGCATCGGGTGGTTCCTCGCGGGCCTCGCGAGCACGGCCGCCATCTACACCGCCGATCGCCGGGCCCGATGGACCTCAGCCGTCACCCCGGCGGATGAGGATTCGGGCGGCCTGTCGAAAGACCCGACCGCAGCACCGATGACCGCGACGGGTCCGGTCGTAGCGGACGACGACGGTCATACCACTGTCGCCGGTACGGATTCCGCCGACCATCGTGCCGCTGCGTCCGGTGCTCCCCGGGCCGCGAACCACACAGCACGGGCCGAGAAAGCCTGCACCGCAACAGAATCGGACCCAGCTGTCCCTTCCGGTGCGAGTCCGGGCTCGGTGACCGCGGTCGAGGGGTCCGCGGTCACCGAACCCGGCCGACCCGAGGTGGCCGATGCCGAGGCCTCGGGTTCGAGTGCGAGTAGTGCGCCCCGGACCCCGGCCACGGATGACTCCGCAAGCACCGAACACGGCATCCCCGCGCCGGGCGGCAGCGAACCGGTCACCGAAACCGGCTCGGCGACAAACGAACTCGGTGCGAGCCTGGTGAATCCGACGCTGGAGTCCGAGAGCCCTGCGCCGCGTGCGCCGCACGAGGAGGTGGGTGCCGCGCCCGCGGACCGGCGTCCCGCAGCCGTCGAGCCGCACGAGAGCGCGGAGAAGACCCCTGCCACCGGTGCAGCGGACCGCGCGTCGACGAGCGATCCGGACAACGCTGCGCAGTCAGACGATCGGTCGGACGAGTCCGCCGCGGCCGGTATCTCGGGGAGTGACGCCGGCCGGTGGCGGACATGGGGTCGCGTGTTCTGGATCGGGATGGCGCTCGGGCTGCTGGGTGTGGGCGCGGTACGGGCCGCGCCGTGGCTTTTCGTCCTGTGTGTGCTCGGCGCCGCGGTGGCCGGTTCGTTCGCGGTCGTGGCTCGCCGGTCCGTTCACGGTGCGCTGTTCGACGCGATAGCGGTACCGGTGATGGCCGCGCAAACGGTGCCGTGGCTGTACAGGGGCCTCGAGCGGATCCGGCTGCGGCGGGGCGGTGCACGCGAGCGGGTGTGGCTGTCGCTGGGCGTGACCGTGCTGCTGCTGATGATGATCGTGCCGCTGCTGGCGGGCGCGGACGCGGTGTTCGCACAACTGGTGGACGGGTTGATCCCGACCGTGAACGGGAAGACCGTGAGCCGCTGGGCCGTGGTGTTCCTGGTGGCCGGACTCGGCACGGCCGGTGCGCTGTATCTGCTGGCGGGACCGCTCGCCGCAGCGGAAGTCCATGGAGTGCACCAGAATTCGAGCACGACGCGCGCGGGTCGCTTCTCGCGCCTGGAGTGGGGCCTGCCGATGGCGGCTCTGACCCTGGTGTTCGCGGTGTTCATGGCCACTCAGCTCGCGGTCCTGTTCGGTGGCGACGACTACGTGCAGCGCACCGCCGCGCTCACCTATGCCGAGTACGCGCGCAACGGTTTCGCGCAGTTGTCGATCGTCAGCATGCTGACCCTCGCGGTGATCGCGATCGTGCAGCGCTATGCCGCCCAGGAGTCGGCGGGGGACCGGCGATGGTTGCGGATCGCGGTGAGCGTGGTGAGCGTGCTGGTGCTGGTCATCGTGGCCTCGGCGCTGCAGCGGATGTGGCTCTACCAGCAGGCGTACGGCTTCACCGTGCTGCGGCTGCTGGTCGAGGTGTTCGAGCTGTGGATCGCGGGTGTGTACGTGCTGGTGCTCGCGAGCCTGGTCGAGCTGCGGCGCGGTTGGGTGCCGCGCGCGGCCGCCGGTACCGCGGCGGTGACGCTGCTGGCGGTGGCGCTGCTGAATCCCGAGCGTTTCGTGGCGGACCGCAATATCGACCGCTGGCAGTCGGAAGGCAAGCTGGACACCGGGTATCTGGACTCGTTGTCACCGGATGCGCTGCCGGCCCTGGAACGCCTGCCGGAGACTCAGCGCGAGGAGATCGCGGTCCGTATCCGCGCGGCGATCGAGGACGACACCTGGCAGGGCTGGAACCTCTCGCGCTCGTCCGGTCGCCGCTGAGGCGGCGCCGTCCGCGTCGGTCCCTCAGTGTCGGTGCCTCAGCGTCCGGGCCGTTCGAGTCAGGACCGTCCGCGCTGTTCGGCGAGCAGCGCGGCCACCTGGCCGATGAGGTCGTACGGAATCGGTGCGTCGAGCGGGAACTTCAGCGTTCCCCGTCCGGACCGATACGGCGCGATCTGGGCCTCGAGGTCGGAATCCTCGGCCGGGCTCGGATAGATGCTCACGTGTTTTTTCCACCCGGCGAACCCGACCACAGACTTGCCGCCCACCTGAATGGTCGGCATGTCGTAGCTGATCGTCTCGGTGCCGTCCGGGACGCTCGCGTGGATCGCGGCCCGCATTCCCGCCAGTACGTCCTGCACCACGGGCGCGAATCCCGCGATGTACTCGTCGACTGTCCTCACACCGGCCATGGCTGCCCTTCGGAAACGGTCGAATCACACGACACGAGAGATGCCCTGACCGTACCGAAACCGAACCCGTGTGACCGCACGATCGAGTGATGTGTCGTCGGGGACGGGACTGACCGGGGGAGCCCCGCGTGTGCGTCGCCCGTGGTGGCTCGTCCGGTCGGCGCTGCGCCGGGTGCGAGCCGGTTCCGCCCCACTCGAACATGCCGGGCGACGGGTGCGCGACAGTGAGCTGTGTCTCGACGGCGGTGGCGAGACGGTGTCGTTCGGTGATGCCGAGTGGGGTGACACCGGTGATGGCATTTGCCATCGGGTAACCGACCCGTATTCATGGTGGCGTCACCCCCTGCGCGGGGAATCGGTATTTCTCGGTATCTTCGCCGCCGCACTACCGAGGAATCCCGGCGGCTGAGCCCATCGAGCGGCGTATGGCCCGCTCGGCCCGGAGCCTTCCTGCCCGGATAGGCGAGGATTGTCGCGTGGGTGAACAGAAAGATCGCATGCTGCGCGGGGACCTCTATCGGGACGACGATCCAGAACTGGTCGCCGAGCGCCGCCGCTGCGGGCGGCTGCTGGACACGTTCAACGCCACCGCGTCCGACCAGGACGCCCAGCGCCGCGCCGTGCTCGAGGAGCTGCTCGGCGACATCGGTGAGGGCTCGTGGATCATGCCACGTTTCCAATGCGACTACGGGTATCTGATCCGCTTGGGCCGCAACAGTTTCCTGAACTACGACGCCATCGTCATGGACTGTGCGCCCGTCACGATCGGCGATGACGTCTCCATCGGGCCGCGGGCGCAATTGCTGACCGCGTTGCATCCCGTGCGGGATCACGCGCTGCGCCGGGAACGGTGGGAGACCGCCGCCCCGATCACCATCGGCGACAATGTCTGGCTCGGCGGGGGAGTCATCGTCTGCCCCGGTGTCACCATCGGCGCACACACCGTCGTGGGCGCGGGCAGCGTGGTGACCCGTGATCTTCCCGAGAAGGTGTTCGCCGCGGGAAACCCCGCACGGGTGATCGAGACGCTTTGACCGCCCCATGCTCGGCGGCCCATGTACCGGCGGTGCGAATCAGCCGGAAAGCCCGGTCGATTCGGCGCACGCGATATGCAATCGGCGTGCGGCCGCGTCATCCTGGGCCGCCGCCGTCGGCGCTTTCACCCGATTGCGCTGGAAATAGCAGCCCGACACCGCCGAGACATCGGGATCGGTGGCGAGATAGGTGAGCGCGCGTGCCCCCTCCTCGGGCGAGATCATGAACAGTTTCTTCCCGAGAGCCAATGCCGGGCGCGTGAATCGGGGAGCCGCGTCCCAGATGTTCGTGGCGACCGCGCCGGGATGAAAAGCATTGGCGGTCACGCCCGTTCCCTGTAGCCGCCGGGCCAGGTCACGCACGTAGAGAATGTTCGCGAGCTTGGCCCGGCCGTACGCGGCGTTGGGGGTGTATCCGTGCCGGAATCCCAGATCCTCGGTATCGAGTGTCGCGCCGTAGTGCATGACCGAGGAGGTGAAGAGAATGCGCGCGGGGGTCGAACGAATCAGTAGATCGAGCAGCAATTCGGTGAGCAGGAATCCGCCGAGATGATTGACCGCGAACGTGGTCTCGATGCCATCGGTGGTTTCGGTGCGGCGCATGGTGAATCCGCCCGCATTGTTGGCGAGCACATCGATCCGCTCGTGCTCGGCGCGCACCCGGTGCGCGAGTTGCCGCACCGATGCCTGCGATCCGATATCGCACAGGTAGGTGTCGACCGCCGAGGCGCCGGCCGCGCGCACCTGATCGGCGGCTGCGGCGAGTTTGCCGGTATCGCGTCCGACCAGGACGAGTCGGTGTCCGTCGGCCGCCAATTGCCGTGCCGCGGCCAGACCGATTCCCGATGTGGCCCCGGTGATCAGCATGGTTTTCATGCCCGGCGAGCCTGCCATACCGGCGCGGCGCTGTCCTGTCGTGGCGAGAGCCGCCGACAGCGTGCGCAGTTGTCGTGCTGGATGCCCGTCGCTGCCACGCCACCCGAGGGCGTGCCACCGAGCGTGCCGCGGAAATTACCTGACGGGTAATCGTTCTGCTCGCGCCCGATTCGTACGATCGAGACATGCGTACACAGACGGCCGGGGATCTGCTGCGGCATTGGCGAGTGACCCGGCGACTCAGCCAGCTGGAACTGGCGGGCCGCGCCGAGACCTCCACCCGGCACCTGAGCTTCATCGAGACCGGGCGCGCCACGCCCAGCCGTCAGATGATCCTGCACCTGTCCGAGGAGCTGGAAATTCCGCTGCGAGAACGCAATCGGATGCTGCTGGCCGCGGGCTACGCGCCCGTCTACGCCGAACCCTCGCTCGACACCCCGGAGATGGAACCCGTGCGCAGCGCCATCCGCCAGATCCTGGCCGGGCACGAACCCCATCCGGCCCTGGCGGTCGACGCGGGCTGGAACATGGTCGACGCCAATGCCGGAATCGCCCTGTTCCTCGAGGGTGTGGACCCGCGCCTGCTCGTCGCGCCGGTCAATGTCCTGCGCCTGAGCCTGCATCCCGACGGCCTGGCCGGCCGGATCGTCAATCTTCCCGAATGGCGCGGACACCTTTTCGAGCGGTTACAGCGGCAGATCGACGCGAGCGGCGCCCCCGAACTGATCGCTCTGCTGAAGGAGTTGCGCGAGTACCCCGGCGGTGAGGAGTTGCCCGGCCTGCCCGAGCCCGACCAGGCCGTCGTTCCGCTCCGCATCCGGATCCAGGACAGGGAGCTCGCGTTCATCAGTGTCACCACGGTATTCGGCACGCCGATGAACGTGACCGTCGCGGAACTGGCGATCGAAGCCTTCTTCCCCGCCGACGCGGCCACCGCGTCGCTGCTTCGCGAACGAATCGCCGTCGTCGCGGATTAACGTGTTCCCGATGGACGTGAGCGTGCACCTGGCCGACCTGCTCGGCGAGCCGATAGCACGACTCGAGCGCATCGGTGACAACCACGCGTGGTCGGTGTTTCGAGCTGAAACCGGTTCCGCGCGTGCGGTGTTCGTGAAAGCCAGGCGCACGCCGGACGCGCACGGAAAGGGTGTTTTCGCCGCGGAGGCCGCGGGCCTGCGCTGGCTCGCGGACGGGCACGAATCCCTCGTCGCGCCGGTGCTCGCCGTCGACGAGCGAATGCTGGTGCTGCCGTGGCTGGTCCAGAGTTCCCCGACGGCGGACGCGGCGGATCGATTCGGCCGTGAGCTGGCCGCGCTGCACGCGCACACACCGGGGTCCTACGGTGCGCCGTGGCCCGGCTACATCGCCGAACTGCCCCTGGACAATTCATCGAGCACGGGGGAGTGGGGCCGCTGGTACGCGGAACGTCGTCTCGCGCCGTATCTGGCTACCGCCGCGCCGGTACTCGGTGCCGACGGAGTCCGGCTGATCGAGCGCGTCATCGACCGCATCGGTGACCTCGCCGGGCCCGGCGAGCCGCCTGCTCGCATCCACGGTGACCTGTGGTCGGGCAACGTGCTCTGGACCGGAGATCGCGCCGTGCTGGTGGATCCTGCGGCGCACGGCGGGCATCGGGAAACCGATCTGGCCATGCTCGCGCTCTTCGGTGTGCCGTTCCTGGACCGGATTCTCGGGTCCTATCGGGAGCTCGTGCCGCCGGCTTCGGGCTGGCGGCAACGCATTCCGCTGCATCAGCTGCACCCTCTGCTGGTGCATGTGGTGCTGTTCGGCGGCTCGTATCGGGGATGGCCTTGGCCGCAGCGACCGCTGCGCTGGCGCAGTAGGAGCTCCGAGAATCAGCTGCAGAAGGGGCAAGTGGCACACCGTCGATGTATTTCATATGTACATGACGCTATGCGCATCTACGCATGTGTACCCAAATTGTGTTGAAACCGTCAAGGATAGAAAAGGAAGGACTAAAGACTGCTCAGGGGAGGGGAGGCCCGCCGCTGCACCCGGCTGCGGTGAAAACGCCGCCGGGTGCGATAACGTCGGGCGCGTGGAACTGCAGCGGATCCATCACGCCGCGATCATCGCGACGGATTACCGGAAGTCGAAGGCCTTCTACACGCAGGTCCTGGGCCTGGGGATCATCGCGGAGAACTATCGCGCCGAAAGGCGTTCGTACAAGCTCGATCTCGCTCTGCCCGATGGCGGGCAGCTGGAACTGTTCTCGTTTCCCGATCCGCCGGCCCGGCCGTCGCGGCCGGAGGCGGCGGGGCTGCGGCATCTGGCGTTCGTGGTCGCGGATGTGGGGGAGGCGGTGGCGGAGCTCGCCGCGCAGGGGGTGTTCGTAGAGGATGTGCGTGTCGACGAGTACACGGGGAAGCGGTTCGCGTTCTTCGCCGATCCCGACGATCTGCCTCTCGAACTGTACGAAGCGTGAGCAGTGGGACTTGCTCCGCGGGTGAGTGTTCCAATTAGACAATGGCACTATGCGCATCTACGCATGTCTTCGTGCGACCTACCCACACCGAGTCGCTTTACCGAGGTACATCCGGTTTGCGACTCCACAACTGCCTCCTTGGACGAGCGAGATGGCTAATCAGATTCCCCAGTGCCGTTGTCCCGCAAACATTTGCGTGAGGTTTCGGTACGCAGCAGATGCCGCGCGGTTTGTCGTTTCGGGGCTCCCATACGATGGTCCGCATGACCAAAGTGCTCCTGAAGACCTCCGCCGGGGACATCACCCTGGAACTCGACGAGGCCAAGGCGCCGAAGACCGTCGCGAACTTCGTCGACTACGTCAAGGCGGGCCACTACTCGGACACCGTGTTCCACCGTGTGATCCAGGGCTTCATGATCCAGGGCGGCGGTATGACCGCGGACATGGGTCAGAAGCCTGCCCCGAATCGTGTCGAGAACGAGGCCGCCAACGGCCTCAAGAACGACAAGTACACCGTTGCCATGGCTCGCACCAGCGATCCGCATTCGGCGAGCGCGCAGTTCTTCGTGAACACCAGCAACAACGGCTTCCTGAACTACCCGGGCCAGGACGGCTGGGGCTACACCGTTTTCGGCAAGGTCGTGGACGGTACCGCTGTGGTTGATGCGATCGATGGTGTGCGTACCGGCTCCAAGGCCGGGCATCAGGACGTGCCGGTGGATGCGGTGACGATCCTGTCGGCCGAACTGGTCTGACACCTTCCGTTTCGAACGAAAACGCGCCGGGCTCGTGTACACGAGCCCGGCGCGTTGCTGTATCGGTGTGTGGCGCAGCCTGTTGCGAGGCTCCGGGTGTCTGTCGGCGGGACCGGCGCGTTGTGTGGTTCAGGCGTCCAGGACGCGGGGTTTGCGCTGCACCACGGGTGCCTGCACGGACCAGGGGAAGTTGATCCAGCGGTCGGTGTGTTTCCACACGTATTCGCAGTTCACCCTGGAGCGGGGCTTCTCGTAGATGACCGCGCAGCGTACTTCGGCGACGTGGTCGGAACAGAAGTCGCGCACGAGTTTCAGGGTCGCGCCGGTGTCGGCGACGTCGTCGGCGACCAGGACGGTGGCGCCGGTGAGGTCGACCGCGCTGGGGACGGGCGGGAGCATGACCGGCAGGTCGAGTCGCTGGTCGACGCCGGTGTAGAACTCGACGTTCATGACATGCAGGTTCTTCACGTCGAGGGCGTAGCCGAGGGAGCCGGCGACGAAGAGCCCGCCGCGGGCGATGGACAGGATCAGGTCGGGTTCGAATCCGTCGTCGGCTATCTGCTGTGCCAGTTCTCGTCCGGCGGAGCCGAACAGTTCCCAGCTCAGTTCCTCGCGTTCGCTCATCCCCACTCCTGTTCTCGCGGCTCGATCGACTCCGGCCGATCATACGAGCCGCGATGTGTGGGCTTGCGAATCGTGCGGGCGCGGTTCAGGGCTGGTTGGTGATGGTGTACCAGAGCAGCGCGAGGGTGCCGAGCGCGAACAGCGGTGCGATGATGAGGGTTTCGACCTTGTTGCCGGTGCGGTCGATGAGCGGGACGCGGGTGCGGACCTTGAAGGGCCACAGCAGGCGGCAGCCGCGGTCGGTGAGGCAGTCGCCGAGTAGGTGCGCGAGTGAGCCGAGTCCGACGGCGAAGGGCAGCCAGGCGGGTTTGTCGCTGATCCAGTGGTCGATGGCGAAGGTGCCGCAGGCGGCGAGCACGATGTCGGTGATCCAGGCGCGGGGTCCGTCGCCGGTGCCGCCGAGGTTGAGGGCTTTGACGGCGAGGGCGAGCAGGAAGAACACCAGGGCGAGGGTGAACCAGCGGCCGAGCCAGTGTTCTCCGGCCCAGGTGCCGTAGGTGACGAGGGCGACGAAGGCGAAGGAGTGGGTGCCGTGTCGGTGCCCGCCGGAGATCGTGGAGATGAATTTGCACGCGTAGTGCGAAACCGGGCCCAGTACATGGGAAATGGTGCCCGAGGGGTGGTCGGCGTCGGGTAACAGGGCCGCGCCGGCGGTCAGGAAGGTTCCCATGATGAGGTCCACCGCGCGGATTTCCCCGGATTGCATTGCCGGGTAGGTCAATACGGTGAGCGGTAACGCGGCGGCGGCTCCGGACCAGGCGAGCGCGCCGCTGGTGGCGTGTGAATATCCAAGCACCGGTGGAAGGTTAGCTCATGCAACCGGTTGCTCGTTCACGGTTCGGGGTGCGCCGAGGTGTGTTGAGGCCCAATCGAGTCCGTGGCCACAGTGGTGAAAAGGGCTGGTGCCATATCGGTTTCGGTGGTATGGGGTGAGTGGGCCGGTTCCGAGGTCCGCTGGACGGTGTACGAATCCGGTGCAATAGTCTCGGGTCGAATGCGCTTTCCGCTCAGAGAGGAACGGACATGCCGGTTGCGTCCGCGGTGAAGGATCAGATCCAGCAGATCGGCGGGGGATTCATGTTCTCCCGGGAGGTGAAGGCGTTCTCCGCGCTGGTGGGCGTGCCGGGTTTCCTGCCCTCGTACACGCGCGGGCGTGCGGGTGTGCTGGGTGATGTGGATGCCGATGTGGTGAGCGCGGCGTTCGGTTTCTTCCGTCCCGAGGGTGTGCGGGCCGCGTGGGAGTCCACCTCCTCGACTCCGGCGGCCAAGGGCGCGCAGGGTTATCTGCAGGCGTGCGAGGATTTCGGCCGCCGCAAGCTCGCGGGTTTCGCCGAGGTCGAACGTCTTTCGGAGCTGCTGCAGATCGTGGTGTCCACCGCTGATCCGTACGGTGTGCCGTTGTTCGCGGGCTGGCGGGCGCTGGCGCAGGCTCAGGACGCGCCCGCGCGGGTGCTGCATCAGATTCAGACCTTGCGCGAGTTGCGGGGCGGGCTGCATCTGATGGCGGTGCTGGCCAGTGGTCTGACCCCTGTGCAGGCGGTGCTGATCGCCGGTTCGCCGTTGATGCCGGGTGCGGATCAGGCGCGCAATTTCGGGTGGCCGGAGCCTTTCCAGGAGATCACCCCGGAGTTGAAGGGCCGGTGGATGCAGGCGGAGGCGCTGACCGATGAGCTGGCTGCTCCGGCGTTCGCCGCGCTGAGTCCCGAGCAGGCGATCGAGCTGCCGGCGCTGTTGAGTGCCGCGCACGCACAGGTTTTCGGTCCGGCACGCTAGCGCACGGGGTGTTGCGGGGGTTCATCCGACCGGCACACCCGGCCGGATGAACCCGCGCTGGTTCTAGTTGGGCACCGTGCGGGTGGCGCGCATGAGCGTGAAGTCCATGGCCAGGGGCTGGATGTCGCGCAGGTGCAGTCCGGCGGTGCGCAGCAGGTCGTCGAAGTGGCTCAGGGTGCGTTCGCGCCCGCCCACGTTGCACAGCATGTGTATGTCCCAGGCGGGGGCCAGTGACGGTGAATCATCGTGGGGGAGCAGGCGTTCGATGATGTAGAGGGTGGCCTCCTGTGACATGGCGGCCGCGCAGTTGCGCAGTACGGCGTGGCACGCGGTGTCGTCCCAGTCGTGCAGGACGCGTGAGAGGAAATAGGTGTCCGCGCCCTCGGGTATCTCGACGGTGAAGTCGCCGGGCACCAGGTCGCAGCGGGTCAGGCAGCCCGATCGTTCGAGTGCGGCGCGTGCGGTGCGCAGGGTGGTCGCGCGTTCGAAAAGGATGCCGCGCAGGTGCGGTACGGCGTCGAGCAGTCCGGACAGCAGGGCGCCGTTGCCGCCGCCGATGTCCAGGACCGTGTGGGTGTGGGTGAAGTCGACGAGTCCGGCGATCTGGCCGAAGATGGTCGCGCTGGCGGCCATGGCGGCGTCGAAGAGTTCGGCGCGGTCGGGTTCGGCGGTGAAGTATTCGAAGTGGTGTCGCCCGAAGTGGGCGTCGAACGCGGTTTCTCCGGTGCGCAGGGTGTGTTCGAGGTTGCCGAAGGATTCGTAGAAGTAGCCGCCGTACAGGTTCGCCAGCGGGTGCAGGCTCTGGTCGGCGGCGGCGGGCAGGAGTTCGCCGAGTTCGGTGAGTGCGTAGCCATCGCCGTCGGGGGTGACGATGCCGAGTTCGCGCAGGTAGCGCAGCAGTCGGTGCAGTGCTTCGGGGTCGGTGCCGGTGCCGGCGGCCAGGTCGGTGACGGGCATTCCGGGTTCGCTCCAGAGCCGGTCGGCGACTCCGAGGGTGGCGGTGACCGCCAGTGCCTGGGTGGCCCAGGCTCCGGTCATCAGGCGCAGCAGTCGGGTGGGTGCGTCGTTGGTGTCGCGCATGTGGGTGTCCAGGAGTCTGGGATGTGTTCCGGGACAGCGGATTTCGAATCTCTGGTGCGGGTTTCTGGCGGGGCTGCGGAAGTACAGGACGGTGACGTCCTCGTGCGGGTTGTAACCGCCGCCGTCGCTGCGCAGGCGGCCGTGTCCGATCAGCAGGGACCGTAATCCGGCGAGGGTGACCTCGTCGGTGGTCGAGGCGTCCAGGCCCAGGTGGCGTTCGTGTCCGGCGGCTTCCTCGGTCGCGGCGATGGCGGTGGTGTCGATGTCGGGTGCGGGTAGCAGGGTGAAGATCTCGACGGTGCAGGGTGTGCCGTCCGCGGCGGTGACCGGTGCGTGCACGATCCACACGTCGGGTTGCCCGGCGGGCAGGTGGTGGCGGGCGGCGAGGCGCTGTCGCACCACGACGCTGGGCACGGGCGCGCGGCCGGTGAGTCCGCGCGCGTGCAGGGCGGTGGCGAGTTCGCTCATGTCCTCGGGGCAGATCAGCAGGGCCGTGTGTGACAGGCGGCAGTGCTGGGCGAGGGTGTCGCGTTCGGTGGTGGTGAGTTCCGGTACCACGGTGGCCAGCGCGCTGGCGGTGTCGTTGCCGGTCAAGAAGGTCACTGCCGCATCGAGTCGGGCCAGTTCGCTCGGCCGTATTCCGGGTGCGGCGAAACGCAGTGCGGGCGAGGGGGGCACTGCACGAGTCACACATTCCTCCTGAGGGGTGTCAGATTCCGACGTAGTTCTGCGCGAAGAAGTCTTGGTGCACGCGCGAGGTGGCGAGGTTGTGCAGGCGGGCGCGCTGCATGGTCCCGAGGTAGGGGGCGTCGGGGTGCGTGGCGGCGGGGGGATGCAGGAGCTCGATCATCCATTGGGAGAATTCGTGGGCGCGGTGGATGCGGGGCAGGTGCTCCTGGGAGTACCGCCGCAGCGCCGAGTCGTCTCCCTCGCGTACCGCGTGAAGGAGTGCGCGGGCCAGGAGTTGGGCTCCGACGATGGCGAGGTTGGCGCCTTTGGCGGCGGAGGGGCTGATGGAGGTGGCGGCGTCGCCGACCAGGAACAGGCGTCCCGATCCGATGGGGTCCACGATTTCCGAGCGCAGTCGCACGAGTGCGCGTTCGATGATCGGGCCGGTGGGAAGTGGTGGGCTGCCGGGGGTTTGGAGGCGGGTGCGCAGGTGGGTCCAGATCTGATCCTCGGCGAGGGCGTCCGGATCGGTGTCGGGGTCGCATTGCAGGTAGTAGCGGGTGATCTCGGCGGTGCGGGGCATGTGTCCGGCGAAGCCGTCCGCGTGTACGCCGTAGATGACCGAGGCGCTCGCGGGTGGGGCCTGTGCGAGCAGGGCGAGCCAGGTCACGCCGTGGTCGGTGGTGGTGACGGTGCCGGCCAGGGCGGTGCGGGAGACTCCGCGGGATCCGTCGCAGCCGGCGGCGTAGGAGCCGGTGAATCGCAGTGCTCGTGCGGTGTGGTCGCGGGCGTGCACGTGGATGTGCTCGCCGGTGTGGTCGATGTGTTCGACGGTGGTGTCGAAACGCAGTGTGCCTCCGCGTGCGCGGTATTGGGTGATGAGGTCGCTCACGAGGTGTTGTTGTGGGTAGACGGTGTGCGGGCGGCCGCTGCCGAGTCGGCTGTAGTGCAGTTCGATGCGTCCGGCGGCGCTGCGGAATTCGCAGCGGTCGTGTTCGTGGCCGTGGGTGTCGAGGCCGTCGGCGAGGCCGTGCTCGCGCAGGATCGCGACGCTGTCGGGTGCGAGGTAGCCTGCGCGGGCACTGTTTCGGACTTGGGTTTCGCTGCGGCGTTCGAGGACGACGCTGTCCACACCGTGGGATTGCAGAATGTTAGCTAAGGTCAGGCCTGCGGGACCGGCTCCCAGTACAACCACCGCAGAAGTCGGGTAGCTCTCGTTCGAACGCACGGCGGTAATTTAGACCACGGTGTACCGAGTGCCCGGTTGCCGACTCGCGTGGCGGGAAACAGACCCATGGGTACGTGTCTGGGCGGCCCAGTGAGGATCGGTTCGATCCGAAAGTGGTCCCTATTGCCCGATTTCCGGGCGAGTCGCCCACCTCCTCAGCGGCACAGGAATTCCAGGGCCACCCGCTCGAACGCCTCCTTCGCCTCGTACATCACCCAGTGCCCGCACTGCGGAAACACGTGCAATTCGGCCCGGGGAACGAGCCGCTGCGCGATCAACGCCATGTCGAGTGGGCACTGGCGATCGTTCGCGCCCCAGGCCAGCAGCGTCGGGCAGGTGAGCGTGGGCAGCCTCGACCAATAGGGCCGCGCGCCCGATATCGCGCGCTGCCGCTGTGCGATCGCCTCGGACCCGTACATGGCCTCGATGCTCGCGCGGGCTGCGGGGGTTGCGGCGCTCGCCCAGCGCTCCTCGATCAACTCCCGAGTCAGCAACGCCGGGTCGTGGATCATGCATTCGAGCCAGTGCACCAGGTGCTCGCGGGTGGGATCGTCGGCGAACCGCCGCAGCAATCGGGTGCCCTCGCTGGGATCGGGACTCAGCAGCGACGCCCCGATGCCCCCGACCGCCACGAGCCTGCGGACCCGTTCGGGCCGGGCCATCGCGACCTGGGACGCGACCACCGCGCCCAGGGAATTGCCGATCACGCAGGCCGATTCCAGGTCCAGGGCGTCCATGAGACGCCCGACCGAATCGACGGCGGCCGTCACGGGGTTGCCCGGGACCGGATCGCTGATGCCGAAACCGGGGAATTCCAGTGCGTAACAGTGGAATCGGTCGGCGAAGACGCCGAGGTTGGCGCGGTAGTTGCGCCAGCCGCTGACGCCGATGCCCGAGCCGTGCAGCAGGAGCAGGGGCGGTCCGTCTCCGGCCTCGTGATAGCGCAGTACGCCGGTGCCGGAGTGCAATTCTCGTTGTGTGCCTTGGTATGTCACGTCCACCGATCCGACGGTAGAACGTGTGTCACAATTTGTCGATATATCGAAGACAAGTTTCTCGATAATCAGGTCGGCGGCGCGACCCCCACCCTTACGCCTAGGCTCGTGGGCGCCGAGCACGGAACACCGTGGTGGAACAAGGGATTCGAGGTAGACAGGCAATGTCGGAGCCGGGCGTGCTGCGGGTGGCGCAGCTCAATATCGGGTCACTGCTCGAACCGCATTGGGAGCAACGCCGACGGGAAATCCTGGCCTGGCTCGCCCGCCTGGACCCGGACCTGGTGTGCCTGCAGGAGGTGTGGGAGAACACCACCGAACCCGGCAGCAATACCGCCGGGTGGCTGGCGGACAACGCACCCCAGGGCCGCTGGCACTGGTGCTTCGGCGGCTTCCCGCTGCCCGAGGACGCCTGGGCGGACCGCAACCTGAACTTCGGGTCGGCGATCCTGAGCCGCTGGCCCATCGAACGCCACGACGTGATCGCCCTGCCCTCGGACCCCGCGCCGACCGACCCGCATCCCTCGTACCGCATGCAGGCCGAACTGCTCTACGCGCACACCGCCGGAATCGACGCCTTCAGCACCCACCTCGCGCCCCCGCCCGCCCAGGCGTACCAGCGCGTACAGCAGGTGCTGGCCATCGACGAGGCCATCCGCGCCCGCCACCCCGCAGCAGCGGCGCTGCCACCGATCCTGTGCGGTGACTTCAACGCCAAACCGCTCTCGGACGAGATCCGATTCCTCAACGCCAACGCCGTCATCGAAGGCCGCAGCACCAACTACATCGACGCCTGGGAAGCGATCCGCCCCGGCGAACCCGGCTACACCTTCGACCCGATCACCAACCCGCAGGCGCGCACCCTCAACGTCGTGCGCCAGCGCATCGACTACGTGATGGTCGGCGACGCGTTCCTGCGCCCCCAGGGGGCAGGACGCATCCTGCGCGCCGACCTGGCCTTCCACGATTCCCTCACCGGCCCCCTGGCCAGCGATCACTACGGCCTGGTCGTGGACGTGCGCTGGCCACAGAAACCCGAAGCGCCACAGGGTTGACCTCGTCGGGGCAGCCGCGACGTGCTGCCCCGAGGTTTCACCTCCCCGAGCCCGCCGGAGTGTCGGTCGTGACGGGTTGTGATTCGTGTGGCATCACTGCGGAGCGGCAAACCCGCCTCGCTGCCCTTCGCCGCAATGCGGCCCCGGACGTCGACGATCACGACGTCGACGATCGCTCGGGCACGATCGACGGTATTTCGCTCACGACAGCGTCGCGGTCGTGCGTGCCCGATGGCGACGCGACGACGCAACTCGGGGCGGCGGCGCGATCCCGCCACCGCAGGCGATGGCGAAGGCGGACGGCGGTCGAAAACCGCTGGGCGGCACTGCGTTAGGATCCGGAAACCAGATCACGACGAAGGCGGCGCAATGGCAGGCGCGACTCGGGTATCCCGGCTGCGGGCACTGATCGATCATCCCCGCACGGGTGCGGCCGAACGCGCCGCCGCACAGCGCATGCTCGCCCGACTCACCCCCGCACCGGTCCCGGCCGGTGACCGCACCTACGGGGCGCGGCACGACCTGCCCGGGCGGCACGCGAGCGTGTCGCGCATCGCCGAGATGATCCGCGAGGACCTCACCCTGGCCCGACTCCGCACCCCCGCCGGGCACCAGGACGACCTCGCCGCCCCCGACCCGATCCGCGATGCCCCCGCCGCGATCTCGTACACCGTGGACACCCTGTACGACACCGGCATCGTGCTCACCGTGCACGGCGTCCCCGCTGCCTGGGGCAGCAGCGACGACTACGGCACCGCCTCCCCGGCGCTGAACGCCCTCATCACGTGCCTCGAAGCCCTCGCAAACGCCTACAACCGCGACGGCAGCGACATCGAGAAGCGCTACTTCACCACCGTCCGAGTGGACCGCTCTGCTCTCTGAGTGTTCGCGCGAGAGTGATCGTGTCGCCGCGAACCGTGTCCGAACCTCGGCGAGGCAGTGTCAGTGGCCGTTGGCGGCGCGGGCTCGGTGGGTCAATTCGACTGTGGCGGCGCGCAATTCGGCGGGGGAGTCGATCGGGGAGGCGTAGCCGACGCGGGTCACCGCCACTCCGCGCGGGGTGGTGACACGCAGGTCCAGGCCGTAGCGGTCCGCGCGTTCGCAGCCCGCGGTCGTCGCGTCGGGGAACCCGCCGAAGGCGCGTGCCATGTCCAGCAGGGCGTCGGCGTGATCCTTGTTGAGGTGCGTGACCGCGTGCGAGGCATGGGACACGATCGGGTCCGCGGCCGCGGCGGCGTAGTCCTGCGCCGAGGCCGAATCCATGCGCCCGTAACCGCCGACCCATCGCACCCGCTGCACGCGCAGCACCCACAGCGTGAAATCGCTGTAGTCGATGTAGTGCACCGCGGCCGGGACCGCCGCGATGTGGGCGGCCCGGGCCGCGTCGGCCTCCGCCCCGACCGGCCGCTGCACCACGCCCGCGAGGGTGACCCGGGCCCCGGCGAGAGGATCGGCGGGCGCGTCCGGCGCCACGATCGCCACACTCGCGCGCGGATCGGCCAGCAGGTTGCGCCCGTGCTCGGCCATGCGTGACACGCACAGCACCGGCTGACCCTCGAGCAGCCCGTAGGTCACGAACGACGCCCACGGATCACCCTCCCCGGTCAAGCTCGCCAGCGTGGCCGTATTGGTCGCGGCCGCAACGGTTCTGGCCTCCTCGGCCGCGGACGGGCGGACGGGATTCTCCACCGCGGTCAAGGGTGCGGGCACCGAGGGCGCGTCGCCGGGATCGCCATGATCGAGGGTCATGCCCCGAACAGTACGCGGCGCACCCCAGCGGCGGCGATCGCAGCGCACCCACCCCGATCGCAGTCGTTTTGTCCCCGCATGTCGGTTATGGCACAGTCGATTCGCGTGAACGACGCCGCGCAGGGGAGAGGCTCGGGAATGTCATCGGGTTCGTGCTCGACATTCACGCAAAAGTCCACGCTGGCCGGGAGCTCCGGGCAGACCTACGAGATCACCGGCGAACCGGGCGATCCGCACGCACCCCACCGCTATCCGTGCCGGGACGCACACGGACGCGACCGCGTCTACGCCCGCTACAGCCAGCCCCTCGGCGACCCGGAAATCCTCGGATGGGTCACCCAGACAGTGCGATTCGGGCGCGAGACCATCCTGCCTGCCGAACAGGGCGCACCCGGGTCGGCCGCGAACTCGATCAACTGGCCGATCGACCTGATCCTGCACGAGAACGCGCTGGCGGGCGTCATCACACCGGTCATCCCCGCGACCTACCTGCACCCGGACGGGGAACGGCGCACCCTCGATCAGCTCTACACCCCGGCACCCGGAGCGCCCGAGGTCGGCACCCGCGTCGCGGTGCTCATCCGGATCTGCGAGATCTTCACCATGCTCGACGAGTGGGCGGTGGTGCACGGAGACATCTGCGGGCAGTCGCTGCTGTGGCACAGCGAACCACCCGGCGCCTACCTGCTGGACGGGCAGAGCCTGCGGCCCGCGCACGCCGTCGTCGCCCCGGGACCCGGCGCCGACGGCTGGCGTGACCCGCGCGCGGTCAGCGGCGCGATCATCGCCCCCGACCGCTACAGCGACCGATACGCCCTCGCCGTGCTCGCGCACCGAGTCCTGCTGCGCGAAGACATCCCGGTCATCGACGCCGACGGCCCCCGCACACCCCCCGCGCTCCCGATGTACCTGCCCGCCACCGTGCGGGCCCTGTTCGAACGCGCGCTCACCGATCCGTTCGCCACCGACACCCGCCCCACGCCCGCGCAATGGCTCGACACCCTGTGCACCGCGTTCCTGTCCACCGACGGCACCGACTTCCGGCACGACGCGCTGGACCGACTCGACTGGTACACGAGCCGATTCGGCACGCGGAACCTCCAGAGCCGGAGAACCGGCGCCCCACGCGCCTCGACGCGGGAACCGGCCCGCCGCACCACCGCTCGACACCCGGTCCCCGCGCTAGGGCACTCCACGGGCACGACACCCTCAACCACCGCACCGGCCCCGGCGCAGCCATCCGCGCCACACCCCAGCGATCCCGCAGGCTCCTCGATGCCCGCGCCCGGCACGCTCGCAGGTCTTGCGCAGGGGAGAACCGCGTCCCTGCTGCCGGGGAACGCCCAGCCGCTCACCGCTTCCCCGCCTACCCATCATGTGGCCCGCATCGCGGGAATCGTCGCCATCGTCGCGGTACTGGTCGCGGGCATCACCCTGCTGGTGTTCCACTCCCGCGACTCCGGCACCGACGCCGCACCCGTCCCGAATCCGGACGGCACGACCTCCGCCCACTCCGGGCCCGCGCAACCGGCGATCGACTGGTCCGCGCTGAACACCGCCGCGACGGACCGCACCCCCTTCACCGCCGACGCCCTGCTGCCGCATTCGTTCCAGGACGCCAAGAACGTCGAATACACCCTGCGCGCTGGGGGAGTGCAGGACTGCCTCACCGGCACCATGTCCGAGAACGTGAAAACGATCCTGGACACCTACCGCTGCACCAACATGGTCTCGGGTTCCTACATCGACCGCAGCGACCAGATCCTGGTCTCGGTCGACGTGTACGCGTTCCCGGCCTCCGCCACGGCCGCATCCTTCTACGAATCGATGAAGGGCCAACCCCAGGACTGGCCGATCTGGTGCCCGAAAGACGGTGCGGGCGCCTCGGTCTGCGACACCTACACCGGATACGCCACCCGCAGCGCCGCGGGCTCCACCAGCTACCGGTACGTGTACAAGAGCACCGCGCTCTACATCAACCTGACCCGCGACACCTCCATCACCGAATGGCTCGACGCCGCCGCGCGCGCCGCCGCCGACAAGGCCGGACCACAGAACTACTGGCCACGCTGAGAACCACAGGCCACGCTCAGGCACGCACCGCGACCGAACCCCGCAACCGCGCCACCACATACCCCGCACTCGCCAGGAACAGCAGCAGATAGCAGCCCGAATAGAACGGCACCGCGATCTGCGCCCACCAGCCCGGCAGCTCATCACGCGGCAGCATGAACAACCCGATCCCGATCGGATGCGGCGCGTCCTCGATCGGCCCTCGGTCGGGATAGTTCCACCACCAGCAGAAACTCACCAGGAACACCACCACCGGAGTGCACCACCGATACCGTGCGGTGCCGGTGAGCGCGTGATGCAGCGCCAGCACGAACAACGGCACGAACCACACCCAGTGATGCCCCCACGAGAACGGTGACGCGCACGCCGAACTCATCCCCGCGATCGTGATCGACAACAGCAGCTGATTCGCCCGATACGCCAGCACCGCCGCGTACAGCCCGAACACCACCATCGGCAGCGCCACCCCCAGCCACAACCACGCCGGAGCCACATACACCGTGGCCGAAGGACCGTGCACGGCAAAGGAATCCACGTCGTAGAACCGCAGCAGCTGCGCCAGGAACCCGTTCACCGACTGATTCGCCGGAGAATCGACCGGCCCCACCCGCGCCGAGGCACTGAACTGCCTGCTCCAGTAATGCCCCGAATCGGTGGGATGGACCAGGAACCCGATCGCCGCGGTGCCCGCGAACGCACCCGCCGCGACCCCCAACGCCCGCCACTGGCGCGTGCACGCCAGATACGCCAGGAAGAACGCGGGCGTCAGCTTGATCCCCGCCGCGATCCCCACCCCGATCCCGCGCGTGCGGGCCGTGCGCGGGCGCGTGAGATCCCACACGACCGCCAGCACCAGGAAGATGTTGATCTGCCCCAGCCAGATCGTGGAGCGCACCGGCTCGAACGCCGAGCACACCACCGCCAACGCCACCGCGAACACCCACATGCGCCGGTTCGCGCGATAGTTCAACGCGCGCAGGCTCACCGCGACCAACGCGATCAACGCCGCCATGATCGCCACCCACCACAGCGTCTTGGCCACCACCGGCACCGCGAAGGTGAACACCACGAATAGAATCGCCGCGAACGGGGTGTAGGTGAACTCCATATCGAAGAACACCGGCTCCGCGTACAGGCTCGCGCCGTACCGGATCGCCTCCCCACCGGCGGTGTACACGTACTGATCGACATCGTTGCAGAACAAGCCGTAATACGGATTGCCGATCGGAATCGCGAACACGTGCCATCCGAGCACCGCCAGCGCTGCCAGCACCGCCACCTTGACCATGCCGGTCGAAATATCGTGCCGCCCACCATGATCGGTGGTGATCGGAGCGAGCCGGGCACGTCCTGCGGTCGTCGTCATCGCTGTGGATCCTCGCCTGTGGTCGGTGTGCGGGTGCCGGTCACTTCGGCGCGGAATCGGGGACGACGAGCCCGCAGCGCGCGAGCTCGTAGGCGGGAATGCGATCGATGCGGGTCGCGGCGAACCCGAACGACTGCAGAAGGTTGTGCCGGAACCGATCGAAGGTCAGCGGCGCCCGCGAGGACGCCAGCAGATCCTGGGTCGCGGGACACCTCAGCGCCAGGCGCGCGCGATCCACCCACACCTCGTCGATGTGCGCGGCCATCCACGGATGCCGATCCACCACCCCCGCATCGACGATCACCCAACTCGCGTCGAGGTTCTTGTCGTGCCCGATGCGCCCGTTCGTGAGCCGATCGGTGTGTGCGGCCAGGGGATAGGCCAGCCCCACCGGATCCACCACCCGCACCGACAGCGGCACGTTCATACTCGTCATACCCAAATTCAGGAACAGCACCGTATGGCCCGCACCGCCCTCGGGCACCGGTTGCGGGGGCGGGGTCACATACCAGTACGTCTGATCGGGAAGATTCACCAGCAGACCACCATTGGGGGTCTCGGCGATATCGCGCAGCATCGGGCGCATGCGCGGATAGTCCAGATAGTCCTCCGCGCGGATGGGGTGATCGTGACCCGAACCCAGCACGTAGTAGATGCGCTCGTCGACGATCCCGTTCGCGCGAATATCGGTGCCCGCGGTGATGGCCGTGGTGCGTGCGGCCACCACCGCCCACACCGCGACACCCAGCACCGCCGCGATCACCACCACCAGCGCACGCGGCATCCCCGCGACTCGCGCGCGATCGGGCAGGCGCACCGGCAGCACCATCACCGGCAGCAGCACACAGAACAACTGCGGCAGCAACATTCGACCGTGCATGAAATCGCCGCCCACACGCAACTCGTACCCGATCAGCACCACCCCGGCCCCGACCATCACCGTGACCACCGCCGCACCGGAACGCAACGAACCCCGATCGAGCCGCCACCTCGCACCCGCGGCAACGACCCGATCGGGCCGCTCGCGCACCAGCACCGCCGCCGCGATCACCAGCAGCAGCAACGGCAACCACAACCGGTACGGCACCGCCAGATCCTGCAGATACAGCCAGCCCTGGGACCATTTCGCGCCACCGGCATCCTTGGCGACCGCGGTATTGGGGTAGGGGAGACCGTAATAACCCATCCGCCACACCTGATACCCCACCGGCACCAGCCCCGCCGCGCTCAACGTCGCGGCCCGGAACACCCAGGGCCGCCACCGCGTGTGCGGGACCGGCGCGCACACCAGCAGCAGCACCACCAGCCCGCCCACCACCGTGAGCTCCGGGCGCACCAGCGGCGCCGACCCGGCCCAGACCATCAGGGCGCCGTACCCGCCCGCCCGCACCCGCTCCGCGCGCGCCCACCGCACCAGCCCCCACCACAGCACCGCCAGCCAGCAGATCACCAGGCCGTTCTCCAACCCGGAGGTGGCATAGTCCGCCGCCGGCGGCAACCCGATGTAGACCAGCGCGCCCGCCGGGACCAGCAATCCCGAGGACGAACCACCCCACAGCCGCGCCGACCCCGCCATCGCGATCACGATCGCGGCCACCGACAAACTCAGCGCCGCACCGAGCGCGACATACTCGAGTCGCGCCTGGGTCAGCCAGCTGAGGAACCACACCACATACGTCCAGGCGGCGCTGGTATTGGTCTCCACGCGCTCGCCCGGATTGAAGACCGGGCCGTTACCGGCCAGCAGATTGCGCACCGTGCGCAACACGATCAACCCGTCGTCGGAAATCCAGCGGCGCTGCCACGCACTCCCGGCGAAAATCGCCGCCGTCACCGTGATCCCGCCCAGCAGTACAAGCCGCGACACACGCCCATGTCGTGGTGCGTGAGCCTCTCGCGGCGGCGGCTCGAGCGCGATCGCCGGGGGCGCTAGCCTGTCGTCTCGGTCGAATTGCTCCGTCACGGGAGGTGAGACCGACAACGACACCTGAACCCTCCGATCACTCCGAGACGACACCCCGCCGCCGGACCACCGCCGGAGGGGACACACGAAAAGCGGTAGAGCATGTGGTCGATCACGCCCGTACGGGCGGTTGGAGAAGGGCCGCGACCGGGGGACGAACGCACCGGACCGGTCGGCCGACAATCAAGATAGCGCCTGTGACGTCGAAGGGCTGCCATCGGCATGCGAGTGTTCGCCACGCACCCAACCCAATTCGCGTAATCCGGCGAAAAAGGTCAAAGCTCCCAAGGGTTTCCGTTGTGCGGGTGCCCACAGATCACCGCCCGGGCTGTGCGAACGAACAACCGGCGGCCCCGCACACCACCTCACCGAACACGCACCATCATCGACGCATGAGCACCGACCCCACGCACACCGGCCCGGACCACCCGGCCCGATGTCCCGCGCTCTCGTGCTCAGCGCGCTGATCCTGGCACCCGCACACATCCGACGAGCGGATACGACCCGGGGGAGTACCTGCGCAAAGTGGCACGTCCTGCCTCGAATTCACCTATCCTGCGGCCGGATCCCGCTTCCTCTCGACCCCAGGACACCCCATGAGCGAACACGCACCGCCGAACCCGGACCTGCACACCGCGGCCCAGGCCCTGATCGGCGGACCCGGCGCCACGCCACGCCCCGGCCGCGATCCCGTCAACCAGCCGATGATCAACAGCTGGCTCGAAGCACTCGGCGACGCCAACCCCATCCACACCGACCACACCGCGGCCCGGAACGCCGGACACCACACCGTGGTCGCACCCCCGGCCATGACCCAGGCATGGACCATGCCCACCCTCGGAGCCGAACGCGACGACGACCACCCCACGGTGAAACTGTTCGAACTCCTGGACAGCGCCGGCTACACCTCACTACTGGCCACCGACTGCGACACCGTCTACCACCGCTACACGGCTGTGGGAGAACACCTGTCGCTGCACGCCGAGCTCGCCGCCTGCGACGGACCCAAGAAGACAGCACTGGGCGAAGGATGGTTCTGCACCGTGCGCAGCACCTGGAAGGTCGGGGACGAAATCGTCGCCGACATGAATTTCCGCATGCTCAAATTCCGCCCCGCACACCGCACCGCTCCCGCCGACCACGCACCCGGCGCACCCCGCACACCGATGACCGGCGAGAACTCCCGATACGGCGGCGCACCGACCCGGCTCGTGCCCGAACACCCGCCCCGGGCCGCCGTCGGAGACCGACTGCCCGAGTTGGTGATCGACGCGACCCCCACATTCATCGTGGCCGCGGCACTGGCGACCCGCGACTTCCAGCCGGTCCACCACGACCGCGACACCGCCCGCGCCCGCGGCTCACAGGACATCTTCGCCAACATCCTCACCGACACCGGACTGGTGCAGCGATTCGTCACCGACTGGGCCGGCCAACGCGCACAGATCACCTCGCTCGCGCTGCGCCTGGGCGCACCCTGGTATGCCTACGACACGCTCCGGCTCGCGGGGGAGGTGCGCGCGGTGCACGGGCAACGGGTGTCGATCGCGGTCACCGGCACCTGCGCACTCGGCAAACACATCATCGCCACGGTGGAGGTAGTCATGGACAGGACGGCGGGGACGGACGCCGCGTGAACGGGATCGGTCCGGTCATGCCCCGGCCACCAATCCGACCACGATCAGCAGCAGAATCAGCACCGCGATCAGTACCGGAATCGACGCGATGACGAGCCCGATCACACCGGCCGGGCGATGCGTCAACGGCTTACCCGGCGACATCGGCGGCCGCGGACTTCCCGGAATCGGCGCGGGCAACGCGAGAAGCTGTTTACGAGTGGAAAGGTTGCCCAACAACACGAACGGGGTGATCAGAACCGACAGCAGACCCCACCAACCCAGCAGCAGGGTCTCCTCGGTCATCTTCCGGAAGGTCGCGATCCCGCAATCGCGGCAGTACGGGCCGGGCGAGCGCAGAAATTGCATGATGATGAGCAGCCCGCGATGACCGCGGATATCGACCTGCAACGCGGGAGTGGCGCCGCAATACCGGCAGTAGACCCCGTTCGCCGTCGACATCGGCGGTTGAGCGGGTACCTGCATCGGCTGTCCGGCACCGCCCATCGCAGGCCCCCCGGTGAAACTCGTACTCATCACGCCCCCCGAATAGTGTTCGTCGTTCGATTCGATCTCGATGCCCTCAGGCATCGGCGCACACTAACCCGTTGCCCAGGGTGGGGACAAATCGTTTCCGGCGGCCATGGCGGACAAGGGAAGAGGGCGATGTTCGATCTTTGCACCGGGTGCACGAATCCGCGTAACTTGACATAATGTTGATTATCGGTACTTTTACGACCGTGCTGGAAGCGGCGGGAATGCTTGTGTGACATGCGGTTTCGGTGCTCGCGTGACAGTTCGCGGCGTCGGGTCCGATTCCCCGGCTGTCAACTTATCCGTCTGCCGGTTCGCGTGCATCGCGTGCTCTGAATGTGAAAATCGCTGCCGGAATTATATTTCCGGGCAATCCCGTATTGGTCGGAAAATTTCCTGATTCGGCCTAATCGGGTCGATCGCGGCTGTTTCGCGTTCGGCGGAGTCCGGGTGGGTTTCTCCATACCTCTCCCCTGTGGCTCGTTTCCCCGGGTCAATATGTCACAGTGACGTATTGACCTGGGGTGGGTGGATGGTCCACCGCCGCATGCGAATCCGCCCACGGGGCGATCGCGGGGCACGCCCGGGCGATATCCACCGATTGTGGTGTCGGTCGTGATGGGCTGTGGTTCATGTGCCATTACTGCGGTTGCCGTGACATGCCACTGATCAAGGAATTCATCGCCGAACACGAAGCGGTGTACAACCTTTCCGGTGATATCCGCCGAGCGCTCGAGCAATTCGATATCGACACCGCACGCGCTCAGGTCGCCGACATCCAGCAGCAGCTGCACGCACACTGGGCCGGTGAGGAGCAGGGATTGTTCACCGTCATGCGCGAGGACCCCGAATGCGCCGACTATATCGACGCGCTCGAGGCCGAACATCGGGATATGACCGCGGTGCTCTCGGGCGCTGATCTGATGACCGCCGAAGGCCGCGAACAGGTTCTGGCGTCGCTGGCGAGTCTGTGGCCGCACATCGAGAAGGAAGAGGACGGTCTGTTTCCGATGTCGCTGACCACGCTCTCGGGTGAGCAGTGGACCGCGGCGATCGATGCGTGGGAACGCGTGCACGGCCGGCCGGTGCGGCGCTGAGCGCAGGTGTCGGTCGACTCCCCCGGCGCCGGGCCGGGGTTGCCGGGCGGCGTCGAGTTCGACACGGGAACGCCACGATTGCCCGGTAAACACCGTTATATCGTCACTGTGACGGAACAATGTGAGGGTGGGAAGCGTCATCGGCGGGTCGGGTGAGCGCTACGGGGTCGATGAGACCTCGCTCGCCGTGGTCGAGGGGGTCGGCGGGCTGTATCGGTGCTGGGACGCTCGCGGGCGCGAACGGGTCTATATCCGATACGAGCAACGAATCGTGGATGGGCGCTGGGTGCGCGCGGCCGCACTGCACGGACGCGCGGTGGTGTGGGCTGCGGAGCAGTCCGGCGGCGTGGGGGTCGAGGGGGCGGTGCAGTGGCCGCTGGACACGATGTCGGTGGGCAACGCGGTGGCCGGGGTGATCATGCCGGTGGTGCCCGCCCGGTTCCGCACCCCGGACGGGCGCGGACGCACCCTCCAATCCCTGTGTGCGCCACAGCGGGACGCGGCGCTGCGGGTCGCAGTGCTGATCCGGGTGTGCGACATCTTCGCGATGCTGGACTCGGACGGATTCGTCTACGGGGAACCGACACCGGGCAGCATCGTGTGGTGCGCGGACCCGGTGGATGCGTATCTGCTCGGCGGTGACCGGTTGCGCCCGCCTCGGGGTGCGGAGTGTGATCGCCTCGGCGTGGCCGTGCTGGTGTTCCGGGGATTGTTTCCCCGATATCGCACGAGCGCGGACGTCTTGCGGGAGTGGAGCGAACCGGGTTGTCTGCCCGTGGGATTGGCGCCGGGGCTGCGGGTGCTGTTCGAGCGAGCGAGCTCGGGAGCCGAGACGCCCGAGCCCACGGAATGGCGCAGTGCGCTGATGTCGACGTTCTTGTCCCCCGATGGCAGCGCGTTCCTGAGGGGGCCTTTGCGGCTACTGGATCAGCACGCGGAGTTCTTCCGCGACACCGTGATCGGGCTCGGTGTCGCGTCGCGCCGGGCAGCCGATGCACCCGCGCCGCACCAAGCCTTGGAGCCGGGATCGTCGGTCGGGCGGGTCGCCGCGACCGCGGGCGTGGTGATGGCGTTACTGGCCGGTGCGATCGGAATCGGCATGGGCACGGCGGTGCTGAGCAACAGATCCGCGCAGCGCTCAAGCGATGCCCGGGCCCCGGTATCGGTGTTTCTCGGTACCGAGGCCGCGATCACGCCCGAGCCGGTGCGGACCGCGTCGGTGACCGGTGGCGCGAGCGATGCCGTCGATGCGCTGCCGGGCTCCTCGGATCCGTATGCGGCGGTGGTGCAGGCGTATGTCGCGGCGAGCAACCGGCGCGATTTCCCGATGGCCTGGGAGCTGGGCGGGCGCGCGATCGAGGGCGGTGACTGGGATCGTTTCGTGCGCCGGTTCGATGGGCTCGATCGTGAGGTGGTGACCGTGTTCCCCACCGGCGGTCCGACGGTCTCGATCCATCTGGACACGTATCGGTCCGACGGCAGTGTGCTGCGCTTCGACGGCTTCGCCGTGGTGTCGGGTTCGGCGATCGTGGCCTGGAGCATCCACCGGGTATCGTGACCCTACTCCCCCATGAACGTGCCTCTCCCCCAGCATTATTCGTCACTGTGACGTCGGCGGGGTGGGGCGATGCCGGGCCTGCCGCTCGAGTCGGCGAAACGCCCGATTCGGCGAAAACAGTCACGCGAGACCGGTTCGGGCATCTACCGTCTGAGAAAGCCGGTGGTGAGTGGAGCGAGAACTGTGATGAGCCCAGCGAATACGTCCTGTGCCGCGTTCCAGCGCACCGCCGCGGTGGATCCCACCGCGGTCGCGGTGCGCTCGATAGGTGGGACCCAGGAGCTGACCTGGGCGGACTACGGCGCGCAGGTGCGCGCGGTGGCCGCGGGCCTGTGCGCGCTCGGGATCGGGCGCGGGGACACCGTGGCACTGATGATGTCCAACCGGGTCGAGTTCTATCCCCTCGAGGTGGGCGCGCAGCACACCGGCGCGACCTCGTTCTCGGTGTACAACACCCTCTCGGCCGAACAACTGCACTACGTGTTCGCCAATGCCGGCAACCGGGTCGTGCTGTGCGAAGCGCAGTTCGTCGAGCGCATCCGCGCCAGCGGGATCGCGATCGAAACCATCGTGTGCGTGGACCGGCCGGTGCCGGGAACCATCGGTGTCGAGCAGCTGATGTCGTTGGGGCGCAGCGATTTCGACTTCGAGGCCACCTGGCGTGCGATCACCCCCGAGGACGTCGTCACCCTCTGCTACACCTCCGGCACCACCGGCAACCCCAAGGGCGTGGAGATCACCCACGCCAATCTGAGCTTCGAATGTCACGCGTACGCCTCGGTCATGCCGATCGAGTTCGGTGACCGCATCACCTCCTACCTGCCCACCGCGCACATGGCCGACCGGGTCACCGGGCTGTATCTGCACCAGTATTTCGGCACCCAGATCACCGTGGTGCCCGAGCGCACCCAACTGCCCGCCGCGCTGGCCGATGTGCACCCCACCATCTGGGGCGGGGTGCCGCGGGTGTGGGAGAAACTCAAAGCGGCCGTGGAATTCTCGGTCGCCACCGAAACCGACCCCGCGCGCAAGGGCGCGCTCACCTGGGCGCTGGAGGTGGCCGCGCGCAAGAGCGCAGCCCAGCTGGCCGGAGTCGCGCTCGATGACACCCAGGCCGCGGAATGGGCCAAGGCCGATGAGCTGGTGCTCTCGGCGCTGCGCGCGAAACTGGGCCTCGATCAGCTCAGGTGGGCGCTCTCGGGCGCCGCGCCGATTCCGCCCGAGACGCTCGGATTCTTCTTCGGACTCGGTATCCCGATCTCCGAGGTGTGGGGCATGTCCGAGCTGACCTGCATCGCCAGCGTCAGCCCGCCGCAGCACGCTCGCCTGGGAACGGTCGGCAAACTGCTGCCCGGACTCGAGTCCATGATCGCCGAGGACGGGGAGTTCCTGGTGCGCGGGCCGCTGGTGATGCGGCAATACCGCCACGAACCCGGCAAGACTGCCGAGGCCCTGGACGCGGACGGGTGGCTGGCCACCGGCGACATCATCACCCAGGACGAGCAGGGCTATCTGCGGGTGGTGGATCGCAAGAAGGAACTCATCATCAACGCCGACGGCAAGAACATGTCCCCGGCCAACATCGAGAACACCGTCAAGGCCACCACCCCGCTGATCGGGACCCTGGCCACCATCGGGGACCGGCGCGCCTACATCACCGCGCTCATCGTGCTGGACGCGGAATCCGCGCAACCCTACGCCGCGCAACACGGTCTGAGCGATGCCTCCGCGGCGGCGCTGGCCGCGCATCCGGAGGTGATCGCGGACATCGCGCGTGGTGTCGCCGCCGGGAACGCGAAGCTCTCGCGTGTGGAGCAGATCAAACGCTTCACCGTGCTGCCCGCGTTCTGGGAACCCGGCGGTGACGAGATCACCCTGACGATGAAACTGCGGCGCACACCCATCGCGCAGAAGTACGCGCGCGAGATCGAGCACATGTACACCGCCGAACGCGGGGCGGGCGTGCACGAACCCCGGGCCGAGGAATCCACACCCGTGCCCTGAGCCTGGGACCGCCCTGGATTACAGAGCACTTGCTCTGTTATCGTCGGGTATGGCCAGACCCCGCACCCACGACCCTGATACGGTGCTCGATGCCGCGGAATCGCTGGCCGTCTCCGCCGGACCCGCCGCGGTCACCATCCGCGCCGTGGCCGCCGCGACCGGAATGTCCAACGGCGCGATCTACCACACCTTCGCCTCACGCTCGGAACTGCTCGCGCGCACCTGGATTCGGGCCGCGAACCGATTCCTGAGCCTGCAGAGCGAACTGGTGGACCCGCACACCGGCATCGACGCGGTCATCGCCGCCGCCCTGGCCCCGGCCGAATTCGCCGACCGCTACCCGCTCTCGACGAAACTGTTCTTCACCGTGCGCCGCACCGACCTGCTCGGCCCGGACCTCACCGACGAGCTGCGCCGCGACCTGGACGCACCCCAGCGCGCCCTCATCACCCTGATGAGACGCCTGTCCACCGACCTGTGGCAGCGCCGCGACGCCCGCGCGGTGGACACCATCACCACCTGCATCGTGGACCTGCCCACCGCGATCCTGCTCGAACGCGACCGCCTCGCCGACCCCACCGCCCGTGCCCACCTGCGCGCCGCGGTGCGCGCGGTCCTGCACACCGGACCCGCACCACTCTGACCACCGCACGACCCGCCCGTGACCACCCGACCCGAAGGACCACCCCGTGCCCACGACACTGACCTACCGCGACAAGATCGCCGTGCTCGACCTCGGCGACGGGGAGAACCGATTCTCCCCCGAATTCCTCGACGAGCTCGCCGCCCACCTGGACACCGTCGTCGCCGAGGGCGCACCCGCGCTCGTGACCACCGCGAGCGGCAAGTTCTACTCCAACGGCCTGGACCTGGAATGGCTCAGCGCCCACGGCGACCGCGCCGAATGGTATGTCGCGCAAGTGCATTCACTCTTCGCGCGCGTACTGACCCTGCCGATGGCCACCGTCGCGGCCCTGCCCGGACACGCCTTCGGCGCCGGCGCCATGCTCGCCATCGCCCACGACATGCGCATCATGCGCGCGGACCGCGGCTACTTCTGCTTCCCCGAAGCCGACATCCGCATCCCCTTCACCAACGGCATGGCCGCGCTCATCCAAGCCAAACTCACTCCCAAAGCGGCCGTCGCGTCCATGACCACCGCGCGCCGCTTCACCGCCCCCGAAGCCCTCGCCTACGACATCATCGACGCCACCGCCCCCGAGTCCGGCCTCACCGAGGCCGCCCTGGGCCTGCTGACCCCACTGACCCCCAAGGATCAGGGCACACTGACCGCGATCAAGAGCGTCATGTTCGCCGACGCCTTCGCCGCCCTCACCCGGCCCGCCCTCTGACATACGGCGTCGCCGCCGAACGTGTCGGCGGCCGGTCGTAGCGTTCATCGAATGAACTGGAGACCGTGGTTGGAGCTGTCGAGCGAGGAATGGATCGCCGGCAGAGATCCTGATGAGTTGGATCCCGAAGTGGCGCAACAGCGCTGGCTCGGGTACGCCCCGGCCACCGAGGCCGGCATCGCCGCACTCGAGCAGCGCCTCGGCCTGCGGTTGCCACCCTCCTACCGCAACTTCCTGCTGACCACCGATGGTTGGCGCCATGCCGGAGAATTCGTGCGCACGATGCGGGACACCACCAATCTGGGATGGCTGCGTGACCTCGAACCAACCTGGGAGCCCTGGGCCGACCTGATCACCGAGCCGCCCGTCGACGCGCCGGGTAACGCGTTCGACCGCGGGCTGCTGATCTCGCTGCACGCCGACGCCGGGGTCCTGTTCCTCGACCCGGCCGACCGCGACGAGAACGGCGAATGGGCCGCCTACAGCGTGTTTCCTGGGGGGAGTTCCCGCAGCGCTACCCGTCGTTCACCGCCCTCATGCAATCGCAGTATCAAAGCCTTCATCACCTCCGTCAGCCGGCGGGCAAAACCCGTGACAACTGGGATCTGGTGGCCGAACAGGCACGAGGCGAATCCCTCTCCGGGGACATCGACACAGCCATGGCGGCCCTGGAGAAAGCCCAGCACTTCGGCCAGTCACGCGCCACGGTCTTACACACCCAGCTCCAGATGTTCCTGAGCACCGCGTCCCCCTACGATGCCTCGCGGATCCTTTCGCGTGTGCTACCCCTGGCACCCGTTCCGGAGGGATTCTTCACCGGTCCACTGTTCATCGACGAGTTCGTGCCGTGCATGTTCCTGCAACACGCACACAAAGAGCCCTGGTATGCCTCCGCGCTCGACGTTGCCCAGATCGTGGAGACCGCGCGAAACGACCCCGGGGGCGAGATCAGACGTGCCATCGACGGGCATCGGGCCAGGGTGGAGCGGCCCGGCTACCAGCTCTCCTACGGCAACCGAGCATTCGACGCCGCGGTACGACAGGCGCTCGCGCAACACCACTCCGACCCGGCGGCACTGTGGCATGCGCTCGAGGCCGCGATGGCGCATTGGCAGCCCCGCACGCCGGATCACATCGCCCCGGTCGCATTGCTCGCCGACCCGGTGCTGGCCTACAGCCTCACCCCCGAACGCGGGCGCGCGCTGTTGAGTCGACCGCGCGGCGGCCGCTGACCCGGCGAGGCTGATGGATCGAGAACGGTTCACGAGGTGAACGGGCGGTGCGAGCGTTCGGCCGCGCGCAGGTGCGGCAGCAGCAGCGATCCCACGGCCGTGGGATCCTCCGCGTGCAGGAAATGGCCCGTGCCCGGGACTCGGGCGTGGGAGATGCCCGCACGCTCGGCCAGGATGCGCTGCATGTCCGAGGACATGCAGCCGTCGTTCGTTCCGGCCAGGGCCAGGGTCGGCAGATCCGCCGAGCGCGAGAGCAGCGCGCGGTGGAACTCGCGGGTGGGGGCGCGATGGATCGTGAACAGCGACCGGTAATAGCGCGTGGCCGCCCACGCCAGATCCGGATCGGTGAACACCGCCGCGGTCGGAGCGAACTGCGCGTCGGTGAACGACCAGTCCGGAGACCAGCGCCGCCACAGACGGCGCACGAACGCGGCATTGTCGCGCGTGAGCAGGCGCGGGGAGGCACCGGACTGCATCAGCGGAATGTACGCGGACATCACCGTCTGGCGGGGTAGATGCCGCACGATGGCGGGCGCGAAACCGTCCCCGAACGGCGGGATCGCCAGCAGTGTGAGCGAAAGCCATTGGCGTGGAGCCTGTTTGGACAGCACAGTCGCGGCGAACGCACCCCAGTCGTGACCCACCAGATGCGTCGGCGGGGACCCCAGTTCCCGATGCCAGGCGGCGATATCGGCACTCACGGCCATCAGGTCATAGCGGGCGCCGTGATCGGCCGAGCCCGGGGTGTAGCCGCGCAGCCACGGGGCCAGCACCTGATAGCCCGCGTCCAGCAACGACGGAACGAGCCCGTCCCAACTGTGCGGGGTATCGGGGAAACCGTGCAGCAGCAGCACCAGCGGCGCTCCGGCCGGGCCGGCGTGGCGCGCGGACAGCACCAGCCCGTCGTGCCGCAACCTCAGCGTGCTCTCACCCGGAATCGCGGATGTCATCGATACCTCGTCTCATACTCGATCCCCGGCTGCCTCGACCTGTGCTCGCACCGCACCGACTCGTGGACCGGTCCGGCTGTGCCGAGAATGTGCCGGGAACGGGTTCACGTGCGCACCCCCGCGCACGAAGCCGCCCCGTTCCCGCCACCCGTTGCACGGATACCAGCGCACCGCCGTGAGCCGGACAGGCTCCGGCGTCACGGACCCGGTCCACCCGGTCCACCCGGGACGCGCCGGTGCCGGACGGCTCAACGCCCCTGCCACACCGGTGCACGCTTCTCCACGAACGCGCGCATCCCCTCTCCCGCGTCCGCGGAGGACAGGGCACCGGCCGCGACCTGCCCCTGCCGGGCGAACTCCTCCTGCGTGGACCAATCCGGGGCCTGATCGATGATCTGCTTGCTCGCATCCAGACTCAGCGGCGCGTTGACCGCGATCCGCTCGGCCAGATCCAGTGCCGCCTCGAGCGCCTTGCCCGGTTCGGCGACCTGGTTGATCAACCCCAGATGAGCGGCACGATCGGCGGTGATCGGATCACCGGTCAGCGACAGCTCCATCGCGATCGCACGCGGTAGTCGCTGTGACAGGCGCAGCACGCCACCACCGACCGCGACCAGACCACGCTTGACCTCGGGCAGTCCGAACACCGAATCACGCGCGGCGACAATGAGATCCGCGCTCAACGCCAGCTCGCACCCACCCGCGAGCGCCGGTCCCTCCACCGCGGCGATCAACGGTTTGCGTGGCGGCTGGGACACGATGCCCAGAATGCCGCGCTTCTCGGTGATCGGCACCTCACCCCGCGCGGCGGCCTTGAGATCCATTCCGGCACTGAAATATCCACCCGCACCGGTCAGAATCGCGATGCGCGCGTGCGGATCGGCCTCGTACGCGTCGATCGCGCGCTCGAGACCCAGCGCGGCCGCCAGATTGATCGCATTGCGGGCCGCGGGACGATTGATCGTGATGATCATGATGTGCCCGCGTCGCTCGATCAGCACCGGCGCCGGGGGCGGGGCGGGCAACTCGACCCGCTCGGTCCCCTCCACCACCAGTGCGCCACCGGAGACCGTGACCGGCAATCCCAGCACATCACCCTCGGTGAGCACGCTCAGCAGGGCCGCATCGGTACTGCGCACCAGCGCACGCTCACCCGCGGGGGTCAGCACCGACACGATCGCCGCCTCGGGGGCACCCTCGCGGTCGTACGGCAGCGTGTACGCCTCCACCACCGCGGGACCCTCGTACCCGGTGCGCGCCACACGCGCCGGGGGATGCTCGATCACCGGGGTCAGATGCGCGAACGCGGCCCTGGGCGGCGTCGCGGAATACACGCCCAACGCGTGCTTGGTCAGATACCAGCCCAGAGACGTTGCCAGACCGAAGGTCTCGGGCTCGGCCCGCAAACGCTCGACCAGCGTCGCCACCGCGTGACCGCCGTAATTGTTGCCCGGCCCGCCACCGAAGGTCAGCCCACCGGTCACCGTCAACGCCCGCTCGGGGTCCTCGCTCGACAACCCCAGCTCGCGCGCGGCGATCTGCACCGCCACCGGGAAGCACGCGTACAGATCCACATGCGTCAGATCCTTGGGCCCCACTCCCGCATGCGCGAACGCCGCCGCACCCAGCGCCCGGATCGCGGGCGAGGCCGCCAATTCGGTGCGCTCGCTCACGAACCACTCCTCGGTGCCCGAGGCGCCGGCATGAATGAACACCCACTTGTCCTGCGGAATCCCGGCCGCCTCCGCCGCCGCGGCACTGCACACGATCAGGCCACTGGCCATATCGACCGTCAGATTCGCGCATTCGAGCTTCGTGTACGGGGCCGAGATCATCCGATTCGACTCGGTCACCGTCGCGATCTCGGCCGCGGTGAACTCCTGCGGCTGCCAGGCGTTCGGATTGCCGGCGGCCACCGCGGAGAACCGCGACCACAACTGCGCCACCGCCTGCGCGTGCTCCTCGGGCGTGCGACCCAGGGCATGGCGGTTCGCGGACTCGAGCAGCGCGTACATGTTGATCGGGGCCTGCAGGCCCGCCTCGGACTCGGCGGAGTTATTGGCCGCCTTGTCGATCCCGACCGTGCGGGTCGGCTTCACCTCCGAACCCTGTGCGGGCCACTGCAATTCGATACCCGCACGCTGGGCCGCGGCCTGGGTGGCGCCGGCCTCGGCACCGGTCACCAACACCACCTCGTAGGTGCCCGCGGCGATCGCGGCGGCGGCCTCGTTGATCAGCAACTGACCCCCGTCACCGCCGAACGGGCTCGACTGCACCGTGTCCACCTCGGGCGCACCCACCGCCGCCGCGACCAGCGCACCCAGATCCCGGTACTGCCACGACGTGGGAGCCACCGAGAACACCGCGTCCGCGCGCGCCAGCAGCGACTCCCCGGCACCGGTATCGGCCGCCGCGAGACGCAATGCCCGCACCGCCAACTGCGACGGATCCAGATACGCCGCATCCGGAATCCGGTCCGCCACCTGTCCCACACCCACCAGTACCGGCGTCGAGGGTGCGAGCACCGCACCGGAGGCCAGGTGCCGCACCGCCGTGCGCGACGGCTTGGACCCCGGCCCCGCCGCGGTGGACCCTGTCCCGGCCGCGCTCAGCACCCCCGGCAACGCCGCGAGCGACTCGCGCAGCGCCTCACCCATTCCGCGCGCCACCGTCGCACCCAGCGGGCCGTCGATCGGCTGACCCGCGAGCCCCGCGTCCAGATACACCTCCGCGCCCGCACCCGACGCGAGCACACTCACCCACATGCCCAGAGTCAACCCCTGCGGCCCGGTACCGGCCATCGCGATGCCCGCATCGCTCACCTCGGTCACCCTCCAGCGCAGATCCGCCGGAATGCCCATGAATTTCGCGATCTGCGTGAACTCGAGACCCACCTCCGCCTGCCCCGGCGCCTCCCCGCGCCAGCCCGCATGGAAGGTGAACCACTCCGGAATCCGCGCCAGATCACCCAGATACGCGCGCACCGCACCCGCATCGGCCTCGAGGCGCGCATGCGCGTGCGCCGACCGCGCATACGCACCCAGCCCCTCGGGCAACTCCCGCTCACCCACCTCGGGCACATCCGGCTCCGCACCCGCGCGACCGGTCAACCCGAGCACCAGATCACGCACGATGCGCGGATCGCGGCGCACCGCGCCCAACAGATCTCCACCGGCACGTATCTGCTTGCGCACCGTACGTCCCTGCTCGAAAACCGCACGGAAACGCTCGAATCCGGGCACCGCAGTCACAGCCAGCCTCCTCGTTGAGGTGAGAACATCTGAGACTCACCGTATCGCCTACTCGCGGAGAACGGCAGCCCGAGGATTACTTCGCACCCCACCACGCCCGGCCCACCCCTCGTTCCCGAGAATCGGACAACGGGTTCACGTGCGCACTCCCGCCCGCGGAGCCACCTCGCTCCAGCCGCTCGCGCGCAGCGATCCGTGCCGCCACCGGGGAAGCACGCGTACAGATCCACATGCGTCAGATCCTCGGGCCCACCCCCGAGTGAAAACGCCTGCGGGAGTAGTGCGGTGGTTGCCTCGCAGAATCCGGCGGTGACAGCGGCCGATCCTCGGCACGATCCGGTCCGCAGACGACAAGCAGCGATGACAACCAGCCCCGATCACACCGGCAGCCGAGGAGTCAGCGCCGACGCAGTCGGCCTGGGGGCGGCAATCTCAGAGACGAACGCCCAGCAGCGCGTCGACCGCGTCACCGATCAACGCCGGGGCCGCGGTGTCCGGACCGCCGTAGGTCAGGGCCTGATCGGCCCAACTGTCCACCGCGGCAAGGGCTTTAAGGGTATCGAGATCATCGGCCAGATGTTGGCGCAGACGCGAGACGGTGTCCTGCGCGGCCGGACCCGAATCCAGTGCCGCGGCCGCACGCCAGCGCTCGAGCCGCGAGAGCGCCTGTGCCAGCACCGCATCGGACCATTCACGATCCTGACGGTAATGCCCGGCGAACAAACCCAGCCGGATCGCGGCCGGGTCGGTGCCCGAGCGGCGCAACGCCGAGACGAACACCAGATTGCCGCGCGATTTGGACATCTTCTCCCCGTCCAGGCCGATCAACCCCGCATGCACATAGTGGCGGGCGAAGCGGCGGCCCTTGACCAGGGCTTCGGCATGGGCGCAGGAGTATTCGTGATGCGGGTAGATCAGATCGCTGCCCCCGCCCTGCACATCGAATTCGGTACCGATCCGGTTCAGCGCGATCGCCGAACACTCGATGTGCCAGCCCGGACGCCCCGGCCCGAACGGCGCGGGCCACGACGGCTCACCCGCACGCTCCGCACGCCACAGCAGCGCGTCGATCGGATCACGCTTGCCCGCCCGCTCGGGGTCACCGCCGCGCTCGGCGAAGAGTCGCTCCATGGTCGCGCGGTCGTAGCCGGACTCGTACCCGAACTGCTCGGTGGCATCGTGGCGGAAATACACATCCGGGAACTGCGGATCATCCACGATGTACGCCGCACCCGAGGCCAGCAGCTTGTCGACCATCTCCACGACCTCGTGCACCGACTCGATCGCGCCGATGTACTCGCGCGGCGGAATCACCCGCAGCGCCGCCATGTCCTCACGGAACAACTCGATCTCGCGGGTGCCCAGCGCACGCCAGTCGATCCCGTCGCGCTCGGCGCGCTCGAACAGCGGATCGTCCACATCGGTGGTGTTCTGCACGTAATGCACGTCCAGGCCCGCATCACGCCACAGGCGATTGACCAGGTCGAAGGTCAGGTAGGTGGCCGCGTGCCCGAGATGGGTGGCGTCGTACGGGGTGATGCCGCACACGTACATGGTGGCGGTGGCCCCGGGGGTGACCGGGCGCACCTGCTTGTCGGCGGTGTCGAACAGACGTAACGCCGGTCCGGATCCGGGGACGGTCGGGACAGCGGTATCGGACCAGGACTGCATGATTCGAGGTTAACCGGGCGATCGGCGTACGACGTGCGCGCCCCCGCTCACCGGCACCCCACCCACCCCCGAAGCGGCCCCGGCGACCTGCACTGCAATGCCGCATACGCACACGTCAATGGTTGTATTCCGGCAGCTTGCAACCTCCGCGCCGCCCGAGAGTGCGCACGCACTCCACGCGCTCACCGCGCACAGTAGCCCGGGGTGCGCGAGCGCCGCACACGCGGGTGCGCCGCGCTCAGAACGCGGGCCACGGAATCGGACGCTGAGAGTTCGGCATCGGCATCACCGGATCCTCGAGCAGGGCACGCCCGCGCGCCTCGAGCGCCTCGATCTCCGCATCGGTGATCAACTCCGAGAGTCGCTCACCCAGCTCCCCGGGCAGCGACTTCACCAAAACCGTGATGTCGGTGAGCAATTGCTCCGCCACCGGCTCCCCGGCCCACCCCCACAGCACGGTGCGCAACTTGGGTTCGGTGTGCAGGCAGATCCCGTGATCCACCCCATAGGCGCGCCCGTGCGGACCCGCAAGCACATGCCCGCCCTTGCGATCGGCATTGTTGATCAGGACATCGAGCACCGCCATGCGGTGCAGGCCCGGATCCTCGGCATGGATCAGCGACACCGGATGCCCCGAGGGATCCAGCGCCCGCAACACCTCGCGATAGCCCGGCGGCACCTCACCGGCCGGCACCAGATCCACCGGATCCGGCCCGCCCTCGGGGTCCTGCACGATATCGATCCACCGCTGCACCATGCCCGGCCCGTACGGTCCCTCGCGCAGCACCGTCTCGGGAATCACGCCCCAGCCCAACGCTTCCGACACCAGATACGACGCGACCTCACGCCCGGCCAGGGTGCCGTCCGGGAAATCCCACAGCGGCCGTTCCCCGCGCACCGGCTTGTACACCACGCGCAGATCCTGCGCCCGGCACACCAGCGTGGCATTGCTGGCGGAGGTGATCTGCCCCAGCACCGTCAGGTCCGCGGTGCGCAGCGGGTCCGGTGACACGGTCATTCCTCGAGATCGGCCGCACCGAAGATGCCGCCACGCTTGTACCCGTTGGTGCGCACACACATATGACCCACCGGCGCGAGCGGTTCCCCGCACAGCGGGCACGGCGGACGACCCGCCGCGATCACCCGCGTGGACCGCAACGCGAACTCCCGCGCCTGGATCGGAGTCAGGAACACCCGCACCGCGTCCGGGCCCTCCTCGGTGTCATCGAGCACCACCGACTCGTCGACCTCGGTCTCGGTGATCGCCAACAACTCCACCACCACCGCGTTCGCATCCGCGTCCCAGCCCAAACCCATGGTGCCGACCCGGAATTCGGATTCGATCGGGGTCACCAGCGGCGCGACATCCGCGACATCGGCGGCCTGGGGCGGCACCGGGGTGCCGAAGCGGCGCGCCACCTCGTCCAGCAGCAGTCCCATCCGATCGGCCAGCACCTTCACCTGCTGCTTCTCGAGCAGCACGCTGACCACCCGCGGCTCCTGCACGGCTTGCAGGTAGAAGGCGCGATCACCCGGCTCGCCGACGGTGCCGGCGACGAAACGATCGGGGGTGCGGAAAATATGGATTGCCCGGCTCATCTGCACCTCCTGAAAGCTCACTCACCACTAAGAATCGGGGCTTCCCGCATTCTCATTATCCGTACTACCGGTGATACCCGTTTCACCACCGGGCACCGGCCCCGAGCGCGATTCGCCGCCGGTTTGCGGCGAAATCGCCGCCAACGCGGACAGATCGGCGCCGGTATCGTTCACCCGCCACACGTACGGCGCGGTCGGGCTGTAGCGAACCACACTGATCGAGGCGGGCTCGACCACGATCCGCTGAAAACCGTCGAGATGGATACCGAACGCATCGGCCAGCACAGACTTGATCACATCACCGTGCGTGCACGCCACCCACAGCACATCACCGCCGTGTTTCTCGGCGAACTCGCGATCGCGTTCACGGATCGCGGCCACCGCACGGAACTGCACCTGCGCCAAGCCTTCTCCCGACGGAAACACCGCCGCCGAAGCGTGCCGCTGCACCACTTTCCACAGCGGTTCGGTCACCAGCTCGGAAAGTTTTCGGCCCGTCCAGTCGCCGTAGTCCACCTCGAGGAGCCGCTCGTCGGGCTCGGCTTCCATGCCCAGCTTGTCCGCCAGCGGTGCCACCGTTCGCTGACAGCGCAACAGCGGCGAGCACACGATGTGCTCGATCGGCAGGGAACCCAGGCGCTGAGCCACCGTCTGGGCTTGCTCACGACCTCGATCGGTCAGATCGACCCCGGCGCTTCGACCAGCCAGGGTATGGGCGGTGTTCGACGTGGAGACGCCGTGCCGCAGGAGGATCACCGTCACCGTGACAGCCTACTGGCTAGGTCGCCGACACGACGCCGGTCGCCAGCAGCGCCATCACGATCACACCCAGCGCGATGCGGTAGCCCACGAACCAGTCCAGCGAGTGTTTGGTCACGAACCGCAGCAGCCACGCCACCGAGGCGTACCCGACCACGAACGACACGATCGTCGCCACCAGAATCTGCGGTCCCGACGCGTTGAGACCCTCACCGGCGGGTTCGAACGCATCGGGCAGGCTGAACAGACCCGAGGCCAGCACCGCCGGAATCGCCAGCAGGAACGAGAACCGCACCGACGCTTCACGGGTCAGACCCAGGAACAACCCGGCCGAGGACGTGGCGCCCGAACGGGACACACCCGGAATCAACGCCAGGCATTGCGCGAAACCCATCACCAGCCCGTCACGGGTGGTCAGCTGCTGGATCGGGCGACGCTTGGTGCCGTAGTACTCCGCCGCGGCGATCACCAGCGCGAACGCGATCAACATGAACGACACCAGCCACAGATTGCGTGCGCCGGTACGGATCTGGTCCTTGAGCAGGAACCCGATCACCCCGATCGGCACCGTGGCGATGATCACATACCAGCCGATCCGATAGTCCAGCTCGCGCTGCGAATCCTCGTCCAGCACATAGCCGCCCGGCACCCGCTCGTCGTACACCGGCAACACGGTGGTGGGGGCCTCGCTCAACGGGACGCTCGCGCGCACCCCGCGCCCGTTCACCTTGCGGAAGATCGTGGTGAACCAGGCCTGCAGGATCCGCCAGATGTCCTTGGCGAAATACACCAGCACCGCGGCCTCGGTGCCCAGCTGGGTGACGGCGGTGAACGAGGCGCCGGCATCGTCGCCGAAGAACACCGCCGACACGATCCGCATGTGCGCCGAGGACGAAATCGGCAGAAACTCCGTCAAGCCCTGCACCAGACCCAGCACCAGGGCCTGCACCCACGTCATCGACTCGCCCAACTCACCCTCCAGTCCCCAATCGTTGCCTGCCGGTGGACAATTCGCCCACCCGTGGCGGCATCCGCCGCGAACACCGCCGCGACCTTACAGGGCGCGGGTGCCCGGGGCAGGACCCCCGGCACCCGAACTTCACACCCGACCCGCCGGTGTCCACACCGGAGGTGGGGGCGGAAGGGATTTGTGCGCATAGGCTGACGCGTGTGACGAAAGGGTATGCGCGGTGATGGAACAACGGACGGTGGGGCGCAGCGGATTGCGCGTCTCCCGCCTCGGCCTGGCCACCCACACCTGGGGCAGGCAAACCGATGCCGACGACGCGGCCGCGCAACTGGTCGCGTTCATGGAGGCCGGAGGCACCCTGGTGGACACCTCCCCCGCCTACGGGGACGGCAACGCCCAGCACATCCTCGGGGAACTGCTGCGCGAGGTGGGCCGGGAGGAACTGGTGCTGTCCGGATGTGCCGGGCACAGAGCACTTCTGAGCGATCCGGCCGCCGGACCCGCCCCCGCGCCCACCCGCTGGATCGTGGACGCCTCCCGGCGCACCATGATGCGCCAGCTCGATCAGACCCTGGCCCTGCTGGGCACCGATCACCTGGACGTGTGGACCGTCGCGGCATGGGATCCGCACACCCCGCTCGACGAGATCGCCGACACCCTGCAGTGGGCGGTGCGCACCGGACGCGTGCGCTACGCCGGAGCCCGCGGCTACGACGGCTGGCAACTGGCCACCCTCGCCGCGGCCGCACCCCTGACCGCCACCCAGACCCCGTACTCGCTGCTCGCGCGCGGCGTGGAACACGAATTCGTGCCCGCCGCACAGCATCACGGCATCGGCGTGATCGCCACCGCACCCCTGGCCGGAGGCATCCTGACCGGCAAATACCGTGACGGAGTGCCCGCGGACTCGCGCGGGGCGGACGAGGCGACCGCCGCGGAGATCACCGCGCACCTCGACGACCGCGCGGTGCGGGTGGTGGACGCGGTGGTGACCGCCGCGGACGGACTGGGCACCTCACCGCTGGCGGTGGCGCTGGCGTGGATCCGCGACCAGCCCGGCGTGGCCAGCCTGCTGGTCGGAGCCCGCGACATCGGGCAGCTCACCGGGATCCTGGCCGCGGAAACCCTCGAGCTCCCGCGCGCCATCGCGGCCGCACTCGGTGACGTCAGTGCACGCACAGAATGAGCCATGGCTAGCCTTACCTGCATGAGGTCTCCCGTGAGCGCCCGATCGGCCGTCGTCCTGCGCACTCTGCTCGTGCTGCTGGGCGCGAGCCTGATCGCCGGCACGACCGCGTGCAGCAACCCCGCCGCCACCGGCTCCGCCGCGCACGGACCCGCCACCGCCACCCTGGCGAACCTGGACCCGGTCCCGATCGGACCCGAACCCACCCCCACCCTGCCGGTGACCGTCCCATCCTTCGACGGCGCGGAGGTCACGGTCACCGACTCGAGCCGCATCATCGCCGCGGACCGCTACGGCACCCTCGCCCAGACCGTGGTCGCGCTGGGCCTGGGACCCAAACTCGTGGGCCGCTCCACCGCCGCGGCGTTCCCCGCGGTCAAGGACCTGCCCAACGTGACCGCCGGATCGGGCACCCTGAACGTGGAAGCCATTGCCGCACTGCGGCCCTCGGTGTTCCTGACCGACACCGTCAGCGCCACCCCGGTGATGAAGGAACAACTCCGCGCCCTGGGCATCACGGTCGTGTACTTCGATTCCCAGCGCAGCATGGACGGCGTCGTCCCGCAGATCGAGGCCGTGGCCGCCGCCCTGGGCGTGCCCGCGGCGGGCAAGGCCCTGGGCGAGCGCACCCGCACCGAGATCGCCGCGGCCACGGCCACCGTGCCCGCCCACGACGAGGCGCTGCGCATGGCGTTCCTGTACCTGCGCAGCACCGCCATCACCATGCTGGCCGGACCCGGATCGGGAGCGGACTCGCTCATCACCGCCATCGGCGGCACCGACGCGGGCACCGCCTCGGGGGTCGAGGAACCCTTCGTCCCGATCACCAGCGAAGCGCTCATCGCCGCCGCACCCCAGGTCATCATCGTCATGTCCGACGGGCTCGCCTCGGTCGGCGGCGTCGAGGGGCTCGCCAAGATCCCCGGCATCGCCCAGACCCCCGCGGGCAAGGACAAGCGCATCGTCGACATGTCCGACGCGGTCCTGCTCAGCTTCGGCCCCAACACCGGGCGCGTGGTGGACGCACTGGTCAAGGCGGTCTACGGCGACAAGACCGCATGAGCCCCACCCCCGAACACCCGCAGGATTCCCCCGTGCCCCACCCCGATCCGCCCGCGCAGGCACCCGAGTCGCCGACCGACTCCCCGCAGAGGTCGGCCTCGCCCGGGTCCATCACGAACGGTTCCTCGAACCCACTCGACGTCACGGCCGGTGCGAACCCCGGCCCGGCCGGCGCCGACCCTGCCTCCTCGGTGCCCGGCGCGCACGCCCCGGACACCGCCGACGCGCAGCGCGTGGCGCGACAGGGCACCGGCGCGTGCACCTCCGCAGGGGACGCCCGCACCGCGCCTCTGCCCGGCGATTCATCGAATGTAGTCCTCGCCGAACAGGATTCGATGCTCGGCGATCCCGGGCCGGTCACCCGCGGACGCCGCACCCTCTCACGCACGACACTGATCTTCGCCGCCGCGCTCCTGGCGCTGGTGGTGCTCGCGCTGATCTCCGCGGCGGTCGGGCAGGTGCCCACCACACCCGCGGAAGTGGCGGGCAGCTTCTTTCACCGGATCGGCCTGGACTGGGGACCGATGCCCGCCCACCCCGCCGGGGACGTGACCCTGTGGGAAGTGCGATTCCCGCGCGTGGTCCTCGCGATCCTGGTCGGCGCGGCACTCGCGACAGCGGGTGCACTCTTGCAGGGAGTGTTCGCCAACCCGCTCGCCGAACCCGGCGTCATCGGAGTATCGGCCGGTGCCGCGGTCGGCGCGGGCGCGGTCATCGTGTTCGGCGGCGCGTTCGTCGCGGCCTGGTCCGTCGCGGCGGGAGCCTTCGCCGCCGGATTGATCACCACACTGCTGGTGTACGTGCTCTCGCGCTCGAACGGGCGCACCGAAGTGGTCACCCTGGTCCTGACCGGTGTGGCCATCAACGCCTTCGCGGGCGGACTGATCTCGTTCCTGCTGTTCACCGCATCCCCCGCGGCCCGCGATCAGATCGTGTTCTGGCAACTGGGCAGCCTCAACGGCTCGACCTGGCAATCGGTAGGCGTGGTCGCGCCCCTCACCGCGATCGGCGTGCTGGCCGCGATCGTCCTGTCGGGCAAACTCGATCTGCTCGCACTCGGGGAATCCGCGGCCCGGCACCTGGGCGTGGACGTGGAACGCCTGCGCCGCAACGTCATCGTCATCGTCGCGATCCTGGCCACCGCCGGCGTGTCGTTCACCGGCATCATCCTGTTCGTCGGACTGATCGTGCCGCACCTGGTGCGCATGCTCGTCGGTCCCGGCCACCGCGTGCTGATCCCGCTCAGCGCCATCCTGGGCGCGGTGGTGCTGCTGGCCGCGGACATCGGCGCGCGCGCCCTGGTCCACAACGCGGACCTGCCCCTGGGCATGCTGACCTCACTGGTCGGCGGACCGTTCTTCTTCTGGCTGCTGCGGCGCACCCGCGCCCGTTCGGGAGGTTGGGCATGAGCACCGTATTGCGAAGCCTCACCGGTGTTTTCACCCGACGCGACGAGGTCCCCGCCGACCCCGCGCCCGGCACCGTCACCCTGCGCGCCCGCGGTGTCGCGGTCGAACGCGACGGCGGGCGCCGCGTCCTCGAGGACGTCGACTTCGACGTCGTCGCCGGACAGATCGTCGCCCTGGTCGGACCCAACGGCGCGGGCAAATCCACCCTGCTCGCGGCCCTGGCCGGCGAAATGCGACCCAGCACCGGCACCGTCGAACTCGACGGCCGCCCCCTCGCGGACTGGGCCCCGGTCGAGATGGCCCGCCGCCGCGCGGTCCTGCCCCAGAACCACACCGTCGGATTCCCGTTCACCGCACGCGAAGTCGTCGCCATGGGCCGCGCCCCCTGGGCCCGCACCCCCCGCCAGGACCACGACGAGCGCCGCATCGCCGACGCCCTGAGCGCCACCGACGTGCACCACCTGGCCGCACGCACCTTCCCCGCCCTCTCCGGCGGCGAACGCGCCCGCGTCGCCCTGGCCCGGGTCCTGGCCCAGGACACCGCGACCCTGCTCCTGGACGAACCCACCGCCGCCCTGGACCTCGGGCACCAGGAGCAGGTCCTACGCCTGGCCCGCGCCCGCGCCACCGCCGGAGCGGCCGTCGTGGTCGTCCTGCACGACCTGGGCGTCGCGGCCGCCTACGCCGACCGCGTCGCGGTCCTGGACGCCGGACGCATCGCCGCGCACGGCCCACCCCGCGAGGTGCTCACCACCGAACTGCTCACCCGCGTCTACAAACACCCCGTCGACGTGTTCGACCACCCCGTCACCGGCAACCAACTCGTGCTGCCGGTACGCGGCCGCACCGACTGAGAGACCGGAGAACCCCGACGGTCCGCCGTGCGGGAAGAGTCGCGCACAGCGGACCGTCCGACCGGCCGGTGGGCACGCACACCGTGCCCGTTACCCGGGGCCGAGCCGCGCGGGAACATCTGTGTGACAAGCGAGTTCAGCTTCGAGAACTCACCGGTGATCGCACGGCGGTGCGATCACCGCCGGTGACTCACTCGCGCGCGTCCCCGCCCGACCGCGGGTGCACCAGCAGCGACACGGCGGCGTGCGCGGCACGCGGATTCCGGCGCACCGATCTCAGACCACGACCTCGCCGAGTTTGCCGGTCGCCACATCGAATACGAAGCCGCGCAACGAACTCGTCGCGGTCACGAACGGACTGGCCTCGATCCGCCGAATCGATTGGCGCACATCCTCCTCCAGATCCCCGAACGCCTCGGCCGACCACGCGGGCTTGATCCCGGTCTCGTCTTGGATCGACTTCTTGAAATCGTCGTCGGTGAAGGTGAGCATGCCGCAATCGGTGTGATGGATCAGGATGATCTCGGTGGTGCCCAGCAACCGCTGACTGATCGCCAGCGACCGGATCTCGTCATCGGTGACCACACCGCCCGCATTGCGGATCACGTGCGCCTCCCCGTCCCCCAGACCCAGGATCCGGTACACGTCCAGGCGCGCGTCCATGCAGGCCACCACCGCGACATGCTTGCTCGGCGGCAGCGGCAGCGCACCACCGAACCCGGCGGCGTATTCGGCGTTGTTGGCGAGATATTCGTCCGTGACGGTCATGGTCGCGTCCTTGCGTCGTGGGAGTGGGGTGAGGACATGCGAATCTGTGCATCGACCGTCGCGCAGTTCGAGCGCCGGCGCGAGGGATGCGCGCACGCTGAGGCAAACCCTTGCCGCCGCCTCCCGTCCGCGCCCATCGTGACCAGCCCGGCTCCGCCACACCACGCACCCGGGAGTCGACGGCCGCCGCGTCATCGCGTGAACCGCTGTGCCGAAACACCTTTCGCGCAATCGCAACCGTTGATATCCTCGCCTCTCCCGTCACGGAGCCCGCCACACCGCTCCGTCCACGCACGCCTGGGGGGCTGGCATGACTCGATTCGGCACACTCATCGGCACAGCGGACAAAGGCGCGGCACTGTTCCATTGCGCCGCCTGCGCCGACGACTCGGTCGCCGGAATCTTCCTGGCCTCACCCACCCTGCCCGGCGCGGTCATCATCACCGGATTTCTGGGCGACACCTTCAACTGGACCGTGCGCGACCGCGACGCCTTCGACGCGCTGTGCCTGATCGTCGCCCAGGACGACGCCGACCCGATCCTGCTTCGCCGCTACCACTGGCTCTTCGCCCCCTTCTTCTGCGTGCCGTGCGAAGTGAACTACTGCACCCGGCACTGGAGCCCCGAACCCATCCACGACGCCGGCGGCTACGACCACACCCTCGGCACCTGCCCGCGCGGACACCGCCAGAAGGTGCACGGCTGGTCCGACGACCGTGAATAGGTCGCAGGTGAGCGAAACACGCTCGGACACACGGTGGTCCGACGGTCCGACACTCACCGGCTGTAGCGAAAGGCGGGCCGCATGGGGGCGAGGGGCATTCGGCAGAGGGGTCACGGTGCGCGAAGGAGTCGAATCGGGTTGTCATGCCGCTGATTTCACATCGGCACGCCGGTGAATTCGGCACCACCGTGAATTCACCCGGCCCGATCCCGTCCCAACCCCTGCGGCACCGCATCTACTCCGGGATCGTGGCCACGGCGTCGATCTCCACCAGCACCCCGGGCCGCGCGTGCCCCGCGGTGCTGACCACGGTGATCGCCGTGCGGTGCTCGCCCCACACCTTCCGCGATGCGGCGAACCCCGCCTGCACGTCGGCCCCGGCGACCAGATAGATGGTCATCTTGACCACGTGCTCGGGCCCGCTGCCCGCCGCGGCCAGCACCGCCAGCACATTGCGCATCGCCTGCTCGGTCTGAGCCTCGATCCCCTCGAGCACCGCCCCGGAGCCGTCGGTGCCCAGCTGCCCGCCCACGTACACGATCCGTCCCGCCGGTGCGATCACCCCCTGGGTGAACGCCGGGTTGTACGCCAGCTCCGCGGGATCCAGACGGGTGTTGCTCACGGGGTTCTCCTCGGCGTCGATCTCGGTGTGCAGGTACAGATCTCGCAGCAGACAGACCTCGGACAGATGATGGATCAGCTCCCGATGAATGTGCTGGATCAGATCGGCCATGCTCAGTTCCGGATAGGGCTCCTTCGCCCCGACCGGCGCCCGCAACTGCTCCTCGGTCAGCCCGCGCACCCCGGCCAGCCACACCTCGAGCTGCGTCTCGAGCTGCTCGAGCGCGCCGGCCGCGTCCCCGGCATACGTCCAGGACTCGTACGAGACCGGCGCGGCCCCGAAATGCGCGGCATTGCGCGCACCCAGCACCCCGACGATCACATGACCGAGCCGCCACGCGATCGTGGTGAACGGCGCGGGATCCGGTTGCGGATACGCGAATTCGATGACCAGATCCCCCGAACCGGCCTGCATCGGCGCGCTCGAGGTGCCACGTTCGCGCACACTCCACGCATCCCGCACCGGAGACCAGAAATACTCCGCGTCCTCGAGCCCGCGCAGCCGCTCGCGGATCTGATGGTTCCAATGGAACTCCCACTGCTCGCGCAACGTGCGATTCCACGCGAAGCCCGGCGCGTCACCAGCGTGCGCAGCCGGGTCCTTGCCCGACGATCCGGGTCCGGACCGCTCCTGCTCGTATGTGGCCATCTCGCCTGTGCCCCTCTCGTCTGCGTCCATGCGACCACCCTGGCACCCCTAGCGGACAGTATCGGTCCGCAATCTCTGCGAAAATGACGTCATGGACACCGGCGCGCACGACCGCGGCACCACCGAGCGGGTACTGACCCTGCTCGGACTGCTGCAACAGCGCCAGGTCTGGACCGGCCCCGAACTCGCCCGGCAGCTGCAGGTCACCGCACGCACGGTCCGCCGCGACGTGGAACGACTGCGCACCCTCGGATATCCCGTGCACGCGAGCCAGGGCGTCGGCGGCGGCTACCAACTGGGCGCGGGCCAGCACCTACCCCCGTTGCTGCTGGACGACCAGGAAGCGATCA
>NZ_BDBU01000003.1 GCF_001613145.1 Nocardia jejuensis NBRC 103114
CGCTGCGCGCGCTGAGCAAACTCGACCGCGTCCTGCCCGAACGGCTCCGGCACGAAGTCCGCGCCCTGTCCGGCGCGGTGGAATCCTTCCACGGCGGTCGCACCCCCGTGGACCCCGAAGCCCTCATGCGCCTGGCCCGCGCCTGCCGCGACGAGGTCCGCGTCGAGTTCGACTACCCCTCCGGCGGCGCGATCGGCGCCCGGCGCGTGGAGCCCTACCGACTCGTGGCCTCCGACCGCCGCTGGTATCTGCTGGCCTACGACCTGGACCGCGAGGACTGGCGCAGCTTCCGCGTCGACAAGATGACCGCGATCACCGCCCGCACCTGGCGCTTTCACCCCCGCCCGGCCCCCGACGCGGCACCCTACGTCCAGGAGGGCATCGCCAGCCGCGTCTACGCCCACCAGGCCCGCTTCCTCGTACACGCCCCCGAACCCACGGTCCGCGCCCAGATTCCCGCCGCCGCCGCACTCGTGCTGCCCCGCGACGAGCACACCTGCGAAGTACGCAGCGGCGCGGACGATCTCGACGCGGTCCTCATGCACATGGTCCTGCTCGGGCACGCCTTCGATGTCCTGGAACCACCCGAACTCGCCGAGCGCTGCCGCGCCCTGGCCCAGCGGCTGCAGTCCGCCGGAACCCACTCCTCGCCCGGTGCACACGACTAGCCGAAACATGCTCGCGCGCGCGGCAATCCGACGCACGCGGTCACCACACGACGGCATCTCCTCGAACGCGCGGGCCCGGCAAGAGCCGACTCTTGCCGGACCCAACCGGTCTCCGCGTCCTCAGCGCCACACGAGTTTGAGCACCGCCGGGGTCAACAGCATCCGGATCACCGTGGCATCCAGGACCAGCGCCGCGATCATCCCGTACGCGATGTACTTCATCAACACCAGATCCGAGAACCCGAACGCCCCCGTCACCACGATGAGAATCGCTGCGGCAGAAGTGATCACGCCACCGGTGTGCGCGATGCCGTAACGGATCGCCTCCTGCGGCGGCGCACCGGCCGCACGCGCCTCGGACATGCGCGACTGCAGGAACACCTCGTAATCGGTGGAGAGCCCGAACAGCACCGTCACGATCAGCACCAGCACCGCGAACATCAGCGGCCCCGGCGTGAAATCGAACAGCCCCGCCCCGTGACCCTCCACGAAGATCCACGTCAAGATGCCCAGCGTCGCACCCAGACTCAGCGCGCTCATCGCCACCGCCTTGATCGCCAGCACGATCGACCGAAATGCCGCGTACATCAACGCGATCGCCGCCAGCACCAGAATCAGTCCCAGCAGCGGCAGACCGTCGAGCAAGCCCTGGATGCTGTCGCGCTCGAGCGCGGGCACCCCGGCCACCATCACCCGCACCCCGGGCGGTTCGGGAATCTCACGCAGCGCCGCGATCACCGAATCCGCGTCCCGTTTGTCGCTCAGGCCACTGGCCAGCACCGTGACCCCGTCCTTGCTCGGCGCCGCCGGATCGAACGGCCCCGTCATCTGCGGTCCGGTCACCTGATTGGCCTCGTAGCGAATATCGCCCAGCTGCTGCGCGTTCGCGCCCACCACCACCAATTTCAGCGGCTCGGTCCGAAAATGCGGGAACAGCCGATCGAAATCCGTCTGCGCCACCCGGGCCGCATTGTCCTGCGCCAGATAACGTTCGCTCAGACCACCGAATTCGATATGGCGGAACGGCAGGATCAACGCCAGCAGCATCAGCACGATCGGCACGATCACCAGCCACGGCTTGCGCATCGCGAACACCGCCAGCCGCGAGAAGAATCCGGCATCGATCTGCTCGGCGGTGCTGATACTGGCGAACCGATGCCAGCCCAGCAAATCGATGCGCCGCCCCACGATGCTCAGCACCGCCGGCAGCGCGGTCACCGACAGCACCGCCGCCAGCAGCACCGAACTGATGCCGCCCAGCGGCACCGAGCGCAGCACCCCGTTCGGATAGATGAACAGCGCACCCAGACTCACCGCGATGATCGCCGCGGAGAACAACACCGTGCGCCCCGCGGTCGCGACCGTGCGCGCGGTCGCCTCCTCCACGGTGCGCCCGGCCGCGAGCTCCTCCCGAAAACGCGTCACCGCGAACAACCCGTAATCGATCGCCAACCCCAGACTCACCAAAGTGACCACCGCACTGGCGAACACGTTGACCTGGATGTGATCGGTCAGCATCCGCATGATGCCCTGCGTGCCCAGAATCGTCATCCCGCCGATGAGCACCGGCAGCAGCGCCCCGATCACCCCGCCGAACACGAAATACAGCAGGATCGCCACGATCGGCAGCGCGATCAGCTCCGCGCGCTCGATATCGTGCTGCATCCCGGTATTGATGCCCTCCACCACCGGCTGCATACCCGCCAGCTGCACCGTGGTGCCACCGGGCCCGGAACCTGGTGCCCCGGCACCGAATTCGTCCTTGACGGCCATGTAATTGTCGACCGTGTCGGTACCCCCGTCCCCGCGCAACCCGATGCTGGCGAACGCGTGCGTGCGATCGGGGGTCGAGAACTGGCCCATCAGCGAGCCGTCCCAATAGGAGTCGATCTTGAGGATCTTGTCCGGATACTGCCCGCGTAGTCGATTCAGATCCGCGGACACCGCCGTGCGCACCGGTTCGTCATCGACCGTCTTTCCCTGCGGGGCGGTGTAGACGACGATCAGGTCGCTGTCGGTATCGCGCCCGAACGTGGAATCGGCGAGCTGGGAGGCGGCCACCGATTCGCTGCTCTCGTCGAACCAGCCCTCCTGCGAGAGATGATCGTTCAGATCACGGCCGTAGAACCCCGAACCCAGCACCAGCAGCGCGAAAAGCCCGAACACCAGATACCGGTTGCGGTGGATCAGGCGCCCCCACCGCAGGGAGCCGGCTTCGAGCATCAGCCGCAGGCCGCGGTGCGATAGTCGGCCGAACGCAGAATCCCGCACAGATCGGTGCGCGAGATCTTCCAGTGACCGTCCTTGTCCACGAAATGCACCACCGTGGTGCGCACGTTCGAGCCGCTGCCGTCCTTGTCCAGGCTCAGCGTCGCGGTCAGGGTGCCGTCGTGATTGTCGAACACCGGATCCTTGACCCCGTACACCGCGCGCGGATTGTCCTGCAGCGCCTTGTACATGTCCGGAATCGCGTCCTTGAACGCCTCACCGTCCTCGATCAGCGCGGTGCGCTGCGAATCGGGCAGATTCGGATCCAGCGCCGACTTGATCTGCGCGTCCAACTCCGCGGCGGTCGGCAACGGCGGCCGATTGGCGCTACTGGTCGCCGCCGCGGCCGACGAGGAGCTCAAGGCCGCGTACGCCGAGGAGCGGGCCACATCCACCGACGACTCGTCGTTCGAGCCACCGCAGCCCGCCACGGCGGCGCCGAGAACGGCGAGTATCAGTGCGTAGGCGGCCGGTCGTCGCAATGCCATCAACATCCTCGGGTGCTCGAACTGCTGTTGCTTGCCCACAGTCTGTCATGTGAGTCACACGCACCCTCCTCCCGAGTCGCCGAGCACAGCGATTCAGCGCCGTCGCACCCGCACCGTGGTCCCGCCCGACCGGCACCGGCCCGATCCCCGGCATCGCACCGCGACGCCGCACCCGCGTTCGCACCCGGCCCCGCGCTCTGGCGACGCACCGATACTCGGGGTCGTTACCCGGCAGGCTCGGGGAGTCTCATCCTTTGGTCGCGATCTGTATCCGTCTCAGGTCGCGACGGCCCGAAATCACGAGAACGCCTGTATACAGTCGGATTCATGAACGCGGACACGGCAACCGCCGCGCGCCTGAGCGGCTGGCAGCAATGCCTGCGGGTGGTCGCCGCGGTCCTGATCGGGGCCATCGTCTGGCTCATCACCTGGGTGGGCACGCACGGGGTCGCCGGCCCCGCCGCGACGACCTGGATGATCACCGGCGACCCGATCGTCGCGATCGCGTGTGTGCCGCTCGTGCTGTGGCGCCGCCGCTACCCGGTCGCGATCGCCACCGCCGTGGTGATGCTGAGCACGATCTCCGCGTTCGCGTCCGGACTGAGCCTGCTCGCGCTGTGCTCACTCGCGACCCGGCGACGGCTGCGCGAGACGATTCCGGTCTCGATCCTCGCGGTGCTCACCGGGGCGATCACCGGAAAGCTGTATCCGACCGAGGCCGGGGACATCTCGATCTGGTACACCCTCGGGCTGATGCTGGCCACCGTCGGAGCGCTCGTCGCGATCGGCTTCGCCATCGGCGCGCGACGCGAGGTCGTGCGCACCCTGCGCGAGCGCGCCGAAACCGCCGAACGCGCCCAGCATGCCCGCGCCGCGGAAGCGCGAATCATGGAGCGCCATCGCATCGCCCGCGAAATGCACGACGTGCTCGCGCACCGCATGTCGGTGGTCGCCATGTACGCGGGCGTGCTGGGCTTCCGCACCGATCTGAGCAGCGCGGAGATCGCCGCGACCGCCAAGGCCATCGCCGAGAACTCGCACGAGGCGCTCGAGGAACTGCGCGACATCCTCGGCGTGCTGCGCGCGCAGGAAATCCTCACCGGCACAACCACTCCCGAACCACCGCAACCGACCCTGGCCGCCCTCCCGACCCTGATCGCCGACGCCTGCGACACCGGCCTCGAGGTCACCCTCACCGATACCGCGGGCGACGGGGTGCCCCCCGCGAGCGCGCGCACCGCGTACCGCATCGTGCAGGAGGGACTCACCAACGCGCGCAAACACGCCCCCGGCGCATGCGTGCGGGTTCTCGTATCAGGCAGCGCGGGAGCGGATCTCGCGATCACCGTGCACAACGACGGCATCACCACGGTAGGGGCCGGCGGGCTCGCCACGGTGCGCACCGGGAACACCGGCGCACCGGGCTTCCCCGATTCGGGATACGGACTGCTCGGGTTGGCCGAACGCACCGAACTGATCGGCGGCACACTGCGTTACGGCCCCACCCCGGACGGCGGCTTCGACCTGCACGCGGTACTGCCGTGGGCGCTCTCGCGGGAACAGATCCGCCATGGCCGATGAGCGCGCCCCGATCCGGATCGTGATCGTCGATGACGACCACCTGGTGCGCACCGCGCTGAGCCTGATCCTGGGCGGAGACGCGTCGCTGCAGATCGTGGGCCAGGCCGGTGACGGCGCCGCCGCGCTGAGCGTGATCCGCGCGCACTCACCCGATGTGGTCCTGATGGACGTGCGCATGCCCGGCCGCGACGGTCTCAGCGCCACCACCGAGATCCTCACCTGGTCCGCCCCGCCCCGCATCCTCATCCTGACGACCTTCGATTCGGACGAGATGGTGTTGCACGCTCTGCGGATCGGCGCGCACGGCTTCCTGCTCAAGGACACCCCGCCGAGCGAACTGGTCGCCGCGGTCAAAGCGGTCGCGGCCGGACGGCCCACGCTCTCACCCAGCGTCACCACCCAGGTGATCGCCGCCGCCACGGCCACCACCCGGCGCACCCGCATACGCGAGGCCCGCCGCGCCGACGCACGCCGGGAACTGTCGGTCCTGACCGACCGCGAACTCGAGATCGCTCGCGCCATCGCGCGCGGGCACGCCAACGCCGAGATCGCCGCCCGCCTGTACCTGAGCGTGGCCACGGTCAAAACCCACACCAGCAATCTGCTCACCAAGCTCGGACTCGACAACCGCGTCCAGATCGCCCTGCTGGTACACGACTCGGACTACTGACTCCGCAAAATCGGACTACTGACTCCGCGAAACACGCAGAGCGCCACCAACTGTCGAGGCCACGCTCGTCCGCGACGCACCGACCCCCGGTCTCACATGCCGTCGATGACCGCGCCGAGTCGTCCCAGCAGCGCACGCACGGTGGTCGCCTCGCGCGGCTGCGCCGCGGGCACCGGCACCGCGTGTGGCAGCAGATCGCGCACCAGGGCCACGACACTGCGCTCGTCGTCCAGATCGACGTCGGTGACCGGGGTTTCGGCCAATGCCACCACGTCCTCCGCGGCCGGGACGTCGGCATCGAGGTCGGGACGGTAGATCTCCAGAGTCAGGGTCGACCGGTTGGTGCGAAATGCGAACGTGCGGCCGTCGCCGGTGACCCCGAAGCCGTGCGCGTACCGGCCGACGGTCACGTCTTCGATGGTGAAGCCCGAGGCGTCGAAGCCCGATGTGTGATCGGTTACCAACAGAACTCCCTGTCACTGCGTGCCGTCATTCCACGGTAACCGCAGGTGCCGACATTCGGCATCCATCACCATGTCACGTCATGCAATCGCGTGGCCGAATCCGCTGCTCACCGGCGCGGCCCGCCCCGACTCCCGAGGCATGAACGCCCACCCCGGCGGGTACTCGACCCGGCACGCACCCGATCACGGCACGCCGGACCGAAGACCCGCCCACCGGGCGCGTTCGGGGATCATGGTCAGATAAGAGAGCACGCATGATTATTCATCGGTCAGGTAAGGAGTTCGCTGCATGCGCCGTCGCGGCTGGATTCGATCGGCCCTCGCGGGTGCGATCGCGGTGACCCTGCTCGCCGGTTGCTCCTCGAACGACGACCCGGGGAGCAAGCCGACGATCGACCCGGCCACCCCCCTCGCCGCGCCCGTCCCCGGCGCCACCCCGGCCGGTCAGGTGAGCCCGAGCCGCGCCATTTCGCACCTGCTGGCCGAACCCGCCACCGGCGTGCTGGCCGCGCTCGGTGATCAGGACGGCGCCGCGCGCGACACGGTCCTGCACCTGCGAAACATCGGGACGGGCGCGGTCACGACGGTGCCGCTGCCCGGCCCGGCCGCGTCCCTGGCACTGGGCAGGCCCGGGGAGATCCTGCTCACCGTGCCCGGTGAGATCCTGCGCGTGGACGCGGCCTCGGGCGCCCTGACCGCGATCACCCTCGACGGTGACGTGCGCGCGGTCGCCCTGCGCCCCGACGGCGAACTCGTCGCCGGCCTGGGCAACGGCAAGGTCCTGCTGCTGAGCGCGGACGGTGCTGTGCGCCACACCATTTCGGGCCTGGTCTCGGCCGATGCGATCGACGCGAGCGAGAACAAGATCGTCGTTCTCGACCGCCGCCAGACCACCGTCACCGAGGTCGACCTGGGCGACAACGAGCTCGGGCTCACCCTGCGCGCGGGCGACGGGGCCACGGAAATGATCGGCGATCACTACGGCCGGCGCATCGTCACCGACACCACGGGCCGTGAGCTGCTGGTCTACACCGCCGATCCGTTGGTCCTGCACCAGCGTTTCCCGGTAGGCTCTTCGCCCTACGCACTCGCCTACGACGAGCGGTCCGAGACCGTGTGGGTGACGCTGACCGGCAGTAACGAAGTCGTCGGCTACGACCTGTCGACGGGTATACCGGTAGAGGTAGGGCGTTACCCGACGGTTCGCCAGCCCGACACCGTGACCATCGACAGCCGCACCGGTGACATGTTCGTGGGGTCCGCGACCGGCGACGGTCTGCAGCGGATCAGCGCGGACCAGCGGAAGAGAGGGCAGTGATGGCTCGGGCCTCGCATTCGGCGCGCCAGACGCGCACAGTACCGACCAGTTGGGAGGAGGAATCCAGCGACGATGAATATGAATACGTCCCGCTGAGATTTCCCCGCGAGATGACACGCGTCACCGCCACCATGCGACTGGCCATCCAAGCCGAATACGGCGGCTGGGAGCTGTCCCGAGTGCGCGCCTACACCGACGGCAGTCGTCGTGTGCTGCTGCGCCGCCGCAAGAGTTCTCTGCTATCCCCGACACCCGAGGCGGTGATGTAACCCGCATGGCGATGCGTTTGTATGCCCTGCTGTTGAAGGTGATGTTCCTGCTCCCCCCGGAGCGCATCCACCATCTGGCATTCGGTGCCATGAAACTGGCCACCCGGTTCGCGCCGGGTCGCGCGCTGACCACCAGAGCGCTGGTCACCGATGATCCGATCCTGCGCACCCGCGTCTTCGGCGTGGACTTCCCCGCACCGCTGGGCCTGGCCGCCGGCTTCGACAAGGACGCCGAGGGCGTGCATGCCTGGGGCCCACTGGGTTTCGGCTACGCCGAGATCGGCACGGTCACTGCGCAGGCACAGCCCGGTAATCCCGCGCCGCGCCTGTTCCGGCTGCCCGCGGACCGGGCGCTGATCAACCGGATGGGCTTCAACAACCACGGGGCCGCGGCTGCGGCCGATCATCTCGCGCACCGGTTGCCCGGCGGAATCCCGATCGGCGCGAACATCGGCAAGACCAAGGTCGTCGAGGCCGCCGACGCCGCGGGCGATTACGCGATCAGCGCGAAACTGCTGGGCCCGCTGGCCGACTTCATGATCGTGAACGTCAGCTCGCCCAACACCCCGGGCCTGCGCGATCTGCAGGCGGTGGCCTCCCTGCGGCCGCTGCTGCAGGCGGTGCTGGACAGCGTGAGCGTGCCGGTGCTGGTGAAGATCGCCCCCGACCTGTCCGACGAGGACATCGACGCGGTCGCGGATCTGGCCGTGGAACTCGGACTGGCCGGAATCGTGGCCACCAACACCACGATCCGCCGCGACGGACTCGCGACCGAGGCCGATCAGGTCGCGGCGCTGGGCGCGGGCGGACTGTCCGGCCCACCGGTCGCGGACCGCTCGCTCGAGGTGCTGCGGCGGCTCTACGCCCGCGTCGGGGACCAGGTAGTGCTGATCTCGGTCGGCGGCATCGAAACCGCCGAGCAGGCATGGGAGCGGATCCTGGCCGGAGCCTCACTGCTGCAGGGCTATACCGGTTTCATCTACGGCGGGCCGTTCTGGGCCAAGCGGATTCATCGCGGACTCGCGGCCAAACTGCGTGAGCACGGATACACCGAGCTGTCCCACGCGGTCGGCGCGGAGCACAACGCGCGCGCCTGAGAGTCCCCGCCCGCGCTGGAATGCCGGCCCTGCGAACACCCTGTGTCCCCGACGGTCTCACGATCGTCGGGGACACCCGCGTTTCAGGGCCGCGGACCCCTCGCTTCAGGGCTGCGCCGCACCGGGATTCGACGCCGACGCCGCGAACCCGCGTCCGGTGCAGCTTGATTCGTCACGACCACAAATGCCGCGAGCGCGCCCCGCTCGTCATCGACACCGGCGCCGCGGACGCACTGGACCACCGGGCGGTGATCGGCTCCGGCGCCTCGACCGCCACGCTCCCGCGCCCGCTCCCGCGATCCATCCGCGAGGCGAGCCGCTGCGCCAGCAGCACCACCGCGTGCTCGACCCCCACACCCAATCGTGCCGCCCGCTCCGCCGCGCGACCGTGCGCGTCGTCGTCGAACACGACCTCGGGATCGGAGAGAATTTCGTCCAATTCCATTCCGGCACGCGCCTGGTCGCGCGTGAGCCGGTGCTCGGGCAGCCAGCTCAGCCGCCATACCGTCTCCCCGTGTCCGTGCACGCGGAAGGCGTTCTCGGGGGTGATGTCACTGGTCATCGCCCGAATGGTGATATCGATCGTCACAGCAGGGTCCTCCCTGGGCCGTTCGCGCGAATGTCAGGATCTCTGTGCCACTCGCCTGGTTGATCTGGTGTCGCGGTGGGATATCCGCGTCGGGGCTTTCGTCCTTCATCGAATGCCGATCGGTCGGTATTTCATGAATTGTCGAAGTGATCTCCGAAGTGCCCGTTTTGTCGCAACATTCACCACCGGAGTCACCATTGCCTCCGGCCGAGCAACTCCCGCATCGCATGTTCCACGGTCATGCCCAGTTCACCGGCGTCCACTTCTCGCGCGCACCGCGAGAATCACATCGCGCTGATAGCGAGTGCCCGCGAAGATCTCCGCCGGTTCCATTCCCGCGAGCGCCTGTGCTCGCGAGAGCAGCCGAGCCGGAAGCCGGCTCAACCGCCACTCCAACTCCCACCCGTCCGCCACCCGGTGTGCGGCCTCGCCGGTGAGATCGCTCGTCATCTGCAATTCGGAGTCACAGACCGTCACGGTCTGCCCCTGTCCATCATGCGCTGATGAAGCACCGCCATGACATGCTTCACCGTCGTGTCGAGCCGATCGGCGATCGCCTCGGCGCGTTCCCCCGGTTCCTCGTACCCGAGGCACATCTCACTGAGTTCGATGGCGGCCACGGCCAACTCGCGAGTGAGCAGCGGCTCGGGCCGCCAACTCACCTTCCACGCCGGCTCCGCGCGGCCGTGCATCCGCCGCGCCCATTCGGAACTGATACTGCTGGTGATCGAACTGCTGCTCTCGTAGATCACGACGGTCTCCTGAAATCCGATGCGCCGCCGCCGAACCCGGGAACCGTTTTCCGCAATGCCTCGAACCGGCCGATCGCACCGCGATGATCGGCCGGTGATCTCGCTACCGCGAACAGCGAACGCGGCCCGGAGCGAGCGACGACGAGAAGTGAGTGATTTATCCGAAATCCAGGTGGGCGACCCCGCCCACCCGAACAGCAGCCACCTCACCGTCCTGCTCGGACTCCGGCTCACCACCCGCCGCCCGCGTACCCCGCCGCACACGCTGAATCACGAGAACCGCTCCCAACACCAGGACCTCCCGAACCGTCTGGTGGAGGCGATGTTTCGCCAATCCGAGTATGGCATTAGCCGGAGCTATCCGGCATTTGCCGTTACTACAAGGGAATTGACGGTTTCGCTGTAGCCTAAACGTGGCGATCGGTATTGTTGTTCGATTGCCGGCGGTCTCAGTCCCGCGCCGAAGCGGCCGAGAGGTCCAGGGTGTTCCGAGGTCCTGCGCACGACGACCTACCTCGTACGGTGCGCCGCCCGTCGACTCTCTCCTGCCGGAGTTCGCTGATCCCTTGCGGCAAATGCCGCCGCCACATGGCAATTGACGTTTTCGATGTCGGCCGAACGTGCCCGACGGTATCGTTGGAGGCGCATGGCAACCAACCGCAACTCTCACGGTGATACCTCGGGGACTACAGTGTCGAGTCAGGGCGTCCAGGCCGTCTTCAGCGTCCTGATGGGCCTGCGCAAGCGAAAAGGCCTGAGTCCTGATCGATTGCGCTCCACCGAGATCGAGGTCTCGCAACTGCTCGACCTACCGGTCGTGCGGCGCTATGCACACCTGCGAGGAATATCCGCGCTGGACGCGCTACCCGACAGCATCGGGCATGTCGCACAACAGTTGCCGCCCACCCAGCGACTGATCGTCGACAGTGAACTCTGTCTGCACCTGTTCGACGTCGAACCGCCCGAGGGCATCGATCTGAGGCGACTGTACGGACCCGAACTGGGCAGCAGGCGTGACTATCTCAGCGAACACTGGCGACCCCTGCACGAGGCACTGAAGGTCGTGGACGTTCCCGCCGACAAGAGCGGACGCGCGTTGCGCGATGCGCCCGAGCGGGAAGCTTTCACCGCGCTCGCTACGGCACTCGCGCTGGGACCGGTGCCCGATGTCGAGCCACGCGACACCGTGACCGTGATCGGGGACGCAGTACGAGATATCAACACCCTGTCCGACGACCTGCCCAAGGACGCGACAGTCATATCGGGCAAGGTGTTGCAATATCCAGGCGGCAAAGGACTCAACCGCGCGGTCGCGTTCGCCCAGTTCGGATTGGACACCAGGCTTCTCACAGTGCTCGGTGACGATCAGAACGGCACGATCATCCGTGAATACCTGGTCGGCCAAGGCATCGATACCAGCCTCGTCGAGACCAAGGCGGGCCCGACACCGATCACCATCGTGCACCGGACCCTCGGCGGTGAACAGGCGACCATGGTGTTCAAGGAACCTCGGGTGAAACTCATCGAGGCCGACCTCGACAAGGCATGGAATCGTCAGGCCGTCACCGATTCCAAGGCCGTTCTCGTCACCTTCGAGACGCCGATGGAGGTCGTGGAGCAGGTACTGCGCACGGTGGATTCACTACCCCCGTCGAGGCGGCCGGCATTGACGCTGAACATCTCGCCACCGAACCGCATGCCACGCGCCGCACGGCGTTTTCTGGATGCGGTCGCATTCGTGGTCGGCGCACCGAACGATCTGGCGGAGATGTGGCCCGCGGGCCGGGGATACCTCGACACCGTGGACGAATTGCTCGAGAGCGTGACGGGCGCGGTGTGCGTGATCGCCGGACCCAGATTCACCGTTCATCGCCCAGGAGTCGAGCCGTTCGAAACCTGCCTTGCCGATATAGACCAGGTCAGGTCGCCGCACTCCTCTGCCGCGTTCTCCGCCGCGCTGACCTATCGTCTCCTGAGGCACGGCGCACCGCTCGACGTCGACGACTTCAGGTGGGCCACCGCGGCCGTCGCCGCCACCGAGGCCATCGCCGCGACACCCTCGAACGAGGACAGTGCGGCGATGAACGTCCCCGACTCCATGCCGACGCTGGATCAGATCGATGCCGAGGTCGAGCGTGTCACCGTGCACCTCGGCGGCGCGTCCTAGCGTGCCTCGTATCGACACGCCGAGCACGCTGCAGGGTTGACGGGTTCGGAGCGATAGGGTCCGCAGATGATGCGGCACGTACAAGATATAGCCGCTGGCTATAATCGACGTGAGCCGTTTCCGGAGGACGGGTTGACTGACACCATTGCGGATGTGGCTTCGTGCGCACTCGATGCCCCGCCGCTGGAATCGGAGTCCGATTCGCTTCATATGCCCTGCGCGGCATCGGATCCCGAAGCCGGATACGAGGACCTCCTCCTCCGAAACACCACGCTCCCGCCCGTCGGCGCCGACCTGGAACTCGCATCGGGCGATGCGGAGCGCGATCCCGGCAACTGCGACACCGGCACACTCGCGAGCGTCTCCGACACCAAGCATTGGTTTGCGCGCGCCGGCCGCCGGCGCATCGAGCTACGCGTGGTGGACGTGGACGGAGATCGTGCGGGCCACGCCCTGATCTTCGGCGACGGGAACATCGAGGACGATTGTCTGGTGCGCATTCACTCGCGCTGCCTCTTCGGTGATGCCCTGGAGGCAGACGATTGTGATTGTGGCCCCGAACTCGCGTTGTCGATGGACATGATCCACGCCCAGGGCAAAGGGATCCTGCTCTACCTGGAGCAGGAAGGTCGCGGCGCCGGTCTCGCGGGCAAGGCTCGCGGTTATCAGATCAGCCAAATCGAAGGACTCGATACCTTCGCCAGTTTCGAGCGACTCGGATACGACCCGGACAGCCGCCACTACATGGATGCGGCACATACGCTGAAGCGACTGGGATTGAACAGGATTCGGCTGCTCACCAACAATCCCGCCAAGATCGCGCATCTACGCGACGCGGGCCTTGTCGTCGAACATGTTCCATTGCTGACCGTTCCCCGAAGTCGCCGCGCACGCGGCTATCTCAAGGCCAAGCGCGTATATCGAAGCCATGCACTGCCTCGCACATGGCGAATCTTCCAGATAACCGACGGTCTACTCGCGGTCGGATTCGTGAGCGCTGTGAGTCTTGCCGGCACCATGGTGGCCGACATTGCCGTCGATGTGATCGGCATCGCCCATCACGGCTTCTTCTCGGCGGTAGCGGCACTGTTCCTCGGGCGCTGGGCATGGGCGCGAACGCGGTTGCTGCAGGCCAGGTTTCGATTATTTTGTTTTCGCTTTTCCACCCTTCGGCTCGACGAAGCGGCTGTCGCACCGACAATAGGGAGTGGCGCCAGCAGCTCTCGATAGCCGAGGACTCTGCGCACGATCTGGAGTCGCCGTGGAAGACATCGAGTCGCAAGATCGAAAATCGACTGCCCATGTGATCTCGCGCAGGGGCCGGGATCTCGCGATCAGGCAGGTGCTGGAACTCCGAGAGAAGTCCGGCTCCGGCGCCGAAGTCTGTATCGGGCACGTTCTGGTTTTCGGCGACCTGCGGGACGGATGCCTGGTGCGCATTCATTCGCGATGTCTGTACGGCGATGTATTGCGCAGCGACGACTGCGATTGCGGGCCCGAGATCGATCTCGCGATGGATCGGATCCAGACCGAGGGGCACGGGGTGCTGATCTATCTCGAGCAGGAGGGGCGGGGTGCGGGTCTGGTGGTGAAGGCGAAGGGGCTGCGGCTCGCGGACCGGACGGGAGTCGATTCGTTCGCCAGTTATCTCGCGTTGGGGCATCCGATCGATTCGCGGTCCTACGAGCAGGCGGCGGAGGCGCTCACCCAACTCGGGCTGACCAGGATCCGGCTGATGACCAACAATCCGGAGAAACTGGTGGCGGTGCGGGGCGTCGGAATCACCGTGTATCCCGAGCCGCTGGTGACCGCGCCGCGGTCCGAGCGGGCTCGCCGCTACATGGAATCCAAAAGGCGAGTGACGGGCCATCATCTGCCGACGATCGATCCGGTGGTGGAGTCGTGGGACCGCCGGGTGCAACAGGTGATGCTGTGGCTGATTCGCCCCTTCCTGCCCTCCGGCCACTCGGTCGGGAGCGACACCCGCCTTCGGTAGATCTTGGGGTGCGTTTTACGTGCACTTTGGGATTGACCCCCTGTAGCCCGAGACACAACTGTCAGTCAGTGGCTACGATGAGTGAGCCGTGCCACATCGAGTGTGCGGTCCGGGTGTGAGCTGGGTGGTCGTTCCCTCGGGACGTCGGAGTTCGCGCTGGTCGGACGGTGCGCGGTGGCGGGCGAAGCGAGAGGCAATCGGGAAAAAGGGTTATGACGACAGACATCGGCTATACGCACAAATCAGGCAAAACGGTCTTCACGATTCCGGAGGCGTTCCAGGAGACGCTGACTCTGCGGCCTGATCAGGTGGCGTTGCGGACGGTGGGGGGCACTCGGGAGATCACCTGGCGCGAATACGGGGAGCAGGTGCGGACCATCGCCGCCGGACTCGCCGGGCTCGGCATCACGCGCGGGGACACCGTCGGCATCATGCTGACCAACCGGCCCGAGTTCAATCTGGTCGACACGGCGGCACTGCATCTGGGGGCCACGCCGTTCTCGATCTACAACACCAGTTCGGCCGATCAGATCGCGCATCTGTTCACCAATGCCGAGAACAAGGTCGTCATCACCGAGCCGGCGTTCCTGGACGCGGTGCGCGGCGCGGGCGTGGAGCTCGAGCACATCGTGCTGGTCGAGGGCACCGCCGCCGGAACCGTCACCCTGGCCGAGGTGGAAGCGGCCCCCGCGGCCGACTTCGACTTCGACGCCGCGTGGCGGGCCGTGCAGCCCGAGGACATCGCCACCCTCATCTACACCTCCGGCACCACCGGCCCGTCCAAGGGCGTCGAGCTCACCCACAGCAATGTGGTCGCGCAGATCGTCGGACTCGTGGAGGGCCCGCTGACGGTCGGTCTCGACGACCGCTCGGTGTCGTATCTGCCCGCCGCCCATGTGGCCGACCGTATTTCGGGTCACTGCGCCAACCTGTTCACCGGCGTGCAGATGACCACCGTCCCGGACCCGCGCGAGATCGCCGCCGCCCTGCCCGATGCCCGCCCGACCGCCTTCTTCGGCGTGCCGCGCGTGTGGCAGAAGATCAAGGCCGGAATCGACGCCAAGCTCGCCACCGAGTCCAGCCTGGTCAAGAAGTCCCTGGCCAACTGGGCGATCGGCGTGGGCGTGAACGCCGCCCGCGCGGACCTGTCCGGCAACGGCCGCGGCCTGCTGCTCGATGTGCAGCACAAGCTCGCCGATGCCCTGGTGCTCTCGAAGTTGCGCCAGGCCTTGGGATTCGACGAGCTGAAGGTCGCCGCCTCCGGCGCCGCGGCCATCCCGCCCGAGACCCTCGAGTACATGCTCGGACTCGGCTTCACCGTCACCGAGGTGTGGGGCATGTCCGAAACCTCGGGCGTGGGCACCTACACCCCGCTGGCCAAGCCCAAGCCCGGCACCGTCGGAATCCCCATGCGCGGGGTGGAGATCCGCCTCGCCGACGACGGCGAACTGCTGGTGCGCGGCGCCATCGTCACCGGCGGCTACCGCAAGATGCCCGACAAGACCGCCGAAGCCATCGACGCGGAGGGCTGGCTGCACACCGGCGACGTGGCCACCATCGACGGCGACGGCTACGTCAGCATCGTGGACCGCAAGAAGGAACTCATCATCTCGGAGGCGGGAAAGAACCTGTCCCCCACCAACATCGAGAACACGGTCCGCGCGGCCTCCTCGCTGGTCGGTCAGATCGTCGCGATCGGCGACGCCAAGCCGTACATCACCGCGCTGGTGGTCCTGGACCCCGACACCGCCGTGGTGCGCGCCAAGGCCCTGGGCACCCCCGACGCCGACCTGAAGACCCTCGCCGCGCGCCCGGAGATCGTCGAGGAGATCAAGGCCGCGATCGGCGTCGCCAACGCGAAACTCTCTCGCGTGGAACAGATCAAGCGCTTCGTGCTGCTGGACACCGGCTGGGAGCCCGGCGGCGACGAGCTGACCCCCACCCTCAAGCTCAAGCGCAACCCGATCACCACCAAGTACGCGACCGAGATCGCCTCGCTCTACACGACCCCGGCCCCGGACGGCGTCGTCAACCTGTAAGCCCGTACAGCGTTGTGGCCCTGGACCATCGGTCCGGGGCCACAGTCGTCGGTGTGGAACGGCAATCCGTCGTCAGGGTGATACCGCGTACGCCGCCGCCATCGCACGCGCACGCTCGCACATCGAATCGCGTAACCATTGCGGGGCAAGGGCTTCGGCGTGTGTGCCGAGCTGCCAGACCGCCCATTCGGCATGTCTGGCGTCCTGGAAGGTGACCTCCATCCGCAGCCGGCCGTCCGGATCGGTCTCCTCCGAATACACCGCCAACGCGGTGCCCACCAGTTCCTCCCGCCGTGCCGGGTCCAGCCGGATCCGCACCGCCAGTTGATCTCCCCCCGCACGGAATCTGGCGCTGCGCTCCTGCCAGGCTCGGTCCAGATCGACCTGATCCGGACGCTCGGCGGGTTCGGGCAGCTCCTGCGCCGCCAGGACCCGCGAGAGTCGATAGGTGCGATCCTCGCCCGCGCGGATGGCCAGCAGGTACACCTGCTCACGCACGGTGACCAGCCCGATCGGATCCACCGTGCGCCATCGCGGGTCCTGATCCACCGCCGCGTAGTGGATTCGCAACTTGTGACCGGCGAACACCGCGCGGCGAACCTCGCTCACCACGGCGGCGGGCGCCTGCTCGGCGACCAGGCGGCGCGCGAGCAGATCGGTCTCGGGGTCGATCAGCAGCCGCTGGGCCGCACCGGCGGCGGTGCTGCGATTGCTCTCCGGCAGCGCGTCCAGCACCTTGCGCATCCCGGAGGTGAGCGCCGAGCCCAGCCCGAATGCCTGTGCGCCGCGCCGGGATCCGGCCACCAGCAGCGCCAATGCCTCGTCATGGTTGAGGCCGGTGAGTTCGGTGTGGAATCCCGGCAGCAGCGCGAACCCGCCGTGACGTCCGCGCTCGGCGTACACCGGCACTCCCGCGGCGGACAGCGCCTCGATATCGCGCAGCACCGTGCGGGTGGAGACCTCCAGCTCACGGGCCAGATCGGGGGCGGAGAGCCGGCCGTGCCGCCGCAGCAGCAACACCAGCGAGACCAACCGGTCGGCGCGCATGCGGAAAAGTCTATCGAAATACACGACACAAGATGTCGTGATTGCTCGAGAGGCTTGGACGCATGACAAACAAGATCAAGGCCACCGACCCGAACGACCTGGGCAAGTTCTTCATCGAGCGCGCCAACGCCAAAGACGTGGACGGCCTGGTCGCGCTCTACGAGCCCGACGCGGTTCTGGCGTTCCCCCCGGGCAGCCTGGCCACCGGCCACGCCGAAATCCGCAAGGTTTACGAGCAATTCGTCGCCTTCGCCCCGGAGCTGTCCCCCAGCACCCAGCACCCGGCTCTGATCAACGGTGATCTCGCACTGACCGCGGCGACCCTCGACAACGGAGAGATCACCGTCGAAATCGCCCGCCGCCAACCCGACGGCTCCTGGCTCTGGAGCGTGGATCAGCCCAACATCATCGCGTTCTGACGCGGGTGCGGGCACGCCCGAGTGTGTGCCCGCACCATGTCCGTACCTGTTCACTCCACCGGTATGCCCAGGGTCGCTCGCCGCGCGGCGAACATGACTGTGGCCCCGAGCATTCCGCTCGGGGCCACATGTTCAGGACTACGGGTTGGCCGGCTCAGTGCTGCTCGTGGGTGCCGATCAGCGTGGCGCGCCCGATCGCGTTCACGAACAGGTTGAAGCCCAGGTACGCCGGGGAGGCGTTCTCGTCGACCTCGAGTCGTTCCACGCCGACCGCGTGCACGACCACGAAGTAGCGGTGCGCGCCGTGTCCGGCGGGCGGGAACGCCCCGGTGTACTCGTGCAGGCCCGCGTCGTTGCCGAGCGCGATCGCACCGGCGGGCAGCGTGCCGCCCGCGCTGCCCTGACCGGTTTCCAGGCTGGTCGTGGTCGCCGGAATGTTGGCCACCACCCAGTGCCAGAAGCCCGAGGCGGTGGGTGCGTCGGGGTCGTACACGGTGACCGCGAAACTCTTGGTCTCGGCCGGGAACCCGGACCAGCTCAGCTGCGGGGAGATGTCCTTGCCGCCTGCTCCGCCCTGCGCGCTGACCTGATCCAGGTGCAGCGGCTCGCCCTCACTGATATCGGTGGAGGTGAGGGTGAATTCGGGCAGCGCGGGCAGTGCGGCGTACGGGTTGTACGAGTAGTCGGGCACGGTGCGTCCTTTCGATGAGTCAGCTGTGCAGTAGGAAGTGTTCCAGCACGCGGGTGCCGAATTCGAGGGACTCCACCGGGACTCGCTCGTCCACGCCGTGGAACAATGCGGTGAAGTCCAATTCGGGCGGCAGTTGCAGCGGAGCGAACCCGAAGCAGCGGATTCCCAAGCGCGCGAACGCCTTCGCGTCGGTGCCGCCGGACAGCATGTAGGGCACGGTGCGCCCCTGCGGATCGTGCGCGAGGATCGCCTCGTTCATGGCGTCGACCAGATGCCCGTCGAAAGTCGTTTCGTACGAGTCGAGTTTGGTGATCCACTCCCTTTCCACGTCGGGTCCGATGAGCGCGTCCACCTCCTTCTCGAACTCGGCCTGACGACCCGGCACCACCCGGCAGTCCACCACGGCCTCGGCGATCTGCGGGATCACGTTGGCCTTGTAACCGGCCTGCAGCATGGTCGGATTGGCGGTGTCGCGCAGCGTCGCGCCGATGATGCGCGAAATGGTGCCCAGCTTGGCCAGCTGGCCCTCGATATCGGGTCCGGTGGGATCGAATTCGAGCCCGGACTCCTGCGAGACCGCGGCCAGGAACTCGGCCACCGAATCGGACACCACCAGCGGGAAGGTGTGGGTGCCCAGCCGGGCCACGGCCTGGGCCAGGATGGTGACCGCGTTGTCCTCGTGCAGGAACGAGCCGTGCCCGGCACGGGCCTTGGCGCGCAAGCGCATCCAGCCCAGCCCCTTCTCGGCGGTCTCCACCAGATACAGGCGGCGATCGGTGCCGTCGGGGCGCGGCACGGTCAGGGAGAACCCGCCGACCTCACCGACCGCCTCGCTGATGCCGGCGAACAGATCGGGCCGGTTGTCGACCAGCCACTGCGAGCCCCAGCGCCCGCCGTTCTCCTCATCGGCCAGGAACGCCCAGACGATATCGCGCGGCGGCACGGTGCCTTCGATCTTGAACTGCCGGGCGATGGCCAGCATCATGCCGACCATGTCCTTCATGTCGACCGCGCCGCGCCCCCAGACGTAACCGTCGCGCACCGCTCCGGAGAACGGATGCACGCTCCAGTCGTCGGCCTGGGCGGGCACCACGTCCAGATGCCCGTGCATCATCAGCGCGCCACGGCTCGAATCCGCGCCTTTGAGTCGCGCGAAGACGTTGCCGCGCCCGGGCGCGCCGGACTCGACGTATTCGGTGGTGTAGCCGGCCTGTTGCAGTTGATCGGCGACCCATTGCGCGCATTCGCGCTCGCCCTTGGTCGTTTCCAGTTCGCCGGTATTGGAGGTGTCGAACCGGATCAGCTCACTGACCAGGTTCACCACTTCCGACACGGCGCGGGAGGTGCGGGTTTCGGCGGTTTCGGACACGCCCCCTTTCCTACCACTTTCCCCGGGGACGCCGACCGGGCACGGCCGCGAGGACACCTCCCGACCGCAGGTAGGTCGCGGTGGTGCGGGTTGGAATCAGCGATCACGCATTGCTCACGGCGCAGCGTCACCCGACGTCCTGTGCGCTGCACCGCCACAAGTGCCTTCGGAGTTCGGTACCCACCGCAGCGTCCGGAGCGCGGCAACCCGACGCGTCCTCAGCGCAGCACCCGCATGGTCGCGACCAGGGTACTCAGCAGCGAGTCCAGGCGCTGATCACTGATCCGGCGCTCGAGCACATCGGGATTGAGCCGGGTCGAGCCCGCCCACAGCTCGCCGAATCGAGCCTGCACGTCGACGTCGGTGGCCGCGAGCACCCACAGCAGCGGCGGCCACAACCGAGCGGCTTGAGCGATCGCGGGCAGGGTGATCAGCGTCGCGGTGTCGAGCTGCGAGAGCTGCGCCCCGGCCACCCGGCGGATCTCGGCCGGGGTGCGCGCGATCGGTTCGAGCACTCCGCGCCACAGCGCGATCTCACTGCTGCCGTCGAGCGCGGCGACGAGTGTGTCGGCCACCTCCCCCATCACCGGGTTGAGCGCGAGGCGGGTCAGCGCGGCCGGGCTCAACTGTCCGATGAAGCGCAGCAGATCCGCGGTGGCGTCCGCGCCCAGGAACGTCGTGACCAGATCGGCGATGGCCGAGGGCGGTGCGACCGCGAACAGGATGTCCCCGACCGCGGCGATCACATCGGGCTGACATCGCGCGAAGACCGACAGCGCCGCCAAGCGCAGTTCCTTGGACCCGTCGAGCACCGTGCCCAGCATCGCGGGCAGGCGCTGTCCGGACCCGGCCAGCAGCTGGCGCACCACGGCGCTGACGCTCTCCCCCGAGTACGCGTAGGAGGCCGAACGAATCAGCCCCTCGTCGTCCGGGACGCCCGCTTCGACCGCGGCCACGAGTTCCGGTGTGGCATAGGCGAGGAACGGTCCGGCGGTGATGTAGTCCCGTCGGCGCAGCAGTTCGTTGATGATGGCGATCACCGGTTCGGCGGGTGCGTCGTCCGCGAGCTGCCCGACCGTGCGCGGATCCAGATACGGTGCGCAGTCCGCCGCGTAGTTCACCTCCATGCGCTGCACCGCATCGACTGCCACCTTGCGGTGCTGCACGCCGACCGCGCCCGCGGCCCGCCCGGTCATGGCCGGCGGGACCATGCGTTGCACGATGGGCAGCGAGATGCGCAGCGGAATGAGGGGCACCAGCTTGCTGATGCGTTCGAAGACCGGGCCGTGCTGATCGAAGAGCGTGCCGGACATGCGTTCTTGCAGTTCGTGTAATCGATGCGGTCCGAGCTTCTCGAGATGCGCGAGGCGCTCGACCGGGACGTGCAGGGTGCGGGCCAGGAGGATGAGTTGGGCCCGGGTCACCAGATCGGTCATAGGGTCGCCCGGCTCGCGATCGTCCAGCTATGGTCGAGTTCGGCTGCGCCAGGCATCTTTTCCTCGTTCCTCAGGTGTCCGAGACGGGACGACCCGAATTCGACCGCCCATCATAGAGGCGAGGATGGGACAATTGGCGCGAAAAGTGCAGAGTCCCTGTACACCGTTAGGATGCGGGCCATGAGTCATCCCCCGGGTTGGTACCCCGAAGGTCCAGGATCCACCGTGCTGCGTTGGTGGGACGGCAGCCAATGGACGAATCACACCCAGCCCCAACAGCAGTCGGCCCCGCAGCAGCAACCGGTGGCGCAGCAGCAGTACGCGCAGCAGCAACAGGGTCAGCAGCACGCGCGACAGCAGTATGCCCAGCAGGGCGGACAGCAGCAGTACGGTCAGCACCGCGGTGATGCCAGCCCGTGGGAGCTCGAGGTCGGCAGTGCGAACAATCCGGCCGATATCCAGCGCCAAGTGCAGCAGCAGGCCGGGGTGGGAGCCACCCAGCGCGGCGGCGGCACCGTGTTCACCGAGCCGATCCTGGTGGTGAACCAGAAGGTCAAGCTCATCGAGATGTCCAACGAGTACGGGGTTTTCGATCAGCACGGCGGCCAGATCGGGGCGGTCGTGGAGGTCGGGCAGAGCGCGCTGAAGAAGGCCGTGCGCTTCATGTCCAGCTACGACCAGTTCATGACGCACAAGCTCGAGGTGCGCGACGCGCACGGGCAGACCATGCTGCGGATCACCCGCCCGGCCAAGGTGTTCAAGTCCAAGTTCCTGCTCGAGCACGGCAATGGTCAGCCGATCGGGGAGATCGTGCAGGAGAACATGATCGGCAAGATCAACTTCGCCTTCGTTGTCGGCGGGCAGCAGATCGGCGGCATCCGCGCCGAGAACTGGCGGGCCTGGAACTTCATGATCCACGACCACACCGGTCAGGAGGTCGCCCGCATCACCAAGACGTGGGAGGGCCTGCTCAAGAACATGTTCACCACCGCCGACAACTATGTCGTGCAGATCCACCGGCAACTGCCGCAGCCGCTGCTGGCCATGGTGGTCGCCTCGGGCCTGGCGATCGACACCGCGCTCAAGCAGGACTCGCGCGGCTGGGGCTGATCCGCCACCCGCGACAGACCGGTCCGGCACGCGCGCCGGACCGGCGCAAGCGGCACGCAAGCAGGTGCAAGGGCCGGGTAATCACGGCCCGTCACAGTCGTATTCATGAACGAGACACACGATGTGGTGGTGGTCGGAGCCGGACCCGTCGGCCTGATGCTGGCCTGCGAGCTGCGACTGGCCGGGGCGGACGTCCTGGTCGTCGAGCGCCTCACCGAACCCGACCTCACCATCAAAGCGGGCGCGATCAACGTGCCCACCGCGCAGGCGCTGTACCGGCGCGGGCTGCTGCCCGAGATCCGCGCGGTCCAGGACGACGCCTTCGCTCGATTCGCCGAGTTCCGCCGCCGCGCAGGGCATTCCGATGCGCCCATACCCCCCGTGCGCCCGGATCGACGGCCCGCGGTCGGGCACTTCGCGGGCATCATGATCGATCCGGGCGCCATCGACTTCGAGGATCCCGCCTTCGCCGGAGCCGGGCCCGCCGCCGAGGTCTTCTTCGTCCCGCAGCAGGCCATCGAGTCGATCCTGGCCCGGCGCGCGGCCGAACTCGATGTTCCGGTCCGGCGCGGAGTGGACGTGACGGGACTCTGGGACGAGGGCGACACCGTCACCGTCCGCTGCGGCGACAGCCTGGTCGACGCGCGATGGGTCGTCGGCTGCGACGGCGGGCGCAGCACCGTGCGCAAGCTCGCCGGCTTCGAGTTCCCCGGCCTGGACGCGGAGATCACCGGGCACCAGGCCATGGTCGAGATGACCGGAACCGAAGGGCTGCAACCCGGCTGGAACACCACCGCGACCGGCATCTACGCACACGGCCCGCTGCCCGGCCGCTTCCTGACCGTCGAGCTCGACGGCCCGCCCGCGGACCGAGACGCCCCGGTCACCGCGCTCGAACTGCAGACCAGCCTGCGCAAGGTCTCCGGAGTTCCGGTGCAGATCACCGCCGTGCACTCGGCGACTCGGTTCACCGACAACACTCGCCAGGTCCCGGACTACCGCAGGGGCCGGGTCCTGCTGGCGGGCGATGCCGCGCACGTGCACTCCCCGTTCGGCGGGCAGGGGCTCAACCTCGGCATCGGCGATGCGGTGAACCTGGGCTGGAAGCTGGCGGCCGTCGTGCGCGGCACGGCCCCCGAATCGCTCGTCGACACCTACAGCGCCGAACGCCACCCGATCGGCGCCTGGGTGCTGGAGTGGACCCGGGCTCAGATCGCCCTCATGCGACTCGACCCGCGCAGCAAGGCATTACGCGCCGTGGCCGCCGAACTGCTGGCCACCCCCGACGCCGCCACCGAGATCTTCAAGAGGATCTCCGGCGTCCTGCACCGCTACGACCTCGGCGGCACACACCCCTTGGTCGGCGCGTGCGCCCCCGACCTCGATCTGGCCGACGGCACTCGCCTGGGCGAGCACTTCACCCCCGGCGGAGCGGTCCTGCTGGACCTGACCGACTCCCCCGCCCTGCGCACCGCCGCCGCCCCCTGGTCCGGTCGGGTCCGGGTGCTCACGACCAAAACCGCTGAGCCGAACACCCTTTCGGCCCTGCTGGTCCGCCCCGACGGCGTCGCCGCCTGGGCCTCGGACGACACCGGAACGGCGGGCCTGAGCACCGCCCTCACCCGCTGGTTCGGTCCCGCCGCCTGACCGCCTCCAACCGACCCGCGATGCGCGCCGCCTCGGCGGCGCTGGGCAGGATCGGATGCGCCCGGGCGGATCGCCGGTCGGCCCGTCCGAGGGACGTCCGGGCAATCGGGCGTCGCCCCGGCCGCACGAGTCGAGTCGGCATGCGGTGCGTGACTGCGCCGCATGCCATTTCGAGTCGCACCGCGTCTCACCCGGTGAGGTGCTCGACCCGTTCCGCACCGATTCACATCATCCGCCGTGACCCCCACTCACCGAGCGAGCCCAGAGCCGCGTTCAGCGCGTGCCCTTCCTCGGTGAGGGAGTATTCGACGCGCGGCGGGATCTCCGCGTAGACCTCCCGATGCAGGATTCCGTCCGCGGCCAGCTCACGCAGATGCTCGTTGAGCATCTTTTCCGACACCCCGGGCAGTCCGCGTCGCAATTCACCGAACCGTCGAACGCCGTGCTCGTGCAACTCCCACAGAATGAGCACCTTCCACTTACCGCCCACCACGTCCATGGCGGCATCGATGCCGCAGTAGTACGGCCCGTGTCTCTTCGCGCCCATCACCCGTCCTCGTCGATAGTGCTGTCCCGCATGCAACGTTTCTCATCCAACGCCGCGTCGATCACCCCTGATTCCAGCGCGCGCCACAGGGTTGTCGATCGGTGAGTGAACGGCACCTCTGCCGTGTCGACGACCGGTGATCGCACACCCCGAGCTATCGGGCTCTGCGATCGCAGATCAGCTGTTCCCGACCGCCGGTATGTTCTCCGGAATCGCCTCTGCGCAGGTTCGCCGGATGACATGCTGCACACGACGCGAAGGGGAAGACGATGCCTGAGAACACATCCGGCACCGAGGGGCTGGTGCGCTACCGAGTCTCGATTCTGGTCGAGATGCCCGACGGCGAAGACGAGATCGCTTTCAACGCCTACGGCCCCGTACTGCCCAGAACCGGCGAGCGGCTCGAAATCGACGGTGTGCCGGGCGAAGCGCTCTCGGTCCTGATCACCGGCGTCGATCACCAGTGGTATCTCTCCGGCGGTGGCGTCGACAAGCCGGCGGTCACGGTAGCCGGAGAGATAGCCGACTCCTACGGCCACGAACTCGCACAGCGCCTCGTCAACGACCCTGGCGCCCTGAAGGCCTGGGTCAGCAACTTCCCCTACCTCGAACCGGTCGACTTCGCCCGAGCGCTCTGAGCGCCACTCTCCGGCGCGCCGGTTCTCGACCATCGCGTTCGGTCCCGGTCTGTGGGACGCGCGAGCGGACATTGCTGACCGCGCCCGCCGGGTGACGGCGTGTGAGCTCGATGCTGACGAAAAGGTAAGTACCCGAGAAAATAGTGGGTACTTGTGGCACCACCTGCCCTGGAGCACTCTCGATTGCGGCGCGCCGAGCGAATCGGAATCGAGTGACAGGGAGTTGTTTTCATGACCGGCAATCAGCACAGTGCGGTGACCGTGCTCGGCCTCGGTGCGATGGGGCAGGCGCTGGCGACTGCGCTCGTGACGGCGGGCGTACACACCACGGTGTGGAATCGCACAGGGGGCAAGGACGCGGATCTGGTTGCGGCGGGGGCTGTTTCGGCAGCCTCGGTCGGTGAGGCGATTCGCGGAGACGGGGTGATCGTCTCGGTGCTGCTTGATCACGGGTCGGTGCGCGAGACGCTCGAACCGGTCGCGGATCGGCTCTCGGGGCGGCAGTGGATCAACCTGACCAGCACCACCCCCGAGGAATCGCGGGAACTGGCGGCATGGGCCGCGACACATCGGATCGACTTCCTGGACGGCGGGATCATGGCCGTGCCGCCGATGATCGGGACCGAACACGCGCGGATCCTCTACAGCGGGTCCGAGGCGGTGTTCGAACGGCACCGGCCCGCACTGGAACTGCTCGGGGCCGCCGAATACCACGGGACCGACGCCGGCACAGCCGCATTGATCGACTTCGCGCTGCTGTCCGGCATGTACACGATGTTCGCGGGGTACTTCCACGGTGCGGCGATGGCCGGGACGGCGGGAATCAGCGCGTCGGATTTCGGTCGCCGCGCCGCGCACTGGATCACGGCGATGGCGCAGAGCCTGCCCGCCTACGGTGCGGTCATCGACTCCGGCGACTACCGCGCGCAGGTGCAGCATCTCGCGTTCCAGAACAGCGCCCTGGACGCGATAGTGCGGGCCAGCCACGAATGCGGCATCTCACCGGAACTCCTGGCCCCGGTCGCCCGGATCGTGGATCGTCAGGTGCGCGACGGCCACGGAACCCAGGCGTTCGCGCGCACGATCGAGGCCCTGCGCTGAGGGCGCGCCGGGTCTCCGGCCCGGTTCCGCGGCCATATTGTGGCGCTCCCGTGCCAGATTTGGCCGCGGATATCTGTCGGACCCCGGCCTCGAGGACGTAGCGTGGAGAGTCCCGATGCCCGTATCGGGATTGTCAACGACGACAGTGGGGTTCGCAATGGTGTCTCAATCAGGTCGACGAGGTTCGGACCCAGGAACGGAACAACCCGCCGTGCGCGGCGCGGCCGCATCGGAGTATGCGGGTGCGGTACGGGGTTTCCAGCGACTTTTCGCTGATCAGCGCGGCGGCGGCGCACTGGCCGTGTACCACGGAGGCCGCAAGGTGGTCGACGTGTGGACCGGCACCGCCGACGCCGACGGCACGGCGCCGTGGCAGGAGAACACCGCCGCGCTCTCGTACTCCACCTCCAAGGGCGTCACGTCCACGGTCCTGCACATCCTGGCCGGACGCGGCCTGATCGACTACCACGCACCGGTCGCGCGGTACTGGCCGGAATTCGCCGCGAACGGCAAGCAGCACATCACGGTCGCCGAAATGCTCACCCATCGCGCCGGACTGGCCCGCACCGGACCGCTGGCCCGCCGCGTGGAGGACCTGCTCGACTACCGGCTCATGGAGGAACGGCTCGCCGCCGCGCGCCCGGATCGCCTGCGCGGCCTGCCCGCCTACCACGCGCTCACCGTCGGGTGGCTGGCCGCGGGCCTGGCTCGCGCGGTGACCGGCAAGGACATGGCCGAGCTGTACCGGACCGAACTCGCCGACCCCCTCGGGATCGAGGGTCTGTATCTCGGCAAGCCGCCCACCGGGTCCCGCACCACGGTGGCCGGCTCGCACGGATCGCAGATCCCGCTGGGGATTCCCCGCGCGGCAGCGGTACTCGCGACCGCCAGCCGCCTGCCCGGCCCCGGCACCGGATTCATTCGTTCCATCCACGCCACCGGCATCGAAACCATGTTCAACGGGGCCGATCCCGCCATCCTGAACACCCAGATGCCTTCGGCGAACGGTGTTTTCACCGCCCGCGCGATCGCGGCGGTCTACAACGTGCTCGCGGTGGAGAGCCCACTGATCTCGCGGCGTCGCGTGCGCGCCGTCTCCCAGATCCAGACGCTGCTGCCGGACCGCAATCTGCTGCTGCCGATGGGCTGGCGGCTCGGCTACCACTCGCTCCCGATTCCCGGGGCCCCGAACGGTTTCGGCCACCTCGGCTTCGCGGGATCGGGCGGATGGGTGGATCCGGCCAGCGGCCTGGCCGTCGGCTTCGTGCACAACTGGACGCCCGAGGCGCGCCGCCTCCCGCGCGATCAGGTCGCGATGCTCGGCCTGCTCACCGCGATCGTGCGGGCCGCCACGGCCACGCACAGCACCCGCATCGAGCTGCCCGAGGCGGTCTGATCGCCCGCGAATTCGACAGTGGGCCTGCGTGAGCGGGCGATGGCGAGTGGGCCTGCCGAGGATGCCCGGCAGGCCCACCGCGCTCAGTGCGTGATCTGCAGTGTCGCGGACAACGTCGTCAGCTCATCGCCCAAGCCCAGATCCGCGACCCGCTGCTCGATCTCGTTGCGCTCGAGCGCCGGTAGCGCCGACCACACCTCCCCGATCCGTGACTGCGCGTCGGGTTCGGCCGTGGCCAGCACCTTCAGCATCGGCGGCCACAGGTGCGAGGTGGACAGGACGGTCGGCAACTGTGCCAGTGTGGCGGTCTCGAAGTGCGACACCGTGTTCCCGATTCGCCGGGCGATGGGAGGGGTGGTGCGCTCGGCCAGTTCGAGCAGGCCCCGCCAGATGGCCGGTTCGATGCTGCCGTCGACCGCGCTCGCTATCGTGTCGATGGCGTCGGGGTCGGCGATGACGGGATTGGCCGCCAGCAGGTCCAGGGCCGAGGGGCTCAACTGACCGACGAAGCGCAGGGTTTCCGATACCACGCCCGCGTCGATGAAGGTGCCGGTGAGGTCCGCGATCTCGTCGGCCGACCCGAGCTCGAAAATGATGTCACCGATCGCGACCACCACATCGGTATCGCAGCGCGCGAACACCGACAGTGCTGCGAGCCGCAATTCCGTCGAGCCCTGCAGGATGGTGCGCACCAGTCGCGGCACCCGCGTCCCGGTCAGCAGATGCCGCAGGATGACGCTGATGTTCTCGCCCGAATAGGCGTAGGAGGCGGACCGCACCAGGCCCTCGTCGTCCTGCACGTCGGTCTCCACCGCACGCACCAATTCCGGTGTGGCATAAGCCAGGAACGGTCCGGCGGTGACGTGATCGCCGCGGCGCAGCAGCTCGTTGACGATCTTCATGACCGGCTGCACCGGTGCGATGTCGGCGAGCTGTCCGACGCTGTGCGGATCCATGTACGGAGCGGCGGCCGCGGCATAGGACGGATCCAGCATGGTCACGGCCTCGGCGGCCTTCTTCGGATGATCCACGCCGATCGCACCGGCGGCGCGGCCCGCGATGAGCGGCGGCACGACGCGCTGCACCAGTGGCATCGATATGCTCAGCGGAATCACCGGCACCAGCATGCTGAGCCGGGAGAACGTCGAATTGTGCTGGGCGAAGATCGCTTTCGCCATGCGTTCCTGAAGTTCGTGCAGATTCGCCGCACCCAGCTTCTCGAGGTGGGTGAGCCGTTCCTCCGAGACGTGCAGCGTCCGGGACAGCAGCGTGATCTGTGCCCGGGTGACCAGATCGCTCATCCCAGTTTGTTTCCGAACATGATCTTCTTGGCCGCGGTGCTCAGCGGCCAGGGCAGTGCGCTGACGGTCTTGTCGACGGCCTCGACCATGGCGGCGGTCTCGCTGCGCTGCGCCTGCCGGAAAACCTCCAGCAGATCGGCCGTTTCGGCATCCGACAGCAGATCGAGAGAAGCCAGCGGCCCGCCCAATTCCTGCTCGAGTGCGGCTCTGGCGTCCATCATTCGTCCCCGTTCTCCGGCATGACCCGGATCACCCCTTGCACGTACACAAAGGTGTACCAAGATCATTGGCACAGCGCCAGTGCAGGAAGCTGCGATGGCCGACCGCGGTCCGGGGTGCACCCGCGGTCGGCGCGCTCGAATTCAGCCGGCCGATTCGACGGTCAGGCCCGCCTCGCTCCAATCCTGGATGCCTTCACGGTACTTGCGAACATTGGTGTAGCCCAGCGCTTCCAGCTTGGTTGCGACCGCCTGGCTGTTGCCGCACGCGGGATTCGAGCAGTAGGTGACGACGGGGGCGTCGAGGTCGGGAAGCAGGTGCGGTGCACGGGTTTCCACGTCGTGCTCGACGAGTTCGATCGCGCCGGGCAGGTGGGCCCGCGCGTAGTACGCCCCGCCGAGGGTGTCGAGCACCGTCACCGTGCCCGCCGCGATCTCGCGCTCGAGTTCGTCGCGGGTGATGAGTGTCGTCATGGTCGTGCCTTCCGTAGAAATTTAGGTGCGTGCACACGCTACTAAATGCGTGCGCGCGCACGCAAGTGGGTAGACTGGCCCGATGCCGCATTTTCCCGATGGCTCCCCGGCCGCCGCCTGGTCCGCCCTGCTGCGCGTACACGCTCAACTCGTGCCCGCCCTCGACGGCGACCTGCGGCGCGGGGCGGGTCTACCCCTGGCGTGGTACGACGTGCTGCTCGAACTCGACGGCATCGATCACTTGCGCATGAGCGACCTGGGTGAGCGCGTGGTCCTGAGCCGCACCCGGGTCAGCAGGCTGGTCACCGAACTCGAATCGCACGGACTGGTGCGCCGCGAATCCAACCCCGACGACGGCCGCTCCGCCTTCGTCGCCATCACCGAGGCCGGCCGCGCGAAATTCCGCGACGCCGCGCCCCGCTACCTCGCGGGCATCGAACAGCGATTCGCCGCCCGCCTGAATCGGGACGAACTCGAAGCGGTCACCGCGGCACTGCGCAAGGTCCTGGGCCCGAACGACCTACCGGCCCCGACGATTCCGTAGCCGCCGCGGCGCGCACGACATACTCAGTTGCCGATGTTGTTGATGCAGTAGCCTTCCGAGCCGATGGCGAGGGTGAAGCTCGTCGACTGGGTCACGCCCGAGGAGTTCGTCACCGGGACGGTGATCTCCACGCTGTCGCGACCGGTCTTCTCGGAGGTCATTTCGCTGTTGGTGAATGCCGTACTGCCGGTGAGCTTTCCGGGGTTGTTGGACAGCACCGATCCGGCGCACACCAGCGGGTACCTGCCCTCGACGTCGTTCGGGTCCACCGGCTTGCCGACCCAGCGCGAGAGATAGCGGAACACGGCGTAGCGGGCGTCCGCGACGGTGTATCCGTTCGTCACGCCCGGCGTGGTGACCCGGGGACATGCGTAACCCGAAGCGATTTCGGTGCGCTTGACGCTGACGGTCTCGGTCGCGCCCTTCCAGCTGACCGCGAACTGCCCGTCGATGCCGGGTTCGGCCACCGCCGCGAGAATGCCGTCCTTGTCGGCGTACATCTCCCGGGCGACATCCGGATCGACGGTCCAGCATTTGCGCACCAGCTGATCGAGATCGAGCGAGACCAGGTCCCGCACCCACGGTTCCAGCGCGGCGGCCGCCTTCGCATTGCCCGCGACCTCACCCACCGCGACGGTGACCGGCGGCGGGGTCGTGGTCGTGGTCGTGACGACCGGGACATTTGTCGTCGAACTCGGTTGCGGGACTACCGATGTGGTGCTCTTGCCCCGCGGTGAGTCGGTCTCGGGGAGACCGGCGTGGTCGTCGTCGATATTGCAGGCGGTCAGTAGTGTGCAGGCTGCCAGGGCAACCAGAGCACCGGCGTTCCGCCGCGCGATCTTGGCCATGGGTACGAAGATAGCGACTACCGCCACCCCCGCGGTGGCCAGCCTCGACACGCGCGTTCCCGCGCCACAACTCAGCGCAGGTCGGCGGCGATGACATCGGCCGCGCGCAGCGCGAAGGCCATGATGGTGACCTGCGGATTGACGCCCAGCGACGTCGGCACCACCGATCCGTCGGCCACGTACAGCCCGTTCGTGCCGAAGACGCGATTCTCGAAATCCACCACGGCCGTGCGCGCGTCGCGCCCCATCCGCGCGGTGCCCAGCGGATGCGGCCCCATCATCCGGAACTGCCGGGGCGAGAGCGGAGTCTCCGCGACCGCCCGCGCCTGTTCGAGCGTGCGAATGGGCGGCATCCCCGCGATCGGCAGCGCCACCGCCTGTGCCCCGCCGTGCAGGAACAGCTCCGCCAGGCCCGCGCACGCGTGCTGCAGCGCGGCATGCACGCGCGGAGTCAGGTTGTAGCGCACCAGGGTTCGCCCACCCGGACCGTGCCGCACACTGCCCACGCCGGTATCGCGCACCATCGCCCCGAACTGCTCGGTGCGAGTCCAGTCGTTCATCCATTCGGTCAGGCGAGCTCCGTGGAACGGCAGTACACCGGCCGCGAACTGCGGCGCGATGTTCACGCCCTCGAAGGTCACCAGCGGATCCCCCAGCCCGCTCACGTGATAACCCTGAGGAATCCCGGACCACGGCGAACCGGCGTCCGGCATCATCGCGACCGCGCCGAGCGAGGGATGCACCGACAGATTGCGGCCCAGCTGCGGCAGATCGACACCGTTGCGCCGCAACAACAGTGGTGTCATGAGCGTGCCGGTGGCGACCACCACCGCCCGCGAACGAATCTCCAGGGTCCGGGGCGCGCCGTGCGCGTCCTGCCCCTCGGCCAGCGCTCCGATCACCTGTTGTCCGTTGCGCAGCAGGCGGGTCACGCTCATGCCGGTGTAGAGCTGCGCTCCACCCTTCAGCGCGCGCGGCACCCAGCTCACATTGGTGCTGCGCTTGGCATCGGTGGGGCAGCCGTACACGCACTGGCCCTGCCCGTCACAGCCGACCGCATTGCGCGGCAGCGGCCCGTGCACCGCGCCCAGCACATCGGCGCCCCGGCCGATGATGTCCGCGACCCGCCCGAGATAGCGCGGATCGGCGTGGGTGATCCCCAGTTCGGCCTCGACCTCGTCGAGATAACGCTGGAACGCCGCAGGTTCGAAATCGCCGGGGAACCCCAGCGCGAGCCATTCGCGCAATACCGCGTCGGGGGTGCGGAACGCGGTCCCGGAGTTGATCGCGGTGGTCCCGCCGACCAGCCGGCCCGTGCTGATGCCCAGTACCGAATTGCCCAGTGCCAGGTTGTAACCGCCGTCGCGCCAGTACTTCTGGGTGCGGTCACCGAGTTCACCCCGGAACTCCGCGCGTCCCGCGTACTCCCCCTCCTCGACCAGCACCACACCCACGCCCTGCTCGGTGAGCTTGGCGGCCACGGCCGCGCCACCCGCGCCGGTGCCGATCACCACGACGTCACAGTCGAGCTGTTCGTGGCGCGAGAGCTCCCCCGGCGGTGTCACATTGACCATCCAGCCCGGCTTCTGCTCCAGGACGGTGTCGAGGTAGCGCGGTGCACCGAGCGCGTCCAGATAGCGGCGATCACTGAAATGCGCTATTCGCAGCGGTGTTTCGATCGCGTCGACGGCGTGCTGCAGGGTCGGGCTCTGCCGGGCATCGGCGATCAGCGTGCGGCGCTGCGCATCCGTCAACGCCGCCGGTCCTTTTCGATGGCGTGATCGCGCCGAGGCCTCCAGCGCGCGTAGCGCCAGGCGCAGCCCGGACTGCATGAGCGGGGTCATATTGCCGACGTAGGCATCGAGGCGTTCGATCGTGGCCGAGTCCACGTCCGGCACCGCGCCGCCCGGTTCGATCAGCACCGTGGCCAGTGCGTGCAGGCTCGCGCGTGCTCCCGTGCCGAACGCGCCCTCCGGATGACTGCCGTCGGGCAGATCCGAACGCAGCGACACCCACGGCTGGAACGAGCGCAGGAAACTCGGATAGTCGTTGGCGAAGAACTGCATTCGGCCGGTCGCGATTTCCTGTCCGTCGCACCACAGAGTGGTCGCCAGCGTGGTCAGGCTCGCCTGGGTGCGGCGCAGCCAGCGCACATCCTTGCGCCCGGTCAGCCGCCACGCCCGGCCCTCGGGGTCGCGAAAATCGATGTCGTAGGTCATGAGCCGTTTGGTCACCGGCAGCGCCACCAGGGTGCCGACCGCCGCGGCCCCGTCCACCCAGGGTGCGGCCCGGATCGTCCCGGTGATGCGGGCGCGGCCGTTGGTGACGAAGCCCAGTGCGCGCCCGGATTCACAGCGCAGGTCCATGGCGACGTGATGCGCGTGCCCGTCGGCGTCGAACAGTTCGCCGCTCATGGTTTCGAAGAAGGTCAGTGGCATGCTCGCGGTCTCTCAGACGATCGGCTGAACGGCGGAAACGGGCTGCGGCATCAGGAATTCCAGCGCGCCGCAGTGTTCGCTGCGCAGTTCGAAGGCATTCCCGTTGACGGGGGCGACGTGCACCGCGACCGCCGCGGTCTTGGAATTGAGGCAGTAACTGGTGGCGCGGGCCGGATTGCGGTAGGCCAGGCACACCATCTGCGCGGGATCCGCGGTCATGGTGAGCGTGGCGGTGCCGTCGCGGCCGCGCATGCGCAGGCTCCACCGCGGGAAGTCCAGCCGCGGTTGCTGCCGCCACAGGTCCAGGATCCGGTCGAATCGATACTCCTGCGCGCCGCGCCGCACGACCAACATGGAGATCAGGGGCGAGATCCGCCCGCCGATGCGGGTGCGGCCGGAGGCGGCCTCGATCATCGCGAACGGCCGATCATCACCGGAGTCGGTGAAAACGCATTGGCCCCAGGCATATTCGGGACTGTGCTCGGTACCCCAGTTGTGGCCCTGCATGCCGTGCCAGCCGGTCAGATCCCAGTGTTCGCCGTCCCACTCGAGCTGACCGGTGAACGTCGCGACCGGGAACGGGGTCACGAGCTTGTTGCTCGGCACCGGCGCGTCCAGGAGCCTGGCGCTCGGCAGCATGGACAGCGGAGCGCCGAGCTCGGGATCGGTGGTGAACGCGAAATCCCAGGCGATGCGCGAGGAGTCGTCCGTCAGCTTGCCCCCGGAGTCGCCGCCGCGACCGGTCAGCGACAACCGCAGCGGTCCGACCTCGAGCTCCTGGCCGATGGCGTGTGCCTCGAAACGCGCTGCCTCGAGCGGAATGTCGAGACACCAGGCGTGGGTGCGGTGTCCGTCGAACACGCTGCACCAGGCTTGAGCCAGCGCGGTGCCGTCACTGCCGGTCAGCACCGTGGCCTTGATCCAGATCGCACGGGGCGAGTGCGGATCGTTGGCGCGGACGAACCAGGATTCCACGTGGTTCGTGCCGGGGGTCAGACGTGGATTGTTCTGTGCGATAGCGGTCATCGGGAGTCCTCAGAGTGTGGGTTGCCGGCTGAGCATGCTCAGCAACTGGTATCCGGCGCGGCCGTAACCGCGCAGGCGCGAGATCGGGCGGGGCGCGGCGATCGCGGTGCCCAGGGTGCGCATGGCGTCTTCCAATTCCGGGCCGTACGGGTACCACCACGGACGTTTGGGTCCGAAGGCCGGGCCGCGCGGGGAATCGATCACCTGCACCCAGACCGCGTCCAACAGTGCGTCGGGGCCGTGGGAGCGGCCGAATCCGGAGAGTCCGACGCCGCCCCACGGCAGCTCGGGAGTCGAATACATGGTGGCGGCAACATCATTGATCGACACCGCCCCGGCGTCGAGCCGCTGCGCCAGCGCGCGGGCGCGAGTGGTATCGGCTGAGAAGATACTGGCGGTGAGGCCGTAGCGGGTGTCGTTGTGCAGGGCGACGGCGTCCTCGTCGGAGTCGAAGCGCGCGACCGCGACCACCGGGCCGAAGGTCTCCTCGGACCAGACCTCGGCGTCGGTGACCGCGTCGCCGCTGATCAGAGCCGGGGCGCAGCGGCGTTCACGCAGGGCCGCGCCACCGCTGACCTCGAGCCCGCACTCGCGGGCGGCCTCGAGGTGCCGATGCCAGATCGCCTCCTGCCGTGCGTCGATGGCGGGCGCCAGGTCCCGGCGGGTGTCGATGCGCCGCAGTTTGTCCTGCAGGCGGGCCAGGAACGCGTCGTGCAGATCTGTGTGCACCAGTACGCGTTCGATCGAGCAGCAGGCCTGACCGCCGTTGAAGGTCGCGCCCCAGGCGACCGCACTGGTGGTGAACTCCAGGTCCGCATCGTCCAGGACGATCGCCGCGTCGACGCCGCCGAGTTCGAGTCCCACCGGAATGGGGAATCGGGCCGCGGCGGCCATCACCTTGCGCCCGGTGGCCACCGAACCGGTGAACACCACCTTGTCGGGCCGGGCGTCGATCAACTCCGCGCCGAGGGCGCCGTCGCCGGTGGCCAGTTGCAGCACGCCGTCTCCGAGACCGCAGGCCGCGATCAGATCGACCAGCAGGGCGGCGACGCCGGGGGTGAGCTCGGACGGCTTGAGAATGACCGCGTTGCCCGCGATCAGCGCGGGAAGCACCTGGCTGAACGGGATGAGGAACGGCAGATTCCAGGGTGCGATCGCGACGATGACCCCGTAGGGGCGGTGGGTGCGCATGGCGGTGCGGTAGGGCGCGGTCGGTGAGGCGATCCGCGACGGGCCGAGGATCTCGACCGCGACATCCAGGTGGTGGCGGGTGAGGGCGATCGCCGGAACCAGTTCGTGCGCAATGGCTTCCGCGCGCGGCTTGCCGTTCTCGGCCGTGATGGCGTCGGCGGCGCGGTCGAGATTCTCCAGCAGGATCGTGGGCAGTCGCTCGAGTATCCGGACGCGCTCGTCGACGCTCAGCGCACCCCAGACGGGCTGAGCCGCACGTGCCCGGGCAATCGAATCGTCCGCTGTCCGCTCGGTGGCCCCGATCGCTGCCCGGATCTCGCTCGGCGGCGGACTCGAAGACGGCGGACTCGAAGACGGCGTCGTCACCGAAGCGGGTCGATCGACGGTCGCGGTCGAACGCGAGCCCTCCGTGGCGTGTGTGTCGGGCGCGTTCTGCGCCGTCCCGGGCCCGCCGGACGAGAACTCCGGGACACCGTCCGGCGACGTGGCTGCGCTGCTCGGGGACTCGGGTGGGGATTGCGGAAGGGGCGTCATGCAGGTACCGCCTAGTCGAAACTCTCACTGGACTTTGGCCTGGTGGCCAAGTGGTCAGACCAATATAGACACACGCCGACCCCGAGCAACAGGGGTGGTCCGTGCGCGTCAGGCCTGAGCGGGCGCGACCTGCTGGCGGAAGGCGTCGAACTGCGCGGCGGAGATCGCGAGCAGCTGATCCGCGGCGGAGCGGCTGGCCTGCACGTCGCCGTCGAGGACCGCGTCGCCCAGGGCGCGATAGCGGTCGATATCGCCGACCTCCGGAGCCATCAGCCCGGCCAGCGCCGCGACAGCCGGTTCGTAGACCGCCCGCAGGTCGTTGTAGAGCAACCGGTAGACGATCGAATCGGCGCCGTCCACCAAGAGATCCCAGAAGGCGATCGCACGCAGTTGCTGCCCGACCGGATCTCGTTCGGACTCCAGGGCTTCCAGCGATTGCATGAGAACATCGGCGAGACCGTCGGCGGCCCGCTCGGCCGCGAGTGCGGCGACCTCCCGGCCCAGCGCGCGTCGCGTCTCCAGAATCGAGCGGATGACATCGTGGTCGATTTCGCCCTTGCGCACCAACAGCCGCGGCAGCATGTCCATCCCGGCGGTGCGCCGGAAATCCTGCACCATGGTCGATCCGCCCTGGCGAACCTCCACCAGACCGGAGTGCGCGAGCCGCTGCAGCGCCTCGCGCACTGTCGGTCGCGACACCCCCAGCGCCTCGGCCAGCTGCCGCTCGGCCGGCAGCGCCGCGCCCGGTGCGAGTTCCCCGTCCAGCACCTCGCCCACGAGCTGCTCGAAGACCGTGTCGGGAACCGTGCGCCGGTCGATCCGCTTGAATGCCATGCCCCGACGCTAGGGGCGGCCCGATGACAGGTCAAGCGGCCAGACCAGTTCGCACTCTCTCGTTACCCGCCACGCTGCGGCCTGGTTCTCCTGCACCGGGACCGCCGCGATCATGCGCGCTGGGTGATGGCGGTGACCGGCGTGCGCAACCGGGTCCGCCGGGCCGGGCGGCGAGGTACGAGGAGGATCACGGCGCGTGAGCGCCGCAGAGCGTGGCGGCGCAGAACACGATGACGCGGCAGTGCCCGGCCGGGTGACGCGCAATGGCGAGCCGGAGACTCGATCGACCGGTTCTTTCGCTGGTGTTCATACGAAATTGGTCGTGGAGGTGCCGCCGGTAACCCGGTGCCCTGGACGATCAGCGTCGTGCGCATAGTTCAGCTGGCTAATTTCTATGGTCCGCGCTCCGGGGGGCTTCGCACCGCACTGCATCATCTCGGCCAGGGCTACGTCGCCGCCGGTCACGAGGTCGTGCTGATCGTGCCCGGACCGCGACGCGCCGAGGAGCTCTTGCCCTCGGGGGTACTGCGAATCACCGTGCCCGCCCCCGCGATTGCGTGGACCGGCGGATACCGGGCCGCCCACCCGCGCCGCGTCGCGGATATCCTCTCCGGGCTGCGACCCGATGTCCTGGAGGTCTCCGATCGCCTGACCCTGCGCGGTTTCGGGCTCTGGGCCCGCCGCCGCGGCGTCGCGGGAGTGATGATCTCCCACGAGCGACTGGACCGGCTACTCGGGCAGTTCCTGCCCGGCCCCGCCGCCCGCCGGGCCGCCGACATCGCCAATCGCCGCACCGCCCGGAATTACGACATCGTCGTGTGCACAACACAATTCGCGCGCGAGGAGTTCCAGCGCATCGATGTGCCCAATATCGAGCTGGTCCCGCTCGGCGTCGACCTCGACATGTTCCGGCCCGACCGGCACAACCTGCGCCTGCGCACCGACCTCGGCGTCGAGGACTATCCGCTGCTGGTGCACTGTGGCCGCCTCTCGGTCGAGAAGCGAGTGGATCGCAGCATCGAAGCCGTTGCGGCCCTGCGCCGCAACGGTCTCGACGCCCGCCTGGTGGTGGCCGGAGAAGGCCCGCGCCGCGAGGCCCTCGAACGCCGCGCCCGCACCATCCCGCCACTGCGTGACGGCCTGTCGGCCGTGCACTTCACCGGGTTCATCACCGACCGCACCGAATTGGCGACCCTGCTGGCCACCGCCGACGTCTCCCTGGCGCCGGGCCCCCACGAAACCTTCGGCCTGGCCGCCCTCGAAGCCCTCGCCGCCGGAACCCCGGTCGTGGCCAGCCGCTCCTCCGCACTCGCGGACATAGTCACGGCCGACTGCGGCGCGATCGCCGCCGACCACCCCACCGCCTTCGCCGCCGCCGTCACCGATGTCCTGGCCCTCCCCCTTCTCGCGCGCCGCCAGGCAGCGCGCCACCGAGCCGAGCAATTCACGTGGCCCGCAGCGGTTTCCAGCATGCTCGATCTGCTCGGCTCCGCCTGAAGCACGCGGCCCCCGCCGGGACCGGTGCCCAGGGCGGATACTCGCGTCCTGCGGGGTCGGTGGCCCGGACGAGAATTCGCCCGCCGCAATCGTTTTGATAGATCATCGACCGGTGACTTCACGATCGGGGCCGACCGGCCCACGACGCAGGCTCAATCGCGTCAGCGCCCTGACCCCGCCGGACACCACTCGCTCCCGGATACGCAGGACCGGCCGCGCCTTCTTCGGCTGGGGTGGCTGGGCGAAACTGGCCTCGATGGTCACCACGGTAGCCGCGCTCGCGGCACTGTGGTTCACCAACGAATCCCTCCGCGCCACCAACGACCAATTCGGCTTGACCAGGCAGACGACGATCACCGAACGCTTCGCCAAGGCGGTCGAACAACTCGGCAACAGCACCAGTCTCGACGTTCAGCTCGGCGGCATCTATCTGCTCGAACGCCTCGCGGCGGACTCACCGACGGACCGCTCCTCGATCTTCGAGGTACTCGGCGCGTACGTGCGCACGCACGCGCCCGACGGGGCGGACTGCGGCAGCCCCGCACAAATGGTCTTTCCCGTACACATCCAAGCTGCCCTCACCGTGATCGGCCGGCGCTCTGTCGGAGGCCCGGAACGAATCGATCTGTCCAGAACCTGCCTGGCGAACGCGAACTTGAAGGACGCCAACCTCCGCGACGTGGATTTGAACCGCGCGAATCTGTCGTCCGCGGATCTGTCCTCGGCGCGGCTGATCGGCGCGAACCTCGAACGCGCCGACCTGGCTCGGGCGCGACTGAAAAAGACCGATCTCACCGACGCCGTACTCGATTCCGCAGTTCTGTCCGACTCCTTGCTCAATGGTTCGAACCTGACGGGCGCGAATCTGACCAGCGCCAACTTGAGGGGTGCGTTTCTCGAGGACGCAACGCTGGACAACGCGGATTTCACCCTCGCCGACCTTCGAGGTTCGGTTTTCGAGTTACCCAAGGGCGCACAGAGTTACGGACCCGATCAGTCCATCGAGCGTCCCGACGGTCCGGACCGGGGCACCACGCAGCCGGCGGTTCCGGCGACGGGACCGTCGATGGCGACCGGGATTCGGCTGCGCGGCGCCAACCTCACGGGTGCTCTCTACGATGCCCGCACCGAATGGCCTGCCGGTTTCGTCCCGACCGCCGGTGGCCCGGAGGCGGCGGCAGGCGTGCTCGATCCAGCTGGTCCGGTCACACAGCCGCCGCGCTAGGCCGTGCATGCGATGACCAGCGACCCAGGCCCGGCGCGAAGACGGGTGAGGGTTCAGCTCACCCCAGCAGCACCGGCGCCAGTTCGCGCCACTGCGCGCGGGGCAGCTGCCAGCGATCCGGGGTGGCGTGGACCATGCCGTCGGTGAGAACCGAGACCGCGACGTGGTCCGCCCCCGCCGCCAGGTGTTCCTCGACGCGCTTGCGGATGGCGTCCGCATCGCCCCAGGCGACCAGATAGTCGATCAGGCGGTCACTGCCGCCGTCGGCGAAGTCCTGGTCGGTGAATCCGATCCGGAGCAGGTTGTTCGTGTAATTGGGCAGCGCGAGGTAGTAGGCGATGTTTCCGCGGGCGATGGCGCGGGCCGTGGCGGGATCGCCCTCCAGCACGACCTTCTGCTCCGGCGCGAGAATCGGTCCCGCGCCGAGGATCTCACGCGCTTCGGCGGTGTGGTCGGGGGTGGTCAGGAACGGGTGTGCGCCGAGGGTGCGGGTCCCGGCGAGTTTCACCATCTTCGGGCCGAGTGCGGCCAGGAGCCGGTTCTCGGCGGGCAGACCGGCGGCATCGAGTTCGTCGAGGTAGTGCACCGTCTTGCTGTACGGCTTGGCGTAGTCGGTTCCGACGGCCGGGGCGTGGCTGTTGCCGATTCCCAGCAGCGCCCGGTTGGGATGCTGCCCGGCGATCTCGCCGTAGCGGGCCGCGAGGGCCTCGGCGGGAGCGTTCCAGATGTTCACGATGCCGCTGGCGACGGTGATCCGGTCGGTGGCATCGAGCAGCCCCGACACGGCGTTCAGTGTGGCGTCCTCGTTGCCGACCCAGATCGCGCCGTACCCGAGAGCGTCGAGTTCTGCTGCGGCCGAGGCCGATTCGCCATTGTCTCGCGCCCACAGGAACACCGGTGCCCAGATTCCGATGCGTCCGATCTCGATGGTCATGCGAGCCTTCTCTCCTCCGGTGGTGACACCCGGCTAGACTGTTCGTTCAGGATCGAACAGTAGCATCATGTTCGATGTTCATCAAACAGTTGGAGGTGTCGCCGCGATGCGCACGCTGACCCATACCCACCCCAGGGACGCTTCGCTGCAGTCCGTCCTGGCCGCGCTCGCCGATCCGGTGCGGTTCGAGATCGTCCGCCAGCTCGCCGTCGAGGAGGTCGAGAAAGCGTGCGGCACTTTCGATGTCGCCGTCGGCAAGGCGACCCTGAGTCACCACTTCACTGTCCTGCGCGATTCGGGACTGATCGAGCAGCGCGATGCGGGAGCCAAGCGCCTGAACCGGTTGCGCCGCGAGGAGCTGGACGAGCGCTTTCCCGGCCTGCTCGATCTGATCCTCAACGAGCCGCGCCCCTGAGCCGGGCATCGAAGATGCTTCGATAGGCACGCGTTCGTACATGCGACGAATGATTATTCGAACGATGTGAAGGCAAGATAGAGAATCATATTCAGCTTCATGGTGTTGATCTCGCATAATCTTCATACTCACTTCCTGAGAGGGCGTCAGCACGCGCCCACCCGTCGAGCGACATCAGGAGTGTGGAATGAAGATCGGGATCCCCCGCGAGGTCAAGAACCACGAGTATCGCGTCGCCTGCACCCCTGCGGGGGTGCACGAGCTGGTCGCACGCGGTCACGAGGTGTTCGTGGAATCCGGCGCGGGCATCGGATCCGCCTTCGACGACACCTCCTACGCCTATGCCGGTGCGCGCGTACTGGACACCGCCGACGAGGTATGGGCCGTCGCCGAGCTGATCCTGAAGGTCAAAGAGCCGGTCGCCGAGGAATATTCGCGCATGCGCTCGGGCCAGCTGCTGTTCACCTATCTGCATCTGGCCGCGTCCAAGGAGTGCACCGACGCCCTGCTCGCCGCCGGAGTCACCTCCATCGCGTACGAGACCGTCACCGCCCGCGACGGCTCGCTGCCGCTGCTGGCTCCGATGAGCGAGGTCGCGGGACGCCTTGCCCCGCAGGCGGGTTCCTATCATCTGATGCGCAGCGGCGGCGGCCGCGGCGTGCTGATGGGCGGCGTGCCGGGGGTTCGCCCGGCCGAGGTGGTGGTGATCGGCGCGGGTGTCTCGGGCCGTAATGCCATCGCCGTCGCGCACGGCATGCACGCCGAGGTCACCGTGCTGGACCTGAACATCGCACGCCTGCGCGAGATCGACGACCTCTACCACGGCGGGGTCCGCACCGTCATGTCCAACCGGTTCGAGCTCGAAAATCTCGTGCGGGAGGCCGATCTGGTGATCGGCGCGGTGCTGGTCCCGGGTGCGAAAGCCCCGACACTGGTATCCAACGATCTTGTCGCCCAGATGAAGCCGGGTTCGGTGCTGGTCGACATCGCCATCGATCAGGGCGGCTGCTTCGAGGATTCGCACCCCACCACGCACGCCGATCCCACCTACCGGGTGCACGATTCGATCTTCTACTGCGTCGCGAACATGCCCGGCGCGGTCCCGCACACCTCCACCGTCGCCCTCACCAACGCCACGCTCCCCTACGCGATCGCCCTCGCCGATGGGGGCTGGCAGGCCGCCGTCGCCGCGGACACGGGCCTGGCAGCGGGTCTGAGCACCCACGCCGGCGCGCTGCTGTCCGGGGAAGTCGCCGCCACGCACGGTTACGCCGCGCACAGCCTCGCCTGTTGACCATCCGGCGAGTGGTGGCCGGGCCGTCGACGGCTCCCGGCGACTCGGCCGCCACTACCGCACGTGTTCGAAGATCAGGATCGTCTCGGTCCGCGCGACCGCCGGATGCGCACTGAGGTTGTCCAGGACGAAATCGCGCAGCCCACTCGAATCGGCGGTCGCGACATGAATCAGATAATCGTCGGCCCCGGCGATGAAGTACACGTTCTCCACCTCCGCCAGTCCCCTCATCTGCGCGCCGAATTCGGCCAGATGCCTGCGCGCCTCGGCATGCAATCGCACCGCGACCATGGCCTGCAGATCGCGTCCCAGCGCGGCGGGATCGATATCGGCGTGGAATCCGCGAATCACGCCGCGCTCGACGAGACCGCGCACCCGTCCCAAACAGGTGGACGGGGCGATACCAGCGGCGGCGGCGAGTGCGTTGTTCGTCATCCGGCCGTCGCGGGCGAGATGCTCCAGCAGTACCCGGTCGATATCGTCGATCGGGGTGGACATCGAACCAGCGGGCGTCGAACCAGCGGGCGTCGCCGAAGGAACTTTCTTCACGGGCGAACTCTACCGAACATCATTCGGCAGGACATCCGATCACAGAGGAAAGCTGCACCCACTGCCGACTCGATTCCCGGCGGCCACCCTATTGCTCATATTCCCGCTGCGATCAGCACGCGACCGTCGAATTACTGTGACCAACAGCCCTGTTCGAGTCGATTGCGAAGCGGAATCGTGCGACTGAACTTCCCGTGAACACCCCCGCGCCGCCACTGCGAGCAAACGCGCTCGACCCCACACTGAATGGGTGAGCTCGGAGTTCATCGTTCTCTTGATAGTCATCGCCACAGCGTTGGCGTTCGACTTCACCAATGGTTTTCATGACACCGCGAACGCGATGGCGACCTCCATCGCCACCGGCGCGCTGTCTCCTCGGGTAGCCGTCGCGGTATCGGCGGCATTGAATCTGGTCGGCGCGTTCCTGTCGGTCGAGGTGGCCAAGACCGTCTCGGGCGGGCTGCTGCAGATCGGCAACGTCCATCACATGGATCTGCTGCACATCGTGTTCGCGGGTCTGGTGGGCGGCATCGTCTGGAATCTGTTCACCTGGCTCTTCGGTATTCCGTCGAGCTCCTCGCACGCGCTGTTCGGCGGCCTGATCGGTGCGGCCCTGGCCGCGCTGGGCACCAGCGGCGTGCTGTGGACCGGTGATCAGAAGACCGGCGTGATCAACAAGATCATCGTCCCGGCGCTGCTGGCCCCGTTCGTCGCGGCCATGGTCGCGGCCCTCGGCACCTTCGCGGTGTATCGGCTGACCCGGCGTTCTCGCCCGGACCGCGTGCAGACCGGATTCCGATGGGGCCAGATCGGTTCGGCGTCGCTGGTCTCGCTCGCACACGGCACCAACGATGCCCAGAAGACGATGGGCGTCATCTTCATGGCGCTGGTCGCGCACGGCACCTTCACCAACGCCGACGATATTCCGTTCTGGGTCAAGGTCTGCTGCGCGGTGGCGATCGCGGCGGGCACCTACCTGGGCGGGTGGCGGATCATTCGCACCCTCGGCAAGGGACTGGTGGAGATCGACCCGGCCCAGGGGTTCGCGGCCGAGACCTCCTCGGCGGCAATCATTCTCACCTCGGCGCAGTTCGGCCTGCCGCTCTCGACCACCCAGACCGCGACGGGCTCGATCCTGGGCACCGGACTCGGCAAGCCGGGGGCGGAGGTTCGCTGGGCGGTCATGGGGCGCATGGCCACGGCGTGGCTGTTCACCCTGCCCGCGGCCGCCGTCGTGGGCGCGCTGTGCTGGTGGATCGCCGATACGGCCGGCGGCCTGCTCGGCGTCCTGATCGACTTCGCCATCCTGATCGCCCTGTCCGCCTACATGTACCTGCGTTCGCGCCGCAACCCCGTCGACACCTCGAACGTGAACGCCGACTGGGACGAGAGCGGACCCGCTGCCGCCGCACCGACCCGGCCCACCGCCGGTGCGCCCACCGGAGGAGCCTGATGCACACCGTCGCAGCCATCGCGAGATCCCTCGGCGAGGTCATGCTCTACGCCCTCGTCCTGGGTGCCGGGGTGCCGGTCGTGTTCGGCCTCGGAATCCGTTTCTGGGCAATGGAACCCGAGACCGTAGCCGGGGACCCCGAGACCGTAGCGGGCAGCGGAGCCGGCGGGACCGCCGTGCGCGGCCGCGTCACGGTGTCGCAGCTGATCGCCTACCTCTGCTTCGCGGTGGTACTCGTGGTCGTCCTGCTCGGAATCCTCTACATCGCCAAGGATTTCATCTCGCACACCGTCGATATCCAGCTGTTCGGCGCCAAGCCGAAGAAGAAGTGAGTCATGACGACGAACCGGTCCATCATGCGCGCCGTCCTGGATTGGCTGCGAGCGGGCTATCCGCGCGGCATCCCGTCCGAGGATTACGTGGCATTGTTCGCGGTGCTGCATCGCAAACTCACCGAGCACGAGGTCGGGGAGATCATCGAGGAACTCGTGGCGAGCAATACCGACGGCTGGATCGATCGCCAGGAGATAGAGACGGCCATCTCCAAGCTGGCGCTGCAGAAACCGGGCGCCGATGACGTGAATCGCGTCGCAGCCCGGCTCGCCGCGGGCGGCTGGCCACTCGGCGACCCCGCGGCCGAGGATCTCTGACCACCCATCCGATACCCTGCTCACGTGGGTACTTTCTGGCATTGCGTCACGCCGCCCCCGGTCGTCTGACCGGGCGCATCGGCTGACATTCCGCACGCGCACCGGCCGACCGTCGAGGTCGGTCCGGTCGTCGTACTGCGCCCGTTTCGATTCCCCCCATCTCGGAATTCGACGACGGAGTATTCGACAGTGCCGAAAAGCACCATCATTCACACAGTCTCACCCGTGAGCACCCGGCAGGGGCCGATTCTCATCCTGACCGCCGCCCTGCTGTGGGGCAGCACGGGCACCGCCGCCTCGTTCGCGCCCGAGGGCGCACCCGCGGCGGCCGTCGGTTCGGCGGGGCTGGTCCTCGGCGGACCGCTGCTGTTGCTGACCGCTCGCGGTAATCGACTGCGCTACAGCGCCTTCGAGCGCTGCCTCCTCCTGCTGGGCACGTGCGCGGTGGCGGGATACCCGCTCACGTTCTATCCGGCGGTGGCGCGCGGAGGCGTCGCGATCGCCACGGTGATCGCCCTGGGCAGTGCGCCGGTGTTCGCGGGTCTGCTGACCTGGATCACCGGGCAGGGCCGCCCGACCGCACGCTGGGGCGTGGCGACCGTCCTGGCCGTGAGCGGCTGTGCCGTACTGGTTCTCGGGCCACAGTTCAGCGGCGCGTCCGCACACATCGACCCGGCGGGCATCGCCCTGGCGGGATGCGCGGGTCTGAGCTATGCGGTGTACTCGCTCGTCGGCGGCAGACTGATCGCCCGTGGTCACGCCTCCGGAACGGTCATGGGCGCCATGTTCGGCGCGGCGTCGCTGCTGGTACTGCCGGTGCTGCTGTGTTCCGGACTCGGATGGCTGGCGACGCCGCGCGGTGCGGCGGTCGCGCTGCACCTGGCGGTCTTCACCACCTTCGTGGCCTACCTGCTGTTCGGATACGGCCTGCGCCACACCACCATTGCCGTGGCCACCACCCTGACCATCGCCGAAGCGGCGGTGGCGGCGGTGCTGGGCGTGCTCATCGTGGGTGAGCGCCTGCCGCTGATCTCCTGGTGCGGCGCGGCGGTGCTCGCGGTGGCGCTGATCCTGCTCACCCGGCCCGCCCAGAGTTGACGCAGCGGCTGGTGAGCGCGGCGCAGGCGCGCGCCCACCAGCCGGTCCGGGGAGGGTGGCGTCGGGACCGCTCCCCGGAGTCCGGTGCGGCTCAGCCCTGTTCGGGCGCGGCCGCCGCGGTGGCTTCGAGCGCGGAGTGGGTGCGCGAGTAACCGAAGTAGACGACCAGGCCGACCACCAGCCAGACCGCGAAGCGCAGCCAGGTCTCCCACGGCAGCGACCAGATCAGGTACACCGAGAAGCCGATGCCCACGATCGGCACCACCGGCATCAGCGGCAGCCGGAACTCACGCGGTTCCTCGGGACGCTTGTAGCGCAGCACGATCACCGCGACGCTGACCACGATGAAGGCCATCAGGATGCCGATATTGGTCAGTTCCGCAACGGTATTGATCGGCAGCAGGCCCGCGAGGATCGCCGCGCCGATGCCGACGATCCAGGTCACCCGGGTCGGCACCTTGCGCACCGGATGAGTCTTGGCGAACCACCGCGGCAGCAGCCCGTCGCGGCTCATGGCGTACCAGACGCGGGTCACCGCCAGCATGAACGCCAGCACCACGGTCGCGATGCCGATGATCGCACCGACCGCGATGATGTTCGCGACGCCCGGCAGCCCGACCGACTTGAACGCGCTCGAGAAGCCGCTGGCCGGATTGATCTCGGTGTACTTCTGCATGCCGGTCAGCACCAGCGTCGCGAGCACGTACAGCACCATGGAGATACCGAGCGAGTACAGAATCGCCTTGGGCAGATGCTTTTTCGCCTCGACCGATTCCTCGGCGGCGGTGCTCATGGCGTCGTAGCCGAAGACCGCGAAGAACACCGTCGCCGCACCGGTCCACACCGCGGCGGTGCCGTGCGGGAAGTACGGGTTGTAGTTGGCGCTGTTGATGTGGAACACGCCCAGCCCGATGATCAGCAGCACCACCGCGACCTTGACGGCCACGAACACCGTTTCGAAGCGGCCCACGCTCTTGATGCCGCGCGAGAGCACCCACGCGGTGCCCAGGCAGAACAGCATCGCGAACAGATCGACCTTGTGCCCGTCGCCGGTGCCCGAGGCGCCCAGCATCCAGTGCGGCAGTGTGAGCCCGATCTGATCGAGCAGGAAGTTGAAGTAGCCCGAGACGCCGATGGCGACCACCGCCGCCACCGCGATGTACTCGAGCAGCAGATCCCAGCCGATGAACCATCCGGCCAGCTCACCCATGGACACGTACCCGTAGGTGTAGGCCGAGCCGGCCTTGGGCACCATGCCGGCGAATTCGGCGTAGCACAGCGCCGCGCAGGCACTGGCCAGACCCGCGATCAGGAAGGAGATCAGCACCGCGGGGCCGGTGGTCTTGTTCGCGACCGATCCGGCCAGCGAGAAGATGCCCGCACCGATGATGCCGCCCACGCCGATCGCGGTGAGCTGCCACAGACCGAGGTGTTTGGACAGCCGCTGATCGGCGGGGGTGTCCTCCTCCAGATCGGTCAGGGGTTTGCGGCGCAGGATCTGGCCGCGGAGTTCCGCGAACGACATGCGGCATCCTTTCGTCCTCTGCGTGCCCGCCTCGTCGCAGTAACGCAGGTCACACTCGAGCTCGATCAGCTAATCCGACCACGGGTCATGCTGTGATCGGACGATTAGTTAAATAAAGTTCACAAACCTTGTCCGACCGGCTGAAGCCGTCGTGCGCCCGGCACACCGGGCCGTGCTCCGCCCCTCACGACACAGCACGATCACGGCAAGCGCGATCACGGACTATCGGCGGTTGGCCGGGCGCAGGGAACGCAGGAAGAAGGCGAGGTTGGCCGGGCGTTCGGCCAGTCGCCGCATGAAGTACCCGTACCACTGATCGCCGTACGGGACGTAGACGCGCAGCTGCTGCCCGTCGGTGACGAGCCGCCGCTGTTCCTCGTCGCGAATGCCGTAGAGCATCTGGAACTCGAATTCCCCGGCCCGGCGTTCGGCGGCTCGCGCGCTGTGCCCGGCGGCCTCGATCAGGGCCGGATCGTGAGTCGCGACCATCGGATAACCCTGCCCGTGCATCAGGATGTCGAGGCAGCGCAGATAGGACCGATCCACCTCGGCGCGAGCCTGGAACGCGACCGACGCGGGTTCTCGATACGCGCCCTTGCACAACCGGATTCGCGATCCGACTCCCGAGAACTCCCGGCAGTCGGACTCGGTGCGACGCAGATAGGCCTGCAATACGGTGCCCAGCCACGGGAAGTCGGCCCGCAGCTCGCGCACGATCGCGAGGGTGGAATCGGTCGTGGTGTGATCCTCCGCGTCCACCGTCACCCACACCCCCGCCGTCGCGGCCGCGGAGCAGATCAGATGCGCGTGCTCGAGGGCGGCGGCGTGGCCGTCCCCGGGCAGCGACTGACCCAGCGCCGAGAGTTTGAGCGAAACCTCCAGCGGCCGAACGATTCCCGTGGACTCGCGCATCTCTCGCAGGGTGCGCAGCAGTTCCAGATAGTGATCCACGTTTGTGCGGGCCCGGATCAGATCCGTGGTGTCCTCACCGAGATGGTCGATGGTGACGAGCCGGCCCGAATCCAGCAGCGATCGGGTCGCGGCGGCGGCGTGCGGTTCGGATTCACCGGCGACGAAACGATCCACCAGCTTCCGGGTCGAGGACAGTGCGGTGACGGTCCGCTCCACTCGCGACGAGCGGGACGCGGACAGCAGCGCCGGGCGCAGCAGGGCATCGAACATCAGCGTGCCTCCGAATCGTCCACGGCCTGATGGGGATACAGGTGTTCGGTCGGTGGCACGAAGGTCTCCTTGATGGTGCGGGCCGAACTCCAGCGCAGCAGGTTCTGGGCCGACCCGGCCTTGTCGTTGGTGCCCGAGGCCCGCGAGCCACCGAAGGGCTGCTGGCCCACGACCGCACCGGTCGGCTTGTCGTTGATGTAGAAGTTGCCCGCCGCGAAGCGAAGTCGCTCGGTCGCGTGGGTGACCGCGGCGCGGTCCTCCGCGATCACCGCGCCCGTGAGCGCGTATGCCGAGCCCCGATCCACCAGATCCAGGGCCGTGTCGAAGCCGCCGGGAGCATCGTCGTCGTACACGTGCACGGCCAGGATCGGCCCGAAATACTCGGTGCGGAACGCCTCGTCTGCGGGATCGTCGCCGAGCAGCACCGTCGGATCGACGAAATATCCGACGCGGTCGTCAGCGCGTCCACCGGTCAGCACGGTCAGGCTCGGCGTGGCCTTGGCGCGGGCCAGGGCCTCGGCATTGCGATCGAACGCGCGCCGATCGATCAGCGCCCCACCGAAATTGGTGAAGTCGCCGACATCGCCGTAGGTCAGCGCCGACACCTTGTCGGTGAAATCACCGGACATGCGCCGCCACACCGACTTCGGGACGAACGCGCGCGAGGCCGCCGAACATTTCTGGCCCTGATAGTCGAAGGCTCCGCGAATCAGGGCCGTGGTCAGCACATCCGGATCCGCCGAGCTGTGCGCGAGCACGAAGTCCTTACCGCCGGTCTCCCCGACCAGGCGCGGATAGGTGTCGTACTCGGAGATGTTCGCCGCGACCGACCGCCACAGGTCCTGAAAAGTCTTGGTGGAACCGGTGAAATGGATACCGGCCAGACGACGGTCCGCCAGCGCCACCCCGGAGATCTCCGGCCCGTGACCATGCACGAGATTGATCACCCCGGGCGGCAACCCGGCGGCCTCGAGCAGACGCATGGTCCAGTACGCGGCCAGTGCCTGGGTGGGCGAGGGCTTCCACAGCACCGTATTGCCCATCAGCGCGGGTGCGGTCGGCAGGTTGCCCGCGATGGCGGTGAAATTGAACGGCGTGATCGCGTAGACGAAACCCTCGAGCGGGCGGTACTCCACTCGATTCCAGACTCCGGCGGTGGAGATCGGCTGCTCGGTGAGGATGTCGCGAGCGAATCGCACATTGAAGCGCCAGAAGTCGACCAGCTCGCACGGTGCGTCGATCTCGGCCTGATACGCGGTCTTGGACTGTCCGAGCATGGTTGCGGCGGCGATGGTTTCGCGCCACGGACCGGACAGCAGCTCCGCCGCGCGCAGGAAGATGGCCGCGCGATCCTCGAACGCCATGGCCCGCCACAGCGGTGCGGCGGTCGCGGCCGCTTCGATCGCGTCCCGGACATCCTGCGGTTCGGCGCAGGTCAGGGTGCCGAGCACGGCTGTGTGCCGATGCGGCTGGACCACTTCGATGATGGGCCCCGCGCCGCGCCGATGCCCTCCGCCGATCACGTGCTGGATCTCGATCGGCGTCGCGGCGAGTTCTGCCAGTTTCGCGCGCAGCCTGGCCCGTTCGGGACTGCCGGGAGCGAAGGTCCCCACCGGTTCGTTCACCGGTGGAGGCGGTGTGGTGATGGCGTCCAATGCGTCCTCCTGCGGACTGTGGGTCGGGTCACATGCCGAGTGCCCCCGAGTCAACTCCGAGACGGCGCGCGGATATTGAGCCGATCGGCCAAAGATCCGGTGAGCCTGTTGTACGTTCGGCTGAAGTCGGCAGCCCGGATCGAAAGCGGAGGCACGTCATGGCCGCTGAGGATTCGGGAATCGCACTGCGTGAGCTGCTCGCGGCGCTCGGCGGCACGCTGGTCGAACTCATCGACGCGCCGGGCGGGGACGAGGTGCCGATTCGCTCGGTGGCGCTCGTGGACGCCTCGGAACTGGTGCTGGAGTCGGACTCGCGCTCACCCCTGCCGGATATGTACCTGCATGTCGGTATCGCCGAAGCGGACGCGGTGCACTGGCTGCACGAGGTGACCCAGCGCCCAGCCGATCATCGGCCGCGCGTGGTGCTGTCCAAGAGCGTCCACGACTCGCCGCTGCTGCGGCAGGCCGCGCACAGCGCCGGCGTCGCTCTCGTCGCGGTGCATCCGCAGGCGCGCTGGGATCACGTGTATCCGTTGATCCGGCGCATGCTCGATCGCACCCGGCGGGCACGAGACGGCGAGGATCGCGACCTGCTGACCACCGATACCGACCTGTTCGGACTGGCCAGGATCATCGCGCAGAACGCCGGCGGCATGGTGAGCATCGAGGACGCGCATTCGCGTGTGCTCGCCTACTCCGCCTCCAACGACGCGGCCGACCGCCTGCGCATCCAATCCATCCTGGGGCGTGAGGGTCCGCGCGAGTACCTGCGTGTGCTCGAGCAGTGGGGCGTGTTCGACCGTCTGCGCCGCAGCGACGAGGTCATCGACCTGCCCGCCCACGCGGACCTCGACATCGAACACCGTCTGGTGGTGAGCATTCGGCGACCGGGCGACGCGGGCGTCCCCGGTTCGACCGTGCTCGGCTCGATCTGGCTTCAAGAGGGTCAGCGGCCGTTCGAATCCGCTGCGGCGGAGGTGCTTCGGGGCGCCGCGGCCATCGCCGGGCGGATCATCTCCCGTGGCATCGACGCGCCCTCCGCCGAGGCCGTGGCGATCCAGCGACTGTTCGGCGCGCGCGGCGGCGGAGTCGACGTGCCGTCGGTGGCGAGCGCACTCGGTATCGCGATCACCGGCCCAGCCGCCGTGATCGGTTTCGCATCGAGCACCGATTCGACCGGCGGCCACGAACATTCGAAGCTCGGCAGCACGGTGCGATTGCATGCGAGCGCGTTCCGCCGCGACTCCCTGGCCACCGTCATCGGGGAGCGGGTGTACGTGCTGCTCCCCCGCTACCACTCGGCCCGGGCGGTCACCACCTGGACTCGCCAGTTGGTCGATCAGCTCGATGCGAGCGGGGCCCTGCGACTGCGTGCGGCCGTCGCGATCCCGGTCCCCGACCTCACCCAGGTGGCCCGGGCGCGCATCGAAGTGGACCGGGTTCTGGACAGCACCGCCGCCTACCCGCGCGATCGGGTCACGACACTCGCCGACTCACGCACGGCCGTGCTGCTCGGTGAAATCCTCGACCTGCTCGCCGATCGCCCCGAACTGCACGATCCCCGGCTCGACGCCCTGATCGCCTACGACCGGGACCATTCCGCCACCCTGCGCGCCAGCCTCGAGGCCTACCTGCGCGGGCACGGTGACGTCCGCGCCGCCGCCGAGTCCCTGCGCATCCACCCCAACACCCTGCGCTACCGCATCCGCCGTGCCGAGGACATCACCGGAATCGACCTGACCGATGCCGCCGACCGCCTCCTGCTCGAACTCCAACTCGCTCTCCACCGCCGCGGCGACGCCGACAGCGGGCCCCTCGACTGACGAAGATACGGTAGTCGCATCGGCCCCGGGGACGTCTGAGCCGAAGGCCGAGTCGCCGCGATCGGACACCCGATTCACTTCGGCGCCTTCGTGTTTCGGCTCGGCGGTCGTGTCGGCCTCGCTGGGAGGACCGGTCTCGGCGACATTCTCCGACTCGCCGGGCTTCCCGCGTTCGAGGAACTCGCCGGGAGCCGCGTATTCGACGGCGGTGCCGGAAGCGGCGAAGGAGTCGTCCGAGTCCCGCGGCTCGAGATCCGCATCGAGCGCTTCGGCCGAGGCGAGATCGTCCTCGTCCTCGTGATCCTCGTCATCCTCCTCGTCGGAATCCGGTGCGCCGGATTCGGCGAGGGTATCGAGTTCGGCACGCAGAGAAGCGATTTCGGCGGCCAGCTCGTCTCGCGCGAGTTCACGCTCGGAGAGGCTGGCCCGCAGGCCCTCGATGGTGTCGTTCATGGCGGCCAGATCACCGTCGGCGCCTTGCAGCCGGTAGTTGATGACCGCGCGGCGATCCACGTGAGCGCTCGCGTTCTCGACCCAGCTCACCACGTATTCGAGCCAGTCGGGCTGCTTGGGCATCTTCTCCTTGTCCCAGCCGCGCCGGGCCGCCGCCTTGGTGGCCAGCACCCGCTCACCGCGCCGCCGCGAGCCGGGCACGTGCATCTGGACCAGGTTGAGCTTGCCCGCGCTCGTCACCAGCGCGGTGACGCGGTAGCGCCCGGCCAGATGCATGCGCAGCTCGGCGGTGCCGTGCCCGTCCGCGTCCATCGCGCCCAGCCACGGACCGTGCGCGGCGTCGATGATCGACTCGAGTATGCCGAGCTGACCGACACCGCGGCCCAGCCGCGTCGCACGCTTGCGTAGGTCGTCAGGTGTCGCGGACATCTGATCCCAGTGCATCGCACCCTGCTTCCTCGTTGATCGGCTCCCGGGCCCGGGAGTACCCGGAGAACATATATGCGGAATCGCACCGGCTGTGTATATCTGCACGTCGGCGCGGTTCGCCGAAACGCATCGGCGCGGTTCGCCGAAAAGAAGTGGACCCTCGACCGGTATGCCCGGATCATCGTCGGGTGACTTCGACTCCCCAGAAACGCCTCGAGCTGGTCGGCCGCGAGGAGCCTTCGGCCCCACCGGCGGCGCTCTCGTGGGTGATGAACCTCGACGACTCCGACTCGCCCCGCGACATCATCGACGCGCTCGCGCTCGCCCCCTACTTCAACGGGGAGCAGCCGCACGCGCTGGCATCGGAACTCGACCATGTGAAACCCGATGCGCCACTGAGCACTCCGGACGCCCGGGTAGTGCGCACCAGTGACGACAACGGCGTGCGCGCCATCCTTTCCGAGGGTGAGGGCTGGACCCTGCGCGTGGTGCGCCGCACCAACGGCACGGCCATGCTGAACGTCTCGGCGACCAGCGAGGAACTGGCCCGCGAGGTCCTGGACGCGTGCACCGCCGACGCCACCGTGGAACCCGAAACCGACGAGAGCCAGGTGTCGATGGGCTTCTGGCACGCCGGTGCGCAGGGCCCGATCCGCAAGGAGCGCACCATCACCGCCGACACCTGGGCGCAGGTGCAGGGCAACTACGCCACCGACGTGGGTGATGCCATGCGCCGGCTGATGGCCGTGCGCGCCGAGGACGTCAGCGGTCGCCTGCTCCTGCTGCACGGCCCGCCCGGGACCGGCAAGACCTCCGCCCTGCGCGCCCTGGCCCGCGAGTGGGCGCACTGGTGTCAGGTCGATTGCGTACTGGACCCCGAGGTGCTGTTCTCCAACCCCGGCTACCTCATGGAGGTGGCGATCGGCGTGGACACCTACGACGAGTCCAAGCGCCGCTGGCGCCTGCTGGTGCTCGAGGACTGCGACGAGCTCATTCGCGGTTCCGCGAAAGAGTCCACCGGACAGGGCCTCTCACGCCTGCTCAACCTCACCGACGGCATGCTCGGCCAGGGCCGCGACGTTCTGGTCGCGATCACCACCAACGAGCATCTCTCGCGTCTGCATCCGGCCGTGGTCCGGCCGGGACGCTGCCTCGCGCAGTTGGAGGTGGGCCGCCTCTCGCCCGCGGAATCGGAGATCTGGCTGGATCGCGAACTCGGCGAACGCGCGAAGCCGTCCATCGGCCAGGACGGCATGACCCTCGCGGAACTCATCGAGGCCCGCGACGATCACGCGCGCATCCAGGCCGCTCCGGCGCCCTCCTTCGCCGACGCCGGTTACCTCTGAGTCGCTCAGCCGACGGCGGCGCCGAACCACGTCGTCAGCCGAGCGGTCAGCTCCCGCTGATCCTCACCGATCCAGGCCACGTGCCCGTCGGGCCGCAGCAGCACCGCGGGCACGTGGAGTTCCTCGCTGACATCCACGACGTGATCGACTCGGTCCGCCCAGCCGGTCACCGCGAGCCGGCCGGTCTGATCGAGCAGCAGTCCGCGGCCCCGGTGCATCAGGCCGTAGAGCCGTCCCTGCTTCAGTGCGATATCCCGCAGTCGCCGGCCCAGCAGTTCGGGCCCCTCGCCGAAGTCGTAGCGCACGCTGATCGCGGTGAGGTCCTCGGTCAGGAATCGGCTCACCTCGTCGAAATCCATCAGCCGTGCCACGAGCCGGCGGACCGCCTGCGCCCCGGGATCCAGGCTCATCAGCTGCATCTGCGCGCGGGTGTTGTCCAGCACCGCCGCGGCCACCGGATGTCGTTCGGCCTCATAGGTATCCAGCAGCCCCTCCGGTGCCCAGCCGTTGACGGTGGCGGCGAGTTTCCAGCCCAGGTTGAACGCGTCCTGCACCCCGAGATTCAGGCCCTGCCCACCCATCGGCGGATGAATGTGCGCCGCGTCCCCGGCCAGGAACACGCGGCCGACCCGATAGTGCTCGGCCTGCCGGGTGGCGTCGCCGAACCGCGACAGCCAGCGCGGTGAGTGCATACCGAAATCGGTGCCCGCGGTCGCGCGCATCTGCCGGGACAATTCCTCGAGCGTCGGCGCGACGGTGCGATCCCGCGCCACCCCGTCCGCGGGCGCCACGACCCGGTACACGCCGTCATCCAGACGCATTGCGCCGAAACGCAATTGGGTCTTGCGAACCTCGTTCACGATCTCGATCACCGTGTCGTGGTCCTCGGTCAGTTCCACCTCTCCCAGCAGCGTGTCGACGGTGGTCGGATCGCCGGGGAAGGCGATGCCCAGCATTTTGCGCACGGTGCTGCGCCCGCCGTCCGCGCCCACGAGATAGCGCGAGCGCAACCGGGTGCCGTCGGCGAGCTCGACGCTCACCCCCTCCTCGTCCTGCTCGACCCCGCGCACCTCGGCGCCGCGCCGGATCTGCACCCCGGCATCGGTGACGTGCTCGGTCAGCAGCCGCACGGTGATGGTCTGCGGCAGGCTCAGCACGTAGGGATGGCTGGTGTCGAGCCGCTCGGGCTGCGGTTTGCGGATTCCGGCGAAGAATCCGCCCAGTGGAAACGGCGTGCCCAATGCGAGAAAACGGTCCAGCAGCCCACGCTGTTCCAAGATCTCGACACTGCGCGCGTGCATACCCATCGCACGCACGATCCTGGTCGGCTCGGCATCCTGTTCCAGCACGACCGGGCGTAGTCCCTGCAGTCGCAATTCCGAGGCCAGCATCAATCCGGTCGGTCCACATCCGGCGATGATCACGTCGATCATGAAACCCCTCTTCGACGAAGTTGCTTTTCGATCGAACCCCTGCGCCCATCCGCGACGACACGTCGCGAACCCGAAAACATGCAGGTTGTGGGTTCGGCAGGAGATTGTGCACCACCGACGGGGCCTTGCGGCAAGACCCCGTGTGCGATATATGTTGAAGTGGGAAGAGACGAATTCGCCTCTTCCCATTGCTGTGTCAGGGCCCTTTGTGTCAGGGCATTGCTGTGTCAGGGCAGTCACCGTGCCGGGACCCGAGTTGCGACAGCCCGCGAGCTGTCCCAGCGCTCGATCCGTCGGAACACGTGCGCCACCGAGCGCGAAGAATCGCTTTGTTCAACCCGTGCCGTGAGGCCCCGCCGCACGACGCATCGTCCGGCGCCGCCGAATTACGCGGGGTACGTGTGGATTTCGGTGGCCTTGACCGCGGCCCAGAGTTGAGCACCGGGCTGGATACGCAGGTCGGCGACCGCGGCGGTGGTGATATCGGCCGACACCGACGGCGCACCCTCGAGCCGGACGCGGGTGGTGTTGGCGTATTGCTCGAGTCCGGTCACGGTCACCGGCCACGCATTGCGGGCACTGCCGTCGGGGCGGTCGCGGTGCAGACCGACTGCGGTGGGCGGAAAGGCGGTGTAGACCTCGCCGGTCGCGGGTTCGGGCACCGTGAGCGTGCCTCCGTCCGCCAGCGTCACCCGAGTGCCCGAGGCGACGCCTCGATACAGGTTGAGGCCCACCAGGTGCGCGACGTAGTCCGAGCGCGGGCGGCGCGCGATCTCCGCGGGCGGACCCTCCTGGACGACGACGCCGTCCTCGAGAATGATCAACCGGTCGGCCAGCACCATCGCGTCGAGAGGATCGTGAGTGACCAGGACGGTGTGCCCGGTGTAATCGCGCAGATGCCGGGCCAGGTCCGCGCGGACCTGCAACCGCGTGCCGGCATCCAGCGCGGCGAGTGGTTCGTCCAGCAACAGCAGCTGCGGATCGGTCGCGAGGGCGCGCGCGAGCGCCACCCGCTGCGCCTGGCCCCCGGACAACTGCCGTGGCCGCGCGTGCGCGTGATCGGACAGTCCGACCCGCTCGAGCCAGGCCGCGGCACGGTCACGAGCCGGACCGCGACGCATTCCACGCGATCGAAGCCCGAAGGCGACATTGTCGAGCGCGGACAGATGCGCGAAGAGCAGATACTCCTGGAACACCACTCCGGCGGAGCGATGTTCGGGTGGCACGAACACCGAAGGCGGTGCGTCCCACAGGCTCTCCCCCACGCGCAGGACCCCGTCGGTGAGGGGAGTCAGACCCGCCAGCGCCCGCAGCGCGGTGGTCTTGCCCGCGCCGTTGGGTCCCAGCAGCGCGATCACCTCCCCCGGCGCGGCGGTGAAGTTCAGATCCAGCGCGAAACGCGCACGGGTGACCCGCAAGTGCGCGTGCAGCGTCATGCCACGCCTCGAATCCAGCGCTCCCGCAACGCGACCAGCACCACCACCGACACCAGCAGCAGCACCAGGCTCAGCACTATCGCGGCATCGGGATCGGTTTCCAGCGCGAGATAGACCGCCAGCGGCATGGTCGTCGTCTTACCCGGAAAATTGCCCGCGAAGGTGATCGTGGCGCCGAACTCCCCGAGCGCTCGCGCCCAGCACAGCACCGATCCGGCCACCACGCCCGGCAGCACCGAGGGCAGTGTGACCCGGCGGAAGGTGTACCAGCGCGAGGCACCCAGCGTCGCCGCCGCCTCCTCGAAGCGAGGATCCGCTGCCCGCAGTGCCCCCTCGACCGAGATCACCAGGAAAGGCATGGCCACGAACGCCTCCGCGACGACGACGCCCGCCGTGGTGAAAGGCAGTGATACCCCGAACCATTCGTACAGATGCCGCCCGAGGAGTCCGCGCCGCCCGAGCACCAGCAGCAGCGCGACACCGCCCACCACGGGCGGCAGCACCAGCGGCACGGTCACCAGCGCGCGCACCAGCCCGCGCCCCGGCACCTCGGCGCGCGCCAGCAGCCAGGCCAGCGGAATCCCCAGCACCAGGCAGATCACCGTGGCCGAAGTGGCACAGAGCAGCGAAAGCCGCAGTGCCTGACCGACTTCGGCGCTGAAGAGCCGGTCCGGCAGCGTCTCCCACGGTGCGCGGGTCAGCAGGCCGAGGAGCGGCCCGAGCAGGAACAGCAGTCCGAGCACGGCCGGAATCATCAGAATCAGCGGCCGCCTGCCACGCACCGCTCGACGTCTGGCCGCGGTTCCACGCCCGGGTGACGAGCCGAACCGCGGCCCGGACCGGCCCGATGCGTGCGAGAGCGTCCGCTCGCCGGCCACCCTCGGGTCGAGCCCGCCGTCCGAGGTTTCGATCGATGCGGAGACTCGATCCGGAACCTCCGCACCGCGCGCGGAATCCCGCCCGTGCCCGGCCCCGTGAGGAACTCCGGACACGCCTGATTCCCCGCGCGGTTCGTCGGTCACGCTTTGTCGAATCCCGCCTGTACGAGCACCTTCTGCGCCGGCTCGGACTTCACGAAGTCCACGAACGCGGTCGCGGCGGCGGCATTGGGAGCCTTGGCCAGCGGCGCGATCGGGTAGTCGTTGATCGCCTTGTCGGCCTCGGGGAATTCGATGCCCTGCACCTTGTCGCCCGCGGCGTTCACATCGGTCTTGTAGACCAGCGCGGCATCGACCTCGCCGAGCGTCACCTTGGTCAGCACGGCCTTGACATCCTGCTCGCGAGTGTCGGGCTGCGGGTTGATCCCGGCGACCTCGAAGACCGTCTTGGCCGCCGCACCGCACGGGACCTGCTCGGCACACAGCGCGATCTTGGGCTCGGGCTTGCCGAAGTCCACCAGACCGGTGATGTGCCCCGGATTCCCTTTGGGCACCGCGATTTCGAGGCGGTTGTGCGCGAAAGTGGCCGGGCTGCCGGTCACCTCACCCGCGTCCACCACCTGCTGCATGTTCTTAGGGGCCGCGGAGGCGAACACGTCGGCGGGCGCGCCCTGCTTGATCTGTTCTGCCAGTGCCGAACTCGCGCCGAAGCTGTACACCACCTTCACCCCGGGATGCGCGGCCTCGAACTGATGACCGAGCTCGGTGAACGTCTCGGTCAGCGAGGCGGCGGCGAACACCGTCACCGTGCCGGAAAGGCCGTCGCCCGCCGCGGGAGCGGACTTGTCGTCGGCGGAGCCACAGCCCGCGACGGACACTGCCACGAGCGCGGCCGCGGCCACACTCAGTGCGCGAATCATTCTCATCCTCATCAACTTTCCGGTACCTCGACCACCACATGCGTGGACTTGACGGACGCGACGGCGACACTGCCGACCTCGAGTCCGAGCTCGTCGACCGATTCCCGGCTCAGTAGCGACACCAGCCGGAACGGTCCGGCCTGCATCTCCACCTGCGCCATCACGGTGTCCTTGACGATCCGCGTGACGATTCCGCGCATCCGATTGCGCGCCGAGGCGGCCACGATCACACCCGTCTCCGGCGCCTCGGCATTGGCGCGCAGGAATTCGGCCACCTCGCGACCGCTGACCCCCTTGCGACCGTTCTCGAGCTGGACCGCCGTGAGGCGTCCCTGATCGATCCACCGCCGCACGGTGTCGTCGCTGACTCCCATCAGCGCGGCCACTTCGCTGATCCGCAAATTCGTCACATCCAGGAGCATATTGCCCTGTATGCGGTTCGCAAGCCACGAAGTCTCCGAAGACGCCGGATCGGAATCGTCGCCGATGTGGACGAACCTCCACCGCCTCCCGGATACAGCGCGGACCGGTGCCGCGACCGATCCCACACGACACCGCCTTCCGCTCGAAACCTCGATGACCGCCGCGTAGATCCTCACAGTCGGGTATGTCGTGGAATTTTCTCCGCAGTTGCGGGGATGTCATCGGATTCTCACCCGTAACTGCGGCGAACTGTGCGTCGCCGGAGAGTCGCTGTGCGCTACCGAAGGCTGTGCGCTACCGAAGAGTGATGAACATCGGCTGAGGGGCGTCGGGAACCTGGTTCCCGACGCCCCTGAGCCGATGTGCCTGTCAGTGAACCGCGTCGACCGCTACCTTGGCCGCTGCCGCGACCAACGGGTTGTCGGCTTGCGCGTCCTTGGTGGACTTGGTGCTCAACACCCCGATCACGACCGGCGCCGCACCGTCGGCGGGCCAGGTGATCGCGATGTCGTTGGCGACTCCGTAGTCGCCGGTGCCGGTCTTGTCCGCGGTCTTCCAGTCCGCGGGCAGTCCGGCGCGAATGCGCGCTCCTCCGGTGGTATTGGCCAGCAGCCAGGACGTGATCTGCCCCTTTTCCGGGGCCGCGAGCAGATCGCCGACCACGAACGCGCGGTAGTCGGCGGCCAGGGCGGCCGCGGTGGTGGTGTCGCGCTCGTCCCCGGGAACGTTGGCGTTCAGGTCCGGTTCCCAGCGATCGAGCCTGCTCACCTGATCCCCGATCGAGCGGAAGAACGCCGTGAGCGCCTCCGGGCCACCGAGGAGCTTCAGCAACTGATTGCCCGCGGTGTTGTCGCTGACCGTGATCGCCGCATTGCAGAGTTCGAGCACGTTCATTCCGGCGTCGACCCGAGTTTCCGAGATCGGCGAATTCGCCACCAGATCGGCCTTGGTGAAATGGACGACCTGATCGAAATAGCCGGTGCTGAGCGGATGTTCGCGAAGCAGAGCCGCGCAGGCGACACCCTTGAAAGTCGAGCCGATGCCGACCCGTTCGTCGCCGCGATAGGCGAGCGTCTTGCCGGTGCCGGTATCGACCGCGAATACCCCGAGGCGAGCGTCGTGTTCCTGTTCGAGCTGCCGCAATCGCGCCTCGGCGGAGACGCTCTGTGTCGCGGAACCCGACGACGACGAAACACCGGGAGCGGCATCGTCTTTCGATCCGGAATCGCACGCGCCGACCAGTGGCGCGACCATCAGCAGAGATACGAGGGCGCGGTATTTCAGGTACGACAAAATAAACCCTTCGATTGTGCGGTGAATACTCGGTGAAATGTGGTCTGTGCCCGGGTTGCTCGGCGCCGAGAATAATTCAGCGCCGAGCACGCAACCCAGGAGAATTCAGCGCTGGGCGCGCAGCATACGGCCCGCGGCGTCCACCGCCGGACCGGAACTGCCCGCGTCGCTGACGAATACGGCGAACGCGAGATCGCCGTCGATGCCGACGAACCAGCCGTGGGCGTGCTTGTCGTCGATGTATTCCGCGGTGCCGGTCTTACCGAGCATTCCCGGAATATCGTTCAGCGCGGTGGCGGTGCCGCCCGTGATCGTCTCGCGCATCATGGTTTTCACCTGCTCGTCGATGGCCGGCGGCAGCGCGGCGGGCTGCTTGTCGGGCTTGCCCGCCTGCCCCTGCACCAGCATCGGCGGCACGGGCGAGCCGTGCGCGAGGGCCGCGGCCACCAGCGCCATGCCGAACGGCGTCGCGGTCACGGTCCCCTGCCCGATACCCTCCTCGACGCGCAGCGCCGGAGTGTCGGCGGTGGGCACCTTGCCGGTCACGGTGGTCAAACCGGGTGTCACATAGTCGATTCCGAGCCCCAATTGTGCCGCCGCGTCGGTGAGTGCATCCGGTGCGAGCTGGACCGCGAGCCGTCCCATGGTCGTATTGCAGGACTTGGCGAACGCGGTGTGCAACGGCACCTGGCCGAGATCGAACTTGTTCTCGTTGGGGATCTGCCGGCCTTCGATGTTCTCCTCACCCGGGCAGGGCAGCACCGTATCGGGCGTGACCGCACCCGACTGCAGCGCGGCGGACACGGTGACCGTCTTGAACGTCGATCCGGGCGGATACAGCCCGGTCAGACCGATCGGGCCCTGCGCGTCCCCCGCCGCGTTCTGCGCCATGGCCAGCACCTGCCCGGTCGAGGGCTGCAGCGCGATGATGGCCGCCGGGGTGCTGATCGGTGCGAGCGCCGCCTCCGCAGCCCGCTGCAGCGCGATATCGAGAGTGGTCTTGATGTCGGTGACCGGCTGCGCGTCCGGCCCGGCGACCCGCTGGGTTCCGTCGCCGCCCTGCGCGCGCACGGCCCACCCGGCGGCCTTGTCGGCGCGCTGCTGCCACAGGTCGCCGAGCCCGGAGAAGGTCGGCGAGGCGAGATCCTTCTCGCTGGCCAGCAGACGGGTCTGCGGCGCGAGCGTGACGTTCTGCAGCGCGGCGAGGGCCGGCTGCACGGTGGCGAGATCCGCGGCGCGCAGGGTGACCGCGGTGACCGGCTTGCCCTGTGCCGCTGCCAGTTCCGCCTGCAGGGTCTCGGCGGTGACGTCCGCGGCCACCGGCCGCAGCGCCGCCGCCACGGCAGCGGGATCCGCGCCCGGCGCGACGTTCACCAGGGTCACCACCTGCTGGGCCAGCAACTCGCCCCCGGAACGGTCGAGCACCCGGGCGGGATCGGGATAGACCGCGCTGTAGGACAGCGGCCCGATGTCCAGCCCCGGCGCGATCGACGCCGGATCCCAGGTCACCTTCCAGTCGTCGCCGCTGCTGTCGGCCTTGCCGGTGGTCGAGTACGTCCACTGGTTCTTGCCGTCCGCGCCGAGCTTCCACGTCGCGTTGAGGGTGAAAGTGCCGCCGTCGTCGGTCTTCTCGACCTTGCCGACCTCGAACTTCACGTCTTTGCCGAGTCCGTCGTAGAGCGTGCCCAGCACCGCACCCGCCTTGGCCGGATCGGAGGTCACGGCCGCGGCCGCGGCGACGTCGTCACGGTTCAGCGCATCGGCGAATTCGTTCACCGTCTTCGAGAGCCCGGATTCGTTCGCCCCCGAGCACGCGGTCGCAGTAATGAGCATCGCCGCCGCGCAGGCACCCGTGAGTGCCCTCCTACTGAACTCTGCCATGTACGCATGGCAACACGAACACGGTGTGACTGTCCAAGACCAACACGGGTCGGAACCGATAATCCGAACAATATCGTTGCAGCGTACGGTCCCCGAACGCGGCGCCGAGCGGGCGGTACACAGACTCGAAGCAGTCCGTCCACCGCCCGTCGATCCCTCAGGCCGCGACGGCCGCGCCTGCGCTGCGCTCGATGCGGGTGGCGGTGAAGATCTCGCTCGCGCCCAGCGCGATCACGAACAACCCGACGCCGACGGACAGCGATGTCAGCGAGTCGAAAGGACCGACCGCGACGACGAGACCGACGGCCGTGGTGACCAGTCCCACCACTTCCTGGCGCCCGGCCCCGTCGAATTCCTCCGACCACGCCCCGACGATGGCCTGCACGACGCCGCGGGTCATCCAGCCCATGCCGATCCACAAGGCCAGCAACAACACCCACTGCCCGCTGTTGAAGCACCACAGGGCCAGCACCACCGCGGCGGCACCGCTCGCGAATTCCATTACCCGCAGGGGTGTGGCGATCCGTGCACCGAATGCCACGACGAATTGGGCTCCGGCGGTGGCCAACAGCACCAGCCCGCACAGTGTTCCCGCCACCGTGACCGTCTTGTCCGGCCATACCGCCATGGTGATTCCCAGCAGTACCGAACAGATCCCGGTGACCAGCAGTGCCTGCCACGCCCAGTCGGCAAACACCGCGGTACGCCCCTCGACTCGGTGTACGGGCATAGCTCAATGATATGACCGGTACGTCCAGATCCAGGCGGAATCGGTGCGACCTCGGCAAGTCCGCACATCGTGCACCGATTCGTGTCGCGCCCGTGCAAGTCCCGCCGAGCAGGTCAGCGGGTCGAGAGGTGGTACCGCAGCAGGATCGCGAGCTGGGTGCGAATGTCGTCGAACGGATGGCTGGACTTGAGCGCCCGGCTCTGCACGACCGCGCCTTCGGTCGCCGAGAGCAGCAGTCCCGCCAGCGAGCACGCGGTCGCCCGGTCCAGCCCGACGGCGATGAGACCATCGGCCAGTCGCGCGGTCCAATCCGCGAACGCCCGCCCGGCCGCGAACTGCACCTCCGGATCCAGCTCGTCCAGGGCCGCACCCATCATGAACGAACCCGCTCGATAGTCGCTGGCCTCGAGCTGATGGCGCCAGTAACCGAACAACTCGTCGAGCCAATCCTCGATCGACGTCACGCTCGACAGACTGTCCGCCGCCTTGCTCACATGCGAGTACCCGAGTCGCGAGACGGACCGGGCGGCGGTCTCCACCAATTCGCCCTTGCCGAGCGGGAAGTGGCGATACAGCGAGTCACTCGAGGTATTGCTGCGCGCGAGCAGATCACCGAGTTCGGTGGCGTGGACACCGTGCTCCTGCACGGTCCTGATGATGTTCTTGATCAATCGGGCGCGCGGTCCGGCGGGCATGAGAGTTCCTCCAACTCTTGTTCGTACCGACTGGCTTGCCACTCGCCGCATTCACACGTCAATACCGACCGAATGCGAGTGCGACATTGTGCCCACCGAAAGCAAAGCAGTTGTTGATCGCGAACTCGATGTTCTGGCGTCGAGACTCGCCGGAAACGACATCCAATTCGATCGCCGGATCCAGATTGTCGAGATTCAGCGTGGGCGGAACGACGCCGTCGCGAATGCTGAGCACCGTCAGCACCGACTCGAGCGCGCCCACCGCACCGATCGAATGCCCGAGGGCGGATTTGGGCGCGTACACCGAGGCATGTCCGACACCGGCCTGACGGATCGCCTTCGCCTCGGCGATGTCGCCGATGGGCGTGGCGGTCGCGTGCGCGTTGACGTGGCCGATATCGCGCGGCGAGAGTCCCGCGGTCCGGATCGCCTGCCCCATGGCCCGCGCCACGCCCGTGCCCTCCGGATCCGGCGCGACCAGATGGAACCCGTCCGAGGAGATGCCCGCGCCCATGATCCGCGCGTGGATCCTCGCGCCGCGCGCCACCGCGTGCTGTTCGGTCTCGATCACCATGAGCGCGCCCGCTTCTCCGAAGACGAAGCCGTCGCGATCACGGTCGAACGGCCGTGAGGCGGCTGCCGGATCCGCGTTGCGGGTGGACATGGCGCGCATCATGGAGAACGCGGCGATCGGCACCGCGTCGATGACGCCCTCCACCCCGCCGGCCACGACCATGTCCGCATCGCCCATGACGATCATCCGCCAGGCGGTGGCGATCGCCTCCGCGCCCGAGGAGCACGCCGAAACCGGCGTCACCACACCGGCTTTCGCGCCCAGCTCGAGCCCGACGACCGCGGCCGGACCGTTCGGCATGATCATCTGCACGGTCAGCGGCGACACCTTGCGATAACCGCCCCCGCGCAACTTGTCATTGGCGTCGACGAGTGCGTCCACCCCGCCGATCCCGGTACCGATGGCCACGCCGAGCCGGTAGGGATCGACCTCGGGTGCACCGGCGTTGCGCCACACCTCACGCCCGAGCACGATCGCCAATCGCTCGATATAGGCCATCCGCCGAATCTCGACCCGGCTCAGCATCGTGTCCGGCGATACCTTCAGGTGCCCGCCGATGCGCACCGGCAGGTCGTACTCGTCGACGAAATCGTCCTGCAGCACTCCGATTCCGCTCTCCCCGGCGAGCAATCCCTTCCAGGTCGCTTCCACATCGCCCGCGAGGGAGGTGGTCGCGGCGAGCGCGGTGACCACCACACCGGGAAATCGCCCATCCGAGGCGAACGGATTGGTGACAGCTCGAGCGCTCACGCGGCGTGATCCTCCTCGTACCTCGCCGCCCGGTTCGGCGAACCCGGGTGCGGCGCGACATCCTTCGATCCGGGCCCGTCGTCGAACGTACCGACGCCACCCGCACTCAGAGGATGACAGCAGACACCGAGATATCGGCCCGGTTCTGTGGGAATCCACCAACCCCACACGCCCCGATTGCCTTGTTTGCCCAGACATCGTGCACTCGACCCGAATTCGGCGGCCGATCGCACGGGTTCATCGAGTTCCGGATCAACCGTGCAGCCCCCGGGTATCGAACCCTCGGGGGCAGTCGCGCCACCGATCAGCGCAGCGTGCGGAAGAACGCGCGAAGATCGGCGGTGAGCAGGTCGGGAGTTTCCATGGCGATGAAATGCCCGCCCCGATCGAATTCCGACCAGCGCACCACGGTGTTCTGCTTCTCGGCGATCCCCCGAATCGTGTTGTTGCCCGGGCAGATCGCGACGGCGGTGGGCACGCCCGAATTCGGTAGATCCGCACCCCACTGCCGCGATTCCTTGTACAGCCGCATGCTGGATCCGATGGTGTTGGTGAACCACAGCACCGACAGCTCGGTCAGCAGTGCGTCGCGGTCGATCGCCGCATCCGGGGTGTCCTGGGCGGGGTCCTTGTAGGTGTTGACCACGTCCAGCACCCAGGCCAGCAGCCCTGCCGGAGAATCGGACACCGCCGGAGCGAGGGTTTGCGGGCGGGTCGAGTGGATCCCCGCGTACCCCGAGGTGTCCCGGCTGCTCCAGTCCCGCAGGCCGGCCAGCTTCTCCTGGTCCGCCGTGTCGTAATCGGATCCGTCATCATCCCAGGCCGGGATCGTGATGGGGTCGTTGAGGTGAACGCCCACCACATGCTCGGCATCGATGCGGCCCAGATTCGGCGCGACGAACGATCCGGCATCCCCGCCCTGTGCGCCGTAGCGCGAATAGCCGAGTGCCGCCATGAGTTTCGCGATCAGCTCCGCACTGCGTTCGGTCGAGGCATCCCCCGGTCGATGGGTGGGTCCGGAGAACCCGAAGCCGGGCAGCGTCGGGATCACCAGGTGGAACGCGTCCCCCGGATCGCCGCCGTGCGCGCGCGGATCGGTGAGCGGGCCGATCACCTCGGTGAAGTCCTCGAACGGCCAGCCGTGCACCAGGACCAGCGCCGCCGCGTCCGGCTCCGGTGAGCGCACGTGCACGAAGTGCAGCCGCTGCCCGTCGATTTCGGTGACGAACTGCGGAAAGCGGTTGCGGGCAGCCTCGTGCGCGCGCCAATCGTAGGAGGTGCGCCAGTACTCGCACAGTTCGCGGACGTACCCGGTCGGAATGCCATAGGTCCACCGCACGTCCGGAAGTTCCTCCGGCCAGCGGGTCGCGGCCAGGCGGTTGTTCAGATCCTCGAGGTCGGACTGCGGAATGTCGATGCGGAACTCGTCGAAACTCGTCATGGTTCCACCGTAGAAACCGCTCAGGTCGGCTTCTGTCCTAGTTCGAAGGGCATTCCGAAGACGGAACTCGTCGAGCAGATTCGGACCGCGGCCCGTCGGTGCGCCGCAGCGGTCCGGGGGTGACCGTTTTTGCCGTCCGCGCGCGGACGATCTCGCTCTAGGCTGGACAGTGCTTACGGCTGCCGCACGCCTGCGGCCCGCGTGAAGGGATCCGCACAGTGACCACCACATTCCCGCCCGGTCCCCCGCTGCCCAGCGCACTGCAAGCGGCCATGTACGCCAAATGGCGCGGGGCCCTGCTGTCCGCGGCCCAGCGACGCTACGGCGATGTGTTCACGCTGCATCTGGTCGCTCCGTACGCGGAGAACCTGGTGGTGTTCAACCGCCCCGAGCACATTCGCGAGATCTTCGCCGCCGACCCCGCCGATCTGCATGCGGGCGAAGGCAATCGGCTGCTGGTGCACATCATGGGCGAGCATTCGGTACTGCTCACCGACGAGGCCGAGCACGCCCGCGCCCGCCGCCTGCTCATGCCCGCCTTCGCCGGTTCTTCCCTGCGCGGCTATCGCACGCTGGTGGAGGCCATCGCCAAGACCCACATCGAACGCTGGTCCCGCGATGCGACGGTCAACACCCTGGACCGCATGAACGATCTGACCCTGGACATCATCCTGCAGGTCGTGTTCGGTCTCACCGACGAGCAGCGCCGCGGTGAACTGGCTCCCCGGTTGCGGCGCATCGTGAACGTGAACCCGATCATCTTCTTCGGCTGGAAGTATCCACGCCTCGAGCAGTACGGACCGTGGAAACGCTTCCGCGCCAACCAGAACGCGATCGACGAACTGCTCTACAGCGAGATCGCCGCGCGCCGCGCACACCCCGATCTCGACCAGCGCGCGGATGTGCTGTCCCGTCTGCTCGCCGTGGGCTCGGGCGAAAACCCCTCCGACACACCGCTGTCGGACGCGGAACTGCGCGATCAACTCATCACCCTGCTGCTTGCCGGGCACGAGACCACCGCGTCGGCGCTCTCATGGGCCTGTCATGAACTGGCGGCCGACCCCGCCATCCAGGACGAGGCCCGCCGCGCCGCCCATGACGGCGACGACAAGTACCTCGAGGCGGTTCTGAAGGAGGCCATGCGCCTGCACACCGTCATCGCCGCGACGGGCCGAAAACTGACCCGCGACATGACGATCGGCGGCCTGGATCTGCCCCGCGGCACCGTCGTCTCGACCTCGATCCTGCTCGCGCACGCCAACCCCGGCAACTATCCCGACGTGACGGAATTCCGTCCCGACCGCTTCCTCGACGGCTCCGTCAGCCCCAACACGTGGCTCCCCTTCGGCGGTGGCGTGCGCCGCTGCCTGGGCGCCGGGTTCTCCCTCATGGAGGGCACCGCGGTCCTGCGCGAACTGCTCACCCGCCACACCCTCACCCTCCCTGCGGGCAAGACCACCGAGCGCGCCCGCACCCGAAACATCACCCGCGTCCCCGCGCACGGCGCACCGATCCAGCTGACCCCCACCATCTCCCACTGAGTAATTCGGTGGCTCCCCTTCACGCCCGCTGCTAGCGTTCTACGCAACGACGAAGGGACCGGCCATGACTCACTCCGCTGTAGCCGTCCCCGTGTCGCCTCGCCCGCCGAAGGAACGCACTCCGCTCGAACCCCTCGCGCCGCGCGACCCGGCAGTCACTCGCTGACCACCCCCGCGCGGCGTCCCACGGCGCAGTGCTCTGATGGTTGCGGCACCCTGATTTTCACTCAGGACCACGTCGGTTCGATTCCGACCTGCGTCACGCCCGTTCAGCTCGGCTGGAAGAGCGCCTCTCGTACAAAGAGGAAGCCGGGAGTTCGAGTCCCTCAACGGGTACCCACACCTCTGTCCTCGTGCTCTGCTGGTTCGGGCACCCTGGTTCTCAGCCAGGACTACGCGGGTTCGATTCCCGTCGAGGACACCACTACCCACGCCTACCGCTTCGACATCGCGTTCGCCCACGAACTTCGCGCCGGATAGCGGGTCGTGAATGCCGAACACTCCGGGCATTCGGCGATGACCGGGTGGATACAGGCCATGAGGTGCTCGAGAAACCGGTCCGTCGCGCGCAGCAGCGCGATCTGCTCGCGTACGTCGGCGCGCTTGCGGTCGATGAGCTCCTGTCGCTCGCCACACGCGCCCGCGCCCAGTTGCCGAATCTGATTCAGGGACAAGCCGGTTCGCTGCAGGATCTGAATGAGGCGGGCCTGATGCAGGGTCTGCTGGTCGTAGCTGCGATGTCCGGAGGCGCTGCGCGGCGGGTGCAGCAGGCCGACCGATTCCCAGTGCCTGAGCACATGCGCTTCGACGCCCAGCTCGGCCGCCGCGTCACCGATCTTCATCTCCTGAACTGTGGACACGATTCTCCTCTTTACTTCATGTCGACCTTAAGTATTACCGTTTCCTCGATCACGACGGAAGGCAGGTCCGTCGAAGCGGGAACGGGAACGGAGTACAGGTCATGTCGGATCAGGTGCGTCAGCCGAGCGTCATCGAATGCTGCGGGGCGGCAGCGGGTTTGCTGATCGGCGCGGTCCGGCCGCGACGACGGGACGAGCGCCTGCTGCGGTCCATCACCGATGCGGGGCTGCCGACGGCGCGCGCCACGGTGAAGATCACCACGCTCGAGCAGGCGCCACGATCGGTGCCGACGGCGGCGGTGGTCGAGGGAACGTTCACACCTCGACGCGTCGACAACTCGCTCAACACGTTCGTGGTGCAGCATCCGCGCGCGACCTTCCTGGTCGACCCCGCAGTCTGCCTCGATGCCGAGGAGCGGGCCATCGCGCAACTGCCCGCCGTCCTGCGCGGTGTGGTGCGGCCACCGGCGGACACCCTCGCGACCATCACCGCGCTGCAACGCGAACCAGCCTTGCCCACAGCGGATTTCGCCCTCCCCACCCACGCGCACTGGGATCACGTGTGCGGTCTGCTGGACATGCCGGGCCTGCCCGTGCACCTGCACGGCGTCGAGCACCGGTGGATCTCGCACGGTGAGGTCGCGCCGGTCGGTGGCGTGCGGGACGCGCTGGTGGACCGGCCGCTGATCGACTACGAGCTCGACGGCCCGCCGATCCTCACCTTCACCCGCAGTCACGATCTGTTCGGTGACGGCAGCATCGTGCTGGTGGACCTGGCGGGGCACACCCCGGGCAGCGTCGGAATCCTCGCGCACACCGAGAACGGCTGGGTGCTGCTGGCCGGCGACGCCGCCTGGCACAACCTCCAGATCGAGGGCGTCCGCCAGAAGTCCAGCTTCCCAGGCGGTTTCGCGGACGAGGACCGCGACAAGACGTTCCGGACCCTGCATCGCCTGCACCTGGCGCGGCACCTGGTCACCATCGTGCCCACCCACGACCACTCCGCGGCCGTCCGATTCCGTCCCACCGTGGAGACCGTGCACCCCGTACCGTGATGGACATGGATGTCACCGTTCGACCGGCCCTGGCCTCCGATATTCCGGGCCTGGCCCGCGTACTGGGCAGGGCCTTCGCCGACGACCCCATCATGGCCTGGTCGATTCCCGACGACGCCGTCCGCGCGCAGCGGGCGGGGATCCTCTTCGGTGCTCTGATTCGGCACCACTTCTTCGAATCGGGCGGCGTCGAGGTGGCGCAGGACGACCGTGGCGCGATCGTCGGCGGGGCGGTCTGGGCGCCGCCCGGCGAGTGGCACACCTCGAACTCCCAGACCATCCGCATGCTTCCCGCCATGGCGAGGGCCCTGCGCGGTCGTGTCGTGACCGTGGGACGGATGGCCGACCGCATGGAGCTCCATCACCCGAGTGAGCCGCACTGGTATCTGGCCATCATCGGCACGGATCCCAGCACTCGCGGCCTCGGCCACGGCCGGGCTCTGCTCGACTCGCGCCTGAATCGGTGCGACGCCGAAGGAATCCCGGCCTACCTCGAGTCCAGCAAACCCGAGAACGTCCCGTACTACGAGCGATTCGGCTTCGAGGTCACGGGCGAACTCGACGCCACCGACGGCGGGCCCCTGCTGTGGCCGATGTGGCGGGCGCCCCGCTGATTCACCGCCGCTCACAGTGTCACACCCCGGGCGTTCAATGGGACTATGCCTGGGACTGATGCTGGTTCACGTCTCTACGACGACGTCACAGAATTCGTCGAGAACTACCTGAGCCTGGTGTACCGCCGCGATGTGAGCGAGGGATCCGGTTACGTCTGGTGCCCTCAATGGTGGAAACCCGGATGGGACGTTCAAATTCTGCTCCGTATCGGGCGGCCATTCGAATCAGCTGGCGCCTCTCCCGCTCCTGTCGCCCGAGCGAGATACGCCTGCGGGACAGTCGGAGTGACGCAGCACGTCCAGCACACCGCCGGGTGAGCGTCGGAATCCCGATTCCTTTGGGATACAGCGACTTTCACCCGGCGGTCACGCCGGCCTCTCAGGACTTGCGGGCGAGCCCCGATACGACGAGCTCTTCCCAGACGCTCAGGGTGCGACCGTGATCGCGGGGTCCGTCGAGCTCGTCGTCCCAATGCCACTGGGCGCAGGGCAACAGGCGATTGTCCAGCAATTCCAGGTCGCCGAAGCAGGAGAGGATCTCATCGTCGGTGCGGAACCGGCCGCGACCGAACGCCTCGAGGATCTTCTGCGAGGTGGCTGCTGCCTCGCGGGTGCGACCGGTCCGGAAGGACGAGATGTAGACCTTGCTGTTGGCCGGCATCAGGTTGGTCCAATACTTGACCACTCCCGAAGGGTCCTCGTCGTCGTTCAGGAAGCTCAGCGTGATGCCGAACAGGATGCCGACCGGCTCGTCGAAGTCGATGAGCTGCTTGACTTCCGGATGCTCACTGATCGCCGCCGGATCGCGGACATCCGCCTCGATCACCGCGACGTTCGCGTCGGGCACCATCAGCGCCTTACCGTGCGCGACGACGAACGGATCGTTGTCCACGTACACGATTCGCGCATCGGGATGCTGCGCGCGGATCACCTCGTGCACGTTCTTGCTGGCGGGTAATCCACACCCCATATCGATCACTTGACGGATGCCCCCGGTGGCGAGATCACGCGCCGCTCTCAGGATGGCCTCTCGATTCGTGATTGCGAGCTGTTCCGAGCCGGGCAGATCCTGAGTGAAGTAATCACCGAGATCCTTGTCGACACCGTAGTTGTCGCGCCCGCCGAGAACGTAACTGTAGACGCGTGCCACACTCGGCCGGGATTGCCGTGCTCGCATGGCGTTGATATTCAACTGTCACCCCTTACCCTTCCGTGCACCAGTGGTTGAGGATCGCACGGCCAGCCCGCCAACCGGCGGGACCTCGATCGGAGATCATTCCAGATCGGCGGTCCGCGCGGAGCGGTCTTTCCCATGACAATACCGGTTTCTGCCCAGCAATCACCCCGGTCGAAGACCTCTCTTTTCGGCCAGATCGGGAGACGGACAAGGGTGTCGGGGCCGCTCGCTAAGCTGACTGCCATGCCCCGTACCCTCGCTGAACTGCCGTTCGCCCGTCACCTCGAAACGTTCGCCGGCGAGCTGGAATCGGACGCCGACTACGACACCGTGCACGTCACCGGGGCTCAGATCGTCGACTCGGATGCGCGCGGCACGCGTTTCAACGAGTCCGCACTCACCGAGGTAACCGTTACCCAGGGCAGCTTCCGCTACGCAAGGTTCACCGATGTGTGGATGCGCGGGGTCCGCTGGGTGGGTACGAATCTCGGCCAGAGCACTTGGCAGGACGTGGAACTCATCGATTCCGCGCTGTCGGGAACCGAAACGGTCGGCGCGGGATTGCGCCGAGTCCGCTTCGAGGGCTGCAAGTTCGAGTCGGTCAACTTCCGCAACTCGTCCCTGCAGGATGTGCAGTTCGTGGACTGTGTACTGCGCGATGTCGACTTCGGTGAGGCGAAGCTGCGCCGGGTCGGCTTCCCCGGCACCACCCTCGAGCGGCTCGCGCTGAGCAAGGCCAAGCTCGAGGAGGTCGACCTGCGCAGCGCCGGCTACCTCGATATCGCGAACGGCCTGGACGCGCTGCGCGGGGCGACCATCAACACCAATCAGCTGCTGGACCTGGCCCCGGCCTTCGCCCAGGCGGCAGGAATCCTGGTGCGCGACAACTGAATCCCCGGTTCGCTCAGCTCGAGGCCACCGGATCCGCACCACGCCGGGTGAGCAGTTCGTCGAGCTGCTTCTCGGCGCGCTCGGCACGCGCCAGCGTCTGGGCCCGGGCGTCATCCAGGGTTGCGAGCCGTTCGCTGGTCTCGATCCGCGCTTTTTCGAGAGCGGCCACGGACTCGCGCCGCACCTCGCCGATGTCGGCGGCGGCTTGGCGGCGCACCTCGGTGAGTTCCGACCGCGCCGCGTCCAGCTCCGCTCGCACCCGCTTGAGCTCGTCCCGGGTCTCGGCGACCACCTGATTGCGTTCGGCCACAGCCTGTTCGGCACGGTCGATGGCCCGCTCGCTGTCCGCGGCCCGCTGCACCGCCAGATCCCGCTCCGCGCCGGCGGCGGTGATCCGCTGTGCGGCATCGCGCCACACCTGCTCCACCTCCGCGACAGCCTTGGACCGGGCCAGCTCGATCTCTTCGGTCGCCTGCTGGCGAGCGGTGGCGATCTCCTCGGCGCACTCCCTGCGGATGGTCCTGATATCCGCCTCCGCCTCGGCACGCGCCGCGAACACCTCATCGGCGGCCTGCGTGGTGGCCCGCTCCATTTCGCGCAGCGCATCGTCCCGCGCGGTGGACGCCTCGGCGATCCGGGCCTCGGCGTTCTCCGCGGCCGCGGCGGCATCCTCGGCGGCGGATTCCGCTGCCACCCTGGCCTCGTCGGCCTCCCGGCGTTGCTGTTCCGCGGCGACCGAGGCCATCTCGGCCTCCCCGATCCGGCGTCCCGCATCCGCCTGTACCGCCTGCACCTGCGCTTCTGCCACCGACGGATCGGCCAGCGTGGACAACTCCGCGACCGCCGCGGTCAGCGTGTTCCCCAACTGATCGGCCAGTCCGCGGAACTGCAGTAGCAGCTCATCCGCCCGTAATCGGGCCACGGTGACCGGACCCTGTTGCGTCACAGTGACGTTCGTCGCCGGGGTCTCGGTTTCCGCCTGCTGCAATCGCTGCCGCTCCCGCCACGCCCTCCAGCGCGTGTGGTCCGGGTGTTCACAGTATTCCGACGGCCGTCCCGGCCCTCCGCCTCGAGTGATCGGTTTGACGCAGCCCGGGTAGTTACAGATGCTCGACACCCGCAAATCGTAGCGTTGGTTTCGTCGTTTCCAACGCAACAACACGAAACGAAAGCCATTCCGCCTCAATCGATCCCGTTCCGACCTGACCTCCGATAAGTGAACGTTATCGGGTGTCAGGATCGCGAACTCCGTCATTTGACCTGCGGATCTAATACGTTTCGTTACGTTGCCGCCAACGTTACTGAATACCAACGCAACCCATCGAAAAGTGGGCACCCCTCGAACCTTTGTGCGTTCTCGCGAGAACCAGCGAAATCGCATCGCACAGACCGGGCAGCGGTCCCCTGCACGAACCGATTCGTGGCCGTTAGTGGCTCGTTGGTGGATGCAGAGTCACACCACCGAATCTGGGTGCAGACACAAGCAAGGGTGATCCGAACCGCAGTCAGCCGGGGCTGATCCACCCACCAGAAAGGTGAAGACAATGACCAGTTCCGCCCTGAAGCAGCCCGCCCTGAAGCGCACCGTCATGGCCGTTTCCGCATTCGCCCTCGCCGCCGGCGCCCTGCAGCTCGGCACAGCTCCGGCGTACGCCGTGGCCGGTCCGACCTCCAAGTACGAGTGCCGCGATGTGCAGACTCCCGGCAGCCTGTTCCCCGGTGACGAAGTGGCGTGCACCCTGACCGTGAGCACCGGCGGCAACGACACGTTCTCCGATGTCGTTGCCGAAGTGACCATTCCGAACAGCACGGTCTACCAGTCCGGCGGCACCCAGCAGGGCACGCAGAAGGTCGTGTTCAACCTGGGCGAGATCACCAAGGCCAAGAGCGGCTCGGCCACCCTGACCGTCATGGTGAACGGCCAGACCCCGGACAAGACCGCTATCTCCAGCGAGGCCGTGGTCAAGGGCTTCGCGACGAACGGCGCGTTCGACACCACCGCCGCGTCGAACACCCTCACGACAACCACCGCGGGCACCGGACAGGGCGCGAAGCTCACCGCCAAGGAGGATCGCGCCTCGGTGAACACCTTCGGCCGCGCCGAGACCCCGATCTCCGATCTGGTCGACGCCCCCGCCGGCGTGACCCCCAAGATCGACACGGTGACCAGTGCCGAGCCCAAGAAGGGCTACGTCGCCTTCTCGATCATCGACAACGGCCAGAAGATCGCCTGGACCGCCACCTGCACCGCCACCGCCCAGCAGAAGACCGAGTCCTTCACCGTCAAGATCACCGCACCCGGCCAGAACCCCGTCGAGGCCAAGGTGACCGTCCTGCTCGGCGACAATGTCGCCAACCAGGGCTTCGCGCCCCCGGCCAACTGCTTCCCCAAGCCCTGACCCGAACCCCGCGATCCGCGGGATCTCACACAGCGCGGTCGGTGCGGCTCCTCGAAGCCGCACCGACCGCGCTTTCGTGTGCGGGGGCCCCAGATGCGCTGTGACACAACACCGTGAGCCCCATCGCACGACGTGCGAGTCGGTTGGTTTCGAAATCATTGCGAGACAGCGACATACGGACACCAGCGGCTACAAACGTCACGTGATGGGAAGTCGGGCCTCGGGAGCTCGAATCCCTACCAGGGCAATGGTCCTTCGGCGTCGAAGTAGCCGCCGGTCGGTCCATCGGCTGCTATCCGGGCCATGCGGACGATGATCTCGGCTCCCTGCTCGACCGTCTGTGTACCCGCGTGGGCGTTGAGATCGGTTGCGGTGTAACCGGGTTCGACCGCGTTGATTCGGAAGCCGGGAAGCGCTTTCGCATATTGGACGGTGAGTCGGTTGACCGCGGTCTTCGATGTCGGATAGGTGAGGCCGGGGTAGGTGAAGGCGGGGGTGCCGGGCGTGGTGCTGCGCGTCAGCGAGGCGAGGGAACTGCTGACGTTCACCACGACCGGCGCGGTCGATCGGCGAAGCAGTGGGAGAAAGGCGTGCAGCACTCGGACCACACCGAAGACATTGGTGTCGAAGACTTCTCGCATCATGTCGGCGGTGATGTCGGCGATGTCGAGGGAGCCGTTCCCCTCGACATCGATGCCCGCGTTGTTGATCAGCACATCCAGGCCGCCATCCGCCTCGATGAGTTTCGCGGCGGCCTCGACCGATGTGTCGTCGGTGACGTCGAGGGTCACCGCGCGCGCACCCACTCGCGCGGCCGCGATCCGGCCGCGTTCCGGGTCGCGGCTCCCGACGTACACGGTGTGCCCGGCCTCGATGAGGCGGCGAGCCGTTTCGAACCCGAGGCCCTTGTTCGCACCGGTGATGAGGGTCGTTGTCATAGCTTCAGATTCGTGCCGCACGGTCGATACAACCAGTCGTCCCGGCATCCTGGGACTGTCGATACCAGGCTGGCCGATATCCACCCGGTCCCGGTTCCGGACCGGACATTGGCGACAATGATCGATATGGGGACAGCGGAGTTCGGCATTGCGGTCCGGCGCTGGCGGGATCAGACGCCGCCCGACACCGCTCGGTATTCCGCGGGCGGGGTGCGACGCGCGCCCGGACTGCGGCGCGAAGAGCTGGCGCTTCGTGCCGGTATCTCGGTCGACTATGTCACCCGGCTCGAACAGGGCCGCGCGTCCAATCCGTCACCTCCGGTGGTCGAGTCGCTCGCCCGCGCGCTGGGTCTGTCCGTCGACGAACGCGCGCATCTGTATCGACTGGCCGGACTCGCGCCACCGGAGCCGGGGACCGTTCCGGTCGACATTCCCGCCGCCGTGCAACGCATGCTGGACAGGCTGGTCGGCATCCCGGTCGCCGTCTTCGACGCGTCATGGACACTGCTGCAAGCGAATTCGGCATGTATGGTCCTGCTGGGCGACACCGAGACCTGGCGCGGGAACGAACGCAATCGGGTGTGGCGGCACTTCGTCGCACCGGGCTCCGCGGCCCGCTACGCACCGGAGGATCTGGCGGCCCTCGAGACCGCCCTCGTCTCCGACCTGCGCGCCGCGCAGGCCCGCTATCCGGACGACGGCCGGCTCCGCCGCCTCATCGGCGATCTGCGCACCGACAGCCCCGCGTTCGACGCACTATGGGAATCGGGCGCGATAGCGGGGTTCGACACCACCTCGAAGATCATCGACCACCCGGTCGTCGGTGAGATCTCCCTGGACTGTGCCGTGCTGACAGTGGCGGGCTGCGACCTGCGAATCATGATCGACACCGCCGAGACCGGCAGTCCGGATGCGACCCGCCTGGCCCTGCTCCTCGACCAGCCGAACCAGGATCGTTGAACTCCCGGCTCCGCGTCAGGCGATGTACCAGGAGATCGCGAAGGTGCACGAGGCCACGGTTACGGCCAGCAGGGCCAGCGCCCTGGCCAGGCGCGGGCTCCAGGTGTGCAATGCCTCCACGCCGACGTACAGCCAGCCCACGAGAATGATCGGCAGGATCGCCGGGATGACGAGGGCCACGAGCGGGCCGAGGATCCAGCCGGCGATGCGGAACTTGCCCCAGGTGGTGCCGAGGATCAGGGGGATCACGACGGCGCCGGAGAGACCTCCGATCACTGCTTGCACGGGGTTGTCCCCCATCCACGGCAGGCCGGGAACACCCGGGACGCCGAAGAGATCCAGGGTGCCCAGGATGCCGAGCACGAGGATCAGAATCAAGGTGCCCCAGAGCGCGATTCGGTAGTGCCACTTCTGAAGTGGGGTCCAGTCGACCTGGCGCGCCTCGTGCATGGTGGCGACGGTGACGGCGGACCAGACGAGCCAGCGGCGAATGAGGCCGGTGCCGGTCTTGGCCATGGCGTCGCGGAAGATGCGGTCGGCCTCGTCGCGATGGATCTCGCGCTCGGCGATGTAGCTGGCCGGTTCGTCCTTGTTGAGCACCAACCCGTCGTGCAGGATCGCGGCGGGCAGGTGTGCTCCGGTCTTGGGTACCAACCAGGTCAGGAAGGCCGGGACCGAGGTGAGGTCGGTCGTCCAGTGCTCGAGGTCGGCGGGAACCAGGATTTCGCCGACGCCGATTCCCGGTGCGTCGTCGAGGTATCCGATCCGGCGCAGGAGCCGGAATTCCTCTGTCCCACTGGCAGCGTCGTAGAGCCGTTCCAGGGAGATGGTGAGATCGGGGGGCGGCACGACCGGGGTCGGTGCGGCTGCCGGAGGCGCGGGCGGCGCGGGCTCGCTGTTCACCACCACGGCTTCGGGCGAGATCCCATCGGCCGCCACGTCGGCGGGCGCCTTGCCGCCATCGTGGAACGATCCGCCGTTCTGCTCGACCTTGAGCCTCATCCACTCAGCATGCCAGGAACACGCAGTACGAACGGGGTGCCGTGTGATGCCGATACGGTCACGTCCCTTATGTCCGGTGTTCATCGTGTCCAGGGATTCATCGCACACGGGAATTCGCTGTCGAGTCCGGCGATAGCGCCGCGCTGGGTGCGGATCCGGCCCGAACCCACCTTTTAGCAACCAAAGGTTGCGCGACCAGGAAATCGGGACTAGCGTCATACGCAACCAAACGTTGCATATGGAGGTCGGTATGACGAGTCGGGAATTCGGGAGCATCGAGCGGGAGATCCACGTCGACGCGCCTCCCGAGGTGGTATTCGACGTGGTCAGCAGCCCCGAGCACATCTCCGAATGGTGGACGGACGACGCCTCGTACGAGGTGAAGCCCGGCGCGGTCGGCGAATTCGTCTGGGGTGATCGGGTCGATGTGCTGGCCATGCAGGTAGTTGCCGCGGAACCGCCGCGGCTGTTCTCGTTCCGCTGGTGCTACCCCGACGGCAAGGTCGACGACGCGGTCGAGTCCATGCTGGTCACCTTCGAGCTCACACCGTCCGGCTCGGGAACGAAGATCCGCATGGTGGAGTCGGGTTTCCGCGAAATGGGCTGGGAAGTGGCCACATTGGAGGAGCAGTACAACGATCATGTCTCCGGATGGGACACCTTCATCCCCCGCCTCGGCGAGTACATCGCGAAGTTGGTGTCGACGCCATGACCGCCCTCGTCGACGACGATCTGTGGTCGGCCATCGGCGATCCGACCCGTCGGCGCATGCTCGACCTGCTGCTGGCCGAGGGCGACGGCACGGCCACCGGTCTCAGCGAGCGACTGCCCGTCACGCGGCAGGCCATCGCCAAACACCTCGGCGTACTGGACCGTGTCGGTCTCGTGCATTCCGCGCCTGCCGGGCGGGAGCGCAGGTACCGGGTGGACGAGGCGCAATTGGCCCGCGCGGTAGCGCAATTGGCGGCGGTGGGCTCCGAGTGGGATGCCAGGCTGCGCCGGATCAAGCGGATCGCCGAGACCATTCAGCGAGCCGCACAGCAGCGCGACACGCAGCAGTGAATCGGAGTGCGGGACCTTCCCGCATCGGCACGGCAATGAATCAGATGACGTACATCCAGCATGGAAAGAAGTTCGACATGGTTGACATCCTGCACCGCGTGGCCATCAAATCACCTGCGGCCGAAGTGTATTCGGCGCTGACCAGCGTCGAGGGACTGTCGGGCTGGTGGGCGAGCGACACCACCGGCAAGGGCGACGATATCGGCGGGGTGGTCCAGTTCCGCTTCGGCCCCGGCGGCATCGATATGAAGGTGGTCGAGCTCGACGCGGACAAGCGTGTGCTCTGGGAGGTCGTGGACGGCCCCGAGGAATGGATCGGCACGCACGTCGAGTGGGCGCTCGCGGTCGAGGACGAGTACACCACCGTCATGTTCAGGCACCTGGGCTGGAAGGAGCCGGTCGACTTCATGCATCACTGCAGCACCAAGTGGGCGGTGTTCCTGCTGAGCCTCAAGTCGCTGGTCGAGACCGGCACCGGCGCACCGGATCCGCGTGACGTGAAGATCGACACCTGGAACTGACGGCTCACCCTCTTCCCGGAGCGGCGAACGCCGGGGCACCTCGACGGCACCGACCGTCGGATGCCCCGGCGTTGCCGTGCGTAAGGCCTTCCAGGTACATACTCGAAACCGAAACCCGCTGTCGGTCGGTCAGATTCGTGTCGCGAGCAGCTCCGCGCGATACGCGCCCGGCTCGATGCTTCCCGTCGAGCGCCGCCCCGGTGTCAGTGTGACGAGCTGAATCCGATAGCCGTCCACGGTCACCGACGTGGCGAACTGCGAGCTGGAGTGAAGTTCGTACTCCGACGCCCTGTCCGAGATCGTCACCGATACCGCGACCGCCGCATCCCCGGCCCACACGCAATCGACATCCTCCGGGCACCGGCTGTCCTGTGTCACGTCGCGAAAGAGTATGCCGAGCCGTCCGTCGTCGAGCCGCGCGCTGCTACCTCGCGAGAGCGTGAACTGCACGCCGAGGTCCTGAGATGTCGTGGTGGGCGGCGGATCGCTCTGCTGCCCACCGCATCCGGCCGCGATCAGTAGCGACAGCGCCGATGCCCCTCGCCACCCGATACGCAATGCACCCATACCGACAGATGATCGCACGTGGGCGGCGGAGTCGGGGGCCGTCGCCGCCGACCGCGTCGAGGGGCCACGGCAGCGTGGCCGAATCCACTCTTGTGTATTCCTTGACAGGAATATTCTCCATAGTGAATACTTCTATCCATGGACGGGATCGCTTCAGCACTCGGAGACGGCGCGCGGTGGCACATCGTCCAACTCCTGGCCGAACGGCCGCGGTCGGTCGGTGAACTGGCCGAGCTGACCGGCCTCCGGCAGCCGCAGACCACCAAGCACCTGCAAACCCTCGCCAAGGCCGGGCTCGTGACGGTCTTTCCGCTCGGGCAGCGGCGGGTCTACGCGATCGAGTGCGAACCCCTACTGCGGTTCGCCCATCGACTCCAGCAGTTGGTCGACTCCGCCGAGAGTCACTCGGCGGAGCGCGACGCCCTCACGCGCTACCGTGCCTCCATCGAGTCCGATTCCGCTCACGCGGCCGCGGACCGCTGGGCGGACGGTCGCACCTTCTCCTTCGAGCGGCTGGTCGCCGTGCGGCCCGAGACCGTCTGGCACTACTGGACGGACTCCACACTGCTCGAAACCTGGTGGGCGCCAACCTCGATGACGATCACCGACTGCGTCATCGAGCCGAAGGCCGGCGGCCGCGCAGTCCTGGACTACCGCGACGCCGACGGGCGGCGCTACCGCTCCACCGGGCAGGTCCGTACCGCGAAGCAGCCCGAGCACCTCGTGTTCGACCTGTCGGTATTGGACGCGACCGGCGCGGTCTCGTTCACCGGCCGCTACGACCTGACCCTGACCGCAGTCCCGGAGGGCACCCGGATGCGGCTGGACCTGACCATCACCGAAACGACCCCCGAGGCCGTCCCCTTCATCGCCGGAATCGAGATCGGCTGGGGACAGGTGCTGGACAACCTCACCCGAATCATCGACACCTCATCGCACATCCACTAGTTCGAACCTCTACGCAGACAAGGAATCACGATCATGAGCACCTCCACCGGACGCAAGGTCACCGCGAACATCAGCATCTCCCTCGACGGCCACTACAACGGCCCGGCCGGTCCCGGGGACCTGGGCGCGATCGTGCGCTACGCGGGCACCGACGTCGCCCGCGATCACATGAACAAGATCTGGGAGAACGCGACGACCGCGGTCCTCGGCCGCGGCAATGCCGAGGGATTCCTGGGCTACTGGTCCACCGTCGCCACGGACGAGAACGCCGACCCGCGCGATCGCGGCTACGCCAAGTGGCTGGTCGACACCGAGAAGGTGGTCTTCTCCACCACGGTGACCGATGCGCCGTGGGAGCGCACCCGCATGGTGAACGCACCCACCGTCGAGGCCATCACCGAACTCAAGGGCACCGACGGCGGGGACATTCTGGTCAACACCAGCCCGAGCGTTCTCAAGCCCCTGCTCGCCGCGGACCTGGTCGATCGCCTCTACCTCATCGTCTGCCCCGAGATCACCGGCGGCGGCCGGCGCCTCTTCGAGGACGGCCTGCCCGCATCGAGCTGGACGCTCACGCACCAGGAGACCGGCGAACTCGGCGAGATGGCTCTGATCTACGACCGCGTGCGCTGAGCGGTCCGGACCGGGCATCGGCCGAAGCGGACAACCCGGCCGATTCGCCCGCGCGCTAGCCTGATCGTCGGTGCCGGGTATCGACTCCCCGGCACCGATACCGCGCAAAGCCATCGAAGGAGATGCCAGTGATCGCAGTAATCGCCGAGGTGCACGTCAAGGACGGCAGCGGGGCGGAATTCGAGTCCGTCGTGGCCGACCTCATCGAGCAGATCCGCGCGAACGAGCCCGGCAACCTGTCCTACCAGCTGGTGCGCGCCAAGAGCGATCCGAACGAGTACCGGTTCTTCGAAACCTATTCCGACGGTGCGGCTCTGGAAGCACACGGCAAGTCCGACCACTTCCGCGCGGCGGGCAAGCTGATGGCCCCGCTGCTGGCCGGTGCACCCAAGATCGAGTATTTCGACGCCGTCTGACGACCACGCCGCTCGGCCGCGCACCCGCGGCCGAGCGACCGGCGTCCGGTACCGGCTCGAATCCCAGTCGGTCGGTCGGTCCCGTTAGCATCGGCCCGGTGACTCCCGATCTCACGCTTGCCGAATGGCTGTCCGATCACGAACTGCAGGTGCGCCGCCGAGTCGATCGCTGGACCGATGGGTGTTGCCCCGTTCCGGTGGCGCTGCTGCGGCAGGTGTGGCAGGACCCGGTCTGGCGAACCACATTGCGCGCCACCGTGGTCGGTGACTGGGCGGACGAGGTGGGCGGCTCGGTCGCGCTGGGCGGATTCCTTGAGGACATCGGCGACGATCGAATCGTGCTGCGGGGCATCGACGGCCGGACGGTGGATGTCACCGCGACGGAATTGGTTTTCCCGCACTCCGATGAAATCCCGGACGTTTCCGCTGTGCGCCGAGCGCTTTCGGAGGCCAAGCGAGAGCCGCGGTCCGGGCAACTCGCCCGCAAGGGTGTCCACCACCGCCCCGGGCGGTACGACCGATGGAAGGCGGTGGACCCCGCGCGCGACCGGCAGCTCTACGCCGGTCTCGCTCCGATCGCGGCGCCCACCGAATCTCCTGCGCCGCAGCGATATCCGGCGGAGCAGGAGGTTCGCGTCCACCTCTACCGGCACCCCGATCTCGGCGATCGACCGATCGCGCAGCTGCTCACCGACGCCGAATCCGACGGAGCCGACCTCTGCGCGGCATGGCTGGGATGTGCGGAGCCTCGGATCGGTGCACCACTCACCGCGGCCCGACGGAACCCGCTGCTCGGGTTTCCCGCGTGGCCGCTGCGATACGACCGGATCACCGAATCCGATGCGATCGAGGGACTCCGGGTGCTGATGGTAGCCCGGCGACTGTCCTCGTCCGGTGAGCCCGAGCAAGCGCTGGCCGAACTGCGCCGGCACGCGGCCGGTCTGCCCGTGCTGCATCAGGCCTCGTTCTGGGTGTCGGCGGCGGCGACCTTCGACAGCAACGGCGGCTTCGTCTGGAACGCCCAGCACGACGGCGTCAAGGCCGCCCACACGAGTCTCCGTACGGCCGTGGCGAATTCGTCACTCGCGAGCGACCCGGACCTTCTGTACGCTCTCGCCGCGCAGTACCTCGGCGATCTCGAAAAGGCCTGCGACGCCCTCGCCGATCGGGACGGCGCCGATGCCGCACTCACGGCCTACCGCACGGCGGCCCTGCGGATCAGCCCCTCCCCCACCGTCTTCGCGGCCCTGCGAAAGTTCGCCACCGCCGCCGGCCGGGATCGCCTCACCGAGGACGTCGCCGACCTGCGCGCCTATATCGATCACCACGGCGAGATCTTCGGCATCTCGGACACGGTGCTCAAGAATCGCAAGAAGGCGATCACCCAACTGGCTCTGACCGACGACCATGCCCTGCGTGCGATCTTCGCGTCCCCGTACGGCCTCTCGGTTCTCGACCGCTGTGGAGTCCTGGCGACCCTGGTCAAGAACAAGACGGTCGTGCAATGCCTCCGGGGCGGCGTGCTCTGGCAGCAGTCGAGCGCCACGGCCTGGATCCAGGAGTTCTACAGCGACACCCTGGAGCGGAATCTCGCCGGGCATACCCAATGTGAGCAGATCGTGGATCTGCTCACATCGGCACCGGCCGATCGTGCGGTGAACGCATAAGCCTGCTTCGCACGACCCGGAACATTTGTTCAAGAAATGTCCCGCACGCACCCGGCAAGGTGAGGGAGATCCCGATTCGGCGCCGGCCGACAGGTCCGGTGATCTCGTTGTGCAGGAGGCAGTTTCATGCGAATTCTCATCTCGGGCGCCAGCATCGCGGGGCCGGTGCTGGCGTACTGGCTGCACCGGTACGGCTTCTCCGTCACGGTCGTCGAGCGCGCGCCGACGCCGCGCAAGACCGGCGGCCACGCGGTGGACCTGTTCCGGCCCGCGATGGATATCTCCGAACGGATGGGGGTGCTCGAGCGGATCGAGCAGCGAGTCACCGGCACTCGATGGTTGACGCTCTGCCCCGAGGGCGCGGGCCGTCCTGTGCGGGTCGAGCTTTCGAGGATCTTCGACGCCGCCTCGGCGCGGCACGCCGAGATCATGCGCGACGACCTGAGCGAGATCTACGTCGATGCCGCGCGGAACGATGTCGAGTACCTTTTCGGCGATTCGATCACCGCGATCTCCCCCGAGGGTGGGGTGCGGTTCGAGAAGGCGGCGCCGCGGCGCTTCGATCTCGTCGTCGGCGCGGACGGTGTGCACTCGAACGTTCGCCGTCTCGCCTTCGGGGAGAATGCCGGTTCGTCCGAATTCATCGGGGCCTACCTCGGGGTGCTGACCCTGCCCGAGAGCGTCGCGCGCGACGGCGAACTCCGGATCCATGTCGGCGTCGGCCGCACCGCGGGGATGTACGGCTCGGCGCGCCTCGGTGACGCACGAGCGCTGTTGCTGTTCCGGAGCCCGCGAGAACTCGAGTGCCACCACCGCGACATCCCCCGTCAGAAACAGTTGCTGCGCACCGCGTTCGACGGTATGGACGTCGAGGTGGACCGCTGGCTCGACGAACTGAGCCGCACGCCCGCGTTCTACTTCGACTCGATCACACAGCTCCGTATGGACACCTGGTCGCGGGGCCGCGTGACCCTGGTCGGGGATGCGGGCTACTGCCCGGGCCCGGCGGTCGGCGGCAGCACCACGCTCGCGGTCGTCGGCGCGTACATCCTGGCCGGGGAGCTGGCGCGGGCGGGCGGAGATCACGAGCGTGCGTTTCCCGCCTACGAGCGCGCGATGGCGGATCACGTGCGCGGCAGCCGGGCGGTCGCGCACAGTGCCGCGAAAACCCTCATCCCGACCTCCCGGCTCGGCGTGACCGGATTGGCTCGGGGCGCCCAGCTGATTTCCGCGCTGCCCGCCGGACCTCGGCGCGCGCTGCTTCGGCTGACGACCAAGAGCGCGCGGCTGTACAACTCCATGGACATCCCGCGGTACGCCGTGCCCGGACTCGATGCCCCGGCCGGAGCGTCATTCGGGGTGGAGTGAGGACGACCGAGCCGTTCCATGCGAACATATGTTCGTGTCCGAGTCCGGTGAGAGCAGCCGAGGCCGCCCCGAACGGGCGGCCATTCTCCATGCTGACCTGGACTCCTTCTACGCCTCGGTGGAGCAGCGCGACAACCCGCGGCTGCGGGGCAAGCCGGTGCTCGTGGGTGGCGGGGTGGTGCTCGCCGCCAGCTACGAGGCCAAGGCGTTCGGCGTGCGGACCCCCATGAACCTGCCGCAGGCGCTGCGACTGTGCCCGCACGCGATCGTCGTGCCACCGCGCATGTCGGCCTATTCGCAGGCCAGCAAGGCGGTGTTCGCGATCTTCCGGGACACCACACCGGAGGTCGAGGGGATCTCGATCGACGAGGCGTTCCTGGATGTGGGCGGGCTGTGGCGGATCGCGGGCACACCGGTGGACATCGCGCAGCGGCTGCGGGTCCGGGTGCGCGAGGAGGTGGGCCTGCCGATCTCGGTGGGCGTGGCCCGCACCAAGTTCCTCGCCAAGGTGGCCAGTGCGGTCTCCAAACCCGATGGGCTGCTGGAGGTTCCGATCGACGGGGAGCTGGAATTCCTGCATCCGCTTCCGGTGGAACGACTGTGGGGCGTCGGCGCGGTCACCGCCCGGGAACTGCACGAGCGCGGGATCACCAAGGTCGGGCAGCTGGCCGAACTCGGTGAGGGCCCGCTCGCCGCGGCGTTGGGCCCGGCGTCGGGACGCCACCTGCACGCCTTGTCCTGGGCCCGAGATCCACGGCGCGTGGATACCGCGCGACGGCGAAAGTCGATCGGCGCACAGCGCGCCCTGGGCCGTCGCACCCGGACCGACGGTGAGATCGAGGCGTACCTGCACGGGCTCTCCGATCGACTGGGCCATCGACTGCGCGCCGCCGGGCGGGTCTGCCGAACCGTCGTGCTGCGCATGCGATTCGACGACTTCACCCGGGCCACCCGATCGCACACCCTGATCCAGGCCACCGACCGCGGCGACGTCGTCCTGCATGCCGCGCGCACGCTGCTCACCGCCGCCCAGCCGATGATCCGCGAGCGTGGTCTGACACTGATCGGACTGTCACTGACCAACCTGGATCATGCCGACACCATGCAGTTGTCGCTGCCGCTCGAACATCGCGCGGAATCGACGCTCGACTCGACGCTGGACGCGCTGCGCGACCGCTTCGGCGCGGGAACCGTCACCCGCGCGGCACTGCTGGGACGCGGTGAGGGCCTGTCGGTTCCGATCCTGCCCGACTGACCGGTATCGCCGGGTGCCGGCCGTTTCGGCGGGACTCTCGGACGAGTCCGACCTTCCCGACCTCCTCACCCGCAGGAACGGCGCGACCCGGTAAACCGCGCGACACTGGGGTCATGACGGACCCGATCGACGCACGTTTGTTCACGACGGCTGCACGGGCGGTTCTGGAGTCAGCCATCGACTACGCCGCCTCGCTGGGCGCCGAGCGCCTCGAGCCGGCGCATGTGCTGCTGCGTCTCACCGATGACGAGACCCCCGGTATCGCGCCGGACATCCTGGCGCAGTTGCGCATCGACACCTCGAGTGTGCGACATCGGATCGCGGAATCGATCAGGCCGGCGGCGGTCGCGGCGGAACATCCGCCGACGGCCGATGCCTGGCAGCTGATCGAACCGGTGTGGAACGACAATCCGGTGCCGCCGTTCGGCACCGATCATCTGCTGACCGCCCTGGTGGTAGGTGATTCGCCCGCCGCGGCGGTGCTGACCGAGCACGGCATCACCTCCGCGGGCATCGACGAGGCGCTGGACAAGGTGCTGCGCCGGCAGTGCTACGGGTGCGCAGAACATGCCGGTCGGGCGAACGTTGTCGATCGCTTCCCGAGCAAGCTCCCGGACGATCTGCTCGATGTGCTCGAGCGGGTCGAGCGCCTTCGGATCGAGAAGGGCGACGCGGTCGACGCCGGGGATTTCGACCAGGCCGCCCGGGTGCGGGAAGCGGAGAAGCGGGCCGTGGCCGATGTGGTCGCGGGCTTCGACGAATCGCGGGCACGCGCCCGGCTCCGGAGCGCGCTGAACGAAATCCTGCAGCTACGAGTCGAAGTCGATGTTCTCGCCCGGCTGCTGCACGAGGGACACGGGCGGCCGCCGAGCCACTGACCAGGGCAGCGGCTCGGCGGGCGAGTCAGCGGTTGTCCAGGGAATCTCAGAGGTCGTCGAGGAAATCGGCGATCAGCGGGGCAATGTCGTACACGTGTTCTTCTAGCGCGAAGTGCCCGGTGTCGAAGATGTGGACATCGGCCTTCGGAAGGTCCTGAAGATAGGCGTGCGCACCCGGTTCCGGGAAGAACGCGTCGTGCCGGCCCCACACGATCAGGGTCGGCGGCTGATTCTCGCGCAGCCAGCGCTGCCATTCGGGATAGAGCTCCACATTCGAGTGGTAGTCCAGCGCGAGCGCGATCTGGGCGTCGAGCCGTGCGGGCTGGTCCAGGAAGTGCTGATCGAGGGTCCAGCCGGTGGGGTCGACCAGCGTGGCATCGGTTGTGCCGCCCTCGTATTGGCCCCGGGTCACCGGCAGGACCATGATTCCGCGCACGTTCTCCTCGGCCCCTTCGACGCCGGGCTGGTTGGCCACGACGGACAGGGCGAGGTCGGACAGGCCTTCGAGGTAGGCGTTCGCGTTCTGAATCACCAGCCCTCGAATCCATTCCGGATGACGCTGCGCGACGCGGAAGCCGACCGGGCCACCGAAATCGAAGGCGTACAGCACGAATCCGTTCAGCCCGATCGCCTCGACGAATCCCTCGACGACATCGGCGAGCCGGTCGAACGAGTACACGAAATTCTGTGGGGCTTCGGTGAAGCCGAAGCCGGGGTAGTCCGGCGCGATGACGCGGTAGTCCCGGCCCAGCGCGTCGATCAGCCGCCGGTACTGGTTCGAGGACGACGGGAACCCGTGCAGCAGAAGCAGAGTGGGCGCATCGACGGGCCCGGCCTCGCGATAGAACACGCGCACGCCGTCGACGTCGACGAACCGGTGGGCCACGCGGGGCAGATTCAACGCACTCATCTCACATGCCTTTCTTCGACATCTATGCGTTAGTTCTAACCCATGGTCATCTAATGCGTCAAGTCCATCTGTTAGCATTAGTGCGTGACTTGGACAGGCTTGCTCGGCGAACCACTGCCACTGGACTTGATCAACACGGTGGTGTCGGGCGCGCACGGCGACACGGATCTACTGCATTCACCGGAGGCGCTGCGCGCCTGGATCACGGCCGAGGACGGACGGCTCTCGATCCCCGAAGGCGCCGTGTCCCTCGAGGCGGTCCACGCGCTGCGCGGCCACGTCGCCACCGCCGTCCAGCGGGTCCGCCGGGGCGAGCGTCCCCCGGCCGCCGCACTCGACGCGTTCGTGTCCGCGCAGCGCGCCGCGCCCGCGTACCGGGTCCCGGGCTGGACCGGTTCCGGCATCACGACAACCGTTCACCGCGACGGCTCGCCGACCGAGAACCTGCTCGCCGAATTATCCGAAGCCGCAGTACTTCTCCTGGCCGACCCCGCCGTCCTCAGGATCCGTCAGTGCGAGGGGCCGCTGTGCCGCCAGCTGTTCCTGCCCGCCACCGCCAGACGCCGCTGGTGCTCCCCCGCCCTCTGCGGCAACAGGGTCCGCGTCGCGCGCTACTACCAGAGCCACAGGGACTGACCGACCGGCCATCGGCGCGGGCGCGGCGGCCCTCCGCGGCTTCGGTGCTCCGGAATCCGGCTCGGCGGCACTAAAGTTCGGGTATGTCGTTCATGCCCAGATCTGCGGTCGAGTCGTCGGCGTACCTCGCCGGGGATGACATCGTAGAGGTCGATCATCCTGCCGTGCGCGCGCTCGGGGAGCAGCTTCGATCGCGCTCGAGTGATGACATCGACTTCACCCGAAGGGCATTCGAGTGGGTGCGCGACGAGGTCGCGCACTCCTACGACGCTCAGGATCCGCGAGTCACGCTGCGGGCGAGCGAGGTGCTCGAGCATCGGGTCGGGCTCTGCTACGCGAAATCTCATCTGCTCGCGGCGATTCTGCGCGGGCAGGGCATCCCTACGGCGCTGTGTTATCAGCGTCTGTCCCATGGCGATCGGCACGTGCTGCACGGTCTGGTTGCGGTGGATCTGGACGGGGTATGGCGGCGTCAGGATCCCCGTGGCAACCGTTCGGATATCTCCGCGGAGTTCTCCCTCGGGGCCGAGCGACTCGCCTTCCCGATCGACCCTCGACTGGGTGAGATCGACTACCCGGACCTGCATCTCGTTCCCGCACGGGTGGTCGTCGACACCCTCCGGCGCACAACGGACATACTCTCTATATACGACAACGGATTGCCATCGGAACTGACTCGGATCGACCGGCCCGCAAACCGGAACGGCAACGCTTGATCGATTCGCGTACTCCAGGCGTCATCCGTGAGCATCCTTAGTGGATGCCGCTCGCTGAAACCCTCACCGAGGAGCCCACCCATGTCGATCCGCGATGACGCCGCCGCCCTGCAGGGCGACCTGGTCCAGCTGCGCCGCCGGCTGCACCTCGAGCCGGAACTCGGGCTGCAGCTGCCACGCACACAGGAGAAGGTGCTCGACGCGGTCGAGGGCTTGGGTCTGGAGATCGCGCTGGGTGGATCGCTGTCCTCGGTGATCGGCGTGCTGCGCGGCGCGCAGCCGGGCCCGGCGGTGCTGCTGCGCGCGGATATGGACGCGCTGCCGGTCGCCGAACGCACGGGCCTGGACTTCGCGGCCCAGACCGATCGCATGCACGCGTGCGGACACGATCTGCACACCACCATGCTGATCGGTGCGGCGCGCCTGCTCAGCGCGCATGCCGACAAGCTCGGCGGGGACGTGGTTTTCATGTTCCAGCCGGGCGAGGAGGGCTATGACGGCGCGAGCCACATGGTCTCCGAAGGTGTGCTCGAGGCCGCGGGTTCGCGGGTGGTCGCGGGATATGCGCTGCATGTGGTCAGCATGCTGCCGGCCGGGACCGTCGTGACGCGGCGCGGGCCGATGCTGGCAGCCTCCGACACGCTGTGCGTCACCGTGCGCGGCGCGGGCGGACACGGCTCCACGCCACACCGCGCGCTCGATCCGGTTCCGGCGACCTGCGAAATGATCCTGGCCCTGCAGACTCTCGTGACCCGCACCGTCGATATCCACGATCCGGTGGTGATCACCGTCGGGTCGATACACGGCGGCACGCAGCACAACGTCATTCCCGACGAGGTTCAGTTCGAGGCGACCGTTCGCTCGTATTCCAGGCAGTCGCACACGCAGATCAAGAACGGCATCCATCGCACGCTGCGAGGTATCGCCGAGGCTCACGGCCTGGACGTCGATATCGATTACACGGACCTGTATCCCGTCACCGTCAACGATCCGCGCGAGGCCGAATTCGCCGCTGCCACAGCGACGGAACTGCTGGGCGAGGATCGTTTCCAGTGGGCTCCCCACCCGCTTTCCGCGTCCGAGGACTTCTCCCGCGTCCTGGACAATGTGCCGGGCGCGATGCTGCTGCTCGGCGCGGCCCCGAACGGGGTCGACCCGGAATCCGCGCCCACCAACCACTCCCCGCTCGTGACGTTCGACGAATCGGTGCTGGCGTCCGGCGCTGCCCTGTACGCGGATCTCGCCATCCAGCGATTGGCAATGTGCTGATACGAATTTCTTTTCGAAGAAATGCGATAAGTCGAAACCGGTCGGATGGATTGACTTTCAAGAATCATTCCAAATAGCCCACGGCGCTTATGAATTCGACGCAAATGGGCCGCTATTCGCCATGCCCGGTAGTAGCATGATTTCCGGGATTACCGGGTAAGGGTTGGGGGGACGGAGCGTCGTCGATGCCGCTCCGCCCGATGGGGAGAACCGCCGGGCCCCGGACGCGGATGACCTTATGCGCAGTGCATGCGCCGGTCTCCGGGTCGATGATTAACTCGCAGTGAGGAACACCCATGTCCGCTTCTTCTCATATTCTCGATGAGGCATTCAAAGACGCCTTGTCCAGAGCTACCGCTCTGGACAAGCAAGGAATCCCTCCGGCCGACACCGGCGAACTGTTCCCCGGTCGCACTCCGACCAATGTGGAACTCGTGCAGGCGTCCGCGGGCTTCTATCGCAAAAACCAGGCGCTGCTGGACGGCGCCGTCCGCGACGTCCTGAACTTCCTGGACAGTCCGGACGGCGTCGCCTACGTCAAGGCGCTCGAGGGATCGTTCGAAAGCGGGGTGCCGAATCATCCGCTCAGCGTGAATCTCGCCTCGGACATCCTGCGCACCGGCGACTTCGAGCTCGGTACCACCGCGCCGCAGGGGCTTCGGGGCTTCGGCATCGGCGTCTCGGCCGGAGTGAGCGCCGTGATCGGCCTGCTCGCCGGCGCCGACGTCGTCTTCGACTTCAAGGACGAGGCCCAGGTACACGGACGCGTCTGGAAGGGCGGGTCGGTCAAAGGCGGGCTGTCGGTGAGCGCCGGTCTCGAACTGAGCTTCTGGGTCGACAAACCGGTCTCGGGAGCCATCGGCGGGTGGCTTCTGGATCTGTACATCCCCACCAAATACGTTCTGGCCGTGTTCATTCGGTTCATGTACATCAAACAGCGCGCGGAAGGCACCAAGGACTTCGAGTTCAGTGGCGTGTCCCTGCAGTTCCCGCTGGGGATCGGCATCCCGATCCGCCGCGAGGAGGGCACGAACGGCGTGGTGGCCCTGTTCGCCGCGAACCAAACCGCGTGGGACAGACCCAAACGCGCGACGCTCAGTGTCGTGAACAAGGCAACCCAGGTCGGCACGATCGCCGTGAAGGAAACGGCCACGCTCGAGGCCACGCTCACCAATACCTCCGGAAAGGACGTCGGGCTGAGTTCGGGCGCGACCATGACGATCAACATGCCGTCGTACTTCTCCGATGCCGACGTGAGTGCGATGAACATCAACTATCCGGGCTGGACGTTCGCCGACAACGACGGCAAATTGACACTGACACTGTCGAAGAACTCCAACTGGACCGCCGGCGCCACGATGCAGCTCGTGATCACCACCGTGAAGAGCAGCAGTCAGCCACCGGCGGGACAGCAGTCCTATCCGGGCAAAGTGATTCTCGGTCTCGACGACATCTCCTTCACCGCGCCGATCGCCGCGTCCGACGACTTCAGCCTCGTCTGGGCCAATTCACAAGCGACACTGGAATGGACAGCCACGGTCGCTCCGGACATGTTCAAGTTGACCGGCGACGGCGCGGGAAAAGTAACCGCCTACGCGCAACCGGGCAATGAAATCGTGAAGCTGACCACCGCCGTGGACACCGGTGGCAATACCTGGTGGCTCGGATACATATTCGACTACAACACCAATGTCGGCGACAAAGTGATTCCGCAGGTCACCGCGGCATGGTGGAAGCAGGATTCGCCGAAGACGCCCAAGAACGCTTTCTACGGAGTCGCTGTCGATCAATCGGGCCAGACATCGACGGCCTGGTACGGCGGAACGCAGCAGAGTGGCAGTTCGATCGCGGTCACTCCGACTTTCAGCACGAGCAAACCCGGTGGCGAGAAGCCGAAGCCACCGCGCTGACCACGACACCGTGAAACCCCGGCAGCCCGCCGGGGTTTCACCCGCGGCGGTGGTCAGCGAGTCGGCGTCGGCACTCGGCGGTATTTCACAGCATGATGGTGAGATGACCGAGCAGGTGAGCGCATGCGCGTATTTCTGATACTCCTCGTCGTACTGGCGATCGCACTGATCGCGGGCGACCGGGTAGTAGTCGCGATGGCGCAGAACGAGATCGGCCGACAGATCGCCGAGGAATACAACCTCCCACGTCAACCCGAGGTCGATATCCGTGGATTCCCGTTCCTGACCCAGGCCGTCGACGGCAGGTATCGCGACATCCATATTCGAATCGGCGACTGGACCGAACAGAACATCTCCGTCCGGGACCTCGACATCACCCTGACCGACGTCTCCGCGCCGCTGAGCGAGCTGCTCGACAACCGCACATCCAGTCTCGTCGCCTCGACCGCGACGGCCACCGCACTCGTTCCCTACGACGCGGTGAAGCCGTTCGCCCCATCGGGAGTCGAGTCGATCACCAACAGTCCCGACGGACTTCGCGTTACCGGAACGTTCGACATAGAGGGCATCCCGGTGCCCGTCCCCGCCACGGTCACGGTGACCGTCGCTCCCTCCGACACCGGTTTCGAGATCACCCCGGTCTCGATCCAAGCCGCAGGCGGCGGACCCACCATCTCCCTGGCCCTGCTTCGCAGCACCCTCGCCTTCAGCGTGCCCCTCGAGCAACTCCCGGTCGGTGCGAAACTCACCGCCATCCACCCGACCGCCGACGGCCTCGAGGTCACCGCCGTAGCCCACGACGTCCATTTCGACGACCTCCCGAAGTGAAGGGAGAGTGCGTGATCGGCACACTGTCATCGACACCCCCACTCTGGCGCGGGCTGTGACAAGGACACCCGGTCGTGATGAACTTCGAGTCATGCCACAGCGGCCAGATCTCAGCGACGCGGATATTCAGGACGAGACGACCGTCATCGACGCCGAGCCCGCGGAGCCGGCCAATGCCCTCGCGCTGCCGGAAACGGTCCGCACGGAACTGCGGCGCGGTGTCCGAAGCGTCCTGGTCGATGCCGCCGCGCTGCGCCTGGTCCGCGAACGCTTCGACAGCGACCAGGCCGCGGCACTGCACCGGTATCTGGAGGCCTCTCAGTCCCCGAATACCGTGCGCGCCTACCGAAGTGACTGGATCGCCTGGTCCGCCTGGTGTGCCGCGGAGGGCAGGCAGGCGCTACCGGCGGATCCGCTGGACGTGGCGGTCTATCTCGCCGCCGCCGCGGACGCGCTGCGGTCCGATGACACCGGTGAGCGGTGGGCCTTCAGCGCCGCGACCCTCGAGCGCAAGGCCGCCGCCATCGCGGCCGTGCACGCGGCGAACGGCCTGCCATCCCCGACCCGCTCGGACGTGGTGCGCTTGACGCTGCGCGGTATTCGACGCACCCGACGCACTCAGCCCAAGCGCAAGCGCCCGGTCCTGCTGCACACCCTGGACCAATTGCTCGCGGAGCTCCCGGAATTCGGCTGGCCCACCGAACCGGCCCGCCGCCGCGACACCCTGCTCCTGCTGGTGGGCTTCGCGGGCGCGTTGCGCCGCAGCGAGATAGCGGGCCTGCGCATTCAGGACGTACAGGTTCACACCGATCACGCCAGCGGTGAACCGCTGCTGCTGATCCAGCTGCCCACCACCAAGACCGACCCCACCGGCGTCGCCGAACAACGCGTCGTGCTCCCTCGCGGTCAGCGCCCGCGCACCTGTCCCGTCTGCGCCTTCGCCGACTGGATTCGCCTGCGCGAGGCGCACTTCGCGACAGCCGGAGACGTGCGCTCCTGGCTCGCCTCCACTCCCGCGGCGGATCCGGCGATTCACCGCTGCCACTGTTTCACCGGGACCACGCTCCCGGCTCGCGACCTCCCCCTGTTCCCGGCCATCTCCCGGCACGGCGGCATCGCCGACACCACCATGTCCGGCCGCGCGGTGGCCGAACTCGTCAAACGCTATGCCGCCCGCGCGGGCCTGGACCCCGACCTGTTCTCCGGCCACTCCCTGCGCGCCGGTTTCGCCACCCAGGCAGCCCTGGGTGGCGCCAGCGACCGCGAAATCATGCGTCAGGGTCGCTGGTCCAATCCCCGTACGGTGCACGGCTACATCCGCACGGCCAATCCCCTCGAGGACAACGCCGTCACCAAACTCGGCCTCTGAGCGGATGATTCAGCTCGACTCCGCACCCGGTCACGGCTGGTCCCGGCCACCGACTCCGGCGGGTGTGCCGAGTTCGAGAAGTCCGCTCAGGGACCGAGGCAGCGCCCCCTGGTGCAGGACGCCGAGACGCTGGGTCGCGCGGGTGAGCGCGACGTACAACTCGGCCGCGCCGCGCGGACCATCGGCGAGGATCCGATCGGGATCCACCACCAGCACCGCGTCGAACTCCAGCCCCTTCGTTTCCGACGCGGGCACGGTTCCGGGAACGCCCGGCGGGCCGATCACCACACTGGTGCCCTCCCGGCCGGCTTCGTCCCGAACGAATTCCGCTATGGCGTCCGGCAATTCATCGGCGGTGAGCCGTCGCGACCACGGCGGGACGCCACAGGCACGTACCGACTCCGGCGGCTGAACCCCGGGCGAGAACTCCGCGAGCACCCCGGCGGCGACGGACATGATCTCCGCGGGCGTGCGGTAGTTGACCGTCAACGACCGGTAGACCCAGCGGCCAGGGACATACGGTTCGAGCATCGCACCCCACGAAGTCGCGCCCGCGGCCGACCGCCGTTGCGCGAGATCGCCCACCACGGTGAAGGATCGGCTCGGGCAGCGGCGCATCAGCACCCGCCAGTCCATTTCCGACAACTCCTGCGCCTCGTCGACGACGACGTGACGGTACGTCCAGTCCCGGTCCGCCGCAGCACGTTCGACGAGTTCCCGGGTGTCGCGCTCGACGAAGCGTTCGGCGAGATCTTCACCGAAGAGCATGTCCGTGGCGAACAGGTGATCCTCGTCGTCCATCATGTCCTCGCGACTCACCAGGGTGTCCAGGACACCGGCCGCGTACTCGGCCTCGACCTTGCGTTCGCGCTCGGCCGCACGTTCGGCGGCCTCGTCCGCCGCCTTGTCACGACCGAGCAGATCGACCAGCTCGTCCAGCAGCGGCATGTCCGAGACCGTCCAGGCCGCACCGTCCTCGCGCAGCAGCGCCTGATCGGCGCCCGCCGCACGCAACCGCTCGGGCGAGCTCAACAGCGACGACAGCACCTCCTGCGGGGTGAGGATCGGCCACAGTTCGTCGAGCACCGCGGTGAACCTGTCGTTCTCCGCGAGTTCCTCGAGCAGGTCCGTGCGCAGCTGTTCCCAGGCGTCGCGATCCGAGCGCGAGAGCCAGCCCTGCCCGATCCGGGAAATCGCGCGTTCGGTGAGCGCCCAGGTCAGGATTTCGGTGAACACCATGCGGGCCGCGTTGTGCGGCTGCTTGCTCGCCCGAGCCTCCTCCCGTGCCCACTGCGCGATCTCGGCGTCGATGCGCACCGTGACGTCCGCCAGCGAGATCTGCACCGGATCCAGCGGCAGCCGCTGACGATCGGCGACCGCCGCGGCCAGGACGTCGAGAATCTTCAGCGAGCCCTTGATCCGGGCCGCCTCCGGGCCGTCCTCGGCGATCACGTGCAGACCGGGCACGAAGTCGCCCGCGGTCATGAACAGCACATCGGATTCGCCCAGTGAGGGCAGCACCCGCCCGATGTGGTTCAGGAATGCCGGATTCGGCCCGACCACCAGCACACCGTGCCGCTCGATCCGCTCACGCTGCGTATAGAGCAGGTACGCGACCCGGTGCAGCGCGACCACTGTCTTACCGGTACCCGGACCACCCTCGATCACCAGCACACCGGAGTGGTCGAGCCGGATGATGTCGTCCTGCTCGCCCTGGATCGTGGCGACGATGTCGCGCATGCCCTCGCCGCGCGGCGCGTTGACCGCCGCGAGCAGCGCCGCGTCCCCACCCGTCGAACCGTCGGGGCGCCCGAGCACCTCGTCGGTGAAATCGACCACATCGTGCCCCCGGGTGTGGAACTGCCGACGCCGGCGCATGTTCTCGGGGTTCGCACCGGTGGCCACATAGAACGGCCGCGCCGCCGGAGCGCGCCAGTCCAGCAGCAGCGGATCGAAGTCGTTGCCCTGGTCGTACAGCCCGATCCGGCCGATGTACGAGCGCTCGCCGGTGAGACTGTCCAGACGGCCGAAGCACAGGCCGTTGTCCGCCACGTCCAGTCGCTTGACCTCCTTGGCCAGCGCGCGCACCTCGAATTCACGCTCCATGGCCGAGGTGGCACGCGCGCGCAATGCCTCGCCGTAGCGGCCCTTGGCTCGCGTGCGCTCGGCCTCGAGCCGAGCGTAGAGCCCGGCCACGTAATCGCGCTCGGACCGCAACTCGTCCTCGTACCCCTGAGTAGGCACGTGCACCTCTTTCCCGCGAGTTATGGATTCGACCAGCGATTCTGCGCCCTCACCCGGGTCTTGCCGCAAGCCCCCCGATGCGTTATATGTTGGTAGTGGAAGGAGTGGGATTCCCCCTTCCATTCTTCGTGAGACGGCCTCGGTGACGCTCACCCCGGCCAATTCTCGATCTACTCGGTACCGGCCGGTCGTTCCGGTCCGGAGCCGCTTCCACGCCTCCCCATGAACTCCGTGGCGATGGTCACCCGTCCCGGATACCGGTCATAACGGACGGCAAATCCTGAACTGCGACGGCAAATCCTGAACTACCCAGTGCCGCAACGCGACTCGCCGCCCCGGTCAGCGGGCGATATTCCGTGATTCCACCACGGTTCCGGCCACCTGGTCGTACCGTTTACTTCGCCCAGAATGCGCTGGCGCACAAACGCTTTCACCGAACCTGAGCCAGGCTGTCCGAGTGACGCCCGGCGGCCGGATCAGGTCGGAACGCTCCACGAAACCCTCCGACGATGCCCGAGTGCGCAACACACGGATCGAATCGGGCAACAACCGGGCAACGCCGAGCCCGGGGTCCGCAACGAATGTGAGAGGAGGGCGCGAGGAGTCGCCGTTCGACGACGACGCCTGGCACCCGCCGCGTCACGCCAGACAGTTATGGCTCGAATCGAAGTTGTGCTCGGGATGTTGTGTTCAGACTAGGAATTCGCCATGCAGCCGTTCGAACTCCCCGACTTCTACATGCCGTACCCGGCAAGGCTCAACCCACACGTGGAGGAGGCCCGCGCTCACGCCCGCGAATGGGCGGACGACATGGGCCTGTTCGAACCGCAACAGGGACACCACATCTGGGACCTGCGCGATCTGGACCGGCACGACTACGGGTTGTTGTGCGCGTACACGCATCCCGAATGCGACAGCGCGGAGCTGAACCTCATTACCGACTGGTACGTCTGGGTCTTCTACTTCGACGACCACTTCCTCGAGCTCTACAAGAAGACCGGTGACATGGCCGGAGCCCGCGAATACCTGGATCGGCTGCGCGATTTCATGCCGATCGACGATCTCGACATGCCCGAACCGACCAATCCGGTCGAACGCGGACTCGCGGATCTGTGGCCCCGCACCGTGCCCGCCATGTCGACCGACTGGCGCCGGCGCTTCGCGACCACCACCCAGGCGCTGCTCGAGGAATCGCGCTGGGAACTGGCCAATATCACCGAGGACCGGGTCGCGAATCCGATCGAGTACATCGAGATGCGCCGCAAGGTCGGCGGCGCGCCCTGGTCGGCCAATCTCGTCGAGCACGCCGCGAACGCGGAGATTCCCGCCGAGTTGGCCGAGACCCGTCCGCTCCGGGTGCTGCGCGATACCTTCTCCGATGCGGTGCACCTGCGCAACGACATCTTCTCCTACGAGCGCGAGGTGCGCGACGAGGGCGAGAACGCCAATTGCATCCTGGTTCTGGAGCGCTTCCTGGGCCTGGACACCCAGCCCGCCGCCGAACTCGTCAACAATGTGCTGACCTCGCGCCTGCAGCAGTTCGAGACCACCGCGCTCACCGAATTGCCGCTGCTGTTCGCCGAATTCGGCGCGGGTCCCGACGCGCAGGCCGCCGTCACCGCGTACGCGAAAGGCTTGCAGGACTGGCAGTCCGGCGGTCACGAATGGCATATGCGCTCGAGTCGGTACATGAACCAGGGCGGGCAGAGTGCGGCCCGGCCGTTCGTCGAGGTGCTCGCGCCCACCGGGCTGGGTATGTCCGCGTTGCGATTCCCGCTCTCGCCCGCCGGTGTCGGGGCGATCCGGATCAAGACCTTCGCGCACGCGCCGCTCGAGGCCGTCGGTCCCACGCCGATGCCGCAGATCTACATGCCCTTCCCACTGCGGATGAATCCGCTGGTGGATGTCGCGCGCGAGAGCGCCGTCGACTGGGCACGCCGGATGGGAATGCTCGATCCCGTTGCGGGAGTGCTGGATCGGAGTCTGTGGAGCGAGCACGATCTGCGGAACTTCGATTTCGCGCTGTGTTCCGCAGGGTTGGATCCGGACGCCACCCAGCCGGAGCTCGACTTGTCGGCGAATTGGCTGACCTGGGGAACCTATGTGGACGACTACTTCCCAGCCGTCTTCTTCCCGACCAAGAACGTCACCCTCGCCCATGCGCAGACCCGGCGGCTGTGGGAATTCATGCCGATCGACCCGGCCGCGGTGCCCGTGGCCGCCAACCCGATCGAAGTCGGACTGTACGACCTGTGGCAGCGCACCACCGCCTCGATGAGCGAGACGCAGCGACGCGAATTCCGCTCGGCGGTCGAGAAATTCCTCGAGGCGTGCGAATGGGAGATGGTCAACCACACCCTGCACCGGATTCCCGATCCGGTCGACTACGTGGAGATGCGCCGGCAGACCTTCGGCTCGGACCTGACCCAGGCACTGGCCCGGCTCTCGCACGGGAATTCGGTTCCGGCCCAGGTCTACCGCACCCAGACGGTCCGGAATCTGGAGAACACGGCCGCCGATTTCGCGGTCATGCTCAACGACCTGTTCTCCTATCAGAAGGAGACCGAGTTCGAGGGCGAGTTCCACAACGCCGTGCGGGTGATGCAGAACTTCCTGGAGTGCGACCGGGATCGGGCCATCACCGTGGTCAACGACCTGATGACCGCCCGCATGCGCCAGTTCGAGCGGGTCGTCGCGCAGGAGTTGCCCACCCTCTACGACGAGTACGACCTCGACGCGGCAGCGCGCGAAATCCTCGATCAGCGCGTGGTGGAACTGCGGGACTGGATGGCCGGAATCCTGAACTGGCACATCGTATGTGATCGGTACGGCGAGCGGCAGCTGGTGGAGCGCTACCGGCCCGGGCACGCCGGGGCGATCACCGGCGCCACCCCCGGGCTGAGCTTCCTGCGTCCGACCGGACTCGGCACCAGCGCCGCACGCCTGACCGAATCGGCGCGCGCCCGTCGCACCACCCCCTGACCCGGCACTCACCTCGGTCATCACCGCTCACCCATCGTCGTAGTGAAGGGGGCAACCACTCATGTCCACCGACCCCGAATTGGACCGGCCCGCGCCGCACGCGCCCGCGTCCATCCGACCCGACCGGCCCGATTCCACCGACGAGCGAGCCGTGGAGATCCTCGCGCAGGCGCGGGCGATCTGCGAGCCCATGCTGCTCGAGGCCATCGTCTCCATGCCGGATCCGCTGCGGCGCATGGCCGGATACCACTTCGGCTGGTGGAACCCCGACGGCACGCCCTGCCTGCACGGGTCGGGCAAGGCTCTGCGCCCCGCACTGGCGATCGGGGCGGCGGCCCTGTTCGGCGCGGGCCCCTCGGCGGTCGCGGCGGTCGCCGTCGCGGTCGAACTCGTCCACAATTTCGCGCTGATCCACGATGACGTCATCGACGGTGATCTGACTCGGCGTGGGAGACCGGCGGTGTGGGCGGTCTGGGGAATCGCCGACGCGGTGCTGCTCGGGGACGCGGTGCACGCGCTCGCGGTGAAGGTGCTCATCTCCCATGTCCCCGGCGCGATACTCGGTGAGGCGATCGATCGCCTCGAGTCGGCGGTCATCGAGATGTGCCGGGGGCAGCAGGAGGACTGCTCGTTCGACGGACGGCACGTCACGGGCGTCGTGGACTACGAGCACATGGCCATGGGCAAGACCGGTGCGCTCATGGGATGCGCGTGTGCACTCGGTGCACTCTCGGCCGGGGCCGGGCGTTCCGAGGTCTCCTCGATGGACCGTTTCGGCCGCGAACTCGGTCTCGCGTTCCAGTACACCGACGATCTCATCGGCATCTGGGGCGACCAGGAGGTGTCGGGGAAACCCGTGAGCGACTTGAGACGTCGCAAGAAATCCCTCCCGGTGGTGGCCGCGCTGCGCTCGGGCACCCCGGCCGCCCACGAACTGGCCACCATCTACCAGTCGGACTCGCCCATGTCCGCGGCGGACGTCGCACGCGCGCAGGCGCTCATCGAAGCCGCGGGCGGCCGGGAGACCACGCAGTACTACGCCGATCGCCGCATCAATGCCGCCATCGCCGAACTTCCCGCGCTGGAGGCGGCGAACACTCTGGTGGCGCTGGCCCATACCGTCGCCAATCGGGATCGCTGAGGTTCCGAACGATAGGCGCAACGAGAAGTGGAGTCGGCGAACCCCACGCGGGTTCGCCGACTCCACTGTTGCCGCCGATCCGAATCAGGGTGCCGGAGTGAAGATTCCGAAGCGGATCCCCGAGTTGTCCACCAGATAGGCGAAGACCAGGCCGCTGTCGTTCGTGATCGGTGCGGTGAGCGCTTTGCCGCCCAGTCGCTCCGCCTCCGCGAGGGTCGCGACCACATCGGCGACCTCGACCAGGAACATCCCGTGATTGTCGGAGGCATCCTCGGTGTGCGCGACGCCCCCCACGGGGATCTGGCCATCGGCGTACCGGAACAGGTCGTAGGCGCCCCCGCCGTTCGGATCCGTGAAGAACGTCCAGCCGAAGAGATCACCGTAGAACGATTTCGCCGCGGCAGGGTCGTTGCTGCCGAGTTGGAACCAGGTCACCGTATTGGTGGTCGTGCTCATCTTTCGCCTCCCGAGAAGTGGATGTCGTGCTGCGAGATCAACTTTCCCGCGTCCCGGCGACAACCCCCTGTCGGTGTTTCCGAGGCGAATCCGCTCAGAACGACACGGCGCGCACGACACAGTCGGGCACGGACACCGCCGAGGTGGCGCGAGCGGACACCGGAGCATCGATGATCGCGACCTCGCCGATGCGATCGATGCGGAAGCACCTCGACTCCTCACGCAATCGGCACCATGCCATCAGATACCAGCCCTGCCCGCCGACCAGGAACGTCGAGGGCTCCACCTCCCGCTCGGTGTTCTCACCGGTCTTGTCCCGGTAGGTGATCCGCAGTACTCGACCGGCCTCGATCGCTTCGGCGAGCACAGCTGGAATCTCTTGTGCGCGTACCGCATCCGCCGATTCCAGTACTCCCACCCGGGCCGCCAGCTCACGCGCGCCGGAGGCATTGCGCGCCGGCATCACGGCCATGATCTTGCCCAGCGCGCTGCGCCCGGCCCGATCGAACGGAGCGCCCTGACTGCGTTCGAGCGCGACGGCGATCGCGACCGCCTCGGCCGGGGTGAAATTCAACGGCGGCAAGGACATGGTTCGTTCGAGCGCGTATCCCCCACGGCGCCCGACGTCCGCGTAGATCGGCACTCCGGCCTGCTGTAGCGCGCTGATGTCCCGCTCGATCGTGCGCGAGCTGACCTCGTATCGCTGTGACAATTCACGCGCCGTCCGAACCCGCGGCGCGACCGCCCGCAGATCCTCTACCAGGGCGTACAGACGATCCGTGCGGTTCACCGGCCAACCGTAGCCCGCACCACCGACAACTCCGGCGGAGAGCGGCTACGTGGCACCCAAAGCCCGACGACATTCCGGACAATTCGGATTGGTTGCTGAATATTTGCTCGCTGCTAGGGTGGGAATCGGGCTGCCGCGGTGATCGCGAACAGTCGCGAATACCGGCCACATCAGACAACTCGAGAGCATTTCCCGAGGTCAGCAGTGCGACAGTCGGAGGTTGCGATGAGCTTCGTGAGGAACCTCGCGATATGCGTGGTCACTTTCCTCTCGGCCGGACTGATATTCGCTGCACTGCTGTGGATTTCGGTGAGACTGAGCCGCCGGATGTTCGGGCCGGACGCGCGGTGGAGCCGCCTCGACGTCGCGCGCATCGTCCGCCTGCAGTCGCTGCCGAGCGATATGCGATCCCGCGACCTGATCGCGGTCGTGATCTCCGGCGGCCTGGCCACGCTGGCGATCATCGTCCTGACCGGACCGGCGGGCTGGTTCGTTCCGATCATCTGGAACGCGGCCGTCTATTCGATGGCGGCCACCGCCTCGATCGTCGCGGAGTATCGGGGCTCGGCCCTCGCGTGGTGATCCCGGGTCGCGACTCCGCGACGCCGTGCCGGAGCACGGCGTCGCGAGGACTCAGGGCTGGGGTTCGAGCAGGTATTCCACGAGCGTGATCAGCGACCGAACACAGCTGGGCCGGTCCCGAGCGTCCAGGGACAGCAGCGGGGTCTCGGCGTCGAGGTCGAGCGCGTCGCGAACCTCGTCGAGCGGAAAACGCGTCGCGCCTTCGAATTCGTTGATCGCCACGGCGTACGGGACGCCGCGTTCCTCGAGCACCGAGAGGGCTTCGTCGGCCTTCTCGATGCGGCGGGTGTCGACCAGGACGATCGCGCCGAGCGCTCCGACCGCCAGGTCCTCCCACATCGGCACGAAGCGCCGCTGTCCGGGTGTGCCGAACAGGTACAGCGCCAGGCGCGGGTTCAGGGTGATGCGGCCGAAGTCCATGGCGACGGTGGTCGTCTGTTTGCCGGCCAACCCGGCCATATCGTCGACGCCGACGGAGGCTTCGGTGATCGTCTCCTCGGTGCGCAGTGGCCGAATCTCGGACACGCTCCCGACGAACGTGGTCTTTCCGACGCCGAAGTTGCCTGCTACCAGCAACTTCACCGCGCGGGTCACGGTTCGCGGGACATAGTCGACGACGCGCTCATGCGGATAGAGCGCGGAGCCCATGCAGTACCTCCTCCAACAGGGCTTGCTCCGACAGGATGTCCGTCGGAGTGGGGTCGACCAGGTGGCCGCTGTCCAGCAGGTCCGCTGCCACGATCTTCACCACGGACGGTGGCAGGTCGAGATAGGCGGCCACTTCGGCCAGGGTCAGCGCACCGCGCCGACAGACTTCGATGATCCGGCGGGCATCGGACGAGGCGCCGGCCGCCGGATCCTGGACCGCGACGACCAGCGTCACCAGGTCCAGTGCTCGCGACGGCCGCGATCGCCCGCCCGTGCGCACATACGCACGGACCAGATCGGGGTCGCGCCGCGGCCGGCTCATGGGCGCCCGAGATTCGCTCTCGTCCGCGACATACTGCCCAGCTCGTACCCGACACGGACGGCGAGTTCGTTCATGCGGTGCGCGACCAGGCTGACGTCCACGTCCTGGGAGGTCGAAACACCCAGGAGCGCACCGGCTCCGGCGGCGGTGATGAAGATCATCCCGCCGTCGTACTCGGTCATGTTCTGGCGCACGCCGTTCTCGGCGCTGCCGCCGCAGAACTCACCGAGCGCCTTGCCCAGCGCGCGCAGGCCCGAGGCCGCGGCCGAGAAGCGTTCGGCATCGTCCACGGTGATCCCGCTGGTGTGAGCGATGCGCAGACCGTCGTCGGACAGCAGGACAGCGAACCGGACACCGGGAAACTCGAGGTCGTCCAGAAGCCAGGCCAGTTTGTTGCTGTCGGTCGCTGTCATAGCTGGTGTGCTCGACAAGATCTCATCCCTTCGAGTGATCGATCGCGGCCGCGCGGCCGCGCTGGGAACCGCTGTGCCATGCTGCGGCGATATCCGGCCGCGCCGAACCGGATTCGGCCTCACCGACGCTGGGCGCCGCCGAGGCGATCGCCGTGCGACGCCGCCGTTTCGGCAGACCGCCCGAGGTCACATCGTTTTCGGGCGGTGAATTATCTTCAACCATAAGTGGTTTCGGCTCGACAGGCAGCTCGACCGGTGCACTCGGGATCCGCTCGTCGCTGAGCGGCTCGAGTGCCACGCGCTCGACCACCAATGGTTCACCGGCAGTCCGTTCGACTACCAGCGGTTCCAGCGATACCCGCTCGACGGCGGGGGGTTCGGCCGCGGCCGGAACATCGGGGACATTGTCCGGCACCGAGACCGGGGCAAGCAGCGTGTCGGGGATGAACACCATCGCCCGCATGCCGCCGTACATGTTGGGACCGTCGATGTAGATGGTGAAGCCGTAGCGCCGGGCCAGTGCGGCCACGCCGGGGAAACCCACGCGCGGTGAGGGTCCCAGCTGGTGCACGTCCACCACGCGGTCACCGCCCAGGATCAGGCGGGTCTCGTCGAGTTGCTCGGCGTTCATTCGCACACCGGCGTCGTCGATGATCACCGTCACTCCGTGGTGGCCTTCCTGAAAGCCGATATCCACGAACGAGGTGGGCGGTGAATAGCGCAGCGCGTTGTCCAGCAGGGTCGCCACGGTGTGCACGAGGGGTTCGACCACACGGCTCAGCACCACGCGATCGAGCTGCCCGGGCCGCACCCGGGTGAAGTCCCGCACGCGCCCGACCGCGCCACCCACCACGTCGGTGAGAGTCTGCTGGGGCCAGCGCCGTCCGGGCAGACCGCCGCAGACGATCACGAAGGACTGTGCCTGGCGGATCATCTGCTGCACCGAATGGTCGATGCGGGTGAGGGTTTCGTAGACGTCGTCACCGCGGTGCTGGCGCAGCGATCCGCTCAGTACCTGGCCGACGTCGGTGCCCAGGCTCACCACGGAGGTGCCGAACGCGCGAACCGCGGCGCGAGTCGCCTCGCGGGCGGCGGTCTCGGCTTGGGTGCGGGCGGTGGTCGCGGCCTGTGTGACGGCCAGCTGCAGGGCGGCGTCGGCGTCGCGCTGGGCTCGCTCGCGGGCGTCGTCGGCGACGGCGCGCAGTTCGTTGCCACAGGCGGCGGCCCACTGCCACACCAGTTCCGCGATGTGTGTCTGTTCCAGTACGGCCGGCAGTGCGACGGTCGGCGATTCGGTATCCGAACGGCGCACCGCCTCCCCGATCGCGGGCACGATGGTCCCGGTCAGGTTTTCGATCATCTTCTCGACGGCCTCGTCGCGAGCGCGTTGCTCACGTTCGAGCGCATCGGCGCGGGCTCGCTGTCGTCTCGCCGTCCACCACCCGAACCCCGCGGCGATGACCGCGAGGACCAGTGCGGCGGCGAGCACCGAAACGATCACGACAGCGTAATTCGAATTCATAGGAGCGCACCCCGGAATCGGCCGGTACGGATCGGCCGGGAAGACAGGCGCGGGCGTTCACTCGTCCCGGTGAGCAGAACGCGTCGTGGTCGCGGGCAGGTTCTCAAGTCGCTCAAAAGCAAATACTCCGGACATGGTCGCGTATGCACGCCGATCCGGGCTTCCTCGGAGTGCTCCGAGGGGGCCGGACCACAATTGCTTTGTCGTCCAGCCCCATCCCATGATCAGCGTCGCCACAATAGCAGAATCGATTAAGCCATCGAATCATTCGATACCGCTGAGCAAACCACTTCCCGAAGCACCTGCACCTCAGCGCATTTCAGGCCCCGTCCGCGCCCACCTCGGGTGATCGTCAGGCCGTGACGACCGCCGCACGCCCGGCCTCGACCGCCTCGCCGATCCACGGCAGCACCGCGTCGCGGACCCGGATGGTGCGCGGCAGCAACCCGTTGGCGGCCAGCAGATCGGCTGCGTGCTGCTGTTCGTCGAGGAAAGCCTCACTCACCGCGGCGACGCCGAAGGGGCGTCCACGCAGGGCCGCCTCCCAGGCGTCGAGGTCGGCGCTGCCGCCGCGCGCGACCACATCGTCGACGAAGTACTGGGCTGCCGCACGCGGGTTCTCGACGATCCAGGCGTCCGATTCCTGCAGAGCGGCGATGATCGCCTCGAGCGCGTCGCGCTGCCGCTCGGCGAAATCGCGGCGGGTGAACCACAGCGAGGGGTGGCTGAACAGCGATTCGGTGTCGATGAGCGTGTGCAGTTCGGTCGCGGCCTCGACCGCGGTCAGGCCGGGGTAGGCCCCGACCCAGGCGTCGAGATCACCGCTCAGCAGCAGAGCGCCGCCGTCGTGCACATCGGTGTCGACGGGTTCGATATCGGCCCAGCCGAGACCGGCGCGCTCGAGGGCGAACAGCAGCAGGGTGGTCTGCCACGAGCCGTGCGCGATGCCCACGCGCTTGCCCTTCAGGTCCGCGACATCGGTGATGCCGCTGTCGGCCTTGGTCACCAGACGACCGTTCTCGATACGTGGTCCGGAGATGCCGACATAGACGATGTCGCGGTCATTTGCCAGCGCGGTGACCGGCGGCGTGAAACCGGTCCCGATGAAGTCGTAACCACGCTCGTCGAACAGCCAGTCCGAATGCAGGGACGGCAGGGCCGATTCGACGTCCACCCGCGGAGTTTCGGGAAGAGTGCGCAGATCCACCCATTCGATATCGGGCAGGGCACGCTCGAGAATGCCGCGGTGACGCAGGACGAACAGGGAGTTGTTGTGCGGGAAGTAGCCGACGCGAATCGCCATGGGATGCTCCTGGGGAAGTGTGCGGTGGATCGGGTGAGGGAAGCTCAGATGAGGCCGCGGCGGCGCGCCTCGTCGGCCAGACCCGTGCGCCCCCACTGCACGGCGAGATTGCTGGGGTCGAATTCGGCCGAGCCGCCCAGGGTTTCCCCGATGGCCTGGTACTGCGCGCCTTCCTCCAGCAGCACCACCAGCTTGGCCAGGTCCAGCAATCCCTTGCGCCCGATGACGTTCGCGCCGCCGTTGGCCTCGAAGATGGCGATCAGATCGGGGTCCTGCGCGAGCCGGTCCAGGATGAACTGGCCCGCGCTGATGCTGCGGTCGATGTGCGGCGGGATCTCGCGCGAGAGGGTCAGGCGCTGCACGGCGGCGTAGCGGATCGGCAGGGTGCGGTGGGTCTGGGCCCAGCCGCCCAGCCACGGGCTGTGCACGTGCACGACCGAGGTGATCTCCGGGTGCTGCCGGAACACACCGGCGTAGCCCTTGACGAAACCGGCGGAACCGCTGCCGGACAGCACTTCTCCGTCGAAGGTGGCCACGACGGGTTCGATGGTGCGATCCTCGGCCCAGGGGCCGGGCTCGTTGAGCGCGATCGCGATCTCCTCGCCGGGCACGCGCTCGACGAAATTGACGGTGCCGTTGCCGGTGACGGTGCCGCTCTCGCGAAGCACGCGGAAGACCTTCTCCGCGTCGCGGGTGGCGGCGGCGACGAATTCGGCTGCGGCGGTCGAGATCCGGGTCTCGGTGGTGGTCATTTGTTTCTCCTAGTGGGTCAGGGACAGCGACGCCGCGGCGTCGGAGGCGGCGGTGTCAGGGATGGTGGCGTCGGGAGCGGTGAGCCGGGATCGTCCGAGCAGCGGAAGCACTTCCTCCCCGACGCGGTACGCCTCTTCCAGATGCGGATTGCCCGCGAGAATGAAGGCGTCCACGCCCAGTTCGGTGAGCTCGTCCAGGCGCTGCGCGACCTGTTCGTAGCTGCCGACGAGGCCGAAGGCGGGACCGCCGCGAATCAGGCTGAAGCCACACCACACATTGGGCTGCACCTCGAGATCGCGGTAGCCGGTGATGGTTTCGGGCACCCAGCCCTTGATCCGGGCCGCGCCCACCGAATCACCCTGGGCGGCGCGGTTGGCGGCGTCGCGGTCGACGAAGGCCCAGCCCTTCTCGATCTCCGCCCAGGCCGCCTCCTCGGTGTGCCGGGCGACGATGTCGATGCGGACCGCGAATTTGGGGGTGCGGCCGGTCTTCTCGGCGTGGGCGCGCACGCCGTCGAATTTGGCGCGCAGGTCCGGGTACGGCTCGAGCCAGGAGAGGTAGTAGTCCGCGTGCCGTCCCGCGGCCTGCACCGCGGCGCCCGAGGAACCGGAGAAGTACATCTCCGGGAACGGCTGTCCGGCCAGACCGGGCGGCAGGGCGGCCCCGGCGGTGTGGAAGAAGCGCCCGTCGTGATCGAACGGCTCGCCGTCCCACACTCCGCGCAGCACGTCCAGGAATTCGGTGGTGCGGGCATAGCGGTCGTCGTGGGAAACCTTGTCGCCCCACCACAATTGGGCAGGACCGCCGCCACCGCTGATGATGTTGTAGACCAGCCGCCCGCCGGTGGCGCGCTGCAGGCTGGCCGACATGCGGGCCGCCTGCACCGGATGCAGGAACCCGGGCTGGAAGGCGACCATGAAGCGGTAGGTGGTGGTTTCGCGCGCCAGCGCCGCGGCGACCGCCCACGGATCGTCGGTGACGGGGAACGAGGGCAGCAGTCCGCCGAGGAATCCCGCCGACTCCGAGGCCTTGGCGACGGCGGCGATGTGATCGATGTAGCCGTAGCCGTCGAGTTCGCCGCCTCGGATGGCGGGGGCGATATTTCCCGGACCGTAGCCGTTGGCGTGCCCGCGGTTGTATCGGCGCGGGGTGCGCAGGGAGGCGTGATCACCCTCCATGCCGATGCGCCAGTAGACGTCGATGGTCATGCGGTGGCCTCCTTCAGGATTCGCCCGGCCGGATCGGCGAGGTGCAGCAGGTGCTCGCCGGCGCGGTGGATCTCCTCGATGTGCGGGTGACCTTCGAGCACGACATGGTCGATGCCGACGGCCTCGTACACCTGGAGTTGGCGTGCGACCTGCTCGTAGCTGCCGACGAGACCGATCGGATCCGGGTAGCCGAGGTCGGTGAAACCGGCCCAGCGTCCGTCCCCGAGGCTCAGGGCGTGCGCGCCGGGGCCGTCGGGATGCACTTCGCGCCATTGGCGTTCGACGCGCGCCCAGGCTTCGTCCTCGGTCTCGCGGGCGACGACCGGGATTTCCAAGCCCGCGCGGACGGTCCGCCCCGCAGCGGTGGCGAGGCGATGCAGTTCGGACACCGCGCCACCGATACCGTTCGGCGTTTCGGTGAAGACGTGCACATCCGCGTGCGCGGCCGAGAGTTGCAGCGCGGCAGCGGAATTGCCGGTGAGATGGACGGTGGGGAACGGCAGTCCCGACAGGATGCCGCGGAATCCGCCGTCGATGACGTCGTAGTACTCCCCCGCGTAGTCGAACCCGGTGCCCTTGAAACCGGCGCCGGGAACCGGGATCTCGTTCCAGACTCCCCGTGCCACGGTGAGGAACTCCGCGGCACGCGCGTAGCGATCCGCGCCGCTCACCCGGTCGCCCCGGGCGATCGCGCCCTGCGGATCGGAGTCCACGGCGAGCCGCCAGATCAGGCGTCCGGCCGAGAGTTGCTGCAGGGTCGCGGAGACCTTCGCCGCGTATACCGGAGTGCCGAAGGCCGGGTCGAATTCGATCACGACCCGCGAGTGCCGGGTGGCACGCAGGGCTCCGCCGCCGACGATCCAGGATTCCTCGCCGGCCGGATCGTAGGGCGCGAGCACCCCGTCCAGACCGGAAAGCTCGGCGGCGCCGATGATCTGGTGCAGGTCGTCGAAGGGCCCGAGGTTGCCGGGGCGCACATCGGTGGCGGGCGTCGCCGGTGCCGGGCCGCCGAATCCGCCGCGATGGCGCAGTTCGGGGAGAGCGCGGCGGCCGTCACCTCGGCTGGGCAGTCGCCAGAAATACTCGGTCATCGCGCACCACCGCCGTGGTTCGAGAGCACAGATCCCGTCATACCGTCACCTGCTCGGCGGCGACCTGCTCGAGCGCGCGTTCCAGCGGCTCGCGCGCGACCCAGGAGTCGAGGTCGAATTCGGCGGCCAGGAAGCCGTGGGTGTAGAGGAACCGCTGCTGCACGCCCAGCAGTTCGACCCGCTCGTCCGACAGCGACGGATGCAGGCCGAGGTGGAAGTCCTCTCCGTAGGCGGCGGTGACTCCCGCTGGGCCCGAGAGGGTTTCGCGCTGCAGTACCTCGCGCACGCCGTCGAGGTTGCCGGTGGCCCAGTTCGCCGCGCGCAGGCTCTGGGCCAGGAATCCGATGACGACCTCCGGCCGGGTGTCGAGCAGTTCCTGGTGCACGGTGATCGGCCGGGGTGTGCCGTTGTTGACCCGCAGCCGCTTGGTGTCGGTGGCGTCGAGGTCGACCGCGACCCGCAGGCCGTGCTCGATCGCGACCTCCTGGGCGCGAGCGCCCTTCACGTAGATGGCGTCGACCTCACCGCTGAGCAATTCCTCCACACCCCAGGTGATGTTGCGGCGGCGATCCTGAACCTCGGTGCGCACCTGCGGATCACGCTCGACCGCGAGCTCGACCGGCCGCACATCGGCCAGGGTGAGTCCGCCCAGCCGCAGCGCGTTGGCGAAGCCGTGCAGGGCCATGGCGCGCGGAAAGCTGCGCGCCTGATCCTGTGCCCAGGCCGGGATTCCGACGCGCAGCCCGGCCAGTTCGGCGGCCGAGGTGACCGGCGAGTGCGGGCCGACCAGGATGGCCTGGGATTCGTCGATCCAGGTCAGGCCGATCAGCCGGGTCGGTGATCCCTGCGCGCGGGCCGCGAGGGCGGGTACATTGCCGCCCTCGCGCACCAGCCCGGACAGCTCGTGCGAGAAGTGGAAGCCCGCCAACTCCGGGCCCGCGTCCTGCAGGACGCCGAACTTCAGGCCGCTGTCGGCGGCGGTCTCACCGAGCCAGCCCAGGCTGTGGGCGAGTCCACTGGCCGTGGGCACGGGGCAGCGGGTGTACCAGAGGGTGTCGGTCATGAGGTGCTCCTGGAGGTTGGGAGGGAGGCGTCGCCGGGGTGGGGGCGGCCGACGCCCAAGTGGCCGAGGAAGGCGGCCTGGTAGCGCACGGCCGCGGGATCGGCGCGGTCGCGGGGATGCGGGAGAGCGATCTCGGTGTCCACGGCGAAGCGTCCGTTGTCCAGGATCAGCACTCGGTCCGCCAGCCGGACCGCCTCGTCCACATCGTGGGTGACCATGAGAACGGCAGGACGGTGCCGGGCGACCAGGTCCCCGACCAGATCCTGCATTTTCAAGCGGGTGAGCGCGTCCAGAGCCGCGAAAGGTTCGTCCAGCAGCAGCAATTCGGGCTCCCGCACCAGAGCGCGGGCCAGGGCCGCGCGCTGTGCCTCGCCACCGGACAGCGTGGCCGGCCACTGGCGGGCCTTGCCGTCCAGGTGGACCTCGGCCAGCGCGCGCAGCCCGGCCTCCTTCGTCTCACGCGAACGGCGCTGTCCCACGACCACATTCGCGAGCACACGCTTGGAGGGGATCAGGCGCGGCTCCTGATAGACGGTGGTGCGGGCGGCGGGCACCAGCACCTGTCCGGCATCAGGGGACTCCAGCCCGGTCAGCAGGCGCAGCAGCGTGGTCTTGCCGGTGCCGCTGGGTCCGAGCAGCACGACGAATTCCCCGCGCCGGATGGTCAGGTCGATGCCGTCCAGAACCACCTTCTCGCCGAAGGCCTTTCGCAGTCCGGTGATCGACACCGCGACCGATCCGCCGGTGCGCACCGGCTCGTCCAGCGCGGTCATCGGATGGTCACCTGTCGCTGCCACGGCATGGCGTAGCGCTCCGCGACGCGCACCAGAGCGTCGAAGATCAGGCCCAGCAACGCGTACAGCACCACGCACAGCACCATGTAGTCGGTGCGGTTGTATTCCTGCGCGAGGGTGACCAGATAGCCGACGCCCTCGGTGGTCCCGACCTGCTCGGCGGCGATGAGGCCGGTGATGCTGATGGACAGGCACACTCGCAGCGCCATCAGCACGCTCGGCAGCGCGGCGGGCAGGATCACCTCGAGCACCAGCCGGAAACCGTGGAGTCCGAAGCCGCGCGCGGCCTCGACCACCTTGCGGTCCACATTGCGGACGCCGAGGTAGGTGTAGGCGTACATCGGCGCGATGGTCGCGACCGCGATGAGCAGCACCTTGTACAACTCGTCGATGCCGAACCAGGCGATGAACAGCGGCACCAGCGCCAGGAACGGCACCGCGCGCACGATCTGCATCGTCGAGTCGAGCAATTCCTCACCGAGACTGGACAATCCGGCAACCAGCCCGAACAGCAGTCCGAGCGATACGCCGAGAGCGACACCGAACGCGGCGCGGGTGAACGAGGCCAGGGCGAAATCCACCAGCTGACCGTTACCCAGCAGTTCCAGGAACGCCGACCACACCTTGGGCGGCCCCGCCAGCACCTGAGGCGAGAGCGCACCGCTGGCCGAGCCCGCCCACCAGCCCGCGAGGATCAGCGCGGGCAGCAGCACCCGCAGCGGCACCGAAAGCCATGCGGGCCTGCGTCGTTCGACGCGGGCCCGCGGCGGCGCGAGCGCGCCGGAGCGCTCGGCCGGGGCGAGCAGGACGGCCATGTCAGCGGCCCGCCTGCACGGTGGCCAGCTGCTCGGGGCTCAGCTTGGCCTTCAGGTCGTAGAAGATGTCCGCGGCGGTGATCTTGCGGGTGATCACGCCGTTGTCGTAGAACCGGTCGACCACGTCGGCGAGGTCGGTGGCGTCCGAGGCCGAGGGCAGGCGCGGCACCGTCGCCTCACCGCCGACGCGCACGGCGTCCGCGAGGCGCGCACCGCTCAGCGCACGGGGGCCGGTCTTCTCGAAGACGTTCTCGAACTCGGCCGGATTGGCGTGCTGCTGTGCGGTCAGGCCCTGCAGTACTTCGAGATACTTGGCCGCGACATCGGCGTGCGCGTCGAGGATCTCGGTCCGGAACACGACCACCGAATTGTCCTTGGACCCGATGCTCTGCTCGGTCGCGATCTCCACGCCGCCGTTGGCCTTGGCCTCCTGGTACGGCACCAGGAACGAGGACCAGGCGTCCACCTTGCCCGTCGCGAAGGCGGACGCGGCGTCCTTCTGCTGCAACGGAACCCGGGTCACCTTGTCCGCCGGGATCCCGGCCTGAGCGAGGGCCTTGAGCAGGATGTACTCGCCCTTGGCGGCCGGATTCACCGCGACCCGCTTGCCGACCAGATCCGCGACCGAGTGGATGCCCGAGTCGGGAGTGGCGAGAATGCCGCTCTGGTCCTTGCCCGCGGGGTCCTGTACGGCCACGATGCGCACCGCGACATCCTTGGACAGCGCGCCGACCACCGGGCTGAACGCGGCTCCGGAGACGTCGAGCTCCTTGGTGTTGAACAGCTTCAGCATGGAGCTGAAACCCGGTGTGGTGGTGACCCATTCGACCCGCGCGTTGAGCGGGGCCAGGGCTTTGTCGAAGCTGCCGTCGCGCTTGGCGACCGCGAGCGGACCCGAGTTACCGGGATCGGCGACCTTGAGCACCAGCTGCGCCTGCGGACCCGAATCGGTCGATCCGGAACCACAGGCGGCGACCAGCGCGATGACGGGGGCTATTGCGAGAGCTAGACGCCAACGATGTGGCCGGCGCGTGCGAGACATCCAGGGCACCTCTTCCGGGATCGACGATCGACGGGGTTCTCGATCGATGTCCTGGGGACAGTAGGGATTCGAATCCGGCACGGCGAGGGAATGCTTTCCGAGGATCGGAAGGCTTGACAGATCCGGGGCGAAGCCGTTATAGCGCTTGGTTTTCCGGCGGAGCTGCTGAAACCGGCGTTGCCGGACAGGGTTTCGATCCACCTGAGCGAAACTCTCGAACGGCGGTTCTTTCCGTTGAGCGGAAAGCATTCGACGATTCGGGCCGAACCAGCGTGTTACCGTCGCTGCTGTGGAAGCCTCCGGAGTGCAGACCGTCGCTCGTGCCCTGTCGGTGCTGGACTGCTTTCGCGGGGGCGAGGAGCGCGGTGTCTCCGAGGTCGCGCGGCAGCAGGGATTGGCCGTCAGCACGACGCATCGACTGCTCAGCGCGCTCGTGCAGGCCGGTTTCCTGGAGAAGGACGAGGACTCGAGCCGCTATCGGGTCGGGGGCGCGCTCGCGGAGTACGGGCAGATCGCGTATCGGCAGCATCGGATCTATCTGGCCGAACCCTGCCTGGAACAACTCGCGGCGACCACCGGGGCCAGTTGTTCGGTGGCGATCCGGCACACCATTCACGCGGTGCTGCTCGGTACCAGCCGCTGGCGCGAGAGCGACGGCCACCGCCTGCAGGGCGTGCGCCTGCCCCTGCATGCCAGCGCGCTTGGCAAGGCGCTGCTGGCCTGGTCCGACACCGCCGACAGCGAACTCGAATCGCTCCCGTACGACGAGGGCACGGCCCGCTCGGTGTCCGGGCCCGCCGAGTTGCGCGCGGAACTGACGCTGACCCGTGAGCGCGGCTACGCCTACAACGACGAGGAACTGGACCCCGAATTCCGGACCATCGGGATTCCGATCCTGGACCCGGCGGGCCGCTGCCGCTTCGCGCTCGGACTGCGCGGACCGACCACGCTCATGATTCCCGAGCGGGTGCCGTTCCTGGTCGAGCTGGCCAAGGTCACCGCGAGCGATATCGCCGCCCGGTTCGCCGCGAACACCGGCGCCTGACAGCCCTGGAACAGGCTGCGTAAACACCAGGGCCACACCGGGTCCTGACTCATCGGCGTGCCGTCCGGCCGCCCTGCGCTGTCTCGCGCGTCACACTCGGCAAGGTGTGCGGCAGGTGATGCTACGGTAACCGGAGGATTAAACTCCGCTTAACGGCGGGGGCGGCTTTTCGATGAGGAAGGAGCCGCGAGGCAATGGTGGCATTGGACCTCGACGGCGCGGGACCGGCTGCGCACGCGCCGGTCGGCGGGGTGATCCGGCGAACCTGGATCGCGGTGCGCGGACGAGGATGGGAGGCGCTGGGACAGCTGGCGCTGATCACGGCGCTGTATCTGGTGTATCGAGCCGGGCGGCTCATGGCGGCCGGGGAACAGGTGCGCGCGTTCGAGAACGCGCGGTCGCTGATCTCGTGGGAGAACAGTCTGCAACTACTGGACGAGACCCGCGTCCAGTCGATCTTCCTGGGACACGAGTTCCTGGCCAAGTCGGCGAACATCTATTACGCCACAGCGCATTTCACCGTCGCGGTGGCCGCGCTGGTGTGGCTGTGGGCGTATCGTCCGACCTACTATCGGCTGACCCGAAATCTGATGGTCGCGTTGACCGCCGCCGCCCTGCTGCTGCACGTGCTGATGCCGATCGCTCCCCCGCGCATGCTGCCGGAATACGGGTTCGTGGATCTCGCGGCCCGCTACGGTCCCTCGGTCTACGGGCCGCCCGAGACCGATCACCTGTCCAACCAATTCGCGGCGATGCCCTCGCTGCACGTGGGATGGGCCATGCTCCTGGCCGTCGCGCTCATCGCCGCGACGCGTGCGCCGTGGCGCTGGCTGCTGCTGGCGCACCCGGCGATCACGCTGCTGGTCGTGATCGGGACCGGCAACCACTACTGGCTCGATGCGATGGCCGCCACGACCCTGCTCTCGGTGGCGGCACTACTGCATCCCGCGGTCCTGGCACCCCGGGAATCGGACGTTCAGCCCGAAACCTGAGCACGCGGCCCGAAACACCGCCGCCGCCAAGGATTTTCGGCCGCATGCACCGGCGGTCACCGTACGACGCGCGAGGCGTCGCCCGGGCTCCCGGACAATCGCACGCGGCTGGGGCAGGATGCGAGCCATGAAGGTAATCCTCTACGGCGCGACCGGCATGATCGGGCAGGGTGTTCTGAAGGAGTGTCTCGCGGACGATCGGGTGGAGCAGGTGCTGGCGATCGGGCGCAGCTCCCTGGGCATCTCGGATCCCAAGCTGCGCGATCTGGTGCAGTCCGACCCGACCGACCTGTCCGCGATCGCTGACGAACTGCCGCAGTACGACGCGTGCTTCTTCTGCCTCGGCGTCTCGTCGGTCGGCATGAAGGAGGAGGCGTATCGCAAGATCACCTACGATCTGACGCTCGCGGTCGCACGGACGTTGGCGAGCGCCAACCCGAAGCTGACGTTCATCTACGTCTCCGGACAGGGGACCGACAGCACCGAGCAGGGCCGCTCGATGTGGGGGCGGGTCAAGGGCAAAACCGAGAACGATCTGCTGGTACTTCCCTTCCAGGCGTACATGTTCCGGCCCGGCTTCGTGCAGCCGATGGACGGCGTCGTGTCCAAGACCCCGCTCTACCGCGCCGCCTACGCGGTCACCGGCCCGCTGATTCCGCTGCTCGCACGGCTCGCACCCAACGCGTTCAACGACAACCGGCAGATCGGCCGCGCCATGATCGCCGTCGCCGCCTCGGGAGCGGACGACCATGTGCTCACCCCGCGCGATATCAACGCACTGGCCGTCAAGCCCTGAGCCCGGCCGGGCGATCGACCCGGTCCTGACCGGGAGCCTTCCCCTGTTCCCGAATCCGTATCGGCCGAACCCGGGATCGGCTGGGGGTCAAGCGGATTCGAGGCCGAGGAGGCGGGTCAGCAGGGCGGCCTGCTCGGCGAAGTGGGTGAGGAACTCCGGCGAGCGCGGGTCCGTGCCGCAGACGCCCTCGATCACCTGCGGCAGGGTGGTGGGCGCCATGGCGACCGCCATCAGCATGACCACGAGGCAGGCCGGGTCCAGCTCGGACGAGAGCGTGCCCGCGTCCTGAAGGGCGCGGAGTTCCTCGACGGTGCCGCCCAGCATTCTGGTGCGGCGGTCCTGGTCCGGATCGCCCTCCGGGCCGGTGTACTGCAAGCCGTTCCAGGCCAGCAGGCGCGCACCCTCCGGATTGTTCAGCGCCTCCATCGCATAGCGCCGGACCGTTTCCGGCAGCGGCGTGCCGGGGGGCACAAGTTCCCGTTGCCGCTGCTGCCATTGCTCCGACATCGCCTGGTACAGGCCCTCTTTGCCGTCGAAGTAGTACGAGATCAACTGCTGGTTCACGCCCGCGCGCGCGGCGATGGCGCTGATCCGCGCGCCCGCGTACCCGTGCGCGCCGAACTCGGCCGAGGCGGCATCCAGGATCAGCTTGCGGGTGCGTTCGGGGTCGCGCTGGCGCTCCTGAGGGGCCGGCGACCTGCGCGGTTTCGACGAGGGCACGGCTGAATCATACCTGGGCACGGCAGATTCATGCATCGCTTTGAGTTAATCAAACAGATGGTTGACAAAACTCGTGAGCCGTTTGACGATGGAACGGTGCCCGCCGACGCCGGCACAGGCTCCGATCGAAAGAGTTCGAAATGTCCAACTGCACAAGAGTTCTCATCGCCGGTGGCGGACTCGGCGGGCTCGCGCTCGCTCAGGCGCTGCACGCCGCCGGTGTCGAGGTCGCCGTCCACGAACAGGACCCCACGCCTCGCACACGCAACCAGGGCTACCGCATCCATCTGGACGTGAACGGCAATGCCGCCCTGCGCGCCTGTCTGCCGCCCGAGGTTCTCGACGAGGTGCGCCGCTCGGCGGGCATCTCCGGTGACCTGGTCGCCATGTACACCGACCGGTTGGTCGAGACGATGGCCCAGACCTTTCCGGTCGAGTCCGCCGACGAGATCACCAATGTCGACCGCGACGCGTTCCGTCGCGCCCTGCTCACCGGCCTCGGCGACGTCGTCCGCTTCGGGCACACCGTCACCGGCTACCGGATCATCGAGGCCGGCCGGGTCCGGGTCGAGTTCGCCGAGGGTGGCTCCGACGAGGGTGATCTGCTGATCGGCGCGGACGGTATCGGCTCACCGATCCGGCGGCGTCTGCTCCCGGACGCCGTCGTCGAGGATCTCGGTATCCGATGCCTCTACGGCCGTATGACACTCGACGACACCACCGTGCCACTGCTGCCCGCGAGCTTCCTGCGCGGCTTCTGCTGGATCGCCGACCCGCACGGCGGCGGCGCGGCCCTCGCCCCACAGCGTTTCCGCACTCCGCAGCCGGACCGGCCGGACTATCTCATGACCACGCTGGTCACGCACGCCGCGAGACTCGGCCTGCCGGACGATCGGCTCTACGCGCTCACCCCGAGCGAGCTGTGGACCCTCGCCGCCGAGGCGACCGCGCGCTCGCACCCGACCGTCCGCGACATCTTCGCCCGCGCCGACCCGGAATCGTTCTTCCCCATCACGATTCGCACCAGCCGCCGCGTCGAGCCGTGGCGGTCCGGCCCGGTCACCCTGCTCGGTGACGCCATCCATGCCATGCCGCCGACCGGCGGCGTGGGTGCGAACACCGCACTGCAGGACTCCGCCACCCTGGCCGCGGAGATCCTCGCGGCCTCCCGAGGTGGCAAGTCGCTCGCGGACGCGGTCTCGACGTACGAATCCGTCATGCTCCCACGAGGTTTCGACACCGTCGAACGCTCACTGCGGATGGCCACCCAGATGTTCGCCACCACCTGACGCCCGCAAACGTGTCTCTCGGACCAAGTACCGTTGCCGCCGCAGCTGTCCACGAGAGATCCGAGAGTATGAGCGACCACTCCCCTTTCCCCCTGCCCTTCGTCGAATCCCACCGAATACCGGTCGCCGAACCAAGGACCGTGCGCGAACTGCAGATGATGCGGCTCAGCGCGCACATTCGGTCCAAACCACAGTGGTTCGACAAGCGGAACGACGCCGAGATCGCCCAGCGGTGGACGCGGGAGGCGACCGCCCAGGACTTCAGCGCGGCCCAGATTCGTTATGTGATGGCGGAATTGGCGCATTACGCCCAGCTTCGCGATGAGCGGACCGGGATCGAGGTGGCGGCTGTCGACGGGGTGTGGCAGTCGGACACCCTGATCGACGACGAGCTCGCCGCCCGCCTGCGCGCGGCGGTTCGCGTACTGGAAGAGGTCCCGCCCGCCGAACTCGACTGGCATCCGGGATCGGATGGACAGGTGCTGGATCTGGTTCATCCCTCGCTGTTCTGCCTCGTGCGCCCGGTGAGCGGCGCCGACGAACTCGCGTGGCCGACCGCGGCACATCCGAGCGTGCGGTACGCGTATTCGGAGAAGTTCCAGTGGCTGCCCACCGACGTCGTGGTCGGCGACGACGGCGAGGCGGTCTTCCGGTCCTACGTCAACAACGTCCACCCCGAGGCGCACCGCCACCTCGACTCCGTTCTGCCGGTGCTGTTCTCGCGCCTGCTCCCACTGTTCGAGAACGTGCTCACCGATCTGCGTCATCCGCGCCCGCTGCGGATCGAGGCCGATTCGTGCAGCTGGTACGACGAGGATCCGGACAAGCCCGTGGAACCGTCGGAGGAAGAGGGCACCGAGGCTCGCGCTGCCTGGCACAGCGCCATGGACACCTGGTGGGACACGCGCCGCCCGGTCGTTCCGGACGCCCCCGAGTTCAGCCCGCCGAGCCTTCCCGATGCCGCCCGGGTGGATCTGCGCGGTCGCCCGCTGCAGGTGATCGTCAAGCTCGCGACCATTCATCTCACCCCCGCCAAGCCCGAATACGCGGGCGGCGCTTGGCATGTCGAGGGGATGATGAACGAGCGCATCGTCTCGACCGGCATCTACTACTGGGACAGCGAGAACATCGGCGAGAGCCGGCTGAGCTTCCGAGCCGCGATCGACGATCCGGAATACGAGCAGAGCGACCACGCGGGCGTGCGGGACATCTACGGTCTCGACGACGAGGATCCGCTCAACCAGGAGCTGGGCTCGGTGCAGACCCGGGCCGGTCGTTGCGTCGCGTTCCCGAACATCCTGCAGCACCGGGTCGCCCCGTTCGGCCTGATCGACCGCGACCGCCCGGGCCATCGCAAGATCCTGGCGTTCTTCCTGGTGGATCCGTCGGTGAGGATCATCTCGACCTCCGATATCCCGCCGCAGCAACCCTGGTCGCCGACCTCGACCATGACGCTCGATCAGGCCCGGGAGTTCCGTGCGGAATTGATGCGGGAGCGGAAGTTCTTCATCGACGAGCACAACGAGGATCTGTACGAGCGGGAATTCTCACTCTGCGAGCACTGAGGATCGTCGTGACACCGGTGGTGCCTCGAACGTGGGCGCCACCGGGCGGCCGATCTCAGCCGACGGCGGCCCAACCCGCGTTCGAAGCCGCGGAATGCAGTGCGTCGAGGCCGAACGCGTCGAGCGGGCCCAGCGCGCCGGTCGCGAGCAGACCGCCGTCCAATGCCGTGTGCGCCCCCCAGGCCATGATCGCGGCGGTGAAGTCGTACGGGTCACCGCCCGCGAGAGTGGTACTCGCCAGCGTGTTTCCGGCGTCGTCACCGACCGTGGCACTCACCCAGGATCGAGTGCGTGCCCGGGCGGCGGCACCGGGACCACCGGTGGACCCCTTCACGGTCAGGTTCAGCGCACCTTCGAGACCACGCCGCAGCGGCGGTACCTGGGCCAGAGCCGCCGACAATCGCGACACGGCCGACAACCCCTGGGCCGCAGGCGAAGGCAGGCCGAGGAACACATCGACCTCACGCAACCGCGGGAACGAACGGGTCAACGCGAAATGCTCCGAACCGGGAATCGACACACCGGTGCGGCCCTTCCCCGCGATGTCGAAGGACCGCACGTGCGCACCGGTGCGCTCCGCGACGACCTGCCCACCGCGCAACGCGAATCCGGGCTCGAACAGCATCCCCACCATGGAGGCGCGGGTGCCGCCGCTGGTGCCGGGCCTGTCCATGAAGTAGCCGATATCGGCGCGCACCCCCGCACCAGCCTCCCGCAGGGCCAGTCCGGCGGCGAGATTGCCTGGCACATAATCGAATCCGAACGCGGTCAGCAGAGCCGACCCGGCGGCACGGGCTTCGTCGTCGCGCTCGAACACCGAACGGATGAACGGCCCCTCACCGGTGGAGTCGATGTAGTGGGCTCCCGCGGCGATCGCCGCCGCCAGCGCGGGGCCGCCGTACCGCAGGAACGGCCCGACCGTGGTCACCAGCACATCACCGCGCCCGAGCAGTGCCCGCACCGACGCGGGGTCGGTGATGTCGGCGACCGCCGTCGGCGCACCTCCCAGCCCGGCGGCGAGCGCACCGAGAGCTGTGGCATTGCGACCGGCCAGCACCGGTTCAGCACCGCGCGCGATGAGAGCCTCGGCGGTCAGGCGACCGGTGTACCCCGTCGCCCCGAACAGTACGATCTTCGCCATTGCCGTCCTACCTGCGTTTCTGCTCGTCGGTGGGCATTGCTGGTCCGGCTCTGCCGAAGTTCGACGGTCGCAGCACCATTCGGAACCGTCGTGTCGCCACCGTTCAGGCCGTTCGCCGTATATCTAACACGCCGGCCCGTGAGATATATAGCCTGTCATTCTCTTATCGCCTCGATCCGGTCCACCCGCCTCAGGCCGGGGCGGTGAGCCGACGGGCCGCGAGCACCGTGGCGGCTCGCCGATCCTCGATGTCGGCGCGATCGCCGTGCAGGGCGTGCACTGCGGCTGTGCGGGCCAGATCGGTGAGCAGGGTCAGCAGGGTCACGGCATGGAACAGATCGGTGACGAATCCGTCCTGCTGACCACGGCGAATCTGGGCGATCTTGGGGGCCACCACGTTTCGGATCGCCTCGTCCGCCGCGGGGATGCGGGTGTCCTCGATCTCCGCCCAGGCCTGCAGCCGCGCATTGTCGGGATTGGCCAGGTAGTGGTCGAAGAGCCGCCCGACGTAGGACGGCAGATCCTGTGCGTCGAGGGCGGTCTCGTCGGTGGTGTCGGCGGCCCACTGGGCGGTCACCGCCGCGTACAGCTCGTCCTTGCCGGCGAAGTACGCGTAGAGGCGGTCCTTGCTGGCACTGGCGCTGGTGGCGATCCGATTGATCCGCGCACCGGCGACTCCGTATCGCGCGAACTCCGCCTTCGCGGCGGCGAGGATTCGCTCCCTGGTGGCATGTCCGGCTGAGCGCATGCCCGGATCCTATCTTGCCGAACCGTTTGGTTCGGGTGTACATTTCCCGAACCAAACGGTTCGGGAGTTCGGAGTGGTCATGACCGAGACGATTCACCGCTGGCGCGAGTTGGCGGGCCAGCCCGACGGGGTCGCGCCCGCCGAACTGGACGAGCTCTGGCAGAGCCTGAAACCTGTTCGCGCGCAAGACATCCTGGGCGAATGGAAGGGTGCCGCGTTCCAGACCGGACATCCGCTGTGCCGGGCGCTGGCGCGCAGCCGCTGGTACGGCAAGACCTTCCTCTCGCTGACCGAGGCCAAACCGCTGATCTGCCGCGCCGAGGACGGAACGCTGTTCTCCGACACGGCGCTGGGCGGCGGCGAGGCCTCCCTGTGGAACATCGAGTTCCGCGGCGAGGTCACCGCGACCATGGTCTACGACGGGCGGCCCATCTTCGACCATTTCAAACAGCTCGACGACACGACCCTGATCGGGATCATGAACGGTCGCCCGGACCTGGTCCTGGCCGACGGCCGGCACTTCTATTTCCTGCTCGAGCGAGCCTGAGCGATGCCACCCACCCACGCCGCCCTCTCACGGGATCCGAAGGCCGGCTTCACGATCGAACCGGTGCGAATCGACGAACCGCGCGGGCAGGAGATCCTCGTCCGCATGGTGGCCTCGGGCATCTGCCATACGGATCTGGTGTCCCGAGCCGCGGGTGCGCAGGATCGTCCGGTGCTGCTCGGTCACGAGGGCGCCGGTGTCGTGGAAACCGTCGGAGCCGAGGTCGAGGGCATCCGCCCCGGCGATCACGTCGTGCTGACCTACCGCCACTGCGGGGAATGCCGTAACTGCCGCCTCGGACGACTCCCCTACTGCGCGCGTTCGACTCGCCTCAACCAGTTCGGGCCGCGTCCGGATCGCTCCGCCCGGGTCACGATCGGCGACAGTGCGGTCCGGGACGGATTCTTCGGGCAGTCCAGCCTCGCGGGCTACGCCCTGACCACCGCGGACAACACCGTCCCCGTGCCGCCGAGCACCGATCTCACCATCGCCGCGCCGCTGGGCTGTGGATTCCAGACCGGCGCGGGCGCGGTGCTCGAGGTGCTGCGCCCCGAACCGGAATCGGTGCTGGTGATCTACGGGGCCGGAGCGGTCGGCATGGCGGGCCTGCTCGCCGCCCGGACCCTCGACGATACGACGGTGATCGTCGTCGAAACCTCCTCGCATCGACGGGATCTCGCCCTGGAACTCGGCGCCGCGCATGCCCTGGATCCCGCTGCCGGCGACACCGTCGCGGCGATCAGGGCACTCACCGCCACGGGCGCGACCCACGCCCTGGACACCACCGGCCGCCCCGAGGTCCTCGCCGCGGCAGTAGCGGCCCTGGATGTGGGCGGAACGGTCGCCGTCGTCGGACTCGGATCGGGCGTCCCGCAGATCGATCTGCGCGATATCGTGCTGTCCGGCATCACGATCCGAGGCTGTCTCGAAGGAGACGCGAACCCGCACCGATTCATCCCGGAGCTGCTGGCCCTGCACGGCGATGGTCGCCTTCCCCTGGACCGCCTGGTACGGACCTACCCGCACACCGAGATCAACGCCGCCCTGGCCGATCACCGCGCCGGACTCACGGTCAAGCCGGTCCTGACCTGGTAGAGCGCGACCCGGTCCGCCCGAGTCGCGTACCGAGGGCCCGTCGATGCCGCGCGACTCTACGATTCAGGGACGAGGCAGTCGGGAGGACGGGCGCGAATGACGATCCAGGATGAGCGGACCAGCGGGCTGGTGCTGTGGGCGGTCGCGGCGTGGGGTGCGATCGCCGCGGTGTTGACCGCGCCGATCGCGGCCGCGCTCGTCGGGACGCTCGTGCGGTTTCCGATCCCGTTCGGTGACCACGCCCGGGGCATCGAGGAGGCCCTCAACGCGGGGATGGCCGCCGTGTTCTATCTGGTCATGGGCGAGGGCTTCGTTCTGGCCGCCCTCGGCGCCGCGGCGGGGTATTTCATCGCACGGGCGCTGGGACCGCGGCTGATTCGCGCACTGGCCGCCGCCGTCGGAGCGGCCTTCGGGCTCGCGGTGCTCGGCGCACTGATCCTGGCGGCCTTCTGAGCGGACCCGCCGCTTGTTTCACGCCGGATACATTCGGAGACTTCGAACTTCACACCCCGTGCCGACAATCGACCGATGTGGAACCCAGGGCCCACCGTTTCGGAGATCGTGGCCTCGCACGAAAGTGGCAGTGGCTCACCGACTGTGACCGCGGCGCGGGTGGCCGATGCCATCGCCGCGCGCGGGGACGACGGGACCTGGATCACGGCGGTGCCGCGTGAGCGGCTGCTGGCCGCGGCGGCGGAGATCGAACAGCGGGCCGGAGCCCGGACACTGCCACTGTACGGTGTGCCGTTCGGGGTCAAGGACAGTATCGATGTGGCGGGCTGGCCCACGACGCTGGCGTGCCCCGACTTCGCCTATGTGGCAACCGATACCGCGCCCGCGGTCCAGCGACTCCTGGACGCGGGAGCCCTGTTCGTCGGTAAGACGAATCTGGATCAGTTCGCCACGGGGCTGAACGGGACGCGGACGCCGTATCCGATTCCCCGCAGCGTGTTCGGCGGGAACCTGATCTCGGGTGGCTCGAGTTCGGGGTCGGCGCTCGCGGTGGCGCTGGGACAGGTGCCGTTCTGCGTCGCCACCGATACGGCCGGGTCCGGGCGGGTTCCGGCAGCGCTCAACGGGATCCTCGGATGGAAACCCTCGCGCGGGTTGATCAGCACGGTGGGACTGGTTCCGGCGTGCCGCTCACTCGACTGCATGACCCTGATGGCCTCGCGGGTGGAAGATCTCGACCGGGTCTTCGAGGTGATGGCGGGCGTGGATCCGGATGATCCGTGGAGCCGGGAGCGGGCCGGGCGCTACGACGGCGCGCGGATCCGCGTCGGACTGCCCGCGGAATCGGAGCTCGAGTTCTTCGGGGACAACGCTTTCCGCGCGGCGCATCTCGGGGTGCGCGACCGGCTCGACCGGATCGGATTCGACTGTGTGGCAACGACGCTGACGCCGTTCCTGGACGCCGGGGAACTGCTGTACCAGGGACCGTGGGTGGCCGAGCGCCTCGTGGAATTCGACGAGTTCCTCCGGGACCGGCCCGACTCGATCCTGCCCGTCGTTCGCGAGATCCTCACCGGTGGTCGCCGATTCGACGCCGTCGACGTCTTCCGGGCGCAGCAGCGACTGCAGCAGCTGCGGGCGCAGGTCGCGCGCATGTGGGGCGAACTCGACGTCATCGTGGTGCCGACGATCGGGACCACGTTCACCGTCGAGCAGGTCCTGAACGATCCGATCGCGACCAATACCGCCCTGGGCCACTACACACACTTCGGCAATCTGCTGGACCTCACCGCGATCGCGGTGCCGATCGGCGCGACCGCCGACAATCGGCCCCTCTCGGCCATGGTGTTCGGTCCCGCCCTCTCGGACGACACCGTGCTCGCCGCGGCCGCCCGCATCCTCGACGAGCCGCGCCCCACCGAGGCGCACCTGAGCTTCCGGCTCGCACAGAAAGAACGACGATGAACGCACTCCAGCACATTCCGGCGGTCCCGGCCGAATTCTCCTTCGATCCACGATCGATCGCCCTGCTCGTGATCGACATGCAGCGCGACTTCCTGCTCCCCGGCGGCTTCGGCGAAAGCCTGGGCAACGACGTCGACTTGCTGCGCACGGTGATCGATCCGCTCGCGGCGCTGATCGCGGCGGCACGAGCCACCGGAATTCCGGTGATCCACACCCGCGAGGGCCACCTGCCCGATCTCTCGGACTGCCCGCCCGCGAAACTGCTGCGCGGCAACCCCTCTCAGCGCATCGGCGATCCCGGAGCATTCGGGCGCATCCTGATTCGGGGCGAGTACGGCCACGACATCATCGACGAACTCGCGCCGCTCGCAGGCGAAGTGGTCATCGACAAGCCGGGCAAAGGCGCGTTCTACGGCACCGAGCTGGCCGAGGTCCTGGAGCGCGACTCGATCCGCTCACTGCTCGTCACCGGGGTCACCACCGAGGTCTGCGTGCACACCACCGTGCGCGAGGCCAACGACCGAGGCTACGAGTGCCTGGTCGTATCCGATTGCGTCGGATCGTATTTCCCGGAATTCCAGCGAGTCGGGCTGGAGATGATCGCCGCACAGGGCGGGATCTTCGGCTGGGTCGCCGATTCGCCGGCCGTCATCGGCGCGCTCACCTCGTCGAACACCCCCGCTCAGTGAACAGGAACACCCCGATGTCCGTCGATACCACACCCACCGAACACACCGAACACACCGAACACACCGAACCCGTTGCGCCACCGGCTCTGCCGTGGTGGACACGGGGCGACACCAACGCGTTCTTCGGCCTCTCGTTCAACATTCTCGTCAATGTCCTGACCCTGACCACACTGTCGATCGCGGTGGTCAAGATTCCCAGCGGCGATGTACTGGGCACGGTCCTGCCCGCCCTGGGCGTGGCCCTGGTGCTCGGCAACCTCTACTACATGGTGCTGGCCCGCCGGCTCGCCCGCCGCGAGGGGCGCGACACGGTGACCGCGCTGCCGTACGGGCCGAGCGTGCCGCACATGTTCATCGTGGTGTTCGTGGTCATGCTGCCCATCTATCTGAAGACCAACGACCCGCTCGCGGCGTGGTCGGCGGGACTGGCCTGGGCATTCATGATCGGTGTGATCGTGATGATCGGGGCGTTCGTCGGACCGTTCATCCGGCGCATCACTCCGCGCGCGGCGATGCTCGGGACCCTCGCCGGTATCTCCATCACCTTCATCGCCATGCGACCAGCAGCGCAGATGTGGGAGGCCGCGTGGATCGGGCTGCCGGTGCTGGCCATCATCCTGATCGGGTTCTTCACCGACGTGAAGCTGCCGGGCAATGTGCCGGTCGGCCTGCTCGCGCTGCTGGTCGGCACGGCGATCGGCTGGATCGGCGGCTACATGTCGGTTCCGGACGTCACCCAGGCCGCGCACGATATCGCGATCGGACTGCCCGATCTGCGCCTGGATCTGCTCTTCGACGGACTCGGCAATCTCGCGCCGCTGCTGGCGACCGCGATTCCACTGGGCGTCTACAACTTCACCGAAGCCATGAGCAATGTCGAGAGCGCGGCCGCGGCGGGCGACAACTACAACCTGCGCAGCGTGCTGCTCGCCGACGGCTTCGGCGCGATCATCGGCTCCGGGTTCGGCTCACCCTTTCCGCCCGCGGTGTACATCGGGCATCCGGGCTGGAAGGACGCGGGCGGGCGCACCGGATACTCGCTCGCCAGCGGCGCCGCCATCGGATTGATGTGCCTGCTCGGCCTTTTCGGGATTCTCGCCACCATTCTGCCGATCCCGGCGATCGTGCCGATTCTGCTGTACATCGGGCTCCTGATCGGTGCGCAGGCCTTCCAGGCGGTCCCTCGACTGCACGCGGTGGCGGTGGTCGCGGCACTGCTGCCGAACCTCGCGGAGTGGGGAGTCGGCCAGATCGACAATGCGCTCAGCGCAGCGGGCACCTCCGCGGACAAGGTCGGCGCGGGTGCGCTCAATCAGGCCGGTGTGGTCTACGACGGTCTGAAGACGCTGGGTTCGGGCGCCGTCCTGGCCGGGCTCGTGCTCGGCACGATCGTGACGTTCATCCTCGACAAGCGTTTCGTGGCAGCGGCTGTCGCCTCGGCGACCGGAGCCGTCCTGAGTTTCGTCGGACTCATTCACGCCGCGGAGGTGGAGTGGGCCGCCGCCCCGAAGGTCGCGCTCGGCTATCTGTTCCTCGGTCTGGTATGCCTGGCGTACTCGTTCCTGCCGACCGGTACACCGAAACCGGCTGTGCCCGAACCGGACTCGACTCCAGACTCGCCGAAGGACCAGGATCCCGCACCGAGGCAGACAGTCGAGACCGTCGCCCCGGAACCGGCCACGGAGTAGTTCGTCTGCGGCAATCGATGATCGACAGCCTGCCGATCAGCCTGCACTGCTGCAACACCTCTGCAACAGGCGAAAGTCGCGACAAGTTCACGCACCGAGACCGATGGCGCCATGCACCGGCTTCCATTCGGTGATCCCGATCGAGGTGACCAGCTCCTCACGCACGAAAGGATCCTCACTGAGCAGGGCCGCCAAATCCTCCGACGATGCCATCGCGAAGATCAGCAGCCCACCGCTTCCGTCGGTGAACGGCCCCGTGCACAGCGCCCTGCCATCATCGACCAGTGTCGCGAGCCAGCTGTTGTGCTCCGCACGCGCTGCAGCTCGTGCCGAGGCGAGAGCGGATTCGTATTTGTAGATAACAGCGAAGGTGGCCATCAGAGTCCTTGAATGCGAGTTAGATGGTGGCTGGGGAAGCAACTGCAACAACAGAATTGGTCTCGGAGGCCACCGGCTCGAGTATCGAGCGGGCAATCGCGTCCGCTTGCAGGAGAGTGCGTGAGTTCACCCCGGGACGGGCACCGATCGCGGTGACCCACTGGACCGATTCGATCGGTGGGCCGTAGGAATACACTGCGCGCTGGGGCCGTCCATCAGCGCGAATGACACGGAACATCGTCTCCTCCACATCGATTCCGCCGGTCTCGTATCCGGCTCCGACCGCGCTCGGAATGTGATGCGGACGGCATTCGCCGGCTTCGACCATGGAACGAAGCAGCGGATCACTCGTAGCCCGAATATCGTTCTTCGGCAAGAACGCGTCGATGAGCACACGGGCACCTACCAACGGTTCGTCCACGGCTGGAGATGACGCGCTGAACTGCGCCTGATCGGTCACACTCACCCGCGTGTCGGGTCCGATGAAGGTGACCACACCTGCCTGCGCCAGCGCGTGCAGTTCTGCCACCCGGGATCGCGGCGGGCCGGAGGCGATGAGGTTGTTCAACCCGCTGAACCAGGAGTCGATGTGGTCGCGGTAGGAGAGCCCATCGATGCCGCCGTGCGAGATGATCTGCCGCACCTCGTCACGGAGGTCTCGCATGATCGCGCCAACGGCCTTGAGCGCGTGTGTAGTCGGACCATCCTCGGATGCGCGGTAGTCCTGATCGAGCTTGTCCTGGACCCAGTCGGTGTAGTCGCCCCGGGTGGCAAATCGCAGATTGCCCGCGGGTCGGTCGATGGTGTCCCAGTCCAGGCGATCGTCCGGTTCGGGCACAAGTTCATCGAGGATGCGTTCGATCTGATCGTCTCCCCATTCGACGGCGTGCAGGCAGGACCGCAATCGCGTCGTCGCGTCGCGATCACCAGCCAGCAGCGTGCTGTAGTACACCCACGCAGTCTCCTTCTGCACCAACGGCCACACCTCACGACGGAAGTTCACCGAGGCAGTGTGTGCACGTAGACGGAACCCTTTGATGACCTCCGGGGTGATGAACAGCGGCTGATAGCGTGTCACGCTTTCGATCTCGTGTTCCGCACGAGCCAGATACGGCACACCACGCCGAGATCCGGCAAGAATGCGTGGTTCGTTTCCCGAGGCGACGTACTGCAACTCACCGGTTCCTGACCGGGTGAAATGTCCACCTCGTCCTGCGGTGAGCAAGGTGACGTAGTCGAAGAAGTTGAGCCCCATCCCGTTCACGATGACGTTCTCTCCGGCATCGATACCGTCCAGATCGACCTCCGAGGCATTGGCCGGCGGGATGTACAGCAGTCCCGCTCGCCGCGCGGACTCGGCCAGCTCCTGCGTACGGGGCGTCGCGATGGTGTCGAAATGACCTACCGCCAGGACCACCGCGTCGACGACGAGATGTTGTTCGTCGGCGGTATCGACCGCATACTCGCCGGCCAGGTTGGTGAACGCGGTAGCGGCCGTCCGGTGCACATGCACTTCGATATTCGGCGGCGCCTCGCTGATGATCCGGCGCAACGCCCACTGCAGGTATTCCCCCTGCATCGGACGGGTCGGATACGACCACGGGAGCATCCGTTGCGCCTCCCGTCTTGTCTCCTCACCCGAGGCTCGGATGTCACCTTGCGCGACCGCGTGCGCCCACTGGTAGTGGCTCGGTCCCGGCACAATGGGGCCGGCACACTGCACAGTGTCATCGGTGAACACGGTGATGTCCGATGCCACGGTGTTCATCAGCAACTCGCGCGGCTGATCGGTGTGCCAGATTCGGCCTGCGCCGGCCGGGAACGGGTCGATCAAATGAACGACGATCGGCGTACCGATACCCAGATCGATAGCATTGCAGCACAACCGTTCTACGGCGATAACGCCTCTCGGTCCTGCTCCGATGACGGCGATCTCGACACTACGCATACGTCCCCCAGGGGTGCTGCCACGCGGACGCCGCGCAGCGCAATTGATGGATGTGCGATGGTCGACCGGGGCGAGTGACTCAGCCCGCAGGACACGTACGACGCCGGAGCGTCTCCTGCAGCGTGCCCGAGCGATCAACGCGTTGTCAAACCGGGCATACTTGCCAGTAACTATGTGCTGCTGTCACTTTCGCCAGTCGAAAAAGCGAACGGGGGTGCGGTCGTGATGTGGTGCTACCGTTCGGTCGGTTTGCTGTAAAGAGATCGGCTCTGCTGTGTTTGGGGGGATCATGTCGGTTAACGAAACGACCGAAATCGATGAAGACAAGAGGGGCTGGACCTTCATCGATGCGCAGGTTCATCGCAACGAGTTGGTCCTGACACACCGCTCGGCAGTCGTGGCAGGGCGTTCGGCCGCGCGACTGCGCCCCGCGCGCTTCGCCGAAGCGGTGATCGAGGTGGCCCGGTGGGTCACTGGATCCGGAGCCGACCTCGACACCACGGCAATCCGCCGGGGTGTACGCGAGCGTCGAATCGGGCGCGCGGTGCGTGGATTCGACGGCACGGTGCATTCGGTCGCAGTATGGGTCGGTCGCGCCGAGATCTCGCCACCTCCGGTTCCGACCGCGGGTGCGTGGGCGTGGGCACCGCAGCAGCGCGCAACGTACTGGTCCGATGAGCTCTACGAGCTCTACGGCATCGAACACAACCCCGACCGATCCCATAGCATCCACCAGTTCCTGCAAATGCTGGGTCCCGAGGATGCGATCAAGGTCGCGCGCGTGGTCTCCGAGGTCGATGAGACAGATCCCGACCGTCTTCTCGGCGAGACGTTTTGGGCTCAGCTCGGCAACGGGGCGATTCGGCGCCTGCATGCGTTCGGCAGAGTCGTCGAATCACCGGAACTGGGCCGGCTGTGGCGCGGAACCAGTATCGATGTGACTGACCACGAGGATTCGGGGACCAGCGAGCGTTCGGTGCTCGGCATGGTGCTGTCCTATCCGGCGGGTGTTCAATCGGCTTTGGTGGAGCTGCCGCGAATGCGGCTGCTGCGCTGGATCAGTCAAGGCCTCCCCGAGGTCCCTTGGCCCAGCGACGGACACCTCGACGAGGTCATACTGGTCGCCGAGAACCACGTGCGAGAGTTGGACCCCGCGGCGATCGCACAACTGCCCCCGACAAGCGCGCAGACGGTGCCTGTTCGGCTCAGGACCGTCGACGGCGGTTCGATCCGAGCACAAATGCAGGCCCAAATCCTGGACAGCCCCTCTCCTGCCACCCCGGCTCTTGTTGTCATACAACGCATTTGAGCGGTTTTCGATGCCGCTGCCTTGACAGGCGCATGTCGGTATCGGCTAGATTGTCACTGCCCATCCCTCGATGGAGAGTCCCGGAACGAGCCAACAGGCCGCCGGTTGACCGCGTAAGCAAGAACCACGATCTGCGGGCGCAGCACCACTACAGCTGTTGCGCTCCGGCCCCCTCGACCGAATCCGGGTCGGCGAGAGGTCAGCCGCCCGGAGATCGCTCGGTACAGCAATCGCGTGAAGGAGGGGGGAACGTTGACGATCGACGATCCCATAGTCACGAAGGGGAATTCCCCAGCGACGCTGCTCGACCCACGAGAGAGCATGCGCCGGCTCCCAGTCCACTGGCAGACGCCACTGACGATGTTGACGGGGAAACCGTACGACGGCCAACCCGCCATCCGGTTGAGTGTCACCCATCATGTGGCCGGTTGCTGCGCCAGCATGGGCCTCGGGGTCGGGGTGACCGCGCTCGCGCTGTGGCTGGGCACGTGGTGGATCGTGTCGGCGATGGTGGGTATGGCGGTCACACTGCACGGCATGCGCAACGCGCGAATGATGGTATTCCACCAAGCCGCACACAAGAACTTGTACCGACGTGAGCGCCTGGATGCGGCTATCGGGCGAGCGTGCTCGGCGATCCTACTGGTACAGAACTTCTCACAGTACCGGCGCGAGCACACCTCCGAACATCATTCCCGTCACCATATGACCCTGCGTGACCCAACGGTCCAAGCCTTCCTGATCGGACTGGGCTTGACCCCGGGCATGACGCGCCGACAGATGTGGCGCAGAATGCTGCGCAAGGTACTCTCCCCTGCGTTCCAACTGCGGTTTGCGATCAGCCGCCTGTGCTCGTTCTGGATCGGCGCTGACACACCCGAGCGGGCAATAGCTCTCGGATTCTACGGCAGCGCCATATTTCTCAGCGTCGCGACGGGAAGTTGGGAAGTTTTCGTTATCGGCTGGCTCGTGCCACTGTTCCCACTGTTTCAAATTGTCAACACGCTGCGCCTGTGTGTAAAGCACACGTTTCCCGCACCCGGTAACGAGAACATCGCCGGCAAAGAACGCATGGCGGCACTGACCAACGCAATCTTCCTCGGTGAGGCCACCCCTGCACGCGGACAAGGCGCGATTCGTGCGACCGTGGCGTGGACGCGCTGGTGCGGACGCATGGTATTCGTGCACGCCCCTGCGCGCTATCTGGTCTTGACCGGCGACACGGTGTGTCACGACTTCCATCACCGCTACCCGCGACACAAAGCCTGGTTCGATTACATCAGCGAACGCGAAATCGACAGTCACACAACAGGGTCAGGCTGGCCGGAGTACACGCAGGTATGGGGATTGGCTCAAGCGATCAGTCACGTCTTTGATTCGCTCGCGCGCGCCGATTCCTCAGTGTTCGACCGCACTCGGATCGAGGGGATCAGTTCTCGGGCGCTGTTCACAGCATTTGACGATTGACCGCCGCCGCCAGTGCCTTTCGGACTTACTCTCGACCAACGGAGCACTCCATGACCAGCAATTCCTCTCACGCCCGCGGCACCGTCATCCTCGGTGTCGCAGCCAGCGACGCTCACGCTGTGGCCAACCAGTTGATCGCTCACGACCTGCGCGAACACGGCTACACCGTAATCAACCTCGGAACCTGCACCCCGGTATCGGAGTTCGCGAACGCCGCCCTGGACAACCCGGAGGCGTTGGCCATCCTGATCGGCAGCCTCAACGGACACATCCATGAAGATCTGCGCGATCTCGCGAAAGCGCAGAAGTCCGGTGCCATTCGCTGCCCGGTCGTGGTCGGCGGCAATTTGTCGGTGGGCAGCCACAAATCCGATGACGCGATCGAGAAGCTGTTCTGTCTCGGCGTCGATATCGTATTGTCCGATGCCGCGGAACTACCGGAACTTCTGCAAAGACTCTCACTCGACGCCGCAGCCGCGCAGCGGAGCGCCTCGTGATCGTTTCCGCTGGTGAGGATTTACCCTCACTGACCGATACCGTGCGCTACATCGAACACCTCGACAAGCACACCGTGTTCGACACCCTCACCTATGCCCGCCAGGCTGGCCGATTCGCGATTCAGCCACGCTGTGGGGTCGGTGGCCACGAGGAGATGCGCACGCTTCTCCATCAGCTCACTCAGCTGGCGGATCCGGATGTATTGTCGCTGACCATCGATTCGCACACCCGACTACAACGGTTCGACAGCGCGCTGCGCTGCCTCAACACACACCCGGAAACCCTGAACGGTTATCCCTTGGTAACGCACGGCTGGCGTCATGGGCGGGATCTCAACGAATCGATCGCCGCCCCACTGGAAATCCGGCACGGCTCCCCCGACGCACGAATCTTGTTCGATGTCGCGATCGCCAGTGGCATCACCTCCTTCGAAGGTGGCGGGATCTCTTACAACCTGCCCTACTCCAAAGACGTTCCACTGGCGCGATCGCTGGCGGCTTGGCGAGAGGTCGATGAACGCTGCGGCCGCCTTGCCGAGCACGGCGTGGTTGTCGATCGCGAACTGTTCGGGACCTTGACCGCGGTCTTGGTTCCGCCCTCGATCAGCCTGGCGATCAGCATGCTCGAGGCCATCTCCGCCGCGTCCGCAGGGGTCAAGTGCATTTCGGTCGCGTACCCGCAGGGCGGCAACCTCGAACAGGATGTGGCCGCGCTGCAGGCTATCTCGATCCTCTCCGCACGCTACCTCCCTGACGAGGTGTCGGTTTTCCCTGTCCTGCACGAGTTCATGGGCGCGTTCCCGCGCACCCGCGACGGCGCCGAAGCGCTGATTCTGTACGGGGCGTTCGCTGCCCGGCTCGGGGGCGCGGCCAAACTGATCACCAAGACCTATCAGGAGGCGGCCGGGATTCCCGACGTTCACGCCAATGCCGCGGGGATCCGCCTCGCCCGTCTGGCCAATGCGCCGGTTTTCGAGTTCGCCGAACACGACACGCACCGTTGCGCGCTCGAGTTGGAGTGGATCGTGCAGGAAGTCGACGAGCTGATCGGTCCACTCCTACACGGTGGCCTCACCGACGCGGCAATTGTCGATGCCTTCGCCAACGGAACCCTGGACATCCCGTTCAGCGCCAGCCGCCACGCGCACTCCGCGGTGATACCGCGCCGCGATCGCTCCGGCGCAGTGCGATATCACGATGCCGGCGCGCTGGGTTTGTCCGCGCGCACCCGGCGCCGACACCAACAGCAGCTCGATGCACCTGTCCCCCAGCATCGTTCCGATGGGCTGTTCGCTTCGCTCAAGCGCGATATCGACTACTTCATCACCATGCTCGACCCGGTATCCGCCCCCTCGCGACGACTGCGGGAGGCGACGTGAGCGGGACGGTGACCGGCATCTTCACCGCCGAGATCGCCGGAGCCGAGATGCTGGCGCACACCTCGGTAGTCCTGCAAGCCGGATACGGAATCATCGGGGACCGCTATGCGACCGGTTGCGGACACTATTCACCGCGACCCCATCAGGACCGCCAGGTCACGATCATCGAATCGGAAACCCTCGAGGCGATCCGCCTCGAGACCGGCATCGTACTACTGGCCGAGGAGACACGACGCAATCTCTTGACCAGCGGAATCCGGCTCAATCGGCTGCTCGGGAAAACGTTCCGCGTCGGTGAGTGCGTTCTGCACGCAGGCAGGCTCAACACCCCCTGCGCCTACCTCGAGAGACTGATCGGTCTTCCAGTCATGTCGGCCCTCGCCGGGCGGTCCGGGATCAACTGTCGAATTCTGCAGGGCGGACCCGTGCGGGTGGGGGACGCCCTCGATGTCCAGGATTAGGCGCCTGCTGATCAAGTCGAGAGTGGTCGCGGTCGATCGTCACGATAACGGGGTGACGGTACTGTCGTTCGCCCCGATCCACCGAACGACATATCCGGCTCATCGCGGCGGCGCCCACACCCTGGTGCGAATCGACGACCACAGAGTCCGCCCGTACAGTCTGTGCGGCGACCCGTCCGACACTCGATGGCGAATCGCGGTGCGCGCCAGCGGTATCGACGGCTCAGCTTCGGATCACCTGGCTCGGTCGAACCGGCCAGGTGATCACTTGTTCCTCTCTCATCCCCAAGAGCGGTTCGGCCTCGATCCCGCCGCGACGCGACATCGGTTCATCGCCGGCGGCATTGGCATCACACCGATCCTGTCGATGCTCTACGAACTGCGTGAGACGCCGCATTCTGAGCCTGCCCGAGTGCACTACTTCGTGCGATCACGATCGGAGGCAGTATTCGTCGAGGAATTGAGCGCGTTCGATCACATCGATCTGCGGATCTACTCCGGTCAGGACGCAGACCGTCCGGACGCGCGAACCGTCGCTGACTCCCCCAGGGAGGGCGAGCATCTCTACTACTGTGGTCCGCCGCGAATGATGGCCCGAATCAACCAGGTCCACGATCTCTGGGCGGGGCGGGCGCACACGGAGTCCTTCGCCGCCATGCCGGCCAATCCCACCAGCGTCACCACAAACGATGCGTTCGACCTCCGGCTGCTCAAGAGCGGCAGAACGATTCGGGTCCGCGCCCGGGAGACACCGCTGCAGGCTCTGGTGCGCGCAGGTATACAGGTCGACTACGGCTGCGGCGTTGGCCTGTGCGGAACCTGCGTCCTGGACGTGGGTGCCGGAGTCGTCGATCACCGCGATCACTGCCTGACCGACGCGGAGCGAGCCTCGGCGATGGCACCGTGTATCTCGAGAGGATCCGGGACCCTCGACATCCTACTGTGACTCGGCCCGTGATCTGCCTGGCCCAGCTTTCTCCTCGCACATCGATCCACGACATGCGGGCCCGGCATCGGTAGATCTCGCACCGCGATGCGGCCGCCGCTCCAGCGAACGCCGACCGCACACTCCTCCCGCTTCGTTCAGGATCGCGGTCCATCTGCGGCCGTGGACCTGCCTGGCACATACCGGAGGCTCAACACCGCGATGGAGACGAAGGCGGCCACCGTCAATGCGATACCGACGCGCGCTCCGGCGATCGGACCGGGCAGGACCAGACACACTCCCAGAACGGCGATCCCGATCGCCATCCCGATCTGCCGAGAGGTGTTGAGAACTCCCGAGGCCAAGCCGGCGTAGCGCGGATCTGCTGCGGCCATTGCCGCGCCGTTGCAACTGGGTCCGAACAATCCGCACCCGAACCCGACGGCGGCAGTGCCTGCCAGCAGGATCGGCCAGCTCGATCGCTCGCCCACCGCCAGGCATATGAGTGCACCAGCAGCCGCGATCAATGATCCAGTGACCAGCAGCCACCGCATTCCGCGACCAGACCATCGGCGATTGAGCACCAGCGTCGCGAAGGTCCATAGCAGGGCGAACGGCACGAAGAACAGCCCAGTCGTGCGGGCGTCGTACCCCCACTGCGATTGCAGGAAGATCGCGAGCATGAATTGCAGTCCGTAGGCTCCGAACTGGAAGGCAAACCCGTTCGCGATGGACGCGGAGAAGGTTGCTTTGCCGAACATCGCCAGCGGCAAAATCGGTGTGGCTACGCGCGATTCAGTGAGAACGAAGCCGAGCAGGATCGGTATCGACGCACCGAGCAGCACCACGGTCAGTGATGCCGACCAGCCACGTTCGCCCCCCTCGATCAGGCCCGCGACCAGAACTCCCAGCCCCGCGATGGCCAGCAGTTGCCCAAGCCAATCGAAGGACTCGTCCTGGCGGCGAGCGGTCTCACCGATGTGCCGCCATGCCAGCCATAGTGCCACCGCACCGATCGGGACGTTGATGAAGAAGATCGATCGCCAGCCGAGTGTCTCGGTGAGCAGGCCTCCGCCGATCGGGCCCGCGACCAGCGCTATGCCACCGGTGGCGCCCCACACGGTGATCGCGCGGGCCCGCTCGGCAGGGTCTGGATAGGTCCTAGCGATGATCGCCAGCGTGGTGGGCAGCACTCCAGCCGCGAAAGTACCTTGTACGCAACGAAACACCAGCAATACCAGCAGGCTCGGACTCAGCGCGCAGATCAACGACGCCAGACTGAACCCGCCCAACGCCCAGAGGAAAACCCTGCGCGCACCGATCCGGTCGGCCAGGGTTCCCGCACTCAACAGCAGCGCGGCCAGTGGGATGGTGTAGATGTTCACCAGCCATTGCAGGGCCGCCATCGACCCGCCCGTGTCGGCTTGGATCGACGGCAGCGCGATGTTCAGTGCGCTGCCGTCGAGCAGAATCATGAAGAAGCCCAAGCAGATTGCCATCAACGCAGCGCGCGCGTTGGGTGTGCGCGCCGCAGTGCCGACGTGATCGTGCACTGCGATTGGCGCTTGGGATGTTCCTGGGCCCGATGCCCCCATAGCCGCCCCTTTCCCGTTTGTACTTACAAGTACACCCGGACTGTACATTGCAGTAGGTACAATGGCTACATGAGCGCCGCTGACCGTCTGGTCGATAGCATGCAAACGTTGTTGTGGGAGAACGGATATTCCGGCACGAGCCCACGAGCCGTCCAAGAACTCGCCGACGCGGGCCAAGGCAGCATGTACCACCACTTCCGCAGCAAGGCAGGACTGGCCGTCGCCGCTGAGCTCAAGATGAGCGAAGAGCTCGAGATTCAGATCAGCGCTCGCCTCGCGAGTGGCTCGTCGGTCCGCGAGAAAATCGCCGCGTTCCTGACTCTCGACGAAAACGTCTTGCGCGGTTGCCGGCTCGGCCGTCTGGTCCAGGACGCCGCGGTCGTGTCCGATGACTCACTGCGGCAACCGATCGCGACGATGTTCGTCTGGATCCAGGAGCAAATTCGGCAGGTACTCACCGATGGGGTCCGCAACGGCGAACTCGACCCCACCCTGGACGTCGATGCGGTAGCGGCCACCATTCTCGCCGTGCGCCAGGGCGCGTACGTCCTGGCCCGCGGCGCCCAATCGGGCGAGCCGTTCCGCGCCGCCACCGCAGGACTGTTACAGCTGCTGCCCGAGCGAACCAGAGCTTTGGGCTAACGCCGTGATGCTGCCGCGGGCGTGATCCCCTGGTTGATCAAGGGCCCGGAGGTACGTTCGATGAGCATGCCGCGCAACATAATCCAGAGAATCGCGCTCAGATCACGGCCAAGCTCGCCGGGCACGCTCGATCGGCGAGCCCACCGGTAGAGCGCACCGAGGTAGACATCGCGCAGCACGTCGCCCATGAAGTCCGGGTCGATGTGCCGATCGATCTCACCGCGCTGCACACCCGTACGCACGATCCGAGCGAAGACCTCTGCGGTGTAGGGATCTTCGGTGAGCGGTTTGCCCGCCCGCACCCACGCCCCCAACATGGTCTCGGTCAGCGCCCGCTGTTCTTCATTCACCTGGGCCAGGATCCCCAGTGCCAGCTGCAACAGGCTTGCCGAGTCGGTGGTGGCCGCACTCAGCGGCAGTTCCAGACGTTCGGTCATCATCGTGCGCCGCTGCTCGGCCCACTCGGCGATGAGGTCTTCCTTGCGGCGAAAATGGTTGAAAAACGTACCTCGAGCCACGTCAGCGCGCTGGGCAATGTCGTCGACTGTGGTTGTCTCGTAACCCCTTTCGGAAAACAGTTCGAGCGCAGCGGTATAGATCCGGTCACGGACCCGCTGCTTGTTCCGCTCCCGCCGCCCGCCGCCCCCGGGTTCGACGCGACTTTCCATACCCGCTCCTCTTCGACCCGGATCTCCATGTGAGATCTCCCATCTGAGTCCATATTTGGACTCTAGTACACCTGAATCCGGACGCTGATCCTCGCGCAACTTCACCACCTCCGACCCGTCGATGGCATCACCCTGATCCACAGTCGTGACTGTCCGACTGAAGATCGTGAATCATGTTTATTGACAAGTTGATTCGATGTCCCGTTCGAATCGACCACATCGATCACCTTCATGGGCGTCCACCTGGAACGGCCTGCCCTCGACGTCACATTAACTAATTTTCAGTACACTCTTGGACTGCAGTCCATGTACTGCTCGATAGATCGTGGGAACCTCGCAAGAGGTTTGGGGAGGGATACATGAGTCAGAATCAGTGTGCCGATGAGCAGGAACTCATCGCCGTGGTCGGCATGAGTTGCCGGATGCCTGGAGCGAAGGGACTCGCCGAGTTCTGGCAGCTGCTGATCGACGGGGGCGATGCGATCACGGAGGTTCCCGCCGATCGGTTCGACATCGATGCCGCGTACGACGCCCGGCCTCAAACGCCCGGCAAGACGGTCTCCAGGTATGGCGGATTCCTTACCGACGCATTCGGATTCGACTCCAACTTCTTCGGTATCGCGCCGGTCGAAGCGCGGGGGATGGATCCACAGCAGAGACTACTGCTCCAGCTCACCTGGGAGGCGCTCGAGCACGCCGGAATTCGCCCGAGTTCACTCGCGGGAACCCGGGGCGGCGTGTTCGTCGGCCAAGCCACCGCCGAGTACAGCGAGCAATACGCCGAACCCCTTGGAATCCGTCAGGCGGCCGGCAGTCGACTGCGCGCGGTCACCGCCGGTCGATTGTCCTACGCCCTGGATGTTCGCGGACCGAGTCTCACCGTCGACACCGCCTGTTCCTCCTCACTGGTCGCAGTGCATCTGGCACGCCAAAGCCTGCTCTCGGGTGAATCAGACCTGTCCGTGGCGGCCGGAGTCAACCTGATCCTCGCCCCGACCGACGCGATAACCTATTCGCAAGGAAACATGCTCTCGCGCTCGGGAAGGTGCCGCTTCGGGGATGCCGACGCCGACGGTTTCGTCCGCAGCGAAGGCGCCGGAGTCGTGATTCTCCAGCGACTGGACGACGCACGTCGAGATGCCAATCCTGTTCTTGCCGTGATCAACAGCAGTGTGGCCAACAACGACGGACAAGGCAGCGGCCTTCTCCTGCAGCCGGCCGTCAGCGGGCAGCGCGAGATGCTCCTGAGAGCATGGGCGCTGGCAGGCATCTCCCCCGCGGATCTGGACTATGTCGAGGCGCACGGAACCGGCACTACAGTCGGAGACGGCGTAGAACTCCGGGCCCTCTCGGAGGCAATCGCCGGCCGAAGGCGGTCCGATCGGCCGCTGTGGGTCGGGTCGGTGAAAAGCAACATAGGCCACACCGAGGCAGCGGCCGGAATAGCCGGGTTGATCAAAGCCGTCATGATCGCCCGGCACCGCACCATCCCGGCATCCTTACATGTGAAGACTCCCAACCCGGTACTCGTCGGCGCTCACGTGCAGATCGCTACTCGCACAGAGACTCTCGTCCCCGCTGCGGATACCGCCGTGGTCGGTGTCAGCTCTTTCGGGATCGCCGGCACCAATGCACACGTGATCGTGACCGAAGCACCGCCAGCACACACCCCGCACGCGAGAACGGCCACACCGCCGACGGAACCTGCGCTGATGCTGTTATCGGCCCGTTCACAGGCCGCGTTGCGCGCACTCGCCACTCGATACGCCGAGCACCTGGAGACTGCACAAGCATCAACGCAGTCCCTGCACGGGCTGTGTGCGCGCACAGCCACGCACCGAGACCATCACCGATTCCGGCTGTGGGCCACCGCCCACGACCATCGGCAGATGGCGGCCACACTGCGCGAGGCCGCAACGGGTCTACCCACCCCCAACGCAGGATCCGGTGAAACCAGCGCCACCTCTACCCGCACCGTGTTCGTTTTCCCCGGACAAGGCTCGCAATGGACAGGCATGGCCCAAGGACTGTGGAAGGCCTCACCATCCTTTCGCGACCGTATGCGCGAATGCGACCGCGAGATTCGTCGCGAGCTGGGTTGGTCGGTTATCGAATGTCTGACAGCGGACTCCGAGGTGCCCACCGACATCTCGATCCTGCAACCACTGCTGTGGGCGATCCAGGTCAGCTTGGTGTCGCTCTGGAAGAGCATAGGAGTCGAACCCGATCTGTGCGTCGGCCACAGCATGGGCGAGGTCGCCGCGGCTGTTGCCAGTGAGGCGCTGTCCTTATCCGATGCGGCAGCAGTCATCTGCCACAGAAGCCGTCTGCTCAACACAATTTCAGGTGCCGGTGCGATGCTGCTGATCGGACTCGGTGCAGACGATGCACAGGAATTGGTCGACGGTTACGGCGAGGCCGTCTGCGTCGCTGCGGAGAACTCGCCCTCCACGACCGTCCTGGCAGGTGATCCGGACATTCTCACCCACATCGCTTGTCGTCTCGACCGAGCCGAAGTACTCGCTCGTCCTATTCGTGCCGACGTCGCCTCGCATTCGCCCTACACCGAGGTGCTGCGCACCGATCTGATCGAATCCCTATCCGCGATACGCCCCCAGTCCCCGCGTATCCCGCTGTTGTCTACCGTGACCGCACAACCTGTCAGCGGTGCCCAGCTCGATGCCGGCTACTGGATGGACAACCTGAGAAAACCCGTACGGTTCACCACCGCCATCCAGCAAGCAATCAACGACGAACCCAACAGCCTTTTCGTGGAGATCAGCGCGCATCCGGTGCTGACCAGAGCTATCACCGATATCCAGAAAGAAGCCGGCACCCACCCCTGCGCGATCGCCACACTCCTGCGAGACAGCGACGAACACGACTGCCTGGCCACCGCGCTGGGAGAGATCTTCGCGCACGGCGGCTATGCCGATTGGCAGGCACACTTCCGGGACTACGCGCACTACCCTGCCGACCAATTGCCCACCTACGCATGGGATCTCGAACAGTACCGTGACCGCCCGACACGCTCGACAGCGCTTCGCGCACGACAGGTGATCGAACTACCCCTCGACGTGAGCAGCGCAGCGGTGCGGATCGGCCACCTACAACCCATCCCGCCCATCACCTTCCTACACGCGCTCACCACCGCTGCAAGGTCGATCGACCCGGACAGCCACTACCGCATGCTCGATGTGCGTTTCGAGCAGATGGCCGATGCCCATCAAGCACCTTCGACCATGCACATCACATTGGATCCCATACCCGAGCAGGGCTGGCGGGCAAACGTAGAGCTGCGCCCGCGCTCCGACAGCCGCGGCGCTCCCCACCCCGAACCGGTCGTGTGTCTGACCGCGGTCCTGGCCCCCGCTGTGTCACCACCGACAGCCGCGGCCGGACAGGTCGACAACGCGCTGAGCAGAAGCACCTCCTTCCTGACCGCAACAATGCTGCGCGAATCGGCGCAGAGGCGAGGAATCTTCATCGACCCCACTTTTCCAGTGCCGCAACGCATGTGGCACACGAACGATCTCATCGTCGGACAGATCTACGCCGGCACCTCGACTCCGGCCACGATTCTCGAGTCCTGCCTCCAACCGGTACTAGCACTGCTACCCGACCACACCATCTTCTCCCCGACCGCGATCGAGGACGCGAGAATTCCTCACTTCACTGGACCGACCACAGGTGAGCTCTGGAGTATCACCCGCCGCACGCGAACCGACCCGGACGAGTGGTGTTTCGATGTGACAATCGTGTCCGCACACGGGGAGGTTGTCGCGGAGTTCCGGAATCTGACTCTTCGAAAAATCCCATACGGTACGTCCGAAGAATTCATCCGGACCGCACCGAACACACACGATCAGGAAAGTCACCCCGAGACAGCAACCCCACTTGCGATCGCACTGCGCGAGGCGGCACGAGTCTTGGGAACCTCCACTTCCCGGATCGACCCCAGGAGATCGCTGCGCGAACAAGGCCTGGACTCGCTCATGGCCGCCGACCTCGCGAAGCGGATCCGAGTGAGCGATGCCGACCTGAGGATCGGTCCCGCAGATCTGCTATCTCCACACAGCCTCGAAGACATCGTTGGCAGTGCGGGTTGTAGCCCTGACGCCGCAGTGGTGTCGCCTCTACCGTCCGAGAGCCGCCCGAACTAGATTCAGAACGTGGGGCGTAAACCTAGCCTTGACAACATCGTTGATGTAAAGGCAGCATTTACATATGAGCGATTCACAGCACCGCGACCCGGCCGACGAGCATGCGGTCCTGGCAAAACTGTTGTCCACCAACGCGGAATTCGTCGCCGAGGTGCTGCACCCTGCTGCGGGTACCCCGCCCCCGTCGGTGATGGCGGCGCTGCACGCGGCGCGCAGTCTCGACGGGGTCGTGGACAATGTGCTGCGCTCGCTGGTTCGTCAGGCGCGCGAGGAGGGGCGGACCTGGGCCGAGATCGGTGAGGTGTTCGGGTCCTCGCGCCAGGCGGCCTTCCAGCGCTTCGGGGGTTCCTCGGGCGGCATGCAGATTCCACCCCTCCCGCCGATGCCGCCCATGCCCGACATGCCGCAGATGCCGGAGGTGCCCCACGGCTGGCAGGTTCCGCCCATGCCCACCATGCCGGGCTGGGATGCTCCGCCCGCGCCGAAAATGCCCCGCGGCCCGTTCCCGCCGCGCGACTGACGTTCCGGAACAACGGAATCCGAGATCATGACCACCGCCTCACCGTGCATGGACAGCGAGCGCCGACACCGGCGACTGCTGCGCGCCGCGCGCTGCCGCTTCGCCGAGGACCGGCTGGCCGATGCCGTATCCGCCGGAATTCGCCAGGCCGTGCTGTTCGGTACCGCCCTGGACACCTTCGCCGCGCACAACCCCTACCGAGGTCTGCGCGTCTTCCGATTCGAGCATCGCTTCGAGTGCGGCGTACCCGAGAGCGAATTCGACCGCACCACACCGGCGTTCATGATCGGGCTCGGTCCCTCCCGGCCGGTGATCCCGCATCTCGACGCACGCGCCCTGGCCATCGGGACCGAATTCGTCTTCGACTATCCGCACGACATGATCTCTCCGCCCGATCTCGCCGAGCGACTCGCGCGCACCGGCTGGGACGTCCTGGCAGATCTCGACTCGGCCGCGTTGACCATCCGTTATCTCGATGTGCCCACTCGATGGCAGCAGCCCGCCCACCACGACCCGGAGCGCGACCGGACCCTCGAGTCACCGCACGACTCCGGCGTTCGCGTGGTGCATGCCCGGCTCGATCCATCCTGATCCGCTGGATCCCTCCCGAACCGGAGCCTCTCGCGGCCATACGCATTTCGAGCGGACCGCACCGCAGCCTGGACCGGGGCATTCGACGTGGCCGCCGTCGTGCGATTCGACGGGACGCGCCCCTTCGAGCCTGAATCGCGAGCAGAGCCGCACGACACGACGCGGGATCGACTGCGGTAGGAGCACCCGGGAGGCATAATGCTGGTCGATCGCCCAGTACTGCGCCTGGGCATGACAATTCATGACCGGGCGAAACAGATTCGGTAGGAGTGCCATGCTTACTCGCCGCCAGGTCCTGGCCACCTTCGGCGTCGCCACGGCGGCGCTGACGGCCGGAACGGCGCCCGCTGCGGCTCGGCCCGCACCGGAGACCGTCGCACCCCTGGGGCGTGACTTCCACTGGGGTGTGGCCGCCTCGGGATTCCAGACCGAAGGCCATGCACCGGACAGCAATTGGCTGCGGTACGTGGCGAATCACGCGGAGTACGACCGGTACGGCAACAGCGTCGACTTCTTCTCCCGATACGGCTCCGACATCGGCCTGGCGAAGGATCTGGGAGTCGGCGTCTATCGCATCGGCGTCGAGTGGGCGCGAGTGCAGCCGGCGCCCGGGGTGTGGGACGAGGCCGGGTTCGCCTTCTACGACAGCGTGATCGCGGCCGTTCGCGCGGCGGGTATACGACCGATGCTGACACTCGATCACTGGGTGTATCCCGGTTGGGCAGCCGATCGCGGCGGGTGGGCGCACCCGGACATGCTCGGCGACTGGCTCGGCAACATGCGCAGGGTGGTGGACCGCTACGCCTCGATGAATCCACTGTGGGTCACGATCAACGAGCCGTTCGCCTACATGATGAACGAGGTCCGCAACGGCGGACTCCCGCTCACCGAGGTGCCGATCATGCAGGCGCGACTCGCGCAGGCGCACAACACCATCTACGACCACATCCATCAGGTGCAGCCCGGCGCGATGGTGACCAGCAATGTCGCCTACATTCCGGCCGCCGATCCGATCGTCAACGGACCGATGATCGAGTCGATCGCCGCCAAGCTCGATTACGTGGGCATCGACTACTACTACGGCATGTCCGCGGACGTCGCGGCGCGGTACAGCGCGTATCCCTCGGGCGAGCTGTGGAACCTCCCGCTTCAGGCCGAGGGCATCTACTACGCCCTGCGCCATTTCGCTCAGCTCCTGCCCGGCACACCGCTGTACATCGTCGAGAACGGCATGCCGACCGAGAACGGCGCGCCCCGCTCGGACGGGTACACCCGCGCGGACAACCTGCGCGACTCCATCTATTGGATCCAGCGCGCCAAGGCCGACGGCATCGACGTGATCGGCTACAACTACTGGAGCCTCACCGACAACTACGAGTGGGGCTCCTACACACCGCGAT
>NZ_BDBU01000004.1 GCF_001613145.1 Nocardia jejuensis NBRC 103114
ATGCCCTGAACGACCCGGCGCTGACCCGCCGCCCCACCGACGCTGTCGAGGCCTATCGCCTGATCACTCGCGACGGCGGCGTGCCCGCGTCCTACCTGCCGACCCGGGCACCGGTGAGCTGCTCGCTCGTGGACGCCGCCGGCAGCTGCCTCGATCCGCTCACTCTCCCGCGATAACGGACCCGCCCGGATCGCTCCGACACGCGCCGCCCTGCACCGGAATTCAGCTAACTGACAGCTACTCTCCAAATCGGGACATTTCCCCCTTTTGTCCCAAGGAGGAGTCCCCGATGCGCGCACGGTTCCGCCGTCTCGTCCTGGCCTCGGTCGCCGCGGCCTCGGCACTGTTGCCGGTGGCCACCATCGGCCACGCCACCCCGCCGGCCCCCACGGGCGGCGCACACGGGGTGCTGGGTGACAACTTCCTGTGGGGAGTGGCGGCCTCGGGTTTCCAATCCGAGGGCCACTCCCAGGACAGCAACTGGCAGCGGTACATCAAGGCGAATCCGGACTGGGATTCCTACGCGAACGCGAACGATTTCCGATCCCGCTACCCCAATGACATCGCGCTGGCCGCGAGCCTCGGGGTGAAGGTGTTCCGCATCGGCATCGAATGGGCACGCGTGCAGCCGACTCCGGACGGCTGGGACGAGGACGCCTTCGCGTTCTACGACTCGGTGGTGGACACCATCTTCGACGCGGGCATGCAACCCATGCTGACACTCGATCACTGGGTGTACCCGGGGTGGGAAGCCGATCGCGGCGGCTGGAACAACCCGGCCATGGTGGACGACTGGCTGGCCAATGCGCGCAAGGTCGTCGATCGGTATGCCGAGCGGCACCCGGTGTGGGTGACGATCAACGAGCCGGTCGCGTACATCATGCACGAGGTCCGCCAGAACGACACCGTCGCGGACGAGATGCTGGACCGAGTCGCGCAGGCGCACAACGACATCTACGACTACATCCACCAGGTGCAGCCCAACGCGCTGGTCACCAGCAATGTCGGATACGTGGCCGGAGCCGAGGCCCAGGTGAACGGGCCGCTGATGGATCGCATCGGCGACAAGCTCGACTTCATCGGCGTGGACTATTACTTCGGCATCCAGGCATCGGAGGCCAATACCGTCAACATGCCCGACGGCTCCGCCGCCCCGCCCGTCGGGATGTGGGATCTGCCCGTGCGCCCCGAGGGCATCTACTTTGCGCTGCAACACTATTCGCGCATGTTCCCGGACAAGCCGCTGTGGGTGGTGGAGAACGGCATGCCCACCCAGGACGGCAATGCGCGCGCGGACGGCTACACCCGCTCCGATCATCTGCGGGACACCGTCTATTGGTTGCAGCGCGCCAAGATCGACGGCATGAAGATCGTCGGCTACAACTACTGGAGCATCACCGACAACTACGAGTGGGGCTCCTACACACCGCGATTCGGCCTCTACACCGTCGACGTGCTGACCGACCCGAAGCTCGCGCGCAAGCCCACCGACGCGGTGGAGACCTACCGGCAGATCGTGCACACCGGCGGACTGCCCGCAGGATACCTGCCGGTGCGCGGCCCGTCCGAATGCCGGCTGATCGATCCCCCGGCCAGCTGCGATCACCCGGTGACGGTTCCGTAGGTGCCCTCAGACGTCGAGTTCGCGTGCCGCGCGCTCGATCTCCGAGGCCAGGGTCGCGCCGCCCACCTCACGGGCGGCGGCCCGGAACCTGTCCCGGAAGCGGTCCAGATCGATCGGAATCTCGTCGCCGCCGTAACTGGTGGCCGCCGCGTCCCGGAACGCGATCACCATCTCATCGGCGAGAGCAGCGATCCTGGTCCGGATGAGCGCGCGCAGGGTGCCCGACAGCGAGATATCGGCGCCGAGGTCGTAGAGCACCAGCGCGCCGGTCAGCATCGCCGGTTCCGGAATCCGCCAGCCGCCGTCGAACGCGTGCACGTACCCGTTGGCGAGCAGTTCGGGCAGGACGTCCGCACGGCGATCCCCCAGCAGATCCGACAGACCCTCGTCGTCGACCACCGCGCCGGGATCGGCGGAGTCGCCGTAGCGCGGATCGAACACCGCGTGCCACTCCCCATCCCGGGGTCCCTCGAAGACCTCGCGGATGGCGTCCAGGCGCAGGCCGCGCGCCTGCATCGCCGTGATCGCACTCAATCGCTCCACGTGCTCGCCGGTGTAGACGGCCTCCTTGCCGGCCCGGCCGGGCTTGGGCAGGACACCGAGCGAGTGGTAGTAGCGGATGGTCCGCGCGGGTACACCGCTGAGCTCCGCCAGCTGCGTGCGGCTGAGTCGTTCCGGAGCGGCGTTGTATCGATCCACGGGAACAGCATAGATACCGCAACCCTCAAACGTTGACAGTTCCAACTGTCCGCGTTAGCGTAACCGCCGCCACACTGTCGACGACGACAAGGGAGATTCCCGATGACCCAACGCGAGACCGATTTCGATGTCCTCATCGTCGGGTCCGGCTTCGGCGGCAGCGTGACCGCGCTGCGCCTGGTCGAGAAGGGCTATCGGGTCGGCGTCCTCGAGGCCGGCATGCGCTACGCCGACGACGAGCTGCCCAAGAACAGCTGGGATCTGCGCAAGTTCGTCTGGGCGCCCAAACTGGGCTGTTACGGCATCCAGCGCATCCATCCGCTGCGCGATGTGTTGATCCTCGCGGGCGCGGGCGTCGGCGGCGGATCTCTCAACTACGCCAACACCCTGTACGTGCCTCCGACGCCGTTCTTCCAGGATCCGCAGTGGCGCGAGATCACCGACTGGCACGACGAGCTCATCCCGTACTACGAGCAGGCCAAGAAGATGCTCGGCGTGGTCACCAACCCGCACATGACACCCGCGGACGAGGTGTTCAAGGAGGTCGCCGAGGAGATGGGCTGCGGTGACACCTTCGTGCAGACCCCCGTCGGCGTGTTCTTCGGCGAGGCGGGCAAGACCGTCGACGATCCGTACTTCGGTGGCGCGGGCCCGCGCCGCACCGGCTGCACCGAATGCGGCGAGTGCATGACCGGCTGCCGCCACAACTCCAAGAACACCCTCGTCAAGAACTACCTGTACCTCGCGGAAACCTCCGGGGCACAGGTCATTCCGATGACGACCGTCAACACCGTCCGGCCCGCCGCCGACGGCACCTGGGATGTGAGCACCGAGCGCACCGGCGCGTGGGTGCGCAAGCAGCCCAGGACCTATACCGCCAAGCATGTCGTACTCGCGGCCGGTACCCGTGGGACCCAGCAGCTGCTTTTCGCGATGAAGGACAGGGGCGTGCTGCCCGGGCTGTCCCCGCGACTGGGCGTGCTGACCCGCACCAATTCCGAGTCGATCGTCGGCGCGGCCACCCGCAAGGTGGATCCGACTCGCGACTTCACCCGCGGCGTCGCGATCACCTCCTCGATCCACCCCACCCCCGATACGCACATCGAGCCGGTCCGCTACGGTCACGGTTCCAATGCGATGGGTCTGCTGCAGACGCTCATGGTCGACGGCGGCGGGCGCGTGCCGCGCTGGCTGCGCTTCCTGTGGACCGCGATCCGCAATCCCTTCACCCTGATCCAGTTCCTGTCGGTGCGGAACTGGAGCGAGCGCACCATCATCTCGCTGGTCATGCAGCATCTGGACAACTCGATCACCACCTACACCAAGCGCGGACTGTTCGGACGCAAGCTCACCTCCAAGCAGGGTCACGGCGAACCCAACCCGACCTGGATCCCCAAGGGCAACGAGGTCACCCGCGCGGTCGCGGACAAGATCGGGGGTGTCGCGGGCGGCACCTGGGGTGAGGTGTTCAACATCCCGCTCACCGCGCACTTCCTCGGCGGCGCGGTGATCGGCGCGGACGCCGGCACCGGCGTCATCGACCCGTACCACCGCGTCTACGGCTACCCCACGCTCAGTGTCGTGGACGGCGCCGCGGTCTCGGCCAACCTGGGCGTCAACCCGTCCCTCACCATCACCGCCCAGGCCGAACGCGCCGCGGCCATGTGGCCGAACAAGGGCGAGCAGGACACCCGCCCCACCCAGGGCTCGGGCTACCACCGCATCTCCCCCGTCGCTCCGAACCGGCCCGTGGTGCCGGTCGGCGCACCGGCCGCACTGATCCTGCCGATCGTCGAAATCCGCAGCGGGAAGATCGAATCCGCCTGACGATCGGTTTTCCGTACGGCCCGCCTTTTCACGGCGGGCCGTTCTCGTTTGCGGCGGCGAGGCACGCTCCTACCCTGGATTGATCAGGCCCGCGCAGGGAGGTGCCGCGATATGCGAAGTCTGGAAGCCAGATTCGCCGACAACATCAGGCGGTCACGACGCATAGGTGCGGACACACCCCAGTCCGAGCTCGACGAGCTCCGGGCCGAGATCCGGGCACTGGCTTACGAGCTCCGGCACACCGCCATGGATCTCCCGCGCCGGCGAAATCTCCTCGAGCTGACCTCGAGAGCCCTGGCCACACTGGCGCACCACTCCAGCGCCGCTCACCGCAACCTCGCCACACCCCCGGTGCCGCGGCCGCCCACCGGACACGACAGGCAGATAGAACGCTGACCAGGCCGGGCGATCATCCGCACCGCGGCCTGCTCCGACCACGACACCGATCACATATTCCACCTCGGCCCGGGCGGACGATTCGTCCAGATGCGTTCGGACATCCTGGGACCCGGCCCCCGACAGTGCGGACGTGAGCGGAACAGATGCCGCGAAAACTCGTCCGGTGCACCCGTGGGTTCACGAGACCTCGTGCACCGCTCGCGTTTCCCGCGAAATCAGAGGGTGCAGCGGGCCTCGGCGGGTGGAGTTTTCAAGGTGACGAGATAGTCGGCGACGATGTCGTTGACGCAAGGGCTGGTGCCGGACAGGGCGATCGTGTGTTGTTCACCCTCCACGGTGAGGAGGGCGCCGCCCAGGGCTGCGGCCAGGGACCTGCTGCCGGGGTAGGGGGTGGCGGGGTCGCCGGTGATGCCGATGGTGAGAGTGTGCGGGAGACCCTGGATTCCGACGGCGTACGGGTAGCCGAGAGTGGGCGGCGCGGGCCAGGATTCGCAGCCGTCGCGGGCCCCCTCGTATCCCTGGCCGGGATCCATGTAGGGGGCCACCTCGTAGAGGCGGCGGCGCAGGTCGGTTTCCTGCTCGGGGGTATGACGCTCCTCGTCGAGGCAGTTGATGGCGTAGGCGGCCTCGGCGAAGTTGGGCCAGCGCCCGTCCGCACCTCGGCCACCGAACGCGTCGCTCAGTTTCACGATGGTGTCGCCGCGGCCCTCGCGAATTTCGGTGAGACCCTTGATGATCACCGGCCAGGCCGCCGAGTCGTAGAGGCCGGCGGTCACCGATCCCCACACGTCGGCGAAGCCCACCGATCGGTCACCGACCCGGATCGGGTGATCGGTGAGTGGGCGAGCCAGCTGCTGGAAGGCCGTCGTGGTCTGGGCGGGGTCGGCGCCGAGGGGGCAGTCGGGGCGAGTGGTGCAGTCCGCCGCCATCTTCTCGAAAGCCCGTTGGAAACCCTCGAATTGGGTGATGCGCCGCTCGGTGGTGCCGGCGTGCGGATCGATGGCGCTGTCCAGGACCATGGCGCGGACATTCTTCGGGAAGGTTTCGGCGTAGACGGGGCCCATGCGGGTGCCGTAGCTCTGCCCCAGGTAGCTGAGCTTGTCCTCGCCCAGGGCCGCGCGCAGGATGTCCATGTCGCGCACCGCATCCCGGGTGCCGACATGGGCGAGTACCTCGCGGCCGCCGGAGCGTTCGGCACAGCGATCGACCAGCGCCCGGGTGTCCTCGGCGGTCCAGCGGCCGATGCTCGAGGCCATGGGGAAAGCGGCTGTGCCCGCGTCGGTCTCCGCGTCGCTGAAACACTCGATCGCGGGTGTGGAGGCGCCGACCCCGCGCGGATCGAAACCGATCAGGTCGAAGCGTTCGGTGATCGGGCTCTGCGCCCAGGTCTTCGCGCCCACGGCGGCCATGGCCATACCGGGACCGCCCGGACCGCCGGGGTTCAGCAGCAGCGAGCCGATGCGCTCACCGCGCGCGGGCGCCTTCAGCACGGCGATGCTCGCCGTGCGGCCGCCGGGATCACCGTAGTCCAGCGGGACCTCCAGTCGCGCGCAGCGAAAGTCCGGACTGCTTCCTATGGCCTGCTGATCGCCGTCGGTGGTGGCGTATCCGTCGCAATCGCCGAAGGACAGCTGCTGGTCGTAGAAGTGTCGCAACCGGTCGCCGGAATCCTGCGTCGAGGAGTGCGAGCAGGAGGCCAGGACGAGCGCGAGCGCCAACACCCTCGCCGCGGTCATGGCGGACTTCATGCCGGAGGAACTCCCTTCGTGTGGTGGACACGCGTGCGGTGCACGCGTCTCACACGCCGGGCCGCGCCCGGCGCGTACGACACTCGCAGGTGCGCGGTGCCGAGCGGCGTCGACGCGGTGAAGTCGGCGTGTCGAGACCTTCGACCGCGAGCCCGTTCGGCGGGCACGTCCGCCGAAAGCGAGCCCCATCCGCGTGCGCGATCCCGATGCCCTCAGCGCCGGATCGCACGATGGCGGTGATACCCGTGCGAGACCACCCGAATCGGCGTTGCCGGACACCGTGCGAATAGTGTTGTTACAGTTGCAATCTCATTCGCGTGCGGCATCTGTCAGGCATCCGACCGGCAGTGCCAACTCCGCGACCTGATGTGCCATGCAGTGCTCCCCGGCGGGCGTGGGGGCGCTGTTGACGTGACACTCAGTGGGACCGGCAGACGTTCACGGGCAGTGCGGATCGATGCCGGTTTGCTCCGAGTGTTGGTGAGGCGGACCGTGAGTTCGCGCCGTCCGAAGAATGCACCCCCTCGTGTTCGTGTCGACCTCAGACTCCCGACACGAACACGCGCTGGACCGGACGGCGACGGCGGGACGCTGGGCACACACCGTGCCCGGAGCACGTAGACGGCCCGGAAGCTGTGGGAGCTTCCGGGCCGTTGTCCAACTCTTGCCGCAGTTCAATTCTTGCCGTTGTCCGGCCCTTGCCGTTGTTAAGCCTTGCCGTTGTTGAGCCCTTCGGCGTGACGGCCGCTGCCGATCACCGACGGGACCGGTGGCAGTCGAGTCGGGCAGGGCACGAAACAGCGGAGCACGCCGGCCAGGAACCGAGTGAGTCGAGACAGCGAGCGCATACGGGGTGCCCAGTCGAGTCCGCACACCCGCCGCGCTCGCTCCTGCGGCGTCCTCGACGGACTTGCAGAGCGCGGGAGCGGTCTCGACTCCGGTCCCGAGCGCGCAGGACCTCGCGTGACTCGTTCGGGGGTCAGCGCGCGTGGATGTGCGCGATCCCCATGGGCGAGGTTGGCGGCGGCACGTCACCCAGCGGCGCGCGGAATTCCTGCAGCGCGGGCAGCACGTCCACGTGCCGGGCGGCATAGCACCGCACCTGCGGCAGCGCGTGCGCGACCTCGTTGCGTTCGAGCGGCTCGGAGTCGATGTACCCAACCTGATCCAGCGGGACGCCGAGGGTTTCCGCGATATGGGCCACGGCCGCGGACTTGCGTCCCCAGCCCACCTCCAGCGCGGCGAACTGCTCGGCCAGGTGATGGCGGCGCAGTTTCGTATCGGTCCAGGCCAATTCACCGCGGCTGGCCACCGCGTGCATCACCCCGCGTTCGCCGAGCGTGCGCAATGAGCGCACGGCCTCGGTGCGTACCGCACCCTCGGTCGAGTCGGACACCACCCCGTCCCACAGGGTGTTGTCCACTTCCCAGACAAGCAGTTTCACAGTCGCTGCCATATTTCGGCGCCCCTACAGTCCATCCCACGTCCCCGTGCCGCTCATGACGACGCGGGCACAGACACCATCCGGTACCACGGTCGCGGGGCCGCCCCCACTTTCGGGAACCGCCCTGCGCGTGACATCGTAGGTGCTGTCTGGGCCAACGTGCCAGCGCTGGCTAATCCGGGATGCTGTTGTTTCAATACCGGTGAGCGATCGGTGATCGTCCGGTATTGGCTGGTGGCGTCGGCTCGGCGCAGCTCGGAGGAACGGAAAGGGGCGATTGCCCATGTGGCAACGCTGGAAACCAGCTGGTGGCTCGACTGCGATATTTCTCGCACTGGTACTAACCGGATGCGGCGCGGCGCAGGAGTCCTCGCCGGTGATCGTCGGATCCCTGACCTCGACCCCGAGCGCGCCGGCCGCGGCGATCACCCGGACCGGAGCGCCCATCGTGAGTGAGTCCTTCACTCAGCAGCCGCAGGTCGATCTGTTCGCCGAGCAGCCGCTGATCGATCACACCGAATGGACCGACGCGATCGACGGCCGCCGCCTCCTGGTCTACCCCACCCAGCCCGGACGCAAGGACACCTTCCCCACCGCGGGTGAGCGGGCTTGGCAGGAGGTGCTGAGCTCCGCACCCGATGCCGACACCCCCGGCATGCGCGATCAGTTCATCTGTCACTGGGAGTGGGCGCGGGTGGTCGCGCCCGACAAGCCGAGCTGGAATCTGGAACCGTGGAGACCCGATGTCGGGTACCAGGCGACGGTCAACGCGCTGTGCAACCCCGGCGGCCCGGAACGCTGAACCGTTCGAACCGGCTCGCGCGCCACAGCCGCGCCGCGAAACCGCTTGTCCGCGAGAACCTTCGAGCCCACGGGCAAATGTGCGTATCGTTGGTGGCGTTCAGCGCGTACTCCTGGGAGGGAGCGGTACAGTGCGGTCTGCGGCACCTGTTTCCGCCTCCGGGTCCTCCCCTGCGCCCGAACCCGGGTCCGCCACGCTGGGTGAACCGGGATCCGCTGCGCTGCGTGAGCCGGGATCCGCTGCGCTGCGTGCCATGTTCCCGGCCCTGTCCGAAACCGGTGCGGTATACCTGGATTCGGCCTCGACCACGCAGAAGCCGCTGGCGGTGATCGAGGCGGTGCATCGCTATCACAGCGCGCGCACCGCCAATTCCGGACGTGGCACCTACCCGTGGGCGAGCGGCCTCACCCGCGAGATCGACGCGGTGCGGGCGCGAACGGCGGCGTTCATCGGCGCGGAGCCGGACGAGGTGTGCTTCACCGGCGGGGCGACCGCCGGGCTCAACGCGGTGGCGCTCTCCTGGGGGCTGACGAACCTGCGCGAGGGTGACGAAATCCTTTTCAGCCCACGCGATCATGCGTCGAATGTCTATCCGTGGCATCACCTGGCCCGCACGCTGGCCTCCTTCGGGCGCACGATCCGGCTGGTGCCCTATCGTCTGAACGGGTTGGGCGAGGCCGATATCGACGACATCGCGGACAAGATCGGCCCGCGCACCCGGCTGATCACCGTCGCGCATCTGCATCACGTGTTCGGGGCGCTCAACACGCTCGAGGAATTGCGCGGGCGCATCGATCCGGATATCGCGCTGTGTTTCGACTGCAGTCAGAGCGGCGGGCACCTTCCCGTACGGGTGGACGAACTCGACGCCGATTTCGCGGTGTTCTCCGCGCACAAGATGTTCGGATCACCCGGAACCGGCGTGCTGTACTGCCGCAGGCGCAGGCACCCGGAGTTGACGCCGTTCCTACCGGGCGGCAATTCGGGTGTGACGCTGCGCGAGTCGGGCCTGCACGCTGGCGAGATGCCACACCTGCTCGAGGGCGGCACCCATAATCTTCCGGGCATCCTCGCGCTCGGCGCGGCACTGCGAACCCTCGAACAGATCGGGCTGGACGCCGTCCACGCGCACAATCGCGCCCTCACCCAGCGCCTGCTCGCGGGATTGCGCGGGGTGCGGGGAGTGGAGTTCCTGCCGGGTCCGGCGCACGCCCCGTGCGAGACCGGGTACGGGATCGTGTCCTTCACCGTGCCCGGAATCAGCTCCACCGATGTGGGTTTCGTCCTGAGTGAACTGGGGTTCCTGGTGCGCACCGGAGCGCACTGCGTCCCGGCCGAGGACGCACCGGCCGATGAGAACTCGGTGCGGGTCAGCACCCACGTCTACACCACCTTCGACGAGATCGACCGGTTCACCGAGTGTGTCACCACGATTGCCGAGGAGGTCACTTGACGACGAACGAACCGCGCTACGACCGTCGGGCCGCGTCCCGTGTGCTGGCGGTGCTGGCCCGTCCGGGTCTGTGCGCCGGGGCGCAGGCGCCCCCGGCACGGCGTATCGAATACACCTGTGCGCCACTGCGTACCGAGCCCGGATCGCATCTGACGCTGTCGCAGCGGCTGTATCTGGAGCGGTTCATGCGCCCGTGCCGCGCCGATCAGGTCACCAGCGCCACCCATCGCATCGCGTGGACCGACAGCGACGGCATCCCGAACACCGGGCACTTCCATATCGGCGGACTGGGACCGCTGGTGCCGATCGCCATGCGCGAGACGGTGCTCGCGCTGTGGCATGCCCTGGAGGCGGACGAGACTTTCGCACAGCGCGTGTCGGCGGTGAGCGCACGCGACAACGCGGTGCTCGAGGGCACCACCACCGATCACGATCCGCTCGACATCTTCCGGGTCGGGATCGAGGCGTGCGGGCGGGCGCTGGCACAGCACGCGCTGCTGGCGCGCTGGACGCCGTACCGCACACCGGCCGAATTCGCGCTCGGGATGCGCGATTCGGGGATCTACGGCGCGGTCGCGACGCGCTGGTTCTGGGAGTTGCAGGCCTCGAGCTATCGGCGCGGGATGATCGCGGTCACCCTGTCCACCCAGCTCGACGGCACCGTGCGCTATTCGGCCGAGACCGTCGCGACCCTGCGGTCGATGAAGGATATGACGATCGAGGACGCGCATCGAATCATGCGGCGCGCCACCACCACCGAGGGCCTGAGCGTGCCCGAGGCCATTGCCAAGTACCACGACGAACTCGATCTGATCTCCCGGCAGTACGCGCTGGTGCCGGCCGGCACCCGGCCCGCGTGCCTGGCGGCCATGCCGCACCAGCTCGACGGGGCGCATTACAGCGTGCTGCCGCTGGTGGTGGACCGGTTCACCGACCTGTTCACCACGATCGTGGACCGGCTCACCCTCGCCGAGGTCCCGGTCGATGCCGGGTCCGAGGACACCGAGCTCACGGCCGAGGATCAGGTGTTCTTCGTGCCGGACATGACATGCAAGCACTGCGTGCGCACCATCACCGGGGTGCTGGAGTCGATGAGCATCGGGGTGCGGGACATCGATCTGATCAGCAAACGTGTGGTCGCGGACTTCCGCAGTCCGCGCAACCGCCATCGCGCGTTCGAGGCGCTGCGCGACGGCGGCTACAACCCGACGCTAGATCTGCCCGCGCACGCGACCTCGGACACCGCTGTGTGACGGCCGTACTCCGATTCACCGACCACCACGTGCCCGCAGTGCCCCGGGGCGACAGGAGATCCGATGAACGCGGCCGCACCACCCGCACTGCCGGGCAAGATAGCGCCCCTGGTGCGCGAGTTCCTCGATACCCCGGGCGCGGTGCACGATGCGCTCGACCGGTTCGGCTCGCCCGCGCACCTGGTGTTCCCGCAGGTGTTCACCGACAATCTCGAGCGATTGCGGGCGGTACTGGCCGCCGCGGTGCCCGGCTATCGAATCTGCTACGCGCACAAGGTGAATCAGTCCCGGGCCTTCGTGCGCACCGCCGAACAGGCGGGGATCGGCATCGACGTGGCCTCGGAGGCGGAGCTGGCCGGGGCGATCGGAGCGGGGTTCGGGCCGAGCCGGATCGAGGTGACCGGTCCGAAAGGCGAAGCGTTCCTGCGTGATCTGGTGGGCGCCGGCGCGACGGTGAACATCGACAACCCATGGGAGCTGCGGCGACTGGCCGAGCTGGCCGGCGGGCGCACGCCGGTGCCGGTCCTGGTGCGGGTCAGCGGTTTTCCCGGCACTCCGGTGAGCCGCTTCGGCGTCACGTTACGGCAGATCGACGAGGTGCTGGCGATGCTGGCGCAATACCGCGAGCGGATCGACTTCCGCGGGTTCGCCTTTCATCTCGATTCCGGGGAACCCGCCGAGCGGCTGCGGGCGGTCGAGAGTTGCCTGGCGCTGACCGAACGGGCCTACGAACACGGGCTCGCACCGACGGTGCTGAATATCGGAGGCGGGTTCCGGCAGGTGTTCACCGCGGACGCGGACGCGTTCGACGCATACGTGCTCGCGCTGCGCGAATCGCTGCTCGGGCACGGCGAGCCGATGACCTGGGGCGGCAACACCTTCGGATTCCATCTCGACGGCGGCGCGGTGCACGGGACGCCGGTGTTCCACAAGTACGCCAATACGGTGCCCGCGGACCGGATGCTCGCGGATCTGCTCGCGGCCGGGCTGGACGCGCACGGCGGGCGTACTTTCGGGCAGGTCGCGGCCGAGAATCTGCTCGAGGTGTGGCTCGAGCCGGGCAAGGCGCTGGTGGATCATGCCGGAATCACCGCGGCACGGGTGGAATTCGTGAAGGAGACCGCCGACGGCAGCACGCTGGTGAATCTGGATGTCAGCCGCGACACCGTCACTCCGGCCGATCAGGAGGTGATGGTGGATCCGGTGCTGCTGCCCGGTGCCGCGCACGCGCACGAGGCGGGTCCGGTCGGGGTGTTCCTAGCGGGGCGACTGTGCCTGGAACGCGACCTGATCACCAATCACAAAGTGTGGCTGCCCCATCCGCCGCGCCCGGGTGACGTGGTGGTGTTCCCCAACACCGGGGCCTATCACATGGACCTTTCGGCAGCGCGTGCGTCCATGCATCCGGTGCCGCCGAAACTCGCTGTCGCGCAGCGACCGGGTGGTTTCGCGGTGTGCCGGGACGAGGACTACGAGCCGGAGGCCGAGGCGCGCACCTCGCGGCACGCCGCCGGATCCGAATGGCACGAGGTGCGATGATGCGCTACGACCACATCACCGAGCTCATCGGCAACACCCCCCTGCTGCGCCTGGATCCGGCCGTGCACGGACTCCGCGATGTCGAGCTGTACGCGAAGCTCGAGTTCTACAACCCGTTCGGGTCGGTCAAGGATCGGGTGGCGTGGGGCATGATTCGCGACGAACTCGACGGGCTGGCCGCACGCGGGCAGTCGCTCATCGAGGCCTCGAGCGGCAACACCGCCAAGGCGCTGCGGGTGCTGGGCGCCATGCACGGCATCGGGCTGCGCGCGGTGACCAACCGCATCAAGGTCACCGAGGTGCGGGAGTTGTTGCAGCTGTTGGGCACCGACATCGAGGAGCTGCCCGGGCTCTCGGAGTGCCCGGACCCGACCGCGCCCAACGATGTGTATTCGGTGATCGAGTCCACCATGGCCCGAGCGCCCGGCGCCTGGCACCACCCCTCGCAGTACACCAGCGAGAAGAACATCGAGGCGCACTACGAGGGCACCGGCCGCGAGATCCACGAGGACCTGGCGCGCGACGGCATCACCAGGATCGACTATCTGATCGGCGGGCTCGGCACCACCGGATCCACCCGCGGGGCGGCGACGTTCCTGCGCAAACACAATCCGGAACTGCGCACCGTCGCCGTGGTGTCCGAACGCGGCGATTTCATCCCCGGGATCCGCTCGGAGACCGAGATGTGGGACGTGGGCCTGTTCCAGCCCGACTTCTACGACCGGATCCTGCCGATCGACGCCGGGCGCGCGGTCGACGCGACCCTGGAACTGGCCACCGGGCACGGCGTGCTGGCCGGGCCCACCAGCGGAGCCGCCTACGCCGCGGCGCGCGAATTCCTGAGCGAGCTCGATCGCCCGGCCGTCGCGGTGTTCATCGTCTGCGACCGCATCGAGCCCTACCTCTCCTACATCCGCAAGCGCCGCCCCGAGCTGTTCGGCAAAGCCGCTCGCGCCCAGCCACCCTCACCGCGGGAACTGGCCGCCACCCCGGCCCTGACCCCCGACGAACTCGAAGAACTCGACCGCACCGCCCGCCCCACCATCGTCGACACCCGAGGCGCGATGGCCTACCGCATCGCACACGTCCCCGGCGCCTCGAACATCCGCGACGACCAACTCGAGGACATGTTCGCCCAGGGCATCCCCTTCTCCCGCTCGCGCCCACTGGTTTTCGTCTGCCCGGTCGGTGAGGTGTCCCTGCGCTTCGCCGCCCTGGCCCGGCGCGCCGGCTACGACGCCTCGAGCCTCGCGGGCGGAATCGGCGCCTGGCGCGACAGCGGCAAACCCATGGAAACCGCGCCGCGTCCGCACTAGTGCGGACGCGCCTGCGGGCGAGCCGGTGCGCGAGCTGGGCGATTGTCCTGGCACGATGATCCCGTGGAGTGGGCGTTGGGACTCGTGGTGCTGGTGGCCGGTGCCGTCGCGTTGGCGGCGGGTGCGCGACGGCTCGGGATCGGGGAGCCGTTCGTGCTCACCGTGGCCGGGGTGATCGCCTCCTATCTGCCGTTCGTCCCGGAATTCGACATCGAGCCCGAACTGGTGCTGCTGGGGTTGTTGCCGCCGCTGCTGTACACGACCGCCATTCGCACCTCCCTGGTCGACTTCCGGCCCAAGAAGGTGTCGATCACGCTGCTGTCGGTCGGGCTGGTGCTGTTCACGGCCTTCGCCGTCGGCGGGGTGGTGTACTGGCTACTGCCGGTGCCGTTCTCGGCCGCGGTGGCGATCGGGGCGATCGTGGCCCCACCCGATGCGGTGGCCGCGACCGCGGTGGCGCGTCGCGTGGGGATGCCCCGGCGGATCGTGACCCTGCTCGAGGGCGAATCACTGTTCAACGACGCGACCGCGCTGGTGACCCTGCGCTCCGCGATCGCCGCCATCGCAGGCAGCGTCACCCTCTGGGAAGCGGGCGTGGATTTCCTCGCCGCCGCCGGAGGCGGCGCGCTGATCGGCGGGGCAGCGGCGATGCTGCTGGCGTTCCTGCGCCGCAGCATCACCGATCCGGTACTGGACACGAGCGTGTCGTTGCTGGCCCCGTGGGTGGCCTACCTGCCCGCCGAGCGGATGCACTCCTCGGGCGTGATCGCGGTGGTCGTGTGCGGACTGATCCTCGGGCACGGCGCGCCGGTGTGGCAGAGCGCGGCCTCGCGGATCGCCGAGCACACCAATTGGCGCACCATCCAGTTCATTCTCGAGAGCGCGGTCTTCCTGCTGGTCGGCTTGCAGTTCCGCCATATCGTCGAGGACGCCTGGCACAGCGATCTGCCGCACTCCACGCTGCTGATCAGCTGTGCGGCGGTGCTGGCCACGGTGATCATCGTTCGCCCGATCTGGGTTTTCCCGGCCACCTACCTGGCCTGGCACATCGAAGGCAAGCGCCTGGGCAAGCCCAAACCGCAGTGGACCGGACCGGCCGTGGTGGCCTGGGCCGGTATGCGCGGCGTGGTGACCCTGGCCGCGGCGTTGCTGCTGCCGCTGGACACACCCGAACTGGCGACGCTGACTCTGCTGGCGGTCGTGGTGGTGGCGGGAACATTGCTGCTGCAGGGACTTTCGCTGCCGTGGCTGGTGCGCCGCCTGCGCCTGCGCGGTCCCAGCCACGCCGAGGATCTGCTGCAGGAGGCGAACCTGCTGCAGCAGGCCACCTCCGCGGGCCTGGTCGCGCTCGAGGCGAACATCTCCGAGGAGACGCCGCCGGAGGTGGTGGACGAGCTGCGCACCCGAGTGGAGCGGCGCGCGCAGTCCGCGTGGGAACTGCTGGGCCGCTCCGAATCCCAGCGGGTCACCCCCAGCGGCGAATATCGTCGCCTGCGCATGGCGATGCTGAACGCCGAACGCGAAACCGTTCTGCGTGTGCGCGATTCGGGCGCGGTGGATCAGGAGGTGCTGCAGGCGGTGATGGCGACCCTCGATATCGAGGAATCGACCATCGACCGCGTCGCCGAGGCCGACGGCAGCACCGAACCGTTGCAGGCGGTGATGATCGGCGGGTGCGAGCATCTGCGCGAGGCGCCCACGGTGACCAAACCCGATCACCCCGACGCCTGCACCGAATGCCTGGACGAGGGTCTGGTGTGGGTGCATCTGCGCATGTGCCTCGAGTGCGGGCACGTGGCCTGCTGTGATTCCTCACCGGGCAATCACGCCACCAAGCATTTCCACGCCACCGGCCATCCGGTCATGCGCAGCGTGGAGCCCGGCGAGTCGTGGCGCTGGTGCTACCTGGACGAGCTGCTCGGATAGCGAGCGGGTAGCGCGGCCTCACCGAGATCAACAGTGCGGCAGCGGTTTACGGAATAAGTCGCCCGTTCCGCGCGTGTCGAGACACGCGCGGGCCGACACTTCGTATATGCGCCCGATCACGGCGCATCCACCAACCGGGATTCCCGAGGGGATGATCTTGATGATCCGGTTCCGTAAATCAGCCGTCGTCACCGCGGCCTCCGCATGCACCGTGCTGGCCGCCGCACTCGTATCGATCGCGCCCAGCGCCTCCGCCCAGGTGTGGCGAGTGACCGTCTCCGCCGGCACGTCCGTCGGCCTGGGCTCCTCGCAGTACGGCTCGGGCTGTGCGTACGCCGTCACCGTGGAGGGGCGGCCCGGGGACGCGGCGTGGTTCTACGACACCGGCGCGTTCGGCACCTTCAGCCCGCAAACCGTGACGATCGGCTCCGACGGTCGCGCCTCGACCAGCTGGACTCCGCAGGTCAGCGGCTGGCACCGGATCTACGCGGATTCCTACTACGGCGCCGCGGCCACCGATTCCTTCCAGGTGGGCACCGGGATCAACCTCGGCAGCGCCTGCGTGGTCGTCTGACCGGGTCGCGAGCGTCGGGTCGCCGGGTGTGCGCGCACACCCGGGGACGGGCACTACCCTTGATCCGGTGCAGACCGAGCAACCTCCCTCCGACGCAGAGCCCCGCATCTGGGGTGGCACCACCCTCACCGAGCGGCGCGAGGCGCGCCGCACGGCTCTGCTCGAAGCCGCGCTCGATCTGATCGGCGAATCCGGAGCGGGCGCGGTCACCATGCGCGCGGTCTGCCGTCGCGCGAACCTCACCGACCGCTACTTCTACGAAAGCTTCACCAGCCGAGACGAACTCCTGGACGTGCTGTATCGGCAGATCGCCGACGAGTTCCTCGATCCGATGACCGCGTTCGCCGTCGCGGACGATCCGGGCCGGGATCGGGCGCTGGCGGAGGTGCTGGTGAACAAGGTGCTCGAGGATCCGCGCAAGTCACGCATGTTCCTGGTGGAGCCGTATTCCTCGACCGGGCTGGGGCAGACCACCATCTCGGTGATGCCCGCCTTCACCCGGCTGATGCAGGACAACCTGTTCGCCCACATCGAGGATCCGGTGCGCCGGCGGCTGGCCGCGGTGACCATGGCCAGCGGCAATGCGGGCATGTTCTCCGCGTGGCTGAACGGGACCCTGCGCGCCACGCGCGAGCAGGTCATCGATCATCTGGTGCAGTCGATCGCGGCATACCGCTCGATGTATCGCTGAGCCGCGCCGACGGTGTCATCAATCGTAGTGAGTACGTTTGCCCCGCAGCGGATCTCACGCGGTAGCACCCGTCATCTCCTCGTGGGAAGTGCCGGAACACAGGCCGCACTGTCATTTTCGGACAAACCAGTCATCGCAGCGCAACGCCCACGCGAAGACTGTTCAACCCGCCCGCGACGGCGTTACGATGCCCTGCATGATGGCTGGCGCTGAGCTGCCCAAACCCGACAAACCATTCAGCCTGGACGATTGGCTACATCGCTGGCCCGCCAGCGTGTACGCCACCGAACTACACGACGGGGTCCTGGTCTTCATCGGCCGGGACAGTTTCGAGCTCCGAGACGTCGAAGCGGCCCAGCGCACCTATCCCGGGCGCCGGGTTCTGCTGGACGCCAGCGGCCGGCTGGAGATCCATCCGGCCGGCGAGGGTCCGCCGATCTCGATCTACCACCCCACCCGATCGCTCTGGGAAGCCCTGTCCCCCACCACTTCCCCGGCGTAATCACCGTTCATCGCACCGGCGGATGTGCAGTCACGCAGGCTTTCGAGACACGAACCCCTGCGCGATCGCACACCCGCCGGATGATTTCCGGGCACGATGGCGCGGCCGGGTGCGCCGATTCGCCTGTCAGAGTTCGAATCTGGCGCGCAGCGCCACTCTGACCTGCTCCAGCGCTTCGGGCGAGAGATCCCCGACATGCGAGGTGAGCGTGTTCTTGGGCGTGAGCACCAGGTCGTACACGGCCACGGTGTCACCGTTGGGCAGGGCGGCGGTCAGCAACTGCAGGGCATCGGGCACCTCCCGCGACGGGCGGACGGGTGCCGCGGCGATGCGCTGACGGGACCGGGCCATCAGGTCGCTGTCCACGATCACCACCCGGCCCGAGTGACCGGTCAGATGGCTCTCCACGTTCCAGATCTGTCCCTGTCGCAGGATCACTCGGCGGCCCGCCCGAACAACACTTCCTCCGTTATCGCGTCACTGTCCCGGTAGACCTGCGGGTCGGGCGGATTCCGCGTTTCGAAATCCGCCAGCCTGCGCAGGTCCTCGTCCATCATCAGCCGTATCACCGCCCGGGCGATGTACTCGCTCGGGCTGTTGCCCGACGCCGCGCGCAACTTCTCCGCCACCAGGTCCGGCAGCGTGATCTTCAGGCGGGTAGCCATGCCCTCGATGGTAAGGCCGGGCGGCCCCGCCGGTGAGTGCTACGACGGCATTGCCCGCCGCCGACACAGCCTCAGCGACTTCTCCGCGAATCCTATTCGGTGCCAAGCGGATCGATTCATCAGGGGTGCGGACGAAACGGGCGAATCCACGCGCACCGCGGGACTCACAGCGTGTCGGTCGCCGGGCGTGGTGAGTGTTGCGCGCGGCACATCGAGTTGCCCCGGGACGCTGGCTGGGTGTTTACTGACCGACGCAAGGTGCCGTCGTTAGCTGAGGCTCCTTCACGGATACAGGCCGGCGACCCCGAACGTCGAGAGACGCCCCGGGTCAGGACAGATCTCCCCGAGTCAAGGGGTGATCCCGACCGGCTCCCACCGTTGACGTGGGTTTACGCCGTGAAGTGCCAAAGGTCTTACGAGGGGTGGTTACCGCATCCGGCGAGGTTCTCTCGCCGACCCCACTCCATCGGCGCGTGTGCGCGTGCCGTGAGGAGGTGGTTGCGATGCCCGATGGACCGGAATCCGTTCCGTTAGCCAATCGTTCACCAGGCGACACTCACACGAGCGGTCCGGCGCTACCTTTCTGCCTGTAGCGTCCGATTTCGAGTGCGCCGACCTCTATCGAGAGGGCGTCATGACCACGTTGGAGATGCTGCTGCGTCTGGGTGCCGGTGTCGGCCTCGGCGCCGTGATCGGGTTCGAACGCCAGTTCCGGGCGCGCATGGCCGGACTGCGCACGAACGCGCTCGTCGCGGCCGGGGCCACGCTGTTCGTGCTGCTGTCCGCGCACGGGTTCAGCGGCAGCGACGCGGACCCCACTCGCGTTGCGGCCCAGATCGTCTCGGGTATCGGCTTCCTGGGCGCGGGTGTGATCCTGCGCGACGGGTTCAATATCCGCGGACTCAATACCGCCGCGACGCTGTGGTGTTCGGCCGCGGTCGGCTCGCTGGCCGGTGCCGGCATGTACAGCACCGCGGCGGCGGGCACCGTCGCGGTGGTCGTGGTCAACACTGCGCTGCGCACCGCGGCGCGGGCGGTGGACCGGCCGCTGCACGACGGCACCGGGGCACGCGAGGCGCTCTACTCGTTCACCGCGATCACCGATGATCAGCACGAGGCCCACGTGCGCGCATTGCTGGTGCAATCGCTGACCCGCACCGACTTTCGCCTGGTCTCGGTGTCGAGTCACGATCTGGCCACCGGCCGGGTCGAGGTGCGCGCGGAGCTGACCGGTGACCGCCCCGACGACCGGCAGATGGAGGCGGCGGTGAGCCGGCTGAGTCTCGAGGCGTCGGTGACCAGCGTGGGGTGGCGCACCGTGCCGGAACCGGCGGTCGAGGAATGAGCGCGAGTCTGCGTTCCTATCCGACCGGCGGGGCCCTGGATCGGCCGCGCTCGCGCTGGGCCGATGTGGCGGTGTTCCTGGGTGCGGCAGTGCTGATCTGGATCGCGGTGCGGGTCTCGGCGGGTATGGACGTGCCGTTCGACGCGAACGACGCGCCGTCCACCATCTCGACCGATCCGTGGGAACTGCCGTATTACGCGGCGCGCTCGCTGCTGCGCATGTTCATCGCGCTGGGGCTCTCGATCGCGTTCACCTTCGTCTACGCGACCGCCGCGGCTCGTCTGCCGCGCGCGGAGAAGGTCATGCTGCCGGCGCTGGACATCTTGCAGTCGGTGCCGATTCTGGGTTTCCTGTCCGTGACGATCACCGGGTTCATCGCCTTGTTTCCCGGGTCGTCCCTGGGCCTCGAGTGCGCGGCGATCTTCGCGATCTTCACCTCGCAGGCCTGGAACATGGCGTTCGCGTTCCACCACAGCCTGGTCTCGCAGCCTCGCGAACTCGATGAGGCCGCGCGCAATCTGCGGGTCTCGCGCTGGCAGCGGTTCTGGCGCATGGATGTGCCCAGCGGCATGTTCCCGCTGGTGTGGAACGCGATGATGAGTTTCGGCGGCGGCTGGTTCTTCCTGACCGCGGCCGAGGCGATCAGCGTCGGCAATCGCGAATACGTGCTGCCGGGGATCGGCTCGTACGTGGCGGTCGCGACCGCCGACAGCGCGACCGGCCGGGTCGGTCTGGCCATCGTGACGATGATCGTGGTGGTGGTCGGACTCAATGTGCTGTTCTGGCGCCCGCTCACGGTGTGGGCCGAGCGATTCCGGGTGGAGGATACCGAATCCGCGGACCCGCCGCGCAGCCTGGTACTGGATCTACTGCGCCGCTCGCACATTCCGGGCCTGCTGAAGCGCGCGCTCGGACCGCTGGTGTATCCGATGGACCGGGTGATGCGGGTGTTCGGCCTGGCCGAATATCGGTTGTACGTGCCCGAGGCGCGCCGCCGAGCCGGGAACGTCGTGTTCGCGGTGGTGGTCGCGGCCGTGCTGATCACCGGATGCTTCCTGATGCTGCGCTATGTGCACGACACCGTCGGTCTCGAGGAATTCGCGTATGCCGCCGCGCTGGGCGCGGTGACGCTGCTGCGGGTGATCGTGCTGCTGATCGTCGCGACCCTGATCTGGGTGCCGATCGGGGTGTGGATCGGGTTGAACCCCAGGGTGTCCCGGTTCGCGCAGCCGGTCGTGCAGGTGCTGGCCAGCTTCCCGGCCAACTTCCTGTTTCCGCTCGTGGGCGCGGTGCTGGTGGCCACGGGGGCGAGTCTGCAGTGGGCGGGCATCGCGCTCATGGCCCTGGGCGCGCAGTGGTACATCCTGTTCAACGTGATCGCGGGCGCGTCCGCGGTGCCCAACGATCTGCGGGAGGCGGCGGCGAGTCTGCGACTGCCTCGACACCTGTGGTGGCGCAGGCTGATCCTGCCCGCGATCTTCCCCAGCTACGTCACCGGCGCGATCACCGCCGCCGGTGGCGCGTGGAACGCCTCCATCGTCGCGGAGGTGGTGAGATTCGGCGACACCACGCTGGTGGCAACGGGTTTGGGTGCGTACATCACCCAGGCCACCGGGGACGGCGACGGCCCGAAAATCCTGGTCGGCGTGCTCGTGATGAGCGCCTATGTCGTCGGCCTCAACCGGCTCTTCTGGCGGCGCCTCTACACGCTGGCCCACCGTCGCTACTCGCTCTGATCAGGAGGTTGTCATGACCACCGCGCATTCCGAGAACACCTCCCCCGAGAACGCCTCCGCCGGAGAGGTTCTCATCGACATCGACGATGTCGGCATGTCCTTCACCGGTGCGGCCGGGGAGGAGTTGCGGGTCCTCGAGCACGTGAATCTGCGCCTGCACGACGGGGAGATCGTCGCCCTGCTCGGCCGATCGGGGTCGGGCAAGTCCACACTGCTGCGCGCGATCGCCGGGCTGCTCGCGCCGAGCAGCGGTCAGGTCCGCTATCGCGGTCGCCCGCTCAGGGGCACCAATCCCGGTGCGGCCCTGGTGTTCCAGTCCTTCGCGCTGATGCCGTGGCTCAGCGTGCAGGACAATGTGGAATTGGGTCTGGCCGCGCGCGGGGTGCCGCCCGCACAGCGCCGTCAGCAGGCCCTCGACGCGATCGACCGGATCGGTCTGGACGGCTTCGAATCGGCGTATCCGAAGGAGCTGTCGGGCGGTATGCGCCAGCGCGTGGGTTTCGCCCGCGCCCTGGTGCTCGAGCCGGATCTGCTGCTGATGGACGAACCGTTCTCCGCGCTGGACGTGCTGACCGCGGAGAACCTGCGCACCGAACTCGTGAACCTGTGGGCCACAGCGGATTTCCCCACCAAATGCATCTGCGTCGTCACCCACAATATCGAGGAGGCCGTGCAGTTGGCCGACCGCGTGGTGGTGCTGGGCGCGAATCCGGGCCGCATCATCGCCGAGGTCGCGGTCGATCAGCCGCGGCCGCGTAATCGCCGCGCACCCGGTTTCGTGGCACTGGTGGATCAGATCTACGGCCTGCTCACCGAACGCGACAGGGACACCGCCGCGGTCCCACTCGATACCAGTACCCCGTTCGCCACTCCCCTGCCCGATGCCTCGGTCGGCGGCATCGCGGGCCTGCTGGAACTGGTCTACGGCAACGACGGGCGCGCGGATCTGCCGGTGATCGCCGACGACCTCAACTTCGAACTCGACGATCTGATGCCGCTGGTGGATGCCGCCGCCCTGCTCGGCTTTCTGCTCGCGGACTCCGGCGACGTCATCCTGACCAATGTCGGGGCCAACTTCACCACTGCCGACATCCAGTCCAGCAAACACATCTTCGCCACCCAGGCCCGCCGCCGCGCACCTCTGGTCCGCACCATCTGCAGCGCGCTGATCGGCAGTTCCGATGAGACCGTGCGCGCGGATTTCGTCCTGGATCTCCTCAGACGCGGCTTCTCCGACGAGGACGCGCGCCGCCAACTGGAACTGGCCATCGACTGGGGTCGCTACGCCGAGCTCTACGACTTCGACACCGCCTCCGGTCGCATCACCGCCGACTCCGCGGGTCTGTCCAGCACCCGGCAGTGACGTCGCGCGAAATTGTGATTCTCGCCCCAGGAGAATGCTATATTCGCCGTCGACAGTCTGTGTTCTGAAGCTACGCACCGCCGGCGACGCACAGGTGTGCCCGGCACACCGACGATCCGGCTATCTGGAGTCACACATGCGAACCATCCCTTCCGAACTGGCCGAACGCTACGAGGTCCAGGGGTGGTGGAATCGGGACACCATCGGGGACATGCTCGCTCGCGGTCTTCAGGCCGCACCCGATGCGCGGTTCCGCGTGCACTCCGAGGTCCGGCCGTGGTCCGGGACATTCCGAGAGGTCGAATCGGTGGCACGCCGCCTGGCCCAGGGCCTGCGGGATCGCGGCGTCGCGCCCGGCGATGTGATCGCCTTCCAACTTCCCAACTGGATGGAGGCCGCCGCCACCTTCTGGGCCGCGTCCTTCCTCGGCGCGGTGGTGGTGCCGATCGTGCACATCTACGGACATCGGGAGGTGCGGTACATCCTGGAGTCGATCCGGCCCCGGGTGTTCGTGACCGCGGAACGCTTCGGCGCCTTGGAGTTTCGCGAGGACCTGTGCGCCGACGTGCCCGTCGTCGGCGTGGTCGGCCGTGACTTCCATCAACTGCTGTCGGCCGAGCCGATGACCGGTGTGGCGCGGGTCGATCCGCGCTCCCCGGCGCTGTACGCCTTCACCTCCGGCACCACGCGCGCGCCGAAGGGCGTGGTGCACAGCCATCAGACGCTGGGCTGCGAGACGCGCCAGCTGGCGGCGCACTATCCGCCGGATCTGGGGCCGCAGCTGACCGCCGCTCCGGTCGGGCATTTCATCGGGATGGTGAACGGACTGCTGATTCCCGTGATCGACGGCGTGGCAATCAATCTCGTCGATCGCTGGGATCCGCCACTGATCCTGGATCTGATGCGAACCTACGGCGCCACCGTCGGCGGCGGCGTCCCGTACTACATGACCAGCCTGGTCGATCACCCGAATTTCACCGCCGAGCACCTGCTGCACATGAAGTACGCGGGAATGGGCGGCGCGCCGGTCCCGGCGGCGGTCGCCGAGCGGCTCGCCGGATTGGGCATCACGGTGTACCGCGCGTACGGCAGCACCGAGCATCCTTCTATCACCGGATCACTGTGCACCGCACCGGAATCCAAGCGCCTCTACACCGACGGCACTACCCAGCCCGGCGTCGAGCTGCGCCTCACCGCCGAGGGCGAGATAGTGAGCCGCGGCCCGGATCTGTGTCTCGGCTACACCGACGACGCCCTCACCGCGGCGGCCTTCGACGACGAGGGCTGGTACCACACCGGCGATATCGGAGTCCTGGACGAGGACGGCTACCTCACCATCTCGGACCGCAAGGCCGACATGATCATTCGTGGCGGCGAGAACATCAGCGCCCTCGAGGTCGAGGACGTCCTGTTGAGCATGCCCGCCGTCGCCGAAGCGGCCGCCGTCGCCACTCCCGACGACCGGCTCGGTGAGCGCGTCGCGGCCGTGCTCCGCCTGCATCCGGGTTCTCACGCGCCCTCACTCGAGGAGTTGCGCGCCCATTTCGCCGAATCCGGTCTGGCGAAGCAGAAGTGGCCCGAGGAGATTCACACGGTCGCGGACTTCCCGCGCACCGGCAGCGGCAAGGTACAGAAGTTCAAGGTCCGGGAGAACCTCGCCGACGCGGCACGCCGGTAGCTGTCCGGCACGCACCGGCGCGCACACGATCGGCCGCACTCGCCGGTGCCGCTCGCAGTGTCAGCGGCCCTGCCAGTTCGGTGGGCGCTTCTCGGCGAAGGCCCGGGGACCCTCCTGGGCGTCCGCGCTGCGATAGCAGAGTTCGGAGGCGTGGCGGGCGGCCTGAAGCGCTGCGGAGCGGCCCATTTCGGTGGCCAGCATGACGGTGTCACGAGCAGCGCGCACCGACAGTGGTGCGCCCGCCAGGATCTCGTGCGCCAGGTCGATCGCGGTTTCCAGCAGTGCCCCGGGCTCCGCGAGCCGGTTCACCAGGCCGATCTCGTAGGCGCGCTGCGCGGTGATGGGTTTGCCGGTCAGCAACAGCTCCATCATGATTCGCTGCGGGATCATATGGATCAGCGGCGCCGCCCAGGGTGAGCTGCGGCCCACCCGCACCTCCGAGATCGCGAACCGCGCGCTGGTGCTCGCGACGCACAGGTCGCAGGCCTGGGCGATCATCCAGCCGCCGGCGAAGGCGGCTCCGTTGACCGCCGCGATGGTGGGCTTGGTCAGCTCGATGGTGTCGTAGGGCAGCGGGAACATCGCACGGGGCGGCACTCCCATCCCGGTGTCCACCATCTCCTCGAGATCGCCGCCCGCGCAGAAGGCCTTCTCCCCCGCACCCGTGAGGACGGCGACGCGCAGCGACGGATCATTCTCGAAGCGCTCCCAGGCGGAGTAAAGCCCCTCGCGAACATCCCGTGCCAGGCAGTTCCGCCGCTCCGGGCGATTGAGCGTGAGCACGGCGATGCCGTCGGAGCGCGCCTCGAACACGACCGCGTCGCTCATCAGAAACCTCTCCGCGCGATGGTGTCGGCCGTGCGCGCCAGTTCTTCCCGGAAGTCGGGATGGGCGATGGCGACCAGGCGACTCGCCCGTTCGGCCAGATTCCGGCCCTTCAGTTCGGCCGCACCGAATTCGGTGACGACTACGTCCACATCGCTGCGCGCGGTGGTGACCGGTCCCGACAGTGCGGCGGTAATCCGGCTCACCGCACCGCCTTTCGCGGTGGACGGCAGCACGATGAGCGAATGGCCGCCGCGCGACCGGGTACCGCCGCGCACGAAATCGACCTGCCCGCCGGTACCTCCGAGATAGGCCGTACCGCTCTGTTCGGCATTGACCTGGCCGGTCAGGTCGACCTCGACCGCCGAATTGATCGTCACCAGCCGATCCAGCGCGTGCAGGACCGCGCCGTCATGGGTATAGGAGGTCGGGCACATGCGCAGCTCGAGATTGCGGTGCGCGAATCCGTAGAGCCGGTCGGTCCCGATGAGCGCACCGGTGACCGTGACTCCCCTGTCGATGCGTTTGCGCGCGTTGGTGATCACCCCGGCCTCGACGAGATCGACCAGCCCGTCGCCGACCATGCCCGAATGCACGCCGAGATCTCGGCGGTCGCGCAGCAGCGGCAGGATGGCGTCGGGCACCGCCCCGACGCCGCTCTGCAGCACCGCGCCGTCGCCGATGTACTCGGCCGCGAAACGCGCTATCGCCGTGTCGGTGTCGCTGATGCGCGACGGCGGCACCTGCACCGGAGAACGCGAGACGTGCACGCCGACATCGATATCGGAGCCTGCCAGCATCGCGCCGTACGTGTGCGGCACCCGGTCGTTGACCTCCGCCACCACGATTCGCGCCGCCGCGACCGCCGCCTGCACGTAATCGCTCACCAGTCCGAAGCTGTGATTCCCGCGCGCGTCGGCGGGACTCACCTGGATGAACGCTACGTCGCAGCCGATGTCCCCGGCCTCGATCATCGGTCCGACCTGACTCACATGACAGGGAATCACGTGCAGCGCATGGGCTTCGGTCATCGAGCGCAGCGCGCCGATCGCGCCCATGCTGGAGAGCATGACGCTCTCGGTCGCCTCGGGAGTGAACAGGCCGGAGAAACTGGTGGCGGTGAACGCGGACAGGCCGCGTATCTCACGGCCCTGAGCGATCAGCGCCTCGATCAGGGTGGTGGGTTCCCCGCATGCCTGCCCGACCACGATCCGGTCACCGGCGCGCAGGATCGCCCCGAGATCCAGATCGGCGGGATTCTCGATGACCTTCACGCTCGCCCCCGCGCGGCCAGCAGCGCCTGTGCGCGAGCCAGGTGCGGACGGTCCACCATGGCCCCCCGGTGCCCGATCGCGCCCACCCCCGGATTGGCGGCGAAGAGGTCCACGATCTCCTGTGCGGCGGCTATGTCCGCCTCGGACGGGGAAAACGCGGCGTTGATCACCTCGACCTGATCGGGGTGGATCGCGAGCATGCCGCGATAGCCGTCCCTGCGCACCTTCTCGGCCCGCGTGCGCAGCCCGTCCAGGTCCCGGAAATCGGCCTGAATGGTCTCGACGGCCGCGACGCCCGCCGAGGCCGCACCCAGCAGGCACAGGCTGCGCGCCAGCTCGTAGGTGAACCCGTAACTCCCGTCCGGATTGCGGTTCTCGCTCGCGCCGACCGCATCGGCGAGATCTTCCGGCCCCCAGGTCATCGCGACCAGCCTGGGCGCGCCCCGATAGCCGCCGGTGGTGAACATCGCTTCGGCGGTCTCGGTGACGAGTGCGATCACCTCGGTGGACCCCTGTTCGATCCCGCAGGACACCTCCAGTGCCGCGAGGTAGTGATCGAGCAGCTCGACATCGTGGCGACCCCGAACCTTGGGCAGCATGATGCCGCCGGGCCGCTCGGGAATCACCGCCGCCAGATCAGCGAGCGTGTGCGGGCCGTCCAGCGGATTGACCCGGACCCACAGTCGCCGGCGATCCGACTCGGCCTGCGCTGCCAGAAAGCCCGCGACCATCGAGCGGGCCCTGGGCTTCTCGTCGTCGGTGACCGCGTCCTCGAGGTCCAGCAGGACGACGTCCGCCGGACCCGTGGCGGCCTTGGCCATCTTGCGCTCGCTGTCGCCGGGCGCGAAAAGCCATGAGCGCGCGCTGAATACGGGTTCTGCGCTGGTCATTCCGGGTTCAACTCCTCGGTCGAATGTCTCTGGTACGCGGTGGTTTTCGACTCGGTTGCGGGCCAGCCCGCGCCGTTCGAATACAAGGCAGCGGTCACTTCGGCGGTGTCCGCGCCGAGCCGCGGGGCCGGACCGGCGACCGAACCCGGGGTCCGGGAGAACCACGCGGGCATTCCGGGAAAGCGCACCGACCCGTACTCGCTCTCGACTGTCTCGAAGAACCCCACCGCGTCGAGATGGGCATTGTCGAACAGCTCGTCCAGGGTGCGCACCGGTGCGGCCGGGATGTCCAGCGAGCGCAGCAGTTCCAGCCACTCCTTCGTGGTGCGCTCCAGGAACGTGGTTCCGAGCAGGGCGTACACGGCATCGATACGCTGCGCGCGCTGGGTGAGAGTCGCGAATTCCGCACCGGCCCATGATGGTTCGACGGCCTCGACGAAGGCCGCCCACTGCTTGTCGTTGTAGACCAGTGCCGAGATGTAGCCGTCCTTGGTTCGATACGGCTTTCGATTGGGCGCGACCGCACGGGGATAGATCGCGGGACCGAGCGGTGGATCGAACATCGCGCCGTTGGCGTGCTCCACGAGCATGAAGGCCGCCATGGTTTCGAACATGGCGACCTCCACCTCCTGCCCGTCCCCGGTGCGCTCGCGGTGGAACAGCGCCATGACGGTGGCCCACAGCGCGGTCAGGCCCGCCACCTTGTCGGCCATGATGGTGCCGACATAGCCTGGCGCGCCGGTCAATTGCTCCTGGGCGAAGGGCAGCCCGCATTCGGCCTGGATGGTGTCGTCGTAGGCGGTGAGATCCGCGTCGGGCCCGCGCCGGCCGTAGCCGTAGCAGTTGGTGTAGACGATCGACGGGTTCACCGCCGCCACCTCCGCGTAGGCGAACCCGAGATCCGCGACCGCCCTGGATCGCATGGAGTGGATGAACACATCCGCTCGCGCGAGCAGATCCCGCAGTGCCCCTGCGCCTTCCGGGGTGCGCAGGTCCAGCACCACGCTGCGTTTTCCACGATTGACATTCACGAAGACACCACCGAGCCCGGGTTCCGGCCCGGCCGAGATGTAGCGGGTGTTGTCCCCGGCCGGCGGTTCGATCTTGATGACGTCCGCACCCATGTCGGCCATGATCTGGGTGCAGTAGGGCCCCATCACCATTGCCGTCAGATCGACCACGCGCACCCCGGTCAACGGGCCTGTCTGCCTCATCTGCCTCCGCTCCCCAACACTTCGGGTCGATGGCGGTCACACTATCGGATGAATCCTTGCAAGGATAGTAAAGATACTGATATCAAGGGTGGCGTGGAAAGCAGCAACGCCGCGGTGACGCCGCGGCCCGCGTCGATCGCGACGGTGCTCGACGCAGCGCTGGCCGCACGGCCCGATGCGCCTGCGGTGGAGGCGATTTCGGGTGTCTGGACCTATGCCGAACTGGACGAGCAGGCGCGACGGGCGGCCGGAGCGCTGTGGTCACTGGGCGTACGACCCGGCGACCGCGTGGCGGCCTGCCTGCCCAACGACCTCGATATCGTCGCGGCTTTTCATGGCGCCCAACGGATCGGCGCGATCTGGGCCGGAATCGGTGAGGCGCTGTCGGCGAGCGAGCAGGACGAGCTGTCCGAGCTCTGTGCGCCGACGGTGCTCCTGGCCGGACCGAACTGCCGCCTCGGCACACCGGCGGGTATCACGCCGGATAGATGGTCGGACCTCATGACCACCGCGCAGGCGGCCCCGAACGTGCCGCAGCAGCTCGACGCTCCCGCCGGAATCGCCTTCACCAGCGGCACTTCCGGGCACCCGAAGGCCGTGGTGCACAGTCAGCGCAATCTGCTACTGCCGGGAACAGCTCTGGTCACGACCCGGGGCTGGGGACCCGAACTGCGCAAGGGCGACAGTTTTCCGCTGACCATTCTCAATCTCATGGTGCTGTCCACCCTGCTCACGGCACAGGCGGGCGGGTGCGCGGTGATCATGAACCGGCGCGATGTCGACGGTGTGGCGGACTGGATCTCCGAACACCGCGTCACGGTCTGGAACGGCGCGCCCGCACAGCTCTACGATCTGGCCCGGCGGCCGGAACTGAATCTTTCCTGCCTGCACGAGGTCTGGAGCGGCGGCAGCGACACCTCCGACACCGTCCGCACGGCCTTCGCCGACGCGCACGGGCTGACGCCGCGCACCACGTACGGTCTCACCGAAGCACCGACGGTGGTAGCCATCGATCCCGCCGGACACGACTGGCGGCCCGGCGCGAGCGGGCGGGTGCTGCCGCAGTACCGCGTCGCCGCCTACGACGATGCGGGCAACCGGCTGCCGCCCGGCGAACTCGGCGAACTGCGGATCAGCGCAGCGACTTCGGGCCCGTGGGCGCACTCGTGGACGCCCGCACTCGGCTATTGGGAGCGCGGCGGTATCCGGCCACTGGAACCCGCCCCGTTCCCGACCGGAGACATCGGGACCGTCTCCGCCGACGGATGGCTCAGCGTGCTGGATCGCAAGAAGCTGGTCATCATCCGCGGCGGGGCCAATGTCTATCCGCTCGAGGTGGAGCGGGTGATCGGGAAGCATCCGGCCGTCACGAAGGTCGCGGTGTGCCCGGTCCCGGATGACCGCCTCGGGCAGCGGGTTGCCGCCCTTGTCGAGAGCGCCTCGCCCACAACCGATTTCGATGCGCTGGCCATGCTGTGTCGCGACGAGCTGGCCGGCTACAAGGTGCCCGAGATCTGGGTGCGCGTCGAGGCCCTGCCCGTCAACGCCATGGGCAAGGTGGACCGCACGCGCCTGCCGGAGCTGCTCGCACGGGAATCGGTTCTGCGCGTCACCCCCAGGAGCCGGATATGAGCATCGACGACGCCGCGCGCATGTTCGACCTCGACGGCCGGGTCGCCATCGTCACCGGCGCTTCGTCGGGCCTGGGTGCGGCCGTGGCTCGCGCGCTTGCCGGGCTGGGCGCGCGGGTCGCGGTGGTGGCCCGGCGCGCGGACCGACTGGCGGAGTTGGCGAAGGAGATCGAGGGCACCGCCGTGGCGTGCGACCTGGCCGATCCGGCGGGTGTCGCCTCCCTCGTCCCGGCGGTCGTCGACGCCCTCGGGCCGCCGGAGATTCTCGTCAACGCCGCCGGAAACCGATTCTCCACCGCACGCGCGGAATCCGAGACCTCGGACGAGATCCGGGACACCGTCGAGCTGAACCTGCTGGCTCCGTTCCTGTTGGCGCAGCAGGTTTTTCCGCACATGCGCACCACCGGCCGCGGTGCGATCGTCAATGTCTCGTCCATCTCGGGCCGCGTCGGCGTCCCCGGTATCCCGCAGGCCTCCTACGCCGCCAGCAAGGCCGGGTTGTCCGGCCTGACCACCGAACTGGCCGTGCAGTGGGCACGTCATTCGATCCGGGTGAACACCGTCGCGCCCGGCTTCTTCCGCAGCGAGATCACCGACAGCCTCTACGACAGCGATCGCGGCGGCGACTACCTGCGCCGCAATATTCCGCTCCCCAAGGAGGGGACCGCCGAGGACATGGTCGGCGCGATCGTCTGGCTCGCCGGCGACGCCGCGAGCTATGTGACCGGTCAGACCATCGTCGTCGACGGCGGCTGGACCGCACGCTGACCAGCGTCCGGCCCGCACGACATCAGGACCCAGGAAGGAATTCTTCTCATGTTTTCCGCACTTTTCATCGAGAAAGGCGAAGCCGGGCAATCGGTTTCGCTTGCCCACAGAGACGAGGCCCAGCTGCCGGAGGGGAACGTCACCCTCGAGGTGGAGTACTCCACACTCAATTACAAGGACGCCCTGGCGATCACCGGCAAGTCGCCGATCGTCCGCAAGTTTCCGATGATCCCGGGCATAGACCTGGCGGGTGTGGTCACCGAGAGCAGCCACGCGGACTGGTCGCCCGGCGATCGCGCGGTGCTCAACGGTTGGGGCGTCGGCGAAAGCCATTGGGGCGGACTGGGACAGCGTGCCCGGCTCGACGGCGACTGGCTGGTGCCGCTGCCCGAGGTGTTCACCTCCCGCCAGGCGATGGCGATCGGCACCGCCGGGTACACCGCGGCCCTCTGCGTGAATGCGCTGCTGGCACACGGCCTCACCCCGGATCAGGGCGAGGTGCTGGTCACCGGGGCGACCGGGGGTGTCGGCAGCGTGGCCGTCGCGCTGCTGGCCGCGTCCGGATTCACCGTGGCCGCGGCAACGGGTAAGACCACCGAGGTCGACTACCTCCAGGGACTCGGCGCGGCCACGGTGGTGGATCGCGCGGAACTCGCGGAGAAGGGCAAAGCCCTGCAGAAGGAGCGCTGGGCGGGGGTCGTCGACGCGGCAGGCAGCCACACGCTGGCCAATGCCTGCGCTCAGACCCGATACGGCGGCGCGGTCGCGGCCTGCGGGCTTGCCCAGGGCATGGATTTCGGGGGCACCGTCGCCCCGTTCATCCTGCGCGGCGTGACCCTGTTCGGCATCGACAGCGTCATGGCGCCCAAGGCGCGGCGCGCAGAGGCGTGGGCTCGTCTGGCCGCCGACCTCGAACCCGAAGTGCTCGAGTCGATCACGCAGGAGGTCGCGCTCCCCGAGGCGATCGACGCGGCGCATCGGCTCATGGACGGCGCCGTGCGCGGCCGCATCGTCGTCGACGTCAACCGATAAGCAGGAGTCGCAGTGACCAAGAAGACCACTAAGCCGGAGAAGTCGGCGACGGCCGCAAAACGCAGTACCTCGAGCAAGGCGGCGACGGTCGAACTCGATCTCTCCGACGTCGAACCCCGGGTCGGGCAGCCGATCGGCGGCGGTCAGCTGTGGGAGCCGTGCAGCGCGTCCGACATCCGGCGCTGGGCAATGGCGATGGACTACCCGAACCCGCTGCACTGGGATCAACAGTTCGCGCGGGAATCGCGCTACGGCGGACTCGTGGCGCCGCAATCCATGGCTGTCGCACTCGACTACGGACACGGCTGCGCACCCGCGTGTGTGGGCCGGATCCCCGGCAGTCACCTGATCTTCGCCGGTGAGGAGTGGTGGTTCTACGGCACGCCGGTGCGGCCCGGCGATCAGCTCTTGCAGGAGCGTCGCTTCCACGACTACAAGGTGGCGGACACGAAATTCGCAGGGCCGACGCTGTTCTCGCGCGGGGACACCACCCATCGCAATCAGCACGGCGCACTGGTGGCGCGCGAAAGGTCCACCACCATCCGCTATCTGGCGGAGGAGGCCCGCAAGCGCGGCATGTACGACAACCAGGTCGGCGAGCTGAAGAAGTGGACTGCGCAGGAGCTCGAGGCGGTGCACGCCGTGCGCACCGAATGGCTGATGTCCAACCGGCAGGGCATCTCCCCCCGCTTCGAGGAGGTGAAAGTCGGAGATACGCTGCCGCGCCGCGTGATCGGACCGCACAGCATCGCCAGCTTCACCACCGAGTATCGGGCGTTCCTGTTCAATATCTGGGGCACGTTCGAATGGGTCGCGCCCGAGGGCGTCGACGATCCCTGGGTGTATCAGGATCCGGGCTGGATCGAGGGTTTCGCGTTCGACGAGGAGGGCGCGAAAATCGATCCGCGCAAGCGGGACGGTCTCTACGTCGGGCCCTCGCGCGGGCACACCGACAACGAGAAGGCCGACGAGGTCGGAATGGCGCGCGCCTACGGCTACGGCGCGACCATGGGCGCGTGGTGCACCGATTACCTGGCCTACTGGGCCGGCACCGACGGCATGGTGCGCCATATCAAGTCGGATTTCCGGCTGCCCTCCTTCGAGGGTGACGTGACCTATTTCGATGCCGAGATCATCGGCAAGCAGGCGCTGTCGACCTGGGGTGTGCCGGTGGTCGAGATCAAGCTGCGTCTCACCGATCAGAACGGCGGCGTGCTGGTGGACTCCACCGCCGAAGTCGAGCTGCCGCTCCAGCGGCCATGAGAGAACAGAGGCAGCCATGACGACTCCTCCACACCAGGATTCGATCCTGTCCGGACCACCCCTGGACAGCGAACCGGGGCTGGGAACGCTCACTCTCCCGGGGTTCCTGCGGGAGGTGACCGAGCAGTACCGAGACCGCGAGGCGCTGGTGGCCCGCACGGCCGCGGGCATCACACGGTGGAGCTATTGCGATCTGTGGGAGCGCTCGGTCGAGGTGGCTCGGGCGTTGCACGCGATCGGACTGGGCAAGGACGGTCGGGTGGGGGTGCTGATGACCAACCGGCCCGAGTGGATCTCGGCGGTGTTCGGGACCGCGCTGGCCGGGGGTGTGGCCGTCACCCTCAGCACGTTCTCCACTCCGGCGGAGTTGGACCAGTTGCTCCAGGCATCCGGGGTGTCGGTGCTGCTGTTCGAACGACAGGTGCTGGCAAGGGATTTCGCACAGGTGCTGACCGAGCTCGAGCCGGATATCGCCACCTCGGCGCCCGGTGCGCTGCGTTCGACGCGATACCCGTTCCTTCGGCATCTGGCGGCTGTCGGAGCGGGCACGGCGGGCACGGCCGTCGACACGTGGGACGGTTTCCTCACGCGTGGCCGGAACGAGCCTCTCGAATCCATCGAGGCCACCGCCGCCACGGTGCGCCCGAGCGATCCCGCGGTGCTGTTCTTCTCCTCCGGCTCGACCAGTACTCCGAAGGGCATTCTCAGCGCCCATCGCGGCGTCGCCATTCAGATGTGGCGGTTCCGGCGGATGTACGGCTTCACTCCGCGGGACGAGATCCGGGGGTGGTCGGCCAATGGATTCTTCTGGTCCGGCAATTTCGCGCTGGCCCTGGGCGGCACGCTCGCGGGCGGTGGATCCATCGTGCTGCAACCGACTTTCGATCCCGCCGAGGCCCTGGAACTGATGCAGGCCGAGCGGGTGAACTTCCCGTTCGCCTGGCCGCATCAGTGGGAGCAGCTCGCGGGCGCGCCCGGGTGGGACACCGCCGACCTGAGCAGTATGCGATTCGTGGACGCCCGCAGCCCGTTCGCTGCGCATCCCACCGTCACCTCGCACTGGACCGAGCCGAACCACGCCTACGGCAATACCGAAACCTTCACCATCACAACCTCTTTCCCTGCGAACACACCGGAGGACGAGCACGCGGGAAGCAACGGGGTTCCGCTGCCCGGGGTGACCGTCAAGATCGCCGACCCGCTCACGGGCGCGGTGGTGCCGCGCGGGGAGAGCGGTGAGATCTGCGTGAAGTCACCGACGCTCATGCTCGGCTACATCGGCATCTCCCGCGACGAAACCCTGGACGGTGACGGGTATTTCCGCACCGGCGACGGCGGATACCTCGATTCCGCCGGACGTCTGTTCTGGGTGGGCCGCCTGACCGACATCATCAAGACCGGTGGCGCGAACGTCTCGCCCGTCGAGGTCGACGAGGCGCTCGCCGCCTATCCGGGCGTGAAACTCGCCCGCACGGTGGGCGTTCCACACGAGACGCTCGGTGAGATCGTCGTGGCGTGTGTGGTCGCCCACGACGGCGTCACGCTCGACGAGGACAAGATTCGCGCATTCCTGCGTGAGCGGCTCGCCAGCTACAAGGTGCCGCGCCACGTCCTGCCGTTCGCCGAGAACGATTTCGCGCTGACCGGCAACGCCAAGATCAAAACCAGCGAACTGCGCAACCTGGCCGCACAGCGGCTGGACACCTAGCCCCTGTTTCGAAGTATCGACAAGGAGACATCCCATGGCCGTGCGCGACCTCCCGTACACGCTCTTCGACGCCGACAACCACCTCTACGAGACCAAGGAGGCACTGACCAAGTTTCTGCCCGACCGATATCGCGACGCGATCAAATACGTCGAGGTCGACGGCCGCACCAAGATCGCGATCCGGGGTCAGATCAGCAACTACATCCCCAACCCCACCTTCGATGTCGTCGCCCGGCCGGGTGCGATGGAGGAGTACTTCAAACACGGCAATCCCGAAGGCAAGAGCATGCGGGACATCTTCGGCAAGCCGATCCCGTCCTCGCCGGCCTTCCGCGAGCCCGCCCCGCGCCTGGAACTCATGAACGAACTCCAGATCGACCGAGCCCTGATGTTCCCGACCCTGGCGAGCCTCATCGAGGAGCGCATGAAGGACGATCCCGAACTCATCCACGCCGTCGTGCATTCGCTCAACCAGTGGCTGCACGAGACCTGGTCCTTCAACTACGCCGATCGCATATTCACGGTTCCGGTGATCAGTCTCCCGATCGTCGAGAAGGCGATCGAAGAACTCGAATGGGTCGTCGAGCGCGGTGCCAGGGCGATTCTGGTCCGCCCCGCCCCTGTCCCCGGCCTGTACGGTCCGCGCTCTTTCGCGGTCCCGGAATTCGACCCGTTCTGGAAGCGCGTGGTCGAACTCGACGTGCTCGTGACCATGCACTCCTCCGACAGCGGCTACGCCCGTCATGCGTCCGAATGGGACGGCGGCGCACGGGAAATGCTGCCCTTCCAGATCAACACGTTCAAGATGATCAACGAATGGCAGCCTATTCGCGACGCCATGGCCTCGTGGGTCTGCCATGGGGCGCTGTTCCGCTTTCCTGATCTGAAGATCGCCGTGATCGAGAACGGCGCATCCTGGCTCCCCGGGCTCCTCGAAAGCCTTGCCACCGTCTACAAGAAGGCGCCGCAGGGCTTTCCCAGCGATCCGGTCGAGGCCATCAAGAAGATCCATGTCAGCCCGTTCTGGGAGGAGGATCTCGTGGAGCTTTCTCGGCTTATCGGTGCTGATCATGTGCTGTTCGGGTCTGACTATCCGCACCCGGAGGGGTTGGCCGAACCTGCTCGCTACGTTGATGAATTGAAGGAGCTCTCGTTGCCTGATCAGAAGTTGATTATGGGTGGTAATCTTGCTCGGCTTTTGAATGTTCGATCGGTGAGGGATTAAGAGAACAAGATCAAAGACAAAGATGCCTGGAAGAGAAGGGAAGAAGAGATCAAAGATCAACTGCAACTGGGGATCTGACGGTTCGAGGGGCTGCGGCATCGCGACGTGTCGGAGCGGTTCGACATTTCGGAGCGGAACGGGACAGGGCTGGGCTGGGCTGGGCGGTATACCAAGGTTCGGAGACGCGGGCAGGTAATCCGGGCTCAGTGGCGTGAATACCGGCGCCTGTGACTCCGGCGGGCGACACGCGCCAGCGGCCCGAACACGTCAAGGTGGGCTGTCATCTCGGACGCATAGATACGCGGGCAGTGCGTCACCTGTGGTCCCTTGCTACGAGGGCGACGGCTGGTGATTGTTCGTCTCGGTACCGGACCACAGCCTTCCAGCCAGGCCGGGACGAGAGATAACGGCTCCTTGCTGGGGAGCCAAAGTCGGGTACGGCAGACGAAATGACCAGCACTGCCCATCTTTTCCGCTCTTCACACCTTGGGCCACACCGTTGCGGGTGCGGAACCTCGCTGGATCTCGAGCCCAGAGATGCCCGCATGAGCGCGGCAGGGCACGAAAAACAACCCAGGCAGCACCGATCCCCGAA
>NZ_BDBU01000005.1 GCF_001613145.1 Nocardia jejuensis NBRC 103114
GCACCGAGCGGCAGTGCCCCCGGCGACGCGGGCTCGGTCAAGGGCATCAACGGGAGCACCGTGGCGCTGCCGTTCGGCCTGGATGCGGCGCGCACGCCGATCCTGGGCAGCTACGCGACCGGACAGCGGCAGCCCGCCGGCCTTACCACGCAGTGGTATCGCTTGGATCTGGCTGCCGCGCAGCAGGATTCCGCGTACCGGGTGCTGGTGCTGACCGTGGCGGGCAAGACCGCACCGGCCGAGGACGACGGCGATGCGGCCGTGGCCCCGCCGTTGCGCGTCGAATTCGCGCACCGCGCGGACGACGGCACCGTCCAGCCCCTCGGCGATATGACCCCGCCGAATGTCGGCGGCGCACCGATGTGGCGCGACCTGCCGATCGCCCTCGATCGAATGCCCGCCGAGACCAACGCGATTCGATTGGTGGCGAGGGCCGACGACCCGACCGGCAAGCAGTGGCTGGCCCTCACCCCGCCCCGTCTCCCCCGGCTCGAGACGCTCAACACCGTGGTGGGCAACACCGACCCCGTCCTCACGGATTTCCATGTGGGCCTTGCCTTCCCCTGCCAGCGTCCCTTCGACCACCACGACGGCGTAGCCGAACTCCCCACCTGGCGAATCGAACCCGACAAGCTCAATGCCCAGGTGGCGCACACCTGGCAGGGCGACACCGGCGGCGGCCCGCTCGGCTGGATCGATCTGCTGACCCAGCCCCACACCGTCCCCGCCTACCTGGACAACGACTGGACCCGCGACTGGGGCGAACTCCAGCGCCTCACCCCCGTCACCGAAGCGCCCGCCGCCACCCTCACCGTCGAGGTCGAAAACCGTTGGGGCTGGCGGAACGACACCCCGATCAAGACCCGCTAGGCGGCGGTTGCCGCCGCGTCGGCCCGGCGCACCCGGTCGGAGCCTTCGTGGCGCGGCCACCGCTGATCGCATGCGCCGCAACAAGGCCTGTATCCGCAACCGAGTGCTGCCTGCCCCGCTCCGGCCTTCCCGGGTGCGGCTCTCTCACGCCACGTGGTCGTGGGAGCCGAGCCGGAACGCGGCTCCGCCCCTGTCCGGAAGTCCGGGCAGGGGCGGAGCTTTCAGGTGTCGGCGCACTGGATGTTCAGTGTGACAACGGCTTCGGTGGAGACCTCAGTTCTGCGGAGGAGGGGCCTGGCCGGCCGCGGGGGCCTGGCCGTCGCCCGGAGGGCCGCCCGCACCCGGGGGCGGGCCCGCGGGGGCCTGACCGGCGGGCAGGGGTGTGCCGATGTGCTGGGCGAGGTCGGGCATCAGGCGGTTGGCGACCTGTTCCCAATTGCCCCAGTTGTGCACGCCGATGCTGGGGTAGTCGTAGGTGACGTTGTCGTAGTTCTGACCGTCCAGCTTGGACTGGAAGGCGCGGGTATTCGCGAGCGCGATGCCCTCCAGCGGCATGCCGAGGGTGATGGCATCGGTGTTGGACAGGTCCTGCTGCGCCGGGACGGCACTGCCCGCGGCGATGTACAGCCGGGTGTGGTTGGCGATCAACTGCGGAATGAATCCGTAGGGATCCATCCGCGCCCACTTCTCGCTGCCGGCCGCCGCCATCGAGTCGATGTTGTAGCCGCCCGCGGCGAGCATGGCCAGGCGCAGCGCCTCGCGCATACCGGGGGCCGAGGTGTAGAGGTAGCCGGAGAGCGAACCGGCGTAGGTGAACTGGTCGGCGTGGTACGCGGCCAGCATCAGCGCCGCACTGCCGCCCATGGACAGCCCGAACACGCCGTTGCGGCTGGTGCTGAAGCCCAACCGATCACGCAGCGCGTCCCGCAGGGTCTGGGTGAGGAACGTTTCCCACTGGTACGTGTTGGTCTTGCCGATGGTCTCGTCGAACCCGGCGATCGCCGAACCGGAGTCCGCACCGGGCAGACCGTTCGCATCGGGGTTGTAGCCGGCGAAGCTGCTCGGCTCGTTCCAGTCGGCATAGAAGCTGGACATGCCGCCGACCGGCATCACCACATTGATATTGAACTTGGTCAGCGCCGCCGGAATGGCGGTGTGCAATTCCCAGCCGTTGAGCGTGCTCAGCGCGCGCTCGCCGTCGAGCAGGTACACCACGCGGTCGGTATTACCGTCCGCGGCGCGGAAGACCCGCGACTTGATCGATCCCATGCTGGAGTCGACGAAGAAATCGAAGCCGGACGGGTCGTACCCGCCGGAAGGTCCATCGGCCACTGCCACCGACGCCCCGAACGGCAGCAATGCGACAACGACGGCGCCGATCACGCCGCGCCTGAAGCGCCCACCCCGAGATCTGTGTCGGCGCTCCTGCGCCTGTCGCACAGCCACGCCACGCATATCGATTTTCGGCCTTTCCGTTGTGCGGCCGACTCGGCCGCGTCCCCACGACGATCCACGCAGCCTCGAACGGGCGCGACGGATCTCGCCGTGCAGCATATCCGCATCCGACGTGGGGGTCTGCCTGAACGGGCATGCGGGACAGGCTGGTTCGCCGCCCGATCCGGACAACAGTGACGAGGCTCACCATCGCGGCACGACCGGAGTGAAATCACCTGGTGAGGACCCGCTTCGGCCGCCGAGGGGCGATGTTCGAGGCAGAAAACTGGATGATTCCTGTCACCGTCGACCGGAATACTGACGCGCGACCGATGAGTTGAGCGAACGGTTTCCGTCCTGTCTGGTGTAGCACCCGGATAAAGAACGCCGTCCCGGCCACGGTCCACGACTTACGACACCTGGGCTGCTCGACAGCTCGCGAACCGCCCGACAGCCCACGAATTGCCCCGGAGGTACCCCGATGTCCGCCGTTAGATCCGACAGTCCCACGGGGCAGCGGACCCCGACAGTCATCCGCCTGTTGGTGCTCGCGACCTTCGTGGTGATTCTCAACGAGACCATCATGATCAACGCGATCCCGCGTCTGATGACCGATCTGGACGTCACCGAGCGCTCCGCGCAGTGGGTGTCCACCGCGTTCATGCTCACCATGGCCGCGATCATTCCGGTCACCGGCTGGTTCCTGCAGCGGGTCAGCACCCGCCGCGCGTACTCGGTCGCGATGGGCGTCTTCCTCGCGGGCACCGCGGTGTCGGCCATCGCGCCGACCTTCGCGGTGCTGCTCGCGGGCCGCGTCATCCAGGCCGGCGGCACCGCGGTGATGATGCCGCTGCTGATGACCACGCTGATGACGGTGGTCCCGGAGAGCGATCGCGGCAAGGTGATGGGCAATGTCACGCTCGCCATCTCGGTCGCGCCCGCCATGGGCCCGGTCATCTCGGGTCTGGTGCTCCAGATCGGTTCGTGGCGCTGGCTGTTCGTGCTGGTGCTGCCGATCGCCGGTGTCGTCACCTGGCTGGGTCTGCGTCAGCTGGAGAACGTCGGCGAACCGCAGTCCGGCGCCATCGACTGGCTCAGCGTAGTGCTGGCCGGCTTCGGTTTCGGCAGCCTGGTCTACGGCCTGAGCCACTTCGAGATCGACTCGATCGCCACACCCGCGCTGATCGTCGCGGTCGGCGTGCTGCTGATCGGCCTGTTCGTGTTCCGCCAGATTCGACTGCAGCGCAACGGGACTCCGCTGCTGGATCTGCGCGTGCTGCTGGCCGGTGCGTACGCCAAGGCGCTGGTCCTGATGTCGGTCGCGTTCCTGGCGATGATGGGGTCGATGATCCTGCTGCCGCTGTACCTGCAGAACCTGCGCCACCTGAGCCCGCTGCAGACCGGTCTGCTGGTCATGCCCGGCGGTCTGGCGATGGGCCTGCTCGGCCCGACGGTCGGCAAACTGTTCGACCGCTTCGGCGGCCGGGTGCTGGTGATTCCGGGTGCGCTCGGCATCACCGCCGCACTGGCCGGGTTCACCCAGATCTCGATGTCCATGCCGTACATCGCGCTGATCGCCCTGCACGTGCTGCTGATGGTGTCGCTGGCCGCGACGTTCACCCCGGTCTTCACGCTGGGGCTGGGCGCGCTGCCGCCGCAGCTGTACTCGCACGGCAGCTCGATGCTGGGCACGCTGCAGCAGGTGGCGGCCGCGTTCGGCACCGCGCTGGTGGTGACGGTGATGTCCTCGCGCAGCACCTCGCTGATCAAGGACGGCACCGAACCGCTCACCGCACACCTGGACGGTATGAAGTTGGCGTTCGCGGTCTCGGCCGGGCTGTCGCTGATCGTGATCGTGATGGCGGTTCTGCTGCCCGCACGATCCACCGCGCCCGCGCACGAGGATCTCGACGCCGAGTTCGAGGCGTACTCACCGGTTCTGGCCAAGGACTGAGCAGGCGGGCCGGAACCTCGGCCCGAACGCACGAAAGGGCCCGGCATGTCGCCGGGCCCTTTTTCGTCTGCCGGTCAGCGGCCGATTCCCGCTTCCCCGGCGATCGTGAACGGATCGCTGCGCCCATGTGCCTCGAGCCGCCCGTCGCCCCAGCTCGAGCTGCCGTACGCGTCGACTTCGATCGTGTACTCCCCCGCGATCACGGTCTCGGGCAGGCGCAGCGCGACCGAGGGCCGCCCGTCCACGATGTCCAGGTACATCCGCCGCACTCCGGTTCGCGTGCCGGCCAGGAAGATTCGCGCGCACTCCAGCCGCCGGTGCGCAGCCGTTTCGGCATCCATGGACCATTCGACACCGAGCGCCCGATGTCCGTCATCGGTGAACTCGACAGTGACCACCAGTGCCGCCACGCCGTCGAGCCCTGGCCGGTGCCTCACGATTCCTCCTCGAGTATTCGCTCGTCCCCGCACCGATCGTGCGTACCGGCGAGCCACTGCCCTCGAACCAGGCTGGCACGCGCATCCCGGCGAGGCAATGCGGCGATCCGACATCACGCGTGCCCGCGCCGCCCCGGTGCGCGACGCCGAGGTCTCCGAGCGGCGAGGCCCTCACACGTACGCTGGCATATGGAGTTTTCTCGGCGGCAGTTGCTGCGGTTCGGCGGTGCGGGGTCGGCCGCCGTGCTGGTGGGGACGGCCGCGGTGAGCAGCGCGCGGTTCGCCGCACCACGCAGGCTGGGCGATGATCCGTTCACGCTGGGCGTCGCCTCGGGGGATCCCACCTCCGACGGCGTGGTGCTCTGGACCCGGCTCGCACCCGATCCCCTCGCACCGGACGGACGCGGCGGGATGATGTGGGATCCGGTCTCGGTGGACTACGAGGTCGCGCACGACGAACGGTTCCGGCAGGTGGTGGCGCGCGGCAGCGCCGTCGCGACCCGGGAGCTGGGGCACAGCGTGCATCCGGAGATCAGCGGGCTGGAACCCGATCGCTGGTATTTCTATCGCTTCCGCGCCGGATCGGCGATCTCGCCGACCGGACGCACCCGGACCACGCCCGAGCCCGGAAGACCCACCGCGCGAATGCGTTTCGCGTTCGCCTCCTGCCAGTCGTTCCCGTCGGGGTACTTCACCGCCTACGACCACATGAGCGCCGAGGACCTGGATCTCGTGGTGCATCTGGGCGATTACATCTACGAGCGCGGCTGGCAGTGGGGACGACTCGAATCACCGCTGGACCCCGCCTATCGTGACGAAGTCACCGATCTGGCGGGCTACCGACTGCGCTACGCCCAGGCCAAGAGCGAAAGTCCTTTGCGCGCGGCCCATGCCGCGTTCCCGTGGCTGATCACCATGGACGATCACGAGGTCGACAACAACTGGGCCGGTGATCATCCCGGCGCCGGCATCGACATCTACCGCGTTCCGGCGCTGTTCCGCCGGCGCCGCGCGGCCGCGTTCCAGGCCATGTATGAACATCAGCCGCTGCGACTGACGCAATTGCCGTCCGGATCGCACATCACGCTGCATCGCCGCTACGCGTACGGCGACCTCGGTGAGATCACCATGATCGACACCCGGCAGTACCGCAACGAACCGGCCTGCGAAGACGGTATTCTCGGCGGCGGCTGCGATCGCGATTCGGCCGATCGGACGATTCTGGGTGCGCGGCAGCGGAATTGGCTGCTGGACGGCTTCTCCTCCTCGCCCGCCCGGTGGCAGATCATCGGCAATCAGGTCGCCATGGCGCGCTCGGACTACGACCCGGGCCCGGGTGTCGACCTGAGTGGTGACGCCTGGGACGGGTACGTCGCCGACCGCGATCTCGTGCTGGGCGGCGCGGCGGATCGGGGCGTGCGGAACCTGGTGGTGATCACCGGCGACCGGCATCACAATTACGCCGCCGATCTGCGCCGTGACTACTCCCGGCCCGACTCCCCCGTCGTGGCAACCGAATTCACCGGCACCTCGATCACTTCCGGCGGGGACGGCTCCGATATGACCGACACCGGCCGCGCTCTGCTCGCCGCCAATCCGGACCTGAAATTCTTCAACGGCCAGCGCGGGTACGTCCGCGTCGAACTCGATCAGCAGTTGTTGCGCAGCGACTTCCGGGTCGTGCCCTATATCCGGCAGCGTGGAGCACCCATTCGGACCCGGGCGAGCTACGTCGTGCAGGATCGGATCCCCGGGGTGATCGAGGCCTCGCATCCGGAGACCCCCTCCGACGCCCGGCCTGGCAGTCCGCCGCCGGGCTCCGGGCCGCGGTGACTTCGAGATCGCCTGTGCGAGAAGCCCAGCCGCCTCGACATCAGTCGGGCAAGGTCACGCACGAGGACGCGGGCGGGAGATCCTCGGCCAGGAAAACGGTCTGGGCCATCATCTTGAAGTCGGACATCTGCTCCCGGAAAACTTCGATCGACTCCTCGGGGTGCACCGAATCGATGACCGCGTGCGGGCCGATGGCATTGAACTGGTGGCTCACCCCGCGCGGAATCTGCATGTCGACGAAGGAGCAGGGCGGCACGATCAGGTTGTATCTGGTGCGCTGCACGCCCGGCGGCGTGTCGGGCAGGTCGTCGGTGAATTGCTTCGGCGCGAAAGGGGTTATGCCGGGCACGGCGGTCACCGCGAACGGGGACAGGCTGCCGACCCGGATGTGGGTGCCGGGTCCGGTCATCATGCGAACGAACCGGAGGCCGGTGTGCAGGTGCATGCGGGAGCAGATACCGCGTTCGCGCGCATCGTAGAAGTCCATGATGTAGCGGTCTGCGTGGAAGCCCTCGAAGGGGGTTTCGATCATGTAGACGTCACCCTCCTCGAAGGTCTGGGCGCGCACCATGCCCTCGGCGTCCGGGGTGGTGGCGACTCGACTCGCCTTCGCGGTCCGCACGATTCGGGCGAAGGTCTGCACGATGATCAGCGCGACCTCCGGGGGAAACCGGGCCACCGGGGTGACGACGTTCCGGTTCGCGTCCTGGAAGGTCGCCAGATCGTGCACCTCGTTCTCGTCGTCGGCACTGATCTTGATGCGTAGGTCGGACATTCGGTGCGGGCTCCTCGATACAGCGCTACGGGAACGTCTGCGCTACTGGCGGATCGGACGGTCTCACGGTGCCACTCCGAAGGAGCGCAGCCACAACTCCAGCGACAGCACCAGCCACAGCTTGCCGCCCTGCCGGGGCAGCAGTGCGCCGTCACCGCGCAGCCAGGCGCGGATCGTGTCCTCGCGGAACAGCCCTCGCGCCCGGGCGGATTCGCCGAGCAGCAGGTCGTGGCCGAGCTCGCGCAGCGGGCCGGAGAGCCACTGCTGCACCGGAACTCGCATGCCGCTCTTGGGCCGATCGACGATCGTCGAGGGAAGCAGGTCGCGCACCGCCTGCTTGAGAATCCACTTCTCGTCGACGCCCGAGAGTTTGTGGCGGGGCGGGATGCGGAAGGAATGGTCGATGACGGCGCGGTCGAACAGCGGCGATCGCCCTTCGAGTCCGGTTGCGGCGGTGAGACGTTCGACCTTGGTGAGTATGTGGTGAGCACCCTTGGTGCGCAGGTTCGTGTGCAGCAGTTGATTGAGCAGGCTGGTCATCTGCCCCTGGCGCAGGTACGGCGCGACCAGATCGGTCACCGGGTCCGCACCGGCGAGCTCGGCGAGTGTCGCGGGGGTGAGCAGCATCGGCAGATCGCCGTGACACTTGCGATAGCTGTCGATGTAGGCCGCGGCCCGGGCCCGCGGATCCGGATCGTCGCGGGTCAGTTCGAAGATGAGCATCGGCAGATTCTTGGGGCCGCCGAACACCGGATCGCCACCCTCACCGTTGAGGACGACGTCTATGCCGTCGGCCCGGACGGCTTCGGCGAGAAGGAGATTCGGCACCGTGAGCGGGTCACCCACCGGGCAGTCCAGTAGTGCGACCGTCTCCGCGAGCCGCGCCGCGACGGTCTCACCCGGCACCGTGAGCACCCGGTGCTCGGTACCGCAGTGGGCGGCGACGAGTCCGGAGTAGGCCAGCTCGTTCGGCGTGGTCCCGCCGAAACCGATGGAGTAGGAACGGACGGGGTGATCGTGGCGCTTCGCCGCCAGTGCGGTGACCAGACTGCTGTCGACACCGCCGGACAGCAGCACCCCGGCCGGTCCGCCGCTCGGCAGCCGCCGGCTCACGGCATCCTCCAGCAGCGCGCGCAGTTCGAGAACATGCTCGGCCTCCGAGCGCGGATCATCGATTTCCGCGGGCTCCCAATAGGTTTCCTCCGTCATGGTGCCGTCGGCGCGCAGCCGGACGATCCGCCCGGGCAGCACCTCGTGAATGCCGCGCAACAGCGTCTCCCGGCCCGGGAGGTAGGCGAAGGTGAGGAAGGAGCGCACGGCGGGCAGATGCAATCCGGTCCGCAATGCGGGCCATCTCCGCAGGGCGCGCAGCGATGTCGATGCCGCCCAGGTGTTTCCGGCGCGCGTGTGGAACAGCGTGCGGGTGCCGACGTGATCGCGAATCAGCACCAAGTCCGGTCCGTCCGCGATGGCCAGCGCGAACATGCCGTCGGCCGCGGCGATACCCGCCGGTCCGAACCGGGCGTAACTGCACAGCAGCAGCTCCCCGTCCGGGCATCCCCTCTCCGGCGCGTCCCCACCGAGCCGCGCCCGCAGCAGATCGGCGTTGAACAGCGTGACTTCGCCGACCGCGGCGATCCGGTCGTCGGTCTCGAAAAGCGCTGCGATGCCGGGACCGTCGACCACGCCGAGGGCACAGTCCGCCGTGACCGCCATCGGTCGGCCACCCACCGACCGGAGGTGAGCCTCCGGGGCATCCGGGGTCAGGAACGCACACCAGCGCGACATCTGTTGCCCCTCAGCCGAAATCGCCGTCGTCGTCCCCGCCGTCGCCGTCCCACCCGCCGTAGTCGGAGGAACCGCCACTGCCGGAGGAGGACTGGCTCATCGCCTGGGTGCGCAGCTCCTCCTCCTGCGCGTGGGTCAGGAATTCCGGCGGCGAGATCAGGCCGCCGAGCAGCGCGCCCCCGGCGATCGCGGCGAGAATGCCGCCGATGCGGCCACCGAACGAGGACCGATTCACCGTGAGCACACCGTCGCTCCACAGGGTGCGCCCGAAGCCGCCTTCGCGGCCGTATACGGTGCGCCCGTTGCGGTATACCCGCTTGACGATGTGGCGGCCGAGCGGCTCGTCGACGCCGGTGTATCCGCGCTCGTCACGCCAGTGCACCAGGCCGTCACCGCCGCGTGTGCGCCATTCCTGCCGACCATCGGAGTATCGCCTGTGCACCGTGCCGTCGGCGAGCAGTTCGTCGCCGTAGTTCACGTGCCGCTGCGGCGCCGGTGTCCCCCTCATGCGGCGGGCCAGGTGAGGAAACCCGCTGTGCGTACGCGTCGCAACTCGGCCACCGCCGATCGGGTCGGCGGCACCTCCCGCACCAGCCGATGCACCGTCCGCAACAGCGCGGCCGGGCGCACCGCCTCCAACTCCACGACCCGCCCCCTGTGCAGCCATACGGCCTCGCTCGAATCCACCCGGCCCCCTTCGACAATTCCGTGTTCGAGCGTTCGCTCCGGCGAGATATGTTGTGCAGCAGTAGCTGTCGGCGCTACGGAGCGCTGATGAGTCAGGTGCAGAGCGCGGACTTGGCGCGGGCGCAGGCCGAGCGGCACCACTCGGATTCCCGGCGGGATGTCGGTGAGTTCGCGCAGGCGGGCGGGGAAGGTCAGTCCCTCGGTGCTCGCGTCGTGCAGCAGGTACACGGCCGATCTTCCGGTTCGGGTGAGCATGCGCGTGATGCCCGGATCGAGTGGGAGTTCGGACGCGCTCAGGACCGGGCAGGCCGATTCCATGGGTAAACCGTTGGCGCGCAGCATCTGTGCGACGGCCTCCGATTCGCAGACGAGCAGGCGCGGCAGGCCGTAATCGAACAGATCGGGTTCGGGGGTGTGCCGACCGGCCGGACGAATTCGGGGTGGGGTGAGGGTGAGCAGGCCCGGCAGCTCACCGCAACGGCGCAGCGCGGCTTCGAAAGCCGGATAGCTCACCGGCGCGGGCAGCGTGCCCGGGAGCCTCGACGGCATGCGGTGCAGCGGCGATACCGTGCGGCAGAGTTCGTAGTAGAGCTGGCGTTCGGTGAAACGGATACCGCTCGGCGCGCCCGCGCGGTCGGCGGCGATGCGCAGCAACCGATCCAGCATGCGGCGCCTCACTCGGTCGGCCATGTCAGAAAACCTACCTGGCGGGCCGCCTGCTGGTCCGGATCGTCGGCCTTCGGGAGGCGGCCGAGCGCCCGGTTCAGCGCCGCGACGAGTTTCGCGGGCGGTACCGCCGCGATCGGCGACCACCAACCGGCGGCGAGCCAGTCGATCTCTTCCTGCGACAGCGCTTCTCGCCGCAGGAAATCCAGCTCCTGTGCTGCCGGTCGCGGCTCACGCAATCGCAGGATCGACGCGTTGGCGAGCACGACGCGCGGCAGCAGACCCACCGTGACCGCGCGCTTGCCGAGCACCGATCGCGCCTTCGCGGCGAAGGCGATTCCGGCGAGACTGGCATCGTGCAACACGAACACCGGAATGTCCGGCGGCAGCGCACCGGTCCGATTCGTCGCCATCATCGCCCAGATGACCGGTGAGTTGTTCGCCTCGAGGCAGGCGATCACCCCGGGGTCCGAGCAGAGCACGGCGAATTGCGGTGCACCGTGGAACGAGCGGGCCACGGTGCCGTCCACCGCGCCGGACGGCAGTCCGCCGTAGATCCCCGGCCAGCGATCGAGCAGTTCGCGACGGAACACCTCGTACGGCGCCGGCATCCGGATCCGCGATCGAGCCTCGAACCACGGCCGCGCGGCCATGAGCCCCACATTGACCAGCACCAGCAGCACGACGGCGACCGCGACGCCCGGCCCGGGCGACACCGCCCCGCCGACCATGAGAACGAAGGAGAACAGGACGATCGTGATCGAGGCGCCGATTCGGGCCGCGCGATAGGACCCCATGCCGTCGGAGAGTTTGCGGCGGCCAGAGGCGTACCAGAGCTGAGCGAGCGTGTACCGCAACCCCCGGCCGTCCCCGAGGCGTTCGACCAGTCGGTGTATCCGCAGGTCGTGCAGGCCGTGTGGGCTCTCTTTCGGTTCGAGCGCGAACTCTCGCCGACATTTCGAGCACGTCCGCCCGGTGCGCTCACGACGTAGCAGGTTCTGGTCGCAATGCGGACAGATCACGATTCACCGCCCCCTGGAAGGCGTGGAACCGCGCGTTCGCAGCGGTAGTCGAACCTTCACATCTATGGAATACCGGATTCGGACCCGCGACGCGACCCCGTATCGCCGTTGTTCATCGCTCATGCACCCCGGCGATTCCGGCGGAACCGGTTCGAGTGCGGCGAACCCGCCGCGATCGGCCCCCGCTGATGGCACGATCGTCGAATGACCGCCGATTACTACGATCTCGGCACGTACACCAGGCCCGTCACGACCGCGTCGCCCGCCGCGCAGCTATGGTTCGACCGGGGATTGATCTGGACCTACGCCTTCAATCACGAAGAGGCCGTGCGCTGTTTCCGCCGCGCGGCGGCCGCGGACCCGGAACTCGCCATGGCGCACTGGGGTGTGGCGTACGCCCTGGGACCGAACTACAACAAGCCGTGGGAATTCTTCGACGAGACGGAATTGGCGAGCACCGTGCTGGGCGCCCACGAGGCGGTGCGGCAGGCGCTCGCACTGGCCGAGTCGGCGTCACCGGTCGAGCGCGCCCTGATCGAGGCGCTCACCGCCCGGTATCCGCGGCGCGAGCCCGAAGCCGATGTCTCGCACTGGAATCAGGCGTACGCGAGCGCGATGTGCACTGTGTACCAGCAGTTTCCGGACGATCTGGATGTCGCGACGCTCGCCGCCGATGCGCTGATGAACCTCGCCCCGTGGTCGCTGTGGGATCAGCACACCGGTGAACCGTCCGCCGACGCGCACACCGTCGAGGCCGAGGCGATTCTGGAGCGAGCGCTGAGAACGCACGAGAGCCGCACACACCCCGGTGTGCTGCACCTCTACATCCACCTGATGGAGATGTCCGCGACGCCGGAAGCCGCTCTGGTCGTGGCGGATCGGCTGCGCGGCCTGGTGCCCGATGCCGGTCACCTCGAACACATGCCCTCGCATCTGGATGTGCTGTGCGGGGACTATCGCGGTGTGGTGGCGGCGAATTCGGCCGCCATCATCGCGGACCGCAAGTTCGTGCTGCGCGAGGGCGAGCTCAATTTCTACACGCTCTATCGCGCCCACAACTATCACTTCAAGATCTACGGCGCGATGTTCCTCGGCCAGTGCGCCACTGCGCTGGAAACCGTTGCGCAACTGGAGGACTCCATTCCCGAAGCGCTGCTACGGGTGCAGTCACCGCCCATGGCCGATTGGCTCGAGGGCTTCGTGTCCATGCGGGTGCACGCGTACATCCGATTCGGAAAGTGGCAGGAGCTCATCGACCTGACGCCGCCGAAGGATCCGGACCTCTACTGCGTCACCACCGCGATGCTGCACTACGCCAAGGGCGTCGCGTACTCGGCCACCGACCGCATCGAACAGGCTCTCGCGGAACAGCGTCGGTTCACCGCCGCCGTCGCACGCGTTCCCGAATCGCGAACCCTGTTCAACAACACCTGCCGCGACATCCTGGCCATCGCCGCCGCCATGCTGGAGGGCGAACTGCGCTATCGACGTGGTGACTACGACCGGGCTTTCGAGGCGCTGCGGCACTCCATCGAGCTGGACGACAATCTCCCCTACGACGAACCGTGGGGCTGGATGCAGCCGACTCGCCACGCCTACGGCGCGCTTCTGCTCGAGCAGGGACACCTCGCCGAGGCCGAGGCCGTCTACCGCGCGGATCTGGGTCTGGACCACACGCTGCCGCGCGCGTCGCAGCACCCGGGCAATGTGTGGAGTCTGCACGGCTATCACGAATCCCTCACCCGCCTCGGCAAATCCGAAGCGGCGCAGATCGTCGGGCAGCAGCTCGAGCTCGCCGCCGCGGTGGCGGACATCCCCATCCACTCCTCCTGCTTCTGCAGGCAGGGCCCCGCCACGCCCTGCTGCTCCTGAGCTCTAGGCCGGTCCGCGGCAGATCTTCATCGCGCCGAGCGCGGATCCGCGGCGGGCGAGCACGGGTTGCCGTGCGACGACCGCTCCGTAGATCAGGGCCACGAGGTAGACGATGACGTGGGAGTTCTCCAGGATCGGCTCGGTGTGCCAGGGCTTCGGGAGCAGGAAAAGTCCTATGGAGAGGTAGTTTTCGCTCCACTGGTAGGCCCAGGCTCCGGTCGAGACGAACAGCGCGGCCGCCGCGAGCCACCAGCGGCGGTCGGACTGGGCGCGGTGCACCAGGTACACCAGCAGCGGGACATACCAGACCCAGTGGTGCCCCCAGGCGAACGGAGACACCGCGCACGCCGTCATTCCGGCCAGGGTTACCGCCAGCAGCCGCTCGCCACAGCGCTCCAGCGCCGACGTGATCACCATGCTCGCCCCGGCGACCATGCCCGCCAAGACCATCCACAGCCACAGCGGCGCTCGGCCGCCGCTGAGGTGGGCGAGCATGCCGCGCACCGACTGATTGGCCGGATTGGTGTCGAGCGCGATGCGATCGGAGTGGAAGAACGTGGACAGCCAGTACTCGCGCGAATCGTCCGGCAGCACGATCCAGGCCAGCACGACCGTCGCGAGCAACACCATCGCGGCGACGAATGCCGAACGCCATTGGCGCAGCACGAGATACTGCACGATGAAGTAGCCGGGAACGAGTTTGATCCCCGCCGCCAATCCGACGCCGACGCCCCGCGTCCGGCTGCCCTCGGGGCGGGAGAAATCCCACATCACCAGCAGCATCAGCACCAGATTGATCTGCCCGAAGAACATGGTGGTCCGCACCGGCTCCAGAAACAGGGACGTAATCGCCAGCAGGGCACTGAGTCCCAGGAGTCGCGGAGTGATGCGGTAGCCGATCATCTTCCAGGACAGCAGGATGCAGGCGTAGAGCACGCTGATGTTCAGCAGCAGTGCGCCGTTGGTCAACCACGACCACGGCAGCAGGGCGACCGGAATGAACGCGAGCGCGGAAAACGGTGTGTACGTGTACAGCAACCCGAAGAAGGTCGGATCCTGATAGAGCGGTACCCCGTGCAACGCCCGCTCCGCTCCGTCGCGGTACACGTGGGCATCGAGGCCCCCGGTGAGCAGGTCAGACCAGGGGTCGACCGTCGCGAAAAGCAAAATCATGGCCACCACCGCACCTGCCGACAGCGCGAAAAGCGTTGACCTCGAACGTCTGACCTCCATCGAACGCACATCACCCACGGGTTGTTACCCTAGTTAATGATTTCCGGTGGGGCACGACCCCACATCCGGGGTGCCGGGGTGTGGTTGCTCACGTGCGGCCGGAGGAACTCCCGCTCACGCCCGGGCGGGGTGGGTTAGATTCTCCCGGGGCCACAGCGCGGCGTCGGGGCACTCGGCCCGCTGCGTGCCGGGGAGGATCGTCGTGAATTTGCAGTCGGGGGCGCAATTCGCCGGGTTCACCATCGAGCGCCGGCTCGGCGCGGGCGGCATGGGCACGGTGTATCTGGCCGCGCATCCGCGCCTGCGCAAGCAGGTGGCGCTGAAGGTGCTGGCCGAGCCGTTCACCGCCGACCCGAAGACGCGCGCCGCGTTCGATCGGGAGGCGACACTCGCGGCGGCGCTGGATCATCCCAACATCGTCTCGGTGTACGACCGCAGCGCGACCGATGATCCGGCGCTGTGGCTGGCGATGCGGTACATCGGCGGCGGGGACGCATCGGCGCTGTTGCGCGAACATCCCTCGGGACTCGATCCCGAACGTGCGGTCCGGCTGCTCACCGATGCCGCGCACGCACTCGATCACGCGCACGCGCACGGAGTTCTGCACCGCGACGTGAAACCGGCCAACCTGCTCATCGAGAACGACCTGCGGCACGGGGAACGCGCGGTGCTCACCGATTTCGGGATCGCCCGCACTCTCGACGACACCGTCACGCTCTCGGGTATCGCGGCCACCTTCGCCTATGCCGCACCCGAGAGGTTCAGCGATATGCCCGCCGATCATCGGGCCGACATCTATTCGCTGGGCTGCACGCTGTTTCAATTGCTGACCGGGCAACAGCCGTTCCCTCGCAAGGATCAGGCGGCGGTGATCGGTGCGCACCTGGTCGTGCCGCCGCCTTCGCCGCGCGACGTGCGGGCCGAACTCTCCGCGGACTTCGACGCCGTGATCGCCACCGCCATGGCGAAGTCACCGCAGGACCGGTACGCCAGCTGCGCCGCCCTCGCCGAGGCGGCGGCCCGCGCCCTGCCCGCGCCGCCGACGGTCGTGTGGCGAACCGAATCGCCTTTACCGCAGCCTGTTTCGAACGATCGCGCACCCGATGATGCTCGGTCCGGCGGCGATCACCCGGTGGCGGCGGAGACGACCGTTGCTCACCCGGCAGCACCGGACGACCGCGCCGCGGACGCAGAACCACCGGCCGATCCCCTCGAGGCCGGGCCCGCCCCCGAGCCTGCGGTCGATCTCCGCAAGGCCGGTTCGGTCGCGGAGCCACCCGATCACGCGGACGTGCCGATCGTGATCACCGATTCGACGTCGCCGCCGGATGTTCCGGCCGCGCATGGATCCACCGGAACCCGTCGACGCCGGTTGGCGGGGGTGTCCGCACTGATCGTGGCCGGGGTCGGCGTCATCGTCGGCGCGGCGTTCACCATGGGCGGGGATATCGGATCCTCCGGAACGACGCCGGATACGCCACCGGCGACCACGTCCACATCGCAGCGGCTCACGCAGACCACCACACCGGTCCCGACCACCACCTCGACTCCGCCGCCTGCCCCGATTCCGGCTCCGGACACCGAGGCCGAAATCGCGGAGCAGCCGCCGGTCGAGCAGCCGGTGGCCACGGTTCCGGTGTACCGGCCGCCCGCGAACACCGTCCCGCCCGCGAACACCGTCCCGCAGCAGGCGCCCGTGATCCCGCAGACGCGCTCGCATCAGTTCGGTGAGTGAGCGGAAACACTTCCGAGGCGTCGAGCGCAACACCACTACCAGCGTCGTGGCACGGATCTGCGGCCGAGGCTAACCTCGGTTTCGGGACAATTACGGCGCTCCCCCGTCGCTACACCTGCGACAAGCTGCCGCCCACGTCACTCATCGGCGCGTGACTTGTGTTCGAAAGGCCTTAGTACACAAAGCTTTTGGAGTTCATCGGATGACGGCACCGCAGCAGCTCGTACCCACGGCGACCTTCCACCCCCAGCCCTACACGCCGCCCGGCGCGCCCAGCACCTGGCATTCCGGCTCGCTGTGGTGGGACGCGAAGTCGGTCCTCGTCACCCGCCCCCTCGCCCCCGGCCGCATCGCCACCACGCCGCATCTGGTCGTGCCGTCCGAGCGTGGTCAACTGGCCTTCCTGCTCTCCACCCATTCCGCCGAGGCGCAGCAACTCGACCAGGACCCCCGCGTGGTCGTCCAGGCCGGGGATTGGCGAGGCCGCCCCGCGCTGGGCTCACGCCAGCACTACGGGACCGCCCGCATCATCTGCAACGACTACCTCTCGGCCCAGATCCGCGACGGCATGCGCATCAAATACGGCGCGAAAACCGTCTTCGCGCGGATGGCGCATCGCATGGCCCACGGCGCGGTGCCCTACGGCGACCTGGTCGCCATCGTGGAACTGCACCCCCAGGGCCCGCTGATGATCGGGTCCTGAGCGCCCGCCGCGGCGATCGTGGCGCACCCCCGAACGCACGGTGCCCCCGATCGCCGAATCCGGATCGGGGGCACCGCGGGTGCTCAGTTGTTCGGGCAGAGCTTGAGCGCATCCCCGGCGGGCACGCCCTTCTCGATGCAGTTCAGCGAACTGCCGAGGTCCACCGGCTTCCATCCACCGTCGGTCGCCACGTAGTGGAACAGCACCTGGGCGCGGGTGATGGTGTTGTTGTGGGTTCCGGTGCGAGCCAGCGCCCAGTCACCGACACAGCCGATGCTGTCCTCGAGTTCGACCGGCTTCGCGATCCGCGCCTCGACGTCCGTGCCCTTCAGTGCCGCGAGCAGGACGGACTTGGATACCGGGCACTTGGACGGGGTTCCACCCGAGCTGGGATCCGTTGCCTGCGAGGGGAAATCGCGATCCGGTGTCACCGTGCGGCCGTCGGAACCCAGGGTGAGCGTGACGGTCACCGGTCCGCCCGAGGGGCAGCAGCTGGCATCTTCGCCCGCCAGCCACTTGTACTGCACCTGAACCGTCCGATCGGACGAGCCGACCACCGAGGTGTAGGCGGTCGAGTTCTTGGTCGCGGTGCCCAGATAGCCGGCGTGATTGAACAGCATCACCTGCCAGGGCGAGCTCGCGGTGCCGCGCGGCGTGCCCGCGAGCACCCACATCAGGCTCGGGCAGGAGCCGACCGCGGCCTCGGTCCCGCTGTCCGCGTAGAAACCGTCCCCGCCCACATTCGCTCCGAGCCTGCCCAGCGCCGCGGTGACCACACCCGAGGTCAGATCCATGCATTTGCCGTTGCCCGCGGTGGCGGGGGCGGTGTTGCCGTCGGGCTTCGTGGTGTCCGTCGCCTGCGGCGAGTCGCTCTGCCCACCCGAGGGCGCACCCGGTCCGGGCGCGACCGTGACGGTTGACGACGCCGACGACCCCCCGGCCGCAGGCGTGGTCGCGTCGTCCTGACAGGCCGTCGCCAGACTCATGACGGCAAGCGCCGCCATGATGCCGATTAGTCGTTTCACTGATGTCCTTCCGTTCGGTACTACCGGGTAAGTCGCGCTCCGACCGGAAACCGTTCCGCCCCCGGTTCCTGGGGCATGCCGAACACCTCACCGGCGGGTACAACAGGCGACCTACCGCCCTCGCCACGGTCGGAGTTCGGGTCCGGCCCACCAGGATTCGACGGGATCGCCGGCGTGGAACTCGGGCGAGGGCCGGTAGCCGCCGGGAAGATCGAAGGTGGTCGCGCCGGTTCGCACCGCGATCGCGTGGAAATCGGTCAGGGCGGGGATATCCCGGGGATCCGCCATCAGCGGGATGTCGTGAATGACGGTGTATCCCAGGGCGTGCCAGATCGCGATCGTCTCGATATCACCGGAGCGTTCCGCGGCGCGTGCGACATCGCGGACGACGTCGGCCAGCGGTGGCCGGCGCAGGGGTTCGGCGGCGGCGCCGGTGAGGCGGCCCGCGTCGATCATGTTCTGCCACAGCGTGGTTCCGGCATCGCAGTACAGGTGCGGCGGGTCCACGTAGCCGCGCTCGAGCCAGGCGAGGTCGTCGAGGTGGTCCTGCTCGGGATCGGCGCCACCGGAATCGGGTTCGGCCTCCGACAGCGCGGTGAAGGTGTCCAGGCCGTCGAAGTAGCACGAGCGCGCCGCGTAATCGGGGTGTTCGGCGAGCTCGAAACGATGGCTGAAGCCGCGCTCCAGCAGGATGTGCATCACCCGGAAGTGGGTGAAGGAGCAGTCGTACCCCGATTGGAAGGTGTACAGCGCGGCGATCCGGTCCCGCACCCCTCGATCCCCGGGTTCGGCCGAATCGTGCAGCAGTCGGATCGAGTACTCGACCAGATCCTCGATCTCGTGCATGGACACCGGGGTCTCCTGTTCCTCGGTCCGCGACCGAACCCTGTCGATAGCCTCGAGATCGCCGCGTGAGTTCGGCGACAGTGTCAGCTATCCCCGCGGCGACCGCTCGGTCATTCTGGAGTGTGGACCGTTCGCCTGCTCGTTCCCGGTCACAGTGCGGGTTCGGCGCACCTGATCGGGGTAGGAAACCATAGGGACGATCCTGAGGGAGAATACGGACATGTGCGACACGATCAGAAAGAAGTTCAGACATCGGCCCGAGGTATCCGCGGTGGTAGAACCGTCGGGTACCGCCTCTTCTGACGGCGACTAGTTCGATGCCCAACCGAGAAGAGCCCGGGCCCGAGTCGCTGCCGGGACCAGGCCAGAAGCGGTTCGACGCCGTGGAGAGGCTGCGCAAGAAGCTCGAGAGCATGAAGCCCCCCGAGGCCGCCCCCGCGCCCGGCACCGACGAACCGAAGGTCATCCGGCTCCCCCGCGCGCCGCGCCGCGCCCTCGACGAGGACGCCGAGCGCCCCGCGAAACCGTGGTGGCCCGAGGGCGGGTCCATCTACGACCCCGCCCCGACCCGACCCGTCACCCGATCGGAACTGCAGCGCGAAACCGGCTGGTGGCTGGCGGACCCCCGCCCCGAGCTACCCGCGTCCGACGACAGCGGACCCGAGCACGGCGCGAACGTCCTGGACTTCGGCGCCCAGCGCCGACAACGAGCCGGTGCGGACACCCCGGCCAGATCCGGTCGCCGCATGGCCCGCCCGCGCAGAGTCGGACCCACCCCCGCCGAGGGCTCCGACACCGCACGGGAACCGAAAACCGACCGCGACGACACGCCCGACTCCCCGGGACCGAAGGGACCCACCCGGAAATCCTGAGACCGCGGCGGGCTCCACCGACCACCGCGGCAATCTCGCGGCAGCGGCCGCGTTCCCGGCGCGACGGCACGAACACACCTGCCGAGACCGCCAGGGAACTGGAGCGGGTCATCCCCCATGCCCGCACGACGCCCCGCCGCCGGCCGCCCGCACCGCCGAGCCCGCGCGCCCGGCTAATCGGCAGCGCATCGAGACGGAATCGCGCTGTCGGACATGCGATTCCACGCCTGAATCACGATGTGACCAACCATGTCTTGACTTGGGTGAATCGAGATGATTCTATCTGAATCATTATGAATCAACCGGCAGAGGGCGCGACCGCGGCGGAGGCATCCGTCGCGAATTCGGTTGCGCACCAGTCGCGCCCGCGCCAGCAGTTGGCGGCGGAGCTGCGCCGGTTGCGAGATCTGGCCGGAATCTCCGGGCGGGAGCTGGCCAAACGGGTCGGAATCAGTCAGTCGACGCTGTCCCGGATCGAATCGGGTCAGGTGGTTCCCCCACTGCCGCAGGTGCTCGACTGGGCCGAAGCGGTTGGGGCGCAAGCCGATTCCCAGCAGTCCCTGCGCGCGCTCACCGAAGCGGCGCACTCGCCCGAGGTTCAGGACTGGGCGGCCTCGCTCGCCGAGCGCCCCCATCTGCAGGACGACGTACGGGCCTTCGAGCAGGATGCGCACCTGGTGCTGAACTTTCAGCCCGCACTGGTACCGGGCCTGCTACAGACCGCCGATTACGCCCGCCGGGTTTTCGCCACGTTCGATCCGCCGTACGCACCGGACGCCCTGGCTGCCGCGCTCGCCGCGCGCCTGGACCGCCAGCGGGTGCTGTACGACCCCGCGAAGCGCTTCGAGTTCCTGATCACCGAAGCGGCCCTGCGCTTTCGCCCCGGACCACATCGCGTGCTGCTCGCCCAACTGGACCGGATCATCTCGATCGAGACCCTCGAGTCGGTCTTCATCGGCGTGATTCCCCAGGATATCGAGGCGAGCACCACGATCCCGCACGGTTTCGTCATCTACGAGAACGAGGACCACGCACTCGCCTCCGCGGAACCGATCCCGGGCAGCATGGTGACCCGCGGCCCCGAACTCGTCGAGGCTCATCGCCGCCGCTGGGTGGCTTTGACTCGAATGGCCCTGTTCGACAACGATGCCCGTGAATTTCTCGCCGCGCTCCGCGACGAGATTCACCGCGTCACAACCCAATGACCATTTTCCAGCGGCCGTCGAGGGGTCGGCCGCACGTGGGGGTGGTGGTGTCGCAGCGAATTCGCTGCGACACCACCACAGCACGTCAGTCCCCGAAATCGAATTCGCCGGCGCGCACACCCGAAGTGAACGCTCTCCATTCGGATTTCGTGAACCACAGCGTCGGGCTGTTTCGATCCTTGGAGTCACGCACCGCGATCTGATCGTCGTGGTACGCGACCTCGACGCAATCGCCGCCGCCGTAGCTGAAACTGGCCTTGCGGAACCGCGGACCGCGGTTCTCCTCGCGAAACGTAGTGCAGTTCATGACATTCATTCCTTCCCCCCGGAGGGTCACTCCCCATGACCCTGCTCGTGAATCGCTTACGCCCAACACAGTGCTATCCGAACCACCAGCCGCGCAACTGATTTCATCCGGCCCCGCGCGCCGGCACATCGAAATGCTCATAAGCGCACTCTACGGCGACCCACCGACAAATACGCGAGCCCGGACGCGGCCCCATCCCCGCCGCCACCAGGCGATCCAGGCCCCTGCGGACACCCGCGAAGCATCCACAAGCGTTCCCCAAGGTTTCGTTAACGCGCACCTGCCAGAGTGGTCTCACGAGACTGTGAATGGGAAACCGACGGAATAGCGAACGATGTACTCGAAGCCCGGCACGGACCCGCTCGACGGGTCACTTTCGAATGCCTCGGCCGAATTCACGACCACGCCGTTTCGCGGCGCGGATAAATCAGTATCGCATTCGAGCGCAATGCCTTTTCGGCGCTGTGGAGAGATTCGGGCGGCCGCGATGAGGAGCCCGGAGCCGGAGACCCGGCCTTCGAAATGGGTGGAGCTAAGGGGATTCGAACCCCTGACCCCCTCACTGCCAGTGAGGTGCGCTACCAGCTGCGCCATAGCCCCTGGTGGTTGCGGACGGTTTCCCGAGCGCGCAACAGAAGTTACACAGGGGTGGGCGCCGAGGGCAAATCGGGGTCGCATCGCGGGTGGGCACGGCGGTGTTAACAGCTGCGGGATGTGTTGTGGGGGACGGAAATATCAGGGTTGCCCGGGTTCGGGCGGGCGTACACTCGGCAGGGATTTCGCTGTCGTCCGGGGTGGTTGAGGCAAGTGATTTCCCGGCTGGAAGGATCGCGCGGGTTGAGGCTGATCAATGGCCGGTACGAGCTCAGAGAGCTGGTCGGCAAAGGCGGTATGGCCGAGGTCTGGGGCTCCTGGGATCTGCAGTTGCGCAGGCAGGTTGCGGTCAAGGTGCTGGATTCGGGAAGTTTGCTGCCGTTGGAGAAGGATGCGCGGCTGCAACAGGAACGGTTCATGCGCGAGGCCCATATCGCGGCGCAGATGTACTGCACGAATATCGTGATGGTGCACGACGCGGGCGTATTCCTGGAGAACGGGCGCCGATCACCGTTCCTGGTAATGGAATTCATTCATGGTGAGAATCTGCGCCAGCATATGCGTGATCCGGACAATTGGTCGCTGCCGCGAATCGCCGGCATCCTGGAGGACGCGCTCAACGGGCTGGTGTACGCGCACTCCAAGCAGGTTGTGCACCGCGATATCAAGCCCGAGAACATCATGATCTGCGCGGACGGCACCGCGAAACTCGCCGACTTCGGCATCGCCATCGAGATGCGCGAGACCATCCAGCGCCTCACCCATGATCAGCGCGCACTGGGCACCCAGCGGTACGCCGCCCCCGAGTATCTGCGCTCGGGTCAGATCACCCACCTCAGCGATGTCTACTCCTTCGCGGTGGTGTGCGCCGAGGCACTGGAGACGGTGTGCGCACCCGAACCCGTTCCACCGCAGCTCAGAACCGTACTGGATCAGGCCCTTTCACCCGATCCCGCACTGCGCCACCAGTCCGCGGAGACCTTCCGCTTCTACTTCCACACCGCGCTGGAGGACTGCTTGCGGACCACCCGGGCCTTCCGCCCCGCGAACAACACCCAGGGCCTGCATCACACCAGCGTCATGACGCCGGGCCCGGACCAGCACGACACCCAGTTCCGGCGCGCTCCGCAGCAGACCCGCTCCACGTGGGAGTTCTACCTCGCGCCGGTCATCGACTCGCGCCAGCGCATGCTGGCCGGGCTGGATCGGAACGAACCGCGCTACATCGCCGGCCTGCTGGCCACCACCGCACTGCTCGGAATCGTGCTGGGCGGCTTGGCATTCCTGGTGATCACCTGGCTGATCGTCGAAATCGCGAAATTCGTCTGAGGGGACTAGATGAGAGACCGGCCCGTGGGCATGGCATGGCAGCAGTACGTGTATCCGGGATCGCAGGCCTCGAAGTGGCTGCTGCGCGCGATCCGGGTCGGGCAGGGTTTCTTCGTCGCCACGGTGGTGCTGCTCGCCATCGCGGTCCTGACCTGAGGCCGCCGGAAATGCGCACCGTCTGCCTGAACTGCCTGTCGGAGTTGAAATTCGACCGCGCCAGCAAGAATTGGATCTGGGTGATCCGCCAGCCCAACGGTCATGCCGCGACGAAGGTTGCCGGATATACGGCGAAGCTGAGTCAGCGCTGCCCGAACGGCTGCGATATCGACGAGGAGACGCTCAACCACCCGACGAAGGTGATCGGCTTCGTCGGCGAATCCGCCTCGTCCAAAACACATCTCATCGCGTCGATGATCTACTCCATGATGAACGATCCGGTGATGAGCCAGGATTGGTCGATCATCCCGTCGCGCAAATCGGTGAAACAGTGGTCGGCACTGGAGAATCTGCTGATCAACCGGCGCGCGATCGGCGCCACCGAGAAGCGGCAGTTCACCGGCGGGCAATTGCAGCGCATGGACGCCGTCGCGGCCAACGCGATGCAGCGCCCGATGCCGCCGCGCCCGTCCACGCCGGTCCACCCGTGGAGCGGTCTGGAACAGCGCGCGCCGATTCTGGTGAAGGCGTCCTCCGTGCACACCAGGCGCACGGTCAATCTGGCCTTCGTCGACGTCGCGGGCGAGGACGTCGCGGACGGCAAGACCGCGGCACAGGTCAGCCCGCATCTCGCGGTGGCGGATTTCCTGTGGTTCGTGGTGCCCTCGACGCTGAACAAGCAGTACCTGGCGATCATGCGCGAGCATGCGAACGACGCCAACGAGGAAAGCCTGGGCAACGACGTCGAGCACTCCCAGACCGTAGGGCGCACGGTCCCGATGATCGATCAGATCGCCACGCTGTGGCGCGAGGCCAACAGCTACCCGGTCGATCTGCCGATCGAACCGCCGCGCCTGCACGTCTCGTCGATCGTGGCGAAGTCGGATCTGTTGTCGCTGCTGAACTTTCCCGAGGTGAGCGTGGTCGCGCCGCCGGCGAACTGGGCGGATTCGCCGTACAGCACCAACGGTTCGGGCAACCTCTACAGTCGTGACCAGATCGACTACCGCTCCGACGCCACCCGCAGCCTGGTGCGAAAACTGTTCCCGCAGATAGACAACACGCTGGCGCTGCACTTTCCGTGGAATCGGTATTTCCCGGTCTCCGCGGTCGGCTGCGGCAAGCGAGCCGACAATTCCTACCCGGTGTTCAAGCCGTACGGCGCGGTCGATCCGATGCTCTACATGCTGAGCCTGTTCGAAGAATTATGGATCGACAGATGACACGATTTCCGCAATTGCTGTGCGGCTGGGCCCTGGTCAACCTCGAGGATTCCGGCACCGGCGTGGGTGTGGTCTCCCGCTCCGAGAACTGGCCCGCGGCAGTGGGATCCACCGCGCGAGAGCTGGGACCGCTGGTGACCATGGCCGGGGACAACCAGCCGGGTGAGGTGTTCGCGCTGGACTTCACCCTCGTGCGCGGAACCGCGATCGCGAGCCTCAAGACCCCGTCGAGCGCGCGCCCGGGCACCTGCATCACCCACCTGATCGCGGGTGAGCCGGGTCAGCTGGACGGCTCCGCGGCTCTGTGGCTCTTCGCCTCCGGCGATTTCCTGACCGCCCTGGACAGCAAGGCCGCCCCGAACGACCGCTGGGAGCCCGTCGTCTCCGACGAGCCCGCCGACCACGACGCCTACGCCACCGCGCTGCTGGATGAGATCTGGCTGCCGGTGCTGATCGGCCGCACCCTCGCGCACCTGTCCGGACAGGGGCCGGCGATCGCCCTGCACGTCAACAATGCCGAGGACGCGATCACCATGCTCCGCGCGCTGTACGGCAGTCTGCCCCGCAATGCGCTGCGGGAGTTGACCTTCTCCACCTACGCCGAGCAGGCGCCGGATCTGCCCGCGATCGTCGCGGTGCTGGGCGCGGACGCCGTGCCGTCCGACGCGCGCCACGTCGTGACGCCCAGCAGCCGCGCCGAGGGCAGCACCGACCCGTATCTGAGTCTGGGTCTCGCCATCGTGGAGCAGCGCAAAGCCGGTCTCGCACCCCCGGATTCGCTCACCGGCGTGCACGAGATCCGGGAGTGGCTGCATCAGCAGCAGCTGCGCACGGTCGAGCCCGCGCTGCTGGACGATGCCCAGCTGGCGAAGGTGCTCACCGGTCACGAGCTGAGCCCGGACTGGTTCACCGATGAGGTGGTGGCCCGCCGGGCGATCCACCTCGCGCTCGAAAAGCCCAGCGTGGCACGAGCACTCGCGCGAATCGAACACAAGCCCGAGACCCGCGCTACCTTCGAGAAGACCTTGACCGAGCACGTCATGTCCGACGAGCACGGCCCCGGCCGCGCCACCCAGGTGGCGGCGCAGCTCGGCGTGGACATCAGTGACGTGGTCGCCGCGGCGGCATGGCAGCGGGTCGATTCCGGCACGCTCTCGGCGAGCGATGCCAGATCGGTGTGGCCGCGGATCAAGAAGGAGTGGGCCACCGGCGATTCCGCGCGCCGCGGCGTGGTGATCGAACGGCTGCGCCGCCACCGCGTGCTGCGCGAGTACGCCGCCGACTCCCGGGATCGATTCCTGGTCTACGAGACGGTGCTCGCCGAGATCGAGGATCCGGCGGTGCGCACCGGGGCCAGCGCGCTGGTGCGGAACGCCGTGTTCGCCAATCTCCCGATCGTGGCGCAACTGGTGGTGAACATGTCCGGCGCGGGCCGGGATCACCGTGCGCTGGAGGAGATCATGGCGTGCGCACCGGGTGATCGGCTCGGCACGCTGCTGGCCGAGTGCGCGCGATATCCGGCCGTGGACGCGACCGAGTTGCTCCGGGCGGCCGCCGCCGTGCGCCCGGAACAGGCGCAATTGGTGGCCGCGCTCACACCCGCCTGGCCCGCACTGCGCGGTTGTCTCGGACTGCCGGAACCGATCGAGATCCTGGTGGCGCTGGACGCCACCGCGACGGACCCGCTCGCCGACCAGGATCGCAAGGGCGGATTCCGGTTGCCCCGCAAGCCGTTCCGGCGACGGGACAACCAGGCGCGCAACGAGGTGGCCGCGATCGTGCGCCTCGCGCTCGAGGATCCCAGAGCCATCGAGGAGGCGCGCGACGTGCTGGCCGCTGCCGTCGAGTCCGACACCGAGTTCGTCGCATCCTGCATGGCCGACATCTCCCGGCTGCCCGGCGGCGCGTCGGTGCTGCTGCGGATCCTGGGAAACGCACCGCGCGAACAGGTTCCGGCGCTGATCGCGGCGTGCGCGCAGCAGCCCGAGGTGGAAACCCCTGTGCTGCTGCGGGCCACGGCCGCGCTGCGACTGGATCCCACCGAACTGGCGGGCCTGCTGGCCGGTGGCTGGCCGTGGCTCCGCGCCGGTCTGGGTCTGCCGGACCGTGTTGCCGCCCTGCTGGTTCTGGACCCGTCCGCGACCGAACCCCGCCGACTGCGACCGCTCAGCGCGGCGCAGAAACAACAGCAGACCCGTTGGCAGTTCTGGCGATGACGCGCGAGTTCCCGGCCCGGCGCACGGCCGCACCGCGCACTTCGCCACGGCCGCTGCCGAATTCCTCGTCCGGACGGCACCGCGGACTCGTCGCGACACACCCGATTTCGCCGCACGACCGGGCGCGTCCGCGGTGGACTTCGCCGCGACCCCGCGGCCCCGTCCCGATCCGCGCTACTTTGGTCGGGTGAGCGGATTTCGGCACCCTCCTCCCGCGGCGCAGTCCGGTGGGCGGGTTCCGCGCAATGCCGAGTTGCTCCTGTGCGTGGCGGCGCTGGGTCTGATCGCCTTCGCATACATGGCGATGACCTCCGCGACCGGCGGCGGGATCGACGGCCGGGCACTGCGCGCATTGGGCGTATTCACGGTTTTCGTGCTGGTCACCCATCTGGCCGTGCGCCGGTGGGCGGCGGCGGCTGATCCGGTGCTGCTGCCGTGCGCGGTGCTGTTGAACGGGCTCGGCCTGCTCATCATCGACCGGCTCGATCGCGCCGAGGCCGCGCTGGCCGCCAATTCCGGTACCGCGGCGCCCTCCTCCGATGCCCCGCATCAGCTGGTCTGGACCGGCCTGGGCATGGCGCTGTTCATCGGAGTGCTGGTGGGGGTGCGCGATCACACCCGGCCCGCGAAATTCGGTTACACCTGCGGGCTGGGCGGTGTGGTGGCACTGCTGATTCCGGCGCTGCTGCCCTCGCGATTCAGCGAGGTCAACGGCGGCAAGAGCTGGATCATGTTCAGCGGGTTCTCGATTCAGCCCGGCGAATTCGCCAAGGTGCTGCTGATCATCTTCATCGCGGCCTTCCTGGTCGCCAATCGCGACCTGTTCACCACCGCGGGCAAGCGGGTGCTGGGCATGACGCTGCCCCGGCTGCGCGATCTCGGACCGCTGATCCTGGTCACCTTCGTCGCGGTGCTGGTGCTGGTGTACGAGAAGAACCTCGGTTTCTCGCTGCTGGTGTTCGGCACCGTGCTGGCCATGATGTACATCGGCACCGGGCGGGCGAGTTGGCTGCTGATCGGCGTGGCCATGTTCGCGGTCGGCGCGATCATCGCGTATCAGCTGTTCGGTCACGTCCGGGTCCGGGTCGAGGTCTGGCAGGACCCGCTGGCCACGTATTACACGACCGGATACCAGATATCGCAGGCGCTGTTCGGCATGGCCACCGGCGGTATCGGCGGCACCGGGCTCGGTGGTGGCCGGCCGCAGGACGTGCCGTTCGCCAAGACCGACTTCATCATCTCCACCATCGGTGAGGAGATGGGTCTGATCGGGCTCGCCGCGGTGCTGACGCTGTTCCTGATCATCACCGTGCGCGGTTTCAGCGCCGCCCTCACCACCCGGGACGCGTTCGGCAAACTGCTCGGCGGCGGACTCGCCTTCTCACTGGGCTGGCAGCTGTTCGTGGTGGTCGGCGGCGTCACCAAACTGATTCCGCTGACCGGTCTGACCACGCCGTTCATGTCGTACGGTGGATCGTCGCTGCTGGCCAACTACATCATTCTGGCGCTGCTGCTGCGGATCTCGCACGATGCGCGCAGTGCCCCGCCGCCGCCTCCGCGACCGGTGACGCCCATTGCCGAGGACATGACCCAGCACGTCTCCCGCAAGTCCCTGCCCGGCCACTGAGCGGAACCGGGTTGCGGCGCGATCCGACACCACCCGGTCCGGGGTTCAGGGTTCCGGATCGGCGGCGTTCAGGCGGTCGGCCAGCGGTCGCAGATACGGGCGCAGGGTCAGGCACAGGGCGAGCCAGCAGCCGCCGATCAGCCAGCCGCCCAGCAGGTCGCTCGGCCAGTGCACGCCCAGATACGAACGCGACAGGCTCACCGCCAGGATGAAGCCGATGCCGATCGTCAGGACCGCGACGCGCGCGAGGGTGCGCAGGGGCGGCACGGCCAAGGCGAGCAGGATGCCGAGCACGACCGTGACGCCGAGCGTGTGGCCGGATGGGTAGGAGTAGCTGGACTCGGTGACCAGGTGATCCACGACGGGCGGTCGATCCCGGCCGACGAGTCGTTTGCCGCCCAGCACCAGGACTGCCGCGCCCATCGAGGTGATCGCCACCAGCAGCAACTGTTCCCAGCGCCGCCACCATGCCAGCAACAGGCAGGCAATCACCGCGACGGCCGTCATCGACTGGGTGTCGCCGATATCGCTGACCGCTTTCGCGAGGGTCGTCATGGTGCTCGTGCGATGGTCGACGATCGTTTGCAGCCATGCGGTATCGGGTCCGATCGGACCGTCTATCCAGACGACGTTGCAGGTCAGGATGAGTGCGGCGGCGGCCAGCACCAAGGTGCTCAGGACGCCGGACACGGGGAGATCGGGGAGACGGGGACGCCGCGTGGTCGGTGGCGTCCGGTCCTGCTGCACGGGCGACTGCGGAGTGGACAGCATCCTTCGACCCTCGCACAAGGTCGCTGAGAGGACGTTGAGAGACGGCATCGGCGCGTCGCGGCGGCAGTCCGATACGGCATGCTGATCCGGTGCGAGTGCTGGTGATCGAGGACGAGACGCGACTGGCGCAGACCATCCGGCGCGGGCTGGAGCTGGAAGGTTTCGTGGTGCAGCTCGCGCACACCGGAACCGACGGGCTGTGGCACGCGACCGAGGACAGCTTCGATGTGATCCTGCTCGACATCATGCTGCCCGGACTGAGCGGATACGAGGTGCTGCGGCGACTGCGCGAACGCGACGTGCTGACACCGGTGCTCATGCTGACCGCCAAGGACGGCGATTACGAACAGGCCGACGCGCTCGATCTGGGGGCGGACGACTATCTCACCAAACCGTTCTCCTTCGTGGTGCTGATCGCGCGGGTGCGGGCGCTGCTGCGCCGCCGCGCGCCACAGCGGCCCGCGCTGCTGAAGGTCGGTGACCTGGAATTGGATCCGGCCCGGCGATCGGTCCGGCGCGGCGCGCGGGCGATCACCCTGACGCCCCGCGAATTCGGGCTGCTGGAATTTCTGATGCGGCATCGGGAGATCGCGCTCACCAAGCCCGAGATCCTGCGCAATGTGTGGGACGCGCACTACGACGGACCGGAGAACGTGGTCGAGGTGTACGTGGGCTATCTGCGCAAGAAGATCGATACGCCGTTCGGGCGCACCAGCATCGAGACGCTACGCGGGGTCGGGTACCGGCTGGTCGAGGACGCCGGGTCCGGCGATCGGCAGGTCGATGACGAATCGGGCTCCGCCCCAGGGTGATTCGCCGATGGTGACGGAACCGCCGTGCGCGGAAACGATTTCCGCGACGATGGCCAGCCCCAGCCCCGCCCCGCCGGTGGCCCGGCCACGACCGGGATCGAGCCGGACGAAGCGGCCGAACACCCGCTCTCTGTCGGCCGGCGGTATTCCGGAACCGTCGTCGTCCACGATCACCCGAGCGCGAGTGCCGCTGTCCTCGAGCGTGATCGCCACCGCCGAACCGGCATGGGCGGCGGCGTTCTCGACGACATTGCGCAGCGCCCGGGCCAGCCGGGGCCGATCGCCGATCACCCGCACCGGACGGATGTCGGTCCGCACCGCGCAACCGCCGCGTGCCCGCAGCGCGGCTGCCGCCTCCTCGGCGAGGTCGTCGAGATCCACATCGCCCGTGCGCAATTCGAGTCCGTTCTCATCGGCCGCGGCGAGCGTGAGCAGATCGGCGATGAGGGTGCGCATGCGCTCGGCCTCGGGCAGCAGTGTCCCGGTGACGAGTTCGGCGTCGAGCACCTCGGGGCGGTCGCGCGCCAGTTCCAGGGCCGCGGTCAATGCCGCGAGCGGACTGCGCAATTCGTGGGAGGCGTCGCCCACGAAGCGACGCTGCGCCACATGCCCCGCCTCGATCCGCGCGAGCATGTCGTTCATGGTCTCGGCGAGGCGGGCGATCTCGTCCCGGGCCACCGGCACCGGCACCCGCCGTGAGAGCCGTGCCGCGCCGATGCTCGCCACCTGGCTGCGGATCGCCTCCACCGAGCGCAGCGACCGCCCCACCAGCAGGTACGTCGCCATCGCGGCCGCGGCCACCACCACGGGTCCGCCCAGTGCGATCAGGACCGCCACCCGCCGCACCGCGTGCTCCGCGGCCTCGTCGTCCGACGCCACGGCCACGGTGAACGGGCCCTCGCGGGTCGCGACCGTGCGCGCGGAGACCCGCAGATCGTCGTCGTAGTCCCCGTTCGGCTCCACGCCCGACACCTGGTTCCCCACCGTGCCCGGATCCAGCAGTGGCAGCACCAGTTTCGGGTCCGAGGCGCGAACCACCCGCCCCTGCCCGTCGATCACCTGCACCGCGTCGACCTGTCCATCGGTGCTCAACAGCGATCCCGGCAACTCCCCCGCCGAGGTCCGCGTCAGCTCTCCCGCGATGGTGTCCACCCGGGCCATGGTCGCGGAATCCATCTCCCGTTCCAGCGAGCGATCCAGGAACCACAGCATTGCCCCGGACGCGACCAGCAGCACCGCACCGAGCACCAGCGCGGCCACGATCGCCGACCACGTCCGCACACCCCACCGAGAAGGCGGCAACCACCGCGAGAGCCGATTCACGCCCTCATCATGGGCTATCGGCCGGGCGCGAACGCGTGCGACGCTCGCGCCACTGCATCGGGGGCGGGACGGCATCGCGGGCGGGACGGCATCGGGGGCGGGACGGCGCGAATTCCGTTCTTCTCGGTCCAGCCCACGTCGACGCGCGATGTCGCCGACTCCGCCCGGTTCGTATGGTCCCAGCCGCGCAACGCCCCTCCGCCCCGACGCAGCTGTGAGCCGGGACCCTTCGACGATCTGCCGGACAGGATCGGGTCGGGCAGGGCCGAGCCGGGTTCAGTGGGAGGTGGTGCGGTAGCGCGGGGTTCGGCGAGGGCGGCGGCGAGGAGTGTGGGAGATCAGCGGGGCGATCGGGCCGTCGTAGCCCGATGCGATGAGTTCGACGGTGGCGGTGAACTTTTCGACGAAGCGCACGGCGGTGTCGCGGTCGAAGCGGGCCATCGGATAGAGGAACGGGCCGGTGATGCCCGCGGGTTCGCCGGTGTGGTCGTAGTTTTCGGTGAGGCCGAATTCGAGGTCGTGCTTGGCCCGGACCACACCGGTGGGGATTTCGGCGATGCTCAGACCGCCGGGTTCGGCGCCGGGCGGGGCGGCGTCGGCGCGCTGCAGGATCAGGGTGGCCTGGAACAGGGGGTGCGAGGGGTCCTGCGGGAGGCTGCGCTGCAGGCGCGGATTGGAGGTGTCGGGATTCGCGAAGGCGGCCAGGGCAACTCGGCGCACCTGGTCGATCAGATCGGTCATGTCGGTGGCGCGATCGAGGCGAATCCGCATCAGGACGTCGTCGGCGAGGTTGCCGACCAGATCGGCGAGCAGCGGATCGTCGCGACCGGAGACGGCGGTGGCGACGGTGACGTCGGGGGAACTGGCGAAGGCCGCGACGCCGATCGCGAACGCGGTCTGCAGCAGCATGAACATGCTGGCCCCGGCCTTGCGGGCACGCTGGTGCAGAGCGCGGTGCAGCGCCGGATCGAGGTGCACCTGGATCAGGTCACCGGCCGCATCCGGCGTCGGCCCGGATGATTTCGTGCCACAGGAGGATTCGGCGCGATGGTCGTAGGGCAGTTCCATCGGCGTCGGGCGACCCACCAGATTGTTGGCCCAGTAACGCAATTGCGCGTTGGCGCGACTGCCGGGATCGTCGTACGCGCCGAGATATTCGTGCTTCCACAGCGTGTAGTCGATGTAGTCCACCGCCAGCGGCGTCCAGACCGGGGCCTGGCGGGCGGCGCGAGCCAGGTACGCGGTCACCAGATCTCGCATGAGCGGTCCGATCGACTGCCCGTCGAGGGAGATGTGATGCACGACGAGTGCCAACACCACATCGCGCGCCCCGAGCCGGTACACCCGAGCCCGGATCGGCAGATCGGTGGCGAGGTCGAAGGCGTCCGCGCTGAACTCGGCGATCCGATCCTCGAGCTCACCGGCGAAGCTGTCCACCACGTGCACCTCGACACGGGCGACGTCGGCATCGAACACCACTTGGATGGGGCCGTTGGCAGTGGCCGGATAGCAGGTGCGCAGCGGTGCGTGCCGACGCACGACGTCCTCGATAGCGGTCGACAATGCCGAGATATTCACCGCAGCGCCACGAATTCGAAACGCGCGAGCAACATTCCAGTCAGCTGAATTGCCTAGCGCCGCGGCGTGCCACATTCGTTCTTGCGCGGGAGCCAGCGGAATCCGAGGCGAGCGGGTCATGCGGCGCAGGGGTCGTGGCTCCGCCACGATCTGGAGGAATTCGTCCATGTCAGAGGGCCGTCGACGGTCCATCGGGCTCGTCCAGGTAGCGACCGGTACGAGCATCGAGGCCAACCTTTCAGCTGCCGCAACCACACGAAAAGAACCGCCGCCCAAGGATCCGGCAGCGCTGCGGGACGACAGTGCGGCAACCGTAGCAAAGCGATGGCAATGCCGCTGACCCTACGAAGGAGAGCCAGGTCACCCGTCCAGGAACGACGACAGGGCCCTCGCTGCGGTATCGGCCCCGGAACGAGAGGCGCGATACGACGGCGAGGGCCTGAAGGTTGTTCCGATATTCAGCGGGTGTTCAGAAACGGCGCCGCGCCTCAGCGCGTGGTGACCGTGGTCGGCAGACTCGCGAACCCGCGGTTGTTGGAGGAGTGGATGCGCTTGGCCTTGTCCAGGTCGATCTCGAAGTCGCCGACCTTGTCCGCGATCTCGGTCAGGGCGATACGCAGTTCCAGCAGCGCCAGATTCGAGCCGAGGCAATGGTGCCTGCCGCTGCCGAAACTCAGTGAGGCTCCGGTGTCACGATCCAGATCGAAGGTGTCCGGATCGGTGAAGACCTCCGGATCGCGGTTGGCCGCACCGGTGAGCAGCAGGATGCGCTCCCCCGCCGGAATCGTGACGCCGTGCAGTCGGACCGCCTCGGTGGTGGTGCGCAGGTTGCTCTGGGTGGACGGATCCCAGCGCATGGCCTCGCCGATCCACTCGTCGATGCGCCCGCCCAGCGCCTGCTCGCGCTGCGCCGGGTGCAGGGCCGCCGCGTTCCAGGCATTGCCGAAGGTGAGCATGGCGGTTTCGATGCCCGCGCCGACCAGCAGGATCAGCACGCCCACGATTTCCTCGGGGGTCAGCCGGTCCGTGCCCTCGGCCGCACCGAGCAGCCCGGACAGCAGATCGTCCTGCGGATCGCCGGCCCGCGCGATGGTCAACTCGGTGTAGTAGCCCACGAGCGCGCCGATCGCCTGCATGGCCTCGGGCCGCAGATCGGTGGACTCCTCCTCGGTGTACATGATCTCCATGCCGAGCTTGCGGATCATGCCGCGATCGCTCTCGGGCACGCCGACCAGCTCCGAGATCACCTCGGTCGGGAACGGACCCGCGAAATCGGTCATCAGGTCGAAGCTCTTGCGCTCGAGCAGCGGCTCGAGCAGCCCGCGTGCGATCTCCCGCAGCCGCGGCGCCAGCCCCTGCACGCGGTGGGCGGTGAAGGCCCGCATGACCAATCCGCGCAGCCGGGTGTGCTTGGGGGGGTCCATGGCGACGAAGGAGAAGAAACGCTCGGCCTGCGGACCCCAGAACGCCGGTTCCATGCGAATGCCGTTCACGCTGGAGAAGCGCTCGGAGTCCCGCAGTGCGGCCAGCACGTCCGCATGCCGGGACAACGCCCAGAAGTCGTCGGTCTCGTTGCGGTAGACGGGGGCCTGTTCACGCAGCCTGGCATAGTAGGCATACGGGTCGGCGTGCACTTCGAAGTCGTAGGGGCTGTAGCGCAACTGCATGACGGGACCTTCCAGGCGGTGCGTCGCGGCCGGGCTGTGCCGCGCATGTGAAACAGTAGTCGAGAAGAATTGGGGGCGTTGTGAACTCGGATTCCGCGGCAGCGCGCATAGATACCACGAAGCCGCATCCGGCCCGTCGATACGACTACTGGCTGGGTGGGAAGGACAACTTCCCCGCCGATCGGGAATCCGCGGACGCGGTCGCGGAGGCCTTCCCCACCGTGCGCATGGCCGCGGTGGAGAATCGCAGCTTCCTGCGCCGGGCGACGGCCTATCTGGCCGGTGAGGCGGGAATCCGTCAGTTCCTCGATATCGGGACCGGATTGCCCACGGCCGGAAACGTGCACGAGATCGCGCAGGGCATCGCCCCCGAATCGCGCATCGTCTACGTGGACAACGACCCCATCGTGCTGGTCCACGCGCGCGATCTGCTCGACAGCTCCCCCGAAGGCGCGACGGCCTATCTCGACGCCGATCTACACGACCCCGAGCGCATCCTCACCCATCCGGATCTGCTCGCGACGCTCGACCTGACCCAGCCGGTCGCGCTCATGCTGGTGGCCGTCATGCACTTCATCACCGATGACCAGCAGCCGTACGAACTGGTGCGGCGACTGTGCGCGGCCCTGCCGTCCGGCAGCCACCTGGTGATGACCCACGCGACCAGCGACTATCTCGAGGCCGAGGACGTGGCCCGGACCACCGAGGCCAACCAGCGCAGCGGCGTCCCCTTCCGGCTCCGCTCGGGCGCCGAATTCGCGCGGTTCTTCAGCGGTTTGACCATGGTCGCGCCGGGCGTCACCTCGGTGACCGCGTGGCGGCCCGAGGAGTGGCGTCCGCATCCCCGCGCGGAGGCGGTGTCCATGCTCGGCGCGGTGGCGCGAATCCCCTAGGGGCGTAGGACAATCGAACTCACAACGTGACAATCGGATTCACAACGTGCCGATGTCCTTCAGCACCCGGCGGGTCTGCGCGAAAAGCATGCCGACGTTCACCGCCTTGCGGCAGACCACCACGATCACCACATCGTCGCGACTCTCGGTGCGGACGAACAGGTGCGTCAGGTTGTCACTGTTGACCAGGATTTCCTGAAAGTAGTGGCTCTCCTGCTGGACTCCGCGACGCTCCTTCCAGATGTCTTCGATCATCACCACATTGCGCCCCTGGAAAAGATCCAGGGTGGCCGCGGCGAGCAGATCGAGCACCTCCTGCGGATGGTTGTCGACGGTCTCCACCGCCAGCAGCATTCCGGTGGACATATCGATCGCACCGGCCGCCAGACATTCGGGCACGTCGGCGCGCAGTGCTTTGACCAGCACCGCGATTCTGTCGGTCAGGCTGGCAGACCCCATAGGGCTGGATGTGTTCATTGTGTCCTTTCCGATGTCCGCACGAGGGCGGTGCGCTGGGTGCCGCGGGCGGCGGGCTGCGCGGCCCGCGGCGGGATGGTGTCGTTGATGCCGCTGGCGCCACGACGCCGGCGCGGCAGCATGGAGCGCGGCGCGGCATTGCGCGCGGGACCGTCCGGTTCTTCCGGCCCGCCGGACGCGCGTTCGGGCGGGACGACCCGCAGCAGGTCGGCGTCCAGCATGCGGACGACCTCGACGGTCACCGCGTAGAGACTGCGGCTCAACAGCATCGCGATATCGCGGCAGCTGCGCCGCCCGTTCACCCACACCAGGATCTCCTGTTGCTGCGAGGAACTCGGAACGCTCAGCGCCATCCGTCCGGAATCGTTGAGCACCAAAAGATTTCGGTGCGGAGACACCCGGCCGTGCGCCAAGGCGCGCAAACGCCGCTCGGTCTCGAGCAGCAGCCAACCCGGATCGATGCCCGGAACCCGGGGCGCGGGGTCGCCGGTCCCGCTGGGCCCCGCGGGCGGATCCTGCCAGAAACAGCTGCCGATCCAGCCCACCGTGATGGCGAACAGGCCGTCCATCGCCGCCATCATCGCGACCACGCGCAGATCCGCCGCGCCGGTGCTGGTGCGCCCGGGACGCGAAAGCAGTTCGCGCACACCGGGTGCGCCGGGTGAGTCCACCGCGACGATGCGGCCGTGCTCCACATGCAGATCCCCACCGGGTTCTCCGGTGACCCGCAGCACGCCGCTGCGAGCGGTGGCGTCCGCGTCCGCCAATTCCCGGATCAGCTCCTGGGCCGATTCGCGCCCGAGTGCCGGCAATCGCCCCGGATCGGTGAGGGATTCGGTCGTCATGCTCGAACTCCTGAAAATAGGCGTGCGGAAGCAAACGTTTTCGCGGTCGGGAGCGCACAACGGGTGAGACGGGGCCGGTTTCGGAAAACGACACGCCTGGTGCGCATTTCAGCGACGGACCCGTTCATCGGAGTTCGCCGTGCGGGAATATCCTGACAGCACAGCAGTTTTGGAGCAACAGTTTCCGGGCAATTGATTACCTAAGTCCCAATGGGAACCGGCCGGTCGACATTGCCGCCCGGAAACTTCTGGCGACCGACCGATTCCTCGGTCGGCGATCGCGATCGATGTCGCGGTCCGCGAGCGCCGCCGATCCGGCGAGGCGAGCCGGATCACCCCGAATGCCGATGATGCCGTCGACCAGCCGCAGGACGTTTCCGATCTCGCGCCCGAACCGCTCCACGGCCGCTGTCGTCGCGTTCGAGCGACCACGGATCCCGCACCCGCGCTAGCCTGTGCGGTGCGCCGATCGGCGCCGCGAGTGGACCAGCGCCACTCCCGGCCCGGCCCCGGCCCCGAGTCCGAAACCACCTGCAGGAGGCCCGTCCATGCCGCGTCCCGACCTCGACCGCACCTCGATCCTGCGCCGCCTCGGCGAGCGTGGCGAGGTCCGTGTGATCGTCGCCGGCGGCGGCACCGGCGGGCACACCTACCCGGCCGTGGCGGCCGTGCGCGCGCTGCGTGACCTGGTCGCCGAGGCGGGGGCCGGCGCGGAGGTGCTGTGGGCGGGCGTGCCGGACAGCCTCGAGCAGCGCGTGGCGGCGGAGAACGACGTCGAGTTCACCGCAATCAAGGCGGGCAAGCTGCGCCGCGATCGCAACCCGCTCAAGATGCTCAATGCCGCCAATGCCCGCGATGCCCTGCGCGTGCCGGTCAGCGTGCTGGCCGCCCAGGGTGTGGTCCGGCGGTTCCGCCCGGACGCCGTGCTGTGCACCGGCGGGTACGTGTGCGCGCCGATCGGCATGGCGGCCGCGCTGCGGCGGCGGCCGCTGGTGATTCACGAGCAGACCACCGGCATCGGCAAGGCGAACCTGCTGCTGGCCCGGATGGCCGATCGCATCGCCCTCAGCTCGGAGGCGTCGGTCGATCTGCTGCCCGCACGGGTTCGCGAGCGCGCGGTCGTCACCGGCAATCCCATTCGTCCCGCGCTGACCTCCGGTGATCCGGCCGCCGCCGTCAAGGCGCTGGAATGGTCGGGCTACGTTCCGGGACTGCCGACGGTGTACATCACCGGCGGCGCCCAGGGCGCGGTGCAGATCAACGAGCTCATCGCGGAGCTGCTGCCCGAACTCCTCAACGCCGCCAACGTGATCCACCAGTGCGGCAAGCTGTCCTACGGGCGCGTCAGCGAGCAGGCGGCGGCCCTTCCGGCCGAAGTCCGGGACCGCTACCTGGTGCGCGAATTCCTCGGCGCCGAACTTCCGGACGTGCTCGCGCTCGCCGATGTTGTCGTATCACGTTCCGGCGCGGGCACTCTCGCCGAACTCACCACCCTCGGCAAGCCCTCGGTCCTGATTCCCTATCCGCATTCGGTGGGCGGTGAGCAGATCCGCAATGCCCGCATCCTGGCCGACCACGGCGGCGCGCGCGCCCTCGTCGGCCAGGACGCCACCGCCTCGAATCTGAACACCGCACTGAGTGAGCTGCTCACCGAACCCGCCACCCGCGCACAGGTTTCCGAGGCCGCGCGCGCGATGGGACATCCCGAGGCCGCCGAAGAACTCGCCCTGACCGTCCTGGATCTGGCAGTGCGCTGACGACCCCGTGTTTGCCACCGGATCGCGCGGGCATACCACGGGTCACACGGGTGACGGGGTGAGCTTTCCGACCCCACACCGCCCGTGAATACGGGTAGTGTCGAATTTGCCAGCTAGTCCTCGGCAATTCCGAGAGAATGGAGATGCCATGCAAATCCAGGTCTTCGCCGACAAGCACATCGGTGGCGGCGCGGCGTTCATCGAACACGCACAGGACACCATCGGTTCCGTGCTCGATCGATTCGCCGAGCACCTCACCCGGGTCGAGGCCCACGTCACCGACGTGAACGGTCACAAGGGCGGCCCGGACGACAAGCACTGCAACCTGGAGGCGCGCCCCAAGGGCCAGCCACCGGTCGCCACCACCCACAAGGCCCCCACTGCGGAAGAGGCCTACATCGGCGCCGCGGAAAGCATGGCCAACCTGCTCGACAGCCGCTTCGGCAAGCTGCACCACGCCAAGGGCGGCGAATCGATCCGGCATCTACCGGTCGAGGAATCCGTCCAGCAGCTACCGGTCGAGTGAACCGGGGGGCCCGCCGTGACCGCACGGCGGGCCGGCCCCGGGTCCCGTACTCAACCTGTGCCACAGCCTGATTCGTGAATGTCCGAGCCTGAGTCGTGAACAACCGACCCCATGCCGCACACCCGGCGAGTTACGGGAGCAGGCCGAGTTACGGGAGCAACCCGAGGCGGCGAGCCCGGGCCACGGCTTCGTGCCTGGTGTGTGCGCCCAGCTTGATCATCGCACTGCGCAGGTAGCTCTTGACGGTTTCGGCGCGAAGCGAAAGTCGCTGCGCGGCTTCCATATTCGTGCAGCCCAGGGCGATCTGCGACAGCACGTCCAGTTCACGCGGGGCCAGGACGATGGATTCGTCCGGAAACGGAGTACCGGAGATCAGCCGGGCGAGCTTGTCGGACACCTCGCGCAGCCGCAGCCGTGACTGCGCGTCCGACAGCGATTGGCCGATCCCCCGCAGTTCCGCGTGCAGGTCCCGCAGTTGTTCGGTGAGCACCGCGTCGATCGGGGCCCGGGCCTCACGGGGAGCCTCGAGCCGGAGCCGTCGATCCACCTCGTCGCGCACGGCGAGTTCCACCCCGAGCCGATGCCCGGCCCGCACCATCTCCTCGGCGATGCGATCCCCGAGCGGCCCGGTTTCCCGATTGGCGACGTACAGCACCGCCCGGGCCTCACCGCTCACCACCACCGGGACCGCGACCACCGCGCGCAGACCCTCGCCCAGCACGGGAGTGTCGTAGTGGTGGGTGATGGTGGAGGCCGAGCGGTAGTCGGCCACCGAGCGAGGCGCGCGCGTCGCGACGGCGGCCCCGCCGAGCCCCGAACTGGGCGCGACGATCAGACCGCGCATGCCGTTGGTGCGGGTGCCCACGAATTCGCTCAGGACCAGCGATCCCCGGCTCACCTCCCCACCGAACACCACCTGGGCCCTGGATACCGTGGCGATATGGCGCAGCTCGGCCCGCAGCGCGTCGGCGTCGCGGGGACGCAACAGGCCGTCGGGGGCCGGGGTCATCAGGTACCCCTTTCCGGGGGTGGCGGTCGGGAACTGTGACGTAGATCCTATCGAAGTGAGCATAAGCACGGGTCGGCCTCGGCCGGCAAGCTATTCCTTCGGGGTCTGGAACGCTCCCCTGCTCGGTGACACCATCGGAGCGAATCTGGACCGCAGCGCCGCCGCACATCCGGATCGGGACGCGCTGATCGACTACACCACCGGGCTCCGATGGACCTATCGGGAGTTCGTCGCGGAGGTGGACGCGCTCGCACTGGGAATGCTCGCAGCGGGACTCGGCAAGGGCGACCGGGTGGGCATGTGGGCCCCGAACTGCCCGCAGTGGACCCTCACCCAGTACGCGACCGCCAAGATCGGCGCGATCCTGGTGAACATCAATCCGGCCTATCGCGCGCACGAGTTGCGATATGTGCTGCGCCAGGCCGGGATTCGAGCGCTGATCGCCGCGCCGTTCTTCAAGACCTCGAACTACGCGGCCATGATCGAGGAGGTGTCGCCGGACTGCCCGGACCTCGAACAGGTGGTGCTGCTGGACAGCACCGCGTGGCGGCGGCTCTTCGAATCCGGTCACGCCGCTGACCCCGAGCAGCTGGCCATGGCGCAGGCGGGACTCTCGGCCGACGACCCGATCAACATCCAATACACCTCCGGCACGACCGGATTCCCCAAGGGCGCGACCCTGAGCCACCACAACATCCTCAACAACGGCTGGTTCGTCGGTGAGCTGTGTGGATACACCGAGCTGGACCGCATCTGCATACCGGTGCCGTTCTATCACTGCTTCGGAATGGTCATGGGCAATCTGGCCGCCACCAGCCACGCCGCGGCCATGGTCATCCCCGCACCGGCCTTCGACGCTCGTACGACCCTGGAAGCCGTTGCCGCCGAACGCTGTACGTCGCTGTACGGGGTGCCGACCATGTTCATCGCGGAACTGGCCGAGCCGGAATTCGACTCCTACGACCTGTCGAGCCTGCGCACCGGGATCATGGCCGGATCACCGTGTCCGGCCGAGGTGATGAAGCAGGTCATCGAGCGAATGGGCATGCGGGAGGTGAGCATCTGCTACGGCATGACCGAGACCTCACCGGTGTCCACGCAGACCCGCGCCGACGACACGATCGCGCAGCGCACGGCCACCGTCGGGCGGGCCGGGCCGCATATCGAGATCAAGATCGCCGATCCGGTCACCGGGCTGACCGTGTCGCGCGGCGAACCCGGCGAACTGTGCACACGGGGCTACTCGGTCATGCTCGGCTACTGGGGCGAGGCCGAGAAGACCGCCGAGGCAATCGATTCCGCTCGATGGATGCATACCGGCGATCTGGGCACCATGGACGAGGACGGCTATGTCGCCATCACCGGCCGGATCAAGGACATGGTGATCCGCGGCGGGGAGAACATCTACCCGCGCGAGATCGAGGAATTCCTCTACACCCATCCGGACATTCTGGACGCACAGGTCATCGGGGTTCCCGATCCGAAATTCGGTGAGGAACTCATGGCATGGATTCGTATGCGAGCGGGTACGAAAGCACTGACCGCGGCGTCTCTGCGTGAGTTCTGCTCCGGACAGCTCGCCCATTTCAAGATCCCGCGTTACGTACACATCGTCGACGAGTTCCCCATGACGGTGACCGGAAAGATCCGCAAGGTCGAGATGCGCGAGACCGCCGCGCGCCTGCTCGGCCTGTCCGCCCAGGAGGATGCATGACCAGCGTTGCCCGCGGCAGCAATACCGAGCGCTACCGTGCCGCGCGTGATCACCTGCTCGCGACCGCCACCGACTACGACGCCGCCGCGCGCACCTTCACCTGGCCGGAGCTCACCGGCGTGTTCAATTGGGCCACGGATTGGTTCGACGTCATCGCCCGGGGCAACGATCGCCCGGCGCTGTGGATCGTCGAGGAGGGCGGCGGACAGCAGCGAATCAGCTTCGACGACATGGCCACTCGCTCGGATCGCGTCGCGACCTGGCTCTCGGGCCTCGATGTCGGCAAGGGCGACCGCGTCATGCTCATGCTGGGCAATCAGGTCGAGCTGTGGGAGGCCATGCTGGCGGTCGCCAAGCTCGGCGCCGTCATCATGCCGACCACGGGCGCACTGGGTTCGGCCGATCTGATCGACCGAATCGAGCGCGGCGGCGCGGTGTACGTCATCGCGAACACCGCCGACATCCCGAAGTTCGACGATGTGCCGGGCGACTACACCCGAATCGCGGTGGGAGAGAACATTCCCGAAGGCTGGCATACCTACCGCGACGCCGCCCGCGTCGAATCGGCCGGGCCGTTCGCCGCGGTGACCGACGTGAGCGATCCGCTGCTCGTCTATTTCACCTCCGGCACGACCAGCAAACCGAAAATGGTGCAGCATTCGCAGACCAGCTACCCGGTCGGACACTTGTCCACGATGTACTGGATCGGCTTGCGCCCCGGCGATATTCACCTCGCGATCAGCGCGCCGGGCTGGGCCAAACATGCGTGGAGTTGCTTCTTCGCCCCGTGGCTGGGCGAGGCGACGGTATTCGTCTACAACTACACCCGTTTCGACCCCGAGGCCTTGCTCCAGCAGCTACGCTCCGCAGAGATCAACACCTTCTGCGCCCCACCTACGGTGTGGCGCATGCTCATTCAGGCCGACCTCGGCGACCGCCCCGCCGGTCTGCGCGAGATCCTCGGCGCTGGTGAGCCGCTCAACCCCGATGTCATCGCCCAGGTCGAGAAGGCATGGGGGCTCACCATCCGCGATGGTTTCGGACAGACGGAAACCACTCTGCAGGTGGGGAATACGCCCGGCCAAGCCGTCAAACCAGGGTCGATGGGCCGTCCCGCGCCCGGCGTACCGGTGGTACTCGTCGATCCGCTTACCGGGGAACTGTCCGACGAGGGTGAGATCTGCCTCGACCTGGCGGCGTCCCCGGTCAATCTGATGACCGGCTACCTCGGCGATCCCGAGCGCAACGCCGCGGTCATGGACGGCGGCTACTACCACACCGGCGATGTGGCCAACCGGGATTCGGACGGCTACATCAGCTACATCGGCCGCACCGACGACGTCTTCAAATCCTCCGACTACAAGGTGTCGCCGTTCGAACTGGAGAGCGTGCTGATCGAGCATCCCGCCGTGGTGGAAGCCGCGGTCGTACCCCAGCCCGACGACACCCGGCTGGCGGTGCCCAAGGCGTACATCACCCTGGCCGCTGGATGGGAGCCGAACCGCGAAACCGCCCGCAGCATCCTGGAATACGCTCGCGATCAGCTGGCGCCGTACCTGCGCGTACGACGGATCGAGTTCGCCGAGCTACCCAAGACCATCTCCGGAAAGATCCGCCGGGTGGACCTGCGCCGGCAAGAGGAACAGGCGCACGCCACCGGCGACCCGCGCTCCACCGAGTACCGCTACGAGGATGTTCTCACCGATAAGTAGACCTGAGCCCACCGCACCTACCACGACAGACCGGAGCCCGAGAGTGCCACACACCCTGGAGACCGCCACCGCTTACGTGATCGATGCCCTGGAAGCCAAGGGCACGGCGAGCCGTGAGGATTTCGATGTTCGCGGCATCGTCAGCGCGACGCACAACCTCGCGGAGACCTGGGATTTCCGAGCGGTCTGTCACAGCAGGTTCTGGGGCATAGCGGCCACCTTCCTCCGGCCCTGATACCCGAAGCAAGCAACCGATCGGGTCGGAGCCAGCAAACTCGAGCGGACATTCGAGCGGGCTAGTGAAGCGAATTCCTGGCGTTAGCCAGGGATTTCGCCGCACCATTGCTTATGCCCACCTCCGACACCGTCCTGATGTCCGGACTCATCCTGTCTCGCGCGGCGGCGGCAGGTATCGACCCGAATCGCCTGGCGGGCGAGGCAGGGATGACGCCGGCGACGATCCACGCCCCCGGGCACCCGCTACGATGATCTTCCGGCCCGAGTGTGCCGACAGTATTCTGCTGCCCCGCTTCGTACTTCGGCGCGCGGAGCAGGCGGGACTCGATCCGGATCGGCTGGCCGGCCTGGCCGGGGTACCCGGCTGGCGGGAGGGTGGTGAGGCCACCCGGGTGTCGAGCAGGTGCTGCACCCGCGTCTGGGAGTTGTTCGAGCAGGCGACCGGTGATCCGAATCTCGCCCTGCACAGCGCCGAGAGCACCGTCGGGGAGCTCGGGCTGCTGGAGTATCTGTTCCTGGCCTCGGGCACGCTCGAGGCCGCTCTCGCCGGGGTGGTCCGTCATTGCGGCACTCTCACAACGGGTTACAGCCTGCGAATCAGCGAGAGCGTCGAGACCGAGGCCACCTACGAGATCCGATCCGGCGTCGAGGAGGGTCGCGGGCGAGATTTGATCATGCAGGCCTTCTTCGCCCTGCTCGTCGGGCGGACCCGCTGGGCCACCCGCTCCCCGGTGGATCCGGTGCGGCTGAGCTTCCGGCAGGCCGCGCCCGACTCCAGGCACGCCTTCGAGCGGTTGTTCCGCAGCAAGACAATCGATTTCGGCGCACCGGTGGACTCCATCACGCTGCGCCGCTGCGATCTGGGGCTGCCGCTGAAGACCGCGGATGCGGATCTGGCCAGGGTGCTGCACGACTACGCGGCCACCCTGCCCGGACCCGCCACCTTCGCCATCACCTGGACCGACCGGCTGGCGCCGCTGCTGGACGCGGGTTTGGCGGACGGCACCGCCACCCTCGACGCCGTCGCGCGGCGGCTGCTCATGTCGCCGCGCTCGTTGCAACGGCGGCTGGCGGAGGCGGGAACCAGTTGGCGGCGCGAGATAGAACTCGCCCGACGGCGCAGGCTCGAGCGCGCCGGGCATCTTCCCCGAACCCAGCAGGCGGAGTACCTCGGGTACGCCGATCCGGCCAGCCTGCGGCGTGCGGTGCATCGCTGGCGAGAGAGCGGGGATCAGTGAAAGTCTCATGCCGCGGCCTCGTTTCGCAACCCCGCGGCGAGAGTTGGCGTGTGGGTGGCGGAGTTGGCGTATTCGGAACTCCCGGCGGCCGGGCACGAAAACAAAACTGGGCGGAAAGGCCGTAACGCCCTGGCGCGTTCGCCCAGCTCTACCCACCTCGCCCAGCTCTGCTCAACCCCCAACTCTGCTCAACTTCATCTGGCCTCCGACACTCTCCGCACCACACCGCTCGACCCTGCCCGGCTCGGTACTCGATTGGAGCTCAACCCATGCCCCACAGCGCCGCCACCGCCACCGCCTTCGTCATCACGGCTCTCGAGGCGAAGGGCACGGCCACCCGCGACGACTTCGACATCCCGGCCATCGTGACCACCACGTACAACCTCACCCAGACCTGGGATTTCCATCACGTCGATCGGACGCTGTTCTGGAATATCGCGGCCACGTTCCTCGAACACTGACAATTCGAATTCGCTCGGCTATCGAGCAATTGACAATCGCGTGCGCCTTCTCTAGGTTGGAACCGCACCTCGATAGGCGAGGCTCCTGCACGAACACAGGCCACTGATCTGACGACGTCGAGAGACGCCCAAGGTTAGGACAGATATCTCCGGATTAAGGGGTTATCCAAGGTGGCTTTCCGACGCCGTCGGAACACGTCGTGCAGTGCCGAAGCTTTGACGAGAGGGGTGTTCGTGGCCCGCTTCCGCCGGGCGACCTCCCCCGCGTGCGCTGGTACACAGTTCGCAGCAGTCGATTCGGCAGGAGGTGAGGGCGCTCTCATGACATCAGAGGACAATCCGGAGCCTCCCGGATCCACCCCTGCCCTCCTGTCCGATCCGCCGCATTCGCGCTGACGGCAGGACCTCATCCCGACGCGACGCCCGATAATTCGGCGCGCGTAATTCCACGATAATTCGGCAGCTCGGCGCTGCCGAATATTCGCGTGTGCAATTCCGGATGACATTCGGCAATTCGCGATAACGGTACCGTCCGCACGACCGTGCGAGTCGGCAATCGATGCTGCCCGCAGAATCTGCGTGTGCGGCCGTTTCCACAGTCATGACCGCCCCGCCGTCCCCCGAGGCGGCCGCGCAGAACGACCGAGCCTCGGCGGCGACGCCGCCCGGTCAGAGGAACTACAGCAATGACTCTCGAACTGGCAATTCCGAACAGCCCCAAGACGACTCCGCGAGCCCGCACCGGCCTCCGCCCGGCGGACTATCTGCTGATCACGGCCGGTGTGGTGCTGATCATCGTGGTACTGCGTCTCTTTCGCGACATGTCCGTGCCGTGGACGCCCGGCGCCGGATCGGACACGGTGTCCACCGATCCGTCCGACCTGCCCTACTACGCGGCCCGCACCCTCATGCGCATGTTCCTCGGACTGGTCGCCTCCCTCGTGTTCACCCTGATCGTCGGTCAGTGGGCGGCACGGTCGCGGCGTGCGGAAAAGGTGCTCATCCCGATGGTCGACATTCTCCAGTCGGTGCCCGTGCTGGCTCTGGTCTCGATCACGGTGAGCGCGTTCGTGGCCATGTTCCCGGGCTCCTACCTGGGCGCGGAGGCGGCGTGCGTGTTCGCCATCTTCACCGCGATGGCCTGGAACATGACCTTCGCGTACTACCAGGCGCTGCGCAATATGCCACGTGAGCTGGACGAGACGGCTCGCGTCATGCGGCTCACGCGCTGGCAGCGACTGTGGCACTTGGAGATTCCCACCTCCGTGGTGCCGATGATCTGGAACGGCATGATGAGTTTCGGCGGAGCCTGGTTCATGCTGGCCTCCTCCGAGGTGATCAGTGTGGCGGGCAAGGATCAGGCGCTGCCCGGGATGGGCAGCTTCATCGCCGCCGCCACCGCCGACGCCCAGGTGGGCACGCTCATGCTGGGCGCGCTCGTCATGGTGGTGACCATCGTGCTGGTGAACGTGCTGTTCTGGCGGCCGCTCACCGCGTGGTCGGAGCGGTTCCGGGTGGAGAACACCGAAAGTGCGCTGACCCCACGCAGTCTGGTGCTCGATCTGCTGCGGCGGGCCACCATCCCGTCCCGGATCGGGCGGCGGCTGCGGCCCGTCGGCGAGAGGATCGATCACCTGATGCGGGTGTTCGGGCGCAGCACCCGGTCCGCGTACGACGAGAGCCGCGACAGCCGCCTCGGCGACATCGTGTTCTTCGGACTGGTGTTCGGGGCGGTCGGCGGGCTGATCTGGGCGCTGGCCAGCTACTTCGAGCGCACCGTCGGATTCGCGGAATTCGGTCCGGCCTCACTGATGGGCCTGGCGAGCCTGAGCCGCGTCATCGTGCTGCTGATCTTCTCCACCATCGTGTGGGTGCCGATCGGGGTGTGGATCGGCATGAACCCGCGCATCTGCCGGTTCGCCCAGCCCGTCGTGCAGGTGCTGGCGAGCTTCCCGGCGCAGTTCCTGTACATATTCGTGATCGCCGCGCTCACCTACACCGGCATCTCGCTCGATATCGGCGGCACGGTGCTGATGGCGCTGGGCGCGCAGTGGTACGTGCTGTTCAACGTGATCGCGGCGGCCGGGCAGATTCCGACCGATCTGCGCGAGGCCATGGACGATCTGGGCGTGCGCGGCCGGGAACGCTGGACCGCGCTGATCCTGCCCGCGATCGCACCCGGCTACGTGGTCGGCGCGATCACCGCCTTCGGCGGCGCGTGGAATGCCACGCTGGTCGGCGAGGTGGTCGATTCCGGCGGAACCCATCTGGAGGCGTTCGGGCTCGGCGCGTACATCACCAACGCCACCGTGGACAACGACTTCGCCAAGGTGCTGCTCGGCACGGTCGTCATGAGCGTGGTGACCGTGGCCATCAACCGGCTGGTGTGGCGACGACTGCAGGTCCGGGCCGAGAGCCGATTCTCGCTGACCTGATTCACCGAATCTCCTGATTTACACCACTTTTCGAATGGAGGACACGACATGTCCGCTCCCGTCATCACCGTCGACCGCGTCACCAAGACCTTCACCAACCCGTCGGGCGAACAGCTTCCGGTGCTCTCGGAGGTCTGCCTGGAGCTGCGCGACGGCGAAATCGTCGCACTGCTGGGCAAATCCGGCTCCGGCAAGTCCACGCTGCTGCGCATCATCGCCGGGCTGGTGCGGCCCTCGGCGGGCACCGCCCGGCACGGCGACGACCCGATCACCGAGCCGAGCGCCGGCACCGCCATGGTCTTCCAGACTTTCGCGCTGCTGCCGTGGCTCACCGTGCGCCAGAACGTCGAACTCGGGCTGCGCGCCCAGGGCGTTCCGGTCGCCGAACACGACGAGCGCGTGCTGCGGGCGATCGACATGATCGGCCTGGACGGCTTCGAGAACGCCTATCCCAAGGAACTTTCCGGTGGTATGCGCCAGCGGGTCGGGTTCGCCCGCGCGCTGGTGGTGCAGCCGGAGGTGCTGCTCATGGACGAGCCCTTCTCCGCGCTGGACGTGCTGACCGCCGAGAACCTGCGCGGTGAGTTGATCCGGCTCTGGGCACAGGCGGCGTTCCCCACCAAGACCGTGCTCATGGTCACCCACAATATCGAGGAGGCGGTTCAGCTCGCGGACCGAATCCTGGTGCTGGACAACAATCCGGGCCGGATCAAGGGCGAGATCAGGGTGAATCTCGAGCATCCGCGCGACACCCGCGGGCGGCACTTCCTCGCCGTGGTGGATCAGGCGTATCGGCTGCTCACCGACGCCGGCTTCGACGGGGACCGCCGGGGGATCTCGCCCACCCCCACCACCCTGCCGCTGCCCGCGGCCGGCGTGGACGGCATCGGCGGCATGCTCGATCTGGTCGCCGCGATGGGCGGGCGGGCCGATCTGCCCGAACTGGCCGGTGGACTGCGCTTCGAACTCGACGACATCATGCCGCTGGTCGACGCCGCCGCCCTGCTCGGATTGGCCACCGCCGCGGGCGGGGATCTCGAACTCACTCTCGACGGTCGCGATTTCGCCGAGGCCGATATCGATACGGCCAAGCGGATCTTCGCCCGCGCGGCCCGGTCCAGGGCGCCGCTGGTCGCCGCAATCGATCACGCGCTCGAGAGCGCGAAAGGTCATCGGATACGGGACGGGTTCTTCCTGGACCTGCTGCGACGCGGCTTCACCGAGGACGCGGCCCGGCAACAGCTGCGCACCGCCATCGACTGGGGGCGCTACGCGGAACTCTACGAATACGACGCCGGCGAACACCTGCTGATGCGCGCACCCGCGTCGGTCTGACCGGTTTCCGGGAAATCGGGCGAACTGATTTTCCGGAATCATCGGCCGATCCCGTCAAAACGCAAGCCTCTACGCTGCCGGACAAGGAAATTCACAGCCCGTTAACCGAAATCCCACCGAACGCACGCCTCCGCGGTGAAACGCGATTACCGTTCCGCAACAATAGTTTTCGCATATCGGTCGCATCGTCGGCGTAGAATGGGCGAGACTCGAAGCCCGCTGACCCCCTCCTATTCGCGGATGGATCTATCGATTTCGAGTTCCACGCCGCTTCAGACCCCGGCGGTGCGTTCGAGTGAAGAACCCAGCGCAGGGGGCAAAGGTGAGCGAGGAAATGACTCGGTCCATGGCCGAGTCCGAAATCGACGACTCGATCACGCCATGGTTGCGCCGGTCGAATGCCGAGTGCGGCAGCGGCACAGTCGATTCCGTACGGCTGCGAAATCCGGGCCGTGATCAGGTCCCGCAGCAATGGATGGTGCGCGCCGTGGCCCTGCTGGACACCGACGCGGTCGTGGCCCTCCCGGCGGGGGTGGTGGTCGCGGCGGATCTCGATCTGGCGGCCGCGCAGGTGTACGACCGGCTCCCCGAACCCGTGCGGGTGAGGGGTCACTGCTATCTGGTCGCCACTCCGAGTACGGTGCGAGTCGATCCGGAATCGGGGCGGCTCATCACCGAGACGAGCCCCGACTGGGTGCAGCACCTGTGGCACACCGACGGCGGGTGGACCAGCGGCAGCTGGGTTCCGGCACACAGTGTTCCACGCATCGCGGATCCGGATCCGGGGTGATCGATCCCTGTGCGCGGCGGGTCGCGTGCCGGATCGGGGCGTCGGCAACGGCGCGCCGCGCCTGTCCGACGGGCGCGCCCATCACAGCCCGGCGACAGACGCCTGACGCGCGAATTCCCGGCGTACCATGGAGTTCCTGTCCTGTGTGAGTCCGGTCCCCCCTGACTCTCGGCCTGCGACAGCGGTTCTTCGGGGAGGACATCTGATGGCACGGGTATTCGATCTGGTTGCTTCCGATCCCGGATGATCACGGCCGCCGGGAAGACGCATGCCACCCTTCGTGGATCGCAATGACGCGGGACAGCAGTTGGCACAGCTGCTGGCGGCCTTTCGCGGGGACGACGTGGTGGTACTCGGATTGCCCGGCAACGGAGTTCGGGTCGCCCACGGCATAGCCGTCCGGCTACGGGTGCGCGTCGATGTTGTGCTGATCCGGCCACTCACCGTGACCCGGCCGACCGAGATGACCTACGGAATCCTGGGCGAGGACGGCGCGCGGATCATCGATTCCACCGCGATCGCGCACTGCGCGGTGCACGCCACCGAACTGGCCGATGCCGAACTCGATCACGCGGAGTCGTTGCGCAGCAGCGCGATCGCATGCCGCGGTGAACGCGCACGGGTGGATCTGTACGGCCGCACGGTCGTCATCACCGACGACGGACTCACCGATATGCGGGCCATTCGCGACGCCTGCATGGTCGCGACGCAACTCGGGGCCATCCGCGTCGTGATCGCCGTCCCCGTCGCCAGCCATCAGACCCTGGGCGCGCTGCGCACCTACGCCGACAAGGTGGTGTGCCCGAACCCGACGCCGTCCGCGCCCGTCGCCGAGAACTGGTACCAGCGCATCGACGCCACCACCGAGTCCGATATCGCCTGCCTGCTCAACACGAAACCCGAACCGGCGCAGGGCTGTTCGGAGGTATCCGGCTAGTCGGTGCGGTCGGCGTAGCCGAGGGGAAGTTTGTTCGGCGGGCGATCGATGACGGTGTCGTCGTCCTGCGCGCGGGAGGCGAGGAAGGTGATCCGGCCGGTCGAGGCGACCAGGGTCAGCGGGTAGGTCGGGCCCGCGTCGCGTGCGCGCAGGATCTCCTCGAGGCTGTCCTCGTACCGGACCAGCGTGAACTCCGGATGATCGAGCATCCACTGCGGATAGCTGATCGTGGTGTGCACGCGCCGCTCGCCCAGCCACGCGATGACGACGGTGGTCGTGCCCGTCGGCTCCACCCATGCGAGCTTGAACAGATCGTCGCGCAGCTGGACGATCTTCGCGGCCTGACCGGTGGACCAGCGGCCGAACATGGGGCCCATCAGGCAGCGGAAGGCGATGGTCTGCGAATTGCGTACGTAGAGCTCGTACTTCCAGCCGTTCTCGTAGGCATAGATGAGATGCATGCCGACTATTCCGGTCAGATCCCCATACAGGGCCGTGCTCATTCAGTCACTCCCGTCGGTCACACCGTGTCGGTCAAGCCCTGAGATACATCGGCACTCGATGAGCGCATGATCAGACTAGTGGAAAAGGCCAGGCCAGGTGGTCACCTCACCCAGTTGACGCCGGTCCGGGTCGGTGAGTTGATCGACGATGAGCGTCGGCATTCCGACCTGTGCGGCGGCCCCGTCCCGGGACGGACGGTCGCCCACCATGAGCGTCTCGCCGGGTTCGGTGCCGAGCCGGCGCACCATCTCCAGGAAGATTCGCGGGTCGGGTTTCTGCATCCCCACCTCGTGGGACAGGACGAAGGCGCCGATCGCGTCGAACGGCGGCACGCGGAAGCTCGGCCGGATGTCGAAATGGATATTGCTCAGGACGCCGATCGCGCACTCGCGTTCCCGCAGGACGGAGACGACGTCGGCGGCATCGGCGGCGAACCTGTTGTGGCTCATGTCCGAATCCACATCCCAGAGTGCGTGCGCCAGCTCGTCATCGAGACCGGCGTCCCGGAACACCCCGAAATAGGTCGAGCGGTGCCGAGCGGCGCTGGTATTGCCGTCCGGAGCCTGCAACCGGCTCAGCAGTTCGGGGGTGTGGATCGCCCGGAGCACGGCATCGACCGCCGGCCCGTCACATTCGCGCCGCGCCAGGCGCAGGGCCTCCCGGACCCAGCCCCGCGAGTCCAGTTCGGTGACCAGGGTGCCGCGCCAGTCGAAAACGACCGCGGCGATCCTGGGCGCGCGCGAGCTGTGCGATGTCGACATGATGGCCCCAGCGTAGATGCGTGGGCGAAGGGGAATCCCTTGCCGTCGGCCCACTCTCGCATTTGACCAAACGACATCGCGAATTATCGGCAATTCGCATATGGCATCGCCGGTCGCGGCACTGGAAGCTGAATCATCATGAACAGTGTGGTTCGGTCGGCGCTGCGCCGACGTGGTTCTATCGCGATGCTCACCTCGGCATTACTCACGGCCGGGCTGACGCATCCGGGGATGGCCGCGGCCGATCCCGAACCGTCCAGCGCGGCAACCGATCGTCAAGAGCAAGTCCTGTCCACTCGCGACGGGGTCATCACCTCCTATGTCAGCTATGCGCTGCCGCTCGCCGCCGATGCGGCTCCACACCCGGCGAGCTGCGATCGCGTCGGGCTGCTGCGGTATCGGCCGGTGGACGGGCCCGCCGCGTCGGCGGACGCGGAGCACATCGTCATCCAGCAGCAGGGACTCGGCGGCGGAGCGGAGAACTCCGACAGCGTCGCGTTCAATACCGTGCACTCCGCGCGGGCGATGGGACAGAAGATCGAATTCTGGGCCCTGGCGCGCCGCAGCGCCTGCCTGGACGAGACCGAGGGCTTCGATTTCGCGCTGAAGAGCGGCAACTACCTCGACGCGGTCGACTACTACTTCAACGGAAAACCGCTCGACGGCAAGGTGTTTCCCGGCTTCAAGAATTCGAACGACCTCACGATCCTCGACTCCATGGGGCTCGAACGCGTCGTGCGCGACCAGTACGAGGTCATGCTGCACGAGGTGCCCACACAGGCCGAGCGTGCACGCCGGTTCGTCTGCACCGGGATCTCGCTGGGCGGACTGGTCACCGGACTCTTCTCGGACTGGGACTTCGACGGTCGCCCCGGCTCGGATCAGTGTGCCGCCTTCGCCGCGCAGGATTCGATGGTGTCCTCGGATCCGGCGGCCATTCAGAACACTCCGATCCTGCACGACCTCACCAATGCCCTGGTGGCTCCGGCGGATACGGTGGTGCAGGCCGGATTCCGGGCCGGAGTCCTGCCGCGCACCCTCGGTTCCCTGCCGGTGCTGGGCACCAAGGGGTTCATGCTGCTGCGGCTGGCCGGACTCGCCGCGCATCTCGATCCGGACGGGGAGAGTCAGGTGCTCGCCCATATTCCGCACGATTTCGAGATGGACGCGACGCTGAACTATCTGTTCGCGCACAGTGCGAGCGCGTTCGCGACGAACGGCGCGGACGGCTCGGGCACCATGCGCGACTACCGATTCACCAATACCGCGCTGCTCGGCGAACTCATCGACAACAACTCCTCCAATTTCGAACTGTTCCAACAGGGATTGGGCGCGCTGAGCGGTGGACCCGTGCGGGAGAAGACCTTTCCCACTCCCGGTTCCGTCACGCAGATCCCGTTCATCGGCAGCTTCCTGCGACTCAGCGCCGGTCCGCAGACCCGGGTCGCGCCCAGCGACCGCAACGTCCTGTACACCTGGCGCAATTACGACGACGTGGCCGGGATCCCCTACACCTCGGCCGGCCACGAGGTCGCCGACATCCACGACGCCGCCCGCCAGCTGGCCATGGGAGCGCCGTACGCGTACTGGGAGACCTACTTTCCGCTGCGCGTCGTGGTGGACATCGGCGCCGGTTACGGCGGCGCGCGCAGCGGCGAGATGGCCGGACTGCGGTATCACGGGATGAGCCGCACCAAGCCCAACTACGTCGCCTTCGCCGCCGACAGCGTCGTGAAGGCGGGCGTCGGCACCTTCTTCCCCGCCCCGGCCTCGGCGACGGTCGTCGAACTGCCCGGATACAACCACGTCGACACCATCGGGGCGGCGCCCGTGCAGAACGACGGAAGCCCCGACTACAGCGGCGAGACGCTGGCTCGATTCATCCGGACGCTCGGCTGAGGCACGCCGCACCGGCAATTCCGTGAGAGGACGCGCGGACCACGCATCACGCCCGGTACATGGTGGTGCGTGGTCGCGCGAGGACTGTGGGCTCGACCCGTCCACGTAGCATCACCGATTCGCCGAGGCACCAGTGCTCGCCTTCCTCCGAATGCGCGGCGCCGAGGATCGCGGCGGAGGCCAGCACTCGACTCCGGTCGTGTTTGGCCAGTTCACACAGACGTGCGGCCTCGTTGACCGCGTCGCCGATCACCGTGAACTCGTAGCGGTTCCTGGCACCGATATTGCCGGCCACCACACGGCCTGCGGCGACGCCGATACCCGCGGTGAAGTCCGTGGCCGATGCGCTCAACCGCCGCTGAATGGCACGGGCACAGGCCAGCGCCGCGTTTTCGGCGCACTCCAGCGGCGCGGGTGCGCCGAAGATCGCCAGGGCCGCATCGCCCTCGAATTTGTTGAGCAGTCCGCCGTGCCGTTCGACCTCATCCACCACCAGATCGAAGAAGCGGTTCAGAATCTCCACGACCTCGGTCGCGGGCCGAGTCGCGGTCATCGTGGTCGACCCGATGATGTCGACGAACAACGCGGCGGCCGAGCACTCCTGACCACCGAGTTCCGGTTCCTGGGTGATGGCCGCCGCGGCGACATCGTGACCGACATGCCTGCCGAACAGGTCCTGGATTCGATCGCGATCGCGAACCCGCTGCACCATTCGATTGAATCCGTTCTGCAGCTCCCCCAGCTCGGTGCCGTCGAACACGGTGACGCGTGCGGTGAGATCGCCGTCCTCGACCCGATGCAGCGCCCTGCGCACGCTCCGGATCGGCGCCAGCGCGGCGGACAGTGCCTGGGTCATCAGGACAATGCCGAACACGAGGGTCGTCGCGCCGAGGACCAGCACGCAGGCGGCGAGCCGGGCGGTGCTCACCGTCGGTTCGAGCAGGGCCAGGACCGCCACGATCATCGACAGCGTGACCGGGGCGGCGGTGCCGAGTATCCAGGCCAGCACCGAGCGCCCGAAGACACCGATCCCCTGATGACGCTGGGACTCCGCCGCGTCCAGCACCCGGGCGGTCACCGGTCGCAGCGCGAACTCGGCGGCGAGGAAACTGTTCGCGCAGACGACGATCGCACCGAAAACGATGCCGAGTATCACCTTCGCGATCAGTCCCCGGTCCGCGTGCCCGTACAGCGGCGTCATCAGCACCAGGCCCCCGAACCACAGGGCCGCCTCCACGATCACCAGATGCGCCGGGACCGATGTCGTCGCGGCCTGTTCGGCCTCGTCCGGCACCCGATCAGGATCGATCGCCCAGTGCAGCGTGCGCAGACACCATCCGGTGCCCCAGACGACGCCGATCACGACAGCCAGGAAGGCGTAGAGCGGAAAGACCACGAAATTCAGCGTCAGCAACTCTTTGGTGAACAGCGGTGGACCGGGCAGCACGAACCCGACCAGCACCACGACCAGCGCAATGCCGAAACAGTTGGTCACCACGATCGAGCTGGTGAGCAACAGCTGAATTCGAATGCGCCGGACCCCGGACTGCTCTGCCGTCGTTCCCAGCAGCCGCGAGCCCCACGGTGTCGGATCCAGCGCCTCACGTGCGACGTCGAGGTCGACCATGGGTTGCAGCGTACGCCTGGCTATTCAGGGCCTGCGATGGCGAAGTCCTTACCCGCGGCATCGAGCGGGCGTCCGGTATCGCCCGGATCACCGTCGCCAGAACAAGTGGTGCGTGACGCCGCTGGGGCTCGGGACCACCTCGAGGTGGAAGCGGTCACGAAGCTCGTCGGGTGAGTCCCACAGCCGCAGACCGGACCCGAGTTCCACCGGCGCGACCGCCACATGCAGGGTGTCGACGAGATCGGCATCGAGGAACTGCCGGACCGTCGTGACCCCGCCACCCAACCGCACGTCCTTGCCCCCGGCCGCCGCGCGCGCCTGCGCGAGAACCGCTTCGGGCTTCCCCTCGACGAAGTGAAAGGTGGTGTCGGACAGCGTGAACGACGGACGCGGGTGGTGAGTCATGACGAACACCGGCGTGCGGAACGGGGGTTCCTGCCCCCACCACCCCTGCCACTCATGGTCCTGCCAGGGACCGCGCTGAGGTCCGAACTTGTTCCGACCCATGATCTCGGCGCCGATATCGCGCGCGAAATCCCGGGTGAAGTAATCGTCGAGCCCCCGGCTCCCGCCCGGATCGGTCCGATTGGGCCAGCTCGCCGTTGCCCCGGCCCACCCGAACAGCCGCTCCGGATTGTCACACCCGAACGGCCTCTCGAAGCTCTGCTCCTCCCCCGCCCCGATCCCGTCACTCGAGACATTGAAATTCATCACTCGCAGTAGTTGTTCCATCTGCTCTCACCCCTAGGGTTCGACCTGCTCATCGTGGTGGAGCGACGCCCCACACCATCACCTCGAACGAGCAGCGGATGAATCGACACCCGAACGCCGATGAAAATCCGCGCCGGACCGCACAACGCGAAAGCCGGGTCTGACGTGATGTCGAACCCGGCGTTCGTGGGAGTGGACGCTTGGCGGAGCGGCCCGCGCGATGACGGCCGCGATCTCGCTATCTCGTTCCGTCCCGAGGTTGCGCATCGAGGTCGAAGATCTGCTCGGCAGATTCCACGACCAGGGCCAGATCCAGCCAGCGGGTCAACTGATCCAGATCCGAGCAGTCGGTGACGCCTATCCGGACGGCGTCGGCGACCACGAGTCCCCGGCGATCCAGAATTCGCAGGACAGACCCGGCCAGCGCCTGTGCCCGACCTTCAGCCAAACCCTCGGATCGGCCGATGGCCTGGTGTTCGTGCGCGAAGTCGCTTTCCCAGTGGTAGTTCTCGATTGCCATGGCCACGAGTTCCTCCCACTCCTTCCGGTACCGGACAGGTACGCATTTGCTGATGTAGTCATGGTAGTGGACGCGCAGGTCAGGCTCGAGGTGTTGCAACGGTGCTCAATGTCTCTGAGCCGGTGTCGTATTCGAGGAAGAACCGCACGGCGTGGCCGCCGTGCTCCCAGCATCCGGGACCCGTCGGGACGGATCTGGGGGTCGCGATCGATCGGTGAAGTCCAAAACTGTTCTGCACGTTGCTTTTCCGACCACCACTGCGTCAAACCCTCCAAGGTAGTGGCGGCACCGTGGCGGGCTGGGTTGCAGGGTGCGGCCAGGGCGCAGGAGAAGCCGTTGACGCCCAGCCGGTGTCCAAGGGTCGGTGAGCATGCCAGGCGCTCGAGGGATAGTGCGTGGGCGGCCGGGGTGGGTGGTTTCTGGGCGCGCTGGGCGCGATCAGGCGTGCGCCGGCCCGCCTATGTCACCCATGTACGCCAACGGTTGGGCTGTCCGGTCGTTCTGCTGGCATTCTGTCCCGACGAACGAACCGCCCGCATCGTCTCGGTTCCTATCGAAACCGGGCACCCCGAATTCGTGTTCCGGCCGCGCACCTACCTGCCCACCACAGCACCCCCAACCGGGTGCTCCCTCGAAAACCCTTATCCAACTAGCGATAACGACATCGAGATCGAAACCCCGCGCAAAACAGCGAATATTCCATTGACGTGAGCAAGCTGATAGACCAGCCAGGTGGCGCCCGCCACCCGGAACGAAGACCTTGTCCCTCCGCGCACCCACGTCGATTGCCGGATACTGCGAACCGAGGCCCTAGGCTCAGCCCAGCAGTTCTCCACCCTGAATTCTGTCGAGAACCGCATTCGACTGCAGTTCGTAGCGATCATCAGGATGTTGTTGATAGAACCGCACCAGGTACAGCAGTAACGCGGGGTCGACGCCGAAGGCCAGTGCGGGAAGGTCCATCCATCGATCGGTTCGCTGCCGCCCCCAGCGCGCCATTCTGCTGTTGCCGGTGTCGACGTGGAAGGCCGATCCGGTCGTGGGGACGATTCGTACCATTGCCATCTCGTTCGCCACGCGCGGTGAGACGAGGGCGATATCATCCCAGGATATCGATTTCGTGACCGGTCCGGACACGCGCACAACACCCCCATGGCCAAGAGTCACGTGGTTGTCGCGGTGTCCGGCAAAGAGATACACGATGAGGAAAGCGAACGCGACGATAACAGCAAGAGCGACAACCAATTGCAGGACGTCGAGCCCCACGCGGGGGTCGTCTCCCGTGAACAAGTCCTCACTGACCATCACCGCACGAGCGGCTATGAAGGCGATACCCACAACCAGCCACACGGCCAAGGTTGCACGCGAGTATCGGACTAATGAGAATCGCAGCCCTGCTGCACCATCGAGGATGATTTGTTCCGGAAGGCGCTTGCGGCGTACGCGCAGACTTGGCAGTGCAATCCCTACGAAGGTGAGGCCGACGAGAACGCCAAGTACGCCGTAGACGGCCCGGGTGGTGTTTCCCGATGCGGCAGCATCGACGGTGAACGGCACGAAGACCAGCGACGCGATTCCGAAGAAGATCACGATGGCGACCGTGGCTGGTCGTGGACGCGAGCTGCCCCATTCGTCTGGCCATGGCAGCAGCCGGGTTTCGACCCCCTCGGTTATCGATCTCTGGTTGTCCCCACTCTGCTGCATCTCATCCTCTAATTCTTGAATGGCTGCTCGGCAGCGTAAGCGCCGGCGGATCCACCGAGGAAGCCGCCGATCGCCGCGCCACCAGCAGCGCACAGCACGGGCACGATCCCTGTTTCCACGAACGGTGCACATGCCAACGCGCCCGCTTTCGCGCCCAACAACGCGCCGCCCATCCCGCCGAAGGTTCCGCCAGCTGCGTTGGCGATGGCTTCGCCGCCCGGTTTGTCGTGGTACTTGAAGTCGTCCCAGTTTGCCCAGGCATTCACACCGATCGTCGCGGGCCAGCCGAGCAGCTTGCCGCCCGTCTTCAGAACGTTTGCCCCACCGTACTTGCTCGCGGCATCGCTGGATGCGTCGAGTGCCTCGATGGCAAGGCGATTCGCCCCTGGAGTGCCTCCGTCGATCATCGCGTTGGCGAGGATCTGCTTGGCGGCCGCTTCTCCGGCTGCTCCGGCGGCTTGGCTCGCCATAGTCTGTCCAAGACGGGATGCTGCCTCACTGCCCGCGCTGGCCGTCATGCCATCCGCAGTCAAGATTGGATGCCCGTCCATAGTGCTGAGAGTCGAGGAGACGAAGCCAGTGGCATGGTCGCCGCTCCAGGACTTCACCATCTCCCACGGAGATTGCGCATCGACGCCTTCCGCAGCCCTGCCGGGATCGTAGGAGAATATCGAGCCGTCCTCGAACTTCGTGACCACCCGACCATCTGTTAGCTGGACAGTCTCGGCGGTACGGCCGTCGGGATAGGTTGTCTGGATACTGCCATCGGGCTGCAGTTCCGACCGCATTCCTGCCGAGTTCGAAGTGCCGATCGTTTGCTGTTGTCCGTCCGGTCCGATAGCGAAACGCTCGTTGGAGGTGAATCCGTCGGGACGCTGCGATTGCCGGTCAAGTACGCCGTCACCGTAGACGTCGGTGACGACCCACCCGCTGTCGTCCCGGTATGTCTCCGACAGCTTGCCCCCCAGCGATCCGTCGGCGTTCACAGCGAAGGTGGCGCTCCGGTTATTGCCTTGGGGAATGGTCTGTAATTGCTGGGTCTTGCCGTCCGGGCCAGTTACCTTCAAGTCGATGATGCCTGAACCGTCGGTTCGAGGAGTTGACTCAGTGGTGGTTGGCGACCCGCCGTTGGTGGTCGAGGTGGTGATGGTCGACCCGTCGGGTTGTTTCGTCGTAGAGCTGACGGTGAGCGTGCCGTCGGGGTTGGGGGTGATCGTTTGGGTGGATCCGTCGGGCAAGGTGGTGGTGACCGGAACCCCGTTCTGCAACAACATCATCGCGCCAAGTGGGCTGAACTCTGGAGGCAGCTCAGATGGTTGCGCCGTCTCCGGGTTCAGCAATCCGGGAAACAGCGTCCGCACGACCTTGTTGGGTGCCTCGGTCAACACCAGTCGCGACATTTGGGAGGTCGCCAGATCGATGGCAGCCTTGGCGGTGACTGCGACGTTGCCAGCGTTCTGCAGCGCCCCTTTCATGACTGGACGTTGCTCTGCGGCAGCGTAATCCAGCTGCAGGATGGCGGCGGCCACGTACGCGGGAACTCCGTCGTTGTTTCCGTTGTCCTTGGCGGTCGCGATGAGCGCGTTGCGCATCGTGTTGGCGTTGACGTTGCCGTCGTCGTAGACGTCGAACCCCATGTTCTTGATGTTCGTGCGCGTGTTGAGGACATTGTCCTTGGCGGTGGACAGCTGGGTCTTGTGCGTCGAGTAGAGCTGTTGAATTCCCTCGATCTTGTCCACGATGTGAGTCCCGGCGGTGTTCTCCTTCACCACCCGCGCGGCGGCGGCACTGGAACCGGGGCCGTTCCAGGACTCGGCCAGATCGTCCTGTTCGGTGAGCATCGACTGCAGCAGCGACCGTCCCTCGGTTACGACCGTGGTCAGGTTGGTGGCGTCGGTGCCGAGCGCGTCGGGGTTCCACTGCTCGACTTGCGAGATCAGCAGAGCACCGCTCACTGCAAGCCGCCCATCGCCCTGAATCCGGCGGCGAGTTCGTCGTCGGTGATTTCGTAGGTGTCGCTCGCGCCGCGGGCGAGTTCGGCCATCTCGTCCGGGCGGGACGCGAAACTCCTCAACGCCGACTGCACCCCGTCTCGAGAGCTGGTCACGCTGGTACCCAGTTCCGTACCGGGAAATGCCTCACTGGCGTCGGCCGTCGCCTTGCCCGCGACATCGATGACATCGTCGGCAAGCCCTTCCAGCCATTTCGCCCAGGACCGCAAGGCATCTGGATCAACTTTGAACGACACGACTCCCCCTACGAGATGACGATCTTGGGCCGACTATAGCCGGTCACCGAACCGATTCCCGGCCGACAACTCGTCGCTGAACGCCATCGTGGCTTCTACCACTCAGGGGCGGCGATTCGGGACCTGCCGTGGAGATACTCGATGTCGGGGTCGTACTCCGGGTCGGCGGGTGCGGTCGTTCCAGATACTTCTAGGTCCGGCGCATCGTGAATCTGCTCGACCATGCGTGCCACGCGGGGATCGGACTCGACTTCGCGCGCAATGTCGCCGACCTGAGCCTGTGCCTGTTCGCGCGCTCTGTTGATCATGTCAGCGAGCACGGTGCCAAGTCGGCTGTCTCCGGGGAGGACATGATCGTCGAGTCGGATCGCGACTACATGACCACTGGCTTTCACATCCACGGCAATGCCATTCTCGTGAATGACCGCGTGACTGTCGGTCACCGCTTTCGCAAGCCGATCGACCCGCACAACGAGCGACTCCGAGCGCAGTTGCGAAGGCGACAGGTGCTCTTGCCTCGTAGCCGGTGACGCGGCAGACAGCGGCGACGAGTCGTCATCGTCGTCGAATCTTCCGAATTGCGCGTGATTGATCACCATTGCAGTGGATAACACCCCCTACCACCGATTTTGGTCAGTGCAGTGGACGTTATCAGCAATCGAACGGTCGGCCAATCTCAAACAAGGCTGCGCATTACGCGCGGCGTGCTTCAGGGGCCGCGATGGCAGATCGCCTGAGCCGCCGATCGGAAGCATGGCGATTACGGCCTGCGCAGCGCTTTGGGCCGGGCGATTCAGTTGGCGAGGTCGCCGAATTCGCCTGCCTTGCATCCTTTCACCCATGTGCTGAATTCATCGCGGGTGAACGCGACGGTTCCGGCGTCGCGGGCGTTGCTGTTGCGGACCAGCACACCGTCCGGGGTCGCGGCGACCTCCACGCATGTGCCGTTGTCGGTGAAGCTCGAGGTCCGCCAGATCGGTTCGTTCATCGTACACTCCATGCTTCTGCTAGTTCTTGTATGAATTCTCGAGATTCATTCGGGGACAGCGCGATCCGGCAGGCGTGATCGAATGCGGCGGCGAAGTACGCGACGTCGTCCGCGTCGGCGACGAAGCGCCCACCGCCGCATCCCTCGACATGCACCCGAGGATTTCCCCACGGGCGTTCCATGGTCGCGAAGTCGCCGAGCCGCCACGCTTCGTACTGGCCTGCGTCGTAGGTGGTGACACGGACCGTGACGTTAGGCAGCTGCGAGAGTTCGACCACCGTGCGCAATTGCTCGACCATAACCGCACCGTCGCCGACGCGTAGGTGCAGCGACGATTCCGGCTGAATGACATCGAGGGTCATGTCCCCGTTGCGGACTCGTTTCTGTCGGTGCATCCGCTGATTGACCGCGCTTTGCAGATATGTGTCGGATACCCCGGAGATACCCACCCGGCTGACGAGGTGCTCCACGTATCGGGCCGCATCCCCCAACCCGGAAACGACATTGGGGCTGGTACCGCTTCCGCGGTACCAGCCCCAATGGAGTCGGTTCGTGCAATGACACGATCGGTGGAGCTAAGGGGATTCGAACCCCTGACCCCCTCACTGCCAGTGAGGTGCGCTACCAGCTGCGCCATAGCCCCGTGCTTGTTTTCGCTTGCGGGGTGTGCCCCGCTTGCTTGAACGAAGTTACACGACTGCGTTCTAACAAACCAAATCGCCTGGATGGAGGCTGGCGTCCGCGATCTTCGGGGCGTAGTGTCGAACGTATGTTCGACAGGCGAGAGGTGGAGGCGATGGGCGAAGAAGAGCTGGTCGACGCGCTGCGGCGGGCACATGGCGCGGCGGCGTTCGCGCAGGCGGCGGAGGTCACCGCGATCCGGGAGCTGTATCGCCGGCATCGCGCCGCGAACGCCGCGCCCGGGGTCGGCGGGGTGCGCGCCGGAGAGTTCGCCGCGGCGGAGATCTCGGTGGCCGTGCATGTCTCGGAGGGCGTTGCCGCCGCCCTCATAGATATCGGCCTCGCGCTCGACTCGCTACCCCGGACCAAGCTGGCCTTCGCGGCGGGACGGATCGATCTGTCTCGCGTTCAGGTCATCGCCGACAGCATGCGCGGTCTCACCCGGGAGCTACGAGAAGCGCTGGAGCCCCGGCTCATCGACGCCGCGCAGCGCTCGGATCCGGCGCGGCTGCGTCAGACCGCGCAGCGCTGGGTGACGCGGCTGGATCCGCACGGCGAACAGCGTCGTCGCGAGGAACGCGAAACCGATCGCGATGTCCGCATTCGCGCCGTGCAGGACGGCATGGCGGTCTTCGACGGACTGCTGCCCGCCGCCGGTGCCCAGACCCTTGCCATGCGCCTGCGCGAAATGAGCCTGCAGGTCTGCGACGACGACCCGCGCACCATGCCTCAGCGTCGCGCGGACGCCCTCATCGCCCTCGCCGACGGGTCCGCCCGCCTGCACTGCGGGTGCTCGCACGGTCCCGCCTGCCCCAAAGCCGATGTACCCGCCACTCCGCGCCGCCCGCTCATTCAGGTGGGCGTCTCCGCCGAAACCCTCCTCGGCCTGCGCGATGACCCGGCCTACCTCTCCGGGTACGGGCCGATCGACGCCGCGCTCGCCCGGACTATCGCCGAACATGCTCGGTTCCAAGTGATTCCGGAGTACTTCGCCGCGAGTGATGCTCCGGCCTCGGAGGCCCCTCGGCCGGAAAGCGTCCATCCGGAGGAACTCGGCACCCCCGGTAAGACGTCTATTTCGACCTCGCCCGGAGCTCCGGACCCCGAGATCCCGGATTCGACGAAACCGGATACACCGGACGCCGCAGCGACAACTCCCGCCTCCCGGGATCGCGGCCCCACGACTCCCGACTCGCGGACCACGCGTTCCAGCGTGACTCGGCATCGCGGCGCTGGGACCCGTCAGAAGCGCACCTCCGGCGCATCCGGCAGTAGCTCTGGGACAGCCTGCCCCGCCCCCGAGGTGCAGCCGCCCGCCGGCGCTCCGAGGCCAGGCTTCTCCTCCAGCGCCACAGGTTCCGGAGCACCGGGCGCCGCGCCCTGGGAACGATCGATCGCACGAGCAGCGAACCAGCGGGTGCCGGGCCCCGGCACATCGGATCCGGCCAGCGCCGGAGCGACGTTCTCCGAATATTCGAATTCGGTTGTGGTGGAGTCTGTCTCAACTCCCGCGGGAGCGGATTTCGTCGGTGTGGTGCCGACCGTCGTTCCCGAGGACGCCGAACTCGTGCGGGGCATCGCGGTGCGGCCGTTCACCGCGGCGCCGGCGCGCGAGGTGCGTGCCATCGACGGAATGTGCCGCTTCCCGGGATGCACCGTCCCCGCGTCCGAAACCGTTGTCGCCCACTTCGACCCCTCCGAAACCAGCCGTGCGAACCCCGCTACGCCGGGTCCCCGCGCCGCGCTCTGCAGCCATCACCACCGCCTGAAGACACTGGCGGACAATGGAAAACACCCGTGGCGGGTATACCTGGCCCAAGCCGACCGCATGCGCTGGGTGGACCCCACGGGCGAACCTCATGAGACCCGCCCCGAGGGCGCGCGATACCTCTTCCCCCACACCGATATCGACGCCCCCGCCCGCCCGCGCCTCTCCCAGAACAGGCCGTTGCGCCCCGTTCCCACCGGGGCCGACCCGGGCCCGCTGTCCCGCGCGTACCCCGCAGACCTCGCCTACCCGGTCGACAGCCACATCCTCATCCACCCCCAGCTCTCGCACTCCACCCCGGACAACGACATCCCCGAATCCCCCGTGCGAGCCGCAACCCGCTGATCCCCACCCCCTATCCAAGGAGCCGTACGTCCAGTACGGCTCCTCGCCAGGGGTGCGGCTCACTACCGGAGCCCCCGACGGGCCGCACCCCGCCCACACTCCCAGCACAATCCGCCGTATCGGTGAATCGGCGGCCGAACTCGACACGGCGACATTCAGGCGGCCGCACCTCGATCAGAGGCAATCCACCGTTTCCCGCCGACGATGTCCGCTGAAGCCTGATGTGCCGCATTGTGTTCGTCTCCGACGAATCGTCATCGACAGTGCAGGGCGGTGAAGTCGGACTCCACTGCTACAGGGTCAGCACACAGCAATCCAGCCGCGCAACCGAGAGAAGGATGATGGCCGTCCTGGGCGCCCCCGCTCGTCCTGGGCTTCGACCTCACCGACGCCGTGCATCCTCTGCCGCAGGCGGAGTCCTTCCCTCGTCAGGCCCGCGATCAGCAGTCGTTCGCGGTGAAGCCGATCGGGAGCAGATCACCCTTGCCGCCGGACGCGGCACGGGCGAGCAGAGCGAGAGTGTCGGCGCCGAAGGGGGTGCTGTATTCCACATCCGGGGCGCACCCGCCCTGTTCGGGACCGCCGATGACGCCGACGAGCCGGCCGTCCTGGACCCACGGGCCGCCGCTGGTTCCGTCACCGAAACCGTTGCAGTGGATGGCGGAACCGTCGGGGATGGTCTCCAGGGGCGCGGTGCAGGTGAGGGGCCGGCCGCGGGTTCCGATCGGGTAGCCGCTGACGGTGACGGGCTCACCGGCGCGCGGGAGGCCGAGCGGGATGCCGGGGACCACGTCCTCGATCTTCTTGCCGTCGCGCGGGGCGATGCGAAGCAAGGCCAGGTCGTGGCGGGGATCGAAGGACTTCTGCCAGGACGGGTCGATGTACATCTCGGTCACCGTCCAGACACCCTTCGGCAGTTCGTCATCGTGCAGCAGCGGCGCGAATTCGATGAAGGCGCCGGGACCGAGGACGCAGTGCGCCGCGGTCGCCAGCAGGTCACGCGAGGGTGAGTCGACGACGCTCGCCGAGCAGAAGTGCGGTCCGCCGAGTCGGGGAAGCAGACCGAACGCACTGGGGTAGAAAAGCGCACCGGCGGACGGCACCGTCTCGACCTGCTGTGCCGTCGGCACGTCCGCGTACGCCGCCTGGGGCGCCACGAAACCGAGAAGAACACCGAATACCAGAGCCGCAGTCCGTCGCACCTGTCGGACCGTAGCGAAAAGTGCGGGAATCGTGAAGCTTTCGCGGTATTTGTCTCCGGGGGTGTCGCGAGGACGGGGATCGCGGTACGGAACCGGTGAATTCGCTGTACCGCAGCGCGATAACGGTCAGCTCCGCACGCCGGAGTCCGGCGGCCCCTCCGGAACCGAGCGGGCATCCCGAGTGTCGATGGCCGCCTGGACGAAAGCCCCTATCCCCTGCGTGAATCCGGTAGTCAGCCAGCCGAGCCCGAATTCCAGTGGCGGAGCGTCGGGAACCGGAACATAGCTGATATCGGAGCGCAGATAGAACTTCGGAGCTTGTTCGGTGGTCAGGTAGACGCCCCTGCCCGCACCGACGAGCGCCAGGATTTCCTGGAAGGTCGAGCCGACGGGTCCGAGCGCGACGGGCCTGCCGGACGGGGTTTTCTTGGGGTGGTGATAGTCGTCGAATTCGACCGGAAGCTCCGGAGGGTTCTGAATCATCGTGACCTCGGCCAGATCCTCGAGCGAGAGCCAGGAGCGGTTCGCGAAAGGGTGCGTGGCGGGGACGGCCAGCATTTTCGCCTCGCCGTACAGGGCCGGGCTGATGGTCAGGTCGGGTTCGAGCATCGGAAAGCAGCACATTTGCAGGTCGATATCGCCGTCGCGAAGCCGGAACGCGCCGTCGCTGAGTTGCAGTTCCCGGATCCGGACGGTGCAGTCGGGGTAGCGCGCGTGGAATATCTCGCTGACCCGAAGCGTGAATTGTCCACCGGCGGAACCGAAATAGCCGACCCGCAGGGTGCCGTGGATTCCACGCCCGGCGTCTTTCGCGTTACGCACACTCTGCTGAACCTGGTCGTAGGCTGGGCGAAGTTCGGCGCGCAATTGCGAACCGACCGCGGTCAGCGCGACCCGGCGGCTCGTTCGCTCGAAGAGCGGGACGCCCACCCGGCGCTCGATTTTCTTGATGGTCTTGCTGATGTGCGCGGTGGACACGCGCAGTCGATCCGCGGTGCGGCCGAAATGCAGTTCTTCGGCGAGGGTCAGGAACGCCTCGATCTCGTATCGCTCCACATCCGCCTTCATCATCGTCAACCACCGGTTAACGAAGCGTGGGTGATTCGTCGTTGATCTTGCCCGGCGGACGGCTGAGCATAGTCGGCGCAGGTGAACGCGTATCGGAAAGGTCGGGGACGTCATGGCGGTTGTCAATGTTCCGCACGTCAGGCACAGGTTCGCGGAGGTGGACGGTGTGCGGGTGTTCTATCGGGAGACGGGGCCCGCGCATGCTCCGGTGCTGCTTCTGCTGCACGGATTCCCCTCGGCGTCGCACCAATTCCGGCGGTTGATGGACGCGCTGGGCGGGCGGTATCGCATGATCGCACCCGACTACCCGGGCTTCGGGCACACCGAGGCGCCGGAGGGATTCGTCTATTCCTTCGACCGCCTCGCCGACATCGTCGAAGGCTTCGTGGAATCGCTCGAGTTGAACGGTTTCGTGCTGTACGCCTTCGATTTCGGGGGGCCCGTGGGCTTTCGGCTCGCGACCCGGCATCCGGAATGGATCGCCGGGCTGATCATCCAGAACGCCAACGCCTATGACGACGGCATGTCCGAGATGGCGCGCGGCATGGCGGCCAATATGCCGGGAGTCGCCGGCGCAGCGGAGAACGTGCGGCAGATCCTCGAATTGCCGGTCACCCGAAGCCAATACGAGGGCGGCACCTCCGATCCCGAACTCATCGCCCCGGACGGGTGGACGCTGGATCAGCATTTCCTGGATGCGTTGGGCCGCAAGGACGCTCAGGTCGAGCTGGCGCTGAACTATCACAGCAACGTGGAGCTCTATCCGGTCTGGCAGCAGTGGTTGCGCGATCATCGGCCGCCCACGCTCGTTCTCTGGGGACGCAATGACGCGTTCTTCCCGGAACCCGGCGCGCACGCCTACCGCCGCGACCTCCCGGACGCGAGGGTTCACCTCTTCGACACCGGGCACTTCGCGCTCGAGGAAAATCTGCCCGAAATCGCCCCGCTCATAGCGGATTTCGTCGATTCACTGCCGCAGGAGAAGACCATGAAAATCGCCGTCATCGGTGCGCGCGGGAACCTCGGCAGTGTCGTCGCCCGCGCGGCGCTGGCCCGTGGATTCGAGGTCACCGCGTTGGATCGCGGCACCGTGGACGTCACCGATCCGGCCTCGGTGAAGGATGCCGTCGCCGGACACGATGCCGTGGTCGTGGCCATCAAGGGCGCGGATCGGCTGGTGCCCCGGGGCGCGGCCGCTCTGCTCGACGCGCTTCCGCTCGCCGGGGTGGATCGACTGGTCTTCCTCGGCGGCGGTGGCAGCCTGCAATACGCTCCCGGACAGCGCTTCGTGGACTCCCCCGACTTCCCGGACCAGTATCTGGAGACCGCGCGCGATCAGTCCGAGGCGCTGGAGATCTTCCGCGCCTCCGATGCCCCGGTGCGGTGGTCGTATGTGAGCCCGCCCCCGGTGCACCTGGTCCCGGGCGAGGCGACGGGAAGCTATCGGGCCGAGGCTCGCGACACCCCGATCACCGACGGCGACGGCGAAAGTCGGATCAGCGTAGGCGATTACGCGCACGCCATCGTGGACGCACTGGAGCGCGGGTCCTTCATCCGCGAACGGTTCACCGTCGCGTACTGAGCCGGAACGATCACCGCCGGCGGGCGCGCCTCCTTGCGGTTCGTAAGGCAATGTGGTTGAGTCGCAAGGACTTCAAGCAGGTGCTCCCGGAGAATTACGTCGCGAATGGGAGCCCGCATCTCGGGTCGGCGGGGTGGTGAAGGGGCGGCAGTTCAATTGCGCACCCTATGGAGGTTTCCTCATGCACTTCGGCATCGGTCTGCCGATTTCCACTCCCACTACACTGCTCGACTGGGCTCGGCGCGCTGAAGCGGGCCCGTTCGACACACTCGGACTACTCGATCGTCTCGTCTACGACAATCCTGAGCCACTGATCGCGCTCGCCATGATCGCCGGAGCCACCAACCGGGTCCGGCTACAGACAGAGGTGTTGATCGCACCCCTGCGGGATCCGGCGCTGCTGGCCAAACAGGCCGCGACGTTCGATGTCATGTCGGGCGGGCGGCTGGCACTCGGACTCGGGGTCGGTGGGCGCGAGGACGATCACATCGCCTCCGGCACCGATCTGCGCACCCGGGGCAAGCGCCTGGACGAACAACTGGAGATCATGCGACGGCTGTGGGCGGGAAAGCCCTTCAACGAGGAATGCGGGCCCATCGGTCCTGCACCCCGGCACGCCGAGGGTCCGGAAATCCTGTTCGGCGGTTTCCAGCCCGCCGCCATCGACCGCGTCGGACGCTGGGGTGGCGGGTTCCTCGCCGCCGCCGCGCCGTCGTGGGCGGGCAAACTCTTCGATACCGCCCGGGCTTCCTGGACTGCCCACGGCCGCAGCGGTTCTCCGCGCATCGTCGCCCAGGTCAATGTCGTCCTCGGCGACCAGGATCTGATCGACGACGCCCGCGCGTCCATCGGCGCCTACTACGAATTCTCCGGTCGCGCCGACTACATGGTCGACGGGATGCTCACCGACAAAGACCAAATCCGCACCACCATCACACAATTCGATGATCTGGGCGCGGACGAGATCATCTTCTACTGCTACGGCCGCGACGCCGACCAGGTGGACCGACTGGCCGACACGATCGGCTGAGAATATCCGTGCCTACCGATGCGGATGATGCGCTGGGGCGAGCCGGGGATTACACGACTCGCCTCAGACGGCCCGCTTTCGATTGAGCGGAAGCGGGCGGTCGGCGTCTTCGGTGTGGTTGCGGGCGAAAGGGATCGTCCGCAACCCTCGGACCGACGTCAGGACATCGCTGCGCAGCTGGCGATTTCGGCGAAGCCGTTGACGATTTGTTCGTCCTTCACCACTCCGTCGACGGTGATGCGGCAGGAGAGCGCACCGGATCCGGTGTTCTGAACGTTCATGTTCCATACGGGGATCGAATAGGTCGAGGTGATCGACTTCGACCAGGGGAGTGCGACTTTGGTGTCCTGCTGGACATCGACGTCCGCACCCACGTAGGTGACGGCATCGGTCGTGGCGGCGGGGCCGCCCCACACCTCGTAGAGAACCTGGTGCGATTCGTCCGCCCCCGAGATCCCGGCGCCGACGCTCAGGAGCGCGGCCCCTGCGAACGCCACGGTCGCGATCTGCCGAATCAATGTCATCGAATGTCCTTGTCTCACACAGGCGAGCGAATTTCCCCCGCCGAATTCGGACATTAACCGAGTACACCGACAGGCGTGAAATCCACACCCCAGGTGCGAATCGGCGCATTGCGTGGCGTCATCGCGATGGGTAGCGTGTCCGTTCGGGCGGGGGATCGCCGGGAATCATCGAGTCCGTCGGTGGCGCGTCCCGAAATCATTGTGAGCTCGGAACTCATTGCGCTCCTTGGCTATTCACCCACCTTATGCTGCGACCATCTCCGCGCGCCGATCGGCGCGCGGTGCTGTCGGCAGTACCCCGGCTCGAGATCGATCAGGAGTGTATCCAGTGGCTTTGTCCCGCACCGTTCGTACCGTGACGACCAGCGTCGTCCTCATGTCCGCCGTGATGGCGACCGCGGCCGCCCCCGCGACCGCCGAAGCGCCCGCCGCACCGGTGGCGAGCACGCCGGACTCCGGCTCGGCATCGGGCAGCGCGAGCGCCGTGCAGACCCTGTTGGATGCCCTCACGTGCCCGTTCGTCAAGATCCACTGCTGAACCGAACCGCGCCGCGCCGGACCACCCGCACCGACAGCTCTGGCACCCAGCCCGATCCGGTGAGACGGGGCGGAGTGCCAGAGGTGTTGTGGTCGAGGCGATTTCGCTGACCAGGGTCAGGCTGCGGCCTTCTGGACCCAATCGTTGTCGTTCACGTCGACCTTCTTGCCGTCGAGGAAGACCGAGGGGGTCGCGGCGCGGTCGCCGAGGGCGGTGCTGAGAGCCTTGTTGGCCGCTTCGGCGTGATTGCGGGCCGAATCGAGGCGGTCGCCGGTGGTGATGCACTGGACGGCGTCGGCGGGGGCGCCGGCGTCCTTGGCGATGGCGCCGAGTTCCTTGTTGTCGTGGTCGGAGCCACCCTCGCTGGGCTGCTCGGTGGTGAACAGCAGCGAATGGAACTTGGCGTAGACGGGTCCGTCACCGGCCTGGGCCACGCATTCGTTGGCGGCAATCGCGCGGGTGGAGTAGTCCTTGCTCCCGGAGCGGGGGTCGAGGAAGTTCACCAGGCGGTAGCGGACCGCGAGCTTGCCCTCATCGACCTTCTGGGCGATCTCCTGGCCGTAGGTCTTCTCCAGCTGACCGCACGCGGGGCACAGCGGGTCCTCGTACACCTCGATGGTCTTGGGGGCGTCCGGCTTGCCGAGCACGATCGCGCCGTCCGAATCGAGCGCGACGCTCACGGACGGATCGTGGGAGGAGCCGTAGCCGTCGTTGCGGACCTCGTCTCCGCCACCGCGATTCCACTGGAACACCGCGAACACGATCAATGCCACCACGACCACGGCCACCCCTCCCAGGGCGTAGGTGGTCTTGCTCGAAACCGGCTGCGGAGTGTGCTTCGAAGTCGAATTGCTCACATCGCACACTCTGCCTGAACCACCCACGCCGCGCCCTGGCGGGGCCGGAATTCCAGCGTGCCGCAGCGCCGTACCGGGTAACGCCCGAGGTGGCCCGCACACCGGATACGGCCGGTCAGCCCACCTGAACCACGGCTTCTTTGCGGCGCAACGTTTCCGGCGCGATCATCCACGCGACGGAGGCCGAAGCCAGCAGCACGCCGGTCACCCCGAGCGCCAATCCGTACGACACCTGATCGGCGAGCAGGCCGATCAGATACGGACCCAGAAAGGTGCCGAGGTCGGCCGACATCTGATACCCCGCCAGGACCGGTCCACCACGCGTGCCGGGCCCGACGATATCCGCGACGGCGGCTTGCAATGCGGGCGAGAACATCCCCGAACCCACACCGGCGACAGCGGACGCGACCAGCAACCAGGGCAGGTTGGGAGCCAGCCCGAGACCCGCGGTGCCGATCGCGCAGATCAGCGTCCCGGAGATCAGGAAGGGTCTGCGCCCCAGGGTGTCCGACCATCGTCCGGACAGGAACAGCACCGCGGCATTACCCGCCGCGAACACGGTCAGCGCGACACCGGCCACGGCGGCGTCCCGGTGCAGGACCTCCACGACGATCAGCGGAACCAACGCCATGCGAACCCCGAAAACCGCCGCGCCGTTACCGAAGTTGGACCACAGCGCCGCCCGATAGGACGGCCGCGCCAGCCCCTGCCGGAAGGTCATCACCGGCATGCCCGTGGCCGATTCGGGCACCACCAGCGGTGAATCCCGCAGCGCGACATACACGATCAGGCTCGCGATCAGCAGCGCCACGCAGTAGATGAGGAACGGCGCGCGCAGACCCAGGAAGGACAGCGCGCCACCCACCAGCGGACCCATGATCGAACCGATCAAAAAACTCGTGCTGTACACACCCGATACCCGCCCCCGCTCGGTCGGCGGCGACATGCGGATCACCAGCGCCAGCGAGGACACCGTGAACATTGTCGACCCGACACCGCCGAGCGACCGCAATACCAGCAGCTGCCAGTAGGTCTGGGCGAACGCGCACGCACCGGTGGACACCGCGACGATGACCAATCCGGTCAGGTAGACCGGCCGCTCCCCCAGCTTCTGCATCAGTCGACCGCTCACGGGCGCGAAGAGCAACCGCATCAACGCGAACGCGCTCACGATGAACGAGGCCGCCGCCACCCCCACCCCGAAGCTGCGGGCGAACTGCGGCAGTGCCGGTGCGACGAGACCGAATCCGATGGCGATCGTGAACGCCGACCCCACCAGCACCCAGATCTCGGCCGGCAGGGCTTTGGACCTATTCACCGGATAGAGCCCGTCCCACCATTTCCTCCGCGGCCGCCTGCACCTGGGCGAGATGCTCGGGGCCCTCGAACGATTCCGCGTAGATCTTGTACTTGTCCTCGGTGCCCGAGGGCCGCGCCGCGAACCACGCGTTCTCGGTGGTCACCTTGACCCCGCCCAGCGTCGCCCCGTTGCCTCGCGCCCGGGTCTGGATGCCCGTGATGGGCTCCCCGGCGATCTCCTTCGCGGTAATCATGTCCGGCGTCAACGCCGCCAGACGCGCTTTCTGTTCCGGAGTCGCCGTGGCGTCCACCCGGTTGTACGCCGGAGAGCCGTAACGCTTTTCCAGCTCGCTGTACCGCGTGGACGGACTCTGCCCGGTGACGGCGGTGATCTCCGCGGCCAGCAGGGCGAGCAGAATGCCGTCCTTGTCGGTGGTCCACACGGTGCCGTCCATCCGCAGGAAGGACGCGCCCGCGCTCTCCTCACCACCGAAAGCCAGGCTGCCGCTGAACAATCCGGGCACGAACCATTTGAACCCGACCGGCACCTCGTAGACGTCGCGGCCGAGCACGCCGACCACCCGGTCGATCATGGACGAGGTCACCACCGTCTTGCCGATCTTGGTGAGCGCGTCCCAGCCCATCCGGTTGGCGATCAGATACTCGATCGCGACCGCCAGGTAATGGTTCGGATTCATCAGTCCCCCATCGGGAGTGACGATGCCGTGCCGATCCGCGTCGGCGTCGTTGCCGGTGGAGATGTCGTAGTCGTCGCGAATGGCGACCAGCGAGGCCATGGCATACCGCGAGGACGGATCCATCCGGATCTTGCCGTCGGCGTCCAGGGTCATGAACCGCCAGGTGGGATCGACGAACGGGTTGACCACCTCGAGTTCGAGGTCGTATCGCAGCCCGATCTCCTCCCAGTAGTCCACGCTCGCCCCGCCCATGGGGTCCGCGCCCAGGCGGATCCCGGCGCCCCGAATGGCGTCCAGATTCAGCACATTGGGCAGATCGGAGATGTAGCGGTCCAGATAGTCGTAGCGCTCGACCTTGGTGGCCAGCGCGTTCGTGAGGCTGGTGCGCCGGACGTCGGCGAGGCCACCGCGCAGCAGTTCGTTGGCGCGCGCGGCGATCGCGTCCGTGGCGACGGTGTCGGCGGGTCCACCGTGCGGCGGGTTGTATTTGAAGCCACCGTCGCGCGGCGGATTGTGCGATGGCGTCACCACGATGCCATCGGCCTGATGGCGGGTGCTGTCCCGATTGTGGCGCAGCACGGCGTGACTCAAAGCCGGTGTGGGCGTATATCTGTCGCGGGCGTCGATCATGGCGGTGACATCGTTGGCGGCGAGCACCTCGAGGGCGGTCGTCCAGGCCGGTTCGGACAAAGCGTGTGTGTCACGGGCCAGATACACCGGACCGGTGATGCCGCGAGAAGCGCGGTACTCCACGATCGCCTGCGTGATGGCGAGGATGTGTGATTCGTTGAACGCGCAGTCCAGACTGGAGCCGCGATGCCCGGACGTCCCGAACGCCACCTGCTGCGCGGGATCCGACGGATCCGGGATCTGGCTGTAGTACGCCGTCACCAGATGCGCGATGTCCTCGAGGTCCGCGGGCCGCGCCGGACGCCCGGCACGATCGTGAGCCAAGTTCGTGCCTCCCTTACGAATCGCCTGTGCCCGGCTGGTCATGAGGATCATGACCGCACCCATTGTTCGAGGCAGACACCGGAATACGCCGGGGCCTGGTGTGCAACGCCGCCGATCACGAGGTTCGCCACCACATAGCTGTCAGCGCCCTCCTCAGCGAGTCGAACCGTGCCATAGCCGAACGTGGCCAGTGGGAACACCGTATCTAATGGACCGGGCACAGCGCGATCCACCAGATAGCGGGCGGGGATGCCGACCGCGCCACCATCGATCATCGGCCGCGCCGTCACCGCCGCACCGCATCACTCATCGTCTACCCCCGTCCGTCCTGCCGTACACGAAATCCACCGCGCCGCGCCCACCCCGGAGCACGAGTCCCGCACGCGATGCCGGCATGGTCCCCCCGTGGCGGCCGCTTTCGGAAACCGTCCGGCCCGATTCGAGCAGTGTACGAACTTCCGGGGCCGCTGGGGAGGCGGTAGTCGAGCCGATCGACTCCATCACACCTCCGCGCCAAAGTTTGCCAATAAGTAGCCGTTCGGCGTGTTGCTAGGCCTGAACCGCACCCCGGAACTGCGAGGATAGGGCCGCTTGCCCGGTGTTGTCCCATCGGCCTCGAGGAGCCAAGTTGGCGATCAGCCAATCGATCAGAAGGATGCTGGTCCGGAGCGCCGGGGCGGCCGCGGTGATCATCGCCGCATGTTCGACCGCACCCGCCGCGCACGCGGGAGCGGTCTACCCGATTCCGGAACAGGACGGGTTCTACTTCGCACCAGGGAATCTGGCCGCCGCCGCTCCCGGCGACGTGCTCAATTCCCGCATCGTGCCCGCGCATCAGTTTCCGGGAGCGACGGTCTGGCAGTTGCTGTTCCGCTCGACCGATTCCCAGGGCGGCCCCATCGCCGCCGTCACCACCCTCATCTCGCCCGGACCCGGTGCGCGACCACTGGTCTCGTATCAGCCGTTCGTGAATTCGCTTGGCGTGCAATGCGCGCCGTCGCACACGCTGTTCAACGGCGGCGTCAAGGAAGCCGCCGCGTTCCCGCTGATGCTCGCCCGCGGCTGGGCGATCTCGGTACCCGACCACCTCGGACCGAGCAGCGCGTACGGTGCGGCCCGGTTGGGCGGGCAGATCACGCTGGACGGTGTGCGCGCGGTGAAGCGCTTCGCGCCCGCCGGTCTCGCGGACGGCCCGGTCGGCCTGGCCGGATACTCCGGCGGTGCGATGTCCACCGGATTCGCGGCCGCACTGGCCCCGTCCTACGCGCCCGAGTTGCCGATCGTCGGCGTCGCCCAGGGCGGCGTCCCGGTGAACCCCGGCAAGATCGCCATCCAGGCCGGTGACACCCCGCAGGCGCTGTTCGGACTCGGCTTCGCGGTCGGCGTCGGCCTGCAGCGTGAATACCCCGCCCAGCTGCCGCTGGATCAGGCACTGACCCCGGCGGGCTTCGCACTGCGTGACCGCATCGCGAATTCCTGTGTGGACGACATCATTTCGGCCGGAGCGAACCATCGCATCGGCGAGATGTTCAATCCCGGCATGGAGAACGATCCGGCGCTGGTCGCCACGTTCCACGAGAACGCGCTGGAGATCGCGCCCGAGCTCATCCGGGCGCCGCTGTACCAGTGGCACGGCGGCAGCGATCAGGTGCCGCTGGATCTGGCTCTGAACACGGCGGGCCGCTACTGCGCCGCCGGAACCCCGGTGCAGTTCGACATCATTCCGGGCGCGGATCACCTCGGTGCGATCCTGCCCGGATCGATCAACGCTTTCGGGTACCTCGGTGATCGGTTCGCCGGTCTCCCGGCGCCGTCCAACTGCCGCTAGATAATTCGCTCGGCTGACGCGAAGGGCCCTTCACCTGATGGTGAAGGGCCCTTCGCGTGCGAACTCAGTGCGCCAGAACGGGTTCGCCCTCCGACGGCACCGGCGCCTTGTTCGGCATGACCACACCGGTCAGGATCGCGCCGACCAGGAAGATGGCGGCCGCCCACCAGAAGGTGGTGGTGTAGCTCTCGACCGCGGCCTCGGCCAGCGTCTGCGGCGACGGGGCTCCGGCGGAGTGGTCGCTCACGTAGTCACCGAAGGCGGTGGCGGCCAGCGTGCTCAGCAGCGCGGTGCCGATCGAGCCGCCGACCTGCTGGCTGGTGTTCACCATCGCCGAGGCGACGCCGGCGTCGGTGTGATGCACCCCGGAGGTCGCGCCGATGAACGCGGTCGACATCGCGGTACCCAGGCCGAGACCCATCAGGATGAGGCTGGGCAGGATGTGCGAGGCGTAGGCGGTGTCCACGCCGATCCGGGTCAGCAGCGCCATACCCAGTGTGGCGAGCAGGAATCCGGACACCACGGTCACCTTCGGACCGACCCGCGGCACCAGCAGCGACGGCACCGTCGTGGAGGAGGCCACCATGCCCGCGACCATCGGCAGGAAGGCCACGCCGGTGATGATCGGCGAGTATCCCAGCGACTGCTGCATGTAGTAGGTCAGGAACAGGAACATCGCGAACATGCCGATGGCGGTGGTGAACACGGCGATGTAGGACGCACCGCGCGTGCGGTCCAGCACGACGCGCAGCGGCAGCAGCGGATGCGCGACCCGCTGTTCGAGCACCACGAACGCGGCCAGCAGCACGACGCCGCCGATGAGGAAGCTCAGCGTGGTCGAGTCGCCCCAGCCGTCGGACTCGGCCTTGGAGAAGCCGTACACGATGGCGAACAGCGCCGCGGTGACCGTCAGCGTGCCGGGGATATCGAGTTTGGGACGCTGCGTGCCGGTGTGCTTGGCCAGCAACAGGATCGCGCCGACCAGTGCGATGGCCGCGAAGACCAGGTTCACGTACATGACCCAGCGCCACGACGCCCACTCGGTGAGCGCGCCGCCCAGCAGCAGGCCGAGCGCACCGCCCGCACCGGCGATGGCGCCGAAGATGCCGAAGGCCTTGGCTCGCTCGCCGGGTTCGGTGAAGGTGACGGTCAGCAGCGAGAGTGCGGCGGGTGCGAGCAACGCACCGAACACACCCTGCGCGACACGCGCACCGACGAGAACCTCGAAGTTGGCGGCGGCGCCGCCGACCGCGGAGGCGAGCGCGAAACCGATCAGACCCACGATGAAAGTGGTCCGGCGGCCGAAGAGATCGGAGAGTCGTCCGCCCAGCAGCAGCAGGCTGCCGAAGGCGAGGGCGTATCCGGTGACCACCCATTGGCGGTCCGCATTGGAGAAGCCCAGGTCGAGCTGGGCTTCGGGTAGCGCGATGTTCACCACGGTCGCGTCGAGAACGACCATCAACTGTGCGACACCGAGTACGGCGAGCACCCACCAGCGCATCGCATGCGACCCGCGCCGACCGGCAGCGGCCGACGGGGTCACCTCTTTCTCCAGAGCTGTGGTCATGGTGTTTTCCTCGTCCCCTAGGATTAGCGGAGAAGCAGCCTCCGCATTGCGATTCAAGCTATCATCTAAACGGAGCTATCTCCTCCAGTTAATCCCGAATACTGCTAGGATTACCGTGTGAATCCCGTCACCACCGCTCCCCCACCTCGGCGTCTGCGCGCGGACGCCGCACGCAACCAGCAACGGATCATCGCTGCCGCCCGGGAGCTTTTCGCCGACCGCGGCCTCGAGGTCACCCTCGACGACGTGGCCGAGCGGGCCGGCGTCGGCGTCGGCACCGTCTACCGCCGATTCGCCAACAAGCAGGAGCTGATCCTCGAGGTCTTCGACCAGATGGTCACCGAACTGGCCCAGGCCGTCGAGACCGCACTGCACCATCCGGACCCCTGGCAGGGCCTGGTGGACCTGTTCGAGTACTCCTGCATGCACATGGCGGGCAATCGTGGCTTCGGTGAGGTCATCCTCGAAATGCACGACAGCATGGACAGATTCGTCTGCATGCGCGAGCGGGTCCAGCCCGGCATGCAGGCTGTGATCAATCGCGCCAAGGACGTCGGCGCGCTGCAGCCGGATATCGAGAACGGCGATTTCTTCGCCATGGTCAACATGGTCGATGCGGTCGCGGGTTTCGCCCGGCCGGTCAACACCACGGTCTGGCGGCGCTACATGACGCTGATCCTCAACGGCGTGCGCGGCGACGGGGTGGCGCGCATGCCGCTGACGGAACCCGCCTTGACCGAGCAGGAAGTGGAACAGGCCAAGTCAGCGATGTCGGCGTGCCGGAAACGGTAGCGCGGCTCACACTCATGTCCTAAAGTTGGTCGCATGACCAACTCTTGGGCGAACTGGGCCGGGGATCAACGCTGCGCCCCGGCATCCATCGCCGAACCCGGCACGCCCGAGGAAGTCGCCACCGTGCTCGCCGAAGCCGAGGCGAAAGGCCATACCGTCCGGGTCGCCGGCTCGGGCCACTCGTTCACCGATACCGTCCTGACCGACGGCACGCTGATGCGCCTGAACAAGCTCGACCGCATCCTGTCGGTGGACAGCGAGAGCGGGCTGGTCCGCGTCGAAGCCGGGCTCACACTCAACGCCGCGAGCAATGCGCTGCATCCGCTCGGGCTGGCCTTTCCCAACCTCGGTGACATCGACGTGCAGTCCATCGCGGGCGCGACCGCCACGGGCACCCACGGCACCGGCTCGAAACTGCAGAACCTCTCGGCCGCACTGCAATCGGTGGAGTTGATGCTGGCCGACGGCAGCCGTGTGGAGCTCAACGAGCAGACCGATCCGGACGGCTGGCGCGCCGCGCGCGTGAACATCGGCGCCCTGGGCGTGGTCACCGCGGTCACGCTGCAGATGGTGCCGTCCTTCGTACTCGAGGGCGTCGAGCGCCCGGCTCCCGTCGAGGAGGTCCTCACGGACCTGGACGCCCTGGTGGACGGCAACGAGCACTACGAGTTCTACATGTTCGCGCACAGTCCGCTGGCCATGACCAAGCGCAACAACACCGTGACGCTGCCCGAACAGCCGCGCGGCGCGGCCGTGGACTGGTTCTCCGACGTATTGATGACCAACTACATGTTCGACGGCCTGTGCCGCCTCACCCGCCGCTACCCGGGGGCCATTCCCTGGGTGCAGCGCGGCGCGGCCTACGCGGGCAGCTACCGGCGTCAGGTCGAGCGCAGTTACCGAGTGTTCGCCAGCCCCCGCCTGTTCCGCTTCACGGAGATGGAATACGCCATCCCGCGCGAACATTCGGCCGACGCCATCCGCGAGATCAAGGACGTGGCCAAGCACTTCGACACGGCCATGCCGATCGAGGTGCGCTGGGTCGCGCAGGATGACGCGTTCCTGTCCCCGGCCGGCGGCCGCGACACCTGCTACATCGCGGTGCACCAGTACACGGGCATGAGCTACGAACCCTACTTCCGCGCCTGCGAGCGGGTTTTCGATCGCTACAACGGCCGCCCGCACTGGGGTAAGCGGCACTTCCAGTCCGCCGAGACGCTGGCGGAGCGGTATCCCGAGTGGGACAAATTCGCCCAGGTGCGCAAGCGCTTGGACCCCAAGGGGCGCTTCACCAACGCCTATATCGAGAACGTGCTCGGCCCGGTCGGCTGAGTCCGGCGTCGAATTGCGCACCGCGGGCCGAGGGTCTCCCCCGGCCCGCTTTCGCATGCTGGGCACCCTCGCACCGGACGGCTATGATCGGTTGCTGATAGTTCGCTGAATCTGCGTTTCTGCTCGTCGGACTGCCCTGGATACGCGCCCGGACCCGGGCGCGGCCCTATGCGAGGAGGATTCGATGTCTTCTTTCGGTGACAACATCAACGACGCGGCCGACAAGGCCGAGCACGATGCCAAGGACGCCGGCGACAAGGCGCGCGGTGCGGCCGAGCGGATGGAAGACAAGTTCGAGCACGCGGCGGACGACGTCAAGGAGAAGGTCGGCGGCTTCGTCGACAAGATGAAGGACCGGCTCGGCGGCGCGAAGTAGGAGCGCCCGATGCCGACCAACGACTCGACACCGTCAGAGAACATCGGAGACTCCGCCGAACGACTGGCCGACGACGTGGGCAGCACCGCGGGCGATCTGGCCGGCAGGGCCGGTAGCGCGGCGGGACAGCTCGCGGAGAAGGCCAGTGCCGCCTCCGCCGAACTCGCGGACCGGGCCACCAATGCCGCCGCGGATCTGGCCGATATGGCCAAGGCGTTCGCGGACCGGTTCAACACCGAGGACATGCAGGGCACCGTCGAACAGGTCCGGGCGAATCTGGAACACGCCGCCCAGGACGTGATGGCGGCGGTCAACGAGATCATCACCGCGCTCAAGGACAGGGTCGGCGGAAAGTAGTTCGGGCGACCCCGATTCCGGATCCACGGTCCGGAATCGGGGTCGTTCCGCATGTCGGCCCGCACCACTCTCCTACGACAGCGACATACCTCCGACACCGCAGCGGACGACCTGTCTCCCACACCGCAGAGGACATAGCCCGTGAGCGCACCGAGCACGCCGCCCGCCGGGCAGGTTCCGGATCATCACCGAAGTGCCGTGGCGCCCAGGGTTTTCTGGCCCGCCGCCATCGTGGTGACGGCATTCACGGTGTACGCCATCGTTTTTCGTGATCTGGCGTATCGGCAGGCGCGGGCGCTGCAGGACCATGTGATCGGCGGGCTGGGCTGGTACTACATCGTCATCGTGACGCTGTTCGTGGTGTTCGCGATCTGGCTCGGGCTCGGCCGCTTCGGCGATATCACCCTGGGCGAGGACGGCGAGCGGGCCGAATACACCATCGGCGCATGGCTTTCCATGCTGTTCGCGGCCGGCATGGGCATCGGCCTGGTGTTCTGGGGCGTGGCCGAACCGCTGTTCCACTACGACGATCCGCGCCCCGGGGTCGGCATCACCTCCGCACAGCGCGCCGACGCCGCCATGGTGCAGACCTTCCTGCACTGGGGCATCCATCCGTGGGCCATCTATGTGGTGGTCGGATTGGCCATCGCGTACTCGATTCATCGCAAGGGCCGGCCGGTGTCGATTCGCTGGTCGCTGGAATCGCTGGTGGGCGAGAAGATTCGAGGCTGGCGCGGTGATGTGATCGACGTGGTGGCGGTGATCGGAACGGTGTTCGGTGTCGCGACCTCGCTGGGCCTGGGGATTCTGCAGATCTCGGCCGGGCTGAACTACCAAGGCTGGCTGCATGAACCGGGCAAGGGCCTGCAGGTGGTGCTGATCCTCTCGGTGACCGTGCTGGCGACCATCTCGGTGGTGACCGGGGTGGACAAGGGCATCAAGGTGCTGTCGCAGACGAACATGGGCGTGGCCGGACTGCTGCTGCTTTTCGTCCTGATCGCCGGGCCGACGCTGTTCATCGTCAACGACCTGGTCCAGAATCTGGGCGCGTACCTGCAGACCCTGCCCAAGATCAGCCTCTATACCGGCGCGACCGAGGGCCCGAACGGCACGGCCTGGACCCAGCAGTGGACCGTTTTCTACTGGGGCTGGTGGATCTCCTGGGCCCCGTTCGTCGGCGTCTTCATCGCGCGCATCTCGCGCGGGCGCACCGTGCGCGAATTCGTGGCGGGCGTGCTGCTGGTGCCGACACTGCTCACCTTCGTCTGGTTCGCGGTGTTCGGCGGCGCGGGCCTGCATCGCGAGATGTTCGGCGGCGGCGGACTCGTCGGCCCGGACGGCCCCGATCGCGACAGCGCGCTGTTCGCCCTCCTGGACACACTGCCCGGCGGCGCGATCACCGCGGGTCTGGCAATCCTGGTCATCGTGCTGTTCTTCGTCACCTCCGCCGATTCGGGCGCGCTGGTGGTGAGCATGCTGACCTCCGGCGGCAATCCGAACCCGCCGACCTCCAGCCGCGCGTTCTGGACCTTCATGCAGGGCGCGGTGGCGGTCGCGCTGCTGGTGGCCAGCGGTACCGGCACCGCGGCGCTGACCACCGTGCAGACCGTGGCCATCCTGGTGGCGCTGCCGTTCAGCGTCGTGATGCTCGGCATGTGCGCCGCGCTGGTGCGCACCTTCCGGGCCGAACGCGCCGCCTCGACGACCCGCCGATCAGTCACCAGAAATTAGCTGAACAGGGCGTACGCCACCCCGGCGCGCCCGTGTGACGGTGATCAAGCCTGGTGCGCCGGGTTCCGCGAGCCGCGCCACCAGCCCCTAGACTCCGACGCGAACCAATAACGGAATCGTCTCGGATTGGATTTTTCAGCGCCATGTTCAAGGGCTTCAAAGATTTCCTGATGAAGGGCAACGTCCTGGATCTCGCGGTGGCCGTGGTGATGGGCACGGCCTTCACCGCCATCGTGACCTCGATAACGAAGGGCCTGCTGGAGCCGCTGCTCGCGGTCCTCGGCGGCAACAGCGAGTTCGGATTCGGTGTGCAGCTGATGGCCGGCAAGCCGTCCACGTTCATCGCTCTGGGCCCGATCATCACCGCCTGCATCAACTTCGTGACGGTCGCGGCGGTGCTGTACTTCGTTCTCATCCTGCCGATGAAGACGCTGCAGGCGCGGCTGGTCAAGCCCACCGCGGTGAAGGCCGACCCGACCGAGCTCGAGCTGCTGACCGAGATCCGCGATCTGCTCGCTCGCCAGCACATCGCCGATATTCAGGCCAGGGCCGAGACCTCCGGTATCGGCAAGCCGGACGATGCGGTGCCGGGCAACTCACAGGCCATCCGCCCGAACAACGCCGCCAACCAGCGCACCGGGGCCTGATTCCCGAATTGCTCCGCCCGGCGGGCGACCGCTCCGGCGGACTCGCCCGATACGGCCGCGCCCACCGCGAACCATGCGGCGAGCGCGGCTTTCGCCTATCGGCCGGTACGCTTGCCAACTGATTGCTGCGCACCGTGATCGCGAGCCAAGGAGGCGGAACGTGGGCTCGATTCCACCCGGGGAGGGCTCCGGCCCGCGAGCACTCGGCACCGCTCCACAGCCCGCGAGCCGCTGGGTGATGCTCGCGGTGCTGTGCGCGAGTCTGCTGCTGGTCGCGATGGACGCCACCATCCTCAATGTCGCGCTGCCCTCGCTGATCGATCACATGGATCCCAGCCCGATGGAGCAGCTGTGGATCGTCGACCTCTACGGTCTGGTGCTCGGCGGCCTGCTCATCACCTGCGGTGCGATCGGCGATCGATACGGCCGCAAGCGCCTGTTCATCGCCGGGTTCGTCCTGTTCGGCCTGGCCTCGGTGGTCGCGGCCACCGCCCACGATCCGGCGCAGCTGATCGTGGGCCGGGCACTGCTCGGCGTCGGCGGCGCGATGGTGATGCCCTCGACGCTCTCGCTCATCCGCAATATCTTCCTCGACGATCACGAGCGGACCATGGCCATCGGCATCTGGGCCTCGGTCGCGGGCGCGGGCGCGGCCATCGGGCCGCTGATCGGCGGACATCTGGTCGAGGCCTTCGGGTGGTCGGCGGCTTTCTGGCTGAACGTTCCGGTCGTCCTGCTGACCGTGACCGCCGGGCTTTGGCTGCTGCCGGAGTACCGGTCGCCGCACAGCGGGCGACTGGACTGGTTCAGCGCGGCGCTGTCGGTGCTGGGCATCGTGGCACTGGCGTGGGGAATCAAACACGTGGCCAAGGGCGCTCCGGCGGCGATCGATCTGCTCGTTCTAGTGGCGTCGGCGGTGCTGCTGGGCCTGTTCGCCTACCGTCAGCTGCGCTCGCCCGATCCGCTGCTGGATGTGCGGCTCTTTCGCAATCGCGCCTTCAGCGCGGCGGCGCTGGCGACCCTGGTGGCCATGCTCGCCATCGGTGCGGCACTGTTCCTGATCTCGTTGTGGCTGCAGTACATTCACGGCTACACGCCGTCGGAGGCGGGGTTGCGCACGGTGCCCGCCGCCATCGCGACCCTCGTCGGCTCGCTCGCGACGCCGTGGCTGATGCGGCACGTGGGCGTGCGGATTCTGATGACGGCCGGATTGACCGCTCTCGCAACGGGTTTCCTCGTGCTGGCCGCCGTGCCGGCCACCACCTACCCGGTGGTGGCGCTGGTGCTGGTGTCACTCGGTATCGGCGACGGGATCGCGATCACCACCGCGGCGGCCGTACTGGTCTCGGCCGTGCCCGCCGAGCGGGCGGGTATGGCGGGCGCGGTGGAGGAAACCAATTACGAACTCGGCATCGGGCTCGGCGTCGCATTGCTCGGCAGCATTCACGGCCGATTGTTCGTGAGCCACATGACGAATCTGCCCCTGGACGGCGAACAGCTCGATACCGCACGGGGTTCGGTCGGCGGGGCCGCGTATGTGGCGGATCGCCTCGGCGGCGCGACCGGTGCGCACGTCCTCGACATTGCCCAGCACGCCTACGATTCCGCGCTCACCACGACATCGTGGATCTCCGCGGCGCTGGTGGGCACGATCGCCGTGCTGACAGCCGTGCTCGTTCCGCGAGATTTCACGGCAACCTCAGCGCACTGAGCCCGGTCGGCCCACGATGCGCTATTTCGCGTCCACCGCGACGGCGGGCTCGCTCCGGTGCGGCACCCCGAGGCGGTACAGCCCGCGCAGGTCGTAGGTGTGGGTGGCGACGGCACCCAGCAGCAGTCCCAGCGCCAACCCGAACACCGTCATCCAGAGTCCGGTTCCCAGGCCCGATTCCAGGTGACCGTCGAAGAACAGGATGGCGCGCACCGCCAGATAGATCTGATGCATCGGCTCGAAGTGCGCCAGGTTCGCGATGTAGCGGGGCGTCGCCTCGATCGGAATGGTGCCCGAGGAGGACGGCAGTCCGAGGATCACGAACACGATCATGTTGATCAGCAGTCCGGCGGTGCCGAAGGCGGCCAGGATCGAGAGCCCGGTCACGCAGACCGCCGCCACGGCGAGCGTGCCGTAGAGGAACAGCGTCAGCGTGTGGTCGATCGGCATGTCCAGCAGGGTCGCGATGCCCAGGAATATCGCGGACACGATCGGCGCGGTCACCACCGCCATCGCCCACTTCACCAGCAGCGTTCGCCAGCGGCTGATGGCCACGGGCTGGATGTGCCGATACCAGGGGCCGTATTCGGCCGGAACATAGCCCAGCGCGTTGTCGACCATGGCGTGGATGATCATCGCGCCGCTGAATCCCGCGAACAGCAGGATGAGGGTGTAGAAGAAGGCCGAGAGGCCTTGCCCGGTGCCCTCGGGCAGCGGGTGGTACGGACTCACCACGATGTCGATCGGCGTGGCCAGTTGCAGGCGCGCCGCGCCGGACAGCTCGGTGGGAGCCACCCCGGGCGCGGGTTGCAGTTTGGCCCTGACCTGATCGGTCAGCTGCGTGCCGACGTTCGAATTGACCTGCGCCATAGCGCGATCGGAGACGCGCTGCACGATCTGCGCGGCGTAGGTCCCGGCGCGCGGGTTGGTGTGCACGGTGATGAACGGCCGCTCGACATCGCCGGGCACCACCGAGGCGGCGGCGAGGATGGAGAGTCGCTTGCTGAAATCGCTCGGGATGACGATCGCGCCGTAGACCTGACCGTCCTGCAGCAGGCGGCGAGCCTCGCTGTATCCGACCGTGCGCAGATCGATCTTGTCGGCGGGGATCTTCTCGGTCAGCGCGGCGCTGATCTGATCGCCGATATTGATCGCACGCCCGTCGAGGCTGTCCCCGTCGTCCTGATTGACCAGCGCGATCGGGAAGTCGTGCAGATTCTTCTCGGGATCGGAGGTGTAGCCCAGGTACATGGTGCCCAGCAGGGCCGCGAGCAGGGTGACCACGAAGACGGGCGCGATCCACCTGCGCAGTGGCACACCGGTTCGACTGATCTTCCCGCCGGTGGTCGCGGTGCCCGTCGGGATGCCCGAGGACGCAGTGTCTTTCACCATGCAGGTCAATGTAGGCATCGACAACAAAGTAGTCAATGCCAACATAAGGCGGTGTGTCCGATATCCTGCAAAGACCATGACCATCATCAAGCGCCGAGAAGTGGAGCGGCCGCGGTCGTACCATCACGGCGACCTGCGTGCGGAGCTGCTGCGCCGGGCCGAGGCCACCCTGCGCAGCTCCGGGGCGGACGGTCTCTCGCTGCGCCAGCTCGCCCGGGACACCGGCGTCAGCCACGCCGCGCCCAGCCGGCACTTCCGCGACAAGCAGGCGCTGCTGGACGCCCTGGCCGTGGCCGGATTCGAGCGACTCGGCGGCGCGTTCGAAACCGCCGCGGCCACCGGCGATTTCCTGGATCGGCTACGGGCCATGGCGCGCGGCTATCTGCGCTTCGCCATCGACAATCCGGAACTGCTGGCGCTCATGTTCGTCCGCAAACACCGCCAGACGCCCGAGATCGAAGCGGCCGTGACGAACGCCTTCGCGACGCCGTTCCGCATGATCGCCGACGGCCAGACCCGCGGTGAAGTAGTTCCGGGCGACCCGCGCCGCATCTGCCTCTCGGCCGTGGCGGCCCTGCAGGGCCTGGCCGCTTTCGTGAGTTCCGGCTTCGTGCCCGCCGAGGAAGCCGACGGTCTTTTCGAGGACACGGTGACCCATATGCTGGACGGTTTGCGTCCCCGTCGCTGAATCTCGCGGCGACTCCCGATAACGTGGAGCCGTGACGTTCGAGGGCAGACAGTGACGATCGCGGGCACACGGTGACCATCGCAGGCAGGCAATACGGCGGCCGGGCCGTCACCGAACGCAAAGCCGAACGCCGACAGCGGTTTCTCGATGCCGCCATTCGCATCTTCGGCGAACTCGGTTATGCCAACTGTTCGCTCGCGGACGTGTGTGCGGCCGCCGGGCTGTCCAAGCGCCAGTTCTACGAGGAGTTCGAGACGCGCGAGGACATCCTCGTCGCGGCCTACGACATGATCCAGGACGAGGCCTCGGCCGCGCTGGCGGCGGCCCTCGCGAACGTGGGGTCGGATCCGGATCCCACTCGGACCGTCACCCTGGTGCTGTCCGCGTTCCTGTCCTCGATCGGGTCCGACCCGCACCGCGCCAAGGTCGCCTTCGTCGAGGTGGTCGGGGTCAGCGAGCGCATGGAGCAGCATCGGCGCGAGCGCCGCCACCGCTGGACCGCGATCATCCTGATGTCGGTCGAACCGCTCGCAGGCGCGGGCGCACACGCCCGGGTCAACCCGGAACTGGCCATCAGCGCCCTGATCGGCGCGGTCAACGGCCTGGCCCACGAGTGGCTGCTGTCCGCTCCCCGGCCGCCGGTGTCGGATCTGGTGGAACTGCTGGTGCCGATGGCACTGTCGCTGATCACCCGGCCCTGAATCCGCCACGGCGAACCCGGCGCGGGCCTCGGAACCGCCGCCGCGCCCGCGGGATCGCCGTCGCCCCTTGCCCGCCAACCGATTCCGCCCGCGATCGCCCATGACGCGCCCGTCCGGATCATCCGCACGTCTCGTGTGAGACGTCTCGAGCGACTCACCGCGTGGGACCGACGGAACTGTCGGTGCGCGAGGGCAAGATCTTCGGCATGACGGACGAGGACGCATGGTCGGTGCCCGCCGACTGGTCGGTGAAGGGAGAACCGTTCCGCGGGATGAACGAGGTGCGCTCGCGCCCTGTCGATCCCGAGGCCACCGCGGCGCTGGCGAAGTTCCTTCGACGCTACCGCCCGACCATGGATCCTATCCTGGCCACGGTGCGCGCCGACGGCGCCGACGCCCTGGCCGATGCCGCACACGAATACACCCAGGCCCCCGACACCTTCGATTCGGCGGTCGGCGCGGCGATCGTGTTCGCCATCGCGCGCTTCATCTACACCTCCTACCACCCGAACGAGACCGAGCAGCAGGAGTTCGCCGACCGCTTCGTGGACAGCTGGATCGCCTGTCACGGTTACGCGTTCGCCGCCGAGGCCACCGTGTGGCAGCGGGCCTTCGCGGTGCATCCCCGCAATCCGGCCGGGGGTCATCCCACGCCCCGGGTGGTGACGGCGGAGCCGCACGAACTGCCCGGCACGGCCTTCGACACCCTGGCGCGCCGCGTGCGAGGACAGCTGGCCACGGCCCCGGAGCACGAATACCGCGCGGCGGTCCGGTGTCTGTCGCGACTGCGCACCGATCCCGGTGGCGTCTGGTCGCGATTGGCCACGTCGTATCTGCTTCCGGAACAACAGGATTGGGTCGAGGAAGATCTGGCGCTGGAGGGCTTGCCCGCCCAGGCCGCGCCGCTCACCATGCTCGTCACCGCGCTCACCACGCCGGAGCAGCTGAACCGCTTCCTGGAGATCGCGAATCCGCCCCGCGGGGGGCGTCCCGAGCAGCGCTACAGCCTGCTCTCCCAGGTCGGCCCGGCTGCCGCGCCGCTGATCGTGCGGGAGTTCGCCGAGCTGCGCGGCGGCGACGATATCCGCTGGCTCGCAGGCATTCTCGGCCAGCTTCCCAGCGACGAGGCGTACCTGGCTCTGCTCGATCGCCTCGACAACCGGCATGCCGCGGCGGCGTCGAGCGCGGCCTCGGAGCGGTTTCCGCGCCGCGCGATGCGGCTGCTGTCTCGACGGGCCACCGAGTCCGGTTCGATCCGGATCTCCCGACTGCTCCGGATCCACGCTCACGAGTACCCGGAACTTGTTGCCGCCCATGCCGATCCGGCGACTATGGCGCTCTTGGAGGAGCCCGATCGGGGGCCCGAGGCTCACCCGGACCAGCTGCCCGTGATCCGTCCGGCCGCTCTGCCCGCCCGCTCCTCGAAGCCGCCGAGGTGGCTCGCACCCGCCCTGCTTCCGCGGATCCGGCTGTGCGGGACCGATACCGTCCTGCCCGAATCCACTGTGGTGCAGTTCATCACGATCCTGATGGCGAGCGGTCCCGGTGGTGATCATCCCGATGTGGGGACGGTCGCCGACGTCACCGATCCCGGCTCCCTGGCCGAGTTCGCGTGGGCGATCTTCGACGCGTGGCACTGTGCCGCGTATCCGAGCACCAGCGGCTGGGTGCTGAACGCCCTGGGGCTTCTCGGCACCGAGGACACCGTGCGACGGCTGGTCCCGTTCATTACCGCGTGGTCGGCCAAGCGCGGACACGCACGCGCGGTCGAGGCGCTGCACGCGGTGGCCGCCATCGGCGGTGAGGCCGCGCTGCAGCATCTGCACACCATCGCCAGGCGGACTCGAGCGGAGAGCGTTCGCGCCGAGGCCGAGCAGCTGGTGGCCGAGATCGCGCAGGCGCGCGGACTGACCGAGGAGGAGCTGGCGGATCGGGTCGTGCCGGATCTGGGCCTGGCGCGCAGGAGCACGCTGCTGCTGAATTACGGTGAGCGCCAGTTCCATATCGGGGTGGATCCCACCCTGCGCCCGAGCGTCACCGCGGCGGGCATCCGGCTGGCCACCCTGCCCAAACCCGGGAAGTCCGACGATCCGGCGCTCGCTCCGGTGGCGTATCAGTCCTTCCGGGATTTCACGCAGGAACTGAAAACCGTGACCTCCGATCAGATCCGGCGCTTCGAGGCCGCCATGGTGGACGGCCGGCGGTGGCGCGCGAGCGCGCATCGCGAGCTGGTCATCGAGCATCCGGTACTCGGGCAGCTGGCCCGCCGCCTGGTCTGGGCCACCTTCGCCGACGACGGTTCGGTGACCGGCTCGTTCCGGGTGGAGAGTGATCGCAGTCTCGCCGATATCGACGACGAGCGTGTCGACCCGGCCCCGCACACCCTGGTCGGGGTCGCGCATCCGCTGCATCTCGGAGACAGCCTCGCGCCGTGGCGGGAGCTGTTCCAGGACTACGAATTGCATCAGCCGTTCGATCAACTCGATCGCAGCCTGCACACCTTGACCGCGGAGGAAGCGGCCGCGAACCAGTTGTCCCGCTTCGTGGATCGGCAGGTGCCGACCGGCAAGCTCTACGGCCTGCGCCAGCGCGGCTGGGAGCTGTCCCACGACGCGCTGCGCCGCCGCTTCGGGCGCACGCGCGAACTCTCGGTCACGCTGGACCCCGGCATCCAGGGCGGCTACCGCTACGAGGCGGACAAGCAGCGGATCGCCGGGGTCGAGCTGCGCGGCGGCACGTTCGGCGCGTTGGACGCCATCGCCGCCTCCGAACTCCTGCGTCAGCTGGAACGGCTGGCCGCGTGACGTCCGGCGCGGCGGCCGAAGAACGAACCCGCGCCCAACTGGGTGCCGCTGGCGTAGCCCTTGCCGTCCTGCGCGAGGGTGGAGGAGGTCGCTCCGGCCGCGTACAGGCCCGGTACGGGTGATCCACTGTCCCGCAGCACTTCTCCGTGCACCGAGGTCCGCAGGCCGCCGAGGGTGAACCCGGCGTAGAGCGCCTTGCCCAGGGTGAGGTCGAACGCGCCCCACGGCCCGGTGCTCTGCGGCTCGAGCCACTCCGCGCCCTTGCGGAAGTCGGGATCCTCACCGCGCGCGGCGTGCTCGTTGTACCGATCCAGGGTGGATTGCAGTGCGGCGGGCGGAATTCCGAGCGCCTCCGCCATTTCCTGGACGGTCTCCCAGCCGTCGATGAACGGCGCGAGCGGGAATTCGGGCCGCTCCATGTGCTCGGAGTCCACGATGAGATACGCTGCCGCGCCGGGCTGTTCGAGCACGAACGCCGAGGTGCGCGAATGGTAGGAGTCCTCCGCGACGAAACGCACACCGGCGCTGTTCACCACGAGTCCGGTGAGCAGCGTCGAGGGCGGGTAGACCGGTGCGGTCACGAACGCCTGGTCCATATTGCGCACCGCGCCGCCGGCGGAGACGCCGAGCCGGATGCCGAGCCCGTCGTCGTAGGTGGTGCCGAGCACGAAAGGCTTCTCGCTCAGCCACGGCACATGCTCGCCGACCATCTCGGCGTTCATCACGAATCCACCGGCCGCGAGCACCACCGATTTCGCCCGCACCGCACCGGTTTCGCCGGGTCGCCGCCAGCGCACGCCCGCGACGCCGCCGTCCGAGTCGGTGACGATATTGGTCGCGCCGGTCTCGTACCAGACCTCGACGCCGAGCGCCGCGGCCCGCTTGACCAGCAGTTCGATCACCATGCCCGCGCCCTGCGTCTCACCGGGCACCGGCACCTTGTGTCCACGCGGCGCGGGGATCGCCTGATCGCGGTAGGGCCAGACCTTTTCGTTGCCGGTGTACATCAGCCCCTGGGTACCGGGCTGGATCACCGCCTTCTCCTTGTAGTAGCTGCGCTCGAATTCGAATCCGAGCGCCTCGATCCAGTCGAAGTGCTCGACGCTGCCGTCGCAGTAGGCGCGGATCTTGTCCGGTTCCGGATCGCGCGAGACGGCGAGCAGATACTTGTACATCTCCTCGGACGAGTCCTGGTGCCCGGTGGCCTGCTGGACCGCGGTGCCGCCGCCGAGGTAGAAGTGCCCGCCGGCCAGGGCGGTCGTGCCGCCCGCCACCCCGGCGCGTTCGAGTACCAGGACCCGAGCGCCGTGCGCGGCGGCTTCCACGGCGGCGCATCCGCCCGCGATTCCGAACCCGGCGACGACCACGTCATAGTCGCCGCTCCATTCGGTGATCGATTCCGCGGCAACGATTTCCGGTATCTGCGTGCTCACACCGCATCCTTCTTGATCTGTTCGAAGAACTGTCGCATATTCGGTCCGACCTCGGCGAGTTCGATGAACGGGACCCCGGCGGCCGCGCCGTCGAGGTAGGCGAATCGCATCTCCCCGCCCATGTTTCCCTGCTGCACGATGTCGATACCCTGCGCCGCAGCGTCTTTCAACGCCGCGTCGAAGTCCTCGGGCTCGAAGCAGATGTGGTGCAGACCCGCCCCGCCGCGCGCGAGGAATTCGGTGTAGATGGAGTCCCCGCGCACCGGCTCGATGAGTTCGAGCTGAGTCTCGCCCTGGTAGCCGAGCGATACGTGCGCGGTGAAGTCCGCGGGTTCGCCTCGGTACGTGCAGTTCTCGGGCCCGAAGTGGACCTCGGGCATGCGCATCCAGGTGCGCACGCCGAGCATCGCGCCCAGGAATTCCTCGCTCGCCCCGATATCGGTCACCACCCAGGCGATCTGGGTCACCGGTCCGCCCGCCACACTCATCGCTTCTCCGCTCGCCGCTCGAGTGCAGTTAATCACAGTCGCTTAAATCCCGGCTAGCCCCGGACACCGGACCACGCACACGAAAAGGGCCCGGTCCGCATGGACCGGGCCCTTCTCCGCCGTCATCAGACGCTCTGCCGCTTGAGACGCTTCACGATCTGCGCGGTGACCACGACCATCACGCTGATCGTGCCGACCATCAGCACACTCGAGAGCCAGGCCATGGTGTGCACCGGCAGCTGGTAGGCCAGCACGACCCGGAGCGCGGCCTCACCGGTCAGCGCGACACCCCACAGCACCGTGGAGACGACGTGCAGCCGGCGCGCGGCGGGATTGGTGCGGTACGTCTGCTCCACGACGGCCAGCTTGGCCGGATCGGTGGCCGCGAGGGTCTTGCGAATCGCGGCGTAGGTCAGCGGCTTTCCGAGCATCGCGCTGATCAGGAAGGCCAGACCGACCACCGCGGTGCCGAACGAATCCCGCACGATCAGCGTGCGGGCGTCGCCGCTGATCAGCGAGCCGATCAGACCGACCGCGAAGCCGCCCAGCACGATGACCCCCATGGCGTCGATCTTGCGGGCCTGGATGACGCCGGTCAGCACCATCACGCCCGAGACGACGGCGCCGGCCAGCAGCGCGGTGAAATCGGAGGCGCCCAGCGCGTGCAGTCCGAAGTACGCGACGACCGGCACCGCGATGTCCCGGATGGTCGGTGCGAGCATGCGCAGCACCTGCATCCGGTTCCCGGTCTGCGTGCCCTGCCCCTCGGTTGCCGAGCCCGCGAGGGCGGAACCGGTGATCGCCGAGCCTGTGGTCGTGGCGGTGGTGGTCGGTGTGGTGGTCATGGCCCCTCCTTGTGATTCGTCCGTGCGCTACAGGAAATGACGCTACGGACGAGCGGGCCGCACCAGATCTGCCAACCATCACGTCCTCGCCATGACAACTGTCATGGCAGCCGCCCCGGCAACGGATCTCGGGCTCAGGCGACGCGTTCGACCGCCGTATCGGTGGTGGCCAGCTCGAACACCGCCTCGGCCAATACCTCCGGCGCCACCCGGACCACCTCGCCCACATCCACCCCGTCGAAGTGACCGGAGTCGAAAAGCGCTGCGGCAGCGCTGTCTTCGATGAGGCTGCCGATCTGCAGACTGCTCAGCCGCACGCCGCGCGCCCGCGCCCGGGCGTCCAGCCCCTTCAGATGGTGGACCAGGGCCGCCTGCGGGATCCCGACGCTCGCCAGCACGTCGAGTGGATTCGCCGCGGCCGCACCGTGCGCGAAAACGACCGCACCCGAACCACGTTCGGTCATGGCGGGCAGCAGTTCGTGCAGCAGTTGCACCGGCGTCAGCAGATGCAGCGGCAGCCAGCTGCGCAGGGTTTCCGCGTCCAGGGACGCGGCGTCCACCGGCAGACGGGTGACGTCCCCGGGGCTGTACAGGATCGCGTCCGGCGTGCCGTGCCGGGCGTGCAGCTCACGCAGGGCGACGCCGACCTGATCCGCGTCGGCGAGATCGGCGAGCAGCACGTCGGCGCTCACGCCGTCGGCGGCGAGTTTGTCGTGCAATTCATCGACGGTGGCGCGGTGGCGACCGATCAGGGTGACCGAGTAACCGGCGCGCCCGAAGCGCTGGGCGGAGGCGAATCCGAGGGCGGGACCAGCGCCGAAGACAGCGAGGTGCGGCATGGGAGTGACCTTTCGAAACAAGTTGAGTGCCCACTCAATTTTGAGGGCCCCCTCAATTTAGGCATAAATCGAGGGGTTCCTCAAGTTGTAGAATCAGGCGATGTCCACCCGCGCCGAGACCGGCTCCAGCCCGTCGGGCGGTGCGCCTCGCCGTCGCGACGCCCGCGACAATCAGGAGCGAATCCTGACCGCCGCCCGCGCCCGCTTCCGGGTCGACGGCCTCGAAGCCTCACTCACCGCCATCGCGCGCGAGGCGGGGGTCAGCATCGGCACGCTGTACAACCACTTCCCGACCCGCGACGCGCTGATCGGCACGGCACTGCACGACCGCGTGGCCGAATCGGTCCGGCACGCCGAGACCGCGCTGAGCAATCCCGACCCGTGGACCGGACTCGTCGACCAGCTGACCCTGATGGCCGAATGGCAAGCCGCGGACCGGGGTTTCACCGATATCTGCGTGTACTCGCTCCCCGCCGACTCGCCGATCGAGCAGACCAAGGCTCGCGGTCACCTGCTGACCCACGAACTGGTCACCCGCGCCCAGAGCAGCGGCGCCCTGCGACCGGATGTGGACCTCACCGACATCGGGCTGCTGCTGTGGTCGGCCGTGCGCGCCACGGAGCGCATCCACGAGACCGCGCCGGACGCGTGGCGACGCCATGTCGCGATCCTGCTGGACGGACTGCGGACCGCGGCGGCCCGGCCGCTACCCGGCGCGCCGCTCGATCCGGAACTGGTGCGCGACGCAATGTCGCTGTCCTGACGGCGATCACACCCACCGGCCGCGATTCCCGTTGCCTTCGAACGGGATTCACCCCGCGGCGGACTCCAGCGACTGCCCCTTGGTCTCCGGTGCGCCCCACAGACAGATCCCGAACCCGATCGCGGTGAGCAGCGCGGCGTACAGGAATGTCGGCCCGAGCCCCAGATGGTCCAGCGACCACGGCAGCAGATAGGTGCCCAGCGCCGCGCCGACCCGGCTGACCGAGGTGGTGAAACCGACCGCGGTGGCGCGAATGTGCGTGGGGAACAACTCGTTCGGGTAGGTCCAGTCCAGCACGTTGGGGCCGCCGCAGAAGAACGCGTACAGCAGCAGCATGCCGAAGGCCAGCAGCGCGGGCATGGCCGGCCAGATACCGATGAGCAGCACCGGAATGATCATCAGCCCGAAGCACCAGACGATGGTGGGCCGCCGCCCGATGGTGTCGATCAGCCGCAGCGCGGGCAGGCAGCCGATCAGGAACACCAGGCTGATCACCGCGACGCCGAGGGTGTCCATCCAGGTGCCGGTCGGTGTGCCGAAGGCCGCCAGAATCTGCGGACCGAAGGTGAGCATGGCGAAGAGCACGGCCACCTGACAGATGAAGAACCCGCAGCAGAACACGATCTTCTTGCGATACGCCGGCGCGAAGAGCTCACGGATCGATCCGTGCGGCGGCGGCTGACCGTTCACCTGTTCCTCGATCAGATCCTGCGGATCGACCCGCACGTGCAGGAACTTCTCCACCAGCCGAGCGGCCTTGTCGGCCTTGCCGTGCTGCGCCAACCAGCGCGGCGATTCCGGAGCCGTGCTCTGCCGGATGATCAGGAAGAACAGGCACAGCACCGCACCGCTGGCGAGCTGCCAGCGCCAGCTGCCGTCACCGAAGAAGGTCAGGCAGACGTAGCCGACCACATAGGCCAGCACCGACCCGGCATACCAGGCGATGATCTGGAATCCGAGCAGTCGCCCACGTTGCTTGAGCGGCAACCACTCCCCCAGCAACGAGGTGGCGATCGGATAATCGGCGGCGACGGCCATGCCGAGGACGAATCTCAACAGCACGATGAGCCAGATGGATTCGGCCCAGAACGAGCCGATCGAACAGGCTCCCATCACCACCAGGTCCGCGGTGTACATGAACTCGCGGCCGATCTTGTCGGTGAGGACGCCGAACAGCGCGCCGCCCACGAACATTCCGATCAGCGCCGACGCACCGATGAGCTGGATGTCGAGAGTGCTCAGCGAGAGTTCGGGTTTCATCCCGATCAGGGCGGTGCCCACGATGCTGAGGATGTAGCCGTCCAGCAGCGGTCCGCCCGAGCATGCGATGGCGAGCCGCTTGTGGAAGGAGGTGAAGGGTGCGTCATCGATGACGGTGCTCATGAAATGCTCTCCTGACCGATCCCCCGGAACAGATGGCGCGCAAACAAGAAGCAACCTCGCGAACCTACCCGGATGGGACCGGGTCGAGCGCCCCTGACACGCATCGGCGGCCATTCGTTCGCTTTCCTCGATGCCACCACTGCGCGCATATTTGGCATACGATCGGCCGTATGGATAGTTCGGCGGCCGCGCACACATCGGACGGTGACGCGGAGAGTCCCGACGGCCGACTGCGCCGCGGCGCGCGCTCGCGCAAGTCGGTGACCAGGCGGGCCGTCGACATCGCCTCGGCGGAGGGCCTCTACGGACTGAGCTTCGGCCGCCTGGCCGACGAGCTCGACCTCAGCAAGGCGGGCATCCAAACCCTGTTCCGCACCAAGGAACAGCTACAGCTGGCCACGGTCGAGGAGGCCGGGCTGGTCTTCCTGGACGCGGTGCTCCGGCCGGGATTCGAGGCGCCCGCGGGCGCGGCCCGGGTACGGTCGCTGGTCGAGCACTGGCTCGCGTACGCCGCCGAACCACTGCTGCCCGGCGGATGCTTCTGGACGGCGAACCTCGCCGACTTCGACAGCCGCCCGGGACCGGTGCGCGACGCCTTGGCGCGGCAGCGCCAGGAGTGGGTCGCCGTGCTCGCGCGCGAACTGCGAACCGCCGTCGAACAGCACGAGATCGCCGATCTGGACCCGGATCTCGCCGCGTTCCAGATCGACGCCGTGCTCAATGCCGCCAATATCTCACTGCGCCTGGGCAATCCAGGCAGCGTGCCGATGGTGCAGCGGGTGGTGGACGGCCTGCTCGCACCGCCCGCCACCCGCAGGCGCGCTCAGAGGACTTCGAAGACCCGATAGGCGACGCCGCCGTCGATCAGATACCCCGAGCCGACGCAGACGATGTCGTTCAGCCACGCGTACTCCGGCGCGCCGGTCTCGAACATCGGGGCCGTGCGGAAGTAGTACCGCGCCGGGTCGACCAGCGTCTTCGCCGCCGGATCCGCGATCTCGGAGCGGACCTCGGCGGGCACCTGCCAGCGCCCGCCGTACGACATGTGCAGCAGCGCACCGTCGTCGGTGCGCAGGGTCAGCCGCACATCGACCTCCATGGTTCCGTCCGGGCGGAACACCGCCCAGTCGCCGCCACCCGGCACCACCTCGCCCCGCAGCTTCGGCCCCTCGAACGATCCACTCGCGGCGCCGAAAAGCACGCGCCCCGTGCCGAAGTTCAACGGCGAGTTCAGATCCACCACCACATCGAACAGATGCCGCGTCTCGATCCCGGCGATCTCGCGCACTCGAGTATCCATATCAGTTCCCTTCGAACAACTTTCGACGAACAACATCGGTGGAGACGCCCGACTGGTCGCACAGCTCGGACAGATCGAAGAAGAAGTGCTCACCGGCGATGAGATGCGCTCAGCGAGCTCCCGCGCCAACTCCAGCATCCGCACGCCATCCATTCCCAAACTATACGGTCGGCCGTATGTATTTGTCGATGGCGGATTCGGGCCACATCACCGGTCCGGTCGACCCACGAGCCGTGCGAGGCCGTGGCGCAGCGCATTACGGATGCGACGCCGATGCCGCGTGCCACCCGTTGATCAGCCCCTGAACTGCACAGACTCCGAACGAGCCCGCGAACCTACCCGCAATTCGCGTGGCCGTTCCCGGTTCCCGCGCCGAGTCGGGCCGGAACCCGCTGTGCCATGGCGCGAACCGATGCGCCGCGATCCGGTTAGCACCGCGAAGTAACGCTTCCTTCTCCGTTTCCGACGTCACCTCTGAATCACGGCCCGTCGGGGGGCTCGTCCATCCGTTAGTCGACATTGGAAATAAGGATCGGGACATTGGCTCTTCGAGAGTTTCTGGCGCGCCACCGCATCGCTTCGTCCATTGCCGCGCCCGCAGCGCTGGGAGTGGTCGCGGTGGTGGCTGCCTCCTGGGGTTTGACCACTTCGGAACCACGGACGATTGAGACACAGCTCACTTCTTCGGTCACCGAATGCCATGACATGGTGACCATTTCGGTCGCCGGCCGAAACGACTCGCCGAATTCGCAGACCACCAAAATGCTGGTCGACGCGAATGGCAACGAATTGCCGGCGGCATTGTCCGGCGATTACAGCAGCCACTGGGTCGACCCCGTGGTCAACGCACCGAACGACCCGAACGACCCGGACAAGTACGCGGCGGTCTACATCGCCTACCCCGCGAACCTCAATACCTATGAGGACGCGGTGAACACGGGTGTCGCGAACACCAAGCAGGTGATGCGCGACATATCCGCCGCCTGCCCCGACACCAAGTTCTCCATCGTGGGATACAGCGAAGGCTCCGATGTGGTGCGCCGCGTCGCGATGGACATCGGCAACGCACCGGACGGTTCGACCGACACGGTCGACGCGGACAAGGTGCTCGGTGTCGTGATCCTCGCCGACGCGGGACGCAAGGCGGGCGAGGGCCAGTTCATCGGCGCGAAGGATCCGTTCAGCAACCCGGACAACTTCGATCAGAAGTACCAGACCGGAAACAACACCGCCGGCGGTCAGGGTGCGCTGCCCGGAACCAGCGGCGGCTTCGGCAAGCTGAACGGCCGGATCGCATCGTTCTGCTCCGACGGTGACCTGACCTGCGCCGCGCCGCAGAACATCTCGCTGCTGCAGTTGGCGATCAACGTCGGCCGGGGAATCAATGTCGACGCACTGCAGAACGAGGGCCTGACCCCGGCGACCGGACAGGACGTCGCGGTTCAGCTCGGCAAGACCGCGATGAGCGCCTTCTCCTACATCGCCACTCAGCCGAACTGGATGGCGAGCAACGAGACCTTCCTGCAGGTGCTGCTGAAGGTGTCGGACCCGAACTACAAGCCGGGCGAGGTCAAAGCACCCACCAGCGGCGCGGATTCGATCGCGACCGAGCAGATGTCGCCGCTGGCCTACCTGCCGCAGAAGATCTTCAACGAGATCGTCGGCCTGATCGTCACGAACCAGAACACGATTCCGGTGATCATGAGCGACCCGTACCAGCTCACCCTGGGCCCCAACGGAACCGGTCACCACTTCGACTACTGGCGTGACAACGGCGACGGCAAGCCGCTGACCTCCGCCGAGTACGCGGCGGCCTGGCTCACCGCGATGTCGAAGCAGGCGCAGTCCGGCGAGAAGGTCGACACCACCGTCAAGCCGCAGGATGCGGATTACGCCGATGCGGCGAAGTCGGCCGCGGTCGTCAAGGCGTCCCCGACGCTGGACCCGCCCACGACCACCACCAAGCCCAGCACCACCACCAAGGCCTCGACGACCAAGCCGACCACCACCACCGGTACGGCCCCGGTCAAGGACGTCGCCGGTACCGGACCGAGCGTGACCAAGTCGGGCGCCACCGACTCGACCACCACCGCCCCGGGCACCACGGTCCCGAGCACGACCGTCGCGCCGACCACCACAGTCGCGCCGACCACCACGGTGGCGCCGACGACCACGGCGCCGAGCACGACCGTCAAGCCGGAGACCACCACTCCCCCGGCCACGACGACCACCACCACGACGACTCCCTCGAACTGAGGAAGTCGGGGCGCTGACGAGCCCCGCGTAGTACTCGGCAGCACCCGAAGGCTCGGTCCATACGGACCGGGCCTTCTTTCGTATGGCCGTCGCGCCTCCGACTCGCCGGACCGTCCGGAGACGCTGACGCGTTTGCGACATGCGCGCGGGCAGCCCACCTCCCTGTGGCGCCACTCACATTTCGACCTTCCGCAGCAGGTCGGAGTGCCCGCGACAACGACCTCCGCGCTGTTGCCGCTGTTTGCTGGCCGGCGCACCTGGGTAGTTCCTCCCTTTGTACGAAGGATTCGGCGGCGAGGGACCGAAACCGGAACCGAGTCCGCGGTGCGGGCTGGGAAGGAACAGGCCGTGACGGATCAGGCTGGGACGGACCAGGGGCCGGAGGTGACCGCTCAGGAGCCGACTCGACTACGCAGATCGGTCATCGCCTCGGCGATGGGCAATGCGACCGAGTGGTTCGACTACGGCGTCTACGCGGCGACGGCGACCTACCTGACCGACGCCTTCTTTCCCGGCGACCTCGGCACGCTGGGCACCATGCTCGGCTTCGCGGTCTCGTTCCTGCTGCGGCCGCTCGGCGGCATGGTGTGGGGTCCGATGGGAGACCGCATCGGCCGAAAGGCCGTGCTGGCCATCACGATCCTGCTGATGGCGGCCTCGACCGGAGCCATCGGCATTCTGCCGACCCACGCCACGGCGGGTGTGCTCGCGCCGATCCTGCTGATCGGGCTGCGCGTGGTGCAGGGCTTCTCCACCGGCGGCGAATACGGCGGCGCGGCAACCTATCTCGCCGAATGCGCGACCGATCGCAAGCGCGGATTCCTGGGCAGCTTCCTGGAATTCGGCACGCTCGCCGGCTTCGTGGGCGGCTCCTCGGTGGTGCTGGCCTGCCAGCTGGCACTCGGCTCGGACGCCATGCACGACTGGGGTTGGCGAATCCCGTTCCTGCTGGCGGTCCCGCTCGGCCTGATCGGCTGGTACCTGCGCGAGAAGCTCGACGAATCACCCGTGTTCACCGAGGTCGCGGAGGCGGAGACGAAGACGCCGCCGACCGGGCTGCGCGAGCTGTTCACCAACTACCGCCGTGAGATCCTGACGCTGGCCGGGCTGGTCGTGGCGCTCAACGTCGTGAACTACACGCTGCTGACCTACCAGCCGACCTATCTTCAGAAGACCATCGGCCTGGGCGAATCCTCCACCACCGCAATGATGTTGATCGGTCAGCTGGTCATGATGGTGACGCTGCCGTTCTTCGGCAGGCTCTCGGACCGGGTCGGCCGCCGCCCGATGTGGCTGGTCTCGCTGGTCGGCCTGGCCGTCCTGGCCGTGCCGATGTACTGGCTGATGGGTCAGGGAACCGGCTGGGCCATCACCGGTTTCATCGTGCTGGGGCTGCTCTATGTCCCCCAGCTGTCCACCATCAGTTCGACCTTCCCGGCGATCTTCCCCACTCATGTGCGCTACGCGGGCTTCGCCCTGGGCTACAACGTCTCGACCGCCGCGTTCGGCGGCACCGCTCCCCTGATCAACGAGGCCGTCATCGAGAAGACCGGCTGGACACTGTTTCCCGCGATGTACATGGTGGCCGCGTCCCTGATCGGGTTGGTGGCGTGGAACTTCCTGCGCGAGACCGCCGGAACCTCGTTGCGCGGCACCGAGGTTCCCGAGGCGGAGTCCGAACCGGTCCTGGCGGGCGGTCGCCTGCCGGCCTGAGCCACGGACCCGAACCTCAGCCCTGGACCGCCAGGTAGGTGAGGTAGCTCGGGTGCTCCGGATCCAGAACGATGCTCTGGCCGTTGATCTTTCGCTTCATCGACGGCGTGAGCAGATGACGCGGTGAGCTGCCGGGCGCGATGGCGACGCGCAGGCGATGACCGGCCCGCAGCACCGCCTCGGTGGGGTTGATCTCGATGTCGAGATCGAACGGTTCACCCGCGACCACCGGCAGGACCGAGTCCTGCCGCAGCGTGTGCAGCGCGAAGACGAGTTCACCGTCGAGGTAGGTGCTGCCAGACTCGTCGGTCGCCCGCAGCGAGGACAGCAGCGCACCGCGGGTGAGCGCGGCCGACGCCCCGTCGGGTTCGACATCGGTGACGGTGACCGACCAGAAGGCCTCCGTACCACCGGTTTCCACCCGCAGGTGCAGGTTCATCGGACCCGAGAGCACCAGGTCCCGCGACAGCGGCGCGGTGGTGAAGGTGACCGCGCCGGCCTCGGCCCGGCGATCGTCGGACCCGTAGTGGCGACCGAGCAGGGTCAGCGCGCCCATGGTCATGAGCGCGGTATTGCTCGAGGCCATCCCGGCCGGAACAGTGGGAAGCGGAAGGGATTCGGCTCCCCCGTAGGGTGTGTCCCGCAGCGAGCCGTCGGTCCCCGCGTGCTCGGCCGAGCCGCTCGGTTCGGCCGTGAGGTAGAGCCGTCGCACCGCGGCGGCCGGATCGGGAAAACTCGGGCGCGTGATCCATCCGCCGCCGCCCTGCCGCCGCACGGTCACCGGCCCGTACCGATCGATTCCGTTGTCGATTCCCTTGAGCCACTTGTCGAACCAGGCGCACTGCAATTCGTCCAGGGCCGGCGGGTTGCCCGCTTCGCCGAAGCCGCTGCCGATGCTGATGTGGTACCCGTCGTCGACGAGGACCTGTTTCGCGCCGCCGCTCAGGCCGACGCGGTCGAACATCCGGAAGTTGGAGCGGTTGTACACATCGTGCCAGGCGCCGTGGATCCAGGTCGCCGCGGTGATGCCCTCGAAATCGGGTAGCCGCGCGGCCCAGCGGTCGTTGAGGAAGCCCTCCGGATGCCCGTCCGTGGTCGCGATGTCCGCAGCCAGTCGCAGCCCACTTACCGGGTCGCGCAGGCGATCTCGCAGATACGGGCCCAGGACCCGATTGCGGATCATGCCGCGCGGGGAGGGCAGGAACTTCGCGATATCGACCAGGCCCATCCAGCCCGCGATCCCCGGCGTCGGCACCCCACCGGTCAGGCCGAGTTCCCGGACCGGATCCTCCCCCGCGACGATCGCGAAGACGGCGTCGAGCCCTTCGGGCCGCCGTCCCGCCGCGATCAGCGCGGCGATCGCGCCGTACGAGATGCCGGTGACCGCCAGATGCCCGTCGCACCAGGGCTGTTCACGAATCCAGTCGAGCACTTCGGCGTAGTCCAGGTGTTCGCGCTCGCTGAAGAAATCCCAAGCCCCCGTGGAGGATCCGGTGCCGCGCACATCCACCACGACGTTCACATATCCGCGCGACACGAGAGTTCGGTTGGTGGAGAACACATCGATCGCGCCCGAGGCCAGGGTGTGCAGCAGATCCCGCCCGCGGAACCGGCGCCGATCCGACGGCTTCACCAGTCGCCCGACCCAGCGCGCCGGCTTCGCGACGCGCGCACCGGAGCGATTACCCATCCGGTTGTAGGGGGTGAAGTTCACGACCACCGGAAACGCGTCGGCGGCCGGTTCACCGCGCCGATAGGCGGGCCGGTTGACGTCCGCGCACAGCACCACACCGTCGGACATCGTGATGGTGACCGTGGTGTCGATGTGCACCGCCGGGTATTGCTCCGGCCCGATATCGAATCGAACGTCCGCAGGGAGCGGGCCTGCGGTGGGAGTCAGCGGCGATGCCATGCCGACAAAAATAGCCCCGCGCGAACACGCATGTCCACGGTTTCGAGCATAGTGTCCCAGACAGAATTCGGCGCAGAATTTTGGCATCGGCACCAACCACGCAGCCGCACAGTCCCCCCGGCACGCGAATTCGGCGGAAACGGCTATTTACATAGCTAGCAGTCGCTCGCTAACATTCTCGGGCCCGCGCACCTGTCTGAGATGGATTTCAATGTTGAGAACCTGGCGATCTCGCCTTGTCCGCGGCTCGATGTCGGCCGGCGCCCTCGTGCTGCTCACCGCCTTCGTCGCGCCGATCACCACTGCCACACCCGCCGACTCGACGCCCGAAGGCGGTGCGGCAGCGGCGGAATGGACCGCCGCCGCGGACGCGCCGCCGCAGTATCCGAATGTCGTCATCGAGTGGGACGTCCCCATCACCATGAGCGACGGAACAGTGTTGAAGGGCAACGTCTATCGTCCGGCCGATGCCTCGGGGCACGCGATCGACACCCCCACACCGACCGTCCTGAATCTGACCCCGTACACGAAACTCGGTTCCACCCTTGCCAGTACGGCACTGGACATCCCGGTGCTGTCCGACGCGGTCCTGCGGATAGCGGGACAGCTCGATCTCAGCGGGACGCCACTGAGCGGGGTCACCGATTCGACCCGCGCGCTGGCCAACGGCTGGGCGCGCAATTTCGCCGCGGATCACAAACTGATCCGCAGCGGCTACACCCAGGTCGTCGTCGACGTGCGCGGAACCGGTTTCTCCCAGGGAGTCTGGGATGTCTTCCGTGATCGCGAACAACAGGACACCGTCGAGGTGATCGACTGGGTCTCGCACCAGCCGTGGTCCACCGGCGAGGTCGGGATGAACGGCATGTCCTACTCCGGGATCAACCAGTTGCAGGCCGCCGCGAAACAACCGCCCGCGCTGAAGGCCATTTTCCCGATGGTGCCCAGCGAGGACCCCTTCCGCGATCTGGTCGCCCCCGGCGGCGCGCTCGGCGTCACCTTCATGCCCGCCTGGCTGGGCGCGGTCAACGGCGCGAAACTGCTGCCCGATCTGACCGCGCTGACCCGCGGTGATTTCGACCTGCAGTGGCTGTTCGATCGTGTGCAGAATCCGATGGTCTTCCTCGACGTGCTGCTCAACGCGGTGTTCTCCCCCCGCGTCGAGGATCTGAGCCCGCAGGTGCAGCAGGTGCTCGACGACCAGAGCGTCATGCGCCGGTCCTGGTCCGGACATCCGGAACGAATCCAGGTGCCCACCTTCATCGTCGGCGGCTGGCACGACGTCTTCGTGGACTCACAGGTGCACGCCTACAACGAGATTCCGCTGCCGCCGGGCCGCAAGCAGCTGCTGATGTCGAGCACCTATCACCTGAATCCGGGCGCGAACGCCGGTTCGCCCGGCAGCCCGCCGCGGATCGACGTGCTGCAGCGCGCGTGGTTCGACAAGTGGCTCAAGGGAATCGACAACGGCATCGACTCGTACGGCCCGATCAACGTGCAGCAGCAGGGCGGCGGCTGGCTCACCACGCCGAGCATGCCGCAGCCGGGTGTCGAGTACCGCCGGATGTATCTGTCGGCCGCGCCCAGCGGCACCACGGCCACCAGCGTGCACGACGGCTCGCTGCTGCCGGATCCGAGCCCCGGCGAGGATCGACTGACCGTCGCCCCGGGAGTGCTGTCGATCTGTTCGCGCGATTCCGCGCAGGAGACCGCGGGCGCACTGTCCCTCATAGATATGTGCGCCAAGGACTCTCGCATCCAGGAGGCGAACGGCCTGACCTTCACCAGCGCCGCGGTGGCCGAGCCGACCACGGTGTCCGGCCCGATCACCGTGCACCTCGAGACCGTGCACGACGCCACCGACGGCTTCTGGACGACGACGGTGAACGATGTCGCTCCGGACGGGCAGTCCCGGGTGCTGGCCTCGGGGCAGCTGGTCGCCTCGCTGCGCGCGATCGACGAGTCCCGCAGTGCGCGTGATGACAAGGGCGACTACACGCGCGCCGTGCCGTTCCTGTCGCTGGCGCAGCGACAGGTTCTGGTGCCCGGCGCTCGCACCGGCCTCGACATCTCGATCAATGCGACCGATGCGGTGCTGCAGCCGGGCCACCGGCTCCGCGTCGACGTGTACGCGAGCAATCTGCTCAAGGCGCTGCCCGTCGGTCCCATGCTCGTGGACTCCGGCCTCTCTCCGCAGCACGTGCAGCTGCGCCCGGACGCCCCGAGTTTCGTCAACCTTCCGCTGCTCGGCCGCTCCGGCTGGTGACCACACCGGGTGTCGCGGGCCGCTCGCCGAGCAGGCCGCGACACCCGGCCATACTGGACCGCGACACCCGGCCATACTGGACCGATGCCCCAACCCTCTGCTCGCCCGACCCGCCGCACTCAGCGGGAACGTCGCGAGGCCAGCATCGAGAAACTCGTCGACGCGGCCATCGAGACGATTCAGGAGGACGGCTACTACCGCACCACGGTCGCGGCGATCAGCGAACGCGCCGGATTGTCCGGCGGCGGGCTGTTCCGGCACTTCGATTCTCGGCTCGCGCTGATCAGCAGGGTCGCGGAGGAAGTCAGCGACCGCATTCTCGACGCCTACGCCGCGAGCAAGGACCATCTGCGCGCCCAGCCCGCTCCGCTGCGGGCCGGGCTCGGGTTCCTGGCCCAGGCGGTGGCCTCCCCGCTGGTCGCGGTCTGGCACGAACTCATGGTCGCCGCCCGCACCGACGAGGAACTGCGCGAGCTGATCGCGCCCGCCATCGCGAAGTTCTACGAGGGCATTCTCGAACACACCCGCGCCAACGGCCTGCTCGACGACGTTCCGGAGGAAAGCCGGGAACTGGCGCTGTTCTCGATGGTGCACATGTTCTCCGGAGCGGCCCTGACCGGGAGCGTCTACCCGCGCCCGGATCTGGACGACAAGCGAATTCCGCTGGCGGAGTACTACACCCTGCACACCCCGATCCTCTGAACCTCAGACGACGGCCTCCTCCAGCCTGCGCCGCAACACCTTTCCGGTGGCATTGCGGGGCAACTCCTCGACGAAGACGACATCGCGCGGCACCTTGTACCGCGCCAGATTCGCCTTCACATGGTCCTTGATCGCCTGCGGCTCCAGGGCGACCCCGGCACTCGCGACGACGAAGGCCCGCAGGCGTTTTCCGAACTCGACGTCCGGAACGCCCACCACCGCAACCTCTTCGATGCCGGGCAGTTCCGCCAGCAGGTTCTCCACCTCGAGCGGATAGACGTTCTCACCGCCGGACACGATCATGTCGTCGTCACGGCCGTCGACGAAATACAGTCCGCGTTCGTCGAAGTGGCCGGTGTCGCCGGTGGACATGTAGCCGTCGATGATCTGCTTGTGTCTGCCGTCGGTGTATCCCTCGAACGGCGCGATCGTGCGGGCGAAGATGCGCCCCAGCGTATTCGGCGTCGTGACGCGCTTGCCGTCGTCGTCGAACAGCGCGACCTTGGCGGTCACCGGCGGGCGGCCCACGGTGCCGGGCGCGAGCCGCAGTTCGTGCGGCTGGGCCACCGTCGCGATGGCCACCTCGGTGGAGCCGTAACCGTTGTAGAGCACGTCGCCGAAGACGTCCTGGAAGCGCCCGGCCAGATCCGGGGAGAGCGCCGAACCGGCCACCAGCACCGTTCGCAGACACGAGGTGTCGTATCGCTCGATGATCTCCGGGCCGAGGGCGAGAATCCGATGCAGCTGCGTCGGCACGGCCACCAGCATCTCGGCGCGATGCGCGGCGATGGCCGCCAGTGTCGCCTCCGCGTCGAAGCGGCGCATCAGCACGATCTTGTTGGCCAGCGCGGAACCGATGCTCCAGGTGCCGAATCCGGTGGTGTGGAAGATCGGCGACACGATCACCATCGTGCCCCGGCGCGGGAACGGCACCCGATCCACCACCAGCGCGGTCGTGAACGGCGACACCTTGGTGCGCGGCGCGCCCTTGGGCAGCCCGGTGGTGCCGCTGGTGAGGATGATGAAACCGGCGGGCTTGGCCGGAGGCGGCAGTGGCGCAACGCTGTTGGCGGCGATCAGCGCCTCGATGGTCACCGCCGCGGCGGGCAGCGCATGACCCTCGTCGACCCAGGTCAGTACCCGCGGCATGCTGTCCGGCAGCGCGCCGAGCAGATCGGTGAACTCGCTGTCCGCGAGCACCGCCCGGACCCGCTCGCGCTCGGTCACCTCGGCGAACTGTGGTTTGGCGAAGCCGGTATTCATCAGCGCCAGTCGCAGACCCGCCTTCCCGGCGGCCGCGGTCGCCAGCGCCATGCCGCGATGGTCGCGGGCCAGCAGCCCGACCACGTCGCCCTGCGCCAACCCGAGCCCGAGCAGCCCCCGCGCCAGGGCATTGGACTGCTCGTGCAGGTTCCGATACGTCAGTTCGCCGCGTTCGTCGGCGATCGCGGCGCCGTGGGGGTGATCCATGGCCGAGGCGATGACCACCGCCGCCTGCGGTCCGTAGGTCCGATTGAGGGTGGCCAATCGCACGATGACGTGCGGCCGCCGCAGCTCGATGAGCCCGCGCTCCCGCAGTCGCACAGCGGCTTTCGCCATTTCGAGGATGTCGTCGAGCCGTTCGCCGAGCACCGTGGGCAGCAAAGTCATCGCCCCACCCGCTGCGGTTGCGCCGTATCCCCGAGGGCGAGGACCGCTCCTCGTTCGGCCGACAGCCGCGCGGTGGCGGCCCCGATTCCGCGCGCGCCGCCGGTAACGGCCACTCGCTTCCCGGTGAGGTCACCCTTGCTCATACTTCGACATCCTCGATGTGATCTGCCCGATGCTGTGGTCTCGCTCATATGCGAAGGTAGGGCCTCTGAACTGGGGCAACCATCCGAGACAGGGCCAGCAACTTGCGAAATTGGGCCATCTGATCGCAAGATGGGCCGATGGCCGACATGTGGGCGACGTTGCGTTCGATCACCAGCGCCGCATTGATGGCCGACTTCGCCGCCGAGCACGGCGTGTCCACCGCGCGGATCATCCGGGGCACCGGAATCAGGGCCGCACAGCTGATCGACCCGACGGCCGAGATCACCGCGGGGCAGGAATTGGCGCTGATGCGCAATCTGGTCACGACACTCGGCGACGCTCCGGGACTCGGTCTCGCGGTCGGAGCCCGCCACCATGCCTCCGGTCACGGCGTCTGGGGGTTCGCCGTGCTCACCAGCCCCACGGTGGGCAGCGCACTCGAAGTGGGCGTCGGCTTCGGAGAACTGTCCGCATCCTTCGCACGGATCACCCTCGACCGATCCGCCTCCGATCCGACGATCGTCTACGACGACACCGCGATACCCCCCGAGGTCCGCCGCTTCCACGCCGAACGTGACCTGCAGGCGACCTTCACCGTCCAGCAGGACCTGATCCCCCGGCGCCTGCCCATCCGCCGCGTGGAATTCCCCTTTCGCGCCGAGCCCGCCTACCGCGTGTTCTTCGACTACGCCCCCGATGCCGAGATCGTTTTCGGCGCACCGCTTCTCACCATCGTGGTGGACCCCGCCGCACTCGATCAGCCTCTACCGCAAGCGAATCCACACGTCGCCGCCATGTACGAGCGGCAGTGCGCGGAGCTGGTGCAGCGCCGGCGGGAACGGCTCGGCGTCAGCGGCCGGGTCCGCGAGGCGCTGGTCCATCGCGGCGGAATGTGCGGCCAGCCCGACATCGCGGCCGATCTGAACCTCAGCGTGCGCACCCTGCGCCGCCGACTCGCCGATGAGGGCACCACCTTCCGCGAGCTGAGCGAGGAGACCTTCGGACTGATCGCCGGGGAACTCCTGCGCGCGGGACTGACCGTGGAGCAGACCGCGGCCCGCCTCGGCTACTCCAGCGCCTCGGCCTTCACCCACGCCTTCAAGTCGTGGCGCGGCGAACCGCCGGGGAGCTATTCGCGCACCCTGAGGCAGGTCTCCCACCGGCCGATGTGACGCCCGCACCGCCGAGGCGAGCGGAACTCGACGATGCGGCCGTGCGAGCTGTTCCGCTAAGAGGCGCCGGTGACCACGGCCGCCTGGGCGCGGACGCGGGCGTTGTGGTCCAGTCGTTCGCGCAGGGTCATCCCGCCCCAGATTCCGTACTGCTGGTTATGGGTCAGCGCGTATTCCAGGCACTCCGCCCGCACGAGGCAGGTTCCACAGATTCGTTTGGCTTCCCGATTGGATCCGCCCTGGTCGGGGAAGAACGATTCGGGGTCGGTCTGGGCGCATATCGCGCGGTCGTACCACGACTCCGCACCCAATTCGTAGAGCTCACGTCGTATGTGCCGGTCCATCTGATGTCGCTGCATCTGTACGCCTCGATCGCTGTGCCGAAAGAACGAATGGAATCGAACGCGGATCGTCCGGATTCCCCTGATCCGCACGTCGATTCGACGAACCTACAACGTCCGCAAACATTCAGCAACCTGAACGCATATCGACCTTTCGGAACATCCCGGACCATGAACCCCGAATGCCCGGTCCGAATGGACCGGGCATTCGCACGAGCGCAGGCGGGAGCGGCATTACGCCGGTTACCGGGCGGGCGGTTACAGGGCGGGCAGATTCTCGCCCTGCACCAACTCGATATCGAGCTCCACCTTGACCGTGGTGCCGACCGCGGCGATCCCCGCGCGCACGACGGCGTGATAGTCGATGGCGAAATCATCGCGATGCAACAGCGTTTCGGCATGGAAGGCGGAGCGGGTTCCACCCCAGGGATCGGGCCCGTAGCCACCGTAGGTCACCGCCAGATCCACCGGCCGGGTGTGACCGTGCAGGGTGAGATCGCCGGGCATCACCCAGGTGTCGGCCCCGGTGCGGCGAAAACGCTTGCCGGTGAAGGTGATCAGCGGAAAGTTCTCGACATCGAGGAATTCCGCCGAGCGCAGGTGCGCGTCGCGCATGCCGATTCCGGTGTCCACGGTGGCCGCCTTGATCTCCGCGTATCCGGTGGACTGGTCGAAGGATTCGGCGATGTCGAGCCGCCCGCCCACCTCGGCGAAGCGGGCCCTGATACCGGCGATGCCGAGATGACGCGCGGTGACGATGACCGTCGAATGCATCGGATCGATCGTCCACGGCCCAGGCGGTGGGGTGCTCACCGCATCCACCTCGGGCACCAGCCAGATCTCGCCGAGCGATCCGGTGCCGCCGGCGGAGATGCGCGCCAGCTGCGCGACCGGCTGATGCCCGGGCGCGGTGACCACGGCCGTATGCGTGCCCGGCGGCAACGGTTCGGTGGCCGCGTCCCCGGTGGTACCGGCCATCGCGCGGGCCAATTGCCGCCCGCTCAGATCGGTGACGGTCAGCACCGCCCCCGGTACCGGCCAACCCTCCGCGCTGCGGATCCGTGCGGTGAGACCATTCATGACAACTCCGTGAACCGTTCGGCACCAAAGGGTTCCAGCGACTCCGCGTCGTATCCGAGTTGGATGTCGTGCTCGGCCTCGCCGCCGGCGAGACGCACCCGGCTGGTCATCGGAGGATACCCGCGGGCAACGATCGTGTACCCGCCCTCGGCCAGATCATTCACCGCGTACCGCCCGTTCTCGTCGGTCCGAGTGGTGCCGATCGGGGTGCCGTCCTCGTCCAGAATCGTCACCGAGGCGTCCGGCACAGCGCGATCGTCGGCCCGGACGGTGCCGGTCAGTACCGCCATCGGGGTCAGTTCGAGATCGAAACGCAGCAGGCCGCTTTCGGGCACCACCAGCGTCGTGGCGGTCGGGCGCACGTGCGCCGCCGCCGCGACGAGCGTATAGGTCCCTGCCCCGATGCCGTGGCAGAGGTACCCGCCGTCGGCCCCGGTGACCGCGGCACCGACCACGTCTCCCAGCAGATCGGTGAGCGTGATGGACGCGCCCGGAAGCGGTTCGCCCGAACCCGCGGTGCGCACGGTCCCGGACAGTTCCCCCGAACCCTGCAGGACCACATTGCGATGCTGGGCGCCCTCTTGCACGGTGATGTTCTCCGCGGTCGGCAGATTCCCGCTCGCCGAGACGATCAGCACGAAGCTGCCGCCCGTGGGCGGCTCGATCAGATATCCGCCCTCGCTGTCACCGGTGGTGCGCGAAACCTGTTGCCCGCGTTGATCGATCAGCGTCACCGCCGCATTGGGCACCGGCCGGCCGTCCTCGCGCTGAATCCGCCCGCCGATCGAGCGACCACCGCTCACCGCGCTCACCACCGGCAACGTCGCGGTCGCGGAAACCCCGGAAACATGATGTGCGCCATTGCCGTTGACCCCGTTCACTCCCGAGACAGCTCCCATCGAGCTGTCGACAACCATTGCGTGCGAACGATCGGCCCCGGCACTGTCGGCCGCCGTCTCGGATCGAGGGTCGTGTACACCGGCGACACTGCGGTGTTCCGCGGCCAGTACCGGTTCCGGCTGCGAGATCGCCTGCGCCGCACCCTCCCACACCTGCTCCTCGGCCCAGTCCGCCTCGGCCGCGCGCTCGGGATCGGCGGGCGCGGGTTGGGCGGGGGCGGAGTCCTGCAGCGGAATCTCCTTCATGAACAGCAGCACCACGCAGGCCACCAGCGCCACCCCGGCCGTCGCCCAGAACACGCCGTGCATCGAATTGGTGAAGCCGATCAGGATCGGATCGCGCACCGGCGCCGGAAGTGCCGCGATACCAGCCGTATTCGACTGCACGCTGCTGAGCTTCGAGGTGTCGAATCCCGGCGGCAACTGACCGCCGAACGCCTCGGTGATCTTGCGCGGCAGCAGGTTGAACAGGATCGTCAGGAACACCGCGACGCCCAGCGTGCCGCCGACCTGACGGAAGAAGGTCGCCGACGCGGTCGAAACGCCCATATCGGTGCGCGGCCCGGCGTTCTGCACCGCGATGATCAGCGTCTGCATACAGAAGCCCAGCCCGAGGCCGATGAACCCGCCGAACAGCAGCGGCTGCCACAGCGCGGTGTCGAAATGCACCGTCGCGTACAGCACCGCGCCGCACGCCACGATGAAGGTCCCGATCACCGGCAGGATCTTGTAGCGCCCGGTGCGCTTGGTGACCTGGCCCGAGGTCAGCGAGCCGATCATGATGCCCGCCACCAGCGGCAGCATCAACAACCCGGCCTTGGTCGGGGAGAAACCGCGCACCACCTGCATGTACAGCGGCACCATCGAGATCGCGCCGAACATGGCGATTCCGACGATGAAACCGCCCACGATGCACACCGTGAAGGTGGAATTGCGGAACAGCCGCAACGGAATCAGCGCCGAGTCCTTCATCAGGTGTTCGACGAACAGGAACAGCACCAGCCCGACCACGCCGATGGCGTAGCAGGCAATCGCCCGGCCCGAGCTCCAGCCCCAGCCGCGGCCCTGTTCGGCGACGATCAGCAGCGGCACCACGCAGATGGCCAGCGCGACCGCACCGCCCCAGTCCACCTTCAACTTTCGCCGCTGATGCGGCACATTGAGCACCTTGGCGACGACGACCAGCGCGAGCACGCCGATCGGCACGTTCACCAGGAACACCCAGCGCCAGCCCTCGAGTCCCCACAGCCGATCGAATCCGGAGAGCCAGCCGCCCAGCACCGGCCCGAGCACGGTGGCGATGCCGAAGGTCATCATGAAGTAGCCCTGGTATCGCGTGCGTTCGCGCGGCGCGACCAGATCACCGATGATGGTCATGGCCAGCGACATCAGGCCGCCGGCGCCCAGTCCCTGGAACGCGCGGAACCCGGCCAGCTCGTACATCGAGGTGGCGAAGGTGCAGGCCGTCGAGCCGATGACGAACAGCGCGATCGCGGTGAGATAGAACGACTTCCGGCCGTAGATGTCGGCCAGCTTGCCGTAGAGCGGCGTGCTGATCGTGGCGGTGATCAGGTAGGCCGTGGTGGCCCAGGCCTGCTGATCGAACCCGTGCAGGCTGTTGGCGATCTTCACGATCGCCACGCTCACGATGTTCTGGTCCAGCGCTGCCAGGAACATCCCCAGCAGCAGTCCGGACAGGATGGTGAGGATCTGCCGGTGCGACATTTGCGGCGGCGGCGCACCCGCCTGCACGTCCGGCGACGCCTCGATGGTCGCAGTTGCCATGTGTCGTTGACCTATTTCGATTCGATTGGTGCGGTGGTTGTTTCGATGTCACCGGCGAGTCGCTCCAGCAGTCCGACCAGCGTCGATCGGTCGGTCTCGGGCCACTCGGCCAGCACTCCGGCCAGCCACTGAGTGCGCAGCCGACGGTTCTCGGTGAAGACCCGCTCCCCCTCCGCCGTGGCGGTCAGCACGCACACCCGGCCGTCGATCGGATCGGCTCCGCGCTCGACCAGCCCATGTGCGACAAGACTTCTGGTCTGCCGGCTGATCGTCGAGATTTCCGCGTGCAGCAGTTCGGCGAGCTTCCCGGTGCGTTGCGGGCCCTCGTGCACGAGGCAGAACAGGACCGCGTACGCGACTTGTTCGAGCCCCTCCGGGCCATGCTTGAGCACACGGTGTTTCGCTCGGCCGATCGCGCGCATGAGCCGAACCAATTGGGCGCCCAGAAGATCGGCGTCCGACTCGGTGGTGGTACCGGGATCACGGGCGTCTACGGCCATGATCGGTGTCCTTCTCCGTGCCAATTATTTACTTAGCTACTACAACTACTTGCTGTTGCCAACTATACACACGGCCGCGGCCGCCGTGAAGTAGCTGGTGCATTTGCGAAGTTTTCTCGAAACGGCTTGTCATGCAGCAACTCCCGGCCACCAGCGGTGACCGGGAGTTGTCCAGGGTATCGACTATCGCTTCTCGGTGAGCTCCGAATCCGCTCGCGGCGGATCCTCCGGCGCCATGACCGCCTCACCGCGCGCGACCATGCCCGCCTGATCGGACAGCGTCACCTGCGGAATGAACAGCGCCAGCACGAAGGCCAGGACCGCACCCGGAATCAGGTACCAGAACCCCGGCACCAGGGCATTCACGTAGGCATCCACGATCGCGTCGTGCAGACCGGCGGGCAGATGCTTGACCACCGACGGCACCAGGTTGCTCGGATCCAGACCCGCGCCGACCGCGTCGGCGCCGTGCGCGCGGAACGCGTCGGTGAGCCCCTCGGTCAGCCGATGCGTGAAGATCGACCCGAAGACCGCGACACCGATCGCGCCGCCCATCTCGCGGAAGTAGTTGTTGGCGCTGGTGGCCGTGCCGATCTGATCCGGCGTCACCGCGTTCTGCACCACCAGCACGATGATCTGCATGATCAGGCCCAGACCCGCGCCCATGGCGAAGAGCATGCCGCCGATGATCCACATCGAGGTGCCCGCGTTCAGCGTCGTGAGCCACAGCATGGCGCCCACGATGACCAGCGCGCCCAGCGGCGGATACACCCGGTAGCGGCCGGTCTTGGTGATCGCGGCCATGGAGGTGATCAGGGTGGCCATCATGCCGACCATCATCGGGATCAGCAGCAGGCCCGAGACCGCGGCGGACGCGCCGGTCGCCATCTGCAGGTAGGTCGGCAGGAAGCCGAGCGCGGCGAACATGACCAGGCCGACGATCAGGCCGATCGCGGAGGTCAGCACGAAGGTGCGATTGCGGAAAAGCCACAGCGGCAGCATCGGTTCCTGCGCCCGCGACTCCACCACGATGAACGCCGCGACCGCGAGCACCAGCGCCGCGATCATCGCGACGATCACCGTCGAACCCCAGGCGTACTGCTTACCGCCCCAGTCGGTGATCAGGATGAGCAGCGCGGTCGCCGAGGACATCAGGACCACACCGAGGTAATCGGGCTTGGTCTTGGGCCGATGGCTGGGGATCGAGAGGTAGCGCGAGGCGATCACCAGTGCGGCGATGCCGATCGGCACGTTCAGCCAGAAGCACCAGCGCCAGCCCGGGCCGTCGGCGAAGAAGCCGCCGAGCAGCGGGCCCGCGACCGAGGTGATACCGAAGATCGCGCCCATCGGGGCCATGTATTTGCCGCGATCCTTCGCGGGCACCACATCGGCGATGATGGCCTGCGCCAGGATCATCAGACCGCCGCCGCCCACGCCCTGCAGACCGCGGAAGGTGACGAACTCCCAGAAACCGGTGGAGGACGCGGCTCCGACCGAGGCGACCGTGAACACGGTGATGGCGAAAAGGAACAGCCAACGCCGGCCGAACAGGTCGCCGAACTTGCCGTAGATCGGCATGACGATGGTGGTGGCGAGCAGGTACGACGTTGCGGTCCAGGCCATCTGGGAGACGCCGCCCAGATCACCGACGATGGTCGGCATGGCGGTGCCGACGATCGTCTGATCGAGGCTGGCCAGGAACATCCCGGCGATCAGCGCCGAGAATATGAGCCAGATCCGCTTCTGGGTCAGGACGATCGGCGGCGCGGATCCCGTTGCGGCGGTGCCCGGTTCGGCGGTCGCGGTCATCTCTTTCTCCTGTCATCGGGACGGCGGAACAGGTCCGCGGCCATGGCGCCCTGCGCACGCAGGGCCTCGGCGAGCGTGCGGTCGGGATCCGCGGCCAGGGACCAGGCGGCCCGCGTGGTGAGGGTCGACATGATTCCGGCGGCGAGTCCGGCGAATTCGGGCGCGACGTGCCCGCCCGCGCGCGCGGCCAGCAGTTCCGCCAGCGTCGACTCGTGCTGCACCCCGGCCGCCACGAAGGCCGCCAACACCCGGGGCTCGGTCATGACGAGCTGGGTGACCAGCGAAATGCTTTCGCGTGCTTCATCTTCCGGCTCGTACGAGGAGACGTACAGCGCCGTCAGGTCGTCGATCAGCACGCCGGTCGGACCGCCCGCGATGAACTCCCGCTGTGCGGGTTCGGTGCCGATGTCCTCCACCGGACCGACCACCGCGTCCATTTTCGTGTCGTAGTAGTTGAAGAAGGTGCGCGGGGACACGCCGACCGCCTTGGCGACGTCGTCGATCGTCATGGCGTCGAGACCGTGCTCGAGCGCGAGGCGGCGGGCGGCCACGCACAGGTCGAGCCGGGTGCGCCGCTTCTTCTCCTCCCGCCATCCGACGGGCGTCTCGCCCTGCTGCTGTGGGGACATATCCAGAATTTAGCAGAAACTGCAATTTTTCAGTAATTGCAATTATATCTGGTTCGCCACACCTCGCTCGGCCGGCGCGACCCTGCCCTCGCGAGTCGGACCCGGCTCGGACATCCACGACGAATCGGACCAAAACTGTTGATTCACAGCATATTCGGAGGAAGGACCCGCCGTGCGAGGCCCGAAATCACCGATTCGCCATGCGAAACTCGTTCGCGATGCTCACTTACTTGGAAGCGACCGTCATCGGCGCGGTGCAGGGAGTCACCGAACTTTTCCCCATCTCCAGCCTCGGGCATTCGGTCCTGGTCGCCGCATGGCTGGGCGGCACCTGGACGGAACTGATCCACGACGACGAAACACCCCAGGACACACCGTATCTGGCATTCATCGTGGCCCTGCACGTGGCCACCGCGCTAGCGCTGCTGTGGCACTATCGGCACGACTGGTACGCGGTGATAACGGGATTCATGGAATCGCTGCGCACCCGCCGGGCGGAAACCGTCCCGCAGCGGATGGCCTGGCTGATCGTGATCGCCACCATTCCCGTCGGCATCCTCGGCCCGCCCCTGCAACACCCTCTGCACGAGCTGTTCTCCTCGCCGCTGGCCGCCGGAATCTTCCTCACCCTCAATGGCGTGGTCCTGGTGTTCGGCGAGGTCTTCCGGCGGCGCAACGCCCCCACCCTGGCCGAGTACGGCCGCCGATTCGCCCGCCACGAGAGTAGGCGGGCCGCGTTCAACACCGCGGAACTTCCACTGCTGCAGGCCGATCGGCCGCTGGCGGCCCTGACCGCGTTCGACGCGCTGGCCATCGGCCTGCTCCAGGCCGGCGCCCTGCTCACCGGATTCAGCCGCGCCGGGCTCACCATGGTCGGCGGCCTTTGGCGGGGGCTCAGTCACGAGCATGCCGCCAAATTCGCGTTCATGCTCGCCACCCCGGCCATCCTGGGCGCGGGCGTGCTGGATCTGCCCGACCTGATCGGCCCCGGATCACCGGGCCTGTCCGGTCCGATCCTGCTCGGGGCCTCGGTGTCCGGGTTCTCCTCGTGGCTGGCCGTGCGATACCTGGAGCGGCACTTCCGAACTCACACCCTGCTGGTCTTCGCGCTCTACTGTCTGATCGCCGGGACGCTCTCGATCCTGCACTTCAGCTGACGAGAGGTACAGCGCCGAGGTTCGTCCCGGCCTTGGCGCTGTACTCGAGCCGCTCGCGCGGATTCATGCCGCCCCAGATGCCGTGCCGCTGGTCGTTGGCCAGCGCGTATTCGAGGCATTCGCCCTGGACCAGGCAGGACCCGCAGACCTGCTTGGCCGAGCGGCTGGAGACGCCCTGGTCCGGGAAGAAGGCATCCGGGTCGGTCTGCGTGCACACAGCGAGCGCGTGCCAGCGCTCGAACCCGAGTCGGTGGTCACCGCGCTGTGGTGCGCCATCGATCTGCTGCTGGTTCATCGTCTTCCTCGATCACTAGCCCCTGAGCGTTCGCCAGTGGACGAACTTGTCGGGCTATACCCACAATTCGCGAGTTTCACCGCATGCGCCGATTCGGCTCGATGGCGTCATCGACGAACACGGGTCTGCCGGGACCGAGGGCGATCGGCGCAATCCCGACAAAGACCGCTCAGACGCGGCGACGACCCCAGCCTCTGCGCGAGCGACCCGCCCCTGAGGTCTGGATCCTCGAGCTGAACCCCGCCGAGTGCAGCGCCAGGGCCAGCAGACCGGCGATGACGAGCGCCTGCACCCCGATGGTCGTGGCCCATTTCACGAGTTCGATCAGTAGGGCGATGGCGAAAAGTACTGCGGCAGCGATAGCGAACATGTCCGGGCGATACCCACGATCGGCCGGTTACACCAGGATCGGCGCGACGGGTTTCGACCCGCCGCCGAATCGAGTTGTGTTGCTCGTGAACAACGGGTTGGCTGAAGCGCGTGGGTCACATAGAGGTCAGCGAGGTCGAGTACTTCCTTCCCGACGGGCGACAGCTGCTCGGCGGTGTCAGCTTCCGAGTCGGGGAAGGGGTCAAAGCGGCGCTGATCGGGCCGAACGGCACCGGCAAGACCACCCTGATTCGGATCATCGCGGGTGATATCGCCGCCGATGAGGGCGCGGTGAACAGGTCCGGCTCGCTGGGGATCATGCGGCAGTTCGTCGGTCAGGTGCGTGACGAGTCGACGGTGCGGGATCTGCTGCTGTCGGTGGCCCCGGCGAACATCGGCAAGGCGGCGCAGGCTTTGGATGCCAGCGAGAACGCGATGATCGAGAACGATACCGAGCGAACGCAATTCGCCTACGCGCATGCTCTCTCGGACTGGGCCGACGTCGGCGGCTACGAGTTCGAGGCGTTCTGGGACAAGGTGACCATGGCGGCGCTCGGCGTCCCGTTCGATCAAGCGAAGTGGCGCGCGGCGACCGCGCTGAGCGGCGGCGAGCAGAAGCGTCTCGTGCTCGAGGCGCTGTTCGCGGGCCCCGACGACGTGCTGCTGCTCGACGAGCCGGACAACTACCTGGACGTGCCCGGCAAGGAGTGGCTGGAGCGGACCATCGCCGAGTCGAGCAAATCCGTGCTGTTCATCAGCCACGACCGGGAGTTGATCGCGAACGCCGCGACCCGCATCATCACCCTCGAGCCCGGGATCAACGGTGCGACGGCCTGGGTGCACGGCGCGGGGCTGGGCACGTATCAGCAAGCGCGCGAGGACCGTAACGCCCGACTGGACGAACTGCGCCGCCGCTGGGACGAGGACCGCGCCAAACTCCGCGCGCTCGTGCTGCGCCTGCGGGAGAAGGCGAAATTCAACGACGGCGTGGCCGCGCGCTATCACGCCGCGCAGACCCGGCTCGCCAAATTCGAGGAAGCCGGTCCGCCGGAGGCGATTCCGCTGCTGCAGAACGTCACCGTCCGGCTGCGCGGGGGCCGCACCGGCAAGCGGGCTCTGGTCTGTTCGAACCTCGAGCTCACCGGGCTGATGAAACCGTTCGACACCGAGATCTGGTACGGCGATCGCGTTGCGGTACTGGGCTCCAACGGTTCCGGGAAATCACACTTCCTGCGCCTGCTCGCCGCCGGTGGCACCGATCCCGAACCCGAGCACCGCCCCATCCAGGCACTGGACCTGAGCCCGGTTCCACACTCCGGCACCGCCGTGCTCGGCGCCCGGGTGCGCCCCGGCTACTTCGCTCAAACCCACTCCCGCCCAGACCTTTCCGGCAAGACACTGCTGGAGATTCTGCACATGGGCAACGAGCACCGCGAGGGCATGGGCCGTGAGGCCGCCACCCGCGTCCTGGATCGCTACGAACTCTCCCGCTCCGCCGAGCAGCGCTACGACACCCTCTCGGGCGGTCAGCAAGCCCGCCTGCAGATCCTGCTGCTGGAACTCTCCGGCGTCACCATGCTGCTGCTGGACGAACCCACCGACAACCTCGACCTGCACTCCGCCGAAGCTCTCGAACACGGCGTGGCGGGCTTCGCCGGCACCGTCATTTCGGTCACCCACGACCGCTGGTTCGCCCGCACCTTCGACCGGTTCCTCGTCTTCGGTTCCGACGGAGCGGTGTACGAGTCGCCCACTCCGGTGTGGAACGAGAAACGCGTGCAGCGCGCCCGCTGAGGTCTGCCGCCTCCGGGGCTGACCGGCCCCCTGGTCGGCAGCTTCAGCGGCGGCTCGTGGACTGGTTCAGCGCTGGTCTCGAGCCGCGTTCGAGCCCGCGTCGCCCGAGGCAGCGCGGGCACAGGCTTCGGCGGCGGGGTCTGGTTTCGCTGGACACACCAGCGTAGATTCGGATAGCCGCAGTTCAGGCCGTTTCTTCGACGGAGGGGCCGCCGTGATCAACGCATCTCGATGCCGAGCGAGCACGATCCTGGTGATCATGTGCGCCGTGGTCGCGTGTGCCTGCGGATCGAGCACCAGCTCGGACACCTCCGATGCCGAGTCCCCGCAGGCGGTCGCGATCACCGACATCGTTCGCGCGAAGCTGGCCGAGCTCGGTCTCAGCGCGGCGGTGTACGGCGTGTGGCGCGATGGAAAGCAGGTCGCCGTCGGCGCGGAGGGCGGGTCACCACTGGGCGTGCCCGCCACCACCGATATGCGACTGCGGGTCGGTCAGCCGATGGAACCGATGCTGTCCACCGTGCTGTGGCAGCTGGACGGCGCCAGAACCCTCGGCATGGACGAGCCGATCGCGCGCTGGCTACCGGACTTCCCGCGCGCGGACAAGATCACCCCGCGCATGCTCGCGAACAGCACCACCGGCATCGCCGATTACGTCACCGACCCCGAATTCCTGAAACGCTTCGGCGACAACCCTTTCCACAGCTGGACCGCCCAGGAACTCCTCGATCTGGCCAATGCCCGGCCCCCACTCTTCGAACCGGGAACCAGCTTCGCCTACGCCCACAGCGACCTGGTCGTGCTCGGTGAGGTCCTGCAGAAGGCAGCCGGAAAACCACTGGGTGAGCTGATCTCCGACTACGTGCTGAGTCCGCTCGGCATGAAGAACTCCCACGTCATGGTGACCGCGCAGATGGACGAACCGATCCTGCACGGCTACACCGACGAGCGAAAAGTCTTCGAGGACGCCACCTTCTGGAATCCCACCGCATTCCTGCACAGCGGCAATATGAACTCCACCGTCACCGAGGTCGGCCGCTGGGTCCGCGCCCTCGGCAAGGGAGAACTTCTGCCCGACAGCCGATTCCAGCAGATGATGGCCCCCTCCACCGCCGGTCTCGGCCCGCTCACCGTCGACAAGTACTTCGCCTTCGGCGTCCCGCACCTGGGCCGCTGGCTCTTCATGAACCCGTCCTACGGCGGCTACAACGGCGTCGCGCTCTACGACACCGACACCGCCACAACGGTCGTCGTCTACGCCACGCTGGGCGCTACCTCCGACTCCGCGGTGAACAACGCCATCCCGATCGGCGTCTCCATCGCCACCCTCCTGGTCCCCGACAGCCCACCGCCGGTCCCCTGAACCGCGTCGGCAGTGCCTGGACCGCGGCGTCACGACCGTCCGGTCGGCGGCGAGGTGACCTGTCGCCCGGCGATTTGTTGCCCGGGGCGCGGCCGCCGATCACGCCTCGGACCGAGAACTCGCAGGGGCACCGATGAGTTCGCCGGGCGAGCACCGTCTAACCACTCAAGGACGACTCCGTGATCAGGTTCGGGAGGACCTCATGAGCACCGACGCACTGCCATCCGTAGTAGACGCCGCCACCTGGCAAAAAGAACTCGACGCCCTGCGTATCCGCGAGAAAGCCGCCACCCGCGAGCTCGACGCCATCGCCGCCCAGCGCCGCCGCCTGCCGATGGTCGAACTGCCCGACTACACCCTCGAGGGCGAAGAGGGCGAGGTCCGCCTCGTCGACATCTTCGAAGGCAAGCCCCAGCTCATCGTTTACAACCACATGTGGTTCCCCGGCAAGACCTGGCAGTGCGGCGGCTGCACCGGATTCACCTCGCAATACACACGATTGGAGTTCCTCGACAACTACGACGCCCGCTTCGTCATCGTCACCCAGGGCCCCATCGACGAGGCTCTCGCCTACAAACGCCGGGTGGGCAACAAGATGACCTGGTACTCCACCGCCAACAGCCCCTTCGGCGCGGACGTCGGCGCCCCACCCAACGCCGGCTTCGCCGTCAACGTCTTCCTCCGCCACAACGACACCGTCTACCGCACCTGGCACACCTCGGGCCGAGGCACCGAACAACTCTCCCACTCCTTCCCCCTCATCGACCTCCTCCCCTACGGCCGCCAAGAAGAATGGCAGGACTCCCCCACCGGCTGGCCCCAATCCCCCACCTACTCCCGCTGGAGCGACTCCGAAGACATAGCCGCCGCCTACGGCGACCCGAACGCCTAGTACACGAGTTGCAGCGATCCGCAGCGCGGTCTCGTTAACTCGTACCGGAATCCGGTACCATTGCGAGTGACACTGCGAAAGGGCCCGCCATGACCACCTTCTCCGCCAGCGAGGCACGCGCCAAGCTATATCCGCTCATCGAGCAGGTCAACGATGATGCCGTGGCAATCCACATCACCGGCCGCAAAGGCAACGCCGTTCTCATCTCAGAGGACGAATACAACGCCCTTCGCGAAACGCTCTACCTGCTGCGTTCCCCCGCGAACGCCGCGCGGCTCGCCCAGGGCATCGCACAGGCCGAAGCGGGTGACGTGGTCGAGGTGGACACGGATCGGCTCGCGAAAGAGCTTGAATGAAAGTGACTTTCGTCAAGGTCGCGTTCGAGGACTTCGAGCATTGGGTCAGCACCGACCGCAAGATGGCGTTGCGGATCATACGGTTGATCGGCGATATCCAGCGCGACCCGTTCGACGGACTCGGCAAGCCCGAGCCCCTGAAAGGCGACAAGTCCGGTTATTGGTCGCGGCGGATCAACGACGAACACCGCATCGTGTACTCGGTCGCAGGCGACACCATCACCGTCGTGCAAGCCCGCTACCACTATTGACCGACACGACAAAGGCCCGGTCCTGAGGGACCGGGCCTTTGTCGAGTGGAGCTGCCGGGAATCGAACCCGGGTCCTCCGCCGTGTTTCCAGGGCTTCTCCGTGTGCAGTTCGCGTCGTCTCTACTCGGATCTCTCAGTCATGCGAACAAGCCGAGATGACGATCCCAGTCGCTGTTCGATGTCCCGCCCGACGCCGCGACCGCGCCGGACGGTAGAGCCCTCTAGCTGATGCCAGGGACCGGGTCGAGGGCGAACCCGGGCTGACAGACACGCTTCGCTGCTTAGGCGGCGAGAGCGTAGTCGCGCTGATTGGAATCGGCGCTTATAAGGTTGCAGTGACGCTTACGGTGGTCTCCTGCCTGCACCGACACGCTTCCCCTGAATCAACGTACGCAGTCGAAACCGTTCAGCCCCGTACTGTTTCATCGATACAGATAAAACCGCCCGGCTCTCACCGGGCCACCCATACTAACACCGGGTTAACTGGAGATCATCCCGATATCCCGGCCGGGTCCCGCGCCAGGCGGGACCTGGACTTTCAGCGCGACATGCCCTTGATCCGGCGGCCGACCTCACGCGTGACCTCACGCTCGGCGGTGCGACGGGCCAGATCCTGACGCTTGTCGTAATCCTGCTTACCCTTGGCGAGCGCGATCTCCACCTTCACCTTGCCGTCGGCGAAGTACATCGACAGCGGAACCAGCGTCAGGCTGGACTCCTTGATCTTGCCGACCAGCTTGTCGATCTCACGACGGTGCAGCAGCAGTTTGCGGGTGCGTCGCGGGGCGTGGTTGGTCCAGGAGCCGTGCGAGAACTCGGGGACGTGCAGGCCGCGCAGCCAGATCTCACCGTCGTCGATGGTGGCGTAGGCGTCGACCAGAGACGCCTTGCCCTCCCGCAGGCTCTTCACCTCGGTGCCGACCAGCGCGATCCCCGCCTCGTAGGTGTCCAGGATCGAGTAGTTGTGCTTCGCCTTGCGGTTGGTGGCGATGACCTTGCGACCCTTTTCCTTCATAACGACCAACAATAATCAGCCGCGCCAACCGTTTATTCCGCGCGTATGCTCCAGGCCCGGCTGAGCGCGCCACGGTCCGACGCGACGCCCTTCGCCCTCGCTCACATCGGCATCTCCAGCAGATCCCGGAACCGCTCGGACACCGCCACCGTCACCGACACTCGGGCAGGTAACGCGTCGAAGGATCCGACCAGTTCGACAGCAATGCGGGCAGCTTCGGTTCCGGCAGCTCCCGGATCGCCTCGCGTCCCGCGCGACCACGGGCGCGCATGCGAAAGGCCCCCAACCGAATCGGTTGGGGGCCTTTCGAAGTAGTCCCGACGGGATTCGAACCCGCGCTACCGCCTTGAGAGGGCGGCGTCCTAGGCCTCTAGACGACGGGACCATGGTCACTGCGATCCGAGGACCGCTGCAGCTCCGAAAGCTTAACGCGCCGACGTCCAGCAACCAAATCCGCTGCGTACGACCCGAAGATCTCCGGGCGGGCGCACCCAACGAAACCCGGGACCGACCGGGCCTCGGACACACGGACAACCGAGGCACCGAGGCACCGAGGCACCGAGGCACCGAGGCACCGAGGCACCGAGGCACCGAGGCACCGAGGCAAGTCTGTCGACTACAGCAGCGCCCGCAACTCGAGGCGACTCACGCGTAGTCGGGCGGCATCTCGTCGAAATCCGGCGGAGCCTCGTCCGGCCACGGAACATCGTCGACGGCGGGCGCGGGCTGATTCCGGCTGGGCGCGGTCGCGCGGCCGGTGGAAGCAGTCCGCGACGACGGTGCGGACGTGGACGACTCGGATGCCGCCCGTGACCGCGAAGGCGGCAGGTCACCACCTGCGAGCCGGGATTTGCCCGGCTCGGCGGCCTGACGAGCTTTGACAGGCGCGGCCGTGCCGGCGGCGGCGCTCGCCGCCCCGGCATCACCCGCACCGCCCGTGATCACCTCCAGCACGCCCTCGCCGTACTTGGCCCGCTTGTTCTCACCGATCCCGGAGATCCCCGCCAGATCGCTCAGCGAGGCGGGCTTGCGCGAGGCGATATCGCGCAGCGTCGCGTCGTGGAAGACCACGTACGCGGGCACGCCCTGCTCCTTGGCGGTGGCCGCACGCCAGGCCCGCAGCCGCTCGAACAGATCCGCATCACCGGGAGCCAGATCAGCCGCGGGCCGAGAAGCCTTGCCGGACTTGGGCGCTCGCACCGCCTTCGTGCGTTCGGGCTCACGCCGCAGCATCACCTGACGGCCCTCGAACAGCACCTCGTTGCTGGCATCGGTGAGCGTCAGCACGCCGTAGTCGCCGTGCACCGCGAGCAGTCCCTGCGCCAGCAGCTGCCGCGCCACACCACGCCATTCGATGTCGCGCAGCTCGGTGCCGACGCCGAAGGTCTTGATCTCGTGGTGCGAATGCTGCTCGACCTTCGGATTGCGCTTGCCGACCAGGATGTCCACGATGTGCCCCGCGCCGAAGCTCTGTCCCCGCTCACGTTTGAGCCGCAGCACGGTGGAGAGCATCTTCTGCGCGGGCACGGTGCCGTCCCAGGATTCGGGGGCGTTCACACAGGTGTCGCAGTTTCCGCAGGCCTCGGCCGTCTCCTGGCCGAAGTAGGCCAGGAGCTGACTGCGGCGGCAACGAACGGTTTCGCAGAGCGCGAGCATGGCATCGAGATGCAGTTGCAGCTGACGCCGGTGCGCCGCGTCACCTTCGGAGGAGTCGATCATCTTGCGTTGCTGCACAACGTCACTCAGGCCGTACACCATCCACGCCGTGGAGGGCAGTCCGTCGCGCCCGGCGCGGCCGGTCTCCTGGTAGTACCCCTCCACCGATTTCGGCAGATCCAGATGCGCGACGAACCGCACATCCGGCTTGTCGATGCCCATGCCGAACGCGATGGTGGCGCACACCACCAGCCCGTCCTCACGCAGGAAGCGGGCCTGGTTGGTGGCGCGGGTCCGATTGTCCAGACCGGCGTGGTAGGGCACGGCTTCGACGCCGTTGGCGCTCAGGAACGCGGCGGTCTTCTCCACGGAGTTCCGCGAGAGGCAGTAGACGATGCCCGCCGCCCCGGGATGCTCCTCACGAATGAATGCCAGCAGTTGCTGCTCGGGCCGGTTCTTGGCCTCGATCCGGTACTGGATATTGGGCCGGTCGAAGCTCGCGACGAAATGCTTGGCCCCGCGAGTCGAACCCGCCGGCGCTTCGCGCAGGTCGAGCCGCTCGGCGATCTCCTTGCGTGTGGCGCCCGTCGCGGTGGCGGTGAGCGCGATGCGCGGCACATCGGGCCAGCGCTCGTGCACCATCGACAGCGCGAGGTAGTCGGGCCGGAAATCGTGTCCCCACTGCGAGACGCAGTGCGCCTCGTCGATCGCGAAGACCGAGATCTTGCCCTTGTCCAGCAACTGCGCGGTGGATTCCAGCCGCAACCGCTCGGGTGCGAGGTAGAGCACATCCAGCTCACCGGCCACGAATTGCGCCTCGACCGTGCGCCGTTCGTCCAGGGTCTGGGTCGAGTTGAGGAACCCGGCCTTCACACCGACGGCGTTCAACGCGTCGACCTGGTCCTGCATGAGCGCGATCAGGGGCGAGATCACCACGCCGACGCCGGGCCGCACCAACGCCGGAATCTGATAGCAGAGCGATTTACCGCCGCCGGTCGGCATCAGCACCAGCGCGTCGCCGCCGGCGATGACCTGCTCGACGATCGCCTGCTGCGGCCCACGGAAGCTGTCGTACCCGAAGGTCTTACGCAAAACCTGGTGTGCCGCATCACTTCCGACGGTTGCGTCGCCGACTCTGGTCTCGACCTCCGGTGCACTCACCCGCGCAATCTTACGGATGCCGCCCGACACCGCACCCGCCCTGGCGAACCTTCGCACCCCCGATGCCCCGGCGTGTCTGCCGAGCGTCGCGCCACGGATCTCACACGGGGAGAGCACGCCACCCGAGCGCATCGAGCGGGAACCGCCGGTGAGGGCAACGCCGCCGAATCCGTTCCGATCTCGATCGGCGTGCGCGACGCCCCCGCGACATGCGAGAGGGCTCCCGGCTACCGCGCCGAAAGCCCCCTTGCCCGCACACCCGCAACCCGCGGGCACACGATCACTCCCGCACGTAGAACCGCAGCGCCGCGTACGCCGCCAGGGCCGCGAACCCGATGCCGATCGGCGTCACCACCAACGCCACGGCGGCGATGTCATCGCCCGTGATCCGGGGCAGCACCTGATCGTTGAACAGACTCCCCAGCGCCCTGTTGATCACCAGCGGCTGCGCGATGAACAACCCGCCGACCGCCAGGACCGAACCGAGCAGCGCCGCCAGCACCGCCTCCAAGAGGAACGGCAGCTGCGTGTACCACCGCGTCGCGCCGACCAGCCGCATGATCCCGACCTCGGTCTTGCGAGCGAGCGCCGCGACCTGAACCATATTGGCGATCAACAACAGTGCCGCCAGCGCCTGCAGCGCCGCGAGCCCGAAGGCCGCGTTGCGCAATCCGACGAAGAAGCTGACCAGCCGGTCCACGATGTCCATATCGTTGAGCACGGTCATGACGCCCTCGCGTTTGGCGAAGTCGTCGTAGATGGACCGATACTCGGTGACGTCGTCCAGCTTCACCCGGAACGACGCGGGCAGTCCGTCCCGGCTGACCTCGTCGGCGAGCCCGGGCTGATCCTTGAAGGTGGTCTCCTTGACCTCCTTCACCGCGTCCTGGCTGTTCACGAATTGCACGCTGGTCACGTTGTCGTGCTTCTTCAGATCCGCGAAAAGCGATTTGCACGGATCCTGGGTGCAGTCCAGATCGGCCTTCGAGACATCGTCGTTCAGATACAGCCGGATCTCGACGCGCTGGACGTAGTAGTCCTGGATCTTGTCCGCCATGCGCACCGCGAGCAGACCGCCGCCGAGCATGGTCAGTGAGACAGCCGTGGTCAGCACCATGGCGATGGTCATGGTGATGTTGCGGCGCAGTCCGGTGAAGACCTCACCGAAGAGGAATCCGAAGCGCATTACCGGTTCACCCCGTACACACCCATTTCCTCATCGCGCACCAGACGGCCGCGGTCGAGTTCGACCACGCGACGGCGCATGGCGTCGACGATGGTGTTGTCGTGGGTGGCCATGACCACCGTGGTGCCCGTGCGATTGATGCGTTCGAGCAGCGTCATGATGTCCTGACTGGTTTCCGGGTCGAGGTTGCCGGTGGGTTCGTCGGCCAGCAGCACCAGCGGCCGGTTCACGAACGCGCGCGCGAGAGCCACGCGCTGCTGTTCACCGCCGGAGAGTTCGCCGGGCAGCCGGTCGGCCTTGCCCGCGAGCCCGACCATATCGAGCGCCTCGGGGACCGAACGCTCGATGAACGACCGAGATTTGCCGATCACCTCCAGGGCGAAGGCGACGTTCTGGTACACCGTCTTCTGTTGCAGCAATCGGAAGTCCTGGAAGACACAACCGATGCGCTGGCGCAGCTTGGGCACCTTCCGCGCGGGCAACCTGTCGACCTGGAAATCCGCGACCCAGACCTCGCCCGTGGTCGGGTTCTCGTCTTTGAGCAGCAAGCTCATGAACGTCGACTTGCCCGAACCCGAGGGCCCGATGACGAAGACGAACTCGCCTTTTCCGATATCGACGGACACGTTGTCCAGCGCGGGACGCGTCGAGGTCTTGTAGGACTTGGTGACGTTCCGCAGGGTTATCACGGCGAGTCAGTGTAGTCAGCACGGCGCGCCACGCCGCCACACCGCGCGGACAGCCCGTCAGCGCTTGGGCGGTTCGGCCTCGTTCGGCAGGTAGTTGCTGAGCATCGTGTTCACAATCGGCGTATAGCCCGGGTTGTCGCGTGTATCGGGCTTGACGAACATGTACAGCACGAACGTCGAGAGCCAGACCGTGATCAGGATCGCCGTGGACTTACGTGTTTTGTTATTCCGCACCAGCACTCAAACCCTCCCGGCGCAACGCCGCGGCGACTCGCACCCGCAACTCGCGACCGACTTCGAACTGTTTGCCCGGTAGCGTCCGGGCCACCATCTTGATGTTCATCTGATTGACGGTGAGATCTTCCACACCCATCACGCTGGGCTCGTCCAGCAGCAGCGACTTCAGCTTGCGATCGGCGAAGGCCTTCGCACCCACGTCGCGCAGAATCTCATTGATCTTGTTGATATCGGCGGTCGCGGGCACGGGGATATCGATGGCGGCACGCGCCCAATCCTTCGACAGATTCGTGACTTTCACGATCTGACCGTTCGGCACGATGATCACTTCGCCGTCCGCGCTGCGCAGAGTCGTGATGCGCAACGTGACGTCCTCGACGGTACCCTCGGCGTCCACCGAACTTCCAGTCACAGCGATGCGCACCACATCACCGAATCCGTACTGCCGCTCCGTGATCAGGAAAAATCCGGCCAGTAGATCCTGCACTATGCGCTGCGCGCCGAAACCCAGTGCGGCGCCGAGCACCGCCGCCGGGGCCACCAGGCCGCCGAGCTGGAATCCCAAGCGCTGCAATACTTCCAGCGATACCAGGAAGTACACCAGCGACAGCACGACCCAGGTGATCACCTGAGCCAGTGCGTGCCGATGTTTGGCCGCCTCCGTCCGCACCAGCGAATCGCTGCTGCGGAAGGAGGAGTCGATCCTGCGGGTGATCCGGTCGCGCACGAAAGTCGCTGCGCGCGAGAACAGCATCGCGCCGACGATCAGCAGCACGATCTCGAGACCGCTGGACCGGAACCAATTACCGAAATCGGCGCCGGTGCCCGCGGCGATGGTCGAAGTCATGCGTGATTACCCCTGGGTGGTCTGCTGCTCCCGCATCCGCCAGCGAATACCTGATTCGATGAATGCGTCGATGTCGCCATCCAGTACAGCGGTCGGATTGTTGACCTCGTAGGTGGTCCGCAGATCCTTCACCATCTGATAGGGGTGCAGGACGTAGGACCGCATCTGGTTGCCCCAGGATGCGCCCTCGTTGGTCTTGAGCGCGTCCATGGTGGCGCGCTCCTCCTGCCGCTTGCGCTCCAGCAGTTTGGCCTGGAGCACGCGCATGGCCGAAATCTTGTTCTGCAGCTGCGATTTCTCGTTCTGACAGGTGACGACGACGCCGGTCGGAATGTGCGTGAGGCGCACCGCCGAGTCGGTCGTGTTGACGCTCTGGCCACCGGGGCCCGACGAGCGGTACACGTCCACCCGGATGTCGCCATCGGGAATATCGATGTGGTCGGTGGTCTCGACCACGGGCAGCACCTCGACCTCCGCGAAGGAGGTCTGGCGACGGCCCTGATTGTCGAACGGGCTGATCCGCACCAGGCGGTGCGTGCCCATCTCGACCGAGAGCGTGCCGTAGGCGTAGGGCACCTTGATCGCGAAGGTCGCGCTCTTGATGCCGGCCTCTTCGGCGTAGGACGTGTCGTAGATCTCGACGGGGTACTTGTGCCGCTCGGCCCAGCGCACGTACATGCGCATGAGCATCTGGGCCCAGTCCGCGGCGTCCACGCCACCCGCGCCGGAGCGAATGTTGACCAGCGCCTCACGCTTGTCGTATTCGCCCGAGAGCAGGGTGCGGACCTCGAGGGCCTCCACGTCCGCGTGCACGGAAGCCCGCTCGGCATCGGCGTCGGCGAGCGCGGAGGCTTGCGCCGCGCCCTCCTCGTCCTCGGCGAGCTCGTACAGCACGGGCAGGTCTTCCAGGCGCTGACGCAGCTCCCGGACTCGGCGCAGTTCACTCTGAGCGTGGGACAACTCACTGGTCACCGCTTGCGCGTGCTCCTGGTTGTTCCAGAGCTCGGGGTCCGCTGCCTGGTGTTCCAGTTCGTCGATGCGACGAACGAGCTCCTCGAGGTCGATCACCGACTCGACCGTCTTGAGAGTCGTGTCGAGTTCGGCCAGATCAGCGGAGACGTCAGGATGCACGGTGCTCAAGGCTACCGTTCCTCTCTTCTGTGATGAAACAAAGGCGGGCCGAGCGCAGTCGCGGCGGCCGGGCGAGGCGTGCGGCTACCTGCCGCGGCGGACCGCGTGCGCGCAGGTGACAGCCGCACCCTGGTCAAGTCGGCGCGGCGGACGCGACGTCATACCTCGGAGCGGACCGAATTCGGAAGGTCGGCGTGCGCGCCCGCACAAGCCCGGGATCGGATGACCGTTCGGCCACCGAGATGCGTGAACGACCCTCTGCGCAGAGCGAATTGCGGAAGGCCGGGAAAAGCGGCCGGAGCGGTGCTCTTCAACCGGCGACGGCGCGAAGGCTTCCCGGTGTGCGGCCGATCAGGGCATCCAGGGCCGTGGCGCTGGCGTCATCGGCCGGGAGCTGAATGATCAAGCGCTGGTCGTCCTCGGCGGAGAGCTCGAGGCTCTCGTGCGCGAGGCGCAGCACACCGGCTTCCGGATGCACCAGCCGATCGACGCCGGTGGCCGGCGGAATTCCGGGGATGCGGGCAATCCGTCCGCTGAACTCCTCGCCGGCGACGAGAGTGAGTTCGTCGATGAGCGCGACCACGGCCGGGTCCGAACGGAACGGTCCCAGCTTGAGCGTCGCCACCACCTTGTCGGCGGTGTGCTCCCAGTCGGCGTGCATCTCCCGGGCGCGCGGTTCGGTGAAGATGTACCGCGCGTAGTTCGCGGGCAGTCCGTGATCGAACAGGCCCGCCGGGCCCATCAGGCGGCGGTAACCGTCGGTGCAGGCCAGCACCTCGCTGACCCGGTTGATCACGGCGGCGGGCGCGGGTTCGAGCTGCTCGAGGATGGCCGCGATGGCGGGGCGCACCACTCGAATGGGTTGCACACTGCCGTTGCAGGCGAAGCCGGGCGACTGCGATTTGGCCAGGCGGTGCAGGTGAACTCGTTCGCTGGGGGTCATGCTCAGCGCGGTGGCGAGCGCGGTCAGCACGGCCGAGGACGGATGCCGATCGCGGCCCTGCTCCATGCGGGTGATGTATTCGACGCTCACGCCCGCCAGCGTGGCGAGCTCGGAACGGCGCAAACCGGGCGTGCGGCGACGTGCACCGGTGGGCAACCCCACCTCGGCAGGTGAGACCGCCTCGCGCCGAATGCGCAGGAACAGGCCCAGCTCGTTGTCACTCACTCCTCGAAGGTACCAAGGCGCGCAAGTGTGAAAGTGGCCCTGCCACTACCACTCTCGAGGTGGTCTCCCTACGGTCCGGCGAACCCCGCAGAGTCGTTGTCGGCGGCCGTCCCGGTCGCCGGAAATTCTCGAAGGAGACCCTCATGACCAGCACACCTCTGCGGCTCGCGGTGATCATCGGCAGTGTCCGGGAGGGCCGATTCGGTCCCGTGGTGGCCGAGTGGTTCGCCGGGCAGGCCCGTGGGCACGGCGCGTTCGAGGTCGATCTGATCGATCTGGCCGACTATCAGCTGCCGCACGCGCTGCCCGCGGTCTCGCCGCTGATGGATCCGAATCCGGTGCGTCCGGGTCGCGGCGAGGAATTGGCGCAGCGGCTCAGCGACGCCGACGCCTTCGTGATCGTCACCCCCGATATCAATCGGAGCTTTCCGGCATCGGTGAAGACCGCCATCGACTGGCATTTCACACAGTGGAGTCGCAAGACCGTCGGTTTCGTCGGCTACAGCGGGCGTAGCGGCGGCCTGCTCGCGATCGAGGGGTTGCGCGCGGTGTTCAACGAGCTGCACGCGCACACGCTGCGTGAATATGTCTCGTTCCCACGCTTCTATCAGCTGTTCGGCTCCGATGGGCAGCTGCTGGAACCGGCCGAGCACGAGGCCGCGGCCACCGAGATGCTGGATCAGTTGCAGTGGTGGGCAACCGCACTCACCGGTGCGCGCACCGAAGCGGTACCTGCCTGAGTATCGGGCTCGCGCGGCAGGAAGATCATTTACCGACATCAGCCGCCCCGGCCCATCCGTCCGAGTTCGCGCACCCATCGGTCGGTACCTGCTCACCGTCGGAGTCGTGTTCACTCGCCGGGTGAACGGCGCTCGTGCCAGGCGGGACCGACTGCCGACAACGGCACGGCTGCGGGATGTTTGCGGCCGACACGCGGGGTTAACCCGGAGCCGCTAACGTCTGTGCGCGTGACCGCCTACTCCGCTGATCTCGAACTCGCCCTCGCGCTCGCCGACGCCGCCGACATCATCACTCGTGACCGGTTCGGCGCCCTCGATCTGAAGATCGACGCGAAACCCGATCTGACGCCGGTGTCGGATGCCGATCTGGCTGTCGAGCAGGTCATTCGGAAGGCCCTGGGCGAGGAGCGGCCCGATGACTTGGTGCTGGGCGAGGAGTTCGGCGGGGACGTGCAGTTCTCCGGGCGGCAGTGGGTCGTGGATCCGATCGACGGCACCAAGAACTTCGTCCGGGGCGTGCCGGTGTGGGCCTCGCTCATCTCGTTGCTCGAGGACGGCGTGCCCGTGGTCGGTGTCGTGAGCGCCCCGGCGCTGTCGCGGCGCTGGTGGGCGGCGTCCGGTTCCGGTGCGTGGACCACCTTCGAGAAGTCCGCGCCCAAGGCCATTTCGGTGTCCGGCGTGGCCGAGTTGGGTGCGGCGAGCCTGGCCATGTCCAGCTTGTCGGGCTGGCGAGCGATCGGACGGCGGGACAAGTTCATCACCCTCAGCGACGAGGTGTGGCGGGTGCGCGGGTACGGCGACTTCTTCGGCTACACGCTGCTGGCCGAGGGCGCGGTGGACATCGTGACCGAACCCGAACTCTCGCTGTGGGATATGGCCGCGCTGGACATCCTGATTCGTGAGGCCGGCGGTACGTTCACGTCGCTGGACGGCAAGCCCGGGCCGCACGGCGGCAGCGCGGTCGCCACCAATTCCCATCTGCAGGACCAGGTTCTGGCCGCGCTCGCGGCCTGAGGGTCGATCCCGGACCACACGAAAAACCCCCGACCGGCCGGTCGGGGGTTTTCGCTTTTTCCAATAGGAGCAAGCAACTCTTTCCGGGCGCGTCCGGCGCGGGTCTGCGGTCCCCGGCACCGAGGCGCGATCGACTAGGACGAGCCGGGGCTGACCTGAACCGAACCGAGGCCGACGCTCGAACCGGTCGAGCAGCCGGGGCTGATCGATACCGAGCCGAGGCCGAGGCTCCAGCAGGAGTTCGGGCCGGGGTTGGCCGGGCTGACCGAGCCCGCGTCGATGCCGACCTGAGTCCCGATCGGCTCGAGCGGGATGCCCGCGGCGGTGGCATTGGGGGCGGCGCTCAGGAACAGTGCGGCGGCGATCAGGCCGGTCGTGCCCAACACAGTTTTCATGTCAAGACCTCCGAAAATGGGGGTGAGTGATGCGCCGCCACCGTAGCCCAATCGGGAGCCGTTTGAAGGAGGTTTGTTTCACTATTTGGCGTTCCCCTACTCCTCCGCCGGAAACCACCGCCCCCACCTGCCGATTCGACAACCCTCGACGGTTGTTCTTACTCTGGAGTAAGATAGTCTTACTCTGGAGTAAGATTGCTGGGCAGGATCACCCAACAAACCGAGAAGAACTGGTGATTATGAGCACTCGAGACACCGCAAAGAAGCGACGTCCGGATACTTCCGCCGTTGGCCTGAACCCGGTCAAGCGCGACTGGATGGGCGCGGCCATGCGGGTCATGACGACCATCACGGGGTCCGAACTCGCCGAGAAGTACAACCTGCGCAAGCCCATCGAACGCATCACGTACGAGGGCACCAAGACCGGTTTCCGCACCCTGGGTGCCGCGACTCGCGTCTTCGAGCAGGTTTCCGGTGGTGGGGCCCCGAAGCGGCTGCCCGCCAACGAGTCCCGTAAGAAGGACTACTTCGACCTGACCCCGTCCGACGAGCAGCAGATGATCGTCGAGACGGTCCGTGAGTTCGCCGCCGAGATCCTGCGTCCGGCCGCGTACGACGCCGACGGCGCCGCCAAGGCTCCGCGCGATCTGCTCGAGCGCGCCGCCGAACTCGGCATCACGCTCATCAACGTGCCCGAGGAGCTCGAGGGCGCCGCCTCCGAGCGTGGCGCGGTCACCAACTCGCTGGTCGCCGAGGCGCTGGCGCACGGAGACATGGGCCTGGCGCTGCCGATCCTGGCGCCCAGCGGTGTCGCGGTCGCGCTGTCGCAGTGGGGCACCGAGGCGCAGCAGCAGACCTACCTGCCCTCCTTCACCGGTGAGAACGTGCCGCAGGCGTCGGTGGTCATCGCCGAGCCGCAGGCGCTGTTCGATCCGTTCGCCCTGAAGACCAAGGCCACGCGCTCCCCCAGCGGTTTCCGCCTCAACGGCGTGAAGACCCTGGTGCCGGCCGCCGGTGACGCCGAGTTGTTCATCGTCGCCGCCGAGCTGGATGGCCGTCCGGCGTTCTTCATCGTCGAGTCGAACACCGAAGGTGTCGTCGTCGAAGCGGATCCGAGCATGGGTCTGCGCGCCGCCGGCCTGGGCCGGCTGCTGCTGAACAACGTCGCGGTCTCCGCCACCGCCATCCTGGGCGATGCGGACTCGGTCGAGCGCGCCGAGGATTACGCCGACGCCGTGCGTCTGGCTCGACTGGGCTGGGCCTCGCTGGCCGTCGGCACCGGTCAGGCCGTGCTGGACTACGTGATTCCGTACGTGAAGGAGCGTGAGGCGTTCGGTGAGCCGATCGCACACCGTCAGGCGGTCGCGTTCATGGTCGCCAATATGGCGATCGAGCTGGACGGTCTTCGTCTCGTGACCCTGCGGGGTGCGTCACGCGCGGAGCAGGGCCTGTCGTTCGCTCGCGAGGCCGGTCTGGCTCGCAAGCTGGCCACCGACAAGGGCATGCAGATCGGTCTGGACGGCGTCCAACTGCTCGGCGGCCACGGCTTCACCAAGGAGCACCCGGTCGAGCGGTGGTACCGCGACCTGCGCGCCATCGGTGTTGCCGAAGGCATCGTCCTCATCTGACCCGACTTCTCAACGGAGAGACCACTCATGATCAATCTCGAACTCCCCAAGAAGCTCCGGGCCAGCGCCAACCAGGCCCACCAGGTCGCCGCGGAGATCTTCCGCCCGGTGTCCCGCAAGTACGACCTGGCCGAGCACGAATACCCGATCGAACTCGACACCATGGCCGCCATGATCGAGGGCTTGTCGGACTCGGGCACGCAGGACATCTCCGGCGCCACCGGTGGCCGCAAGGCCGAGGGCGCCGAGAGTGACGAGCACGCCACCGAGTTGCTCGGAAACAGCAACGGCGGCAATATGTCCGCGCTGCTCAACGCGCTCGAGACCTGCTGGGGCGACGCGGGCCTGATGCTCTCGATTCCCTACCAGGGTCTCGGCAACGCCGCCATCGCCGCGGTGTCCACTGATGAGCAGCTCGCGCGGTTCGGCAAGGTGTGGGCCGCCATGGCCATCACCGAGCCGTCCTTCGGTTCGGACTCCGCGGCCGTGACCGCGACCGCGACCCTCGACGGCGACGAGTGGGTGCTCAACGGCACCAAGATCTTCGTCACGGCCGGTTCGCGCGCCACCCACATCGTGGTGTGGGCGTCGGTGGATCGCTCCGCCGGTCGCGCCGCCATCAAGTCGTTCGTGGTGCCGCGGGATGCCAAGGGCCTGACCGTGTCTCGCCTCGAGCACAAGCTCGGCATCAAGGCCTCCGACACCGCCGAGATCCGCTTCGAGGATTGCCGCATCCCCGCGGACAACATCCTCGGCAGCCCGGAAGTCAACGTGGAGAAGGGTTTCGCGGGCGTCATGCAGACGTTCGACAACACCCGTCCCCTGGTTGCCGCCATGGCTGTCGGCGTCGGCCGCGCCGCGCTCGAGGAGCTCCGCACGGTGCTCGAGGACGCGGGCGTCGAGATCTCCTACGACAAGCCGGCCAACAACCAGCACGCCGCCGCCGCGGAATTCCTTCGCCTGGAAGCCGACTGGGAGTCCGCCTACCTGCTGTCGCTGCGCGCCGCCTGGATGGCCGACAACAAGAAGCCCAACTCCCTCGAGGCCTCGATGTCCAAGGCCAAGGCCGGCCGCATGGGCACCGACGTCACCCTCAAGGCCGTGGAGCTCGCCGGTGCCACCGGCTACTCCCAGCGTCCGCTCCTGGAGAAGTGGGCCCGCGACTCGAAGATCCTGGACATCTTCGAAGGCACCCAGCAGATCCAGCAGCTCATCGTCGCCCGCCGCGTCCTCAACCTGTCCTCGGACAAGCTGAAGTAAGCACTGGCACAACGAAAAACCGGTGTCGGTCCTCAGTGGGACCGCACCGGTTTTCTCGTTCCCGGACCACGGTGATTCGACCATCACCGGCACTCAGGCCGTCGCCAGGCCGTCAGCACCGGAAACCCAGTCCGTCCAGGCCGCCTCCACCGCGAGACGCGCACGCTCGTGACTGTCCTCCAGCAGATGCGCGTACACCTTCAGCGTGAACCCCGGATCGGTATGGCCCAGGTAGTCCGCGACTACCTGGATTGATCTAGCACCGAGAAAGGGCCCCTGAGCTGCTGCTTCGGGGGCCTTTCTCATTTCTAGTGACAGGCACAACGCTCTCAGTCAAGATATTGGGATGGGGCGAGATCGCTCAATCGATCTCGCCGCGCTCCTGCCCTCTTGGGAACTGACCCTTCGTGCAGAACGTAAGTCCGGCGCGACCGTCAGGTCATACGGTCGTGGCGCTCGCTTGTTCCTAGAGTGGTGCGAAACCAACAGCGAGCCACCGATCTTGGAGCGAACGAGGGTGAATGCCTTCGTTGCCGACTTGCTGGACTCCGGCCTGGAGGCATCCACGGTTCGCGCGCGCCAGCTCGCGCTGCGCCGGTTCTCGGCATGGCTGACCGAAGAAGACGAACTCGACTCCGACCCCCTCCTTGGCCTCAAGGCACCCAAACTTGACGAGAAGGTGGTTCCATCCCTCACGGATGACCAACTTCGCCAGCTCCTGAAAGCGTGTAGCGGCAAGGATTTTCGAGATCGACGTGATGATGCGATCACCCGACTAATGGTCGAGTCCGCCATGCGAGCAAGTGAATGCGTCGGAATCCTGCTGCCAGACTTGGCCCTTCAGCACGGAACCGTCATCATCCAGCGAGGCAAGGGCGGCAAGGGCCGCGTCGTCCCATTCAGCCCCCAAACGGGACGCTCCATCGACCGGTACATCCGAGCCCGCCGCACCCACCGCCTCGCCGACTCCCCCAAGCTGTGGCTCGGCGACCGCGGCAAAGGCTTCGGGTACTACGCGCTATACGACACACTCACCTACCGAGCCGAATTAGCCGGTATCCCCGACTTCCACCCTCACGTCCTACGGCACACAGGCGCATCCCGCTGGCTCGGCGCTGGCGGCACCGAAGGCGGACTGATGGCCATCGCCGGTTGGAGCACCCGAGACATGATCGATCGCTACACCAGATCGACCGCAGCAACACGTACCGCCGAGGAAGCACGCGGTCTCAATCTTGGTGATCTGTAGCCTCGGACCCCACCGACCACCGTAATGAAGCCGCAAATGAGGCTCGCTACATGATGTTGTCCGCGAGTCCACACGATATAGGGCAAGGCCTCCGCTGCTTCCGAAGATCGTTCTGTCGAATCTCGGACTGCTAGGTGCCAGTGATGCCAAGTCCTCCGCTCTTAGCGCTTGAGGCGTCCTTACTTCGAAGCCTGAGCCTTGCAAGTAATCGGCTAGCTCACTCCATCTAGTAGTGCTATTCTGTAGTACTGCACATGGGTGCTGTATTCCGAGAAAAATTCCCGGATGATCATCTATCAGGTGCAGGGTGTCGTAATTGGCCACTCGAAACCTGAAGGTGTTAAATGACGGATGTTGACGCGCCACCCTTTATCAAAAACGAATTTGTAGACAATCTTCGAACATTCGCAATTAACGCACTGGACCTATTGAAGGCCCAGTATGAAACGCCAAGATTTTATCGTCCTCGATATCCTCTCCACTACTCATGGCGTCGCGACTCCAAAGATCCGGAACGACTGCACCGCGTTCCACGATCTGCGGTATGGAAAGTTGTTAGCGACTCGTTTCAGTGGCCAGATTGGAATTCAATTCGCAAGATCTCCTCATATGATTCCATGCGGATATTTATTGACAAAGATCAGGGTTTGCAGCGCAGACTGCGGATCGCATATATCGCGCCGTATGAGGACATTGAACTGGGCGATTTAAGTCAAATGTCCGCACTGGACTTCCTGCTTCAGGATGCACTTCTACTTCCAATGATCAACTCAAACCAGAATTTCGACTTCACCGACTCGGGATTCGCATCAGCCTGCAAAGGCGTATTCGATAGCTTGTCTAATAAGACGGTTTCATGGCGCAAAATTACGCCACTCCGACATGTTCAATCCGTGGAATCCGTGGCTCTATCTCCCGGTTGCGTTCTGCGATATCTGTCAGAGAAGGAGATCTCCGCAGGAGACGGATTCGGCTCACTCCCAATCAGACATACCGCCACAGGGTCCACATACCTTCCCCTGATCTATCAATTTGCGATCGTTCAGTCGGTGGACATCGAGATCGACGTAGATGCAGATCAGGAGGTGTTTGAACGTCAACTACAGCAGGCTTTGAAAAATAGGCGTGACGAACTTTCGGATACAATTGTTTCAGCCATAAATATACTTTCGAAGGGCGTATGCGCAAGAGGAGAAGGGTGGACGTCGATCACAACATCGTCGGCTAGCCAAAGGATGCGTGACGGGGTCGAGTACCAAAGCATTCGCAAGGAAGCATGGCGGACACCCACCTGCGATCTTGATGAGATCCCTACCCAGCAGCTTTCCGATTTGGTGTCCAATCTCAGCGAACCGCGGATCAGAAAAAAGCTTGAGGTGGCAGTCGAGCGACTAAACAATGCCGTCAATCGAATATCAGACGAGGAGGCTGTCGTCGATCTAGCAATTGCAGCTGAATCACTTTTCGGCACGCGGGACCCTGGCGAAACAACGTTTAAAACGTCACTCAATGCCGCATTGTTTCTTGGCGGAACAGAATATTCGGCATCGTATGTGAGAAAGTTTTTCAGAACAGTCTATACAACACGGAGTAAGATAGTACACGGCCATAGCAAGCTCCCCAAAGAAGTCGCAGGAGGAGGACTTCCGAGCCTTCGAAACGAGCTAACCGGACACATAAAATCGGCACTCAAGAGGGCTGCGCATGATTTGCGAAGCAATGCAGACGCACTCGAATGGGAACAACGACTCGATGATCTATTAGATTCATCGAGTTAGAGTTTCCTGTTGCACCTGTGAGACGCGAATAAAACCCAGTACTGCAGACCAAGGGAAATAGATAAGAGAAAGTCAGCCCCGGTTTCACCGGGGCTTTCTCGCACCATGAACTCAAAGTGAACTGAGGGTCATGACTTCGGTGTGAACTGAGGTAGGGCCAGGCTAATCAAATCAGCCCGTACCTGTGCCACGACGACAATGAAGCCGCGCGGCTCCTGTATGCCCTCACCGAAGCTGTTCCCTTGGGGGCAGGCCATCGACTCAGGCTCGGCGAATGGCGTCGCTCGCCAGCCCCAAGCAAATCGCAGATGCGTGGGGTTTCGCTTGCGAGGCACTCTCGGACGCAGGCGGCGGTCATCTAACTCGACCCCCTTGGCTGCACCTACGAAAGCTTCCATTCCCAGCCCACAATTTCCTCCAACCTGTGACGACGTTCGGCGCTCAGCTTTCCCTTCGCATAGTTGTTGCGCTGGAGGCTTACCCAGTTGCCGAGCTTCGCGCCCTTGTAGGTGCGGTCGTAAGGCAGTCGAGTGGTTCCGTGCTCCTCCAGGTACTGACGAACGAGCTCATACATGCTGTCCCACTTTGCATCGTGTGGGCTCCACACCCAGCCTGGAAGCTTCTCCAACTGCGCCCGCTGCTCCGGTGTCAGCGCTTGCTGTTTCTGCCGCTGCACCGCGACCCAGCTACCGAGTGCCACTCCATCTTCGAAATGCCCCTGTGGCACGCGCGAGTGTCCCTCCCGCGCAGCGAACTTCTCTACCATTTCGTATCTTTCGCCCCAGACATCCTGGAAGAGATTCCAGGTCCAACCTGGCAACACTTCGAGTTTGGATCGCCGCTCGGCGGAGAGCTTCGACCTCTCTGCTCGTTGTTCTCGTACCCACCCTCCGAGCTTCACACCGTCGTGGACGTAGCCGTCGGGAACGCGCGAATGACCTTCTCGGGCTACGAACTTCTCGAGTAGTCCGAGCTTCTGACTCCAGATGTAGTCCTGCTTGGTACCCCAGAACCAGCCTGGAATCGCTTCCAACAGCGCCTTCCTCTGTGGTGTGAGCTTGAGATGCTCACTCCGTCGCAGCCGTGTCCACTGTCCGAGTTTCAAACCGTTCTCGCTGTGGTCGACAGGAACGTTGGTGTGTCCCTCTCTCGCGGCGAAAACCCGCAACTGCTCAAGGCTTTCCATCCATGAATCTTCGACGGAGTTCCAACTCCACCCGGAGATAGCTTCGAGCCTCGCCCTGCGGTCCTGGCTCATTGTTTCTCGGTTTGCGCGCTGCTCGCCCACCCACACACCGAGCTTCACCTTGCCCTCAATATGCCCGGCGGGGACGCGTGCGTGTCCCTTTCGATCGACAAATTCGACCAACTCGCAGTACCCGCGGTCCCACGCCGCTGTGTGCGGATCCCAAGCCCAACCAGGCACGGACTCCAGCAGTTCGCGCCGCTCGGCACTGATCTCTTCTCTTCTACTGCGTTGCTCATTAACCCATGAGCCGAGCTTGATGTGGTCTTCGACATGTCCCTGCGGAACGAGCGCATGTCCTTCTCGTCGCTGAAACTGTTGCAGCAGAGCAAATTTGCGGTGCCACATGTCCGACCGTACGTCCCAGTTCCAACCCGGCAGCGTTTCCAATCGCGTTCGCTGTTCGACGGTTAGCTTGTCCCGCCTGCTGCGTTGATGCGTAACCCATTTCCCCAACGGAAGGTTGTTCTCACAGTGTGAAATAGGGACGCGAGCGTGTCCCTCACGTTTGGTGAACTTCACCAATTCCGCGTATGACGCCTCCCAGCGGTCGGCCAAGGGGTCCCATGACCATCCGAGGAGGGCCTCCAGGAGTGCCCGTCGCTCGGGAGACATCTCCTCGCGGGTCCTTCGTTGCACCACCACCCAGGTCCCGAGATTGAGCCCATTCTCCATGTGCCCTGGTGGGGTTCGCGAGTGGCCGAGGCGTTCGGCGAACTGCTGGAGGGCGCTGTAGTTCTGCTGCCAGAGGTCCTCGTGCACATCCCACAGCCAGCCCGGCAGCGCCCCGAGTTCCCTGATACGGCCTTCAGACAGTCGACCTCGACGAAACAGCCCGCGTTGGGTAGCAACCCAACTCCGGAGGTTGAACTCGCCGACCCTATAGGGAAACGGCACATTGGCATGACCGTGTTCGGCGACGAACTCGTTCATCAATCTGATCCAGACGTCCCACTGGTCCGAAAGAACATCCCACGACCAGCCGGGCAGCGACTCCAACTTCTCGCGCCGGTCCTCGCTCAGGGTCCCCTTCGCGTACTGGCGACGCTGCACACTGGCCCATTGACCGAGCGGAAATCCCTCCACGACAAGATCAACGGGAACCCTCGCCGTGCCATTCTCGCCGGCATACTTCCCCAGCAGCCCGCACCAGAACTCCCATCTCGCGCTGGTCTTCTCGACCAACCGAACGTCAAAGGCCTTGGCGAAACTCGCACTCACCCTTGTTGATACGTCGAGGTGAATCTTCTCGGGAATCCTTGCGAGACCACCCGTCCTCCCGAGCTCGCGGCGCATGGAGTCGATCTGCTCAGCGAGATCCTCATCGTGTGCCCGCAACGCATTGATGACATCCCACACCGGCTTGAAGGAGGAATCATCGAGTGCCGATTCTGGATCGGTCTCGGTGTCGATGAACACCGGCAAGACGATCGTTCCCACGGTCTTGTCTGACGCGAGCCGGATCGCCCTGCCGACCGCCTGCACGATATCTACTTCGCCGCGGCGGGGGTCGACGAACGCGACGCCGTCGAGGGTAGGGACATCGATCCCCTCGGACAGGCACCGGGCGTTCGCCAAGAGTCCGCGCTCACCCTCTTCGCACTGACGCAGCTGGCGAAGCTTGAGGTGGCGTTCACCAGCGGTCATCTCTCCCGAAACGTATCCAGTCCACAACATGCCGGTCGGGCGCTGAGCAGGCGGCATCCAGTCAATGACCTCCGACATCTCAGCGGCGAACTCACGCGCCCCGGCGACCCGGGAGTGAAAGCTGATGATCCGGCGCAAGTCATACTTACGCATCGCCTTGGCCAGACCGATCTGACCCGCGAGAGTGCGGGCGTTAGTGGACTTGCCTCCACGCACAACCAGCTTGCCCCGCTCGACCCACTGCTGGTATGTCGCATCGTCTACGCCCACGACGACGACCTGATAGTCCGTCAGCAGTTTCCGACTGATCGCCTCACCGAAACTCAATCGATGCAGCACCTCCCCGAACCTGGTCGGATCGTCCATCGATGCGACTTCCAGTTCCGCCTCGCTTGCGGCCTTCCGGACGCGGCCGGTGTGATATCGCGGGGTGGCGGTCATGAACAGGCGGCGATGAGCCTTGATGGCATCAGCATCGAGAACTGTCGCGAAAACACTGGATTTGTCACCGGCGATCCTGTGCGCCTCGTCGGCAACCACCAGATCGAACACGGGCAGTTGCTCCGATGCAAAGGCAGCGGCAATCCGCGGAGACGACTGATACGTCGAGAAGACCACGCACGGCCCCGACTGCTGACGCAGGAAAGCCGCGATCTGAGCGGGCTCTGTTGTCACTGGCACACCCAGCTCACTCGTGTGCATTACCGCTTCGTCGGCATTCTGGGCGACGGTCGCGTCAGAACAAACCGGCAAAGCCACGAATGCCTTCGTCTTGTGTGTTTGCCAGACCTGCATCGTCTGCTTGAGTAGCGACAGCGACGGCAGCAGTACGAGAGTGCGTTTCGGGTCCAGCGTCTCCTTGATGAACAGGGACGTGAGGGTCTTGCCAGTGCCGCACGCCATGAGTAGCTGCCCCCGGTCGGCCGTCTCGAATCCCAGCACGACGTTGTCAATCGCTTCTTGTTGATAGTCGCGCGGCGTGGCCGGATTTCGAGTCGGCGACGGCCTTAGGTCACCAGGATCACTCGGCCAGTCCACCTCGGAGGTCAGAAGATCACTCAAGCCCACAAAGCTGACATGCTTTTCCTGGTCGTTGATCGTTCGACGAGCGATGTGATGCAGTTTGTCGGTGGTGGCGATCAGGAGACGAAACGAGAAGGTCGCACGCGACGACTCGGCGAGGAACTTGTTGACATCATCTTTGGTGACCGCACGATCTGACGAGTACGCCTTGGCCTGGATGGCCCAGAGTTTTCCGTCGCAATCCTCAGCGACCAAGTCGATTCCAGCATCAGCAGCCCACCAACCGTCCCAGTCATCCCACAACCACACCCGTCGCAGCACGGCTTTATACGTCGGGTCATTGGTCAACCACCACTGACACAGATGCTCGAACTGCTTGCCCCGCACCGCGGCCCGAGTGTCCAACACATCAAAGAGTTCGATGAAGGTCCCCATGTCCACGCACAGTAGATCAGGCATCTGACACTCGGACTCGATAGCGGCGTACCCGCGCCCGATCACTTGGGGCTTAGGGAGTCAGCCTGAACAGATTCCCCAAGTCTCCCCCCTGGGTGAGAATTTCGGCTCGTTGAAGGAATTCGTTCCGCTGGCCTGATGCGTAGCGGCCGACCGGCTCTCCGGCGACCAGTGCGCGGATGACAGTATTGAGCGCCTTGCGCCCCATGATCAATGCGAAATCGGCAACGGTTTCGCACGCCACAACCGACAGGGTCCCTCCGTGGATCGCGGAGTTGCGTGATCGCGTCAGCCGTTTCACTCGCGCGTCCAGTTGCTGACGTTCGGAATCGAAAGCAGCGCGTAGAGCCGCAGACGAAGAAACGGTGTCGTCGGTTTCCTTCAGTTGTCGCACCAACCAATGTTCGGCATAGATCTCCTTCAAGGCACTCACGTGCTCAAGGGCCTTGCTCGAATCGATGGCTGGACCTCCACCTACCGTGATCTCGTCGCGGATCGCGCGCAGTGTTGGTTGTGCCGGAGCCCCCGGGGAACGGTCTGGGAGGTACTGGACCACGGCCGAGAACACCTCGCCGGCTACACGATTGGCGAACCCGGTGACGAGGTATTCGTCGAACAGATACTGCTCGACAAACCCGTACCAGCGATACTTCTCGAGCGGGGCGATCCAGGTATTGCAGTGCTCGATCGCCCTGACCGCGGCCATGACCACCGCTTCCGGATCCGACCTCGGCACACTCAACAGCGCCGCCTGAAGACGCAGGACAGGTTGTAGCCGCCGCGCGGTCTCGACAGTGAAGGTGTGGCCTGCCGCAGTCAACTCGCGCAACGTCTGGGTGACGGTGTCGTTCTCGGAGAAGACCGCTGCGGGCAACGGCGCCTTCAGCCCCCACTCGACAGCTGAACCATGCGAAGGTGAACCATCGAAAAATAGTGTGCCGTCGAGGACTTGCCACATCCCTGGAGCGATGTCGACGACCGCCAGCACGGTGTCCAAGTACATCCGCGCGGTCTCCTTGGCACGATGGCCTTCGATCTCGCGGACGGTGACGCGCGCATAGACCAGTTGCGGCACATGCTCAAACCCCTGGACCTCGTCGACCTCGGACGAGCGTTGCAGCTCACGGATTTCCTCGGTCAGAAGCTCCTCTGGCACGACCTCGAACAACTCGCGCGCCCGCTCGTGATCGATGAGTGCACTCGCGAGCGTCTGTGCGTCATAAAACGTGACCGCGCCAAAGGTCACGCACGAGAGGCTCTTAACGAATGCAGGCCGCAATCGAAACCAGACCACGCACGTTCCGGTTGACGGTCGCTGGACGAGGCAGCGCTCAGCGAGATCGAAGAGTTCTGCTTCGCTCATATCCGCGGCCGCGGTGGGGTCGAACAATGTGGCCGTGTCGACAGTGTCGCCGACCGTCGCTCGCGCGTACCTGACGGCTGCCTCCGTACCGCGCAGTACCCTGACCGCGATCGATACTGGACTCCAGTGCTGCCGATCCTGATTGCGTAGTTCGCTCAACGCGATCAGCGTGTCGCGCAGATAGGCAACTCGTTCGCGCGGGTAGAGGGTGTGATCGATATCGCGGCATGCGGTCACCAGATCGCGCCACGCGGCGACAAGCAGAAGATCACCACTGAGGATTCCGGTGACAGCAGCGATCTTCGCCGCTACCGCTGGCCGTTGGCTGTCGTCGACAGCCAACGCGCCATTCTTCGTGGACACCAGCAGGTCTGCGGTGATGGTCGTGTGAACCGCTCGAGAAGTCGAGTCCACGAGCGCAGACAGCTCCGGACCGATCCACCCGAGGGCCGCCTTGAGATCCGATGCCATCGACTGCCAGTCGTAAGTGCGCTGTCGGTCATGTACGCGTGGATCGGAACAAGCCTCGGCAATTTCTGCCACGATCGCGGTCAGCGGCATCCGGCCAGCAGTACACGTGATCAGCTCTTTCCGACCCGTGTACAGCATCAACTCCTCGAGCCAACGATCTTGCTGATCGAACATCGACGTTACTTCCTGTGTCAGCGAATCCGGTTCGGCGCAGACCAACGATCAATTGCCTCCCCGGAATCGAAGCCGAAACAACCCCTGCGCTTTGGATCTCGACATTAGCCCGGCGTGTCGAAGACGAGTGTTCGGGTCAGCTCTACCTGACAGCGGCGCGGCGCGGCGGCTGAATCTCCCACGTGTTGTGGCCGTTGATCCCAGAATCCTGTCGGGAGAGGACCGGACCATCCAGCTACGTTCGGGGCGATACCCAGGAGGAGGCACGGCGTCGGGCGGTTCGTGAGTGCCGGAGCAATCTATTCGGAATCCGCCTCCGGAATCAATGCCCCAGGCCAGGTATACCCATCCCTGAACTCCACGGACAACCTGAAGTTCAACCCGACGGCTGGTCACCTTCCACGTCGGGACGAATCCGCCCAAAGGCGCACAGAACTGGCTCAAGACCAACCCCGGCAAAGGCTGGTCAGCCTCATCCACTGGAACGGCCACACCGAGGCGTTCTTCGACCGGCAGTACAAGCTCGGCGATTTCGTCAAACAGTAAAGCGTCGCGCACTCTAGAGCGACTCAGAGTGACGATCGAGCCGCCTCCGATATCGCGAAGGAGGCCCAATTCTTTCGGTCCACTGTCATTCTCGACGACACCGCACGGAGTTCCACCCCTCCAGCGATCCCGCCCAATCGTAAGCCGAACACCGCGTCATGGTCGGCATGAGCGTGTGCTCAGTCGGTTGCTGATCGATGGGGCCTCTCTAGCTCTCAGTCACAGATATTGGGCGCGTTCACGCTCACGAGTCACCTCGGTGACCTCGGGTAAGCACAGTGTCCAAGCAGTTGTAGTGCGCGAGCTCCTTCACCGACACCCCGCGCGCCAACAGCGTCGAGGCGAACAGGTGCCGCAACGCGTGCATCCCGTCGATCCTGTTGCGGTACTCAAGATCCGCATTGCCGAACGCCGGTTTCCAGCCGACCTTGGTGAACAGGTCCCCGCTCAGCGGCTCACCACTCGGGCGAGTGATCAACAGCGGCACCGTCACCGGGACACTGGACGAGTACGTCGCAGGTATCGGCGATGTGGACCGGATAGTCAACACGCTCGTCGGTGACACCCAGCGACGCTGGGTCTACCCAGCAAAGGGCTGGGCCACCGAACAGGATGTGCCCGACGAAGTCCACGAAGCCTACTAACACCTCGTAGCCGCCGGATACACTCGCCGCCTGCTCCCCGAACCCTCAGGCTGAGAATCGCTCGCGCCCTCCGTTTCTGGACGACATCAAAGTCGTTGCCGAATTTGCCTATATAGGTTCAAGGCGCGCCGCGCGGGCGACGGCGCTACGTGCCGCCGCCACGCAGCGACGCGCGACGGGGCTGATGTAGCGTCGCCCCGGCACGTCGGGGCGCGTCGGCAGCACATAACGCCAAAAAACCGTGCGGCGCGCACGGAACCCATTGAGGCACTTCGCCTCCGGCACCGATGCGAGCATCAAGCAGGCCCCGGGCCGATTCGATCGGCCGTCCTGCACTCGGGGCCGATTCGGCCGGCACTGCGGATCGATCGGACTGTTCGCTCTCGCCGCGGTTGCCGAACGGTGCTGTCATAGAATTTGGCAGAGCTCGGGAGAGACAACCACCCAGCTCAGCGGCATGATCACTCGTATTCGTGGAGGTCGGCCAGGCTGCCCGCGAGATCCTGGACATCTTCAAAGGCACCCAGCAGATCCAGCAGCTCATCGTCGCCCGCCGCGTCCTCAACCTGTCTTCGGACAAGCTGAAGTAAGCACTGGCACAACGAAAAACCGGTGCGGTCCCATGGGACCGCACCGGTTTACTCGTTCCCGGACCGGCTTCGGCCCGTCCGGTTCTCGCTCGTAGCGGTGAGGCTAGGTCGGTGACGTACCTGGTGAAGCGGGCCTTGTGAATCGGATGCCGTTGAACGTGCAGGTGCAGCATGCGCATACGGGGTCAAGACTCGTTTCGTCGATGTCTGGATTCACAACCTGCAGTGTTCCGTCGGAAGCGACGTACAACCCGCTGTAATAGGTCGACTCGCTGACCCGCACGTAGTCCTGACGGTCGAATTCCTGCACCGCCACAAGCCAGAAGATCGGTTCGTCCTGGTCGAGTCGGGACTTGGCTTCGGTGAATGTCGCCTCCCAGTCCGATCCGACCCTCGAGAGCAGGAACCGGAAAAGCGGCGTGTAATCACGCCCCCGGCCCGGTGTCCGTCCCATACCCTCGTGCGTCACATCGGATTTCGCGGTCCGCTTCGTGTTGCGGCGATGCCGATACTCACCACCGCGTGGACGAGACCCCCGCGCGGTGGTGTTGTCCTTCCGATACAGCGGCGGCTTGTCCACATCACAAGCGTATGGCACCTGTTGTATCGTCTCGGCAGATGCCCCGTTAGAGGATCTCGACCGTTCACGGGACACTGATCGATACCGACAGCGGCGCTGAATCATCAGCCAAATGTTCGGAGAGAACGTGCATATCGCCTTCGTTACGGTCAGCATCCTCGGTGTGCTCTTCAACGGCGCCGCCGCCGTCACGTATTTGATCGGCCACGACTACCCCAAGACCCAAGCGGACATGAAGGGCATTCCCCGCAAGTACGTTCCCGTGCTCGGCACCTTGCTGGCCGCGGGCGCTATCGGGCTGCTGGCCGGGCTTGCCGTGCCGATCCTCGGAACGCTGGCCGCCACCGGCCTGGTGCTGTACTTCATCGGAGCCATCGCCGCGCACCTGCGGGTGGGCTCTCGCAACATAGTCGGCGGAATCGTCTTTCTGGCCACCGCGGTCGCTGCCCTCGTGTTGGGCGTGAGCTACCACGGCGCTTGGTGACACGACGCCGAGTGCGGCTGGCGGCCAACCCTTCCGGTGCCGGGTGATCGACTCGCCGCGATCCACGCCGCAGTGAAGGCTCGAAACAGTCTCGCGCAGTATGCCTTCCGCCGGTAAGCGCTGACCGATTCGGTCAGCGCGGTATGCGGTTCGGGCTCAGGCGGTTTCCGGGAAGCCGATGGCCGGCGAACCCCGGGGTCTCCTGTCACGATCGAATCCGTGCCGCCGAATTCGATTCTGAGATCGAGGGCGGCCGTCGAGTGCGCGGGGGCTGTCATCTCATCGGGGTGGCCGAGCTCGGTACAGTGCGGAGCCATGGGACAGCGAGAGCGCGAACGCGCACTGTGGGACGCCTTCTTTCCCATGAACGCCGAGCTCTGGCAGGCGCTGACCCGCAGGCTCCAGCAGGACACCGGGCTGTCCGAGCCGGACTGGCAGGTCCTGAACGCGCTGGGCAACACCGACGGCCACACACTGCGCGCGTTCGAGCTGGCGAAGGTGCTGATGTTCGGCAAGAGCCGGCTCCATCAGCACGTCGGGCGGATGGAGCAGCGTGGCCTGGTGGAGCGCGGCCCGGTGCCCGGCGATGCCCGCGCCACGGTGGTTTACCTGACCCCGCAGGGCCTTTCGACGTTCCGCAGGGCGCAGGCCCACCGTGCCCGGCACATCCGCGAGGAACTCGTCGGCGCTCTCACCGCCGACGAGGTGGAGCAGCTCACCACCCTCTCCTACAAGATCCGCGCCCATGTGCGCCGTGACCGGCCGAGCTGAGAGTCACTCCCAGACGGTGGTGGGAATCTCGCTCCGGAGCGTGGGCGCGACCTCGGCGAAGAACCGTTCGAGGTAGTCGCGGGTGACCGCCAGTTCGGTCGTGTAGGTGGAGAAGAACCCCTCCACCCCGACACCGAACACCTGGTTGCCGAACTTGCGCTGCAGAATCAGGAGCTTCTCGGTGATCTGCTCGGCGGTGCCGACGAGCGCGGATCCGTTCTCGATGAAGTCCTCCAGGGACGCGAACGGGAAACGGGCACGCACCCGGAAGTGCTCGGCCGCTGAGGCTTCGAACATCGGCCGCGCGATCGCCAGCGCGTCCTGGGAGCGGTCGGTGATGATCGGGGAGTGAACTCCGACGGCGACCAGCGCCGCGGCGGGGTCGTGGCCGTGGAAGGCGAGCCGCTCGCGATAGTGGGCGACCAGATCCAGATAGTGATCGAGGCGGTCCAGGCCATTGGCCGAATACAGCGGATCTCCCCAGCGCGCAGCCAGTTCGGTGGAGCGCTTGTTCGTCGCAGAGCCGTGCCACACCCGGGGTGCCGGCTGCTGAAGCGGGCGGGGCTCGAGGGACGCCTCGGTCAACTTGGGCCGGTAGCGCCCCTCCCAGGTGACCGTCTCCTCTCGCCACAGCCGCCGCAGTAGCTCGTAACCCTCCTCCAGCCGATCCCACAGGTCGGCCGGTTCGATACCGAAGAGGCTCGGCGCGACCGGATCACCGCCCTTGCCGATGATCAGATCGAGTCGTCCCGCGCTGAGATGGTCGAGCGTGGCGTAGTCCTCGGCCGAGCGGACCGGATCGGTGAGTGACAGCACCGCGACCGTGGTCACCAGGCGAATCCGGGACGTGCGGGCGGCGATATTCGACAGGATCACCGCGGGTGACGCCGACAGCAGGTCCGGATTGTGCCGCTCGCCGACCCCGAACGCGTCGTACCCCACCCGCTCGGCCCACAGCGCGAGGTCGATCAGCTCCGCGAACCGCTCGGACCGGCTCAGTGGCGGACTCCCCGACCCCCTGCTCTTCCTGGGAACCAACGTACTCGCCAGGAATTTCATGACCGCACCCCTCTCGATGAGTTCACATGTGAACTCTGCTCGGGATGATCTCCGGTGTCAAGACCGCACGGAAACCACGATTCCGCAGGTCGTTGCCATCGCGACAGCGAAGGCTTAGCGTGGATGAGTGGCAGGAACCGTGTCAGGCCGGCAGGCGCCCGCGAGGGTGCGGCTGGCCGGGGTGCTGGTGGCGCTGCAGGGCGCGGTCGGCGCGGGAGTGGTGGTTCGGCTGATCGTCCTGGGGTTTGCCGGGTCCGGCGATTCGACCGCGGGTTCGGCTTTCACGACGCTGTTCCTGTTGGCGCTGGCAATCCTGACGTTGGTCGCAGGCATCGCCCTGTACCGGGGGCGCTGGTGGCCGCGGCCGGTGGCGGTGCTCGGGCAGATCCTGCTGTTGACCGGAGGTCTACTCCTGCTGGCCACCGGTCACCTCTGGTTCGGGGTCCCACTCACCCTTATGGCGGTCGGCGTCCTCGTGGGTTTGTGCTCACCCAAATCGAACCAGTGGATGGCCGTTCCTTTCGACCTCACTTCGCGTTCCTCGCATTAGGCCTGGAATCGAGGTGGAATCCGGCCTGAGCCTCCACTGGACGCACGCTGGGGGCGGTTTCCCGTCAAAACCACGTCGACAGTGGACGATCAGGCCGGGTATACCCTCCCCCACCTACTTCCCATCGAGCGCCGCCACCACAGGAGCGAACCGCTCCGCGAAGTCGGCCCCGAAGATGAAGTAGGAGAAGCCCATCTCTTCGCGGCGGCGCTGGATTTCCTCGATGGCGGCGGCCGGGTCGTCCGGCAGGATCGTCACCGCGTCGACCGCGCGCAGCGCGGCGGGGTCGGTCCACGGCGGCGCCATGTGCGCGGCCAGGGCGTCGCCGATGACCGGGACGGCGAGCGCGAGCTCGATGTCCGGGACCGCGCGGAAATCCTCGGCCAGTCGCGCTACTTCGGCGCGGGGCTGCGGCCCCAGAGCGAAGGTGACCGTATCCGCGATCTCGGCCGCCAGCGCCCGGGCCTTCGGACCGAGTACGGCCATCGCCACGGGTGTGTGGCGGCCGGGGCCGTCGAGCTCCCGCAATGCCCGGACAGCCTCGCCCACCTGCGTCAACCGCTCACTGGGCGGCAGGACGGGCACCCCTTTCTCACGCAACTCGTCCTCGATGCCGGGTCGGCCGGTGCCGATGCCGAACTCGAAGCGACCTTCGGTCAGCACCGACAGCGAATGCGCCTCCCATGCCGTCATCCACGCCGGGCGCAGCGGAGAGGCGTAGACCCAGGTGCCCACCCGCAGGTCGGTGATGGCGGCAACGGTGGCAAGCATGGGAGCGGGCGCCGGTTGCGTCTGCGGGAAATCCGCCACCAACAGCGTCGAGTACCCGCTGTCCGCGACGCGGTGCGCGCGATCCCGCCACGTCGGCACATCACCCATGAGCGGGGCGACGACCCCGAATCGGAACGGCTTGGTCATGCCTGAATCCTCTCTGTCAGCGAGATCCGCACCCGGCAAGCGGCGCACGATCATCTGCTTCGACACATCCAAAGGCATTGACTCCCTGCGCATCAGAAATTCATCGGTGCGAACCTGCGGTACCGCCGGGCCTGTGGCCGAAGGCGCGGAACCCGTCAGCAAAGGTAAAGATCAACTGACGTTCACTTGGCAATTTCTTTACCTTTGCCCGCGATCCCGGTAGCCTCGTGACCACGGAGGGGACATATCCCGCGCTGGCCTGGCCGCTGCGGAGACCTCTGGCTACGAGTCGTTGGTCGTGTTGGACTGATCCGCCGGAGGCGCGCGCTGTGGATGTTTCGTTGACCCTTTGGGTGCTGACCATCGTCGGGTTGGGTGTGCTCATCTCCGTCGACTTCTTCATCGGGCGCAAGCCCCATGACGTGTCGATGAAGGAAGCCGGCATCTGGACCGTGGTGTGGATCGCGCTGGCGGCGCTGTTCGGCCTCGGACTGCTGGTCACCGGGCACTCGCAGTCCTCCACCGAGTTCTTCGCGGGCTTCATCACCGAGAAGTCGCTGAGCGTGGACAACCTCTTCGTCTTCGTGCTGATCATGGCGAAGTTCTCGGTGCCCTCACACCTGCAACAGCGCGTGCTGCTGTTCGGCGTGCTGATCGCCCTGGCACTGCGCGCGGTGTTCATCGGCGCGGGCGCGGCGATCATCTCCAACTTCTCGTGGGTGTTCTACATCTTCGGCGCGTTCCTGATCTACACGGCGTGGAAGCTGATCAAGGAGGCGCGGTCCGAGGAGGAGGACGAGGAGTTCGAGGAAAATCGACTCCTGAAGTCCATCGAGCACAAGTTCGGCGTCGCCGACAGCTACCACGGCACCAAGCTCTTCATTCGGAACAACGGCAAGCGCATCATGACCCCGCTCATGGTGGTCATGCTCGCCATCGGCACCACCGATGTCCTGTTCGCCCTGGATTCGATCCCCGCGATCTTCGGCCTCACCCAGGATCCCTACATCGTCTTCACCGCGAACGCTTTCGCCCTGATGGGCCTGCGCCAGCTCTACTTCCTGCTCGGCGGGCTCCTGAAGAAGCTCATCCACCTCAGCTACGGCCTGTCGGTCATCCTGGGCTTCATCGGCATCAAACTCGTCCTGCACGCTCTGCACGAGTCCGGAGTCGACACCCCCGAAATCTCCACGCCCGTCTCCCTCGGCGTCATCTGCGTGGTCCTTGTCATCACCACCATCACCAGCCTGACGGCCTCGAAGAAGTTGGCGCAGAACGAATCCGACGCGGCGGACAAGACGACAGCGGAGAAGGCGCCGGAACCCATCGACCCCTCGGCTCAGAACCTGAAGTAGCAAGCGGCACAACGAGCGATCGGCGCGGGCCTGTTCAGGTCCGCGCCGATCGTCTGTGGCCGAGGTACCAGCCGGACCGATCGCCTCGGGTTGGTCGCTGCGGCCGACTCACTCGCGCAGCAGGTCGATGATCTTGGATTCGTTGAGGTCGGCATGGCCGGATCTGATCAGATCGTCGAACAGGTGCAGGGCCGCTCGGCCCAGCGAGGTGGGCGCGGAGAGCGACTCGGCCAGGTCTACGCCGACACGAGTGTCTTTGCGGCGCAAGGCGGCGGTGAAGGCTATGTCATCGGTGTGGTTGCCGGTGAGCATGAGGTGAGCCAGGCGGATGACGGTGGGGCTGGCGGCGCCGCTGCGGGAAAGCATGGCGACCACCGTGGGCAGGTCGAGGCCGGAGAGTTCGGCGGTGCGCAGGGCCTCGGCGGTGGAGGCGATCTGGATCGATCCCATGAGGTTCTGGATCAGTTTGTAGGCGGTGCCCGCGCCAGGGTCACCGAAGTGGACGATGTCGGCGCAGAGCGGGGCCAGGAGGGGCCGGGCGGCGTCGAGGTCGACAGAGGCGGCGCCGATGAACAGGATCAACTCACCTGCGGCCGCGGCCGACGGAAGACCGGTGACGGGTGCGTCGAGGTAGCGGAAGCCTTGGGCGGCGGCGAGTTTCGCCAGTTCCAGCACCCACGTGTGGGAGAGGGTGGAGCATTCGATGGCGAACGCGCCCGGTGCGGTCCGAGCGGCCAGGGCTCCGGTCTCGCCGAGCCAGACCGTCCTGGAGGCGTCGTCGTCGGCGACCATCGCGATGATCGCGTCCGCGCCCTCGGCCGCCGTGCGCGCGGTGGCGGCGAGCATCGCGCCCGCGTTCACCAGAGGTGCGGCCTTTTCCGGTGATCGGTTGTAGACCTTCACCTCGTGTCCGGCGGCGAGCAGCCTGCTCGCCATTCCCACACCCATTCGGCCCGCGCCGAGAAAAGCAATCTTCGCCACCCGCGCACCCTAGCGAGCGTCGGTGCATCGCCCGCCTTCGGACGCATGCGCCCAAGACGACTTTCCCAGCATTCGAGACACAATTCGCCGGAATCAGGTGTGCGGACAACGGATTCGGGACTTGCGGGGCGAAGGTCGGCGTCAGTAACAAGCCCGGCGGTTATCTTCACCCCATGGCCCTCCGGGAAGAGCAGCGCGCGGCGCTGTTCGAGATTGTCGGACTGCTCGCGCCCGATCTCGAGAAGGCGTGGGCACGGTTGGCGGACGCGCTCGCGCGCGGCGGACCGGAACCGATCACCCCCGAGGAGGCGCTGATCGAAGCGCTGTACGACGAGGGCAGCGGACTGGCCTACTGCGGGTGGGAGGCCCGGCCGTCGGAGGTCCGCGACTACCTCGAAGAGCTGCCCACCTTCCCACCGGGACTCACCTGGGAATGGTACAAATGGACCGCTCAGGAGGCGTGGGACCCGGAGGAAGACCTCTACGAATTCCTGTGGCCGCTGGCCGACCGTTGCCTCAGGCTCGGTGTGGCGCTGGTCGGCGTCCTGGTCGATGGCGAGGGATACACGCTGGGCTTCCTCCCGGCCGATGACCTCGCGAAGTTCGTCGAACTGGCCGGGGTGGCCCACAGCACCATCTACGTCCACCGCACGGGCGCACCGACTCCCTGAAATCGGCGCCCCCTCACGCGAGCGCACTGACCCACGCCGCGCGGCATTTCAACCCACACAGCACGCCGACCCCACTCGCCGCAATTCCCGACAGGGATTGGACCCGCCCACGGCGTGGTCGCATACGATCGTCCGAGTGAAGGTTCTCGGGGCTTGCCCGCTCGACTGCCCTGACGCGTGCTCCTGGGTCGTGACCGTGGAGGACGGCGTCGCGGTCGGACTGCGCGGGAACAAGGACCATCCGGTCACTCGGGGCGCGCTGTGCGTGAAGGTGAACCGATACCTCGAGCAGGTGGACTCACCGGAGCGGATCCGGTATCCGATGCGGCGAGTGGGCCGCAAGGGCGAGGGCAGGTTCGAGCGGATCAGCTGGGACGAAGCACTCGGGGAGATCGCCGAACGGCTCGACGGCATCGTCCGGGAGTACGGCGGCGAAGCGATCTGGCCGTTCCACGGCACCGGAAGTCTCGGGTACATCCAAGGGCTGGAAGGGTTTTCGGGACGGCGGTTCTTCAATACCCTCGGAGCCTCGCTGCACGATCCGACGATCTGCTCGATCGCGGGCGCGGTCGGCTTGAAGTACACGCTCGGAACCTCCGGCGGTATGGACCCCGAGCACTTCGCCCAGTCGAAGCTGATCCTGCTGTGGGGCACCAATCCGCTCACCTCGGGACATCACGGCTGGAAGTTCATCCAGGACAGCGGCGCGTACACCGTCGCGATCGATCCGGTGCGCACGCGCACGGCCGAACGCTGCGACGAGCATCTCGCTCCCCTGCCGGGAACGGACGCCGCGCTGGCCCTGGGACTCATGCACGTGATCCTCTCGCTCGGGGCCGAGAACGCGGACTACATCGCCGAGCACACCGAGGGCTTCGACGAATTCAAGGGCCGCATAGCCGAATTCACGCCGGAGCGGGTCGCCGAGATCACCGGATTGCCGGTCGAGAAGATCACCGCGCTGGGTGAGCGCATCGCCCGCACCCGGCCGACCGCGATCAAGGCCTCCCAGGGCATGCAGCGGCACGCGGGCGGCGGCATGGCGCTGCGCACCCTGGCCTGCCTGCCCGGCATCACCGGCGACTGGGCGATTCCCGGTGGCGGACTGCACTATTCGACCAGCGGTCATTTCGATCTGAACCTGCCCGAACTGATGCGCTTCGACCTGCTGCCGCATCCGGTGCGCACGCTGTCCCAGACCAGGATCTCCGACGGCTTGCTCGACGCGGACGGCCCGCCGGTCAAGGCACTGTTCGTGATCGCCGCGAATCCGGTGGGATCCAATCCGAATCAGTCCGGCGTACGACGCGGATTGGCTCGCGAGGACCTGTTCACCGTTGTGCTGGAACACTTCCCGACCGACACCGTCGACTACGCCGATATCGTGCTGCCCGCCACCATGCAGACCGAGCACCTCGATGTCCTGGCCGCGTACGGGAACATGTACCTGGTGTGGAACGAGCCCGCGGTGGCTCCGCCCGGCGAATGCCTCTCCACCACCGAGACTTTCCGCCGTCTCGCACATCGCATGGGGCTGACCGAACCCGCGCTCTACGACTCCGACGAGGACCTGGCCGACCAGCTGCTGAAGGGCTTCGACGTCGAACGCCTGCGTGCCGACGGCTTCCTGCGTGTGGATCCGAAGCCGGTGCCGAACGGAAAACTCCGATTCTTCTCTCGCCGAGCCGAACTGGCCGGTCACGACCCCCTGCCCGCCTACACCCCGCCCGCCGACCCCGGCGAGGGCTTGGTCCTGATCTCCGCCGCATCGCACTTCTTCCTGAACAGCACCTTCGGCAACAACCCCGAATTGCTGCGCCGCTCAGGCGATTCCGCTGTCACCCTGCATCCGCTCGACGCGGCGGCGCGCGGCATCGAGAACGGCGCCCCCGTCACGGTCCACAACGACCGCGGTTCCTTCGAGGCGGTCGCCGAGGTCTCGGACCAGGTCCGCCCCGGCGTCGCGGCGACCACCAAGGGCCGCTGGGCCAAATTCACCGGCGGCGCGACGGTCAACGCCACCATCGCCGAACGTGATTCGGATTTCGGCGGCGGCGCGGTGTTCCACGACAACCGCGTCGAGGTCACTCCCCGCTGAGCGGGCCGGGAGCGGTCGGTCCGCCGCAATCGCAGTGGTCATTCCGCCGCTACCGCGCCGGCGCCCTCCTGCTCCGGCGTCACCTCGGGCCGCGGCGCGGTGAGGAGCGCGCGCATGGCGGTGAACACCTGCGACGCGCCGCCGAGCGACCAGCCGCCGTCGACCGGAATGATCGCGCCGGTGATGTACGCGGCGGACGGACTCGCCAGCCAGAGGCAGCAATCGGCGATCTCCCGAGTGGTCCCGTATCGGCCCAACGGCACGGATTCGGCGACAACCCGCGACAATTCGGGCGTCGGAGCGAGCCGGGCCATACCCTCGGTCTCGGCGATCGGTCCGGGAACGACAGCGTTGACCCGGATCCCCTCCGAGCCCCATTCCAGGGCGCAGACTCTGGTCAGCATGTCCACTCCGGCCTTCGCCGCACACGCGTGGGATTGCAGTTCCATCGGGATCGAGGACTGCGGGGCCGAGATGTTGATGACGGCCGCGCCCGGCGTGCGCAGATGCTCGTGGGCCGCGCGCAGCACATTGAAGGTGCCCTTGAGATCGATGTCCACCACGGCCGCGAACGCCCGGGGTGACATGTCGCGCGCCGCGGCCGGGAAGTTCCCCGCCGCGCCGGAGATGATCACGTCGAGCCCGCCGAGTTGGTGCCGGGCCGCCGCCAGCGCACCCGCCACCGAGTCGTAATCCCGGACGTCGCCCACGAATCCGATGACGGGACTGCCGGTTTCACCGATGGCAGCCACCGCCGAATTCACTTTGTCAGGATTGCGAGACAGGACCGCGACGGCCGCACCCGCCTCGGCGAAGGCCTGTGCCACCGTCAGATTGATACCGCTGGTTCCGCCCGCCACGAAGACGGTGCGGCCGGAATAGTCGAAAGGGACGCTCATCCCAAGATTTTCCTGCTGTCCGGGCTCGCGCGGCGCGGTTTCGACAGGACCGATGCCGACCTCGGGCCGCGCCGGCGAACCGCACGGCGAGTCGGGTGCGGGTGGGATCTGTCAGCGCACCCCTCACGCCCGCGCTCTTCCACCTTCGGGCAATACCGGGCCACGCGTGTACCCGGCATGCTGATCATCAGCACCCGGGCGGACCGTCCGGGGCACAGCGAAAAGGATCGACCATGAGTGCACAGAACGCCCCGCGCCGCTGGCTGATCACCGGAGCCAACAGCGGTTTCGGTGCAGCGTTCACCCGCGCCGTGCTGGCCGCCGGCGACCACGTGATCGCCGCGGTCCGCCGGCCCGAAAGTATGGCGGAAGTCGTTGCCGCGCAGCCGGATCGGGTGCAGGTGATAACGCTGGACGTGCGGGATCCGCAGGCCGCCGAGCGCGCGGTGAAGGAAGCCGGGCGGGTGGACGTGCTGGTGAACAACGCCGGATACGGAGTGATCGGCGCGGTCGAGGAGACCGGTGAGGACGACGTGCGCGACGCGATGGACGTGATGTTCCACGGCCCGCTGCGCCTGACCCGGCTGGTGCTGCCGCAGATGCGCGAACGCCGCGGCGGCGCCATCGTTCAGGTGTCCAGCATGGGCGGCATCATGTCCTTCGCGGGGGTCGGCATCTACAGCGCGGCCAAGGGCGCGTTGGAGCTGGCCAGCGAAGCCCTTGCGCAAGAGGTGAATCCGCTGGGCATCCAGGTTCTCATCGTGGAGCCCGGCGCGTTCCGCACCAGCTTCGCCGCGCCGGCCGCGCTGCGGATCAGCGGTGAGATCGAGGATTACGCCCCGACCGTGGGGCCGACCCGGGTGGGTCTGCCTTCGTACCATGAGACCCAGGAAGGCGACCCGGACAAGGCCGCCGCCGCGGTGATCGCGACGGTGGGCCAGGCGAATCCGCCGCTGCGACTGGCGCTGGGCGCGGACGCGGTCACCGCGATCCGGGGCAAACTCGCCTCGGTGGCCGCGGATCTGGACGCCACCGAGCATCTGGGGCTGAGCACCGCGATCGACGCCGGACAGCGGCCCTCGCACTGAGCCCCGCTGCTCGAGACCTCTCCTGAACACCAGAACGGCCCGCCGTACCCGGCGGGCCGTTCGTCACGAATCAGGCCGCCGCACTGCCGCTCAGTGCACCGAGGCCACTGGTGAGAAGGTTGGCGAGAACTTCGAGCAACTCCATGTGGAAATACCTCATCAGGTCGGTTATCGAATCACGAGACGGATGCAGCCTGGGCGATCCGGGTGTCCGGTACATGTCTCGCCGGTGAAGAACCGGCGACGTATTGCACACAACCAGCAACTGTCCGTTGTGACCGAATTTGTGTAACGGCGATCACACCCCGCTGCTACGGTGGCGCTACCTGCCTGAATACGCGCGGCAGGCAGCACATCTCACGGAGGTGGTCGGCATGGCCTCGGTTCTGGACTCGGCGCAGCGACGGGTGACGCACACTCTCGAGACCGTGAAGGGTCTGCGGCGGCTGCGCGAACTGGGACTGACCGACCCCCGCGATCCGATGGGCACGGTGCGAACTGCCTTGGAGGGCAGGGTTTTCGGGCCGCCCGCCACCGCGATCCGCCGCGCCGCCCGACTGTGGCCGGACCGGCCGGGACTGGCCGACGAACGCGGCGAACTCACCTATCGCGAACTCGACGAGCGGTCGAACGCGCTGGCGCGCGGCCTACAGCGGATGGGTGTCAAACCGGGCACGGTGGTCGGTGTGCTGGCCCGCGACCATCGCGGATTGCTATTGACCATGGTCGCGCTCGGCAAGCTGGGCGCTCGCCTGGCGCTGATGAACACCGGCTTCGCCAAGCCGCAATTCGCGGCCGTGTGCGAGCGGGAGAACGTGAAGGCCGTCCTGCACGACAGCGAGTTCCTCGGACTCCTGGACGCCCTGCCCGCGGATCTGCCCCGCGTACTCACCTGGGTCGACGAGGGCACCGAGATCCCGGACGGCACAACGACTCTCGACGATCTGATCGCCGCGAACACGAAGACCCCGCTGCCCGCACCGAAGAAGCCGGGCGGATTCATCATCCTCACCAGCGGCACCACCGGCCTGCCCAAGGGCGCACCGCGCGACAAGACCGGGCCGCTGTCCACGGTGCAGATGGTCGATCGCATCGACTTCCCGCAGCTCGGCACGATGGTCATCGTCTCGCCGATCTTCCACTCCACCGGCTTCGGCACCTGGTTGGCCAGCACCGCGTTCGGCAACAAGACCGTCGTGGCGCGCCGCTTCGACGCGGAGCAGACGCTGCGCCTGATCGCCGAGCACGGCGCGCAGATGCTGATCGCGGTGCCGACCATGCTGCATCGAATGGTGGAGCTGGATCCCGCGATTCGCGAGAAGTACGACACCTCCTCGCTGAAGGGGATCGTCATCGCGGGCTCGGCGCTCTCGCCCGAGCTGAGCATCCGCACCGCCGAGGCCTTCGGACCGGTGCTGTACAACCTGTACGGCTCCACCGAGTGCGCGGTGGCCACCGTGGCCCGCCCCGAGGATCTGGCCATCGCGCCCGGCACCGCGGGTCGCTCCCCCACCACGTGCGAGGTGGTGCTGTTCGACGACGACGGCAAGCGCATCCTGGCCAAGAACGTGCGGGGCCGGATCTTCATCCGCTCGGGCGCGCCGTTCAAGGGCTACACCGACGGCCGCCACAAACAGATCATCGACGGCTATATGTCCAGCGGCGATGTGGGCCATTTCGATGACAGCGGACTGCTTTTCGTCGACGGCCGCGATGACGACATGATCGTGTCCGGCGGGGAGAACGTCTTCCCCCAAGAGGTCGAGAACCTGCTGCTCGAGCGTCCCGACATCTTCGACGCCGCGGTGGTCGGGGTGGACGATGTGGAGTTCGGAAAGCGTCTGCGCGCCTTCGTGGTTCCCGAACCCGGCCACACCCTCGACCCGGCCGAGATCAAGGCGTACGTGAAGGGCAATCTGGCCCGGTACAAGGTGCCGCGCGACGTGTTCTTCCTCGATGATCTGCCTCGCAACGCGACGGGCAAACTCCTGCGCAAGGTTCTCCTGGACTACCCGGGCTGAGTGCCGCAGCCCCATGTCAACGGCTCGAGTCCCGCACTCGCTGCCGCCGCGGGCACGGGTCCGGAGGCTCTACCAGCGACACTGTGGCAATTCTGCGATCTACCCCACGACCTGGGAACTCTATACGCTACCGCCGGTCACAGAGACCTCGGCCACACCACCGCGCCCCCTGCTTGCTAGGGTTGGCACCGCACTGGATCTCGAGGTTGCGGTCCGAGCGCCGACTCGTCCGGCGGGGGATCGCGGAAGGTTGTACCCATGTCACTTGCCCTTCCATCGGCAGGCACGGTTCTTCGCAAAGCGGGCGATACGGCGCTCAGCGTCAATGCCATGGTCCGAGGGGGACTCTTCAATCCGCTGCGCCCGGATCAGGCGCTGCGCTCGGCCGTCAACGTGCTCAAGTTCGGCCCGTTCGCGGGTGCGGTCGTGCACGCGGCCAAGACCAATCCGAAGGCCCCCGCGATCGTCGACGAACGCGGTGAGCTGACCTTCGAGCAGCTGGACAAGCAGTCCAGCGCCTTCGCTCGCGGCCTGGCCGCGCAGGGCCTGGGCCCCGGCGACGTGATCGGTGTGCTGGCCCGTGACCACCGCGGCATGGTGCTGAGCCTGGTCGCCGCCGGCAAGCTGGGCCTGCGCGCGGTGCTGATGAACACCGGTTTCGCCAAGCCGCAGTTCGCCGACGTGTCCACCCGCGAGAAGGTCAAGGCGGTGCTGCACGACAGCGAGTTCTTCGACCTGATGAGTGCGATTCCGGCCGAGATCCCGCGCATCCTGACCTGGGTGGACGAGAAGGACAACGCCGATCCCTCGATCCCGACCATCGAGTCGCTGGCGGCCGGGCAGTCCACCGCGCCCGTCGCTCCGCCGGAGAAGCCGGGCGGCATGGTCATCCTGACCAGTGGCACGACCGGAACCCCCAAGGGCGCGCCGCGCGACAAGGTCAGCCCGTTCATCACCGCGCAGTTCCTGGACCGGATTCCGACGCCGCGCAACAGCACCGTCGTGATGGCCGCGCCGATCTTCCACGCCACGGGCCTGTCGCAGTTCACGCTGTCGATCGCGCTGGGCAATCGAGTCGTGTTGCAGCAGCGCCGTTTCGACCCGGAGCACACCCTGGCGAACATTCAGAAGTACCGCGCGCAGGGCCTGACCGTGGTGCCGACCATGCTGCAGCGCATCCTGGATCTGCCTGCCGAGACCCTCGCGAAGTACCAGCCGGGTGAGACCCTGCGCGTGCTGTTCGCCGCCGGTTCGGCCATCCCGCCGGACGTGGTCACCCGCACGCTCGACTACTTCGGCGACAGCCTCTACAACGTGTACGGCTCCACCGAATGCGCCGTCATGACCGTGGCCACGCCGGCCGAGCTGCGCAAGGCGCCGACCACCGCGGGCAAGGCGCCGGTCGGCATCCGCGTCGCGCTGTACGACGAGAACCGCAAGCGCATCACCGCGCCGAACGTGACCGGCACGATCTTCATCGAGAACGGCCACTCCTTCAAGACCTACACCGACGGTCGCACCAAGGAGAACGTGGACGGGCTCATGTCCAGTGGCGATGTCGGGCACTTCGACGCCGACGGTCTGCTGTTCATCGACGGCCGCGATGACGACATGATCATCTCCGGCGGCGAGAACGTCTTCCCGCAGGAGGTCGAGCACCTGATCTCCAACCGGCCCGATGTGCTCGAGGCCGCGGTCGTCGGTGTCGAGGACCGGGATTTCGGAACGCGCCTGCGCGCCATCGTGGTTCCCGGCCCCGAGTCCAAGCGGGACGTGCAGGAGATCAAGGACTTCGTGAAGGACAACCTGGCCCGGTACAAGGTGCCGCGCGAGGTGATCTTCCTCGACGAGCTGCCCCGCAATGCCACCGGGAAGCTGCTGCGCAAGCCGCTCATCGAAATGTCGGTTCCCACCGAATAATTCCAGCTGGAATTGGGTTGTGCGGCCGTTATTCGGGTCGCACACCTCGGCTATCATCAGCGCGTGAGTTTTCTGTCCGGCCGGTCCACGGCGCAATCCCGCAGTGATGCTGCGGTATTGCGTGGTGGATCGGCCGGACTGCTTTCCGGGGCGCTCGCGGTGGCCGCGCACGGATTCATCTCGGGGGCCGCGCCCCTGGAATCGGGTCCGCTGACGCTGCTCGTACTCGCCTCGGCGACGATCGGCGCGTTGGTCACCGGGGTCGGCGTGCTGCGCACGACCTGGCTCGGGTTGGTCACGGCCCTGGTCTGCGGGCAATTGCTCGGGCACTTCGCCATGATGTGGGGTTCGCCGGGCAGCAGCCATATGCATCATCACCAGGCGTCGATGTGGAGTCCGGCCATGCTGGCGGCGCACATCACCGCGGCGGTGGTCGCGGCCGTGATGATCCTCGGCGCCGAGGCCGCCTATCGGATCGGCACCACGGTGCTGTCCTGGGCATTGCCCGCATTGATCGCACTTCCGGTCCGGTCCGGGCCGCCCGCGTTGCCGATCCGGCATCGTGATCGCGTCGTGCTGCGGGTTTTCGCCGCCGATGCGCTGCACACTCGCGGGCCGCCCGCTCTCGTTCGAGGCTGACTTCTTCCTTTCACCCGGCACATGGTCGTTCGCGGCCGTGTGTGCTCGCCCTATGCCCCTGCGCACCGTGAGGGGTTCCGGCATACGCGAAAAGCGCGCTGCCCGGTGTGAGTGCCGCATACCTCTGCGCGCTCCGCCGAGCGTCGTCGTGGCGTCTGCCGAAACAGCGCACCGAACAATTCGGTAGGCGACGGCACGGGTTCCTCGAACATCGGAAAGACCGCTCGTGACAATCACTGAACGCGGTGCCGGTACGGCACCGCCGCCCTCCCCTACCATTTCCACGGAACCGGCTTCGGAGCCCGAATCCGCGCCGCAATCCACCAAACGCACCGTGGGCAATGCCTTTCAGGCGCTCATGCTGCGACTGCATTTCTATGCCGGTGTCTTCGTCGCACCGTTCATTCTGATCGCGGCCGTCACCGGTGCGCTCTACGCCGTCGCCCCGACGCTGGAGACGTTCACCGATCGCGCTCTGCTGCACACCGATTCGACCGGCCCGGCCAAGCCGATCTCGGAGCAGGTCGCCGCGGGCGTGGCGCGGGAGCCGAAGCTGGCGCTGGCCGCCGTGGCTCCCGGGCAGAACGCGGGCGACACCACCCGCGTCATCTTCACCGATCCGTCCCTCGGAGAGTCCGAGCGCCGGGCGGTGTTCATCGATCCGGTGACCGCGCAGCCCGTGGGCGACAGCGTGATCTACGGCAGTTCCGGGGCTTTGCCGACTCGCACCTGGATCGACCAACTGCATCGGGATCTGCATCTCGGCGATGTCGGTCGCTACTACAGCGAGATCGCGGCCTCCTGGCTGTGGCTGATCGGCCTGGCCGGGCTGGTGCTGTGGATTCGACGGATTCGCGCGCGGCGCGACAAGCGGTCCGCGGGCTGGCTGCTGCGGCCCGACCGTTCACGTCCGCGTGCGCGGACGATGAATTGGCATGCGGCGGTGGGTGTCTGGATTCTTCCGGTGATCCTGCTGCTGTCGGCCACCGGTATGACGTGGTCCAAATACGCGGGCGAGAACGTCACCAAGCTGCGCGAGGAGATGAGCTGGACCACGCCCGCGGTCAGCGCCAAGCTGCCGGGTGCGACGGGTCCGGCCATGCCCGCCACGGGTGACCATGCCGGACACGGCGGATCCGCACCCACCGCGTCTCCGGCCGCCGACAAGGCGAAACTGGTCGACACCGTGTACGGGGTGGCGCGCGCCAACGGGCTGGAAGGTCCGCTGGAGATCAGCATTCCGGCCAAGGACGGTGCGGCCTTCGTCGCGCAGGAATTGCGGCGGCCCAATGTCTTCACTCGCGATGCGATCGCGGTGGACGGCACCACCGGCAATGTGACCGACCTGCTGCGGTATTCGGACTGGCCGTTGATGGCCAAGCTGACCAATTGGGGCATTCAGTTCCATATGGGCCTGCTGTTCGGCCTGCTCAATCAGTTGCTGCTGCTGGTCATCATGATCGGACTGGGCACCGTGATCGTGCGCGGTTATCTGATGTGGTGGCGTCGCCGCCCGACCAAGGAGACGAAATTCGCGGCCGGTAAGGCGCCGCGTCGCGGTGCGCTGCGGCAGACGCCGCTGACGGTTCTGCTGCCGTTCGCGGTGGCCGCCGTGGTAGTCGGCTGGTTCGCGCCGATGATCGGCTATCCGCTGCTCGCGTTCCTGATCGCGGATGTGCTGGTGGGCTTGGCGGCTCGCCGCCGCGCCACCGCCTGATCTCGAATCCCACCGAGCGGCACGGCCTTCCGGTCGCGCCGCTGGATCTCTGCACCCTTTTCCGGATCCCATGCGCGGGATCCCCCACGCCGTGCGGAAACCCTGATCCGCACCGACGCTTAGGAATTCACCTGATGAAGCTCTCCACGTTCGCCATGTCCGCAGCCGTCATGTCGAGCGCGCTCGCCGTCTCCGCCGGGACCGCGCACGCCGGCCCCGCTCAGGACGCGGGCGCCATCAACTTCACCTCCACCAACACCGAAACCCAGACCATCATCCGGACCGATGCCGGTTCCATGCTCGTCGAAGACGGTGTGTTCAAGGTGAAGGCCGCCGACGGCACCACTGTCGCGGGCACCGAATTGTCCTTCCGCGTAGACGATTTCGTCTTCCCTGTCGCCGCCGACATCACCGACCGCACCGCGGTGCTCACCCCGCAGTTCGACCTGGCCCACGCGGCCTACCAGCCGGTGGCACTCCCCTTCGAGAACTCCGCCCCCTGGAAGTCCGAATACGACCGCGAACAGGCCGCCTGGAGCCGCATGACCAGCACCATCGGCATGGGCGCGACCATCGGCACCCTGGTCGGCGGCCTCGGCGGCGCAGCCGTCGGCTGCCTCCTCGGCGGCGCCACCCTCGCCACCGTCACCGGCGCCCTCACCGCCATGTTCGGCGCCCTCGGCGGCGCGGTCCTCGGCTGCATCGTGGGCATGAGCGTCATCGGCTTCCTCGGCACGGTCGCCGGCCAAATCCTCGTCACCGCCCCCGTAGCCATCCTCGCCGCCGCCCAATACTTCACCACCATCAACCAGCCCTTCGTGGCCCCGGCGAAGTAATCCCAAGGCCTCCCGTCCGATCAACCCAGGCGGGAGGCCTGTTCCGCCTGTGGATACTCGGACGGATCGATGCAGCTCCTCGACATCACATCGAATGTGTGATCCGCAGCGGAGTCAACTCCTCCCACTCCCCCTGAGAGCTCCGAGGTGCGTCATACGAGCTTGCAGAAACTCGAGTGCTGCTCAGCGCGGGCGACTGTACCGAGGTGTCGTATCGGGTCAACAGCTCGGGCAGATTGAACATCTCCGCGTATATCTTCGTGGCAGCCTCCTGCGCATTGCCTCTGGCTGTTTCATGACACTGCGAAATGGCCTTCGCTAGCCGAGCAGGTTCCACGGTCATCGCCGCCACTGCGATCCGAAGTTCAGTGATCTTCCCATTGATATCGCTTTCCACGACCACCGCGCCGCCTGGCGTCTCGCCGCGGCCTCGAACCTCGGCAATGGCCCGTTGAATTCGAGAGTTACGCTCAGCGATCTGTTCTCGATCAGTAACCATATCTAACCTCTTTTTTGTTACCAGTTCCCTACTGTCCCCATTTTGATCGAAGATAAGAAAACAGCGGCCGCAGATCAGAAATTGCCTCTTCCGCGAAAACTGGATCCTCGACTCCAACAGCGTGATAAATCTTCTTGGCATCCGCGCCTGGCGACTTTGCCACTTCATCCATCACTCGCTGGGGAAGAAGGACCCAATTTCGACCGGGTTTATCTATCGTCCATTTAACTTTGCCAGCGAAACTTGATACTGCACTTCGAACCCACTCATCGAACCCTGGAGGCTCGGTCTTGTACCGCCAAATCATGTGAGGTGGCGTCCTTCGCGCACTGATGTCGTCATATCCGACGTCAAGGCCGAACCACTCGATATCTCCCATAATATCCAGCGTCCGCAACGCTTCCTCCGAAGGCTTTCCCCATTCGGAACGGGTCATTGGAACCACCATTTCAGGTCAGGATTCAGACTCTCTATCATACGATAGTAATCCCCCTTCGGAACCGGGGAGCTCGATACGAATGGATCGTACACATATCGACCATCCGTATAGACCTCATGATAGTAATAGTTCTCCGTTCGGGCGCCACCCTCTTCGAGAAGTTGCATCGTGGTGTATTTCCCTCCCCCGGGCTCGAATCTGATGACTCGCCCTTCGTCACCCGCGGTCCTCAACATTTTCTCGGCGATCTCCGAGCAGTCGACACCCTGCGGCGGAGGCTTGCTCAGGATGGAATCGAGCGCTGAATTGGGCGGGAAGTCTGGATTCGGCGACCTGAAATCGAGCAGACCACGCGGCGCCGCGGTCTCCGAAGCTGCAAGGGCTTCATCCCCGACAGTGGCGGCCTCGAGCGCAGCTACTTGATCCAGGCCGGTGCCCGTACCCACGAGAACGTTCTCTGCCTGAGCCGCCCCGGAGAGAAGTGCATCCATGTCTGCCGCGACGACGGCCTCGGTGATCTCTCGAGCAGTTGCGCCCACCTGCAACTCGATCAGGGCCAGTTGCGCCGGGGCGAGCATGACACCGATTCCCGCTGTGATCACATCAGCGAAGAGTGTGACCGCCAAGTGCACTGCGACAGCCACTTCGAGCGCGGTGATCGCGCTAATGATGAGCTTGCGCAATGCGTCGAGATGCTTCTTGTGGCCATCATCGCAGTAGCTGGCGAGCTGGCCCGCTGCGGTATGAAGCTTTCCCGCGGATCCACGGAGTACCGCCATATTTTCGAGCACATCACCCATTTCGGGCGAATCGATGGCGAGTAGGGTCTTATTGACACCGTTGATGCACGACTCCGCACGCGCCACTGCATCGTGGGCGGCGAACGCACGCCAGCCATTTGCCGCGTTGCCGAGCTTGTCGGTGTCGCCGTCCGGGATGTGAACGTGGATCTTCTCCATCAAGGAAGCAACCGTGGATACCAATCCAGCACCGGGCCCACCTGCCGAGGGCGGCCCCAACCAGCAGAGTTCCGTCGGCACTTCCACGTCAGCCGGCTTGGCCGGCTCATCGCCCTTGCCGGGGTTCATATCAGCCCGATAGTTCGCCAAAGCATGGTTATGGCCGGCAACATTCAACAGACCCGCGAAGTGTTTCAGGGTGCGAGCAAGTTTCCGGCCGTCGTCGATAGCGTCAGTGGCCCGAGTGTCGTAGCTTGCGCCCCATTGCTTGGCGGCATCACTGGATCCCGACATGGACCCTGTATTTGATAGCGATTTTACGAGAACAGTAGTCGCAGCATCGATATCTACGCCGAGCTTCGCAAGTGTGGTAGCGGCGTTGTAGAACGTCTGCGGATCGATTGTGACAGCCACTGAATCACTTACCGCCGAACATTCGAGTATTTGCACCGATGGCTGCGGTGTAGTGACCGTGAGCGTTTCGCGCCACTACGCCCATGTCGGTGACACCTTCCGCGAGTTCTTTTGCACCACTGAGCCATTCACTGTGCGCGTCCGCGTAGGCGACAGCTCCTGCACTGTCCCAGCTGCCAGAGCGCACGGCCGCGACCTTCCGATCCAGATCCGAGAGTTGGTCTCCGATAAAATTCGCGAGATCCGACAGCCGAGTTACGATCGCGTCCAAGTCATTCAGATCTACTGAGAATTCCTCGCTCACAGCAGATCCAGGTTTGTAAATTTGTCGGCAGACAGTAAGTCTTGACCTACATAGGTTTGGGCCGTTACTCCCAGCTTGTCGGCCATGGTGGTGAGAGCATCGATGATGCGCTGCCCACCCTCGGAACACTCTCCCCAACCAGCACCAAAGGAAGCAGCCGCTGAACCCGTCCATCGTCCAGTTGTCAGCGAATCGACGTCTTGCCCTACCGATTTAAGCGCCGACCGCAACGTTTCGGCTATATCCAATGCAGATTTTCCCAACGATTGAACATCCTCAGGAACGACGAAAACGCCTCCCGAGCCCCCCACTCCGCTCATGCCGCGAGACGTTACCACCAGCAATCAGTTGCGGCCCATTGACGTTTCACAGAGTGAGCTCAAATCGGTCAAATAGTACAAAACGGACCTAAATCTTCGGCTGATCAGCAGACAAGTCGTCAGCGTCGGCGAACTGGTCGTGGACGGGGCGGAGGAGGACCCAGGCGAAGAAGGCCAGGCCTACGGCGGTCATGGCTATGCCGGACCATAGGTTGATGTCTATGCCGCCGGTTTTGATGCGCTGGAATTCGGAGTCGTAGGTGAGGGCTACGACAATGAGGATGATGCCGTAGCAGGCGAGGAGGGATCCTACGATGGTGCGGATGTCGAACAGCATTGTGCGCCTTTCTTATCCGATGAAGATATTGAGGGCGATGACCAAGACGAGGGCTATGCCCGCGAGGGGGGCGGGGCGCCGGTACCAGGGCAGGGCGTCCGCGTCGGGGTCGGTACGTAGTTCCGCGGGGGTTTCGGAGTAGACCAGGCCGACGAGTTCGGCGGCCGGTCTGGGGCGGGTGTAGCCGCTGACGAGAACGCTGATCGCGATGTCGACGACGAAGGCGGCGCCCGCGGCGACGAAACTCACGCCCTGGCCGGACAGCTCGAAGACGTGCGCCTTGCTCAGGGCGAAAACTGTTATGGCGGTAGCGGTTCCGGACACCAGCCCGATCCACCCCGCGGCGGGCGTCATGCGCTTCCAGAACATACCGAGGATGAAGGTCGCGAACAGCGGTGCGTTGAAGAAGCTGAAGAGGGTTTGCAGGTAGTCCATCATGTTGGCGAAATTGCCTGCGATGAAAGCGGTTCCGACGGCCGCGGCGGTCGCGCCGACGGTGGCGAGGCGGCCGACCCTGAGGTAGTAGTGATCGGGGCGGTCCTTGACCGCGTACCGCTGCCACAGGTCGTAGCTGAAGACGGTGTTGAAGGCCGAGACGTTCGCGGCCATACCCGCCATGAACGCGGCCAGCAGCCCGGCCAGCCCGACCCCGAGCAGACCGTTGGGGAGCACGTCTTTCATCAGGTACAGCAGGGCCTGGTTGTAGGTGACGTCACCCTTGTAGTCCGGATCCGCCGCCAGGTGAGTCTTGAAGTCGGCGATCTGCGGCACCAGAACGGCGCTGATCATGCCGGGGATCACCACGATGAACGGAATGAACATCTTCGGGAACGCGCCGACGATGGGGGTGCTCCGCGCGGCGGAGATGGAGTGGGTGGCCAGCGCGCGCTGCACCTCGACGAAATTCGTTGTCCAGTAACCGAAGGACAGCACGAACCCGAGCCCGAACACCAGGCCGATGACGGACAGGAAGTTGTCGGTGAATCCGGTCAGTTCGTTCCCGGGCCACGCATGCAGTTGCGCCTGCCCGCCGGGCCCCTCGATCACCCTGCCGCGCAGCCCCTCCCACCCGCCGACCTTGTGCAGCCCGACGATGGTGAGCGGCAGCAGCGCCGCCACGATGACGAAGAACTGCAGAACTTCGTTGTAAATGGCCGCTGACAAACCACCCAGCGTGATGTACGACAGCACGACCGCCGCCGCCGCGAGCACCGACACCCACAGCGGCCAGCCCAGCAGCACGTTCACGATGGTGCCGAGCAGGTACAGGTTGACCCCCGCGATCAATACCTGCGCCACCGCGAAGCTCAACGCGTTCACCAGGTGCGCGCCCGGGCCGAAGCGGCGCAGCATGAACTCCGGTACGCTGCGCACCTTGGAGCCGTAGTAGAACGGCATCATCACGATGCCCAGGAACAGCATGGCCGGAACCGCGCCGATCCAGAAGTAGTGCATGGTCGGCATGCCGTATTGCGCGCCGTTGGCGGACATTCCCATGACTTCGACCGCACCGAGATTGGCGGAGATGAACGCCAGCCCGGTCACCCACGCGGGCAGCGAGCGCCCGGACAGGAAGAAGTCGAGGCTGGAGGAGATCCGCCGACGGGCCAGCAGGCCGATACCCAGCACGAACACGAAATACAGTGCTACCAGCGCGTAGTCGATCGGATCGGCATCGAGCCGCAGCGTCTGCGCCGCGGCCGGCACGGTGGCGCTCAGGGCACTCACCGTGTCCGGCACGTTGGCGTCGAACGGCATACGAGCTCTCCTGTCGAAAGAACGAAATCCGGCATGCGCGCGAAGTCGGCGGCGATCATGAGCTGACGCGAGGCACGACTGTGAGAGGCGATACTAGCCGCGCGTTCGCTGGCGTCCGGGATGCGCGTAGCGATCCGCGAACGTGTCCGTCGACTACCAGGTCCAGTGCGGAACAGACCGCAGCGGATGTAGTTGCTCGTCGGTGTCGGCATGCGAGTTCTGCTGCGCGACCTGCGCACCGAACTCGACGTGCTGAGCGAACGCCTCGCGGAATTTCTCGTCCTGTCCGAGACCTGCCTCGTCCAGCGTGGCCAGGTACACATCGACGAAGCGCTGCCGCTGCTCGTCGGTGATCCGCAACCCGCGATGCACGTCGATGATGTGGGCGAAACCCAGATTCTCGGTGAAACGCGCTGGGCCACCGAAGGATTCGGCGGTGAACCAGGTCAGGTGTTCGACGTGGTCCGGCCTTCGCTCCGGAAACAGTTCTCGCAGGACGGGATCGGCCAGGGCTTTGTCGTAGAAGAGTTGCTCCAGGCGGTGCAGTGCTTCGTCACCGCCGGCGAATTCGTACAGACTCACCATGTGCCCTCGCTCGTTCCCTGTGCGCGAGTGGATCGTTGCGAGTCCAGATTAGTCCGCGGCACGCCGGAGCGTCGGCTAATCCAGCCGATGCGCTCCCGCCGAGGGGGTCACCACGAAATCACGGGGCGCGTCGAAACCGCTGCGGGCGAACGCTTCTCGTACCGCATCCGTCACGGTGGCGACCTGGTCGACATCCACGAGAGCGATCACGCTGCCGCCGAATCCCCCGCCGACCATCCGGCTCCCGTACGCGCCGGCGGCCAGTGCGGCGTCCACCGCGGTGTCCAATTCCGGCGCCGACACCTCGTAATCGTCACGGAGAGAGATGTGTCCGGCGGTGAGCGTCGGCCCGATCGAGCGCGGGTCCGCGCCCTCACGCAATTCTTCGGCAACCAGCAGCACCCGGAAGTCCTCGCTGACCACATGGCGCGCGCGGCGACGCAGCAGCGGATCGCCGAGCCGCTCCACATCGGCGGAATCACGCACGTCCCGCAGGAACGGCACCCCCAGTGCTTCCGCCGCGGCGGCACATTCGGCCCGCCGCGTCGAGTACTCCCCCTCGACCAGCCGGTGCGGGCTGCCGGTGTCGAACACCAGCAGCGCGAGCCCGAATCGATTCAGGTCGAAGGGAATCTGCTCGGTCGCCCCGGTGCGCACATCCAGGAACAGCAGATGCCCCTCGGTGCACAGGATGGAGGCGGACTGATCCAGCACGCCGGTGGGCACACCGACGTAGACGTTCTCGGCGGTCCGCGCGATATCGATGATCTCGGCATCGGACACGCTGGGCGCGTACAGATCTCGCAGCGCGATCGCCACCGAACACGAGAGCGCCGCCGAGGAGGACAGTCCCGCGCCGAGCGGCACCGTTCCGTCCAGCGCGAGTTCCACCCCGGGCAGCTCGTACCCGCGGCGTTCGAATTCGCGGATCACCCCGAGCGGATAGTGCGCCCAGGTGGGCAATTCGGACCACCCTCCGGAGCCGAGGCCGGTCATCGTCGTCTCGACCTCGTCGCACGGCGCCTGGACCGAGCTCACCCGCACCGCACCATCGGTGCGGATACCCGCGGTGCAGGTCACGCCCAGTGGCAGTGCCATCGGCAGCACGAAGCCGTCGTTGTAGTCGGTGTGCTCGCCGATCAGGTTCACCCGTCCCGGCGCGAGCCACCGTCCCACTGTCCAGTCCACCGCGAACTCCTGTCGGGAAGGTCGTGCAGGCCGTACGGTTCGATTCGGAGCGAGCATATCGAGTCTCTCGTTTCGCGATCCTGCGGGTTCGCCGAACTCCGCTACGAAGCGCGGCATTTCATGCCATGATCGACTCGATTGCCCAGTTCATCGATGGCAGCGTAGTTCGCCGTTCGACTGGGACTTATGCTCGTACAGCAACACTCGGTTCGCGGTTACCGGTGTCCTTACAGACAGAGCCTTGCGGCAAGCACCAGGCCTTGCGCAGGAGGATTTGCTCGAGTGCCCTTCGAGCGCCGGCGGTCGGGGACCCGTGAAAGAGGATGCGGAGAACTGCCGGGTCGGACTCCAGGACCGGCTGATCTCCCTGCGACGCGGACAAGGGGGGCTGGTGGTACGAGAAACAGAGCCGGCCATGTGGTCCGTGGGGCGTTTCAAGATCTGTATGCAAACCATGTTGACGCTGTGCGGCCTGCTGATTCTCGCACTGCCGCTCGTTGTCGACTCGCGTCCGCTGGCGCTGGCGGCGCTCTTCGGTTCGGTCACCATCAGCCTGGTCATGATCGGGCTGGGCGTGCGCCGGTACGAACCCCGGTATCCGCTCCCCTGGTACCTGCTCTCCGCCTCGGCGGTGCAGTTCACCATCGGCACCACCTTGCGCGCGGTCACCGACTGGCACAGCCATCCGTTCGACGATCTGTTCACCCTCGGCGGCTACTGCTGCATCGGCGCGGCCGCCGTGCTGTGGCTCAGACCGAGACAGAACAGCACCGACCACGATCTCCTCCTCGATTCCGGACTTATCGGGCTTGGCGCGCTGCTGCTGTCCTGGACCTTCCTCATCTCGCCGATCCTGCATCGCTCGGGCGGGCTCAGCTTCACGACCATCACGGCCGTGACCTACCCGATCGTGGACGCGCTGCTGTTGACGGTGATCGCGCACTCGGTGGTCACCTCCGCACGCTCCGCGCCCTCGCTGCGGCTGGTGTACGTGGCCATGCTGGTGATCCTGGCCGGCGACATCGGCTACAACCTGGAGACCGCGGGCTCGGCCGAACTGGGCCGCCAGATGCAGCTCATGCCGTTGCAACTGGCGTACACACTGGTCGGCGCCGCGGCGCTGCATCCCACCATGGTCGAACTGGGCGGGCCACGCGAGATCCACGCGCATCGATCGCGCCAGCGGGCCAGCATCATCGCCATCGTGATGATCGTGGCCGCCCTGGTGCCGGTGGTCGGCTCCAGCCTCGACACCGTGGATCGCATCGTGGTGTCCTCGCTGTTCGCCCTACTACTAGGCGGGGTCCTCCTACGCAGCGAACGAGCCATCGAACGCAGCGCCCGTAGCGAACGCCGCGCGCAGTACCAGGCAGACCACGACATGTTGACCGGACTGCTGAACCGCGCCGCATTGCTGCGGGCGCTGCATCGTAATCGGGACCGCTGGGCCGGACAGCCGATGGCGCTGCTGTTCATCGACCTGGACGGCTTCAAACGGGTCAACGACAACTACGGTCACGCGGTCGGCGACGAGCTGATCGCCAACGCGGCGGCCAGAATTCGACGCATCATCCGCCGCGACGACGCGGCCGCGCGCTACGGCGGCGACGAATTCGTCGTGCTCGCCCCGCTGGCCCGGCAGCAGGCGACGCTGCTGGCCGAACGCCTGCTGGCCACCATGGGCGAACCGTTCGAACTCAGTGCGGCCGAGGTGCGCATCGCGGCCAGCATCGGTATCGCGTGCAGCGGGCCGCGCGGTGCGGAGACCACGGTGTACGAGTTACTGCGAGAAGCGGATTCGGCCATGTACCACGCCAAGGAATTCTCGCTCGGGTACGTGTTCCACGACGATCTGCGGCGTTCGCATCCGGGGCGCTCGCATCCCGAGGCCGGACCGCGTACCTGGCACCGGGAGTCCGCGGTCTGAGCAGGCACGAGAAGGCCCGCGCGACTTCGAAGTCCGCGCGGGCCTTGATATTCCTCGACCGGAGTCGAGTGGCGAACTAGCCCGCCAGCTCGTCGAGCAGACGGCGGGCGTTCTCCAATTCCGCCTGCAGCTGTTCGACTTTGGCGCGCTGGGTGAGCCGGACGGCCTCCAGCACTCCGTCGACCACCTCGGCGGCCTCGGGGTGCAGCAGCTTGGCGGCCTGGGACACCACGGAGCCCGGAATGGACAGCCCCTTGATGGTCCGCTTCTTGCCGTTGACGAGATCCATCGTCCACTCGCCATCGGCGGTGCCGCTCAGCGTGACGGTGACCTCCGCGGCCTTCGGCTTGCGCGCGGCCGCCGCGTTGGCGGCATTGCGGGCAGGCTTGGACGCGGAAGCCGGCTTGGCCGGTGCGGCCGCCTCGGCGGGAGTGGTGCTGCCCGTAGACGCCTGCGGCGCTTCGGGTTTCCGATCCGCGGCCGCACCCTCGAGCGGTGCGGGCGGCGTGATCGGAGCGCTCGGCTGAACGGCCGACACGGGCGACGGCATCGTCACTGTGGAGTCCTTCCTGGTTGCCGATCTTGGATTTGCACTGGCCTGCTTGGCGCCGGCGGCGGGCTGGCGAGCGGGCTTGGTCAGGGTTACCTCGGTGGGGCCGAACGACAGCACATCTTTGGAACCGGCGGGCTTGACCTGAAGGAAGTCTCCCTCGGATGGATCACCGAGTGAGAGCACCTTTCCGGAACGGCCCTCCGGCACGCCGACCGCCGCCGCCGTGAACCACACCATCGGAGGACGGCCTGCATCGATCTCCGCGGCGATCTGCCGAATTTCGTTATCCGACAACGGCTGTGGCTTGGTGGTACGGGACGACATTGCATACTCCGAGCGGACGGACGGACACTTGCGTGCCAAGAGCATGCCCCATGGCACCGACAAATCCACATCCGGAGATTTCGCACCGTTATCGCCGCGCAGGTCAGCGAACGTTCAGCAATACAAGCATGGTCTTCGCACGGGCCATGAGCATGACCAGCGGAGTCGATCGTAGGCGCTCGATACTGTGCGCGCACAACTTCCCGACCGTGCGTGCACAACTTCCCGACCGTGCGCGCAACTTCGGGCCTCTCGCGCGCACAACTTCAGACTCCGCGCGGGCACGACGTCAGAGCTGTTCGACCCCGCGTAGCACGCAGCGCACCGACTGCGGCCGCTCCACCGGATCCAGCACGGTCTCGGCGGTGAAGTCCTGGGTGGCGCCGGGCGGAACCACCACCTCGGTGCGCGTGCGTTCCAGCACGGTCGATTCCGGAGTCATGAAGCTGATCACCACGAGGTACCGATGCTCGACCGCGTCGCGATTGCTCACCACCGCGGTGGCCTGCCAGCCCGACGAGGTGCCCGCGCAGGCGGTGACGAACGCGCTGCGCTGCATCTCCGCCGTATCCGCGGGCGTGATCTCACGCTCGGTCCGATCCGAATGGCTACAACCGGTCAGCAGGGCCACACATCCCGACACCACTCCGACGAGCCTCAGGCAAGGGGCGATCATGAATCTCCCTTTCCACCGCGCACTTCCGCCCCCGCAACTCTGTTGCCGCCAGTTAGCTGCGCGCAGAGAGTACCGCACCAGCGCCGCGTGTCGTCACATGACGAGTCAGGCGTGTCGCGGCGAGAGATGAGCATTTCGCCTGGTGGACGGGCATTTACGCGCCCGAGGACCGAAAATTAAACCGCCGCGTCGCGCATCCGATATCGCTCTTCGAGCGCATGGCGCAGCTTGGATTCGGTGTGCCGTATGGCAATTGCGACAAACGGCTCAATAGCGGCGCCCAACGCACGCCCCGCCAGACCACCGGGCAGCTGGTAGTCCACGTCCACGATCAACGCACCGCGTTCGGGTCCGAGCTCCTGGAACTCCCACCGCGACTGAAAGCTGAACCCCGACACCGATTCGGTGGCCAGGAAGCGATTCTGCTCGATCTCGGTGATCCGCACCTTCGCTTTGAGCGTCGCCCCGATTCGCGCCGCACCCTCATAGGTCGCGCCCACCTGCTTGTGTGGCACGTCCCCGACCAACTTCGCGTTCTGCAGCCCGTACAGCCAGTCCTTCAGATGATCGAAGTCGGACATGTACTCGAACGCGAACTCGATCGGCACCGCCGCCTCGCCGCGATGATGAATGTGAACCATACTGGGGCCTCCCATTGAATTTTACAGTACTGTATTCAATCGGCGGGCCGGGCGGGAAGAGTGCCCGTGGTCACAGCGGTGCGGGTCAGCTACCGAGTGCCTGCAGCACCCGTCCGGCCTGGTAGTCCGCCCCGAGCTGATTGGGATGGAAGGGCACCGCGAGCCCGATCGGGTTGCCGGAGTACGGAAGTAGACCCTCCACCCAGCGGGTGCCGATCGGCTTGCAGGCATCGTGACCGGCACTGCCGGTGTAGGTGTCGATCAGTTCCACGCCGGTGCGCTCGGCGGCACGGGCCAGCATGGCGTTCAATTCGACCAACTTGCTGCCCAGCCAGATCGCGTCGGCGTCGGAGATCGGGATCTCCGGGAAGCAGCCGCCGTCCACGCCTATGCCCTCGAAGTAGTTCACCAGCAGAATGCGCGCGTGCGGGGCCCGCTCCCGCACACCCTCGATGGCCGCGACGACCTTGGGCTCGGAAGCGGCGATATCCACCGACATCCGATCGACGCCGCCGACCACCTTGGTGGCGAGACAGGGACTCACCGCCGGGTCGAGGGTGACGCAATCGGTGACCGTGGCGGCCAATCCCGCGTCGTTGCCGCCGATTCCGAGGGTGACCAGATCCGTGGTGGGCGTCAGGCTGTCGAATTGCGGCGCGTTGCTGCCCAGCAGAGTCGATTGCGGAGCAAGCATGTTCCCGGTCTCCGCGCCGCCGCAGGTGGCATCGCGAAAGACCGGAATCGACAACGCCCGCGCGACCTGCTTGGCGTAGTCGCGCGCGCTCTGTACGCAATTGAACGGCGTGAAGACGGTGCTCACCTGGCTCAGAGTGGCATCCGCGGCCCACGAATCCCCCAGGGCCACATACTCGTTGTAGGAGGGGGTGCCCGGATCCGGATCCGCCGAGGCGGCCCCGGCGGGTAGCAGGACGCCGATCGCGGCGGCGGTGATCAGTGCGCGCGAGAACTTCATGGCCGTCTCCCCTGGATCTGCCCGAGCAAACAACTGGACGATCGATCAGTTCAGAAAGTAGCAGGCACGACCGCTGATCGTCGGGGAAACGCGGAAAACTCACCCGCGCGGCGTAGCCGAGAGAACTCCGTCGCAAACCGCGAACGACCCTCGCCCGCATCACCGTCCGATGGGGCGGCGATGCGGGCGACTGCGCTCAGATCTTGTCCGCGCGCTCGTAGCTCAGCAGAACATCATGGGCCACTTCACCATCGGCGACGGTGATCCGGCTGAACGACGGCGGATACCCGCGCGCCATCACCGTGTAGCGCCCCTCCGCCAGATCCGGCACCAGATAGCGACCGGTGTCGTCGGTGTGGGTGACGGCGATCAGATCGCCCGATTCGTCCATGACGGTGATCTGGGCGTCGGGCACACTGCGTCCCGCATCGGTGGACGCGGATCCGGCCAGCACCGCGCGAGGGGCCAATTCGATGTCGTGGTGCAGCATTCCGTTGTCCGGCACGGTGAGCGTGGTGGCGACCGGACGCATGTGTTCCGCGACCGCGACCACGGTGTAGGTGCCCGCCAGCACGCCGTGGCAGGTGTACACGCCCTCGGCGGTGGTGACCGCCGAACCGACCACATCGCCGAACATGTCGGTGAGCGTGACCGTCGCGTCCATCAGCGGCGCACCGCGCACGGCGGACCGCACGATGCCCGAGACCTCGCCGGAACCCACCAGCGTGATGTCCAGAACGTGCGGCTTGTGGCTGACCGTGATGGTGACCGCCGTGGGCTGATAGCCCGTCGCGGACACGATCAGCACGTAGCCACCGGCCCTGGGCACGCCGATCGCGTAGATGCCGTCGGCCTCGCCGATGGCACGCGAAACCTGGCGTCCCCGTTCGTCTATCAGGGTCAGGACCGCGTCCGCGATCCAGTGCCCGTCCTCGCGCAGCACGCTGCCCGAGACCGACAGGCCGGACGGCTTGACGATGCGCAGCTCCTCGACCGGCTTCGGGATGACCTCGGGCTCCGGTTCCGGTTCGAATACAGGTTCGGCCACCAGCTCCTCCAGGATCGGCATCGGAACATCTTGGAGTGGAATCTCTTTCATGAACACCAGCACGAGCGCCGCCGCCGCGGCCACCGCGGCCGCCACGAAGAACACCCCGCTCATGGCGTCGGTGAATCCGGTCAGGATCGGAATCCGCAGTTCGTCGGGCAGTGCCGCGATACCGCTGGTGTTCGTCTCGACCTGCGACATCTGACCGGCGTCGAAACCCGGCGGCAACTGTCCGCCGAAGGCCGACATGATCTTGTCCGGCAACAGGTTGAACAGGATGGTCAGGAAGACAGCGACACCGAGCGTGCCGCCCATCTGCCGGAAGAAGGTCGCCGACGCGGTCGAGACGCCCATATCCGAACGCGGACAGGCAGTCTGGGCGGCGATGATCAGCGTCTGCATGCAGCCGCCGAGTCCGAATCCGATGATGCCGCAGTACAGCAGCGGCAGCCACAGCGGAGTGTCGTAGTGCACCAGCGCGAAAAGCACCGAGCCGGCCGCGATGATCAGCGAGCCCAGCACCGGCAGAAACTTGTAGCGTCCGGTGTATTTGGTGACCAGGCCCGCCAATTGCGCGCCGACCATGATGCCCATTACCAACGGCAGCATGAAAAGACCCGCGCGCGTGGGTGAATAGCCGCGCACGACCTGGAAATACAAGGGCACCAGCACGATAGCGCCGAACATCGCGATTCCGACGATGAATCCGCCGAGAATGGCGATGCTGAAGGTGCCGCTCCCGAACAGCCGCAGGGGAATCAGCGCGGCGTCCTTCATGAGGAATTCCACGACCAGGAACAGCAGCAGTCCGGCCGCGGCGATGCCGTAGCAGAGCAGCGCGCGATGCGATTGCCAGCCCCACTCGCGGCCCTGCTGCGCGATGATGAGCAGCGGCACCGTGCCGGCGGTGAGCATGAGCGCGCCGAGCCAGTCGGTGCGCTGGGCCCGGCGCTCGAACGGCACGTTCAGCACCCTGGCGACCACGATCATGGCCAGTACGCCGATGGGCATGTTCACCAGGAACACCCAGCGCCAGCCCTCCAGGCCCAGGAGGTGATCCGCGTCCGAGAGCCAGCCGCCCAGCACCGGGCCCAGCACGGTGGCGATACCGAACACCATCATGAAATAGCCCTGGTAGCGGACCCTTTCACGGGGCGGGACGATATCTCCGATGATGGTGAAGGCCAGCGACATCAGCCCACCCGCGCCGAGCCCCTGCACCGCGCGGAAGCCCGCGAGCTGGTACATCGAGGTGGCGAAGGTACATGCCACCGAGCCGAGCACGAAGACTCCGATGGCGATGAGGTAGCAGGGTTTGCGACCGTAGATGTCGGCCAGCTTCCCGTACAGCGGGGTGCTGATGGTGGCGGTGATCAGGTATGCCGTAGTGGCCCATGCCTGTTGGTCGAAGCCGTGCAAGCTGTTGGCGATGCGCACGATCGCCACGCTGACGATGTTCTGATCGAGCGCGGCCAGGAATACGCCCAGGAGCAATCCGGACAGAATGGTCAGAATCTGCCGATGGGACATTTCGGGTTCCGCGACCGGAATATCTACGGGCACGCTGGGTTCCACGCGCACGGGTCTTGCTCGGGCATCAACGGTGGCGTTCGTCATATTTGCGACCCTTGTCGGTTTTCGGCTGTCCGTTTTGTGCGGTACTACTCGAAAAGACCTCGCGTTGAAGCAATTCGGGCAGCTTACAGTGCCGTTGACCTGGGCCGTAAAACGGGAGGCTAAGCCTCCATTTGCGCGTAGAGCGGAATTCCGCTGTGGAAGAAGCGGATCAGCTGACCGATGCGCACCGAGTGATCGGCGCAGTGGCCGTAGTGGTGCGCGAGCATGGCGATATCGATGGCCATGGCGGACCCGTGCGCCCAGCCCGGATCGGCGGCCTTGTCGACCACCTGCGCCCGGAGCCGATCCATGGCGTCGTCACGCGTGATGAGCGTCTGATCGCGGGGCGGGTTCTGCGCGGCGATCACGCCGACCACACTCGCCACCAGATCGGCGGCAGCATCGGCGATCTCGGTCAGCACCGCCGTGATCGGTTGCGGGGCGACCGATTTCGGATACCGCCGCACCACCACCTCCGCGACCCGGCTCAGCGCGGTGCCGATGCCGAGCAGATCGTCCGCGATCTGCATCGCGGTGACCACGTGCCGCAGGTCGCGCGCCACGGGGGCCTCCAGGGCCAGCAGGATGACCGAGCGGTCCTCGCACTTGGCGTGCTTGACCTGTACCTGCTCCTCGAGCGCGAAAACCTCGTAGGCAGCGGTGAGATCGCTGCCGGACAAGGCCACCGAGGCCCGCTCGGCTGCCTCTTGGGTCAGCCGTGCCATATGTGCGAGCTCATGGGTCAATGCCATGAGCTCGGTCGAGAATTTGGTCCGCACCCGCATAGTCTGTCCGGCGACAAGCACCCCTGCACACTATCGCGGCAAAACCTTTCCCTCCGAATGCCTCTCGGTCTCGATTCGTCTCAATAAAACCGACCGTCCAGATTTCGAAGTGTGAACCCCGGGTGCGTCGCGCCGGAATTCGCCCGGCGCATGCACGAGACTGTGGCGGTGACCGACCGAACTTCGGAGCCGGGCGAGACCGAGGAGAGCGACGCCGGCTCGGACGCAGACCACACGGTGTCGTTGACCGACGTGCCCCCGGACGGGCGGATGCCGGCCTGGCTGCCCCGGGCCATGGTCCTGGCATTGGCCCTGCTCGGACTGTTCGAGCTGGTCAACTGGGCCGCGCACCAACTGATCGGCATCGCCGTCATGCTGACCGTTGCCTTCTTCATCTCGCTGGCGATGGAGCCCGCGGTGGACGGCCTCGCGGCGCGCGGCGTGCCGAGGGGGCTCGGTACCGGGATCGTATTCGTCGTCGTGTTCGCCTGCGCCGCCGGATTCGTCGCGACCCTCGGCGTACTTCTGGTCGAGACGGTGGGCCACATTCTCGACGAATTGCCCGGATTGCTCGATCGATCGATCGATTGGGTGAACCACACATTTCATCAGGACTTCACCGTGCATCAACTCAGAGACCGGCTCTTCAAGGACTCCGATGTCATCAGCGGTTACGCCGAACGGGCCGCGAACAATGTCTGGGGTCTGTCGAGCACGGTGCTGGGCGGGCTTGCCCGATTTCTCACGATCGCATTGTTCAGCGTCTACCTGACCGCGGACGGGCCGAAACTGCGGCGCGCGGTGTGCTCGCTGCTGCCGCCGCCGAAACAGAGTGCGGTACTGCATGCCTGGGACCTCGCCATCGACAAGACCGGCGGCTATCTGTACTCGCGGGCGCTGCTCGCGGTCATCTCGGCTATCGCGCACTGGGCGTTCCTTGCCCTGCTCGGTCTGCCGAACTCCCTGGCCCTGGGCATCTGGTTCGGCGTGGTCGCGTCCTTCGTGCCCACCATCGGCACCTACATCGCCGGAATCCTGCCGATTCTGGTGGCGCTGACGATCCGGCCGATCGACGCGGTGTGGATCGTGATCTTCGTCGTGGTCTACCAGTGGATTCAGGACTACGTGCTGCAACCGCGCATCACCGCGCGCACGGTGGACGTGAATCCCGCTGTCGCCCTGCTGTCCGTCATCGTCGGTGCGGCGCTGCTCGGCGCGGTCGGGGCGCTGCTGGCGATTCCCGCGACGGCGACCCTGCAGGCGTTCTTCAGTGAATACGTCAAGCGCTACGAGGTCGCGGCGGACCCGCGCCTGGAACGCCGATCGCGAATCCCCAAGGGCGGCAGATCGAATCGTGCGGCAACGACGAAATAAGTTGATGCCGAGCCGCATTCCGGCCCCTCCGGCCCGCCGTGCGCGGCACGGCGGGCGAGAGAGCGGCTGTCACTCGGGCGCGTCGAGCGGATCAGTCTCGAACCGCGATCGCGTCGACTTCGAACAGCATCGACGGCAGCGCCAATGCGGCTACGCCGGTGAGGGTCTGGGTCGGCGGGCGCTCGCCCCAGATCTCGGCGATCTTCTTGCCGATCACCTCGAGCTTGCTCGGATCATGGCCGACTATGAAGGTGCGCAGCTGGGCCACCTGCGCGTAGTCGACCCCGGCGGAGCGCAGTGCGATGCCGAGGTTGGCGAAGGCGCGGTCCACCTGGACGGCGAAATCATCACTGGTGGTGTGGCCCTCGCCGTCGGAGTCGTACTGCCCCGCGACGAGGATCAGTTCACCGGACACCCGGGCCACATGGCTGTAACCGAAACCGGTGGGGTCGTGCAGTTGCGCGGGGTTGCTGATCTCGATGGGCATTGCTCGTCTCCTTGGTCGTCGACTGCTGTGTGCTGCAACCAAGGAAGGACGAGACAGCTATCCGGACTGTGACATGACACCGGTCACAGGCGTGCCGAGCGCTAGTCGAACCATTCCGGATCGCCCGCCGCGAGCAGCTCGTCGAGCGTCGAGCGGTTCTCGAAGGCCTCGCGCATGATCGAGCCCAGCCGGCGCAGGGCCTCGGCGTCCTCGCCGTACGCGACGAACATTCCCGCCTCGGGATCGAAACCGATCCGCGCGGCCGCCTCCGGAAGCCGCGACTCCACCGCGGTCCGGGCCACCCCGGCCCAGCCGTAGCCGTTGCCCTCGTAGCCGCGCTCGGCGAACGCCTCCTCGACCTCGACCATGTGGTTGTCGCTGAGCATCAGGCAATAGTTGCCAGGTTTGTGGTCGTACTCGAAGAACACCAGCGGGGCGAAAGTCTCACGATCGGTCACGGGAGGGGACCCTATCGCTCCGGGGTGACAGATCGGCCGGCGAAGTTCCGCGGATCCGGACACGCCGAGCGGGTCGATCCGTACAGAACGGGCAGGTGCGGCGAACTAGAGTCCGACAGATGCCGACATCGGGTGTCAGAGCCGGAGTGGACAGCGCGCGGGCCTCGGCCGAGGCCGGGAAGGCCGCGCGAAAACTGGCTACCCGGTCCAGTCACGGGAAATGGGAGCCCGCCGCGGATCGGGTCGATCCGATCACCGTGCTCGAGCAGCAGGCGAGCACGCGGGTGCCGCAGCTGGTGGGCATTCGGTACGCGCGGATGGCGGCGGGGCGGTTCCCGTTCTACCGGGGAGCGCCCGCGATCATGGCAGGCGATCTCGCCGCCGTGCCGAACACCGGGCTCACCGTGCAGCTGTGCGGGGACGCGCATCTGTCCAACTTCGGGCTGTTCGCCTCGCCGGAGCGGTCACTCGTGTTCGACCTCAACGACTTCGACGAAACCCTGCCCGGCCCGTTCGAATGGGATGTCAAGCGGCTGGCGGCCAGTGTCGCGGTCGCCGCGCGCGGCAACGGATTCAGCGACACCGAGGCCGGTGCGGCGGCGGTGGCCGCCGCCGGGGCCTACCGGGAGACGATGAATCGGCTTGCGGCACTGGGTGAGACCGACGTCTGGTACGAGATGGTGGACGCGGCGAAAGTCTCCGAACTGCTGGGACCGGCCGAGCGCAAGCGCACCGAGAAGGCCATCAGCAAGGCCATGAACCGCACCAGCCTACAGGCTCTGGACAAGCTCACCGAGCCCGGAGCCGATGGTCTGCCGTGCATCAAGCACGACCCGCCGCTGGTGGTGCCGGTCACCGATATCGAACAGACGGCACTGGATTCGGTGCTCGCGGACTACCGCGACACCCTGCCCGAAGAACGGCGGGTGCTGCTGGACCGGTACGAGGTGCGCGACACCGCGATGAAGGTCGTGGGCGTCGGCAGCGTGGGAACGCGCTGCTTCATCGTGCTGCTCAGCGGCCGAACCACCGGCGATCCGCTGTTCCTGCAGGTGAAACAGGCGGAGGAGTCGGTGCTCGCGACACACCTGCGCGCCAGCGATTTCCGTCATCAGGGCCACCGCGTGGTGCACGGTCAGCGTCTCACCCAGGCCGCCGGGGACATCTTCCTGGGCTGGGCCACCGGTCCCGAGGGTCTGTTCTACTACTTTCGGCAATTGCGAGACATGAAGGGCTCGGCCACCGTCGACGCCATGAACCCCACCGAACTGACCACCTACGCCACCCTGTGCGGCCACACCCTCGCCCGGGGCCACGCCCGCTCCGGTGATCGCGGCGCCATCTCCGCCTACCTCGGCGGCAGCGACCTTTTCGACCGGGCCATCGGCGAATTCGCTCTCGCGTACGCCGATCAAACCATCGCGGACCACGAAAAGCTGCTCGCCGCAATCGATTCCGGACGGGTCGTCGCCACGCAGGAGTAGGGAGACCCGGACAGCGAAGCGGCCCGGAACCCCAACAGTTCCGGGCCACTTCCCTCTCCCGCGCACGCCCTAGAGGCGGGGCGCGGGTGCTGCGGGGCCGGGTGCGGCATCCACCACCAAGGCCGTCGTATTGTCCCTGCCGCCACCGTCGAGGGCGGCGTCCACCAGCGCGGTCGCGGCGTCGCTCGCCGTAATCCCGGCGGCGAGAATCGCTTTCACCTCGCCCAGGTCGAGCCGCTTGCCGACGCCGTCGGTGCACAGCAGCAGCCTGCCCGCGCTGGAACCGGTCGAGGCCTGCCCGATCTCACCGGGTCGGGTGGTGCGCGCGGAGGTGGTCACCAGATGCCCCATCCCCGGCATCGGCTCCTGACCACGAGCCCGGAAGTACTCCGCGACAGTGTGATCGGTGGTGATCTGGTGCAGTACGCGCCCGTTCCATCGGTACGCGCGGCAGTCGCCCACCCAGGCGATGTCGCAGGGACCGTCCGGCTGCCCGCTCGCCGGGAGCACCGCCACGACCAGCACGCTGTCGGCCGAGGAGTCCGGCAGTTGACGCAGCAGTTCCCTTTGCGCGGCGAGGATTCCGGCATACGCGCCCTCGGCCACCGCGACCCGAGCCGCCGTCCGGGCCACGATCCGCGCCGCCCGAGCCGCGCCGAGATGATCGCCCACCCCGTCCGCGACCACGAATACGCTGCGCCCCAGCCGCTCATCGGTGAGGGTCGCGACCGCGTCCGCGTTGAGCGTGCGGCTGCCCACCCGGCTCACCGCGGATCCCGCGACGGCACCGAGCCGTGGCGCGTCCCCGCTCGGCACGATGGGCACGGCGGATCCGATCTCGATGGCTGCGGTGTGCATTGGCCCGACCTCCTCGGACTAGCGCGACGAGTGCTGTCGAGCAGCACTCCCCTATTCAACGATCAGAACCCGTGGGATGCTCCCGAATCTCCTGTGGAAATGCTGTGGACCTGCGACGATGAGGTCGCGATTCGATCACGGCGAGAGCACCCGAATCACTCTGGTGACGAAGTGGGCGACTCCGGTGACGATGCGGTCCGAGCGACAACGAACACGCGGCGGAACGGCAGCCAGGTGGTGCCGTCGGTCTGGGCCGGGTAGGCCTCGCGCAGCAGCGGGGCCAATTGCGCCCGGAACTCCTGCCATTCGGCCTCGTCCAGGGCATCGCGCACGGGCGTGAGGGCGGTACCGCTGACCCATTCCAGGACCGGATCCGGGCCCTCGAGTCGCTGCAGATAGGTGCTCTCCCAGGCGTCCACCGTCGCGCCGGCGGCGGTCAGCACCCGGGCGTAGCCCTCCGGATCGAGCACCGCGCGCGGCTCCAGAAGCCCTGCCGGACCCAGCTTTTCGCGCCATTGCTCGGTGGCCGCGAGAGTGCGGATCGAAATGTGCGAGGGCGCATCGAAATTCCCGGGCACCTGAAAGGCCAGCCAGGCCCCGGCGGGCAGCTCCTGCGCCCACCGCAGCAGCAGTTCCTGATGGCCGGGCACCCACTGCAGCACGGCGTTGGACACCACGACATCGGTGTCCGCGCTCGGCCGCCAGGTCCGCACATCCCCCAGCGAGGCGGCGATGCCCCGGGAGCGCGCCGCCGCCACCATCTCCGGCGAGGAATCGGATGCCTCGAGCTCGGCCTCGGGCCAGCGCTCACCCAGCGTCACGGTCAGATTTCCCGGCCCGCAGCCCAGATCCACCACCCGCCGCGGTTTCTCGGCCCGCACCCGGTTCACCAGATCGAAGAACGGGCGAGCCCGATGATCATCGAACGCCAGGTACTGCTGCGGATCCCACATGCTGCGCCACCTTCCACCGGTCACTGCCGCTTCGGTCGATCGCAGCGTAACCCCGGGGTGTCCCGGTAAACCCGGACCGGACCCACGTCACACGACCGATCCAACCGAGCGAACGGACTGTTGACCGAGTCATCGTGTCCCATTAACGTGTATGAGACATCACGTCCCATGAAAGTCGTGCAGGCAAGGACCAGGACCATGGCAGACGCTGTCGATTCCTCCACGCAACCCGCACCGGCGCACCCTTCGCGTTTGCATCCCCCGCGCTGGGCGCCGACCTTCGTGCGATGGCACCGAACGAAGGTGACCTGGCGCGAATCGATTCGCTTGGCGGTGGGAATCCTTCCGCGCGTGCGCGACCACACCGTGCTGGACTACGTGTCGAACCTGCCCGGCCAGGACGACGTCCTGGTAGCGCGGGTGCCGTTCGCGAAGTTCGTCGTGGTGCGCAGTCCCGAACTGGCGCGACAGGTGCTCGTCACCAACCAGAACAACTACACCAAGAGTCCCGAGTACGACATGCTCGCGGTCGCCTTCGGGCGCGGGCTGGTGACAGATCGGGACGAGCAGCAGTGGCAACGCAATCGGCGGCTCGTACAACCGATCTTCGGCAAGCGCAATGTCGACGGCTTCGCACCCGTCATGGTGGCGGCGGCACGCGATGCCGTCACCAGGATCCGCACCCTGTCCGAGTCCGGCGGCGCGATCGACATCAATGCCGAAATGAACCGCCTCACACTGGATATCACCTCGCGAACCATGTTCGGCACCGATATCACCGGGCCGATGTCCGAAGTCGTGCTCGGCCGCCTGCTGAAGTTCTTCGGGCGCGGTTTCATGACCAATGCCAGTCGCCCCGTGTACAACACAGCGGTCCGGCTGCACCGGCGTTCGGGTCGCGACGGCGAACCGGCCAACTCCCGGCTGCCGATCCGCATCATGCGCGCGGCGGGCTGGATGGTCGAGCCGCGCGCCATGCGCGATCTGCGCCATGCCGAACACGTGGTGGACGGGCTGATCGCCGATCATCGCGGCGGGCGCATCGACCGCAGGGACAATCTGCTCGCCCTGCTGATGGACGCGTCGGATCCCGAAACCGGTTACCGCTACAGCGATCAGGAGATCCACGACGAGCTGATGACCTTCATCGGCGCCGGAATGGAAACCACCGCAACGGCATTGACGTGGGTCTGGCAGCTGCTCTCGGAACACCCCGCCGCCCGCGAGCGACTGCGTGAGGAGGTGCGAACGGTACTGGGCTCACGCGCGGCGACCGCCGCCGACATCGAGAATCTGCCGTGGACCCAGGCGGTGGTCTCCGAGACCATGCGACTGCTGCCACCGGTGATCGGATTGGCAAGGACCGCAAAGGATCACGATGTGCTCGGCGGCTATCCGATCAAGCCCGGCACCACCGTCGCGATCGTCCTGCACGGGCTGCACCACCATCCCCGGGTGTGGGATCGTCCCGAGGAATTCGATCCGGCCCGCTTCCTGCCGGAGGTCCTCGAGCGCACGCAGAAACGCGCCGCGATCCCGTTCGGCGCGGGCAAACGCATGTGCGTCGCTTCGGGTTTCGCCAGCATGGAGGCCACGCTGGTGGTCGCCACCTTCGCACAGCAGCTGACCTTGGACGCGGTCTCCGACAAGCGGGTGCGGCGGCAGATCTCCTTCACCGGCGGCCCCGACGGCCCGCTGCCCATGCGCGTCCACTTCGCACCGGTGACCGGGCCCGGCGATGCCCCTGCCGATTCCGGTCCCGCCCACGATTCCGGCCCCGCCCACGATCGCGGTACCGCCGCCGAATCCGGCCGCGCCGTATAGTTCGACGCCGTGAACCACCCCATCGACAGGCGCGCCCATCGTCGGCGGTCGAGCGGAAGTCGCTGGCAGGAGCATAATTCCGCGCGCCAGAACTTGATCATGTCCGCCGCCGCGGATCTGATCGAGGAACACCGGCCGGGTGCGGAGATCTCGATCCAGCAAATCGCCCAGCGCGCCGGACTGGCGCGCTCGGTGGTCTACCGCCAGTTCGACAATCGCGAGGATCTGGACGCGCACGTGCGCGAGTTCATCCTCGGGCGGTACCTGGCGGAGTTCGAATCGTTGCTCGTACTCGACCCCACCGGCACGATCGAGGCCATCATCGCGGACGTGATGCGGGCCGTGGTGCGCTGGGCGGCAGCGCATCCCACGCTGTACCGCTTCGGCCAAGCCGGGCCGGTGCACGGGCACGCCGCCGGTGAGACCAGTCTGTCGATCGCCCGGCACCATATCGCCGAACTGCTCTGGCAACGACTCTCGTCGTGGACGGCGGTGCTGGGCATCGACGTCGAACCGTTCCATCCGCTGGCGTACGGACTGGCAGGAATGGTCGAGGGCGTCGTCACGCACTACATCGATACGCCGGCGGCCACCCGGTCGGACGAGGAGACCATCGTCGCCATGCTGAGCGGTTCGGTCTGGCATCTGTTCTCGGGGCATGCCGCCGAACACGGCTTCCGGTTCGAGCCCTCGGACAATGCGGCCGCGCTACTGGGCGAGTTGTTCGCCGAGGCCGCGAAGGGGCGACAGCACACAGACGACTGAGCCACTCCACCACTGCATCCCGATCACCGCGAACAGCACTACTCGAATCGTGAGCGCCCGGTGTCCATACCGGACGATCAGCCCTGTTCGAGACGAGCAACCCTGTCCGAATTGTCCGTAAATCTGGCCTCACAGTCTCGGCTCGGTGGACGAACGGTGTCGGTTCCGCGACGGATCGGCGGCGTCGCTGTCCGGTATCGCGATCGCGACGAAGCACGGCGGCATGCTGAGGCCACCGGACGACAGCGAGTCCGAAGCGAAGGGAGCGCGCGATGGGATTGCGGCGTCGTCAAGTACTGACCGGGATCCTCGGTGCGAGTGGCCTGCTCGTGGCCGGAAGCGCCGCGCGCCCACCCACACCCGCCGAGATCCCGCGCGCCGCCGTCCTGGCCATCACCCCCGCGCCGAACCTCGTCGAGGTGAGCGCGCGCCAGCTCGGGACGGTCGCGGTCACCGACGGAACGCTGAAATCAGTGCGGTGGACCGACGAGACGGGCCGCGCGCTGCCGGGCCTGACCAACGCCGACCGCACGGCCTGGACCAGCACGGAACCCTTCGGATACGGCCACACCTACACGGTGACGGCGATCGCCGAGGGCGGCACCGGCGACATCACGGCCGCCACCACCTTCAGCACGCCCGCACCCGACGAGCTGACCGATGTCACGTTCCGATGGAACAGCCTCGACGATCTGATCGACAACGAAACCTACGGCGTGGGCCTGGTATTGGTCGCGCACTTCGACGACGTCGTGGACCGAGCCGCGGCCGAACGCGCCCTACAGGTCACGGTGCAGCCGCCGGTCCAGGGCGCCTGGTACTGGATCGACGACCGCAACGCGCACTGGCGGCCCGAGCACTATCACCCCACCGGAGCCCGAATCACCGTGGAAGCCAACCTGTTCGGGGTCCATCTCGGCGAGGGCCGGTACGGCAGCGCGGACAGACGGGCCTCGGTGCTGATCGGTCCCGCACACGTCGCCATCGCCGACGACAACACCAAGCACGTCGAGGTCTTCGAGAACGGCGTCCTGATTCGGACCATGCCCACCTCGATGGGCATGGGTGGGTCCTCGACTGTCGGCGGCAAGACGCTCTCGTTCTGGACCCGCCCCGGCGTCTACACCGTGCTGGACAAGAAGAATCCCGTGCGCATGGACTCCTCCAGCTATGGTCTGCCGGTCAATTCCGGCCTCGGCTACCGCGAGCTGATCAACCATGCCGTCCGGATCAGCCACGACGGCATCTACCTGCACGAACTCGCCTCGACGGTATGGGCGCAGGGCAATACCAACGTCTCACACGGCTGCCTCAACCTCAGCCCCGACGACGCGGGCTGGTTCTACGACTTCGCTTCCCCCGGTGATGTGGTCGAGGTCCGCAATACCGGGGGCGAACCGCTGGATATCTGGGTGGGCGGCGACTGGACGATCCCATGGCCGGACTGGCAGCGCGGCAGCGCGTTGGCCTAGCCGGGGCTATTTCGAATTCGCGGCGCGGCGCAACTGCCAGATGCGCGCGCCACCCGCCAGCGCCATGAGCAGAGTGCCCGCGATCACCGCGAACAGCAGCGCCACCCCGAGCGGCCACTCGAAATCCCATGCCAGGAACGAGATCACGACCTTCTGGGTGTTCTGCAGGATGAAGATCAGCAGCACGATCAGCACCAGCGCACCCGAGGCGAGAGCCAGCCAGACACGGCCGGTTCGGGTGCTCTTGATGCCGGTGCGACGGTGCGGCGCGGTTTTCGGAGGCGGCGATTCAGGAGGCGCTGCCGTGGGAGGCGCGGTCTCGGGAGGTGACAGGGTCTTCGGCGGCGTGAGGCCGGGCGGCGGCGTCACCGCGCCGGGCGGGGACTGCCGCACAGGTGGCGCGGCCGATCCCCCGGCAGGTGGCGTTCCCGGAGCGTGCGGGGTGGTCGGCGGTTCAGGCTGGCTCGTCATGCTGTTCGGGTACCCCGCCTCCCGCAGAAGAATCAAGGTGTGACGCAGGGCCGGTGGAGGAGCGCGTGATGAGGGTACGCACACCTCCACCGAACGGCGCCGGTCCCACGGCGCCCCCGTGCGGCGGCGGATGCACACACGAGCCTTCTACGTATCTACTTAGTAGATACGTAGAAGGTAGCAAGACCGCCGGAGATTCACAAGGGAAGGTTCGGGCCTGATTCGCACGCGCCCGGTATGCGCGGACCGATACATCGCACACAAGTTTGTTAGCGTACGAACATGCAGGACAGTGTGACAGTTCGAATGGCCGCGCCCGCCGAGCAGATCTGGGGGCTCGTCAGCGATATCACCAATACCGGGAAGTTCAGCCCGGAGACCTTCGCCGCCGAATGGCTCGGTGGCGCAACGGCGCCCGCCGTCGGAGTCAAGTTCCGCGGTCATGTCGATCGCAACGGCTGGGGCCTGAAGTACTCGACCGTGTGCCGGATCATCGCGAGCGAGCCGGGACGCGAATTCGCCTTCACCGTGCTTGGCCCCGGCGGAATGGGCATCAACACCTGGCGGTACCGCTTCGAGCCGGTCGAGGGCGGCACCGACGTGACCGAGTCGTTCCAGCTGCACACCGACACCCTTCCGGTGCGGATCTACTGGCTGCTGGCCGGGCGATCGCGCGGCAAGACCAATGTCAAGGGCATGCGGGAGACGCTCGAGCGGATCAAGGCCGTCGTCGAATAGATCTCTCGGACGGCGTCACTTCAGTGGCAGGGCGCCGTCCATACCGCCGACGTCGACGACCTTCCAGTCTCTGCCGCTGTCGATGGTCACCGTGTAGGTGACCGTGGTCCGGGCGCCGTCCGCGGACTGCGAGCTCGCGGATTTCACGTCCACGAACACGTCCGCCTTGTAGACCCCGCCCGATCGCGATTCCACCTTCGCCGCGATCGGAGTCGCGGTGGAGGTCCATTTCAGGACGGTCAGGATCTCCTGCAACTTGGCGACCGTGGCGTCGAACTTCGTGGCGAGTTCGGGCGAGGTGTTCGACTTCAGCTTGCTCATCCAGGCATTCATGTCCTGGTAGTTCACAGTGGCGGCGCCGACGGCGTAGTCGGTGGCCACCTGTTCGGCGTGCGCGTCGTCCACTGCCTGTGATTGCAAGGCGTGCAGATCATCTCGGGTCGAGAGCCAGGCGAGCGTGGAGGTTCCGACCGAGACGACTCCGACGATCACGCCGAGCGCGAGCAGAAGCGTCGAGAGCCGGATCGCGACCGTGCGCCGGGGCGCGCCCGCGGTCTCGGTCTCGGTCGGTGCGGCATCGGCCTTCGGCGGTGCGGGTTCGACGATCGTCATGGGAAACTCCCTCTGTTGCTGTCTATTTGAGATTCACGCGCAGGTGCAGCGCACCGGCCGGATCGGTGGAGCGCAAGGCGGCGCTGATCAGTGCGCTCAGATCCACCGGCGGAATCGACTCGGCTGCCGAGGCGGCGAGCGGTCGCAGCGCCGGGAGCAGGGGCGCCAGCTCCGGCCCGAGTGCGTCGAGACGTTCGGTCAACCGGTCCAGGAACGGCACCAGCCCATTGCCCTGCTGGTACATGGCGGGAGTGTCACCGGTGCGGACCAATCGCTCCACCGACTGCGCGATCTGGTCCACGCGCTGTCCGAACTCGACGAACGTGGGCGTGGCCCGATCGAAAGACGGTGCTGCCCAATCCATATCGGGCGCGATCGTCTGCAGATCGGTGAGCAGCCTGCCGAATTCCGGCGAGCGGCTCAGTAGCGCCGCCGCCAGTAGATCGGTGCCGCGCGCCAGGCCGGGGATCACCGCGTCGGTGCCGCGCAGCGCGGTCCCCGCGGTGTCCACCAGTCCACGCATGGTTCCGGGATCGAGCTGGTTCATGCCCTGGGTGACCAGCCGCGCCACCTGCGGAATCGACAGTGGCGCACGGACTTTGCTACCCTCGAGGACCTGGCCGCGCCGCAGGTACGGACCATCGTCGTCGGTAGTGGGGGCGAATTCGATATAGGGCTCGCCCAGCGCCGACAGGCTCTCGACAGTGACCTCGCTGTCGATCGGCACCCGGTACGGATCCCGCACGGTGAACCGCACCTCCACCCGGGCCCGACCACGGTTGATCTCGCTGACCTGACCCACCTGCACCCCGGTGAGCAGCACGCGCGAACCCACCTCCAGCCCCGCGGAATTCGGCAGGATCAGGGTGGCGGTCAGATCGTCGCGGAACGGTTCGACCCGCACCACGCCGAAGGTCAGATAGGCGATGCCCAGCACCGAGATGGCGGCGATACCCGCAAGGGAGAAAAGCGAATTCAGCTTCACCGCACCGCTCCGATCATGCGCAGGGTCCGGACGATCCCGTCGATCTGATCTCCGGTGGAGACCTCCGCCGCGGCATCGGGGGTCACCGTCGCTCCCACCACGTTCACCTTCGGCCCGCGTTCGACGAACGGAATGATCCGGTCGCGGATCAGGGCGACCAGCGCGTTCAGATTCGACGGCGCGCTCACGTCCAGCGGATGCGCGGTGAAGGCCAGCGGGACGAAGGCCCGTGCGGTGGCATCGCCCGCCTGCGCCAGGGGCGCGAGCCACACCAGCGAATGCGCAACGCCGCCCAGCGCACCCAGCACGCCGACCACCCCGACGATCGACTCCACCGCCGCGGACACCTGGGCCACCGCCGGATCGGTGAGCAGTTCGGCGAGGGTGTCCCCCGCCGCGTCGACGGCACCGCTGGTGTCGGTGAGACCGTTCAGGAACAGATCGGCCTGATCCAGATTCGCCGCGAGATCCTGGGCGTTCGCGCCGATGGACTGGGCGATCCTCGCGGTCTCGCGAGGATCGGACGGAAGCACCTTGTTGAGCCGGTTCACGATGTCCTGAAAGTTCGTGATGGCGCCGCCCTGGGTGAAGGTCGCGATCCCGGCGAGGGTGTCCTCGATCTGGGTGGCCGGTCTCGTCTGTGCCAGCGGAATCGTCGCTCCCGCACCGAGAGCGGTGGCGGATCGGACCGCCGGCGCGGTCAGTTCCAGGTGGATGTCGCCCAGGACCGTGTTCTGCCGCAGCTCCGCGGTAGTGGTCGCGGGCAATCGGACCGACTGCTCGATCTCGGCGTCCACCACCACGTATCCCGCGCTCGGACCGACCGGGTCGACGACCGACATCCCGGTGACGGTGCCGATCCGGGCGCCGTCCGCCATCACTTTGGCGCGGGCGGGCAGATTGAGCGCGTTCGCGAACTGGATGTGGACCGTGAAGCTGGGCCCCGACGTTCCGGTCCCCGGCACCGGAATCGACGACGGATCGAAAGCGCAACCACCACAGGCGATCACGACCGTCGATGCCAGTACCGCGAACGCCTTCGAAGCCATCCCACCTCTTCGGATACTCATCGTGCCCCCGTCGACCCGAGTACGAGACCGGCCAGCGGCACCTGCACGGAGCCACCGTCGCAGGCGGCGACAGCGCACAGCTGCTGCGATATCTCCTGTGGCACGCCGACATTCGGCAGTGCGACGCTGATTCCACCGGCCGGGTTCAGCGCCGCTGCTCCGGTAGCGGCCAACAGCGGCACCTTGGTGACGATGTCGCGCAACGTGTCGGTATTGGTGTGGATCAACCGCACCAGGGGCACGGTCGCATCGAGCAGCTTCAGGATGGGATCGCCGAACATGCTCGTGATGTCGTTGAGCATGGGCAGCACCCGCTGGAATCCGTCGATGATCTCGACCGCACGGCTGAAGAGCTGATTGTTGACCTGATCCAGCACGTCGGCCAGGCGGATCATCATGTCCTTGATGTCCCCCCAGTGCGCGGCGACGCTGCCGGCCACGGCCGAGAGCGAATCCAGCAGCCCCGCCAGATGACCGATGGCGGCATCGGGGGAATCCATTGCGGAGCCGAGCTTCACGATGATCTCGTTGAGCTGCGGTCCGGTGCCCGCGGTAGCCGTGTTCAGGGCGGTCAATCCCTGCCGCAGGGCATCCTGACCACCGGATTCGGGGCCGAGGATCTGTGCCGACAGTTGCGCGAGCGCGTCGAGGGTCTGCGTCATGCTCTTGGGCGTGAGCGTCTTGGTGATGCACTGCCCCGGATCGCGATGCCGGTCCCGGTTCCCGATGCCGAGCACCGCCAGCTGACGGTCCGCCACGATGGTGTCCGAGACCGTGGTGGCGGAGGCGTCCTCGGCGACCGGGAAGCGCGAGTCGACGGTGAACTCCACTCGGACCGTGCGACCTTGGGGCCGAATGGTTTTCACCTCCCCGACCGGCATGCCACGCATCGTGACGTGGTTGCCGACGTACAACCCGATGCTGTCGGGCAGCAGTGCGCAGTAGGACTCGGTCCTCACCGGCGGGCGCAGACCCACCAGGTACACCGCGACCGCGACCACACCGATGAGCACGGCGGCCGCCGCGGACATGAACCCTCTGGAGCCCAGCAGTTTTCGCAGCATCAGCAGGACTTCCCCGCTACGGGCACGCAGAAGCTCAGTGCGGTGTCCGCGGGTGCGTCCCCCGGGGTCGGCAGCATTCCCCGCATACGCTCTCCCAACTGGTGGACCGCATCGATCAGCGGCTGCAGGCGAGTGCCGAGCGCCTCCAATTCCGGTGCGGTGGCGACGAGTTTCTCGGCCATCGGACGCAGCGTCGACTGCCAGGACGGCTGGAGCGCGGCGATCCTGGCGATCACCCGATCCAGGGTGTCCACGGCGGTGCGCACCTCGGTGCGCTTGTCGCCCAGCACCGTTTCCAGCAGGTTGATCTTGGTGACCAGCGTGCCCAGGACCGCTCGGGCATCATCGATCGTGCCGATGTACTCGTCGGCGATGCCGATCGCCCGCGAGACCTCGGCGCGCTGCTGATCCAGCACATCGACGAAATGCTGAACGCCGTCGAGCATGTCGCGAATACCGGTCGGACCGGCGGTGAGCGAATCGGCGATGGCGGTGAGATTTTCGCGCCACCCGTTCCCGTCGATTCCACGCACCGGGGTGACCGCGTCCTGGAAGGCGTCGGACAGGCTGTAGGGCAGGCGAACTCGATCGGCGGGAATGTGACCGCCGCCCAATGCCGCGGTCCCCGCCGGGAACAACGCCACGTAGTGACCGCCGACGATGGTGAGCATTCGAACGTCCAGCGAGGTCTCCCGGCCCACGAAGACCGAATCGTCGACGGTGAAGGTCATGATCACGTGATCGGCGGTCAGTTCCAGTGAGCGCACCGTGCCGACCGAGATTCCGGCCAATCGCACATCGTCACCGGTCCGCACGGACTGCGCCTCCGGCAGCCACGCGGTGTAGGTCCGCTTGCCGAACGGCACGGCGTACAGCACCGCCACCGCGACCAGCATGCTCACCACGAGCGCGACTCCCAGTGCGCCCAGGCGGATTTCACGTCGCCGCTCCGCGGCCGCGTCCCGGCGCGGGCGTGATCCACGCGAGAGCCGCCTCGAGATCAGGGTTTGCATATCGACACCTTCTGCCCGGCCACCAGCACCGCGAACGGGGCGGGCAACTCCGCCGAACCGTGGCTACAGCGCAGATCGAGATTCGAACCGGGTTGCGGCAGCGTGGCAGCGAGGCCGGCCAGTAGACCGGGCAGCGTGCCGAGCTGATCGACGAGATCCTGAGGATTCGGGAACAGCCGGTGCACAACGTCTTCCAGATCGGGATTGACGTTCTCGCTCAGGCCGAGAGTGGCGAGCAGATCGTCGATGGGATCCAGGACCGGCGGCGCGGTGAGGGCGAAGTCGATCAGCCCGTCCACCTTGATCTGCAGCGAGGTGAACACATCGCTCAGTTTCGACAACAGGGCCACCAGGTTCCGGGATCGTCCGCCGATCTTGTCCGAGATCTCCGACAGATTGCGGATCAGTGTGGTGATCAGCCGCTGCCGGTCCGCCACGTACGAACCCAGCTTGCCGATCGATTCGAGCGCCGGGCCGATCCCGTTGCCGTCACCCTCGATGACCGCTAACAGGCTGGCGCCGAACTGATTCAGCGCCTCCGGAGACAGCGTGGACAACACCGGCTTCAACCCGTTGAACAGGGCTGTCACGTCGAATGACGGGACGGTGCGGTCCACGCCGATCATCGCGCCGGGCGGCGTCTTACCACCCGGTGTGGCCTGCTGCTGCAGATCGACGTAGCGCTGGCCGGTGAGGTTCTGATAGCGGATCGCGAGCCGGCTGTTGTCGTAGATCGACGCGGACCGGCGCAACGAGAAGCCGACGAGCGCTTGTTGTCCCTGCAGCGCAATGCTTTCCACCTTGCCCACCTGCACTCCGAACACCCGCACGTCGTCACCGGTGCGCAGCCCGCCGGCATCGGTGAACAGCGCTCGGTACTCGTCGGTGTCGCCCGAGACCGGGCGCTGAATGGCGGTGATCACCAGGGCGAGCACCCCGATCATCGCGACGGCGAAAAGGATCAGGCGCAGCGCGGAGCCGCGAACCGACGTCATCGCGGCACCCCCGCACCCAGCAGCGGAACGGCCACGCCGGGTACGCCGCGCAGGTCCACGTCGAGGTTCAGTACTGGGCCCTCGGGGGTGTCGGGCATGGCGGCGCGGAGCCGATCGAGCAGCTCTCGCAATTCATCGCCGGACTGCTCGGGCGTCGGCACCGTCTTGGCCGCGGCGCTCAGAATCGGCACGAGAAGCGCTGCGTAGCCGGAGAACGCGGCATCGGCGTGGTACATGGTGCGTTGCAGACCGGGGAACAACTGCTGCACCACCATCTCGATGGTGGCGTCGAATCGCGGCCTGTCATCGCGCAGCGCATCGATCTTGTAGGTCTGGTCGATGACCGCGATCGTGGCCGCGGCGAACCCGCTCAGACCCGAGAGCGCGGTCCCGTACGCACCGAGCTGCTGCGACAACGGGATTCGTTGCGTATCGGCGAAGGTGCGCGCGGTGACCACCAATGCCTGCAGCAGTGGTGTAAAGGCGCGCACGTCACCGGCGAGCTGGGCCAGCACATTCGACAGCTCCGGGGTCAAGACCTGACCACCGACCTGACCGAGACTGCGCAGCAGGCTGCCCATGGTGGCGTCGTAGGCGTCCGCGGCCCGCGCGCCGGTCAGCTCGACCACCGAGCCGTCGCGCAGCGGAGCACCGCCCGGACCGGATCGCAGCTCGATCTCGCTGATACCGAACAGATTCGAGGTCGCGTAGTCCACCCGCAGGCTGTCGTCGAGTCCGTCGAGTTTCGCGCCGTCCACGCGCACCGAGATCGACTGGGTGCCGACGCTGTCAGGCTCGATGGCGGTCACCTCACCGACCCGCACACCGTCGGCGCGCACCTGGGTGCCCACCACGATGCCGTCGCCGACCTGGGCGGTGTGGAGCCGAATCGCCAGTCCCCCATCGGAAGTCGTGGCTACCCGGACCCGCCATGCAACGATCGCCACCATGATGACCACCAGTGCGGCGGCACCGATGAGCAGTGCCCGCCGCCGATCCAGGCCCACCCCGGCCATTGCGTAATTCGGCATCCCCTACCCCGTGAAACTGATCGCGGCGTTGAATCCCCACAACGCGATGGACAGGACCATGTCGATGCCGATGATGGCGACGAAGCTGGCGCGCACCGCCTTTCCCGAGGCGATGCCGACGCCCTCGGGACCGCCACTGGCGAAGAAGCCGTAGTAGCTGTGCACCAGGATCACCACGGTCGCGAAGATGGACACCTTGATCACCGCGGCGACCACGTCGAACCCGGCGACGAACTGGAAGAAGTAGTGGTCGTAGACCCCCGCGGACTCACCGTGCACCAGCGTGATCAGGCCGCGGCAGGCCAGGTACGACAGGATCAGCCCGATCAGGAAGGTCGGCACGATCGATATCGCGCCCGCGATCACCCGGGTGGTCACGACGAACGGAACCGAACGCAAGCCCAGTGATTCGATGGCGTCGATCTCCTCGGAGATGCGCATGGAACCGATCTCGGCGGTCATCCGGCAACCGGCCTGCGCGGCGAATCCGATGGCCGCGGCGATCGGGGCGAGCTCGCGGGTGGTGGCGAAGGCCGAGACCACGCCGGTCACCGGGCCCATGCCCAGCATGCTCAACGTGGAGAACGATTCGACGCCGACCGACGCGCCCATCGCCAAGCCCAGCACGATCATCATCGGCACGGTGCCGCCGCCGACGATGACCGATCCGTTGCCCCAGGTCATATTGGTGATCGAGCGCATGGTCTCGGCCCGGTACCGGGTCAGGGTCAGCGGTATCGAACCCAGCGCCTGGGCGGCGAAACCCAGTGCGAAACCCAGGTTTTCGATCGGATTGACGGCTTTGCCGCGAGTGCGCGCGGCCAGCCAGCGCAGCCCGCCCGGAACGTACGAGGAAACCGTCACGCCAGCCTCGTCGGCAGGAACATCGCGGTGATCTGCGTGATCACCAGATTCGTCAGGACGATGGACACCACCGAGAGCACCACCGCGGCATTGACCGCGTCGGCCACCCCGCGTGGTCCGCCCCGCGCCTCGAGCCCGCGCTGGCAGGCGATGACCACCACCAGGAATCCGAAGATGATCGACTTCAGCAGCGACACCCACACGTCCGCGACCGTGGTGAACGAACCGAAAGTGGCCCAGTAACTGCCGGGCGTGACGTTCTGGCCGCTGATCGCGACGGCATAGCCCGCCAGCACGCCGACGAAGATGATGAGGATATTGAGCAGCGGGGCGATCAGCACCATGGCGACCAGGCGCGGAATCACCAGGCGGTGAATCGGGCTGATGCCCATGGTGTGCAGCGCGTCGATCTCCTCGCGGATCGTGCGCGCGCCCAGGTCCGCCGCGATGGCCGCCGCGCCCGCACCCCCGAGCAGGAAGCCGGTCGCCATCGGCGCACCCTGTTTGATCACGCCCAGTCCACCGGTGGCTCCCAGTAGCGAATCCGCACCGAGAGTGTGAATCAGATTGCCCACCTGCACCGAGACGATGACACCGAACGGAACCGCCATCAGCACAGCGGGAATCGCGGTGACAGCGGTCAATCGCCAAGCCTGCGAGATGGTTTCACGCCCCTGGAAGGACCCGCGGGCGATGTCGGTGACGGCGCCGCCGACGGCCTCACCGGCGAGCCCGACCGCACGACCGAAGGTCCGCACCGCGGAAACCACCGTGGTGGAGAAATTCTCGCCGAGCACCCGAGGCAGCGACGGGCGCACGGCACTCCCGGATTCGCCCGGGAGGGTTTTCATCGACATTCGTACCTCCCCCTGAACGACTGTGACTCCGGCCATATCGGACGGCCAGTGACCGAATCTAGGAGGTGGGCGAGTTCGGTGTCACTGCACGGAAGCGAGAACATGAAGCGTCATCATTTGTCACGAGAGACAAATCGCGTCCGGAAATGCCGATCCGGAAGTTGAACAACCGTCCACTTGGCGCGGGATAAGCAGCCGCGACAGCGAGGACTCCTTCGACCGCGCGGGCACAGGGTTGCGGCCGGACCTGTTACTGGTGACAATTCGGCGATGCCCGCCACGCCCCATCAACTCACTCTGGACTCGCCGATCATCACCCGGCTGCTGCCACGGATATCGAAGCTCGGCGATGAGCTCTTCGACGCGGCACTCGCCACGGTGCCGGGTGCGGAGTTCTTCCCGCCCGGTCATTTCACCGACGATGTCGCGTCCCGGATCATCAGCGGCGTGGTGAGCGTGCTGAACGCGATCGAGGACGGACAGGATCTCGATGAGCAGCAGTTCGCCGAACTCGTGGCACCGGTCGTTCAGCGGCGCGCCGAGGAGCGGATACCGCTGCGATTGCTGATGATCGCCTTCTTCGGCGGCGTGCGCCGACTGTGGAGCGAGATGACCGAACAGGCCGAACACGCAGACCTGCCTGATCTGATCGCGATGTCGAACATCATGCTCGACGTGATGATGCATACGACCATCACGATGGCCGAAACACACAGCGAAGTCGAACGTTCGATCTATGGCAGTGAACGCGAGGCACGCCGCGAATTGTGCGCCGCGCTGCTGCGGGGCGCTCACTCCGAGGACCTCGCCGCACGCGCGGACACCGCCATCACCGCCGCGTACGACATGATCGCGATTCAGGTGATGCCCGCCGATCGCTCACTTCCCATGGCCGACCACGCCATTGCTCGCCGACGCATGGTGCAGGCTCAGCAGGTGCTGGACGAGCTGGCCGGCGGAACCTCGGCGCTGCACACCTTCGACGGAACCGCGGGCATCGCCCTGCTTCCGCCGACCTCCGGTGAGCTTCGCTACGAGAAGCTCGCCGAGGAACTCGCGAGCCGTTTCGGCCTGGAGGTGGTGGTCATCGAGTTCGGCACGGTGCCGCGTGCGGAGCTCGCCGAATCCGGAGCGCAGATCAAGGAATTCGGCATTCTCGCGCGAAAACTGGGGCGGCCCACCGGAACCTACGGGCTCGACGATCTGATGCTCGAATATCAGCTCACCAGGCCCAGTCCCGCGCGGGACCGGCTCGCTTCCCGGATCGTCCCGCTCATCGACCATCCGCATCTGCTCGAGGCGCTGGAAACCCACATCCGATTCGGCTCGGATCGCAAGAGCGCGGCGGCGGCGATGCATCTGCACCCCAACAGCTTCAGCTATCGGCTGCGCCGGGTCGCCGAGCTCACCGGATTCGACCCCTCCGATCCCTACGATTCGCGCATGCTCGCGGCGGCGCTGACCGTGCACCGGCTCGCCGAGCCCGATCCAACACGGCTCGCCGAGCCCGATCCGGCACGGGTCGCGGAGCCCGATCCAGCACGGCTCGCCGAGCACGATCCAGCACGGCTCACCGAGCCCGGCCCGGCTCCGACCGGTTCGTCGTCGGAGACAAACCCCGACGCGAGCATTCTCCACAACATGCAGTGACACCCGGCCGCACCGACTCCGATACTTGTCTCCGAGCACATCGACAGCGTGAGGTCGGACGGCAATGGAGCCGAAGAGGCGCAGCCATTCCCGTCGTGCGCGGACCGCGTTCGGGTCCGCCTGGACACCGCACCGACCGGGGAAGGCAGCACCTATGACCGCCCAGAATTTCACCCACCGAACCGATTTCCCAGGCGGAAGTCTCGGATCCCGGCTGGTGTCGGCGATGATCCGCACGCTGATACGGCCCATCATCTCGCTGTGGGCCAGGTATCCGGATGTGCGGTGGCCCTACCGGGCCGTCGACTGGCTCGGGCGGCCGCTGTCGAGCCCCCGGGGCTTGGTTCGCGAATCCGTGGCGCTGCCCGAATGCACCGGGCAACTGACGATTCCGCGCGCTTTCGATCCCGAGCGCTTCGTGCTCTATCTGCACGGCGGGGGATTCGTCGTGGGTGGTCTGCACCTGCACCGGCAGATGACCGGACGCTTCGCGACGGACCTGCGCAGCCGGGTGTTCGCCGTCAACTACCGCAAGCTCCCCGGACACGCTGTGTCCCTGGCGGTTTCGGACTGCGTCGACGGTTACCGCCAGGCGCTCGCGTGGGGCTACAGCCCCGACCGCATCACGCTCATGGGCGACTCGGCCGGGGGCTACCTGGTCCTGATGACCGCCGTGGAGATACGCCGCCAAGGCCTGCCGATGCCCGCGGCCATCGTATCCATGGCGCCGCTGACCGACTGGGACTTCACTGCCAAACTCGCCGCGCCGACGGCGGCTACCTGCGATATCTTCCGCGCCACCGCCATGCCGTCCTTCGAGCGCATGGCTCGCGCCGCCGCGGCCGGAATCGCACCGGAGTCCCCCGCCCACGTGGACCTGACCGGCCTGCCGCCTACCCTGATCCAGGCCAGCTCCTCGGAATTCCTCTACCCGGACGCCGTTCTGATGGCCGATCGCCTGCTCGAGCACGGCGTGCCCTGCCGCCTGCAGATCTGGGCGAACCAGGTCCACGTCTTCCAGGCCGCCGCCGCGATCGCCCCCGAAGCCGCGGCCGCCGTCAGCGAGATCCGCCGCTTCATCGACGAAACCCTCGCCACCCCAGCTGAATCCCGCTCCGCATGAGCCTCGGCATCCTTCGTGGTCGCGGCCATCCGTTCGGCCTGCAGTAGCCGCGACCACATCTTCATCGCCGAAACGCCCTGCCCGGCAGGGCCATCCGGGTCATCCGATGAGTTCCGCGTGGCGCTCGAGTACCTCGTCGAGGGTTCCGGGCAGAGCGGCGGGATGGATGACGAGCTGTTCGACGCCGAGGTCCTCGTACTGTCGCACCACCGAGGGGGTCAGGGGTTCGGCGGCGGCGACCGTGATCGCGAGTTTGCCGAGATGTTCGGGGCGGTCCACGGTCTCGGCGATCTCGGCGAGGCGGGTGAGGTTGGCGGCGGTCTCGGCCACGGTGCCGATCGCGAACCAGCCGTGTGCCCACGTCACGGCCCGGCGAACCGCGCCCCGACTGTGCCCGCCGATGTACACCTGCAATCCGACCGGGCGCGGATACGCATCGACTCCGGCGAACTCCACGTACCTGCCCGCGAACGACGGATTCTGTTCGTACCACAGTGAATTCATCGCATCGAGGTATTCGTCGGTGCGGGCGCCGCGATCGGCGGTCGGCACGCCGATCGCCGTCAGCTCCGGCTCCAGATATCCCGCGCCGACACCGAGGCGGAACCGCCCCTCGCTCAGAACCGACAGGCTCGCCGCCTGTTTGGCGAGAACCAGCGGATTGCGCTGCGGCAGGATCACCACCCCGCTCCCGAGTTCGAGGCGGGTGGTCGCGGCGGCCACGAACGCCAGATGCACCAGTGGATCGATGATCGGCTCGGTCGCCTCGACCGGTGATCCACCCGAGCGGGGCGAGGGCAGCACCACATGATCCGAGGCCCACCAGGACCGATACCCCAGCGACTCCACCACTCTGGCGAGCCGCTGTGTCTCCCGCGCTCCCACGGTTCCACCGGTATTGAGCGCCTGCACTCCGAAATCCATACTCAGCCGAACCCCGACGCGGGTCGCGCCATTCCGCCGGACGAGAACGGCAGGCCGAGCCGCGGGGGCGCGTCCGATCTCAGGATTCGATGAAATGCGGTGCGAGCGGCTTCGTACCGGTGACTCCCTCGATGATTTCCGCGGCGAGGTCCGCGACTTTGATGTTTCGCCGCTGCGACATCTCGCGCAGCATGGCGAAGGCGTCCTCCCTCGGGCATCGTCGCCGGCCCATGATGACGCCGAGGGCCTGATCGATGCAGGACCGCGAGACAAGGGTGGCTCGCAATTGCGTGGTCAGTGCTGCCGTCCGGGCAATGCCGATCCCGGCCGCGAGGAGCGTACCGATGTGTTCGGCCGTCAGAACGGCTGCCCGCCCTGCCTGTTCGCTGATGCCGTCCGTGTCGGCCGCGTAGAGGGACAGCGTGCCGATGGCCTTGCCTTCCATCGGAAGCGGTTGGACCACAACGGATTGAATCCCGTGATCGAGCATCCTCGCCGAGTAGCCGCCCCAGCGTCGCTCGACCGAGAGGTCCGGAATCGCAATCCCGTGCATAGTGTCGATCACCTGCGCGGAAGGATGGGCTCGGCCGTTGTGTCCGGGTTCCTCGCTGAGCATCGTCCGCACGCCGGCAGAGCCGCCGACCTCGGCCCAATCCTCGTGGGCCACAGCAACTCCCACCATGAGATCGCCCGGCAGCATCCGCGCCACGATATCGGCTATATCGGACAGTGACGGAGCGACATCATCACCGCTCAGCAGCAATGCGGCCAGCTCCGCCATCCCTGTCGCGAGCTCATCAGTCATGAATCACCGTGCTCGTCACCATAACCGGTACCCCTCCTCTACGACGCGGCGGGAAATCTCGTCCACCGGCACGCCCGCGGTGAAAGCTCGCGCACGCAGCAGCGCCAGAGCGGCGTTGATGTCGCACGCGTATTGCACGGCCACCTTGCCGGCGGCTTGATGCACGTTGGACAGGTAGTCGGCATCGTCGAACAGGGCACCATACAGGGTGAGATCGTCGGGATCCGCGCGATCCGGAGCCAGCAGGACAGCGTTGGCGAGCGCATCCGCCACGCGGCCGGCCACCGGGGCGACTGCCGCGTCCAGATCCGTTCGGCCGGCGAACGCACACATGGCACCCAGCAGTATCGACGAGTGCAGCGGAACCGCGATGACGGACCGGATGCCGAGATCGGCTACCGCCGGGCCGTAGAGCGGCCAGCGTTCGACCAGATCCGCGGCCGTGACGAGGACGAATTCCTTGCCGTCCAGGACATCTCGAGCCGGACCTTCGCCGATCGTCATCTCGAGATCGTGCGCCGCCCGTGCCGTGCGGTCCGAGGTAGCGACCAGCAACTCCTCGCGTTGGGGACCGAACAGGGTGATCGCGGCACTGTCCACTCCCAATTGCTGGGCGACCGCGGCCATGAAGACCGGCCGAACAGCGGATCGACCGGCGGCCAGCCAGCGTTGCAGACGTCGCGCGTGCAGCTCGTGCAGGCGCGCGCACGCCAGGTGGCGCGCCTCGATCCGACGGTGCAATTCGGCCATTCGCCGGCGGAACGGCTGCATCGACAGCGGCGGACGCGTGTCCTGCGCTTCGTACTTCGTGGCGAGGGCCGCCGACCGGGCGGCGCGCTCCCGCTCGGCACTGTATTCCTGCCATTCACGCGTGATCTCCGCGTGGGTATCCGGATGAATGGGCACAGGACAAGCCTACGTGCACTTCGCCGACGTGGCGGTCAATCGCCCTCTACGGCAACGGAGTTGGTGCAGACTCCTCCATCAGCAGCACTACGCCGCCACGAACCCCGTCCAGCGGTGAGCAGGTCACCGCACAGGTGATGGAACGCCCGATCCGATTGACGGCCGGAATCTCCAACGGCTCTGTGCGCCTGTCAGTTTTGAGGCACTGCTGAATTCTCTCGTGTATCCGTTCGGTCGGCAGTCCGAAATCCAGCGCGAAGAAGGTCTTGTTCTGGACCTCCTCGACGCGCAGTCCCCACAGCTCTTCGGCGCCCCGGTTCCAACTCCGGACTCGCAATTCGGCATCGAGCACCACCACGCCGGCCGCGACGCTCGCCAACACGCCCTCCAGAAAGTTTCTGGTCTCGTCCAATTCGTCGCTGCGGATCCGCATCTCTTCGTTCATGGTTTCGAGCTCTTCATTGCCCGACTGGAGCTCCTCGTTGGTGGTTTCGAGTTCCTCGTTGGTGGACTGGAGCTCCTCGTTGGTGGTTTCGAGCTCCTCGATGCTGGATTGGAGCTCCTCGTTGGTGGTTTCGAGTTCCTCGTTGGTCGATTGGAGCTCCTCGTAGGCTGTCTCGAGTTCCTCACGTTTGACCTTGACTTCCACTGCGAGCCGGGTGGAGACGGTGGTGTCGACAAAGCTGACCGAGACGCCGGCACTCGACCCGTCAGCGGTCCACAGAGGTTGGATATGCAGGTCGAAGTACTGGACTTCGTCCGGGCCGAGCTTGCGCTGTGCCGAGGTGACCCGAATACTGCGGTGTTCGGCGAGGGCCTGCTCGATCAGTGATCGCAATTCGACCGGCCGATAGGAGATTTCCAGATCGCTCAACTGCCTGCCGACGTCGTGGACCGTCATCCCGAACTGGCTGCGCATCTGGTTGTTGACGATGGTCACCTTGCCGCCGGTGTCGATACCGACCATCGCGAACGGAGCAGTCTCCAAGGCCAGCTCGCTGAGCTGCCGCCGCCGGGCCAGGCCCTGAACCTCCTGTCCCAGACCGAAATCCGGGCGGACCTGGACCGGCAGATACGGCAGCCCGGACTGCCCGGTCCGGCGACGGAACATGCGCTGACGCATATTGGCGACCTCGAATCGCTCACCGTCGGAAACCAGCAGCTCCGCCTTGCCCAGAAACAAGACCCCGCCCTCCCGAACGGCGAACTGGAAGCGGTCCAGGATCTGCGATTGCGCCTCCACATTGAAGTACATCAGGGTGTTTCGGCACACCATCAGATCGAGGCGCGAGATCGGTGCGTCACTGGTGATGTCGTGACGACCGAAGATGACGCGACGACGGAGATCGGATCGGAAAACGAACTTGTCACCGACCGGCTCGAAGTACTTGTCCCGTTGTCCACGCGAGAGATGCGACAGTGTTCGGGCCGGGTAAGTGCCCGAACGGGCCTCGCGCAGAGCCTCCTCGTCGACGTCGGTGCCGTAGATCTTGACCCGTTTGACGGCCTCATCGAGGCCGAGCACCTCGGCTAACGCGATGGCCAGCGAGTAGGTCTCCTCGCCACTGGAGCAGCCCGCGCTCCAGACCCGGATCTCATCGTTCTCCTCGATGTCCGCGATCAGCCCGGGCAGGATCTCGCTTTGCAGGTATTGCCACGCTTCCATATCGCGGAAGAAGCTGGTCACATTGATCAGAATCGTGTTGAAGAGGTGGCGGAACTCCTCCGCGTTGCTCTCCAGCAGATCCTGGTAATCCCTGTACTCGGCGATCCTCACCTCGTGCATGCGTTTGCGGATCCGCCTGGTCAGCGACGAGCGCTTGTAGCCGGTGAAATCGAATCCACGCGAATCACGAATGAACACCAGCAGGTCCTCGAACGCGTCGTCGACGGGATCGATGTCGGCGCCGGATTCACTCAGGATCTCCGCATCCGGATCGGTCACGCTTCCGCCACCCCCACCAAGCCCTCGATGGCAGCGGCGATCTCACCCAGGGGCAGCACCAGGTCCGCGACCCCGGTCGCTTCGGCTGCGGTGGGCATGCCGCTGAACTCGGCATCCTCGGGGTCCTGCACGATCACCGTGCCGTCGCGGGACTTGACCGCGGTAACCCCCATCGCGCCGTCGCGGCCGGTCCCGGTGAGCACGCAGGCGATCGTCCGCGCACCGTAGGCAGCCGCCACCGACTCGAACAGCAGATCGGCCGAGGGGCGCACGAAATGGACGAGCTCACTGCTCGACAGGTTCAGAATGCCGTGTGGATCCACCAACAGGTGGTAATTCGGCGGCGCGATGTACACCATCCCCGGAACGATCTTCTCGCCTGCCGTGGCTAGTTTCACGTCCAGTTCCGTTCTCCGAGCGAGCAACTCGGCGATGACTGTTCTGTGCCGAGGATCGAGATGCTGCACGATCAGCACCGGCACCGGTAGCGTGGCGGGAAGCGCGCCGAGGAGACGGATGAGCGCGCCGATACCACCGGCCGAGGACGCGATCGCAACCACCGCGTACTTGCCCTCGGGGATCACGGTCGACACCGGCCGATGAGACGGACTCGCGGGACCACAGAGTCGGGCGGGCATCCGGTCACCGCCTCAGGGTAGTCCTTACCGCGCTCGTGCATGCGCCGCCTCCTTCGTGTCCCCGGGGTGCGACCCACACCTGCTTCACCGCCCTCGTCGGCGTGTGAGCCTGGACATCGGCACCGCCGAGGTCAGTTCGAGCATGGCCAACCCGGTATCGCGGATCATGGTGTCCAAGCCGTCGAGAATTTCCTCCAGGGCGGCGCGCAGCTGCAGGATCTCGGCAGCGGTCGGTGCGCCGCAGTCGAACGACGAGCGGGCTCGGTCGACGCGCAGACGGGCGTCGAACAGGTTTCGGACCAATTCATCACTGAGCGCGGCGAATTCGGCCATCTCGTATGGTTCGCGATCAAGGGTTGGTTCCCGCCGGTGTATTGCCCGGTCGACAAGCTCTGCACGCGAGTCGAGGGTCATCGATTCTCCAAACCACTGCCGAAGGATTCGGAGCCGCGCTTCGGGACTCGGGATACAGGCGCAGTGTACTCCCCCGAGGTTCCGGTCCGGCGCCGCGCGTGACCGGCCGGAGTGGCGACAGCTGCGATTTCCCCTCGGGCAGAGACGGTTTCGCCGACGGCGCCGCACCGGGCTCGCCGCCGTGACGGTGGACTCACCGCTCTGCCGGGTCGAAATGCTCTGGAGCCGGATCGGGTTCGGTTCCAGAGCATTTCGACCCGGCGCATCACCACCGTTCTCGAGCTTTCGTCGCTATCGGGGTTCATGCCTCTGAAGACCCGGTCGCGCGCGTAGACTTGGACCAATCTTCTCGAGTCCCGCAGCGTGGCTCCCGGATACGTGTCATCGAGGACTCCGGAGGATCAGATGGTCGACGCCGCGCGACCCTCGCCGATGTCCGGCTGCGGCCGGTTTTCGGCGACGCACACCCCAACCAGACGAACACCGCGACAGGACGCTCGCGGTAGCAGTCATCGATGCTTCACAGCGGCACTGCCGCAATGGCCGGTCACGAAATTCTCCTGGTTCCGCAGACTCACCCGGTTGCCTCACCATCGGCGAGCCGTGGCAAAACGCAAGCGGCACCGGCGATTTCCATCAGCAGTCCCACATCCGCCTTCTGCTCGGGGTGACCACAATGTTGTTCCTCGATCGCCGTGACGCAGGCCGTCAACTCCTCGACCATCTGTGGGCGTTCCGCGGCCCGGACGTGGTGGTCTTGGGGATCGCGAGAGGCGGGGTGGCGGTCGCCCACGAGATCGCCATGGGACTGCGCGTTGCCCTCGACGTGATCGTGGTGCACGAACTGCACACTCGCGGCGGCCCCGATCGGGTCGTGGGGGCCATCGCCGAGCACGGTGTCCCGGTCACCGATGACGACACTGCCGATTCGGTGACCGGTGGCCACGCCGAACTCGCCCGGATCGAACAGACCGAACGAGATCGGTTGCGCCGGCGGGCCGAATACCTCCGATGTGGCCGCCCATCGACCTCGTTGATCGACCGCACCGCGGTCATCGTCGCGGACGCCGTGCAGACCGCGGCCGTACACCGCGCCGCCTGCCGGTCCGCGTACGCCCAGGGCGCGGTGCGGGTCGTTTTCGCCGCACCGGTCGGTCGTCACCGCGTCATCCACGCCCTCGCCGCGGACGCCGACAACATCGTCTGCCCACACATTCCACCCCAGCTCGCCACCCTCGACGGCTGGTATCAGCACTTCGCACCCCTGACCGATACCGACGTCGGCGTTCTCCTGCAACGAACCGCATCACCCCGGTGCCGGATACAGCCGCGGCATCCGGAGAACGGGGTCGCGGTCCCACCGCGCGCGAAAAGCGCACCCGCCTCGAAGACGCCGACGGCCGAACCGCCGGATCGGTCCGATGATCTCGCGATCGTCGCTCAACGATTTCCCTTGACCTGCACGGTGCCGCACTGTCACTGGGGCCTGTAGCCGAACGCCGGAGCGAGGGTCCACCGACTTCTCGCTTCGGCGTCGCAAACGAAAACAGGCTCCGGAACCAATGGTTCCGGAGCCTGTTTCCTACATAACGCGTAGTAGCGGGGACAGGATTTGAACCTGCGACCTCTGGGTTATGAGCCCAGCGAGCTACCGAGCTGCTCCACCCCGCGTCGGTGTGAACACAACATTACACACGGGGGTGCGGAACATGCAAATCCACCCCTGACGTGGGCATATCCCCATGATGGCGATCGGTCGGATAGGTTCGCAGCAGGCACGATCGACCACTGAAGGGGGCCATTGTGGGCCGCATCATGACCGTATCCGACAGCATTCATGTCGCGGCGGATCCGCTGACGATCTACCGGCAGGTGAGCGATCCGACCCTGATGGGGCGATGGAGCCCGGAGAACCGGGGAGCGAAGATCACCGAGCCACGCGACGCCTCGTACGTCGGCATGGAGTTCGAGGGTTTCAACAAGCGCGGCCTGGCACGCTGGGTGACCCGCTGCGTGGTGATCGCGGCCGAGCCGGGCGAGCGCTTCGCCTTCCGGGTCGAGGCGATCGGGGCGCGCCGACCGTGGCTGCGCGGCGGCATCGCGACCTGGGAGTACCGGTTCGCAGCCGAGGACGGCGGCACTCTGGTCACCGAATTCTGGACCGATGACCGTCGCCGGTGGCCCGATTTCACGGTCGCGGTGTTCGACCGGATCGTCACCAGCGGGAACACTTTCGTTCAGTTCCAGCGCAAGAACATCCACCGGACACTGCGCAATCTGAAGCAGGAGCTCGAGCAGGCGGCCTGAATCCCGTTGGCATGCAGGATCCGATGCCGAGGAAGTGCTCTCCGGGCGCTAGCCTATGAGCTCCCCCCGTACGGACGGCCCACTACCGCGCAGCGCGGCGGTCTGCGACCAGATCAGCATCGCGATCGGTCCGCAGACGAAAAGCTCTGCGATAAAAGGCCGTTCGGGATATTTCCGGTTCATCACATGAGCCTTTCGGGACGGCTATCGCTCGGCGATTGCAGAGCGAGTAGAGAGAGTGTCGGGACAGTCAGTTTCGGCAGGTCAGCGCAGGCGACGGTATGGGTGTGCTCATCGCTCGACATGTCTTGCATTCCGGACGAATGCTGCGAGCACGTCCTTCGATCCGGGCCGATCGGCGTGCGCGGCGGCGAACTCCTGCAGCCGCCGCCCGGCTTCCGATAGAGCCGGTCGTAAGTGATCATTCGTCTCCTCCCGCTGTCATGGCCGGGACTCGGCGCTGCGCTGTGGTCGTCGTCATAACCCGACGCTGAATCCGTGACGCCCGGGCGGCGAGCGTCGAATGACGTAATCAACGGCGCTCACCCGACGCCCTTGCATACCGGCGACTATGCCTTCGCACGCTGGTCCCGATAGGTCTCGAGCAGCCGCAACCACACCTCGCTGATGGTCGGAAACGAGGGCACCGCGTGCCAGAGCCTGTCCAGAGGGATCTCGCCGGCGATGGCGATCGTGGCCGAATGCAGCAGTTCTGCAACACCCGCTCCGGCGAAGGTGGCCCCGACGATCACCCGGCGTTCGGGATCGATGAGGATGCGCGCCCGCCCGCGATACTCCGGATCATGTTGGAGCGCACCGGCGACCCTGCCGATGTCGTAGTCGACGACGTCGACTGTCCGGCCCACTCGTGCGGCATCTTCGGTGGTGAGGCCGACGGCGGCGATCTCCGGATCGGTGAATACGACCTGTGGGACGGCGAACAGATCGGCGGTTCCCGTGTGCTGCCCCCATGGGGAGGTGTCGAGTACCCTCTCGAATGCCCGATCGGCGATGACCGTGCCCGCGATTCGCGCTTGATACTTGCCCTGATGGGTGAGCAGCGCCCGGTGGTTGACATCGCCGACGCCATAGAGCCATTCGCCCTCGACCGCGGTCACCGTGTAGCTGTCATCGGTGGTGAGCCACTCCCCCGAAGCCAAACCGACCGTCTCCAAGCCGATGTCATCGGTGCGCGGCGCACGACCGGTCGCGAGCAGCACCTCATCGACGACGATCCGAGTACCGTCGTCCAGGCTCAGATGCACGCCGTCATCGGGGCCGCCCGCCCGTTCGGCGGTCGCGATGCCCGAACCGAAGCGCAACTCGACACCCGCCGCGCGGAGCCGCTCGGCCACCAGGTCCGCGGCGAAGGATTCGACACGAGTCAGCAGCCGTGACTCCCGGGCGATGAGGACCACCTCGGAGCCGAGAGCCCGCCAGGCCGTGGCCATTTCGACCGCGACCACACCCGCACCCAGGATGGCGAGCCGGCGCGGCACGTCCGGGGCGCTGGTGGCTTCGCGACTCGTCCACGGCCGCAACGTGTCCAGACCCGGCAGCGGCGGCAGCGCCGCGCGAGTGCCGGTGCAGACCGCGACCGCGTGCCGGGCGTGCAGGCGCACGATGCCGCCGTCCGGGGTGTCGACCGTGACCTGCCGGACGCCGTCGAGTCGCCCGTGTCCGCGAACGAGTGCGATCCCGGCGGATTCGAGCCAGTCGACCTGGCCCTGATCGTTCCAGTCGGCCACCATGCGGTCACGGTTCTTCAATACGGCACGGGCATCGAGCGGGCCGGTCACCGCGTTCGCAACGCCGGGGAACCGCGCGGCCTCGCTGTACAGCAGGGCCGGTCGCAGCAGCGCCTTGCTGGGTTCGCAAGCCCAGTAGGAGCATTCGCCGCCGACGAGTTCGGATTCGACGATGACGGTGCGCAGTCCGGCGGCGCTGGTGCGGTCGGCGACATTCTCACCGACCGGCCCAGCCCCGAGGACGATGACGTCGTAGATGTGGATGTTCTCGTCAGACATGATGTGGTCTCCGGGCTCCGAGGGTCAGCGGCCGGGGGCGCGCTGCGTGATTTCTTGCAGGAACCAGCCATTGCCGTCCGGATCGTGGAAGGCGGCGAAGGAGCCGTAGCTGCGACGCTCGGGGTGCATGCCCTCTATGCGGCCGGTGGTTCCGGCGTGATGGAAGACGCCGGTCGTGTCCCGGAACGGTCCTGCAACGGCGACGCCGCGTTCGGTGAGTTCGGCGATGGCCTTCTCGATATCGGTGACGATGAGATGCAGGCCTTCCAAGGAGCCGGGCGCGGCGGCGGTGACGCCGGTTCCGAAGATGAGCGAGCACTCCGAGCCGGGTGGGGTCACCTGGATGACGCGGTAGCCCTCGTCCACCGTGAAGTCGGCGTCGAGGCGGAATCGGAGTTGCTCGCCATAGAACGCCTTCGCGCGCTCGACATCCGCGACGGGCAGCACGATGACTTCCAGTTTCATATCCATGATCGTGTTCTCCTGTGGTGGTGAGGGTTTCGGGTCAGTGCGCGGCCGCGGCGGCCTGTTCGATCACCTTGGTGACCACATCCGGGTGCGAGACCGCGACCGATTGCGAGGCCTCGACCTCGGTGACCTGTGCGTGGGCTCGCTCGGCCATGAAGCGCTGTGCCGCGACCGGGATGTTCAGGTCCTGGGTGGTGACGATGTCCCAGCTGGGCTTCTCGTTCCAGGCCGCGACCGTGGCCTTCTCCTCGAGCGCGGATTGCGCGATCGGTCGCTGCACCGCGGCGGCGCGAGCGGCGCGATCCTCGGGGACGTCGGCCGCGAATTGAGCACGGAATTTGTCCTGCTGGATGTAGAGATCGGTGCCGGCGCTGCCGTCGGCATTGGTGAACGGCACCGGATTCAAGGTGCCGGGCAGAGTGGAGCCGGGGTACTTGGTGGTCAGTTCGAGTGCGGTCTCGCCGGGCGCGGGCAGGAACGCGGCCACGTAGACGAGCCCCTTGACCTTGTCGTTTCCGGCTGCCGCGGCACTGATGACCGAGCCGCCGTAGGAATGACCGACCAGGATGACAGGCCCGTCGATGTGACCGATCACGCTGCGCAGTGCGGCGGCGTCACTGCCCGGACCGCGCAGCGGATTGGCCGCCGCCACCACGGTGTACCGGTCCTTGCTCAGCTTCGCGATCACGTCGTTCCAGCTGGATCCGTCGGCGAACGCGCCGTGCTCCAGCACGATGGTCGGTCGCGGCGCATCCTCGTCGGGGCCCGCGTGAGTGACCGTGTTCGCGCTGCAGGCGACGGCGAGGCCGAGGCCCGCGACACCGGCCACGAATGCCGCGACAGCCCGGGTAGTACGTCGCTTGTTGCGGCCATTCCCGTTGTGGACCATAGGATTTCGTCCTTCTAGCAGGTGGATGCGAGTTGTACGATTTCACTGTCGTCGCCGGCGCCGGGCAGCACATCCGTCAGATGACGCCGACATCGACGTACGCGTCCCCGCGACCCGATGACCTACGTCGCGATCACCGTCAGCTGGTGCGGGGATACCATCGCCCGGCGCGAGGGTGGTGTCCATGAGACTGCACGGCAAGAAGACCCTGATCACCGGCTCCACCAGCAATATCGGGCGCGCCATCGCGTTCGCCTTCGCCGCCGAAGGAGCGCACGTCATCGTGTCCGGGCGCGACAGGACGCGCGGCGAGGCGGTCGCCGAAGAGATCCGCGCGGCGGGCGCCTCCACCAAGGGCGCGATGGAAACCCTCACGCGCGCATGGGCATCCGAGTTCGGCGACCGCGGCATCCGGGTCAACACCATCTCCCCGGGCGTCATCGTCACCCCCGACTGGGATTCCGCCGTCGAACACCCCGGCGAAACACTGATGCTCGGCATTCCCGCTGGGAGTTCCGGTCACCCCGATGCCATCGCGGCCGCCTATCTCGCCTCCGACGACGCCGGCTTCGTCCACGGGACCGTCATCGATGTCGACGGTGGCCGAACGGGTGTCGCGGTCGTGGCCGACAGCAGAAGTTCCTGATCGACGGCGCCCGAATTACGTCGGCCATGCGTCATCTGACTGATGTGCCGGTGGTGGCACACCGGACACAGTGGGTGCGATTCCAACTGAGGAGAGATCTTGAAGCGACAAATACTGGCCCTCGCAACCGTCGGTGTCACGGTGGCAGGCGCCGCCGCCATCTACGCCCTGGTGGATAGGTCGAACGATTCCGCCGCCGCTCCATCGAACGCGAATGCGTTCAACTGCAGTACATTCCAGATACCCGCACCGACTGGTGCCACTGTCGAGTCCCTGACCGCGACCGCCGTACCCGCGGGAACATTCCAGGTCCCAGGGACCCCGCCGCTGGGCGGCTACCCCGTGCCCGACGTCCCCGCGCACTGCGAAGTGACGGTCACCGTGACCCACCCCGGCGCGAATGACCATGCCAAGGTGCAGGTTTGGCTGCCGGAGTCGGGCTGGAACGGCCGCTTCCAAGCGGTCGGTGGCGCCGCCTACGCCGCCGGGAACATCGGCAGCGTGGCCGCGGCGGTCAAGCAGGGATACGCGGTGGGAACCACCGATGCCGGCGTGGATACCAGTGGCCTGAACAGCAGTTGGGCACTGAACCCGGACGGCCGGATCAATACCGCACTGCTGGAGAACTTCTCTTCCCGCTCGGTGCACGAGCTGGCCGTCGTCGGCAAGCAGGTCGTCAACGACGTCTACGGGCATGCCGCGTCCTACGCCTACTGGAACGGCTGCTCCACCGGCGGACGGCAGGGCTACATGGAGGCCCAGAAGTACCCGACCGACTTCAACGGCATCAACGCCGACGCCCCGGCCATCAACTGGAATCAGTTCGAGGTCGCCACGCTTTGGCCGCAGGTGGTGATGAACCAGGCGCACACCTACCCGACCACGTGCGAGTTCAACGCGTTCAACCAGGCCGCGGTCAAGGCTTGCGACCCACAGGACGGCGTTGCCGACGGCCTGATCAGCGACCCGAGCCACTGTAACTTCGACCCACGCAGCCTGATCGGCACCAAGGTCGCATGCGACGGCAAGGAGTACACGATCAGCGAGGCCGTTACCGAAGTGGTCCGCAAGATCTGGGACGGTCCGCGCGACGGCAACGGCCGGCGCCTCTGGTACGGCCTGCCGATCGGCGCCGACTTCAGCAACCTGACGGCCAGCACCACCGGCCCCGACGGTGTCACCGTGGGCGCGCCGTTCCCCGTCCCGGCCCAGTGGGTCGCCAACTTCGTGGAGAAGCAGCCCGCCTTCGACACCGCGAGCCTCACCTACGCGCAGTTCGATCAGATCTTCCACCAGGCCCGCTCCGAGTTCGACTCGGCCATCGGCACCGCCGACCCGAACCTGTCGGCGTTCCGCGATGCCGGCGGCAAGATCATCACCTGGCAGGGTGACGCCGACCAGCTCATCCCCACCGCAGGCACCGTCGACTACCGCAACCGCGTGGACGCGCAGCTGGGCGGCACCGCCGAGGTCGACGATTTCTACCGTGTCTTCCTGGCTCCCGGCGTCGCACACTGCGCCCTCACCGGCAGCAACGACATGACTGCCCTGACAGCGTGGGTCGAGCACGGCCAGGCGCCGGATGTCCTGCGGGCCGATTTGACCAACGCCACCGGCCAGACAGTCTCGCGCGACATCTGCCGTCTTCCGTTCGTCTCTCATTACAACGGCGACGGCGACCCGGCGTCCCCGGCCAGCTTCCGCTGCGTCGCCCCCACTCCCTGACCCGAGGGTTGGTGCGGGCCCGCCCCTCGACGGGAACCGCACTCGGACCCTCACTCCAGACGACTAAGACGAAAGGCGTTCCAGGATCCGGGGCCACACCTGGGCATGCGAACCGGCCCCGTCGACCGCGACCGGGCGGACCAGCCGCATTCCCGATGGCCGGCCGGAAATGAAAATGGTCCGGAACCAAAGGTTCCGGACCATTTCACTAGTAGCGGGGACAGGATTTGAACCTGCGACCTCTGGGTTATGAGCCCAGCGAGCTACCGAGCTGCTCCACCCCGCGTCGGTGTGAGGACAACATTACACAGGTCGCGTCCGAGAGTTAAATCGCCTGGTCAGAGCGCTTATTGCACCTGCGGTGAGTTGATCATGGACCGGGGAGGCAGCGCGATGCGCCCGGGAACGTGTCCGTTTCATGGAGATCTGCGGACACTCGAATCGGCGACGGAGAGGCGGTCGACGCGCGCGTCTCCACCGAACCATCCATGAAAACGTGACTCGAGTCACTTTTCAAGAGTGAAACGAAGTGACTTATGACACATCACGGTGCTATAACAGACCGATCGGATTCAGCAATTGCAGCATAGCCAGCCTGCATGAATGCTTTTTTCGGGTTATTCGCTTCATGCAATTCTGGAGTTATCAAGACGTGATCTGCCGAGATTTCCTCGTTATCGTCTGTCTCGGCCCGGATCAAACCGTGACGGGCTTCGAACCGAACCGCCGCATGCCGGAAACCCTGTCCCGCGGTTAGGTGCCACGAACCCCTGGGGACAGGGACACGGCGGAGCACACGCGCCTGGCTGGTGAGCGCAGGGAGGGACATCGCTATGAAACAGAACCGGAAGCTCAACACCCGCGTCCTCGGCCTCGCTGCCGTGACCGGCGCCCTTGTTGCCGTCCCGTTCGGCTTCTCCGCAACCGCTTCGGCCGCACCGGCTCACGACTGGGACGGCGTCGCCCAGTGTGAGAGCGGCGGCAACTGGGGGATCAACACCGGCAACGGCTACTACGGCGGTCTGCAGTTCTCGCAGAGCACCTGGAACGCCCACGGCGGCGCCGGCTCCGCGAGCAACGCCAGCAAGGCCGAGCAGATTCGCGTGGCCGAGAACGTCCTGGCCAATCAGGGCGTCGGCGCCTGGCCGGTGTGCGGCCAGTACCTGCGCGCGGGCGCCTCCGAGCCCGAGCCCGAGGCCGCCCCCGAGCCCATCGCCCCCGCTCCCGTCCCGGTGAGCGACAAGCAGGCAATGATCGATCAGGCCAAGAGCGTCGCGGGCGATCTCGCCCAGCAGTTCGGCGTCGAGGGCCAGTACACCCAGATCTTGGATCAGAACGCCCCGCTCATCGAAGCCTGGGGTCGCTGACAAGTACCTCTTCCTCATACCGGAAGAACAGGAAAGGCGCTGCCGTCGATGACGGCAGCGCCTTTCTCTTGCTCGTGAAACCCTTTGCGCTACAGGCTGATTACCCGCGCAACAGGCCGATTACCGCACGACAGGCTAGTTACCGGCCTTCTCGTAGGCGTTCACCGCGTTCTGCAACTGCTCGAGCGCCTTGCCCAGCGAGCCCAGATCACCGGACTTCTGCGCGTCGGTCACGGCCTTGAGCGCGTCGTCGAGCTGCTTGACCGCCACGTCCTTGCCGGACGAGCCCGTCGCGGGTGGATTCGAGGGCGGATTGGCGCCCTGATTCCCCGGCGGCTGAGACTGATTCGGCTGATCGGTGGCCGCACTGCCGGTACCGGGCAGCACCTTGTCCAGCGCTTCCTTGAGGGTCGAGCCGTAGCCGACCTTGTCGCGGTAGCTGGCCAGCACCTTCACCAACTGCGGGAAGGTCGGTGCGTTCGGGCCGCCGGTATTGCGCTCCAGGTACCAGGGCTCCACATAGAGCAGACCCCCGTCTCCGACCGGCAGGGTCAGCAGATTGCCGTACTTGATCTTGTTGACATTGCCGCCGGTCAGCAGGTTCCGGTCGCGTGAGACCTCGTCGTTGGTCGTCATCGACGTCTGTGCCTGCCCCGGCCCGGGCGTCTGGGAATCCGGTGGCAACTTCAGCACGGTGATCTTGCCGTAGTTGTTCGGATCCGAGCTCGCCTGGATGTAGGCCGAGAGGAAGTTGCGCTTGTAGCCGACCATGACACTGGTCAGCGTGAAGGCCGGCTTGCCGCCGTTCTTCGGATCACCCACCAGCACGTAGTACGGCGGCTGATGCGCGCCACCGGCCGCACCCTCCTGGGTCGGATCGTTCGGCACCGACCAGAAGGCGTTGTTGGTGAAGAACTCTCGCGGATCGTCCACGTGGTACTTCGCCAGCATCTCGCGCTGCACCTTGAACAGGTCCTCCGGATAGCGGAAGTGCGCCCGCAGATCCGGGCTGATCTCGCTCTCGGGCTGCACCGCGTTCGGGAACACGCCCATCCAGGCGTCCAGGACCGGATCCTTCTTGTCCACCTGGTACAGCTTCACCGTGCCGTCGTACGCGTCGACGGTCGCCTTCACCGAGTTGCGGATGTAGGAGACCTCCTTGCGCGGCAGCAGCCGTCCGGTGGTCTGATCGATGCTGTCCTCCACCACGCCGTCCAGCGAGGTGCGCTGGGCGTACGGGTAGTTGTCCAACGTCGTGTACGCGTCCACGATCCAGACGATGTGCTTGTCCACCACGGCGGGGTAGGCATCGCCGTCGGCGGTCAGCCACGGCGCCACCTGCTGCACGCGATCACGCGGATTGCGATTGAAGATGATCTTCGAATCCGAGCCGATCGCGCCCGAGAACAGGATGTTGCGCTCGGCGTACTTGGCCGCGAACGCCAGCCGGTTGAACCAGTTGCCGATCGGCACGCCGCCCGAGCCGGTGTAGCTGTATTGCCCTGTGGGAGTGTCGTATTCGCGCGCGGGCTGACCGTTGCTGCCCACGATGGCGTAGTCCGAATCACCCTTGGAGATCAACTCGCCGTAGTAGATGCGCGGGTTGTCGACCGGGATGGCCTGCTTCGCCTTGTCGCTGAACAGGTCGCTGACGGTGGACAGATCACCGACGTTGAACACCGGATAGCCGTAGCCGCCACCGGATTCGCTGCCCGCCGCCTGCTGCGCCGAGGTGGAGTCCTTCGGCGGAGCCTCGTTCACGCGGTTCGCCGGCGAGGCGACGAAGCCGTTGCCGTGCGTGTACACGGTGTGCTTGTTGATCCAGTCGGTCTGGTTGCCGGACAGGTTCTGCGGCTGCAACTCTCGCGCCGCCACGATGTAGTCGGCGACCTCGCCGTTGATCGTGTAGCGGTCGATGTCCAGCGGATCCGGGAAGCCGTAGAAGTTCTGCAGCTGCTGATTGCGCTGAATGAAGGTCTGCGTCAACAGGTTCGGGTCCAGCAGCCGGATATTCTTGATCGTCTGCTGATCCGCGGGCACGGTGACCGGATCCTTGGTCGCCTCACCCTTGTAGTTGACGTACTCCACCTTGTCCGGGGTCAACCCGTACGCGTCGCGAGTCGCCTCGATATTGCGCTCGATATAGGCGCTTTCCTTGGTGGCCGCGTTCGGGCGCACCGAGAACTGCTCGACCAGCAGCGGCCACACCGCGCCGACCAGGATCGAGGACAGCACCAGCAGGGCCGCCGCCATCGCCGGAATCCGCAGGTCGCGCAGCACGAATCCCGCGAAGAACGCCAGCGCGCAGATGACCGCGATGGACAGCAGGATCAGTTTGGCCGGCAGCACCGCGTTGATATCGGTGTAGGAACCACCGGTGAAGGTCGGCTCCTTGCGGGTGCTCGAGAGCAACGCGTATCTGTCGAACCAGTACGCGATCGCCTTGAGCAGCACGAAGAGTCCGGCCAGCACCGCGAGCTGGATGCGCGCGGAATTGCTCAGCGAGCCTTCCCGCCCGGCCAGCCGCAGTCCGCCGAACACGTAGTGCGTCACCAGATTCGCGAAGAACGCGATCACCACGGCGACGAACAGCCAGTTCAGGACCATCCGATAGAACGGCAGATCGAAGGCGTAGAAGCCGACGTCCAGATGAAATTGCGGATCCGTCTGTCCGAACGATCCGCCGTGCAGGAACAGCTGTACCGTCACCCAGCTCGACTGCGCCACCAGACCCGACAGCAGACCGATCAGCAGCGGAATCCCGATGCCGAACAGCCGAAGCCGGCTCATGACGGTGGTGCGGTAGCGCGCGATCGGATCTCCCGGACCCGAGGTCGGCACGAATACCGGCCGTGACCGATAGGCCATCAGCAACGCCAGCCAGATGATTGCCGCCACCACGAGCGTGACAACGAGGAAGAGCAGGACCCTGGTCAACAGCACCCTGTGATAGACACCCCGGAATCCCACCTCCCCGAACCACAGCCAGTTGGTATAGGCGTCGGTGAGCCGCGGCCCGACCAATAACAGTGCCGCCAGCGCCAATGCCGTAACCAGCAGCACACGGCTGCGGCGGGACAGTGAAGGTAAGCCGCTAGGGGGGCGCATGCCCACGATGCCACTCTCCCAGTGTCCGGCGACGCCCGCGCCGTGAATGACCGGCCGGTGCGCCGCAGTCCGATGATGCGAGTTGGTCCCAGGGGACCATTCGCGCCCCACTCTACGTAAAACGCCCGCAGTCCGGCCCAACACCCGCCAGGTCACCCGCTCGGCAAGTTCGCGCCGGCCGTTCGGTGAAGCCGCCACGCGGCCCGCGCGACCCCCGGACCGGAGTGTTCGACGGCCCTGCGAGGATTGCGGGGTGAACCCTGAGCAGTGGGCCGCCTCGGCCCTGTACCGGTGTATCCGCGAAGTAGCCGAGTATGTCGACGGTGAAGGCTGGAGCCGTCCGCCGCAGCTGTTCGCGCTGGTACCGACCGCCGATCTGGTGGCCGCCGAGCCCGGGCTGATCGATCAGCTCGACGCCCAGGACGCACTCACTCCCATTGCGCAGGAACCGCTCCCGGAGGACGTCGCCGGGTATTCGATGGCCCTGGACCAGTTCCTGGCCACCACCAGCTGGCCGCCTTCGGTCGAGGGTTGCGTGCTGGTGCAGCAGATCGTGGTGCTGCCGCCCGAGGCCGAGCAGACCCTCGACGACGCCATCGAACCGCTGCTCGCCGATCCCGATGCCGCCGACGCCGCCGCCCGCACCGCGGCGGTCGAACATCCCGAGCGCCGCGACGCGCGACTGTTCGTCGGCGTGCTGCGCGACGGCACCTCGCTCTCGCTGCTGCAGGTGAGACCGTCCGAGGCCGAGGAGGATCCGTTCGGCGATCTCGAACTGCGGACCACGCCGAACCTCGCGCCCAATCTGGTCGAGGCGCTGCTGCAGACCATGGAGAACGACCCGGACGACTTCTGAGCGGTCGCGCGCGGGACTAGCCGCAGCCCTGAACTTCCTTGCCCGCGTTGATGTCGTCGAGCGCGTGCACCGCGGCGTCGAGGTTCTCGACCTTCACCAGGCGCAGGCCGTCCGGCGTGCGCTGCGCGGCCTCGTTGCAATTGGCGGCCGGGACCAGGAAGGTCTCCGCACCGGCCTCGCGGGCGGCCTTCATCTTGTATTGGATGCCGCCGATCGGGCCGACCTTGCCCTCGGGATCGATGGTGCCGGTACCCGCCACGAACTTGCCGCCGCTGAGCTCGCCGGGAGTGAGCTTGTCGATCAGCGCCAGGGTGAACATGAGACCGGCGGAGGGACCGCCGATTTCGGCCAGGTTGAAGTCGACCTGGATGGGACCGCTGGCGTATTCGCCCGGGGTGATGCCGAGGTAGCCCTTGGCGGCGTCGTCCGGCCGCGCGCCGAGGGTGATCTCCGCGGTCTGCTCGACGCCGTCCCGGCGGAACACCACGGGAAGGGCGGTGCCGGGCTTGGCCGCGGACACCGCGGTCACCACATCCTTGGCGAAGGTGATCGGCTTGCCGTCGACGCTGACCAACTCGTCGTTCTTGCGCAGCACGTCCTTGGCGGGCCCGTCCTCGCTCACGCCGCGCAGGCGGACCACGGTGGGCAGCTTCAGATAACGCAGCGCGGCCAATTCCGCATTGTCTTCGGAGTCCTTGAAATCCTGCTGGTTCGATTTGTCGATTTCGTCACGCGAAACCCCGGGCGGATACACCTCGGCACGCGGCACGAGTCCGTGATCGCCATCCACCCACAGGCCGAATGCCTCGAAGATATTCAGCCGATCGCGAACGGAGACCGTCGTCATATTCAGATTGCCGGTGGTCGGGTCGATCTGCGCGTTTCGCACTTCGACCACCTGTTTTCCCTCGACAGTGCCCAGGGTATTGAAAGTCGGCCCGGGTCCGAGCGCCACGAACGGGACGGTGACGACGCTGCCCACGATGCCGAGCACGAGAATCGGGATCAGGGCCGCGATCAGGGTGAATATCCGACGGTTCACGCGGCCAAGGGTACTGGTGATCACTGTGAATGCCGCGCTCTGCTCGGCGGTTCGTGGTATCCGGCGCTCCAGTACCGTGGTGGGTATGAGTGACTCCCCGTTCGGATTCTCCAACCGCGACGACGACCCGGAGCGTAAGCCCGGTGACAAGTCCAGCGGTTCGGGTGACGGTTCGAGTGGCGGTCCCGGTGCAAACGACGACCCGTTCGGTTTCGGCATCGGCGGACCCGGCGGGGGCGGCTTCGATCCGTCCCAGCTGGGCCAGATGCTGAGCCAGCTGGGGGCGATGTTCAGCACCATGGGACAGCCGGGCGCATCGGGTGGCGGTCCGGTCAACTACGACATCGCCAAGCGGCTCGCCCGCCAGCAACTCGGCACCAGCGTGGCGCCGGTCGCCGCCGGCACGCAGCGGGCCGTCACCGATGCCGCGCACCTTGCCGAACTCTGGCTGGACGCTGCCACCACGCTGCCCGCCGGCGCGACCAAGGCCGTGGCGTGGACCGCCAACGACTGGATCGAGGAGACGCTCCCCACGTGGAAGCGCCTGTGCGATCCGGTGGCAGAACAGGTTTCCGGCATGTGGACCTCCGCGCTGCCCGCCGAGGCGCAGCAGTTCGCGGGCCCGATGGTCGGCATGCTCAGCCAGATGGGCGGTCTCGCCTTCGGTTCGCAGCTGGGCCAGGCCCTGGGCCAGCTCGCCAAGGAGGTGCTGACCTCGACCGATATCGGCCTGCCGCTCGGCCCCGACGGCACCTCGGCACTGCTGCCCGCGGCCATCTCCGAATTCAGCGCCGGGCTCGAACAGCCCGAGAGCGAGATCCTGGTGTTCCTGGCCGCGCGTGAGGCCGCCCACCAGCGGCTCTTCGCGCACGTCCCGTGGCTGCGCCAGCAGGTGCTGGGCGCGGTCGAGGATTACGCGCGCGGCATCAAGATGGACTTCTCGGCGATCGAACAGGCCGCGGCCGGGCTGGACCCGATGACGCTCGCCGCCGATCCGTCCAAGCTCGAGGAACTGCTCTCGCAGGGCACCTTCGAACCGCAGACCACGCCCGAGCAGAAGGCCGCCCTGGAGCGCCTCGAAACGCTGCTGGCGCTGATCGACGGCTGGGTCGAGGTCGTGGTGACCGACGCGGTGACCGACCGGCTCCCGGGTGCGGGCGCATTGGCCGAGACACTTCGGCGTCGGCGCGCGACCGGTGGTCCGGCCGAGCAGACCTTCGCGACGCTGGTCGGGCTGGAGCTGCGGCCCCGCAAGGTGCGCGAGGCCGCGGCGCTGTGGCGGCGACTGACCACCGACGCGGGCATGGAGAAGCGCGACGGCGTGTGGGCGCACCCGGATCTGCTGCCCGATTCGGGGGATCTGGATTCGCCGGCCGGGTTCATCGACTCCATACTGGGCGGTGGGACAGCGGTTTTCGATGATCCGCTGGCGCAGCTGGCCGAGACCGAGGCGCGCGAGCGTGCCGAGCGGGAGCAGGCGGAGGCCGGCGGCAAGGCCGACCTCGGCAAGGGCGAGTCCGGGAAGTCCGACTCGGCCGAGGACAGTTCCGACGCAGGTGGCGCGGACGGGCCGAAGGACGCCGATAAGCCCGGTGAGGGCGACTCCCCCGCCTGATTTGCGGACGGTCCGGGTCTGTGGATAACGCGGATCCACTTTTTCCGACTTGTGGATAACCCGGGAAAGCGCTGATAGACGAGCGTTTTCCCGGGTTTTTTCGGGTTCGGCGGCGCGCAGACTTCTGTCATGACCACGCTCACGCGGATACGCGGACCGCTGCTGCACCCTCGAATCACGGTGCTGCTGCGACCGAACGGCGAGATCCAGCTCGGCTGGCATTCGGGCACCACGCTCCGGTTGAGTCCGGCCGGTCCGGTCGAGGCGGCGCCGGCGCTGCTGCGGCTACTGGACGGGCTTCACACCACGCCCCAAATACTTTGGCAGGCACGGGCATTGGGGTTCGGCACCGAGGACACGCAGCGAATGCTGGACGAATTGGCGGCCGCCGGGTTGTTCGCCGACGACGAGCCGCGCTCCCGGCTGCGGGAGGTGCGGGTACACGGGCGCGGGCCGCTGTCGGACGCACTGGCCGAGGGTGTGCAGCGAATAGGCCTGCGGCCCAGCCGGTCCCGCGATCAGGACTTCGCTCAACGGGGTGGCGCGGGAGCCGAACCCGTCGATCCCGCCTCACCCGGGCTGGTGGTGCTCGCCGATGCGCTGGTGCCCGAACCCGCGGTGGTGGCAGATCTGATGCGGCGCGGCGTACCGCACCTACAGGTGCGGATCCGGGACGGTTACGGGGTGGTCGGGCCGCTGGTCCTGCCGGGGGTGTCCAGCTGCCTGCGCTGCGCCGATCTGCACCGCTGCGATCTGGACTCGGAGTGGCCGCAGTTGAGCGCCCAACTACTGGGCCGGGCGGGGTACGCCTCCCCCGCCGGAATCGCCGCCACGGCGGCTCTGGCGCTGAAGGATATCGAGACCATCGCGCACGGCCGGGCCGAGAATCCGCCAGTGACGTTGAACACCACACTCGAACTCGATCTCGAATCGCCGCATATCGATTATCGGCCGTGGCCCGTTCACCCGCGATGCGGCTGCATTCCGTGCGGAAATAGCGAAAGTGACCGACTGTGATGGATCCCACTATCATGCGCGACCTGAAAGAAGTCCCGATTTTCATGGCGCACCGTCTGGGACATCGGCATGATGGGAGCGTGTCAGAGATTGTGAGCAAGCGCTCCAGCCGCAATGCCAAGTTGGCCAAGATTCCGCTCGGTATCGCGGGGCGGGCGGCCGTGGGATTCGGCCGCAAACTGGCCGGGGGCGACAAGCAGGAAATCAACGCGGACCTCAATCAGAAGGCCGCGGAACAGCTCTTCGCCGTACTCGGCGAGCTCAAGGGAGGGGCCATGAAGTTCGGGCAGGCGCTGTCCGTCATGGAAGCGGCCGTGCCGGAGGAATTCGGCGAGCACTATCGCGAGGCGCTGACCAAGCTGCAGGCCGCCGCGCCGCCCATGCCGGCCGCCTCGGTGCACCGGCAGCTGGATCAGCAGCTGGGAACCGGCTGGCGGCAACGATTCCAGGAGTTCGACGACCAGCCCACCGCCTCGGCGAGCATCGGTCAGGTGCACAAGGCGATCTGGTCCGACGGCCGAGTGGTCGCGGTCAAGGTGCAGTACCCCGGCGCGGACGAGGCGCTGCGCTCGGACCTCAAGACGCTGAACCGGATGGCCGGGATGATCGGCGCGCTGATCCCGGGCGCGGACGTGAAGCCGGTGCTGGCCGAGATCAGCGAGCGCACGGAGGAGGAGCTCGACTATCGCATCGAGGGTGGACATCAGCGTCAGTTCGCCAAGGCCTTCGCCGAGCACCCCCGGTTCCTGGTGCCCAAGGTGGTGGCCAGCGCCCCGAAGGTGATCGTCACCGAGTGGCTGGACAACGCCACCCCGGTCTCCAAGATCATCCAGCGTGGTAACGAGGATCCGGCGGGCACGGTCGACCTGCGCAATCGGGTCGCGGGGCTGATGGGCGAGTTCCATTTCAGCTCGCCGTCCATCGCGGGCCTGCTGCACGCGGATCCGCACCCCGGCAACTTCATGATGCTCGAGGACGGCCGCCTGGCGGTCATCGACTACGGTGCGTGCGCGCCGCTGCCCAATGGCTTCCCGCCGATTCTGGGCCAGATGGTGGCCCTGGCGGTCGAGGAGCGTTTCGACGAGCTCACCGAGCTCATGCACACCAATGGCTGGGTGATTCCGGGCAAGCAGGTGAGCCACGAGGAACTGCAGAACTACCTGCGCCCCTTCACCGACCCGATCAAGACCGAGACCTTCCACTTCACCCGGCGCTGGATGCAGCGAGTGGCGGGCAAGGCCACCGACATCTCCGCCCCGGAGATGAAAACCGCTCGCGCCCTGCAGCTTCCGGCCGAGCACGTGATGATCTTCCGCGTGCTGGGCGGTTCCATCGGCATCTGCGCTCAGCTCGACGCGGAAATGCCGTTCATGAAGCTCATGCAGGACTGGGTGCCCGGTTACTCGGAGTACCGGACCGCCAGCTGAGAGCTGTCACCGAAATCCGGTGAAAAACCACACTCTGACAACAAGAGCCCGGACTGTCCGACAGTCCGGGCTCTTGTTGTCACACCCTTCGTTCGCGATGACTTTCACGCTGCGTCGATCTGGGCTGCGTCGATCTGGGCTGCTTCGATCTGGGCCACTTCGACCTGGCTCGGTTGTCATCACACAGACTCCGCCCGATCCGCTCAGCTGCTTCGGGCACCCGGCCGCTCACGCGCTGCGGTGGCCAACCGGTCGACGACGGCCGACTGGGTCCGTTCCCGGCTTCGGCCCCGACTCGGGCGGTCGGAACGTCGGCACCCGTGTCAGGAACAACAGGGACACAACGACTCCGACCACCGCCGTCATCGTGACTCCACTGCCGAGCAGCAGTCGCAGGTCGGCGGGAAAACTCTGATAGAGCCCCGGGGTCAGGATCGGCAGCAGTCCGGCGGTCAGCGCGGCCGTCGCCGTGATCAGCGCTCGGTCGGAGGTCAGATCCACGCGATCGAACATGCCCAGTCCGGCCACGATGATCATGGCGAACGCGATGGCCGCGGTGCCGCCGACGACCGGGCCGGGCAGGGAGTTCACCAGACGGCCGATCGGCGCGAAAAACGCTGCCACCGCGAGCAATACGCCGGTCAGCGCCGTGACATAGCGGCTGCGGACGTCGGTGAGCCGGATGAGCCCGATGTTCTCGCCGCTGGTCACCATGGTCGCGCCGCCGAGCATTCCGGACAGCAGTGAGGTCACCGCGTCGCCGCGGATAGTGCGCCCCACGGTCACCCCGGTGTCGATCCGCTTACCGACGACCTCCGCGTTGAGCACCGTCTGCCCGGTCGCCTCCGCCATCGAGCCGAGTCCGAACACCAGCAGTGGAATCGCCGCTATCAGATCGAAATGCGGTGTGCCGAAGGGGAACAGCTCCGGGGTCTGTACCAGCGCGGATCCGGGTTGCAGGTGGAACCGGCCCATCCCGGCCGCGACCACGCCGCCGACCGCCATGCCCAGCAGTACCGACAACCGCCGCCACCCCACCGGCAACACCCGATGCAGCACCACCGTGCTGCCGATGGTCACCGCCGCGAGCCCCACCGCCCACATGGGCGCGGGACCGCCGGTCCCGACGATCAGACCACCGGCCACCTTCACCAGATTCACGCCGATGACCACGATCATGCATGCCATCACCACCGCGGGCAGCCGCGTCACGAACCGCCGCGCGAGGGGAACCAGCACGATCCCCACCACCGCCGTGATGATCACCGCCCCACTCGCGGTGGCCGGATTCGACTCCTGCGCAATCTGAATGAACAGCACCACCGCCGCCCCGCCGGGCAGCATCACGAACGGCAGCCGAGCCCCGAGCCCGAACCTGCCCACCGACTGGAACAACGTCCCGATCCCACAGCACAGCAGCGTCGCACTCAACAGCGCCCGCGCGCTCGCGTCGTCCAACTGCAGACTCCGGCTGATCAGCAACACCGCCGCGATCGGCGTAGCCGCCATCACCACCAGATGCTGCACCGCACCCGCCACAGCCCGCCCGACCGGCGGCACCTCGTCCACCGGATGCACCACCGCGTCGACCGCCCGCTTCTCGGCCGCCGCACCCGACAAGCCTGTGACAGTCGCGGATCCGCTGGCGCGGTCGGGTGGGGCAGCACCGGCCGGACCATCGAGCGAGTCGCCTTCGGCCGCCGATCGCGGTGCCGTAACAGCGGACCCGAAGGGCTTCTCGCCGTCCTGATGCACAGCCGCGTCGGCGTCGACCGGATGCGGTACGGCACGGGAGGCCGCCGGGCTCCCCGTCCCGTCGCGCGCGGAACCGCTCAGCGAGCCGGCCGTTGCGCTTTCCCCTGCGGCGAACCGCGCTGCCGCCTCGGTTGATTCGTCTCCCGCGGCATCGACCGCGCCGGGACCGAGTGAACGGTCCGCTGAGGCATCGACATCGCTCATCGTGCGGTCAACCACGGAATATCCTCTGCGCCATAGCGATAGGCGCGGAAGATGGCGTTGGAGATGCCGGGGAACACCTCGACGGTGTCCCGGTCCGGGTATTCGGTGAACCACGGCACCACGTATTCCCAGACGATCCGGGATTCCCGGGTCACTTCGAAGATGCGGCCGAACGCCGCCTCGGTGATGAGGGTGTTGCCGTTGGGCAGGCGCTGGGCTCCGCCCATGAAGGGGGTGAAGAACGCTTCGCGCGGGGAGTCCTGGTATTTCCAGGTGATTTCGCTTGTCGCCAGGTCGATTTCGACGACTCGGCTGTAGGTGACCGACTCACCGGTGCGGAAGGTGCCGTTGTCGAACACCAGGACCTTGCCGTCACCCAGCGGGGTGGCGTGGTGCTGCTGGGCGACCGAGGCGCGGTCCGACAGCGTGGTCGCCGCACCGGTGCGCCGGTCGATGGTGATCACCGCGGAGACGCTGCGGAGGCTGGCCACCACGGTGTGCTCGTCGACGGGGTGCACACTGTTGATCAGCGGCCAGTGTTCGCGCCAATAGTGCGGCTGTAGACCGAATTCGGCGGGGTTCAGCCGCTCGGCGGCCTTCCACTCCCACAGCGGGGTGCCGTCGGGCGCGACCTCGCGGATGACATCCGACCACACGATGCCATCGGCCTCGGTGCCGGGGACGCCGCCCTGGATCCGGGCCGCCTCGGCGCCGGTCAGCGGTTCGACGGCGGTGTACAGAATCCGTCCGTCGTCGTAGTGGTGGGCGTCGTGGTGCTGGTAGTCGTCGCGGAACTCGCTGAGCCGCACGCCGTTCGGGTCGTACCTGCCCATCGAGCCGCCGCTGTATTTGCGCCACATGGCGAACAGCGGCGCGATCTCCAGCGTCGCGCCGTTGTACGCGAGAACGCCCTCGTCCAGGATTCGCGCGTGCCGACCCGGCCGGTAGGGCAGGTTCCAGCGATGCACCCGCTCGCCCTTCTCGTCGACCAGGTCGACCACGCCGTTCCCGGCCAGCGGCGCGTACAGCGTGTAACCGGGCGACACCAGGTCAGGGTCGCTGCCGATCAGGCCGGTGCCCCGGCGCTTGAGGGTGTTCTGCTCCACCACATCTCCTAAACATTCAGTGGTACTGAATATTCAGTAGAATCGGGCACCGGTGAAGACTTCGGTTCACCGTGATGCAAAAGGTGGGTTTCACCCCTTCCACGCCGATAATGGGGCCGGACGAGCGAGAGGCTGGGTGTGCGGACCGAGAACGACACGGCACAGGGACCGCGCTGGCACCGCCTCGGCGATGTGGTGCACCATCGGCGACTCACCGCGAAACTGACCCTCGCGCAGCTGGCCGAGCAGACGGCGCTGTCGCAGTCCTTCCTCAGTCAGCTGGAGAACGGCCGCACCAACACCAGCCTGCGCTCACTGCAGCGCATCGCCGACGCACTGGACACCACGGCCACCGACCTGCTCGCCGAAGCCGATACCGGCACCGCCGCCGTGATCGTGCGCGCCGGCGAGGACACCGGGCTGAGCCAGGCCGAACGCGACGGCTCGGTCCGCGCCCTGGTGCACGGCTCCCGCGATCTGCGCGCCCTGGAATTCACCGGCGGCACCGATCGCGGCGAACGCGAATTCACCCACGACAACGACGAATTGATCTACGTGGTGCGCGGCACGATCACCGTCGCCGACCCGCACACGGAAACCACCCTCACCACCGGCGACACCTACTACTGCGAATCCGGTGTGCGACACCGCTGGTGGGCGCACACCGACGACACGGTAACCCTCGTCGTCGCCGTCGCCGACGGCCTCGCCGTGCGCCGCAGGCCGCATCGCACGCGCGGCTGACGTACCCGCGCATCCGAAACCGCCTGCGACGAAGGCGAAAACGCTTGTCGTACACAACAAACGACCCGCCTACCAACGAGGTAAGCGGGTCGTATGTGTTCAGGCCCCCCGGCAATCAGGCCGGTCATGCCGCCACGATCTTGCGCGGGCGGCCACGGGGGCGCTTGCGGGCGATGACGATGCCCTGATCGAAGATCTCGCCACCCCAGACACCCCAGGGCTCAGCGCGATCGATCGCGGCGGTCAGGCAGCCCTGCCGGATCGGGCAGCTGGCGCACAGCACCTTCGCCTCTTCCAACTGGGCAGGGTTCTCGGCGAACCACAGATCGGGGTTGCCGACTCGACAGGGCAGGGACATGGCGACCCCCCGGCGAACGCGGGTGGTCGGGGCCACGATATTGCGGCATGTCGCGCGGTCATCGATAACCGTGGTGGACACGTCGTGCTCCTTCAGCTCGTGCAGCGGTTTGTAGGTAGTACGCGAAACCGGTGCCATTGGGCTGAAGGCCAAAAAAATATGGCCACGGTTTCGCTTTGCGCGATCCGTGGCCAGAAGGTCTGGGAGTTGTCCCTTACCTGTGTCGACTTCGGTGTCGACTCCTGGTGTTCACGGTCGCTGGGTGGGTGGTGCGGTGGCGGTTGACCGGTCGCAGGTCTGCCGGGTTGTCTCCGGTTTCGACTGCGAACACCTCGGTAGCCGCATAGGCGACTGCCGGGTGCCAACCACCGACGGGCTTGTCCTGCTCGATCACAATGTGCGAGGCCGCTTGGGCTTTGGTTGCAAAACCCTGAAGACCAAGATCACTGATCTGGCTGGACACACGAATCCCCTGCATGGCGAGGACTCGCTGGGAGGCGGACATGACGAAGACAGCGTCGGCCGTCATCGAGGTGCCGGTCCCGCCGGTTGCGATGATGTTCGCGATGCCATTCATTGGTCTGCCTCCGTCCTGCTGCTCGTGCCGATAAGTGCGATGCGCACCGGGATTCCTCCCGGGTGCATGTGAACCACCTTAGGAAGATATACAAAACCGCACAACCCATTTTTGACCAGCGGTTTTAGGGGGTTGCGATCTTTCCCGCGAAGCCCATGTCAATCCCGTTGGCGGGCACGGACTATGGCGAGCACGTCCGCGCCGTAGGTCTGCAACTTCTTCGCACCGATGCCCGGGATAGCCACCAGGGCTCGATCGTCGGCGGGACGCTGCTCGGCGATGGCGGTGAGAGTGGTGTCACTGAACACCACGAAATGCGGCAGGGACAGCTCGTCGGCCTTCTGCTTGCGCCAGTCGTGCAGAGCGTCGAGCAGCTCTTTGTCGATGTCGGCGGGACAGCGCGAGCAACGCCCGAGCATGGTCGCCTGGGTGTTGAGCAACGGCCGCCCGCAGACCCGGCAGGTCGGGTGCACGCGCTTGGGTCCGCGGCGGTCGGTGGTGTGCTTGGCGATGCGCGAGGCCGGGGAATCCTCGGGGACCAGACCGACCAGGAAGCGGGAGCGCCGACGCACCTTGCGCCCGCCCTCGGCGCGGGCCAGCGCCCAGGACAGATGCAGATGTTCACGGGCACGGGTGACGCCGACGTAGAGCAGGCGGCGTTCCTCCTCCAGCGCGGCCTCGTTGGAAACCGTTCCGTCCGGACCCAATACATGCTGGATCGGCATGGTGCCGTCGGCCAGGCCGACCAGGAACACCGCGTCCCACTCCAGGCCCTTGGCGGCGTGCAGCGAGGCCAGCGTGACGCCCTGCACCGTCGGTGGGTGCCTGGCTTCGGCGCGGGCGGACAGCTCGCGCAGCAGGGCGGTCAAATCGAGTTCGGCGTCGTGTCCGGTGAGTTCCTCGGTGAGCGCGACCAGCGCGACCAGCGAGGCCCAGCGTTCGCGCGCCTGCACACCGGCGGGTTCCTCGTTGGTCAGGCCGAGCTTGGCCAGCACCGCCCGGACCAGGCTGACCAGATCCGCGCCGCGGGCGTCGGGCAGATCGTCGCGGGCGCAGGCCTGCCGCAGCGCCTGCACGGCCTGACGCACCTCGGGCCGCGCGAAGAAGCCTTCACCGCCGCGCACCTGATACGCGATTCCCGCCTCGGTGAGCGCCTGCTCGTAGGCCTCGGACTGGGCATTGATGCGGTAGAGCACGGCGATCTCCGCGGCGGGCACGCCGTTCGCGAGCAGCTTCTTGATGGCCGCCGCGGTTGCCGCGGCTTCGGCCGGCTCGTCGTCGTATTCGGCGAACAGCGGTTCCGGACCGTCCGCGCGCTGCCCGACCAGTTGCAGCCGGGTGCCCGCGATACGGCCGCGCGCCGCGCCGATCACCCGGTTGGCCAGCGAGACCACCTGCGGGGTCGAGCGGTAGTCGCGTTCGAGGCGGACCACGGTGCCTTCGGGGAAGCGACGGGAGAAGTCGAGCAGGAACGTGGGACTCGCGCCGGTGAAGGAGTAGATGGTCTGGTTGGCGTCGCCGACCACGGTCAGATCGTCGCGATCGCCGAGCCAGGCGTCGAGCACACGCTGCTGCAGCGGGGTGACGTCCTGGTATTCGTCGACCACGAAACTGCGGTAGCGACCCCGGAATTCGTCCGCCACGGACGAGTAGTCCTCGAGCGCGGCGGCGGTGTGCAGCAGCAGGTCGTCGAAATCCAGCAGCAGACCCTCGGGGGTGTTCTTGAGCGATTCGTAGCTCGAGTACACCGCCGCGACCTTCGCCGCGTCGTACGGAGCCTCGCGTTGCAGGCGCGCCACCGCGGCCGGATAGTCCTCCGGTGCGATGAGAGAACCCTTGGCCCATTCGATTTCGCTGGTCAGATCGCGCAGCGCGTCGGTGTCGGTGGACAGTCCGGCCCCGCGTGCGGCCTGCGCCACGATCGGGAACTTGCGATCGATCAGCCGCCACGGCACGTCCCCGACGACCTGCGGCCAGAAGTACTTGAGTTGCCGCAGCGCCGCCGCGTGGAAGGTGCGGGCCTGCACCTGCCCCGCCTCACCGCCCAGTCCGAGCGCGCGCAGCCGCCCCCGCATCTCCCCCGCGGCCCGCGCGGTGAAGGTCACCGCGAGCACCTGATCGGCCCGCACATGCCCGGCCGACACCAGATGCGCGATCCGATGAGTGATGGTCCGGGTCTTACCGGTTCCCGCCCCGGCCAGCACACACACCGGACCGCGTGGAGCACGCACGGCCGCCGCCTGCTCGGCGTCGAGGGCATCGAGCGCGAGCTTGGGCGGCGGAGTCGTCGCGGCAGTCACGCGCACCATCATGGCAGTGCCGACCGACAGTGCACCCCGCGCCGTCCGTGCGGACAGCCGAATCGATGACACTCCGCCGGACACTCCGGCACGGCACAACCCCACACCAGCGTGCGCCGCCCCCGGGCCGCCGTCCTCCCGCCGCGCGGGCTCCGTGCCCGCGCGGCGATTTCGGGTTAGCGTGCCTCGTGGCAAACCAGACACCCGCCGAACCAGGCACCACAGGCGCGAACCCGGTGCACGAGCGGCATGCCAGCTGGATCGAGCTGTTCTTCGATCTGGTCGCGGTCGCGGGCATCGGCCAGCTGACGCATCTGCTGCACAAGGGACCGTCACCGGCCGACTTCGGCGTGTATGTGGTTCTGTACCTGGCATTTTGGATGGTGTGGGCGAGTATCACCATGTACGGCAACACCGCGCGTGGTCACGCGCGGGTGCCGTTGATGCTGGCGGCCATGCTGGGGCTGGGCGTGATGGCGGCGGCGGTCGCCGGCATACCGGAGCGGCACGCCACCGCGTTCGCGGCCGTCTACGTCATCGTGCGCCTGAGTTCCGAAAAGCTGTGGGGCCGTGGCCGGATCGTCGTGGACTGGCCGACCGTGCAGCTCACCGTCGGTGTGCTGCCGTGGATCGCCTCGCTGTGGGTGGACGCGCCGTGGAGGTACTGGCTGTGGGCCGCCGGTATGGCGCTGGATCTGTGGGTGATGTTCGCGGTCAGCGGTGAGGAGTATTTCGCGAGCGCGCAACAGCGACTCGACAAGCGGATGAACAAGATGCGCGAGAAGATCGAGATCGATCCGGCGCGGGTGCCCACATTCAAAGCGGTGCATGCCGATCCGGCACATCTGGGCGAGCGGCTCGGGCTGTACGTGATCATCGTGCTGGGCGAGGGCATCATCGCGATCATCGGCGCGGTGGGCGTGCTGGACTGGAACGTCCGGGTGCTGGGGCTGGGATTCGCGTCGTTCGCGATCCTGGCCGGGCTGTGGGCCCTCACGCTCATGTTCGGTTTCGTGCCGCGGCTGCTGTCCGAGAGCGATTCGCCCACGCACATCCCCTGGCAGCACATCATGCTGGGGCACTGCTGGATGACCGGGGCCATCGCGACGATCGCGGCAGGCCTGGGGCTGACTATCGAGCATGCGGAGGGCCATCTGACGACCGGCGTCGGCTGGGCGCTCGGCGGCGGGGCAGCCGCGTACTTCGCCGTCTCGGCGATCGGAGGGATGCGCAGTGGCTCGGGATGGCGGTGGCTGCTGGCCTGGCCGGCGCCTTGTGCGCTGGTCGCGATCCTGCTCGGCGCGTTCGCCGCACATCTCGGGCCGCTGCCGACGGTGTGCGTTCTCCTCGCGCTGATCCTGTGGCCGCTGCTGTGGGAATCCTGGTCGGCGGGCACGTGGCGGCGAGGCCGCGACGGCTCCACCCCCGCTCGGCCGCACCGGACTCCGCGCACGCACGGCCGTGCCGACGCATCGGAGACTGCGTGAACTCAGGCGGCGACCGCGAAATTCGCACGTGAGTCACGCGGTGACGGGCGACCCGAAGATCAGCCGCCGCAGTGCGTGTCCAGCATGGCCGAGCATGTGATCTGATTGCGGCTCAGCAGGTTTCGCAATTCGGGGCACTGCCGCAGCCGGGAACGCCCGCGGTCCGAGGCCTGTCGCACTCCTTGATTCTTCCGCGCGGAAGCCGCTGTGACTCAGGGTGTTTCGCGGTCGCGGAGCGCACGCAGGGAAGCGCCGAACCGGGTGACGTCCGTGAGCGGGGCGAAGAATTCGCGGTCGCAGGCCTCGACGGCGACGATGGCCCGGTTCACCAGGGCCGCACCGTCTTTGGTCGGGACCAGGGATTTGGCCCGGCGGTCCGTCGGATGGTCGCGGCGCTCGACCAGGCCCTTCTGCTCGAGCGCGCGCAGCACCTGGGAGGTCATCATCGGATCGGTGGCGGCCTGTGCGGCGATATCGCGCTGCATCACCGGCTCGCCGCCCGAGCGGCCGGTGAGCCAGGTCAGGGAGGCGAGCAGGACGAATTGCACGTGGGTGAGGTCGAAGGGGGCGAGGGCGGCCCGGATGGCCGCCTGCCACCGATTGGTCACCTGCCAGAGCAAGAGTCCGGGACTTTCGTCGGCGTCGCCGAAACCGGTGGCGAGTGCGGCGGCGGTGGCCGATCCGCCCGGGCCGGACGACTCGGCCGGGTCGGCATCAACCTCGGAGACCTCGGAGACCTTGGAGACCTTGGAGACCTCGGAATCACCACCGTGCCCATGCGCCCTCACTCGCCGACCATAGCGCGGGAGATGACCTCGAAATCGTGCGCGGTGAGTTCGACCAGGCCGCGGCGGAGCACGATGCCCCAGTTGGGTGTGCTGGTCAGGTCGAGGTCGCCGCGCAGGTCGTCGATGGGGGTCTGCCGGGCGGTGGGGTCGTAGGTGACCGCGCGCCGCCAGGGGCGGAAGCAGCCGCCCTGATCCTCGGCCTGCCAGACCGGACGGTCGTCGATGGAACCCAGCGCGGTGAACGCCTTGATCGGCTCGCCCTCGCGCATTCCGGTGCGGGGTGAGTAGTACACGAAGCCGTCACCGGCGCTCATGCGCTCGACGGGAGCGCGCTTGCCATGATTGACCTGGGCGATTCCGAGTTCGACGCCGCGCTGGACATGGTCGCGCGAGACGACGGCGAGCCAGTACCTCCTCATGACCGCACCCCCTCGGCGACGGCGATCAGCGCGGCCAGATCGGGCTGGACGGACTTGGCGAGGTCGGCTCCCATGATCTTGGTCCAGAACCAGCGCAGCGGGCCCTCGATCCGGACGCGGACGGTGAGCGTGGTGAGGCCGTCGGCCGCGGTGATCTCGTGGTCGAACACGAGTCGCGCGCCGATGAGCTTGGACACATCGACGAAGGCGGTGTCGGTGAGTTTCTCCACGACGAAACCGACCTTGGGACCCCCCTTGGGCTTGAGCGTGCCGGTGGCGCCCTGGACGAACGGGCCGTCCAGGCGCACCCATTCGGTGTCCTGATTCCATTCGGGCCAGGTGGCCATGTCGGCCCAGCGCGCGAAAAAGGCGGCGGGCTCGGCGGTCGAGGTGGCGGTGGCGGTAGCGATGAAGTTCATGTATTTAGTATGCGCGCATACTAAATAGTCGTCAAGACCCGACTTCCGGGAACACGAGCCGCGAGGTCGACGTTGCACGATCCGTGACTGCAACGGACCTGACCATGTACTCGACCACCTGGTGTGGATACTGCCGTCGGCTGAAGACTCAGCTCGACGAAGCCGGTATCACCTACGAGGTGATCGATATCGAAGACCACCCCGAGGCCGCCGACTTCGTCGGCAGTGTCAACAACGGGAACCATGTGGTGCCGACGATCAAGTACCACGACGGCTCCACTGCCACGAACCCCACCCTCGCGCAGGTCAAGCAGGCCCTCGCCGCGATCGGCTGAGCTCGCCTCACCGGTCGCTCGTAGACGCACTGCTCGGTCGGCACGGCCGCCGGTCAGGGATCGCCCTCGGACAGCGCCGCTGCCGAATCCACCGCGCGGGGACGAGCAACAGCGTTCGACAGCGAAGCCGCACACCCGGATCGACCAGGTGTGCGGCTTTTTCGCGCCTTCAGGGAACTATTGCACCCGAGTCAGCCTGCGGCAGCCCAGGATTCGACGATGGTGCGGGCGATGGAGATCGAACCCGGCAGCAGCAGCCGGGCGCCGGGGTCGCTGCCCCACTCCCCCGCCGACAGTGCCGCGCGCACCTCGTCACGGGAGAACCAGTGCGCTTCGACGATCTCGCCGTCGTGGAAGGTCAAGGGCTGCTCCGGATCCGCGACCGCGGTGAAGCCCAGCATGAGCGAGCGCGGGAACGGCCACGGCTGGCTGCCCAGGTAGCGGATGTCGGTGACGTCGACGCCGACCTCTTCGCGCAGTTCGCGTTCGACGCACCGCTCGAGCGATTCCCCGGCCTCGACGAAACCGGCGAGCAGCGAGAACAATCCGTTGGGCCAGGAGTTCTGCCGGCCGAGCAGAACCCGGTCCGCGCCGTCGGTGATCAGGCAGATGACGGCCGGATCGATGCGCGGGAACTCCTCGTGCCCGCCCTCGCTGGTGCGGGACCAGCCGGCATTGGTCGCGTGGGTCGGCGTGCCGTCTCCGGCGCTGAAGCGGGCCTTGTCGTGCCAGTTCAGCAGGGCGATGGCGGTGGAGAGCAGGCCGGTGCCGAATTCGTCGAGTTGCAGGGTGGACCCGAAAGCACGCAGATCGAGCAGGGTCCCCTCGATCTCGTTGTCGCGCACCGCCCACAGGTGTGTGCTCTCACGCACCCCCAGGAAGACCACGTCCGGCGACGGTTCGGCCGATAGCGCTGACGCCTCGTCCAGCACCACGGTCTCACCGTCGAAGCGCACCTGACCACGGCGGTTCATGCGCAGCAGCTTCGCGTGCGCCCAGCCCTCTTTCAGAGCCTGCTCGTCCGAGCGGAGGTCCTCCGCACGATCGAGGGTGGAGCGGGACAGAACCGGGACCGCGTTCAGCTGAAATCCAGACACAGGTCGAGACTAGATCAGCTCTGTACGCGACGGACGTACAGCACCTTGTCCGTGGTCTCCAGCGCGTCCACCTCGGGCTCGCCGACCCGGATCAGGACGCCGTTGCGCACGACGCCGAGCACGATGTCACGCAGGTGCCGCGGCGATCCGCCCGCTTCCTCCGGTTCCACCTCGCGTTCGGCGATGGCGAAACCCGCCTCGGGGGTGAGCAGATCCTCGATCATCTCCACGACGGTCGGGGTGGTGGTGGCGATGCCGAGCAGGCGGCCCGCGGTCTCCGACGACACGACCACCGAATCCGCGCCGGACTGGCGCAGCAGATGCGTGTTCTCGGCCTCGCGGACGGCGGCGGAGATTCGCGCCTTGGGGTTGATCTCGCGAGCGGTGAGGGTGACCAGGACCGCGGTGTCGTCGCGGTTGGGGGCGATCACGATCGCGGAGGCGTGCTGAACTCCGGCCAGCCGCAACACATCCGAACGCGTCGCCGAACCCTGCACGGTCACCAGGCCCGCGTTGGCGGCGGCCTCGAGGACGTTGGCGTCGGTGTCCACCACGACGATATCGCTGGGCTGCACACCGTCCCCGAGCATGGCGTCGACCGCGGTACGGCCCTTGGTGCCGTAGCCGACGACCACGGTGTGATTGCGCACGGTGTGCCTCCATCGCTGAATCTTGAAAGCCTGCCGGGACCGTTCGGTCAGCACCGACAGGGTGGTGCCGACCAGGACGATGAGGAAGAGGATCCGCAGCGGCGTGACGACGAGAATATTGACCAGCCGCGCGGACGGCGTGACCGGAGTGATGTCGCCGTATCCCGTGGTGGAGAGCGACACCGTGGCGTAGTAGGCCGCGTCCAGCAGCGACATCTCTTCGCGAGCGTTGTCGTGGTACCCGGCGCGGCCGAGGTACACCACCCCGGTGGCGATCGTCAGCAGCACGACGGCCATGGCCAGGCGGCGGGCCAGCGACGTCCACGGACTCATCTGCACGGTCGGGACTCGAAGGATGCCCACCAGGGCGAAATCGGGACGGTCGGTCAACGTGGCCAACCCCCGCGACGAATCACCGAACATAGGACCCACCGGACATCTCTGGGACTGCTGGCTGCGGCACAGGACCGGAGCGTACCGCCAGAACCGCCGAAACGCGCCCTCGACCAGCGCGCGTCGCCGAGTTGCCTCGCGCTCGACCCCGCTGACACAGGATCGGGAACGGCCGTCGGAGGATGTGCGCGTGGACCCTGGGCGACGGGGAGTGAAGCGGCAGAGCCGAATTCGGACAGCCGGTGCGGGTGGACGAGATGCGGGCAGATGCCGCTGCGCGCGCACCGGTGTCCGGGTTCCGATGCGGCGACTACCCAGCCGGGATCCGGCGGCACCGATTCGGGTCGGGTGCGGGCCAGTGGAGGCGGACCCGAGTCATAGACAGCAAGACCGACGGCGAAACACGGACGGGCACGCCCCCAGCGAGACCTGCAAGCACCCCGCACAGCGTGCCGAGCAGGTCGGCCTCGGCGGCGGGGTCAGCCGAGATCCGGCGGCACCGATTCGACGTCGGGTGGGGGCTCGAAGTCCGGTGGGGGCTCGGGGTCGAGTGACGGGGGCTGCGCTCGGTCATCGCCGGGGGGATCGCCTGCGGTGCCGCGGCTCCGCAGGGTGCCGACGTCGATTCCCGCATCCGAGTCGTAGTCATCCGGGTCGCCCGGGTCCTCCGGGGTGCTCCGGTCGTTCGGCTCGCCCGCGATGCCCGGGTCGCTCGGGTCGTACGGCTCAGCCGGGTCGTCCGGGATGCCCGGGTCGTCGAGCCGTGGGGGCGTGGGGGCTTCGCGCACGGGGGCCGCGGTGCGGATCAGGTCCTCGAGTTCGGCGGGGCCCGCGAGGTGGTCGGGGGCGATGGTGCGGCCGGTGCGCACGTAGTGGAAGGCCGCGCCGGTGCGGGCGAGCAGCTCGGCCTCGGGGACGCCGGTGCGGGCCGATTCCAGACGCGCCCAGGCGAGGCGGTAGACGGCCAGCTGGATGGCGACCGAATCCTCGTCCGCGCGTTTGGGTTCCGCGCCGGTCTTCCAGTCCACGACGATCCAGCCACCATCGGGTTCACGGAAGATGGCGTCCATGCGGCCGCGAATCACCGTGCCCGCCAAGGTGGTCTCGAAGGAGACCTCGACCTCGATGGGATTGCGGTCGGCCCACTGTGAGGCGAGGAACGCCTCCTGCAGGCGGACGAGTTCGGCGTCGCGATCGGTGATGTCCTCCGCGCCGGGGAGTTCGTCGAAGCCGAGCAGGCGGGCGCCGCCGAACCAGCGTTGCAGCCAGGCGTGGAATGCGGTGCCGCGGCGGGTGAACGGGCTGGGCGGGTACGGCAGCGGACGACGCAGGCGCGCGGCGAGTTTCGCCGGGTCCGCACGCAGGTCCACCAGCGAGGTCGCGGCGAGCTGGCCGGGCAGTTCCACCTCGCGCACCGATCGTTCGGCGGCCAGGTGTTCGGCCAGCAGGGCGTCCACGTCGGTCTCCCAGCCTTCGGGGTCCGGGTCTTCGTCCGGGTCGTCGCGATCCGGGTCCTCGGACGGATCGCCCGAATCCCGCGGTGGCTCGGCGAATTCCGGGCCGAAGTCGAGTTCGGTCTGGCGCGGGCGCGCCTCCTCGTGCAGGGCGAGCAGAGCGGATTTGACCAGAGTCGCTCCCTCCTCGACGAATTCGCGGCGCGAGCCGAGCGGGTCGCGTGGCCACAAGGCGGTCTGCGGGTTGTCCGTGAAGGGGTTGGCGGCATCGGCTTCGGGCGGATCGTCCCAGCGGTCCATGCGGACGCCGCGAGACAGCGCCGAGCCCGGGATTTCGGCGGCGTGCTTGAGCTCCAGCAGAAAGTCCGAGGGGCCCTTGGGTTTCGAGCCCGTCTCGGCCCAGTGGTGGGCCGAGACGAACAGCACTCGCTCGGTGCGGGTGAGGGCGACGTAGAACAATCGCCGATCCTCGTCCAGCCGCCGGCGGCCGAGGGCCTTCTTGTGCTCGTCGAGCGCCCGTTCCAGATCCGTGCGGTCGTAGATGTCCGCGAGATCCAGGACGGGAACGCCGTCGGTGGCGTCGTCCTGCTGCCGGTCGCCGCGCAGCTGAGTGGGAAGTTCGGCGAGCGCGCCCATCCAGGTGGTGGTGCCGGTACCGGACGGGAACGTGCCCTCGACCACGTGCGGGACGGCCACCACCTCCCATTCCAGGCCCTTGGCGGCGTGCACCGTGAGCACCTGCACGCGGTCGTGCGCGACCTCCACCTCGCCCGGTTCCAGCCCGTTCTCGACTTCCTCCGCGGCGGAGAGGAACTCGAGCAGGCCGGACAGCGAGGCACGGTGGTCGGCGGAGTACCCGGCGACGACCTCGGCGAAGGCGTCCAGGTGTTCGCGGCCCGCCGTGGCCACCGTCCGGCGCGCCTGGGTTTCCACGCCGACGCCGATGGTGCGCTCCACATCCGCGACAAGTTCCGGCAACGGTTGCCCACCGCGTTCGCGCAGCGCGCCCAACTCCTGCCCGAGCAGGCCGATCCGCTCGAACCCCACCGCCGAATACTCTTCCGCCTCACCGGGATCGGCGATGGCGTCGCCGAGTCCCGCCCGCTCGGCGGGCTCGGGAGCGACCTCCCGCAATGCCTCGTCCAGCGAGCCGGTATCGGTGATCTCGGCATTGTTTCCGGCCGGTCGCCGAATCGACAGCTCGCGCGCCCGACGAGACAGCGCCGCGATGTCCGCCAGGCCGATCCGCCAGCGCGCGCCGGTGAGAATCCGCATGGCCGCGCTGCCCGCCGACGGGTCCGCGATCACCCGCAGCGTGGCCACGATATCGGCCACCTCCGGGGTGTGCAGCAGCCCGCCCAGCCCCACGATCTCCACCGGTAACCCGTGTTCGCGCAACGCCTCCGCCAGCGGGGCCGCATCCGCGTTCCGCCGCACCAGCACCGCCGAGGTGGGCGGCTCGCGGCCCTCGTCCGCCGCCGCCTGCCATTCCGCAGCGATTCGCTCCGCCAGCCAATCGCGTTCCTGTACAACTGTTTCCGTCAGAGCCAGCGCAACCACACCGGGCGTCGCGCCCGGCCGGGGCCGCAGCGCGTCCACCGTCACGCCCCCGCCCTCGATCGCCCGCAGTCGCAGCGGATCAGCCACCAGATTCGCCAGGTCCAACGCCTCGGGCGGATTCCGCCAACTGGTCAGCAATGGCAGCACCGGCGCGGGAACCCCGGGCGCCCAGGGAAAGTCGGTGGCGAACCGAGGCAGGTTCGCCGCCGAGGCGCCGCGCCAGCCGTAGATCGACTGCATCGGATCCCCGACCGCCGTCACCGCCAGCCGCTGCGCTGTGCCACCGACCCCGGCAGGCTCTGCCGAACCGGCCGGCTGTCCCGGCCTGGCCTGCTGTCCCGACTCAACCGGCCGTTCTGACTCAGCCGGCAGTCCTGACTCAGCCGACCGTCCTGACACAGCCGACCGTCCTGACACAGCCGACCGTCCTGACTCAGCCGACCGTTCCGGCCGGGCCGACCGTTCCGGCCCGGCTATCTGCCCAGACGTCTCGACGCCGAAGGCCCGCTCCGGCTCCGCACCACTCTCCGACATCTGCGGTTCGCGCAGCGCGCCGCCGCCGACGGGAGGCCCGGCACGTTCGGTGATCGCCTCGCCGACCGGGCTGCGGTCGGGGTTGTCGTGTTCGTGGGCATCCGCGGCTCGGGGGTTGTGGGGCTTGTCCACGTGGGGCCCCGGGGTTATGTGCGCCGTCGTGTCGCCCGCGCCGAAGAGCGACGAGAGCAGGATGCGCTGGGCGTGGCCGGTGTCCTGGTATTCGTCGAGCAGGACCAGGCGGAAGCGGGTGCGTTCGGCCATGCCGACTTCGGGGTGCAGGGCCGCCAGGCGGGCCGACAGGGACATCTGCGCGCCGAAGTCGAGAGCGCCTCGGCGGTGGAGTTCCTCGGCGAGGCGGGCCACCAGCGGCAGCAGGGCGACTCGTTCGTGCTGGGCTTCGAGCAGGTCCAGCAGCGCCTTCTTGGGGCCGCCCTTCTGACGAGGCCCGGCCGGAAGGGTGTGCACGAGACGGTCGAGTTCCTCATGGGCACTGGCCAATTGCTGGGGTTCGACCAGGTGCTCGGCGAGCTGGCCGGACAGGGCGAGCACGGCCTCGGTGACGCCGACGGGGCTGCGGTCGGTGTCGAGATCCCCGTCCCAGCTGGACACGACGCGATAGGCGAGCTGCCAGAGCTGGGTCTGGGTGAGCAGGGTGGCGGTGGGTTCGACGGGGAGCAGCAGGCCGTATTCGGTGAGCAGGCGACCTGCGTAGGAGTGGTAGGTGCTGATCTCGGGTTCGGAGCCGGTGAGCAGCGCGCGCAATCCGCCGGTGGGGTCGATGTCGCGCAGCAGCGGGGCGCCCGCCAGGCGAGCCAGGCGGGTGCGAATGCGAGTGGTCAACTGCTGGGCGGCTTTTCGAGTGAAGGTGAGGCCGAGCACCTGTTCGGGTTCGACCAGGCCGTTGGCGACCATCCACACCACGCGGGCGGCCATGGTCTCGGTTTTGCCCGCGCCCGCCCCGGCCACGACCAGGGTCGGTCCGGGCGGCGCGGAGATGACAGCGGCCTGCTCCTCGGTGGGCGGAGGCAGGCCCAACGCGTCGGCGAGCTGACGCGGGGTGATTCTCACTCCTCGGTCACCTGCCGACCGGTGTCCTGAACAGGGCAGCTCCCGGCGACCTTGCAGTGGCGGCACCCGTCATTGCGCATGGCCAGATAGCTGGGGCCCTTGGACGATTCGGCGGCTTCGTGAATGACATTGCGCCACTGGTCGATACCGTCGGCATCGAGCGGCTGTTGCAGACGCTGGGTCGCGCCCTCCTTGGAATTGGGCTTGGCCACGTACACCAGTCGCGCACCGCCGGGCTCACCCTCGCCGAGCGCGCCCTCGGCGGCGGCCACCTGGTAGGTCGCGAGCTGGGCATGGTCCTGCGCGGCCTGCTTGGAGATCGGCGTCTTGCCGGTCTTCACGTCCACGATGACGAAGCGCCCCAGTGCGTCTCGCTCCACACGGTCCACCCGGCCGCTGATCCGCACCGGCATCTCACCGGCGGTGCGGGCGGGCAGTACGCAGTCCACCGGCACCTCGACGCCGATCGAGGTGAGCTCGTCCCGGGTATTGCGCAGCCATGCCAGGAAGGTGTCGACCATGGTTTCGGTGCGGCGCAGCTCCGCGCGCGAATGCCAGTTCTCGCCGTGCTGCGCGCTTGGATCGACCTTCTTCCACGCCTTGGCCAGCGCGAGTTTGACCTGTGCCTCGCTCACCTGCCCGGCCAGCGCCTGCACCAGCGTGTGCACGAGATTTCCCTTGAGCGCGTGCGGGTTCTCGCCGTCCCCGCCGCCGTGCCGTTCCAGCGCCCAGCGCAGCGGGCAGGTCTCGAGCTGTTCGACGGTGGACGGGGACAGCGAGATGGACCCGTCCTCGCTCATCCACAGCGGATCACTGCTGGACAGCTCGGCGATGCCGTACCAGTCGTCCGGGTGCGCGCCCCGCACGCCCGCCCGCGCCAGACGCGCCAGCTGCCGGGCCGCGCGCGCCCGCCGGTCCGGGGTGGTCTCGGGATCGCAGGCGGCGGTGCGCAATTCGGCGATCAGGGCGTGCATGGCCAGCGCACGGCCCGGATCCACCGGCGGCGGGATGCGACCGGGCTGCCCGTCGGCGGCGTCCGCGTCGAGTTCGGCCAGGAACCGCGACGGCATCAGATCCTGGTCACCCGTGACGGATTCGACCGCGGTCACCAGCAGCGACCGCCGCGCCCGGCTGCACGCCACCAGCAGCAGCCGCCGCTCCTCGGCGAGCATCGGCGCGGCTCGGCTCAGCCGCTCGCCCGTATCCCCCACTCCGGCAAGCAGATCCACCAGGTTCTCGACCCCGAGCAGGCTGCCGCGCGCCCGCAGATTCGGCCAGATGCCCTCCTGCACGGCCGCCACCGCCACGGTGTCCCACTCCCGGCCCGCCGCAGCGTGCGCACTGCAGATGATCACCGCCTCGCCCGGATCGGTCTGCGGGGCAGTGCTGTCCTGCGGAATCTGCTGCTGCTCCAGGTATTCCACGAAACCCTCGATGGTCGCGCGGGGCAGCCGGTCCACGTAGGCTCCGGCCGCCTCGAACAGTCCCACCACCGCGTCCAGATCCCGATCGGCCTGCATCCCGACCGCTCCCCCGCGCTCGGACTGCCCCACCCAGCGCCGCTCCAGCGTGGACCCGCTCCACACACCCCACATGACGTCCTCGAGCCCGCCCCCGTCCCGCCGCACCTTGTGCGCCCGGCCCAGCGCCTTGAGCACCCGCCGCAGCGGTGCGGACTCCACGTCGGTCAGCCGCTGCAGAATCGCCTGATTACCCGCCCCCACCAGCAGATCCCGCAGGATCTCCGCCGAGGACCGATCCAGATCCGCGAACCGATCGGCCGACAGTTCGTCGAACTCGTCGCCACGCCATGCCTCTCGGGCCGCCGAGGCCGGAGCCTCGGCGCCGGTGGCGGCGCCCGCATGTGCGGAGGTCGGACCAGTGGGGTCGGCACCCGCCGCGCCATCGCCCGGTTCGCCGGTCGTGTGCGAATCGCCGGCGCCCGGAGCAGCGGCCGCGCTCGTTCGGGCATCGCTCGCGTCGGAGCTGTCGGTGCCCTCCGCTACGATCGCTCTATTGCCATGAATGTTGTTGGCGGCGTTGACAACCGGCTCGTCACCGTCGTGCTCCTGCGGACTGCGCTCCGGGTAGCCGAGCTCCAGCACGGTGCGCCGGATACCCCGACGCAGCCGCCGGAGGCTGATCTGGTCGGCTCCGCCGAGTGGACCGGCGAGCAGGTCGAGCGCGTCGTCGGCCGTGAACGGAATGGGGCGGGGATTTCGGATACTGGTGGGTTCACCGGCGGTGACGGCCCGCAGCGCCAACAGCATCCAGGTCGCGCCGCGGCGACGGGCGAGCGGAACATCGGCGGGCGGCTGCCGCACCGGCACACCCGCGGCCAGCAGCGCCCGGCGCAGCGGGGGCAGCGACAACGGCACCGAACGCACGACGACCGCCATCCGCGACCAGGGCACGCCATGACTGAGGTGCGCCCGGCGCAGGTGGTCCGCGATCAGCGCGGCTTCCTTGGCCGGAGTGGTGAGCACCTGAATGCGCACCTCCCCGCGCCCGGGCCCCGCACGGTCGTCGCCGCGATCGTCGATGTCGTACCCGGTGCGGCCGGATTCGAGGCCCTCGTCTCGGCGGCCGAGGTCGAACCCCGCATCGTCGCGACGGTCGCCGCCGTGGTCGAGATCCGCTCGGCCGTCCGAGCCGCCGAGCTGCTGGATTCCCTCGACGAGTTCGCGAAGGAAATCCGTTGGCTCCGAAGTGTTCCGGAGGTACCCGGGCGGGGTGCGATGCGCCTTCGCGCCCGGCAGGCGGGCCGCTATTCGTGCACCGATCTCCTGGATGTCCGTGGCGGAGCGGTGGTTTCGGCGCAGGATGACGCGACGTTCGGGGGTGGTGTCGAGATCCAGGGCGAAGCGGGAGTCAGCGCCTCGAAAGGTGAACACCGCCTGGTCCGGGTCGGCGGCTATGACGGTGGTGGCCCCGCCACTACCGAGAGCGCGAATCAGTTGGGCGGCATGGGGATCGAGGTGCTGGGCATCATCGACCAGGATGGTGCGCAGGCGGTCGCGTTCGGATGCAAGGAGATCGGAGTCCAGGGCGAAGGCGTCCAGGGCCGCGCCGACGAGTTCGGCGGCGTCCAGGGCGGGCGCGCTGGCTTCGGGCACGTCCATGCCGACCGACCAGCGCAGCATCATGATCTGCTCGTAGCGTTCGGCGAAGCGACCGGCGGCCACCCATTCCGGATGACGATGCTCGAGGCCCAGATCGATCAGGTCTTCGGGGCCGAGTCCGCGTTCGGTGGCACGAAGCATGAGATCGCGCAATTGTTCGGCGAATCCGGAAGTCGCCAATGCCGGATGTAAACGTTCGGGCCATTCCGTCGCGCCGTCGGCGAGTTCGCCGCGCAGCATTTCCCGAACCACCATGTCCTGTTCGGAACCGGTGAGCAATCGCGGCGGCGGATTTCCCTGAGCGGCCGCGAACCCGCGCAATAATCCGAAAGCGTAGGAGTGCACGGTCCGCACCAGCGGTGTGCGCGTCGCTCCGGGCACGCCCCCCAGCACCTCGTCCGCGCCGGCGATGCGCGCGGTGATCGCGTTGCGCACGGCCGTGGCGGCCCGCTTGGAGTAGGTGAGCAGGAGGATCGATTCCGGATCGACCCCGGACAGGATGCGACTCGCGGCCAGATCGACCAGCAGCGCGGTCTTGCCGGTGCCCGGCCCGCCCAGGACCTGCCACGGCTGCCAGCCCGCTCGTTCGAATAGTCCCCCCGCGCCGATCTCGTCGAACAGCGGGCGCACGGCGGCGTCCCACTCCCGGATGGGAGCGTCGGCGCCGCGCGCTTCGAACGCCGCCCGACGCACCAATTGCATCGAGCTATCCGATCGCATCACGTCGGCTATTTCAACAGACCGCTCCGACAGGTCCGTGCTCCGCCACGGCAAGGCGGCCTGGCGCGCAGGTGGGCAGCACTCCTGCCGACGGCAGGACGCAGAATGGGTACGTGTCCGATCTTCATATTCATCGCTTCGGTCCGTCGACGGGTCCGGTCGTGCTGGCTCTGCACGGGCTGACGGGCCACGGCAAGCGCTGGCAGGCCCTGTCCGAGGAGTTTCTGCCCGATGTCCGGATTATCGCGCCGGATCTGCGCGGACACGGGAGGTCGACCGGCGTGCCGCCGTGGGATTTCGAAACGATCGTGGCCGACCTCGCCGAGCTGCTGCGCGCCGAGACCAGCGAACCGGTGGTAGTGCTCGGGCATTCGTTCGGCGCCGCGGCGGGCGTACATCTGGCGCGGCGGCATCCGGAGCTGGTGCGCGGGCTGGTGCTGCTGGACCCCGCGATCGGGCTGGACCCGGATTTCATGCTGCGCATCGCGACGTCGATGCTGGAGTTCCCGGATTACGCGAGCGTGCAGGACGCACGGTTCGACAAGCTGGAGACCGCGTGGGCGGAGATCGATCCCCGCGTGCTGGACGCCGAACTGGCCGAGCATCTGGTGCCGACCGAGAACGGTCGCTTCGGCTGGCGGCTCACGTTCCCGGCGATCATTTCCTACTGGGGACAGCTGGCCCGGGACTTCGTCCTGCCACCGCGCGATCTGCCCACGATCGTGGTGCAGGCGATGAAGGTGAACCCGCCGTTCGTGACCCCGGCCTTCCGCGCCGCCCTCACCGAGCATCTGGGTGAGAATCTCACGTTCCACGAATTCGACTGCGACCATATGGTGCCCCAGGCCCGCCCCGAGCACACGGCGGCGCTGCTTCGCACGGCTCTCTGAAATATCCAGCCCTCCGAAACACCCAACCCTCCGACTCCGGGGAGGAACCTCCCGTGCCCACTACCGACGCCGATATCGAACGTGTTCGCGAACTCGTCGCGGCCATTCCGCCCGGCCGCGTCGCCACCTACGGCGATATCGCCGCGGCCGCCGGACTGTCCACTCCCCGGACCGTCGGGTGGATCATGCGGACCGATTCGGCGGATCTGCCGTGGCATCGCGTGTTGCGCGCGAACGGCACTCCCGCAGCGCATTTGGCGCACAAACAACTGGCCGAGCTGATGGCCGAGGGCTGCCCGATCACCGACGGCAAAGTCGATCTGCGCCGCGCGCGGCATGCGTTCTGACAAGTCCCGGGTTCATCGAAACGTGATGCGGGGTACCCCGGGCGGCGGTTACCGTTGAATCCATGTCCACCCGTCTGGCATGCGTGGTGTTCGACTCCGTAGAACCGAGGACCGTGTCCCGGTTCTGGTCCGAGCTGCTCGGGTGGGAGGTGACGGTGGACCGCCCCGGCGGGGTCGACGTGGCCGCATCCGATCCGGACGGGCTGGAGGTGGCGCTCACCTTCGTACCGGCCCGGCACGCCAAGGCCGCCAAGAACCGCATCCATCTGGACCTGGCGAGCAGATCGCTCGACCATCAGCAGGTGCAGGTGGATCGGGCCCTGTCCCTGGGCGCACGGCCCCTGGACATCGGCCAGGGGTTGGTGCCGTGGACGGTGCTGTCCGATCCGGAGGGCAACGAGTTCTGCGTGCTGGAACCGCGTGAGCACTACGTGGACACCGGCGCGGTGGCCGCGATCGTGGTGGACACTCAGGACCCGCTGTGCCTGGCCGAGTTCTGGTCCGAGGCGGCCGGTTGGCCGGTCACCCATGACACCGCCGCGTATGCCGGAATTCGTTCGGCCACCGGGCAGGGTCCGTGGCTGGAATTCCTACGCACTCCCGAGGCACTCGGTGAGCGCAGTCGACTGCATCTGGATCTCATCACCTTCCCCAGCGATGACCCGGCCGAGGAGGCCGCGCGGCTGCGTGCCGCGGGCGCCTCTCCCGTGAATGCCGGCGCCGCCCCGGCCGACGTGGTGACCCTGGCCGATCCGGAAACCAACGAATTCTGTCTGCTGCGATCCGCGACGGACTGAGGTTATGCCGCGCCGCGTTCGTGGCGGCGGCGTTCGCGCGGTGAGAGACCGCCCCAGATTCCGAATCGCTGGTCGTGCGCCAGCGCATAATCCAAGCATTCCTTGCGCACCTCGCACGAGGAGCAGATGCGTTTGGCCTCGCGGGTCGAGCCGCCCTTGTCCGGGAAGAACGCCTCGGGATCGGTCTGGGTGCACAGGGCGCGCAGGTGCCATGCCTCGGACTCGGCTCCCTCCGGGCGGGTGAGGGATTCGAACATCGCGTCGAAATTCGTGAATAGCAGTTTCACTTTCGTACACCCCTTCGAATGATTCGCAACATGAAAATCGGTGATATGAATCGGTTTACGCGTGCGTCGTCGAGTTATGCCTGACCCATCGCGCAGTCGCCGACGGCGGCGAGGCGGGCCTGTTCACCGGTGACGAATATGCGCCTGGCGTGTACCGCGGCCGGGGCCGCGGACCACGGCGCGAGAGCGGTGGTGAACATGAGTTCACACCAGCTCAGGGCCGGTACATCGCCGCCCGCAAGGGTATTGAGCATCGACAGCTCGCTGTCGGATTCCTGCCAGGCGGCGAACAACCACGAGGCGTCGAGCCGGCCGATGAACTCCTCGGCATCCTCCGGCGGTCCCATCGGGGTGTCCACGGCCAAATGCACGACCGCGGTGATCGCGTGTCGCATCCGAGCATCCAAACCGACGCCGTCGTGCAGCAGCAGCCCTTCCAGCGACTCACGAAGTCCGGCTACCTGATCGATTCGGAACTCATTGCGAGGGGCTGCGGTGGTGACGTCGAACATTTATTTCCTCCCTGACCGTTTGCGCTTTACCAAAAGCGCCACGGCCTGATTTAAAAGGCCGAAAGGTCTTGTTGTCCAGCCGTAGGCACATTTGGGGCAAACCCCTAGCAGTACTGACACTGGCCAGTGTTGGTACCCGTCGGGAACAGCACAGAACGGTGTCGGGCACTACTCGGGCAAACATCTGTGGACGAACGGTTCCACCGTTTACGGTCTGACCATGCCTTATGTGCGATCGGGTTCAGCCTCAGTTCATTTCGTCACCAGCGACATTGCCGGTCCGACCCTGTTGCTCGCCCACGGATTCCTCATGGACGAATCGATGTTCGAGCCGATGCGCGAACCTCTGGCAGCGGAAGGGATCAATCTCGTAACAATCGATGCGCGATGCCATGGACGCACTCGGACACCGGACGGGGAATCGTTCAGCTATTGGGATCTGGCGGCCGATTGTCTTGCCGTGCTCGATGAACTCGGCATCGAGAAAGCGGTTGTCGGCGGTATGAGTCAGGGCGGATATGCCGCACTGCGGACAGCGCTGCTCGCACCCGACCGCGTTCAAGGTCTGGCCCTGCTCGACACCGAGGCCACCGGATGCAGCCCGAGCGAGCTCGCCTTCTATCGGGAATTCTTCGAACGCTGGTGCGGGCAGGAGCCGATGGCTCCGCTGGTGGCCGAATTGGCGCCGCAACTCATCGGCGGCACCGATCCGCGACAGTGGCGGGAATGGACCGGCCGCTGGTACTCCGGCGATCGCCGAGCCGTCGCGCCGGCCGCGCAGTGCCTGATGGATCGCCGTTCGGTGCTGCACCGGCTACCCGAGATCACCGCGCCGGCCCTGGTCGCGCGGGGCAGCCACGACGGCAACAGCACCGCGCAGAAATCCGAGGCACTGGCCTGCGGACTCGAGGGCGCGGACGGGGTGGTGACGATTCCCGGGGCCGGGCACGGTGCGGCGTGGACGCATCCGGAGGTGGTGGCCCCGCTGCTGATTCGATTGATGCGGCGGGCCGTGCCACGGAACGAGAGCGTGCTTCGCGTGAGCTGAAGCGCTAGTCGTCCCGGGTCATCCGCAGGTGACCCGGATCGAGGATTTCGGCATCCGAGCACCAGGTCGGAATTCCGAGGAAGATCTGAATCTGATTGGGGTAGGCGGCGCTGAAGACGCTGAACATCTGCACGGCGATGGCGCGGCAGCGACCGGCGATGGTGTCGTTCAGATGCATGATGGAGCGGGGTCGCCCGTACGCGGCGATACCCTCGTCCCACATTTCCCGGAACAGGCCGAAACGTCCGAGTTCCGAGAGGAATTCGAGGGACCACGCGGTATCGCCGGAACCCGCGATGAGTCCGCGCAGCCAGTGCACGGTGACGCGGACTTCCTCTTCCCAATCCTTCATCACCTCGCGAGCGAGCGGATTGCCGAGCAGCCAGCGCAGAATGTTGACATCCTGCTGCAGGCCCGGGAACGCCTGCGCGTAACTCGCGTTGCAGGCCAGCACATTCCAGCGGGTATCGACATACGCGGCGAGGTTGGGTTCGTGTAGATCGAGCGCGCGCCGCATGTCCTCGGTGATTTCGGTGCGAAGTTGTTCCACTGTCGGAAAATCGGTGACGCCCAGGCCTGCCAGGTCCAGCAGATGGCGGCGTTCGACGGCCGACAGCGGGTCTATTCGGTCCAGATATCGCAGCAGCGCGTCGACCACCTCACGGGTGGGATGGCCGCGGTCGCCCTTCTCCAGATGGCTGATGTAGCTGGCGCTGACTCCGGCGTTGAACGCGAGCCTTTCTCGCGAGACACTGCGGGCGTCGCGGAGCTTGCGCAGCAGCAGGCCGAAAGTGGGCGGTCTCAGGTCGTCGAAGTCTCTATTCGGCTTCACGCTCAGCACCACGTCGTTCCCTCTCCACAAACATTCAGCAAACCAACCTTCATCGCGCTGGACCCCGGTTCCCGAGGGAGGAATCGCCCTGTACTCCGCCGGTTCTCGCCCCGGATACTGCCATATGTGATTGTTCGGAAGTTCAAAACATGGTCATTTCTACTATGTGTCGCAACACATTGCATAAGGGAGCACAGATGAGCAATTGCTTAGCAAGCGAAGGAATCCGACACCGCGCCGCACCGCGAACGCCGCGCTGAAAGTCCTGGCTACTACGCTCTTCAACCATGATCAACGCCGCCCCGGAACGCGCCTCGTGACAACCCTCGACGCGATCGTGCTCGCGGGCGGCCGGGCGAGCCGAATGGGCGGCGTGGACAAGCCCGCCATCGTGGTGGGCGGGCAATCCATGCTGGACGCCGCCTTGGCCGCGGTCATCGACTGCGACCGGACGGTGGTGGTCGGTCCGCATCGTCCCGAACTGCCGCCGGAAATCCTTCAGACGCAGGAGATACCGGCCGGCGCGGGCCCGGTGGCCGCCATCGCGTCCGGACTCGGCGCGCTCACGGGCGCGACGACCGGGCTGGTCGTGGTGCTCGCGGCGGACATGCCGTTCCTGAACGCCACCGCCGTGCGCGAACTCCTTTCCCAGGCAAAAGAATCCGGAAGCGACGCGGTCTTCGCCACGGACGCCTCGGGGCGGCCGCAGTACCTGGTCGGCGTCTGGCGGCGAACGGCGCTGCTGGAGGCACTGAATCGGCTTGACTCCCTGGTGAATCGACCGATGAAGGCTCTGGTTCCGGTGGACACCGCCACGGTGGCGCTGCCCGGTGTGGAGGACTGCGACACACCCGACGATATCGGCCGGGCACGCGTGGCGGCCGACCGTTCCGCGATCCCGGTATCGGTGGACGAGGCACGAGATGCGTTGCGCCAAAATATCACCCGGCTCCCCGCCCGGCGGCTTCCGGTGCGCGCGACGCGCGGCGCGGCGCTGGCGGAGCCGCTGCGGGCCGCGGACGCGCTCCCCCGTTTCGACGTCTCGGCCATGGACGGCTACGCGGTCTGCGGCGACGGCCCCTGGACCGTGCGCCGCGATATCGGCTTCGCGGGCGGGCAGCGTCCGGTCGGCCTGCTGGACGGCGAGGCCGTGCGCATCGCCACCGGTGCGCACGTGCCCGACGGGACCAGCACGGTCGTACGCGACGAATTCACCACCCGCGACGGCGACGACCGACTACATCGCTTGCCCGACACGCCGATTCGCGACGATGTCCGTCGGCGTGGCACAGAATGGAAGCTCGGCGATGAGGTCGCGCCGGTCGGCACCCCGGTGACTCCCGCCCTCGTCTCGGTCGCGGCCAGCGCCGAGGTGGGTACGGTGAGCGTGCGCGGGCCGGTCCGCGCGCGAATCGTCATGACCGGTGACGAGATTCGCGGCGACGGCCCCCTGCATCCCGGCCAGACCCGCGACTCGATCGGCCCGGTCCTGCCGGACCTGCTGTCCCGCTACGGAATCACCACCGTGGACCGGGTCCATCTGCGCGACACCGCCAATGCGTTCGACGAGGTGCTCGGCGCCGCCACCGACTGTGACCTGTTGATCGTCGTCGGCGCCACCGGCGGCGGCGCGGCCGATCAACTCCGCTCCACACTGGACCGCGCCGAGGCCCGCGTGCTGCTGCGACGCCTGCGGCTGCGGCCGGGTGGGTCCACCATCGCCGCGCAGCTGAGCGGCGGGGCGGCAGCGGACACGGGCCCGGAATCGACATCGCAAACGGCTTCCGGCCCAGTGGTTCTCGGGCTGCCGGGCAATCCGTACGCCGCGGTGGCCACACTCCTGGTGTTGCTGGGCGCGGTGGTGGAGGGGCTCACCGGAGCGATCCCGGCTCGGCCCGTGCTGGGGCCGCTGATCAACGCGGCCGAGATCTCCGGCCCGGTCGCCCGGATCGTTCCGGCGCGGGCGCTGCCCGAGGGCGGCTGGATCGGCGACGTCCACTTGCGCACCGCACATCTGGCGGGACTGCTCGATCGCGACGGCCTGGTGCTGGTGCCCGCCGACGCCGTCGACGGATCGCTGGTCGAATTCGTGCCGCTGCGCTGAGGGCTCAGGGGCTCAGGGTTCAGAGCTGAGAACGTTCGGGCTGAGGACGTTCAGGCGGGCAGTCCGAGTATCGCGAGCAGATGCCCGGGATAAGCCGCGCCGTCCAGTCGGCCGGTCTGCGCGAAAACCTTGCGGCGCAAGCCCGTTACCGGGTTACGCAGATGCAATGTGAATACGTGCGGTGCGAACTCGACGCCGCCCTCGGACCAGGACTGCCGGAAACTCGGGAATTCACCGAGTTCCAGGAGAAGATCGGCGAAGTCGGCGACATTGCCGGACCTGCCGATCAATCCGCGCATCCAGCGAACGATGCGTCTGCGGTCCACATCCCAATTCACCATGACGCGGGTTGCCAGTTCATTGCCGAAAAACCATCGGAGCATATTGCCGTCCTCGGCGAGACCGGGGAAAGCGTCGACCCAACTATCGTTGCAGGCCAGCACATTCGCGCGGGTATCGAGGTAGGCGGCCAGGTTGGGGCGGTACAGCTCGAGCACCTGAGCCATCTCCGGGGTGATCGCCCCGCGGAGTTCGTCCAGGGTGGGAAAGCCCTCGACCACCAGACCCGCGAGATCCGACAGCTGCCGGTGGTCGGCGATGCTCATCGGGACCAGTCGATCGAGATATCTGGTGAGCGCCTCCACGACCTCTCGGGTCGGGTTCCCGCGGTCACCCTTCTCCAGATGCGTTATGTAGCTGGCGCTCACACCGGCATTGAACGCCAGGCGTTCGCGGGAAACTCCGCGATCGTCGCGCAGCCGTCTCAGCATATTTCCGAAAGTGGGGGCTTCCAGCCCTCGCGAATCACGTCCGTACGCTACGTGAGCAACCACCGCAGTCCTCCTTCGTCAGATATCCCAGCACCCCCCTCGTCCTCGAATACCGGCCGAGTTCAGCTTCGCGGTGGATGCTTCCACAGGTGATCGGACGACTCGGTACTGGCGAGTTTCCCTATCTGCATCACTGAATAATCCTATTGGTATCAGTGACGTGAACCACGCTGGCGCGGCCGGGAATCCGCTGATGAGAACGTTACTGAACCCCTCCTCACGCCCTCCCGGGCGGAATGGACCCGAATTCTCGAGTCACGCAAAGTTTATGGCACGACTCGCGAATCGTGTATGGAACCGACCAGTTTGTATGCCGGTAGTTATCGGGGCTGGCATCGCGCGAGGAAACGGTGTCTCACGCACCGAGCGCGAGCGGAGTAGGCGCGAGCGCGGCCCTCGGTGCGGGTTCCGGCGCCGGAACGGCCTCGAGCAGCCGACGGGTGTACTCCTGCTGCGGGTTGCCGAACACCTCGCGGACCGGCCCCGCCTCCACGACCGAGCCCTCACGCAGCACCACCACGCGGTCGGCGATCTGATTCACCACGGCGAGATCATGACTGATGAACAGGCAGGCGAATCCGTACTCCTCGCGCAGATCGGTGAACAGATCCAGCACCTGCGCCTGCACCGACACATCGAGGGCACTGGTCGGCTCGTCGGCCACCAGCAGCCGCGGCGCGAGGGCCAGCGCCCGTGCCAGCGCGACCCGCTGCCGTTGCCCGCCGGATAGCTCACCGGGCCGGCGCCCGGCATAGTCGCGCGGCAACCGGACGGACTCGAGCAGGTCACCCACCTTGGCGCGCAGCAGCGCACCGGACGCCACCCGGTGCACCTGCAGCGGCTCGCCGATGGAGTCCTCGACCGTGCGGCGCGGATCCAGCGATGCGGTGACATCCTGGTGCACCAGTGCCACGTTCTTGCGCAGCCCGCGCAACTCCCGCTGCGAGAGGCCCGTGAGCGGCAGCCCCTGCAGCACCACCTCACCCTCCGTCGCGGGGACGAGGCCGAGCGCGGTACGGCCGAGCGTGCTCTTGCCGGAGCCGGATTCACCGACGAGGCCGATCACCTCGCGCGGGCCGACGGTCAGCGAGACCTGCTTCAGCGCACGGAATTCGCGACGCCGGCTGCGGTAGACCACGCTGACGGCGTTCAGCCGGAGAACGGGCGCTGCCGCAGAGTGACTGGTCGGTGCGGACTCGGTGGTTGCCACAGACGGAACTGCCGCCTCCGACTGGCCGGTCGCCGCCAGCGCACCCGCCCCCTCCGACCCACCGGTCGCCGCCGCCACGCTGGTTGCCGCCGACGGACGTGTCGCTGCTGTCCGGCCGGTCGCTGCCGATGCATCGCCGACCGGCTGGACCGGTGCGGCGGGCTCGCTCGCGGTGACCGCGTCCAGTGTCGGCACCGCCGCCAGCAGCGTGCGCGTGTACTGCTCCTTCGGCCGCGCGAAAAGGTCGTGCACCGCTTGGGTTTCGACCACGCGCCCGGCGTTCATCACCACCACCCGGTCCGCGATGGCGGCCACTACGCCGAGGTTGTGGGTGATGAACAGGATTGCGGTATCGTTGCGGCGCTGCAGGTCTCGCAGCAGGTCCAGGATTTCGGCCTGCACCGTGACGTCGAGGGCGGTGGTGGGCTCGTCCGCGATCAGCAGGTCCGGCTCACCGGACAGCGCCAGCGCGATGACCACGCGCTGCTTCTGCCCGCCCGAGAGTTGATGCGGGTACCAGTCGATCCGCTTGGCGGGCTCCGGAATATCCACCTGGGTGAGCAATTCGATCGCCCGGCGGCGGGCCTCCTCCTTGCCGACGGCCCGATGCGCGCGCAGCGCCTGCGTGATCTGGGTGCCGATCTTCTGGACCGGATTGAGCGCGGTCTGCGGCTCCTGGAACACCATGGCCGCGCGCGTACCACGCACCGGGCGCAACTCCGCATCGCTCGCACCGACGATCTCGGTGTCGCCCAGCCGAATCGAGCCGACGGCGCTCGCTCCGTCGGGCAGCAGCCCGAGCACCGCACGCGCGGTCAGCGACTTGCCCGATCCGGATTCGCCGACCAGCGCGACTGTTTCGCCACGCCCCACTGTGACGGCCACACCGTCGACCACCGCACGATCGCCGAACTTCACGACCAGATCGCGAATCTCCAACAGCGGCTGTGTATTTCGAGGCTCTTTCTCAGTGCCGCTGCTCATCCGATCCTCCGGGCGCTGCCCAATGCCTGGGCGATCAAAAGGAATCCGAGGGTGAGGCCCGAGACCACCAGCAGGGGTCCGACCGCGAACGCCGGGTTGGCGTCCAGATTCCGGATGGACTGGGCGATGATCGATCCCAGCGACGGATCCGGCGGTCGCACGCCGATGCCGATGAAGCTCATGGCGCTCTCGACGAACACCGCCAGCGACAGCGACAGCGCGGCCTGCACCGCGAGCGGTTCGATCACGTTGGGCAGCAGGTGCTTTCGCAGCGTCCACCAGGTGTTCGCGCCGATCACCTCGGCGGCCTCCACGTACGGCTGCTCGCGCACCGCCAGGATGGCGGTGCGGATCTGGCGGCCGAAGATGGGGATCTCGGTCGCGACGATCACGATGATCACCGCGTGCGCGCCCGGTCCGGTGACCGCCGAGAGCGCGATGGCGAAGATCAGTGCCGGGAAGGCGAGGATCAGGTCGAACACCCGCTGGGTGATCACATCGGCGACGGCGTTCACGCTGGCCAGCAGCCCCGCGAGCGATCCGAGCAGCGCGCCCAGCGGCACTGCGATCAGGCCGATGATCAGGTCGATGCGAATGCCGTAGAGCACGCGGGAGAACACGTCGCGATTGAGATTGTCGGTCCCGAGCCAGTGTTCGCCGCTGGGGCCGAGCAGGTTTGCGCCCGGGATCTGCTCCAGCGGGGCATACTTCGACAGCGCACCGGCGAACAGACCGGCCAGCGCGATGACCACGACCAGGATGACGCCCGCCAGACCCTGTCCCCTGCGCAGCGCGGCCGACATCGAATCGGTCGACTTCGGCCGGAGTGCAACGGCTTTCGCATCGGCGAATTCACTCACCACGTCGGTCATGACCGCCCTCCGATGCGGATGCGTGGATCCAGATACGCGTGCACGACGTCGGTGATCAGCTGAATCGCCACGAACACCGCCACGGAGAACAACAGCAGCGCCTGGACGACCGGATAGTCCCGGCGGTTGATCCCCTGTTCGATGAGCTGCCCGATACCCGGCCATGCGAACGCGGCCTCCACCAGCACCGCGCCGCCGAGCAGTTGGCCGGTCTGAATGCCCAGCACCGTCAACATGGTCGGGAGCGCGTTGCGCAGCGCGCCACGGGTCACGATCTGCCGGTGCGAGACGCCCAGCGCCCGTGCGGTGAGCACGTAGGGCTTGCGCAGTTCGGTACGCAGGGATTCGGTGAGGAACCGCGTGAGCGCGGCGGTCACCGGCAGCGCCAGGCAGATCGCCGGCAGCAGCAGGTACTGCACGGTGATGTCCGGGCGCGCGAGGAAACCGTCCGGTGGGATACCGCCCGCCGGGAGAATCGGGATCGCGATGGCGAACACCAGGACCAGCAGCACTCCGGTCACGAAGGCGGGCACCGCGACCGCGACCGTATTGGCGGCGGCGACCAGCGCGTCGAGCCAGCGCTTGCGCCAGAGCACCGAGGACACGCTGACGGCAAGACTCACCGCCACCGCCAGGACGAGTGCGGAACCCGCGAGCACGAGGGTATTGGTGAGCCCGCGCCCGACGAGATCGGAGATCTGCCCGCCGATGATGTACGACCTGCCGAGATCCCCGGTGAACACGCCCTTCAGCCAGCTCAGGTACTGGGCCGGAATGGATCGGTCCAGTCCGAGCTGATGCCGGATGGCGGCGATGGTTTCCGGGGTGGCGTCCGGTCCGGCCAGGGTGGTGGCCGGGTCGCCCGGAACCAGACGCAACAGCAGGAAAATCAACACGGAGGCGGCGAACAGCACCGCCACCGCGGAGGGGACCCGGCGCAGCAGGTAGGCGATCATGCCAGGAAGGCGTCGGTGAACACGGTCTCGCGGCGCTTGGTCCAGTTGAAGCCGTGCAGCTTGCTGCTGGAGGCGGCCTGGGCGAAGCGCACGCCGATCTCGATCAGGAACAGTCCGTCCAGGAGCTGATCGCTGAGTGCCTGGTACGCCCTCACCGCGTCCGGGCCGGTGCTCTGCGGCAGCTTCCAGGCCGCGTCGGCGGCGGCAACGTAGTCGGGCGAGTCGTAGTGCGAGGCGTTCTTGCGAGCGTTGAACGGGTACGCGCTGACGGTCAGCGTGGACGGGACGAACTGCGCCCAGGAGTGGTCTGTGATCCACAGGCCCCGGAACTGCGCGCCGATAAGCTGTTTCACGAAGTTCGCGTTCTCCACCGGATCGAGTTCGACCTCGATGCCGATCTCGGCGAGGTTGGCCTGCACGATCTGCGCGGTCGCCTCGAACGTCGCGAAGGAGGTGCTGTAGGTCAGCGGGAGCTTCGGCGGCTTCGGCAGGGTCGAGAGAATCTGCTTGGCCTTGTTGACGTCTCGTGTGTAGCGGGAGTTCCGGGAGGCGTCGTAGGCGGGAGAAGACTTGGGCCACGGCAGGTTCAGCGCGTAGCCCGCACCACGGAACACCTCGGTCATGATGCGATCCCGATCGAGCGCGTAGGCGATGGCCTGGCGCACGCGCACATCGGCGAGGGCCGGATCCTGCACGTTCGCACCGACATACAGTTGCAGCTCGGCGCCCTCGTAGCTGATGACCTTGTAGCTGTCGGACTTGGCGAGGTTCTCGTTGTCGCGGTACGTGACGCCGTCCGCGAGGTGGATCTGACCCGACTTGAGCGCGTTGAGCTGAGCGTTGTTATCGGAGATGACGGTGAACTCGACGCGGTCCAGATACGGCCGCTCGGGGACCCAGTAGGCGGGGTTCTTCTCGAACACCAACTGCGAGTTGGGGATTCGGGAGACGAAGGTGAACGGGCCGGTACCGACGATTTTCTCGCCCGTGTACAGCTGGTCGATGGATTCGCTGTCCAGGATGGGCGCGGTGTCGAGCAGGTCGAAGATATTGCTCAGCGGGCTCGCGAAGGTGAGCCCGATCTTGTGCGGATCGCTGGTGTCGAACGCGGTGATGGCGGCGGCGGTGCTCTTGAGCTGCGCGGACCACTTGGGGTCGGCGTAGGTCCGCAGCGAGAACTCCACGTCCTTGGAGGTGAAGGCACGGCCGCTGTGGAACTTGACGTCGTCGCGCAGGTCGAGGCTCAGGGACTTGCCGTCCGGCGCGAGGGTCCATTTCTTCGCCAGCGAGGGCTGCGGTTCGAGCTTGTCGTGCGGGTAGCGCACCAGAGTCTCGAAGACGAGGCCGACCACGTACGGGGTGGTGCCGGTGTTGGTGAGGAAGTTGGCGGGAACCAGGTCCAGCGCCACACCGTATTTGAGGGTGCCACCGCGCACCGGCTCGGCGTTGTCGCCGCCGCCCTTCTGCTGGTTGACCGCCGAGGTGCAGGCAGCCAGCGCGCTGCCGCCGACGATGGCGAGGGCCGCGACGGCGGAACCACGCAGGAAACGACGGCGATCGAGTCCACCGGGGGACGAATTCATCAGAAAATCCTCGAGATACGTGCCGCAGCGCGCGGCGGGTGCGTGAGAAGCACCGGGGGACTCCAGAAATGGTGACGCGCGGGCCTGCGCGTCGAGCAACGGTCGAGCTCGAAGCCGTGCTCAGAGACAGCGACGACAGCCCTGAGCCCGCGATGAGCAGGGCGCGCAGGGTCGGCTGATGTGCATGGCGGTGACGCTAACAGCCGATAAGCGGACGATCAGCGGTTGCGCGCACCGTGCGTGAAACTCTGGCGAGCGGGCATACCCGGACCTTTGCTGGACCGATGCCAGTTCCCCCTCATGCCCGCGGATACGAGAACTTCGCCGGCGATATCGGCCGCACCACCGCCGACTCGACGCCGGAGTGGATCTACCCGCCGTCCGCGCCCGCCGGGGCGCCCAACATCATCGTGGTGCTGGTCGACGATATGGGCTTCAGCGATATCGGCCCCTTCGGCTCGGAGATCGACACTCCCACCCTGGATCGGCTGGCGGCGAACGGCCTGCGGCTCACCAACTTCCACACCACTCCCCTGTGCTCGCCCTCGCGCGCGGCACTGCTGACCGGAATCAACTCGCACCGGGCGGGTTTCGGCTTCGTTGCCAACGCCGACCCCGGCTACCCGGGCCTGCGGCTCGAACTGGCCGACGACGTGCTCACGCTGCCGGAGATCCTGCGCGCCAATGGATACGCCACCTACGCGGTGGGCAAATGGCATCTGGTGCGCGACGCCACGCTGCACCCCGCCGCGCAGCGCGACTCCTGGCCGACCCAGCGTGGATTCGACCGCTATTACGGCTCGCTGGAGGGACTGAACTCCTTCTACCACCCCAATCAGCTGATCTCGGACAGCTCGCCGGTGAACGTCGAGGAGTACCCGCAGGACTACTACCTCACCGACGACTACACCGATCGGGCCATCGGGTACATCAAGGAACTGCGTGCGCACGACGCGGACAAGCCGTTCTTCCTCTACTTCGCGCACACCGCCATGCACGGTCCGCTGCAGGCCAAGCCGGAGGATCAGGCCAAGTATCGCGGGCGCTACCGGGAGGGCTGGGATCGCCTGCGGCAGAGCCGTTTCGCCGAACAGCTGGCGCAGGGGCTCTTTCCCGAGGGCACACAGCAGAAGCCGCGCAACACCGAGCCGGGTTACGAAGCGCAGGAATGGGATTCGCTGACACCCGAGCAGCAGTCCCGGTTCGAACGGTACATGGAGGTGTACGCGGGGATGGTCGACAGCATCGACCAGAGCCTCGGCCGCGTGGTGGACACGCTCGAGGAGTTCGGCGAGTTCGAGAACACCATCATCGTTTTCACCTCGGACAACGGTGGTACGGCAGAGGGCGGGCCCGAGGGCACGCGTACCTACTTCGCGCAGTTCGCGCAGGTCGACGAGCCCGACTGGGAGCGGGATGTTCCGCACGACGACGAACTGATCGGCACCGCCAAGCTCGGCGTCCACTACCCGCGTGGGTGGGGGCAGGCCTCGAACACTCCGTTCCGGTTCTACAAGGGGCAGACGTTCGCGGGTGGGGTGCGCGTGCCCTTCGTGCTGTCGTGGCCGAAGGGGCTTCCCCGGACCGAGGCCGAGACGGGCGTGCGCCAGGAGTACGTCTACATCACCGATCTCGCGCCGACGCTGCTGGAATTGGCGGGTCTCGACCGGCCGAGCGTTCGTAACGGGTTGCCCGCCAAAGACTTCGACGGTGTGTCGGCGGTAGAGGTGCTGCGCGACTCCGAGGCGGTCTCGCACCATGTCGAGCAGTACTCGGAGATGACCGGGCATCGGGGCTTCTATCGCGACGGGTGGAAGTTGCTGGCTCTGCACGAGCCCGCGCGCGGCGTCGACGACCCGCACTGGCAGCTCTTCGACGTGCGCGCCGATCCGACCGAGCTGCACGACCTTTCGGAGCAGTTTCCGGAGAAGGTCGCCGAGTTGTCCGCCGCATGGGACGAAGCCGCCTGGCACAACACGGTTTTCCCGCTCGTCACCCGGCAGGCCCTCGCCACACGGCGGCCGGAGGAGTCCCGCTTCGGCGAGCAGGTTCGCATCCTGCCGGGCACTCCGACGTTGGAGCGCTATCGGTCGCAGCGATTGATCGCCTATCGCGACTTCACGATCGCCGTGGAGCTCGACGGTTACCAGCCCGGAGATGAGGGGGTGCTGGTAGCGCACGGGGATCCGCAGGGCGGGTACCTGCTGTTCGTCGAGAACGGGCGGCTCGTGTTCGGGTACAACGGGTACGGGCGGTACGCGACCGTGGACGCGGGTTCGATTCCGGAGGGGAGCCGGGATATCTCGGTGTCGGCGGTGGTCCGGCCGCATTTGCGGTGGGACTTCACCGTCGAGGTCGACGGGGTTCGTGCGGCGGATCTTCCCGACCAGGTGCAGTTGGCGGGGATGGCTCCGTGGACCGGTATCTCCGTGGGGCTCGACGCGCGTGGGCCGGTTGATTGGGAGCTTCGGGAGCGGCGTGGGGTGTTCCGGTACACCGGGGGGCTGCGGGCGGTCACCTATCGGCCGGGTGCGGTCGGGGTTTCCGAGGAGACGCAGCAGGCGCTGGACTCCGAGGCGGAGTTGATCGCGGAGTAAGGGGCCTGGTCCTCGGTTCGGTCCGGCTGGAGGTTGTGGTCACCTTCGGCCGGGCTGAACAGGGGGCTCTAAGGTGCAAGGGCTTAAAGACAAGAGATAAAAGATGCCTGGAAGAAGAAGGGCAAAGACGAAGAGCAAGAACCAAGACTCTCACTGTCCGGGAAACCTCAACTTCTAAAACGGCTGGTCGTGCGAATGGGCTCGGTGGCGGTTTCGAGGTCGTTGTCTCGGGAGGCGACCACAGCCTTTCAGCCAGGCTGGGACAAGAGATCACGGCTCCCAACGGGGGAGCCAAGGTCGGGTACGGCAGGCGAAATGACCAGCACTGCCATCTTTTCCGCCCTTCATACCCGAGGGCTACACGATCAGAGACCGGAACCTCGCCGGACCTCGAATCGAGAAATGCCCGCATGAGCCCGACAGGACATGAAAGGGCACGGCAGAGCACGAGAACAACCCAGGCAGCACCGAGCCCCCGAAGGGAACCGGTGTACCTGGGTTTTCGTGGAGCGCGAACGCTCTAACTGCGCGGGAAGGGTTTCGCCCGGTGAGCCAACAACCCCTGGCGGCACACCTTCTCACGCCGCTTACGCTCGAGACGGCGTGCTTGAGCAGCCGCGAGCATCTCCCCCGGATGATGACGGTGGTTCACCTTCGGAGTCCCGGTCGGATCGATGTGCTCCGGTGCGATCCAGCCTGTGCGCCCCGGGAACTCTGAATCCTCGCCCATCACAATGGTTTTCCAGCCACCGGAACCGTCGTGCACCAACGCATGGCAGGCATCGCACGCCAATGTGAGGTTCTCGATGTCGGTGGGGCCGCCCTTGGAATGCTCGGTGATGTGATGCGCTGCCGACAAGGTCGCCGGAGCGTTGCACCCCGGGCGAGTGCAGCCCCGCTCGGACGCGATCAACGCCATCCGCTGGTATGAATTCGCCAAACGCTTCGAACGCCCCAGATGCAGCGGCATCCCGTGGTGGTCGAACAACGCCAGGAACGGCTTGGACCGCTCCGCCAACTTCAACGCTTCCGGGATCGACACGGTGCCACCCGAGGCGGTGGTGACCACACCGGCGGCGTCCTCGAGTTCGGCGATGCTCATCGTGAAGATCGCCGAGACCGGAACACCGCGATGCGAACCCAGCTTGCCGGGGCCTATTTCCGGGCGCAGGAACGCCAGCAACGCATCATGATTGCGTTGCGCCGCTGAACGGCTATCGCGCTTGGCGGCTGCGTCCAGCACCTCCCGACTCACGTGATCGGTGTCGGCGAAGGGGCTGTGCGGGTCATCGGGATTGCACATGCCGGGGCGGGCGAGTTTCGCCAGGACCGGTTCGAACATCGCCCGCAAGGCCGGGGTCATCTCCCCGGAGATCCTGGACATCCCATCCGCGCGCACATGCCCGAAACTGATACCGCGCATCCGCGCCCGATCCAGATCATCAGTGAGCGAGCCATCGGGGTCGACGTACGCGAAGATGCCCTGACCGATCGTGGGCAGGTCATCGGGGGAGCCGATGCGGGAGTGCTCGGCCATGAGTTGTTCGGCTTCGGCTTTGAGTTCCGGGCTGAGTCCATGCGGCAGGCGCGTGTAGATCTTGCCGATCATGCGTGCGTGATCACGTGAGATCTCCCCTGCTTCTTGGGCTTTCGCGGTGTGCGGCAACAGGGGTGGGAGTTCCCGGCCCGAGACTTCGTGCCAGGTGCCGAGTTGCTGAGCGGCTTTGAACCGGGAGAACGCTTCGATATGCGAGATCCGCAACGTGTCTTCCAGGAACCGCACCGCACTGCGCACACCAGCTTGTTGAGGCATGGAGCGTTCTTCGACCTGCACGATCAACCGGTTCCACATGACCGCGAGGCGTCGTTCACTGGTCTCGATCTCCCGCATCATTTCCACGATGGAGGTTTCGGGGAGTTCGGACAAGGTGGTGCACAGGAGCGCATCGACCGCGGCAGCCAATGCGGCCCCAGCGGTGGTGCTCACCGTTCCCATCCCGTTCGAATGCATGTGCTAATTCTATCGCGAACGATCACGAAATGGAACCAAAAACAGTATCTGATCTGCAGTTATTCAGACCAACTACCGATTCGGATTAACTTCCCAAATACGTTGATACAGCACAAACTGGTACCAACTAGCACCGAACGCACGGAACGGCGTCCGGGTCACAGCCATCACGCTCGCGAGCATCGAGGGGCTGATCGGCCTGGGTGGTACCTCCGCGAGGATCCCTACCAGGATTCCCGAGGATCCCTCCCAGGATTCCCAGGACGGCAGCCGCGCTCGCGGTAGTCACCCTGCTGTCGCAGGAGGCGCGCGGAGGCGTGATTCAAGCGGCCTGGATAGTCCTTCCACGACGGCGGCCGACCGCACCGCGTCGTTGAATCGTCGAATTACTGCGTGAATGCACGGTATTCGGCCATGATGAGAAACGGCCGAATATCCGTTCGCGATCTTCCAGCAAACTCAGACCGCAGTGATACAAGCGCGGTTGCCGGGGGCGGGTGCGCGATTGCCGGTCTGGCGGAAAAACTCGTGCAGCCACCTTCCGGAAACGTGTTAACAAATGTAAACCGTCGAAGAACCAGCCGTTTCCAAAGCATCACCGCGGGGGGTGTGAAATGGCTTCGGGTGGGAGTGTTTCGGCGGTTCACACGACATAGCTCCAGGTCGCCACCTGATGTGGTCGGTGGGGCCGCAATCGTGCAGTGACCATCGTGTTGCGGCCATCTCACAACTCACAACTGCCTTCAGCGCATTGTGAGAGAATCGTTTTGACGCCCGGTACGACGTCCTTACAGTCGACTCAGCAGCCCGGTTATTGAGCTCGAAGGGGGCGTCATGGCAAACACGCAGACGGGGCACTCGTCCGCCGATGCACTGCTTCGACTCGGCAAATACTTCAATCGTGGTGAGGTATCGGACGACCTGCGCACCCTGCACAAGACGGGTGGGCGCGACGCGGACGAGTTCTATCGCGATCGCTGGGCGCACGACAAGGTGGTGCGCTCCACCCACGGGGTGAACTGCACCGGATCGTGCTCCTGGAAGATCTACGTCAAGGACGGCGTGATCACCTGGGAGTCGCAGCAGACCGACTATCCCTCGGTCGGCTCGGACAAGCCGGAGTACGAACCGCGCGGCTGCCCTCGTGGCGCCTCGTTCTCCTGGTACACCTACTCCCCCGCTCGGATTCGATACCCCTACGTGCGGGGCACGCTGCTGGAGTTCTATCGCGAGGCCAAGGAGCGGCTCAAGGATCCGGTGCTGGCCTGGGCCTCCATCGTCGAGGATCCGGAGAAGGCCGCCGAGTACAAGTCGGCTCGGGGCAAGGGCGGGTTCGTTCGCGCCGAATGGTGGGAAGCCGCCGAAATCGCCGCTGCCGCACACGTTTACACCATCAAGCAGTACGGTCCGGACCGGGTCGCGGGGTTCTCTCCGATTCCGGCCATGTCGATGGTCTCGCACGCGGTGGGCGCACGCTTCATCTCGCTCATCGGCGGGTCGATGCTCTCGTTCTACGACTGGTACGCCGACCTTCCGGTGGCCTCTCCCCAGGTGTTCGGTGATCAGACCGACGTGCCGGAATCGGCCGACTGGTTCGATGCCGGCTATCTGATCATGTGGGGCTCGAACGTCCCGGTGACGCGAACCCCGGACGCGCACTACATGACCGAGGCCCGCTATCGCGGTCAGAAGGTCGTGGTGGTCTCCCCGGACTACGCCGACAACACCAAGTTCGCCGACGAATGGGTGCCCGCGGCTCCCGGCACCGACGCCGCCCTCGCCATGGCGATGGGGCATGTGGTGCTCAAGGAGTTCTTCGTCGAGCGCACCACCGATTACTTCACGAACTACATCAAGCGCTACACCGATCTGCCGTACCTCATCACGCTCGAGGAGCGGGACGGGCTGTTCGTGCCCGGAAAGTTCCTCACCGCAACGGATCTCGCGCGCGATGGGCTCGCCGGTCATGACGGCGAGGGCGCCGACTTCCAGACCGTACTGCTGGACTCGGACGGAAACCCGCACGTGCCCAGGGGTTCCCTGGGCCACCGCTTCACCGAGGCGGGCAAGGGCAAGTGGAATCTGGATCTGGGGGACGTGGATCCCCTGCTGACTCTGCACGGCCGTACCGAAGACGCTGCGGCCGTGCAGTTCCCCCGTTTCGACGGGCCCGCCGCCGAGGTCCTCACTCGCGGCGTGCCGACCACCGTCGTGGCGGGTAGGACGGTGACGACGGTGTTCGATCTGCTGCTGGCGCAGTACGGTGTGGCTCGCCCCGGTCTCCCGGGCAGTTGGCCGACGGGTTACGACGATCCGAGCGAGCCCTACACCCCTGCCTGGCAGGAGTCGATCACCGGCGTCCCCGCCAAGCAGGCCGAACGCATCGCCCGCGAATTCGCCTCCAACGCAGAGCAATCCAACGGCCGGTCCATGATTCTGATGGGCGCGGGGACCAACCACTGGTTCCATTCGGACCAGGTGTACCGGGCGTTCTTCACCCTCACCCTGCTCACCGGCTGCCAGGGCGTGAACGGCGGCGGCTGGGCGCACTATGTGGGCCAGGAGAAGTGCCGACCCGTAACCGGCTGGTCCACACTGGCTTTCGCGGCCGACTGGCAGCGCTCGCCCCGTCAGATGCAGGGCACCGTGTTCTGGTATCTCACCAACGACCAGTGGCGGTACGACCCGTTCACCTCCGAGGCCTTCTCCTCTCCCCTGGGCAAGGGCACGTTCGCCGGACGGACGGCGGCCGACAATATCGCTCTCGCTTCGCGGTTGGGCTGGATGCCGTCCTATCCGACGCTGAACCGCAATCCGCTGGATCTGGCCGACGAGGCCGAGGCGGCGGGCAAGAGCGCCGCGGATCACGTGGTGGACGGGCTCAAGTCCGGCGATCTGCGGTTCGCCTGCGAGGATCCCGACGCTCCGGAGAACTTCCCGCGCGTATTGACCGTGTGGCGGGCGAACCTGCTCGGCTCCTCGGGCAAGGGCAACGAGTACTTCCACCGGCATCTGCTGGGCGCGGACTCCAACCTGCAGACCGGTGAGGCCACCGGCGTCCGGCCGCAGGAACTCGAATGGCGCGATCAGGCGGCCACCGGCAAGCTGGATCTGCTGCTGTCCCTGGACTTCCGGATGACCAGCACCACGCTGTTCTCCGATATCGTGCTGCCCGCCGCCACCTGGTACGAGAAGCACGATCTGTCCTCCACCGATATGCACCCGTTCGTGCACGCCTTCACCCCGGCCATCTCCCCGCCGTGGGAGGCCAAGACGGACTTCGAGGCGTTCCATCGGATCGCCCGGGGGTTCTCGTGGCTCGCGGAGAAGCATCTGGGCACCCGCAAGGACATCGTCCTGCTCCCGCTGCAGCACGATACGGCCGACGCGCTGGCGCAAGCCGGTGGCCGGGTGCTGGATTGGAAGAAGGGCGAGTGCGAGCCGATTCCGGGCAGGACGATGCCCAAGATCGTCGAGGTCGAGCGGAACTACGCGCAGGTCGCGGAGAAGATGGCCGCGCTCGGACCGCTGATCGACACGCTCGGGGTGACCACGAAGGGCGTCACCACCTTCCCCGACGAGGAGGTGGACTACCTGCGGGGCATGAACGGTGCGGTGGTTTCCGGTGTGGGGCAGGGACGTCCGTCACTGGCCAAGGACACGCACGCCGCCGAGGCGATCCTGTCGCTGTCCGGAACCACCAACGGGCGGCTGGCGGTGCAGGGGTTCCACGCGCTGGAGAAGCGCACCGGCACCGAGCTGGCGGATCTGGCCGCCGAGCACGAGGGCAAGCGAATCACGTTCGCGGACACCCAGGCTCGGCCGGTGCCGGTGATCACCTCGCCGGAGTGGTCCGGCAGCGAGACCGGCGGGCGCAGGTACTCCCCGTTCACCATCAATACCGAGCGGCTCAAGCCGTGGCACACGCTGACCGGGCGGCAGCACTTCTATCTCGATCACGACTGGATGGTGGAGCTCGGCGAGCAGTTGCCGATCTACCGTCCGCCGCTGGACATGTCGGCGCTGTTCAGTGAGCCGGGCATCGGCAATGTGAACGAGAACGGCGTCACCGTGCGGTATCTGACGCCGCACTCCAAGTGGTCCATCCACTCCGCGTACCAGGACAACCTGCACATGCTCACGCTCTCGCGCGGCGGTCAGGCCATCTGGATGTCGGAGATCGATGCCGCCAAGATCGGTGTGGCGGACAATGATTGGATCGAGGCGATCAATCGCAACGGCATCGTGGTCGCCCGCGCCATCGTCTCGCACCGCATGCCCGAGGGCACCGTGTTCATGTACCACGCCCAGGACCGCGCGGTGAACGTGCCGCGCATCGAAGGGGCGGCGGACACCACCGCGGGCAAGGGCAAGCGCGGCGGCATCCACAATGCGCTGACCCGCATCATGATCAAGCCCTCGCATCTCATCGGCGGGTACGCCCAGCAGTCCTTCGCGCTGAACTACCACGGCCCCACCGGAAATCAACGCGACGAGGTGACCACCATCCGGCGGCGCTCGCAGGAAGTGCGGTACTGACATGCGCGTCATGGCACAGCTCGCCATGGTCATGAACCTGGACAAGTGCATCGGCTGCCACACCTGCTCGGTCACCTGCAAGCAGGCGTGGACCAACCGGGCCGGCACCGAGTACGTCTGGTTCAACAATGTGGAAACCCGTCCGGGACAGGGCTATCCGCGCCGGTACGAGGATCAGGAGAAGTGGAAGGGCGGGTGGGTCCGCGATCGCAAGGGGCGGCTCTCGCTCAAGTCCGGGTCCCGGCTCAAGCGGATGCTGAACATCTTCGCGAATCCGGATCTGCCGACCGTGTCGGACTATTACGACCCGTGGTCCTACGACTACGACAATCTGCTGTCCGCGCCGAAGATGGACACCACGCCGGTCGCGCGGCCGAAATCGCTGATCACGGGCGAGAATACCGAGGTCACCTGGGGCGCGAACTGGGACGACTCGCTCGGGTCCGGTCCTGAGCAGGTCGGTAGGGATCCGCTGCTGGCCAAGCTGTCGGAGAAGGTCAAACTCGAATTCGAGGAGACCTTCATGTTCTACCTGCCGCGCATCTGCGAGCACTGCCTGAATCCCTCGTGCGCCGCCGCCTGTCCCTCGGGCGCGATCTACAAGCGGTCCGAGGACGGCATCGTGCTCGTGGATCAGGACAAGTGCCGCGGGTGGCGGCAGTGTGTGAGCAGCTGCCCCTACAAGAAGATCTACTTCAACCACAAGACGGGCAAGGCGGAGAAATGTACCTTCTGCTACCCGCGGGTGGAGGTCGGGATTCCGACCGTGTGCTCGGAGACCTGTGTCGGGCGGCTGCGGTACATCGGCGTCATGCTGTACGACGCGGACAAGGTGCTCGAGGCCGCCTCGGTCGAGGATGACAAGGATCTGTATCCGTCGCAGCTGGAGGTGTTCCTGAACCCGCACGATCCGCGGGTGGTGGCGGCGGCCGAGCAGGCCGGGATCTCGCCGGAATGGATTCAGGCGGCACAGGATTCGCCGTGCTACAAGCTCATCGTCGACTATCAGTTGGCGCTGCCGCTGCATCCGGAGTACCGGACCATGCCGATGGTCTGGTACGTGCCGCCGCTGTCACCGGTGGTGGACGTGCTGGCCGAGACCGGGCACGACGGGGAGGATCACGCCAACCTCTTCGGCGCGATCGACGCGCTGCGAATTCCGCTGGAGTACCTGGCGGAACTGTTCACCGCCGGTGAGCTCGGACCGGTGCGGGCCGCGCTGCAGCGGCTGGCGGGGATGCGCTCGTTCATGCGGTCGATCAACCTCGGGCAGGAACCGGATATGTCGATTCCGGAGCAGATCGGGCTGGAGCCCGAGGAGATCGAGGCGATGTACCGGCTGCTCGCCATCGCCAAATACGAACACCGGTACGTGATTCCGCCGGCGGCGACGACCCGGGCGCACGAACTGGATTCGCTGGCCACGGGATGCAGTCTCGACACCGACGGCGGGCCGGGGATGACGGCGTTCGACTACATGGCGGAGAAGTTCCACCTGACCGGCGGGGACGGGCCCTCGGATACCAATGGGGCTGCGCCGGAGCGGAAGTCGAACCGGATCAACCTGTTGAACTGGGACGGGAAGAACACGACGGGGCTGTTGCCGGTGGCGAGCGGGTCCAATGGCAACGGGGCGAACGGCGGTGAGGGCAAGGCGCAGAACGGCTCCGGAGCCGACGGCCGCGGGGTGGACAGAGGCGGGGTGGACGGCAGCGGGATCGACGGCAACGGGATCGACGGCAACGGCGCCGGGCGGCACGACGATGTGCCCGACGATCTCACCACCTCGGCGGGTGCGGGCCGATGAGTCTGTTGAAACTGCGGCGACGGCCCGAACCCGCCGTCGCCATGGCCGAGCGGGATCGGCGGTTGGTGTGGCGGCTCGCGGCGCTGCTGCTGGACTATCCGGGCGAGCAGTTGCTCGCCATGCAGGACGAATTGGCTTCGGCCGTGGGCGAATTGCCGGTGGCGGTGCGCCCGGGGCTGGAGGCGTTCCTGCTGCATCTGCGGACCACCGGGGCGATCGCGCTGGCCCAGGCGTATGTCGAGACGTTCGATATGCGGCGGCGGGCCAGCTTGCACCTGACGTTCTACGCGTACGGCGACACGCGCAAGCGCGGGATGGCGCTGTTGCGGTTCAAGCACGCCTATCGGCAGGCGGGGGTGGAACTGGACGACACCGAGCTGCCCGATCACCTCGCGGTGCTGCTGGAATTCGCGGCCACCGTCGATCCGATCGGCGGTGAGCGGCTACTCGGGGAGCATGTGCCGGTGCTGGAGCTGCTGCGACTTTCCCTGTCCGACAGCGACTCTCCCTATGCGGCCGTGCTGGCCGCGGTCACCTCCACGCTGCCGCCGGTCACCACCGCCGACCGACGCCGAATCGCGGAGCTGGCCGCGCAGGGGCCACCCGAAGAGGAAGTGGGGCTCGAGCCCTTCTCCATGGATCCGACGATGTTCAACGGAGCGGAAGGCCGCCGATGACCGCCACACTCTGGCTGACGCTGCCGTATGTCGCGTTCACCTCGTTCGTGCTCGGACACCTGTGGCGCTATCGCACCGACCAATTCGGCTGGACCACACGGTCTTCGCAGGTGTACGAGTCACGACTGCTGCGGCTGGGAAGTCCGCTGTTCCACTTCGGGATGCTCGGGGTGATCGGCGGACATGTGCTGGGGGTGCTGATCCCGCAGTCGTGGACCGAGGCCGTCGGCATTCACGAGCACGTGTATCACCTGATCTCGGTCTCGGCCGGATCGGTGGCGGGGCTCGCGGTGATTCTCGGGATCGGGATCCTGCTGTATCGGCGGGTCACGGTGACGGCCGTGCGCAAGGCCACCACGACCAATGACACGCTCATGTACGTGCTGCTGGCGGGTGCGCTGATCACGGGGCTGCTCAACACGGTCGGCAGTAATCTGCTGTGGGGCACGTACAACTATCGCGAGACCGTATCGCCGTGGTTCCGAAGCCTTTTCACCGCTCATCCACAGCCCGAGCTGATGGTCGGGACGCCGTGGACGTTCCAGGCGCACGGGTTGATCGTGCTCACGCTGATCGGGGTGTGGCCGTATACCCGGCTGGTGCACATGTTCAGTGCGCCGATCGGGTACTTCGTCCGGCCGTACGTGGTGTATCGCAGCCGGGAGCTCGACGCTCCGGACAAGAAGCGGTATGCGCGGGCGTGGGACGCGCCGGTGCTGCCACCGCGCTGAGCCGGGTTGCGCCGGGGGTTGGTTCGCCGCGGGCCGGTTCACCGCTGAGTCGGTGTGCCGCTGGCCGGACTACCAGCGGGCGGCTCGGGCCAGGCGGTGCGCCTCCTCGTTGAGGACGTGACCGTCGTGGCCCGGCACCCATTCGGCGCGGAAGGGCAGGGTGCGGCACAGGGCGTTGCGCACGTGTCGCAGGACGCCGCGAGACACCGTGAACGGCAGGGCATCCGGGGATCGGCGGCGCAGGACGGCATTGACCGCGACGACGGCCTGTTCGCAGTCGGACAGGATGCGCAGTTCGCGGCCGCTCAGTTCGGCGGCCACGGCGGTATCGCAGATGGCGATCAGCTCCGATTCCACCGACGATTCACCGTCCACGCACCGGCCGCCGCCGCTGCGCCCGTCGGCGGCGGCCCAGCCGAAACCACCGACCTGGCCGTAGCCGGAGGCATCGGTGGCGACGGTGAGCGGGCCGGACGGGATGTGCTCCGAGCGTGCGGTGGTGCGGGTCGCGAGCTCGGCTCGATCGTCCGCGGTGGTCCTGATCGCGATCCGCAGGCGGTCCGCGAGCGCGCCGCCGTGTACCTCGAAGTCGAATTCCGCTCGGTCCCAGTCTTTTCGGTACCGCCAGACGACAACCCGGACACGCTGCCACAGGGCCGGGTAGGCCGCGGCGACCTCGTCGGCCGCGACCGCGCTGCACCACTGGCGCAGCGAGTTGCCCTCGGCGTCGACGGCCTCGATGATGCGCTCCCGCAGTGCGAGATACGCGCGGAAGGCGATGCTGCGGCGCACCCGCAGCTCCGCGAGTTCCTCGTAGCGCTCGCGAATTCGGTCGAGCGCGGGCTCGGTCCGGTTCCCACGGGCTTGCCGGGCATGGGAGACCGCGTGATCGAGGTCGGCGCGCACCCGCAGTTCGATTCCCTTGAACGCGCGGTCCCAGCGCTCCACGACGGCCGGGGACTCCGATCCGGGGACCTCCTGCCCCGCGACGGTACGGCGGACCTGGTCCGCGAAGTGTTCGTCGTCGAGCGAAAGCAGGTGTATCGCTTCGGGTGTGGGCGTGTCCTGCATCCAGCCGCGCTCGACGGCCCAGCGCCACCACCCGGTCGAGGGCAGCCTGGTCCGCTCGGGCTCCAGACCGCATCCACGCATGGCCTTCGCGAAGGCGTCACCGTACTCGCGGGGCAGCAGCAGGCCGAGCAGCCAGCCGCACATCTGCTCGAAACCCTTCGGGCCCTTGGCATCCGGCCGTGCCGTGCTCTTGGCTTGCGCCCGCGCCTCGGCCTTCGCGGCGATCCGAAGGCCCTGCACCCGGTTCTCCAGCGCGGCCAGCTCGCCCCGCTCGCGCTTGCCCGCTCCCGTCAGCTTCGCGATGCACAGGTCGCGCATCACCAGGGTCTCCAGGTAATACAGGGCGTCCGTGCGCGCGGCCCGCAATCTCGGACCGTGCAGGGCGGTGAGCACCTCGCGCGAGGCCGTGCCCTCCACCTCCGCCCAGCACGCATCCAGCAGGGCCTCGAAATCGTTTCCGAGACAGTCGATCAGCGTCGCATCCGCAGTGCCTGGACCCACCCGGGGGAGGTTAGCCGCACCCTATGACAAGTTGCCAGGATTCACGGCCGCAGGTCTGGCGAACGGTCGGCGCGGGTACACGAATCGGACGGGACGGCCGCCGCCGACACGTGGTCGACGACGGCCGTGTACGACACGTGATCGAAGGCTGCCGCCCGGGTCGGCCGCCCTCGGGGCGTGGCGGGTCTCAGCCCGCGAGTTTGGCGAGGTTGGGGAAGTTGCTGATCTCCCAGCCGCCGTCCACCACCAGTTCGGTGCCGGTGATGTACGAGGCTTCCGAGCTGGCCAGGAAGAGGCAGGGACCGGCGATCTGCTCGGCGGAGGCGGCCGCGCCCAGCGGGATCCGTTCCAGGAACATCTGTTTCGCGGGCTCGTAGCCCATGACGGCGGCCACGAGGGGGGTGTCGACCAGACCGGGGAGGACCGAGTTCACGCGAATTCCGTACTGGGCCAGCTCCAGTGCGGCGTTCTTGCCGAACATGACCACGCCCGCTTTGCCGGTGGCGTACGGACTGCCGCCGGGCATGGGGATGCGACCGTCGAGGGAGGAGATGTTGACGATCGCGCCGCCGCCGGAGTCGCGCATGAGGCGGGCCTCGTGTTTGGTGCAGAGGAAGACGCTCTTCTGGACCAGATCGACGGTGAAATCCCAGTCCGCCTCGGTGAGGTCGGTGATGGCGCCGATGCGGGAGCCGCCCGCCACGTTGAAGGCCGCGTCCAGACCGCCGAAACGGTCTGCGGCGGTGGCGATTCCGGCCTCGATCTGGGCTTCGACGGTGACGTCGGCGACCACGGGGACGAAGGCGTCGCCGAGCTCGGCCACCTTCTTGCCCAGGCCGGGCTCGTCGATGTCGAGGCCGACGACGTTCGCACCCTCGGCGACGAGGGCGGTGGCCAGAGCCGAACCGATGCCGGAGGCGGCTCCGGTCACCAGGGCGGTCTTACCGGTGAATCTGCTCATGCGGGCTGTCCTGCTTTCGATGCGTAGCGGCCGGCGCGGAGGAATTCGCCGGAGCGTTCGGAGCCCAGGCCCGGGGCCTTCTCGCCGAGGCCGAAGACGTACTCGCCGTTGACGAGTACCGCGGTGACGGTCGCGTCGTTGCGGTTGACCATGCGCGACAGGCCGTCGAATTCGGGGATCGGGTTCTCGGCGTAGTCCTCGAGGGATTCGTCCAAGCGTTCCGGATCCAGGACCAGCACGTCGGCGCGATCGCCCACGCGCAGATGGCCGGCGTCCAGGTCGTACCAGTCGGCCAGTTCACCGCTGAGGCGGTGCACGGCGTGCTCGACGGTCATGAACGGGGTTCCGGCGCGCTGGGCGCGGTGCACGCGCTTCAGCAGGCGGAGGCCGAAGTTGTAGAAGGCCATATTGCGCAGATGCGCACCCGCGTCCGAGAAGCCCAGCTGCACACTGGGATCCGCGGCCAGCCTGTCCAGCACCTCGGGGCGGTGGTTGGAGATGGTGGTGCGCCAGCGCACCTTGTCGCCGTGCTCGACGACCAGGTCCAGGAAGGCGTCCACCGGATGCAGGCCGCCGCGGTCCACGCCGACCTGGCCGAAGGTCTTGCCGAGCACGCTCGCGTCCGGGCATTCGGTGATCTCCGCGTCGAAGAAGTCACGGTGCCACACGCGCGGGCCCCACTTCTTGTCGTAGTCCTTGCGGAACCAGCGGCGGTAGTTCTCGTCCGCGAGCAGTTCACGGCGCGCGCCCAGCTCGTTGGTCAGGTGCAATGCGGCCGCGCCGGAACCGAATTCCTCGAACACCGGCAGGTCGATGCCGTCGGAGTAGACCTCGAAGGGCACCGGCAGGTGCTGCCAGCGGAAGTCGCCGCCGAGGCCGTTCATGATCTTGCCGATCAGGGGGAAGACCTTGACCACACCGGGAATCGCCTTGATGTCCGCCGCGGACAGCAGGCTCACCTTCAGCTTCGGGCGGAAGACGCCGAGGCTGCTCAGGGCCATCGCCACCAGGCTCTGCGGGCGCGCCACGTCGGGACCACCCTGCAGGGCCCGCTTGCGGTCGCGCAGAATGCGATTGAGGCGCCTGCGCTCCCTGGTGGTGGCGTAGGTCGAGGGCAGGGTGCGCGAGCGGCAGACCTCGCCGTCGAGCTTGTCGAACAGCAGCTGCTGCGAGGACATGCCGATGAAGCCCGCGTCCAGGGCCTCGGTCAGCTTGTGCTCCATGGCCTTCAGTTCGGATTCGGTGGGCCGCACGTCCGGGCGGGTGGCGCGCTCGAGGCCCAGCTGCGCGGCGCGGATATCCGAATGTCCGATGAAGGCGGCGATATTCGGGCCCAGCGGCAGCGACTCCAGCGCCCGGACGTAGCCGTGCGCGCTGTTCCAGGTCTTGGACACGTCCACGGCCTCGACCACGTGTTTGCGGGGAATGGCCTCGACCCGGCCGAACAGGTCGCCGGCGTCCTGACCGCCGACGTGCACGGTGGAGAGCGAACAGGATCCGAGCAGTAGCGTGGTGACGCCGTGCCGCAGCGATTCCGACAGGGTCGGATCCAGCAGCACCTCCACGTCGTAGTGGGTGTGGATGTCGATCATGCCGGGTACGACCCACTGGCCGGTCGCGTCGATGACTCGGCCGCAACCGGTTTCGTCGATGGGCTCGGCGCTCACCAGCGCGACGCGGCCGTCCCGGATGGCGATATCGCGCAGGGCCGAGGGTCCGCCGGTGCCGTCGAACCAGCGACCGCCCTTGATGATGGTGTCGTACACGGTTATCGGTCCCCCAGGGAGAGTTCGCGGCGCAGCACCTTGCCGGTGACATTGCGCGGCAAGGGATTCGAGGTGATCAGCCAGCGAGCCGGCACCTTGAAGTAGGCCAGGTGCCCGGCCACGTGCTCACGCAGTTCGTCGGCGGTCACCGACTCCGGTTCCGCGACCACCACGATGGCCGCCACCTCCTGGCCCAGATCCTCGTGCGGCACACCGATGACGGCCGATTCCTGCACCAGCGGATGTGCGTCGAGCGCGTTCTCGATCTCGGTCGGGTAGACGTTCTCGCCCCCGCGCAGGATGAGATCCGAGCGCCGGCCCGCCATGAACAGCCTGCCCTCGGAGACATAGCCGAAGTCACCGGTGCGCAGCCAGCGGTTCGCGTCGATGGAGGCGGCGGTGGCGGCCTCGTCGTTCCAGTAGCCGAGCATGACGTACGGGCTGCGCACGCAGATCTCGCCCTCGACGCCGTCGGGTTGCACGACGCCCTCGGGATCGCGGATCTCGACCGAGACGCCGATGATCGCGCGGCCCACGGTCTCCGGGAAGGCGGCCAGCTCCGGCGGGGTCGCGACGGTCGCGGCGGTGCCGCTCTCCGTGCAGCCGTAGCTGGTGGTCAGGGCGACCTGAGCGACCGGAAGGCGGTCCCGCAAACGCTGCTGCAGTGCGGGCGAGGAGGGCGCGGCATTGAGGGAGAAGGCGGCGAGCGAGGCCAGGTCGTACTTCGCCAGATCCGCCTCGAGCAGGCGGCTGGCCATGGTCGGCACCGCGCCCCAGTTGGTGATCCGCTCGGATTCGATCAGCCGCAGCACCTTGTCGGCCTCGAACCCGCCGGTCAGGAACACCACGGTGTCACCGGTGGTGATGCGCGGGATGACCAGGTTGTGCAGGCTCGCGATGTGGAACAGGGGCGAGGTGGTCAGGAAGCGGCGATTCGAGGGGGAACCGTCCCAGGGCAGACCGCGGAAACCGGCGGAGAGAGCGTCGGTGAAACGGTGATAGTCGCTGACCGCCACCATGTTCCGATGCGAGTGCACCACACCCTTGGGGCGGCCGGTGGTGCCGCTGGTGTAGAGAATGCAGGCCGGGTCCTCCTCATCCACCTCGTTGACGGGATACTCGCCGCGGTACTCGCGCACCAGTTCGGGCAGGTCGCCCTCCATGGTCAGCACCGGGATGTCGGTGCCGGTCGCGGCCAGCTGCTGCGCGCGCTTGGCATCGGCGATCACCACCACGGGCCGGGTGTGCTCGAGCCCGTAGGCGATCTCACGCGGGGCCCACCAGGCGTTGTAGCCGACCGGCACCGCGCCCAGGCGCTGCGCGGCCCAGAAGGTCAGCACCCACTCGGGGGTATTGGCGGCCAGGATGCCGACCCGATCACCCTTGCCGATGCCGTAGCGCTGCGCCAGCGCCGCGGCCAGCGCTCCGGCCGCCTCGTAGTGCTCGGCGAAGGTCATGCGGTTGTCGTCCGCGACCAGATAGTCGCGATCGCCCAGATCACGGGAGGCCTCGAGCAGGCCCTGCAGCGAGCGGTGACGGTTGCGGAACACCGGGATCGTGGCGCCCAGGACCGGCTCGACCGTCATTTCGAAGGGTCCGCCCGGACCGGTGAGGCCCGCGGCTATCTGCGCGGCCAGCGCCTGGAGATCAACGGCTTTCGTCATGAATCAAGTCCTCGAATAATCGTTAGCGAACCTTCGCAGCTTGCCCGAGCCGGGCGTTCCGCGGAGGTGAACCAGGTATTTACTGCTCACGGCCGCGTACGGCGGCGAAGGTCGCCTTCAGGTAGGCGTCCGCGCGATCGGAGCCGATCAGGCCCGGGGCCATCCGGTTCATCGCGTAGGCGAAGGTGACGCGGTGGTCCAGATCGTTCACCACGAACGCCCCGCCCAGCCCGGCCCACCAGCACACCCGGCCGTCCGGCACATGCGGTGCGGTCTGCGGCTGCGGCAGGCCGTAACCGAGACCGAAGCGCAGCGGCAGCATGATGGCCAGATCCACGCCGTCGGACTGCTGCTCGAAGATGCGGTCGATGGTCTTGTCCGACAGGTACTTCCGGCCGCTCAGCTCACCGCCGTTGCTGATCAGCGACTGCACCCGGGCGATCGAGCGGGCGTTGCCGTGACCGTTGACCCCGCCGATCTGCGCCTGCCGCCAGGCGGTGGTGTTGCACTCCTGGAATTCCAGCATGGGCTGGAACAGCGTCTTGAACATGACGCTGTCCTGCGGCAGCAGCGAGATGTCGAACTCCGGCATCTCCGGGGGAACCAGATCCGCCACACGATCGAGATGCTCCGCGGGGGTGCCGATATGGAAATCGGCGCCCAGCGGACCGGCCAACTCCTCGGCGAAGAACTCACCGAGGGTGCGGCCGGTGATCCGGCGGATGACCTCGCCGACCAGGTGTCCGTAATTGATGGCGTGATAGCCCGAGGCGGTGCCCGGCTCCCACCACGGGGCCTGCGACGCCAGGCGCGCGGTGGACGCCTCGAGATCGTAGATGTCGGGCAGCTCGATGGGGGCGTCCCAACCCGAGACGCCGGAGGTGTGCGAAAGCAGGTGCCGCACTTCGATATCGGCCTTGCCGTTGGCCGCGAACTCCGGCCAGTAGTGCGCCACCCGCTGATTCGGGTCCAGCTCACCGCGATCCACCAGCAGCAGCGCGCTGAGCGAGGCCATGGTCTTGGTGATCGAGAAGGTGTTCACCAGGGTGTCCGCGCCCCAGCGCCGGGTTTGTGCGTGATCGGCCCAGCCGCCCCACAGATCGACCACGGCCACACCGTCCACGGTGACACACAGGGACGCGCCGAGTTCGGCCCCGGATTCCACCTGCTCGGTGAAAGCCGCACGGACCTCGGCGAATTCGTCGGTACAGAAACCAGCGACGTTGCTCATCTGCTCCACTCCCCTACTTGACCCGGGCCGCCGCGCGCGGCGACACCGGCAGGGCGTGGTTGTAAGCGGCGGCACGCTTGGCTCCGCGCGCCAGCTCGCGCTGCAGATCCCGTACGTACGGCTCGAATTCGATCTGGATGGTGTGCCGGGGCGAGTCGTAGTAGCGGCCCGATCGGCTGGCCTCGGCCGTGCGCATGGTCTCGCGCATCTCCACCTCCGAGGGCAGCCGGTAGTTGCCGCTCAGATAGGCCGCGACCAGCTTGGACTGCTGCTCGGCGAAGTTCACCAGCGTCGGCATCGGTTGTGCCAGACCGAGATAGAAGAGGTTGTCGATGCCGGGCTTGATCATCTGCCGGTACAGCGGAAGCATGTTCCGCGAATCGGGAACCAGCTCCGGATCGTCGAAGAACGGGAAGCTGATGTGATACCCGGTGGCGCACACCACCACATCGACCTCTTCGACGGTGCCGTCCGCGAAATGCACCTTGTCACCGTCCAGGCGGGTGATCGCGGGCTTGAAAGTGACGTCGCCGCAGCCGGCCCGGTGCAGGAATTCCTCACTGGCCGAGGGATGCGCCTCGAAGGGCAGGTGGTCGGGCTTGGGCAGGCCGTAGTTCTCCATGTGGCCGCGGTTCTTGACCACGAAGCGCTGCTTGAGCTTGAGCGCCACCTTCGACGGAATCCACGGCGGCACAGAGGATTTGTCACCCACCGCGCCGTTGACGTACTTGGGCAGCACCCAGACGCCGCGACGGGCCGAGAGATAGAACTTCGAGGCGATGAAGCGCTGGGACAGCTCGGTCGCGATGTCCAGACCCGAATTGCCCATGCCCACCACGACGATTCGCTTGCCGCGCATATCGATCGGGTCGAACGGATCGTTGTAGGCGTGCGAATGCATCAGGACGCCGTCGAATTCACCGGGATAATCGGGGGTGCGCGGATCCCAGTGGTGGCCGTTGCACACCAGCAGCGCGTCGTAGACCTCGGTGCGACCGGTATCGGTGGTGACAACCCAGAGTCCGTCGGCATCACGTGCGGCCGAGATCACCTTGGTGTTCAGGATGATTCGATCGGCCAGGCCGAAATGCTCGACGTAATCCTTGAAATACTGATGCAGCTGCGTGTGATGCGGAAAGTCCGGCCATTCCTCGGGGGCGGGGAAGTCCTCGAACGCGAGCCGGAACTTCGAGGTGTCGATGTGCAGGCTCTGGTAGCAGGCCGACATTCCGTTCGGGTTCTTGTAGTACCAGTTGCCGCCCACCTGGTCCGAGGCTTCGTAGCAATCGAAGGGGATGCCGTATTCGGCGAGGCGTTTCGCGACGGTGATTCCCGAGGGGCCCGCGCCGATGACGCATACCCGGGGCAACTCGCGTGCGCCTGCGGTCTGATCGGTCAATTCACTCTCCTGGTTCGGCGATGGGTCACATTCCACTGCCGGACGTGATCTGACACACACGCTAACATTCGCTAGACAGTGTGTCTAGTGAGTTTACGTACGTCTATCATCAACCCATGCAGACCGAACCGGCAGCACCCGAGGCCCGCCGCACCTCCCTGCGCGAGGAACAGAAGCGGCAAACTCGCAGCCGGCTCATCGACGCGGCCAAAGCGCTGTTCACCACCCAGGGCTACGCACCGGTCCGGGTGGACGACATCGCCGCCGCCGTCGGATGCAGCCGCGCCACCTTCTACCTGCACTTCAACAGCAAGCCGGATGTGTTGCGCGCCATCGCCGAACAGGGCACTCTGCCCAGCGTCCAGCACTTCTACGAGGACCTCGACCACGTGCTCGACAGCGGCTCGCGCGAGGAATTCGGGGCGTGGATGCGACGGGCCATCGACTGGTTCCAGGAGTACAAGGACCTGCTCCCGGCCTGGGACGAGGCGACCGCGCTGGAACCGGAGTTCCGGGAGGTCGCGCGCGAGGGGATCCTGGCGCTGCCGAACGTGATGACCTCGTACCTCTCGCGCTGGCCGGACGGGCAGCAGGACGAGGCCAGATTGCGGATCGAACTGCTGGTCGCGCAGCTGGAGCGGTTCTTCACGCGCTGGGCCATGCAGGGCACCATCGACGTCACGGCCGAGCAGGCCGCGGCGGTGCTGACCGATATCTGGTTCCCGGCGCTGCAGACACCCGGGGCGTGAAAGCCGCTCGGAATCGGAGCCCGGGTCAGACCGTGCGGGCTCGGGCGAGTTCCCAGAACGCCCGCAGCGCGATGATCTTGCCCGCTGCGTTCACGCGGTAGGTGGCCACCAGGTCCACCTCCACGGACACCTCCGGGCGGGAGCTCGAAATCGTGCCGGTGAAGGCCACTTCGGAGCCGCAGGCGAACGAATCGGACCAGCGGAAGTCGATCACGCTGGGGGCGATGGCCAGGTCCCAGAAGGCGGCGATGGCCTCGAGCCCGAGGTGACCGTGACCCGCCGGGTCGTAGGGCGAGACGCCGATCGGATCCTGCACGCGCGCATTCGCGGCGAACAGCGCCAGCCACTCGTCCTTGCGCTTGGCGCGCACGGCGGCCTGGGAGGCGAGTCCGGCACGGCGAGCGGGATGTTCGGTCGGCATGCGGTCATTCTGACCGCGCGCCCGCCGTTACCGGAGTGTGATTCCGCCTGTCGGACAATGGATTCGATTCAGCGGAATCGGCACTTGACTACCGGAGACCGGTATTTCCGGCCTCCGGGGAAATGCGAGCCGCCGGAATCAGTGGCTTGCCGCGGAACCCGAAACCCCGAATACACCGAGATCCTGCTGGTTCGGCTCGAGTTCGTTCCGGCCGTCGCCGTGGCATTCGGCCTCGGTCTTGCCCAATGCCTTGCAGGAAGCCCACGGGTCGAACAGCGGGACCGCGTTGGCGGGCACGTAAGTTCCGGCCGCGACGGCTGCCGCGAGACCGGCGATGACAATCAGCTTTTTCACAGAAACAGGCTGCCACGGACACGCCGAATTCACCAAGCGATCGGTGAATCAGGCGTTTCCGGTCATGCCGCCCGCGCGGCGAGAAGTGAATTCGCGGCCGTGCGATAGCGATCGATCAGCAATCGGACCACCGCGGGATGCACGCCGATGGGGTCCGCGACACCGTCCGCACCCGCCGCATGCAGCCGCTCGTGGAACAGGCCGTGCGCGAGCAGGTAGGAGGCGACGAACACCCGGCGGGCGCCGGAATCGCGCAGTCCGGCAACCACTTCCGGAACTCGCGGCTCACCGGTCGCGATGTAGGCGATGCGCACCGGAGCGCCGATCTGCCCGGCCAGCAGCCCCGCCGCACGCCGGACATCCTGGCGCGCACGGGCATCGGAGGAACCCGCGGCGGCGAAGACCACCGCGTCGCCCGGACGCCAGCCCGCGGCGCGCAACCGCATCCGCATGACCGCGGCCAACGCCGGATCCGGGCCCATGGCCTGGGTGACCGCGACCGCCTCGTGGGCACTCGCGGCCACCTCTCGCGGCACATCCTGATAGACGTGATAACCCGAGGCCAGGAACGCCGGAACCACCACCGCCGGAACGGGATCCAGGTTCCGCAGCACCTCGGCCGGGGACGGGCCCAGCACATCGACGAACGCGGTGCGCACCGCCGGAACCTCGGACGGCGGCGTCGATGCGGCCCCGAACGCCGCACCGGCGCCGGTCCGGGGAAGCGCGTGCGAGCGGGAAAACTCCTGCGCCACAGCCTCGGCCAGATCGGCGATCATCTGTACGCCCTTGGCGCTCCGGGTGCCGTGTGCGACCAGGACCAGGGCGGGGGTGCTCACCAGACCCCCGAAACCGGAGCCGGGCGGGTCGCCCGCACGGGCGCTCCGGAGCCGGTCACCGGCGGACGCGGCAGATCCGCGTGGCGAGCGGGAAAACCTTCGCGGGCGATCGCACCGGGGACCTGGGTGGCTTCCGGCGCGATCGGACGAGCGGGCACCGTCGGGAAGGCGCGCCGCGCACCCAGGCCCGGAGACCTCGGGAACGGCTGGGACACGATCGGTTCCATCGGCCGCGAGTTGTCGGTGCATTCGGCCGGGTCCAGGGCCAGGCGGTAGCCACGCTTCACCACGGTCTGGATGGCCTTGGGCGTACCGAGACCCGCGCGCAGCCGGGCGATGGCGGTCTCCACGGCGTGGGTGTCGTCACCGCCACCGGGCAGCGCCGCGAGCAGATCCTCGCGCGAGACCACGCGGCCGGGCTGGCGGGCCAGCGAACGCATCAGCGCCATCGGCGCGGGCGCGAGCTGCCGGACCTGGCCGTCCACCACGACACACGCGCCGCGCACGCTCAGGATGTGCCCGGCGGCCTGAATCCGGCTGGCGCGCCGGGGAAGTTCCTCGGCCACGTGCCGGGCCAGCGCACCCAGGCGGGCGCGGCCGGGCATGGAACAGGTGACCCCGAGCTCCTCGAGCGGGGCGGCGGTGATCGGGCCGACGCAGGCCGGGAGGACCCGGGTGCGCATGGCGTGCAGGACGGCCTCGAGCAGGCCGGTTTCCTTGGCGCGCATCAGCAGTGAGGCCACCGCGGGCGCGCTGGTGAAGGTCACGCAGTCGATGCCCGCGGTGACGATCGCCTCGATGAGACGGTCCATCGGGGTGCGATCGTCCGGCGGCACCCAGCGATAGACCGGAACCGGAACCACATCGGCTCCGGCACAGCGCAATACCTCACAGAAATCCGGAACCGGCTCCCACTCGGTGGTCGCACCGTGCAGCTGCACCGCGATGCGCACACCCTCGACGCCCTGTGCCAGCAGGTGATCGAGCACCTCGGCACTGGATTCGGAAGCGGGAGACCACTCTTCGCGCAGTTCTGCGGCGCGGATGGCGCCCTTGGCCTTGGGGCCGCGGGCCAGCAGCCTGGTGGTGCCCAGCGCGATTCGCAGGTCCTCGGCCAGACCCCAGCCCTCGGCGGCCTCCATCCAGCCGCGGAAGCCGATACCGGTGGTGGCCACGGCGATCTGCGGCGGATCGGCCACGAGCCGGCGCGTCACGCGCTCGAGCTCGGTGTCGTCCGAGAGCGGAATGATTCGGATGGCCGCGGCGGTGACGACGTTCGCGCCGCGCCGGGTGAGCAGGGTGCCGAGTTCGTCCGCACGCCGCGCGGCCGTGATGCCGACGGTGAAGCCGGCCAGCGGGGTGCCCGCGTCGAGCTCGGTCATGCCGTACCACCGGGGACGTCGAGTGGGTCGTTCGCGACCGCGACCACGCCATCGACGACTCGGACCGCGTACACCGGCACCGAGGTGGACTCGTCGTCCAGGCAGCGTCCGTCGATCAGCGAGAAGGCCTGCTTGAGCAGCGGGGACGCCACGACCGGCACGCCGGCCCGATCACCGACTATGCCGCGGGACATGACCGCCGCCCGGCCGAACGGATCGATGTTGCCGAGCGCGAAGAGCGTGCCCTCGGTGGTCAGGAACAGGGCCGCCTGGCGGCCGCCCTTCAAGAGAACCGCAACACCGCGGCCGGGAATCAAGTAATCCAGTCGGCAAGCCTGCGTCCAGCCGGTGGTGCTGGTGGCGGTGCCTGGTGTGTCGATCACGGTCATCGGTCTTCTCCTCCGAACGCCTTACCTATTGGTACCGACGTCCTGTTTCCAAGCGGTTAAGCAGTCATTTCCCGTGCGTGGCGGCGTCCACGTTCTTCGTCACACCGACCGGAAGGTCTGGAATGCCCAGCAGGACCGGAACCTTGCGTTCACCGCTGTCATCGAAGGAAATGGTGGGGTCGGTCTCCTCCGGCGCGTTCACGAAAGTGACGAAGCGCGAGAGCTTCTCCTCGTCGTCCAGGACCGCGGCCCACTCGTCCCGGTACCCCGCGACGTGGCGTTCCATGCTGATCTCGAGATCCTGCGCGATACCGAGGCTGTCCTCGCAGACGACCTGCTTGAGGTAGTCGATCCCGCCTTCGAGGGCCTCCTGCCACGGCGCGGTGCGCTGCAGCCGGTCCGCGGTGCGGATGTAGAACATGAGGTACCGGTCGATGTAGCTGATCAGGGTGTCGTCGTCCAGCTCACCGGCCAGCAGCACGGCGTGCTTCGGGGTCAGACCACCGTTGCCGCCGACGTACAGGTTCCAGCCGTTCTCGGTGGCGATGACGCCGACGTCCTTGCCGCGCGCCTCCGCGCACTCGCGCGCACAGCCCGACACGCCCAGCTTGAGCTTGTGCGGGGAACGCAGACCACGGTAGCGCTTCTCCAGCAGCACGGCCATGCCGACCGAATCCTGCTGACCGTAGCGGCACCAGGTCGAGCCGACGCAGGACTTCACCGTGCGCAGCGACTTGCCGTACGCGTGACCCGACTCCATGCCGGCGTCGACCAGGCGCTTCCAGATCGGGGGCAGCTGCTCCACGCGGGCGCCGAACAGGTCGATGCGCTGACCGCCGGTGACCTTCACGTACAGGCCGAATTCCTTTGCCACCTCACCGATCACGATGAGCTGCTCGGCGGTGACCTCACCACCGGGCATGCGCGGCACCACCGAGTAGGTGCCGTTCTTCTGCAGGTTGGCCAGGAAGTGATCGTTGGTGTCCTGCAGGGCGGCCTGCTCGCCGTCCAGGATGTGATCGCTGGAGGTCGAGGCCAGCACGGAGGCGACCGTCGGCTTGCAGATATCGCAGCCGGATCCCTTGCCGTACTTGGCGATCAGACCCGAGAAGGTGCGGATGCCGGTGCTCTGCACGATGTGGAACAGCTCGGCGCGCGACTGCGAGAAGTGCTCGCAGAGCGACTTGGAGACCGCGACGCCCGACTGCTCCAGCAGCTTCTTGAGCATGGGAACGCAACCGCCGCAGGAGGTTCCGGCATTGGTGCTGCTCTTGATGCCCGGGACGTCGCAGGCGCCCTCGGCGATGGCCCCGCAGATCGAGCCCTTGGACACGTTGTTGCAGGAGCAGATCTGCGCGTCGTCGGGCAGCGCGTCCGCACCCAGTTCCGCACCGGCCGGGGAGATCAGCGCCGCCGGATCGGCGGGCAGCGGACGCCCGACCAGCGGGCGCAGCGCCGAGTACTGGGTGGCGTCGCCGACCAGCACGCCGCCGAGCAGGGTCTTGGCGTCATCGGAGACGACGAGCTTGGCGTAGGTGCCCTTGGCGGCGTCGTGCAGCACCACCGACAGCGCGCCCTCGGTGGTGGCGTGCGCGTCGCCGAAGCTGGCCACGTCCACCCCGAGCAGCTTGAGCTTGGTGGACAGATCCGCGCCGGGGAACTCCCCCGCGCCGCCGAGCAGACGGTCCGCGACGATCTCGGCGGTGGTGTAGCCGGGAGCGACCAGGCCGTAGCACACCCCCTCCACCGCGGCGACTTCGCCGACCGCGTAGATGTTCGGGTCCGAGGTCCGCATGCCCAGATCGGTGATCACCCCGCCGCGCGGGCCGACCTCGATGCCCGAGGTGCGGGCGATCTCGTCGCGCGGGCGGATGCCGGCGGCGAAGATCACGACCGCCGCGCGCACCTGCGACTCGTCGGAGAAGGAGACCCGCAGCCGGTCCGCGAGCGAGGCGCCCTCGACCGTCTCGATGGCGGAGGTGCCGACACCGGTGTGCACGTGCAGGCCCAGCTCGGTGACCAGCTGCTCCAGGATCGCGCCGCCGCCCTCGTCGATCTGGGCGGGCATCAGCCACCTGTTGTACTCGACCACGTGCGGGGTCATGCCCAGCAGCCGCAGCGCGTTCGCCGCTTCCAGGCCGAGCAGACCACCACCGACCACCACGCCGACCGCGCCGGGACCGGCGGCCTCGGCCGCGGCCCGGATGCCGTCCAGGTCCTCGAGCGTGCGGTAGACGAAGCAGCCCTCGGAGTCGTGGCCCGGCACCGGCGGCACGAAGGCGTAGGAACCGGTCGCGAGAACCAGTGCGTCGTAACCGATCACGTCTCCCGAGGAGGTGGTGACCTTGCGGGCGTTGCGGTCGATGGCGTCGGCCTTCACGCCCAGGCGCAGGTCCACCAGCGCGTCGCCGGCGTACTCGTTACCGGGCAGCGCCAGGTGCGCGGACTCCCAGACTCCCACGTAGCCGGAGAGACCGACGCGGTCGTACGCGGGCAGCTTCTCCTCGCTCAGCACCACCACCTGCCAGGTCGCGGCCTCGTCGCGGGCGCGCAGCGCCTCCACGAACCGGTGCCCGACCATGCCGTGGCCGATGACAACCGCTGTCTTGCGTTCGATCCGGTTCATGAGAGTCCCTTTCGCAGGTGGACGGTTCAGGCCCGTGCGGACGAGGTGGACGAGCTGGAGGAGGAGGCGCGATCGGCGGATTCCGCTTGCAGCACAAGGGCTTCGGCCTCGACGACAACCTCGTTGTCGGTGTCCGCGGACAGCGTGCGCAGGCTCGGGCGGCGCATGAAGACCGCCCAGCAGACCAGGGCGCACACCACGTAGAAGGCCATGAACACCCAGAACGCGGTGGTGGCGGACTTGGTGGAGGCGTAGGAGGAGCGCAGCACCAGGTTGATGCCGACCCCGCCCAGTGCGCCGATCGCGCCGACGAAGCCGATCAGCGCGCCGGAGGTGTTCTGCGCCCAGGCGGCGCGGGTGGCCGAATCACCGTGCAGGCTACGGGATTTCGCCTCGAACACCGACGGGATGATCTTGGTGACCGCGCCGTTGCCGAAGCCCGAGATGACGAACAGCGCGGTGAAGCCGATGCTCAGCGCGACCAGCACGCCGCCCTTGGGGCTGCCGGTGCCGTCGCCCATGGTGCTGGACACCGCGACCACCGCGGCGGCGGCGGTCATGGCTCCGAAGGTGTAGAGGGTGACCCGGCTGCCACCGATGCGGTCGGCCCACTTGCCGCCGTAGGGGCGAGCCAGCGAACCCAGCAGCGGGCCGATGAAGGCGATCTGCGCGGCGTGCAGGGCGGCTGCGGCGGCGCTCGCGCCACCGGCCTTGAAGCTGATCTGCAGGACCTGACCGAACGCGAAGCTGTAGCCGATGAAGGAACCGAAGGTGCCGATGTACAGGAACGCGATGGCCCACGACTGCGGCACGCGCAGCGCCTCGAGCATGTAGGTCAGGTCGGCCTTCTGGTTCCTGACGTTGTCCATGAACAGCGCCGCACCCGTCGCGGCCAGCACGATCAGCGCGAGGTAGATCGCGCACACCACCGAGGCGTTGCCGTACGCGTTGCCCAGGGTCGCGATCACCGCCAGGCCGATCAGCTGAATCACCGGCACGCCGATATTGCCGCCGCCCGCGTTCATGCCCAGCGCCCAGCCCTTGAGCCGCTGCGGATAGAAGACGTTGATGTTCGACATCGAGGAGGAGAAGTTGCCGCCGCCCAGGCCCGCGAAGGCCGCCACGATCAGGAACGTGGTGTACGAGGTGCCCGGCTGATTGATGAAGTACAGGGTCAGCAGCACCGGGATCAGCAGCGCCAGCGCACTGAAGATCGTCCAGTTGCGACCGCCGAACTTCGCCGTGGCGACGGTGTACGGAATCCGCATGAGGCCACCGACCAGGGTGGGCACCGCGCCCAGGAAGAACTTGCCCGCGGTGTCGATGCCGAACACATCGGTCGGCATGAACAGCACCATCACCGACCAGATGGACCACACCGAGAAGCCGATGTGCTCGGCGAACACCGACCACACCAGATTGCGGCGAGCGATGTCCTTACCGCCGGCTTCCCAAGCCTGGACATCCTCGGCATCCCAGTGCGCGATGTCGTGATTGCGCTTCAGCGTCGTGAACAAGGGTCCTCCTGAAATCGGATGACCCAAAGGTAGAAAACCGGTATTGCGGCAATGCTGCGCGAAATGACCGCTGAATCAACGGTTGCTCACGGGACGCCGGAATCCACGGTGAGAACGCACCCTATGTTTCCGCGGTGTGACACAACGGTTTCCACGCGTCACGAACGGCCGAAAACGCCGAATGCCGACCGTGAGGTGAGAGCGTCGCCACACAGCATGGCGCGTGCCTCACGGGTCGGCAACTCGGGCGGTGAAATCAGTGCCAGGTGTCCTCGAGCATGCGCGGCTTGCACGCCTGCCAGGCTCCGGCCAGCAGCACCAGCACCGCGACCACGAGGAAGCCGAACGGCGCCAGCCAACCTCCGGTCATCGAGTGCAGCGTGCCGAACAGCAGCGGGCCCACACATGCCACGAGGTAGCCGACGCCCTGGGTGAAACCGGACAGGGCGGCCGAGCCGGCGGCCGAACGGGTACGCAGGTTGATCAGCGTCAGCGCCATCGGGAAGGTCGAGGGCCCAAGTCCCAGGAGCACCACCCACAGCAGCGGTGCGCTCATCGGAGCGATCAGCAATCCCGCGAAACCCGCGAAAAAGAAGACCGCACAACCGATCACGACGGGGAACGGATTGCGCATGCGGCCGGTGACGATGGGCGCGGACAGCGCCGCCACCAGACCGATCAGGGCGAAGATGCCGACCATGCTGCCGCCGTACGCGGCGCTGGCGCCGGCGTCGGAGAAGATCGAGGGCATCCAGGCGAACATGGAATAGGTGATCAGCGAGGTCATGCCGAACATCAGGGCCATGCCCCAGGCCAGCGGCGACCGCCACACCTGACCGGTGGCCTCGACGGGGGCGACGGGAATGTCGGTGCCGTCCGCGAGCGCGTGCTGACGACGCACCCGCAGCACGGCCAGCCACGGCAGCACGGCCAGGATCGGCAGCAGCGCCCACACGCCCAGCGATACGCGCCACCCGTGCGACTCGGCGATCGGCACCGCGATCAGCGCCGGAACGACCGTGCCCAGCTGCACCATCACGATGTAGACCGAGGACAGCAGCGCCAGTCGATCGGAGAAGTACCGTTTGACCAGCGGCGGGATCACCACGTTTCCGATGCCCATACCGGTCAGCGCCAGCGCGGAGAACGCCAGCAGCGACCAGGTGTCCGGCACGATCGAGCGCACCGCGGAACCGACCGCGGTCAGCACCATGGCGGTCAGCGCGGTGGCCTCCAGGCCCAGGCGGCGGGTCAGGAGTGGGGTGAGCAGGCCCGCGGCGGCGAACATCAGGGTCGGGATCATGCCGAACACGCCGACGACGGCGGTCGAATAGCCGATGTCGTCGCCGATGCGGGCCGCCAGCGGGGAGAAGGCGGTCACGGCGATGCGCAGGGTGAGCGCGGACATCAGGATCGCGGCCAGCACCAGCAGGCGGCCCTCGATCAGCGAACGCTTGCGCCGGGTGAGTGCTGCGGTCGATGCCGGATCCTGCGCGGTACGCGGGGGCTCCACGGCATGTCGCTGCTCGACGATCGCGTTCTTCCGGGAGGCAGAAGAAAGGCCCCCGGTGGGGGCCCCGGTCTCGTTCAAGGTCGCAGTCACCGGGAAATCATAGGATGACCCGATGATGTGACGCAATGGAAATGTGAGGCACGGTACGCTGTTGCTCGTGCAACCAGTCCGGCGCACGAGCCTCATCGCCCAGGTGACAGAGCAGCTTCGTGCCGAAATCCGTTCCGGCCGTTGGCCCGTCGGCTCGCGTATCCCCACCGAGCCCGAGCTGACCGAACTCACCGGGACCGGTCGAAATACCGTCCGCGAAGCCGTCCAGGCGCTCGTGCATGCAGGCATGGTCGAACGAAGACAGGGTTCCGGGACGTATGTGACCTCCACGTCCACCCTCGGCGGCACGCTGACCGAGTACTTCGCCGACGCCCAGCAGCGCGACATCCTCGAACTGCGCCAGGCACTGGATACCACCGCGGCCTCGCTCGCGGCCAGTCGGCGCGACGAGACCGATATCGCCGAGCTACGACGGCTGCTGGAGGAACGCCGGCTCACCTGGGACGCCGACTTCGACACCGCCATCGCGGCCGACGTGCAACTGCACCGCGCCATCGTGGTCGCCAGCCACAACGCGGTGTACCTCGAGTTCTACGACTCGCTGCTGCCCGTCATCGAGGCCGGGATCCGCTCCCGCTCCGAACGCGCGGGCGAGGCGTACCACGCCGAGCACACCGAACTCGTGCAGGCGGTCATCGACGGGGACCCCGAGCGGGCGGCCCGCACGGCCGACTGCTTCCTCGGCTCGCTCATCGCCGAATACCCGGACGCGCGATAGTAATTCCGGGTAACCGAAAGGTCACCGCGCGAAAGTCCCGGAGGTGAGCCGGAATTGCCCCGGTCGTCACCGAAAGCCATGCCGGCGTAATCAGCACTTCGTACGGTTGTCTCGACCGCAGCGACTCCCCGGTACACATTTTCGTACCGGGAGATCGCGATGAGGGCGGTAGACAGCTCGAGAGGAAAGCTGCTCATGGCAACCGTGGCGACGCCGGAAACGACGATGGACTATCAGAAGCGCGGGCGCTGGCTCGATCGCTGGGAGCCCGACAATACGGAATTCTGGGAAAACGGGGGAAAACGAACGGCCCGCAAGAATTTGATCTTCTCCGTATTCGCGGAGAATCTCGGATTCAGCATCTGGGTCATCTGGGGCAGCGTCGTCACCGCCATGGGGGCGGCCGGATTCGCGTTCCTCAAGGGACCGGACGCGGTCAGCAACGCTCTGCTGCTGACCTCCACGCCCACGCTCGTCGGTGCGGCACTGCGCATTCCGTACACCTTCGCCATCCCGCGCTTCGGCGGGCGGGCGTTCACCGTCTTCAGCGCGGGCATGCTGCTGTTGCCCACGCTCGGCCTGGCCTACTTCATCAATCAGCCCGATACGCCCATGTGGGTGTTCATGCTGCTGGCCGCGACCGCGGGCGTCGGCGGCGGTAACTTCTCCTCCTCGATGGCCAATATCAACTTCTTCTTCCCCGAGGGCAAGAAGGGCACGGCGCTGGGCATCAATGCCGCGGGCGGCAATCTCGGTGTGGCACAGACGCAGTTGTTCGTGCCGCTGATCATCACCCTCGGCACGCACATCCTGGCCAAGGATCCGGCGGGCTACCGCTTCGGCATCACCCTGGCGGTGCTCATGTGGATCCCGCTGATCCTGATCGCCATGGTCGGCGCGCTGCGCTACATGGACTCCATCTCCGGCGCGAAATCCGATGGCAAGTCGTACAAACTGGCGCTGACCAACCGGCACACCTGGGTGATGGCCGTGCTCTACATCGGCACCTTCGGCTCGTTCATCGGCTTCTCCTTCGCCTTCCCGACGCTGCTCAAGGCCAACTTCCCCAGCCTCGCCAAGATCGGCTGGATGGGCACGCTCGGCAATCTCGCCTTCCTCGGCGCACTCGTGGGATCCATGAGCCGGCCCTTCGGCGGCTGGATCTCGGACAAGGTCGGCGGCGCGAAGATGACGCTGTACGTGTTCGGCGGCATGGCCGTGTCCACGCTGCTGATCATGGCGTCGCTCTCGGTGAAGAGCTTTCCGCTGTACCTGATCTCGTTCCTGCTGCTGTTCGTCCTCACCGGCATCGGCAACGGCTCCACCTATCGGATGATCCCGACCATCTTCACCGCCGAGGCGCGGCGGCGCGCCTCGGAAACCGGGCAGGACATCGGCGAGGCGCTGGCCTCGGCCAAGCGGCAGGCCGGTGCGGCCATCGGCGTGATCGGAGCGGTCGGCGCGTCCGGCGGCTGGATCGTGCAGCAGGCACTGCGGCTGTCCAATGTGCACTACGGCAGCATGAGCCCGGCCTTCTGGGGATACGCCGTCGTGTATCTCGCCATGGCCGGGACGGTGTGGTGGTTCTACCTGCGCTCGTCCTTCGCGGCGGACCGGTCCCCCTCGCTGGCCTACGCCAACGTGTAGGAGCGACGCTCGGGCTAAGGGAGATCTGCCCGAAACCGCTGTCCCGCAATGACATAATTCTCTGCGCCACCGAAAAACGCTGTCGCGCCGGACGATTCGATTCGTCCGGCGCGACAGCGTTCGTGGTGCAGGGCTTATCGCGATGCGGTCCTGGCAGCTGCGCCGAGCGCTAGAGCATCAATCGGATCATGTCGGCGGTGTGCGCCAGGCCGGGAAACGCCTCTTCGGTGGATCGAGGGTGCAGGGCGTGCACCGCGAGGCGGAACATGACCGCGCGCACCAGCATCTGCGGCCACTCGGGCAGGTCACCCCAGCGTTGCAGCAGGCCGTCGTCGCCACCGCCCCAGGACAGCGCATCCACCACGATCACGGCGGCGGCCCACGGCGCGGGCCGCCAGTACGGGGTGATGTCGGTCAGACCGGGCGCGAAAGCGCCTGCGAAGAGCACTGTTCCGAACAGATCGCCGTGCACCAGCTGCGCGGGGGTGACGACGGGTTTGCGCAGCGTCGAGAGCTGGGTGATCAGGTGCAGACTGCGATCTCCGTCCGGAGAGGTGGACGGGAGCAGGCCGCCCATCTTGAGGCTGCGCAGCGGAACCGCCTCCCACGCGGCACGATCGGCCGCCGCGAAGACGTCCACATCCACCCACGGCGCGACCGGAGCCTGCGCGAGGAAGCGCGGCCGCTCGAGCGTGGCCGTCACCTGATGCAACCGCAGCGACACCGACACCACCTCGTCGTGCCGGGGCTCGGGCACGCCCTCGAGATAGGTGTCCGCACGCCAACCCGATACGACATAGCGGCCGTCGGTGGCCCGGACCGGCCGGGCCAGCCGGATGCCGTCCACACGCAGCGTCTCGCGCACCTTCGCCGACCACGCGGCCCGCGCGTGATCGGTCACCGGGCTGAGCACGACATCGCCGCACCGCCAGCCACCGTCCCAGTTCCCCAATGGAACCGGCACGATTTCTCGCAACCCGAATGTCGAGCGCACGTGTTCCGGAGGCTCCACAGCAATCATGGTCACGGGCGTACCGTACCGCTCATCCGGCTCTGCGGGACTTAAGGCGAGACTCGTGTGGCGCAAAAGTAACGTTGGCGACCGGCGGTCGGGTACAGCAATTATTCGCCCGTCCCCGGCGAGTTACCCGAAAGTTTCGAAATCAGTTCTTGCCGATCGGCATCAGTACACCGGCAGCGACGGATCCACCTGGTTCGCCCAGGCGACGATTCCGCCCTGCAAATGTGTGGCATCGGAGAATCCGGCGTTCTTCAACGCCGCCAATGCTTCCGCCGAACGTATACCCGTCTTGCAGTGCAATACGATCGGAACATTCTGGGGCAGCTCGGCCAACGCGTCACCGGTCAGGATGCGGTCCTTGGGAATCAAGGTCGCGCCCTCGATGCGGACGATGTCCCACTCCACAGGCTCGCGCACGTCGATGATCGCCACGTCCTTACCCGCGTCGAGCATGTCCTTGAGCTCGCGGGCGGTGATGGTGGACCCGATCGCGGCGGCCTGGCCCTCCTCGGACACCACACCGCAGAAGGCGTCGTAGTCGATGAGCTCGGTGATCGGCTGACGCTCGGGATCGCGGCGCAGCTTGATGGTCCGGTAGGTCATGTCGAGTGCGTCGTAGACCATGAGCCGGCCCAGCAGGGGGTCACCCATGCCGGTGATCAGCTTGATCGCCTCGGTCACCATGATCGAGCCGATGGAGGCGCACAGCACGCCGAGCACGCCGCCCTCGGCGCAGGAGGGGACCATGCCCGGCGGCGGCGCTTCCGGGTACAGGTCGCGGTAGTTGAGGCCGCGCCCGTCCGGGGCGTCCTCCCAGAAGACCGATACCTGGCCCTCGAAGCGGTAGATCGAACCCCACACGTACGGCTTGTGCGCCAGCACCGCGGCGTCGTTCACCAGGTAGCGGGTGGCGAAGTTGTCGGTGCCGTCGACGATCAGGTCGTACTGCTCGAAGAGCTCGATCGCGTTCTCGGGTTCGAGCCGAATCTTGTGCAGTTCCACGGTGATTCCGGAATTGATCTCCAGAATCGAATCACGCGCCGAATCGGCCTTGGAGCGGCCGATATCGGATTCGCCGTGAATGATCTGCCGTTGCAGATTCGAGGCGTCCACCTCGTCGAATTCCACGATGCCGAGCGTCCCCACACCCGCGGCCGCCAGATACAGCAGCGCCGGGGAGCCCAGCCCGCCCGCGCCGATGACCAGCACGCGGGCATTCTTCAAACGTTTCTGTCCGACCACACCCAGATCCGGGATGATCAGATGGCGGCTGTAGCGGGCGACCTCGTCCCGGGTCAGCTCCGCGGCCGGCTCCACCAGGGGCGGCAGGGACTGATGCGATGCTGGCATCGTTCGCAGACTCCTCATTCGAATTCGCCGACAACGGTGCTTCGCGAGCCGGCTCGGTGCGACCACACGTGCAACACCGCCGCCCGGATCGTTCTTCCCCATTGCGGCGCGGACCTGTCCTGCAGCCTAAAGCAGCAGGCTAGGCCCGCGGATACGGCCAGGGGTTGAACTTGCAGGTCTTGCCGTCCATGGGCACCACGCCGTCCGGGTCCAGCTTCGCGATGTCGTTGTTCCTGGTGCCGAAGGTCTGCTGCATCATCACCGGGGCCAGGCTGCCGTCGGTCTCGCACGGCTGATGCTCGTGATAGCCGATCGCGTGACCCACCTCGTGGTTGATCTGGTACTGCCGATACGACCCGACATCTCCTTCGAAGGCGACCGCGCCGCGCACCCAGCGCACCTCCGAGAGCATGACGCGGCCGAGATCGGCGTTGTAACAGGAGGAGTCGATCGGGATCTCGAAACCACAGGCCTTGCGAGTGGAGTCCCGCGAGGTCAGCGAGATGCGGAAATCCGGGTTGCCGTTGTCGATGCGGCGGAACGCGAAACGCGAATCATGGGTCCAGCTCTTGGGATTGGAGAGGGTCGCGTCCACCATCTTGCCCACCGCGTAGTCACCGCCGAAGTCGGAGGTGTCCACGCCGTCCTCGATCTCGACGGTGTAGTTGAAGATGTGCTCGGTGCCGATGCCGAACTGCGCGCCCGCGCCGGGCACCACATGCCAAGCGCCCGTTCCGGTATCGGTGAAGGGCCCGCCGCCGGGCACCGCGCCGCTGGCCAGATCGACGGGGAACTTGCCGTCGCCCCGGGGCGGGGCGCCGCCGATGATTCCGGCCTTGTCGTTGTGCTCGCTCAAGCGCCCGAAGCCCGGCATACCGGTGACGGTGTCGGCATTGCCGCTGAACACGTCCACACCGACCAGCACGGTGATCATCAGCAGCACCGGCAGCGCGTACGCGCGCCAGCCGTACGCCGAGACGAAGCGGCCCAGGGCGCTCTGCTTCTTGGTCTCGCGGTCCGGGCGGGGCCGGGCCGCGCCCTCGGGCGGGGCGGTCGGATCCCAGCGGGCTCGCAGCGGCTGATCGGACAGCGGGATCGGGAGCCGATCCTCGGCCAGGACCGGGAGTCCCGCTCCGGGCGTCCGGGATTCGTCGCTTCCGGCGGCCGGACCCTCGTCGGCGTACATACCGAGGGGGTCGTAGATCGGTCCGGTCGGTCTGCCTCGTCGCTTGGCACCGTCGGTCACACCCACCAGACTCTCACAGAGCGGCCCCGCTCACGCACGTGCTGGGGAAGGTCCGGGATTGCTGCGAGATATCTCACCGGCAAAGCGGTAGATCTCACAAATTCGGACAACCGCAGCGAGATTGTGACCGGACTCGCATAATGGTGCGGTTATCAGCACATCGAATTTCGGAACCGGGATCGGCACCGGGCCCGCGAGCGAGTATCGTTCGTGGGATACCCGACGACATGAATCCCGCTGGGCTGGGTATATCTGGCAAGAATCGACTGGGAGATTCGGAAAATGACTGACCTCGTGGACCGGATGACCGCGCCCCGCACGGCATCCGAGGCCATGGCGCCGAGCAAGCGCGGCACCCGCCTGCCCCGCGAGGCGCGCCGTGCACAGTTACTCGCCGCCGCCGGAGAGGTCTTCGTGATGCGTGGCTATCACGCCTCCGGCATGGATGAAATCTCACAGTGCGCCGGTGTCTCCAAACCGGTTCTCTATCAGCACTTCTCGAGCAAGCTGGAGCTGTACCTCGCGGTGCTGCAGAACTATGTCGACGCCCTGGTGTCGAGTGTGCGCCAGGCGCTGCGCTCCACCACCGACAACAAGTTCCGCGTGCGCGCCGCCGTACAGGCGTACTTCGACTTCGTGGATCACGAGACCCAGGGTTTCCGCCTGGTCTTCGAATCCGACCTCACCAACGAGCCGCAGGTACAGCGTCGCGTCGAACAGGCCACCGAGGCCTGCGTGGACGCCGTCTTCGATCTGGTGGCCCACGACTCCGGGCTGGACCCCTACCGCGCCCGCGTGCTCGCCGTCGGCCTGGTCGGCGCGAGCCAGTTCAGCGCCCGCTACTGGCTCGAGGCCGATCGCCCGATCCCCAAGGAAGAAGCCGTCGACACCACCGTCGCGCTGTGCTGGGGCGGGCTCAAGCACATCCCGCTGCACCCGATCGACTGACTTCGCCGTAGTCCGGTCGAGAGAAGCATCGAAAGAACTGCCCCGCCGAGATTCTCGGCGGGGCAGTTCTTTCGGGCCTGAAGCTCGTTCGGCCGTGAATTACACGGCGGCGAAACCGACGCGGCCCGCGGAGGCGGGACCGATCTCGACGTAGGCGACCTTGGTGGCCTGGATCAGGTACTTGCGGCCCTTTTCGTCGGTCAGCGCCACGACGCCGGTCTCACCACTCAGCGCGCCGGTGACCAGTTTCTCGACCTCGTCGGGCGTCTGCGCGCTGTTGATGATCAGCTCACGCGGGCTATCCGAAATACCGATCTTGACCTCCACGGCCAACCTCCGAACCTAGAGTCCTGTGCTGTCTTGATCAGGCTAGTGCAGGGTGAGCGATGCCCGGCAGGGAGCGCCCTGCGCTCTCAGCGAACGGGAACGGCCCGGCCTAGCCCAGACCCAGCACTCGCATGCGCTCGGCGTGGCTGTCCTGCATGCGCTCGAACAGGGTCGCGATGCCGTTCAGATCGCCGGTGGCGCTCAGCACCAGGTCGGTGAGTTCGTCGCGCTGCGCCATCACGTACTGCGCCTGCGTGATCGCCTCGCCCAGCAGGCGGCGACCCCAGAGGGTGAGACGGTCACGCTCGGAGCGGTTCTGCTCGACCGCGGTGCGCACCTCGTCGATCACGAACTCCGAGTGCCGGGTCTCGGCGAGCACATCGCGGACCACTTCGGCGACCTCGGGAGCCAGGGCGTCGGCGATCTCGGTGTAGAAGTCGGCGGCGATGCCGTCACCGACGTAGAACTTGACCATCGACTCCAACCAGGTGGAGGGGTCGGTGGAGGCGTGATACGCGTCCAGTGCCCGCACATAGGGGGCCATACCGTCGAACACGTCCACCCCGCGGTCCGAGAGCGCCCGCTCGAGGGTCTTGAAGTGGTCCATCTCGTTGGCGGCCATCTTCGCGACGGCCACCTTGCCGCGCAGCGTCGGCGACAACTTGGCCTCTTCGGCCAGACGGTAGAACGCGGAGATCTCACCGTAGGCGAGAACCGCGAACAGATCGGTGACGCCGGCTTCGGCGGCGTCGGGCGACCCCGCCTCGACGCCGAACGCGGTAGACGAATTTGCTCCCATGACTCCCCACAGTAGTCCGCCGCCGAGAGACGCATCGAGCCATCGGCGGCTGTGCACGCGGCGCGGTCAGGCCAGGTCGCGCAGGAACTTCTCGAGATAGGTCCAGGTGCTCTCGCGGGCGATGAGAATGCCGAGGTGAGAACCGGGCGCGGTCTCGTACCGCACCTGCGGCGAACCGGTCAGCGTGGTCAGACCGTGCTCGACCGCGGCGGCCGCGGTGATCACATCGGACGGGCCACCGACCAGCAGCACCGGCACGGTGACATCGGCGAGTTCGATGCGGCGATCACCGAAATGCACCACGCCCTTGCCGATGTCGTTGTTGAGCATGAACCGGCCCCACAGCTGGTTGTAGAACCGGCCCGGGTAGCCGGGCAGCGAATTCTGGAAACGGTCGATCGTCTCCATCCGGCCCAGGGTCGCGGTATCGGTGAGGTTGCTCGCAATGAAGAAGGGGCGCTTGAGTTCTCGATCCCAGGCGGTCGCGCGGTAGGCGATCCGGGTCAGTCGCGCCGAGACGCCGCCCGCCGCGCGAATGGCGGCGGTGGCGGTGCGGCCGCCGTCCACGCGGGCCAGCGCGCGCAGTTCGCGCACACCGACCATGTGGTTGTAGCTCAACGGCGCTCCGACCGCGGTCACCGAGCGGATCGGCAGCGTCGGATCGGCGGCGGCGGTCAGCAGTGCGAGCACGCCGCCCAGGGACCAGCCCACCAGATCGACCGGACGGCCGCCGCGATCGGCGGACACCTGGCGGATCGCCTCGGGCAGGATGTCGTCGATCCAGTCCTCGAACCCCATGCGGCGGTCCTCGAAACCGATGTCGCCGTAGTCGACCAGGTAGGGGGCGTGGCCGGTTTCCAGCAGGAAGCGGGCCATACTCTGATCGGGGCGCAGATCGAAGCAGAACGCGGGAGCGGCCAACGGCGGCACCAGCAGCACGGCCGGGGCATCGTCGCTCGCGCCGTCGTAGCGGCGTAGCTCCCGATGCGGTGCGTCCGAGATCACCGTCGAAGGTGTCGGTTCGGGGGCTTCGATGCCGTCGCCGAAGGTCAGGGCCCACGCGTTGCGGGCCGCGGTGCTCACACTGTCTGCCAGACTCACACGCACAACTTCGCATATACTGCTACACCGTGTAACAGTTATGTGAGCAATCCAACTGTCAACGGGGGCCGGCAACACCCTGCCCTGCGCAATTGTGTTGCGGCCCAGGCATTGACGCACGTGCGAAGGCACCGGAAATCCCCTGAGATCTCCCCGGAATCGCGCCTACCTGCGCAATAGCTGCCCACGATTGCGGTGGCGGGGAATAGAGCGAAGACGGTATCACGCTACAATCTCCGCGGACAGCGTAAATTTTGCCCGATCGAGTTTGCTTGATTACCGCGCGAACCCGGGCTCGACGACCGCCGTCCATGGAAAATGTGCGCGCACTCAGATCCCTGCATTGCACGCCGCGCCAGGTAGATGCCTTCCCGCGAGAGCGGATGCATCCCGCAGCGGCGAACACGGATCAGTGTGGTCGTCGCGGACCGACCGGTCCGCCCCACACCTCGTGCGCGCGAGACGCGATGACGAGGAAAGGCAATACCCTGAGCAAGATCACCGTAGAGCAGGAACCCGGAGTGGCCGACACGCTACTGACCGCGGAGCTCGACGACACACATACCGCCCCCACTTTCGCCGAACTCGGCGTGCGCCCCGAAATCGTGCGCGCGCTGAACGAGATCGGCATCGAACGCACCTTCGCGATCCAGGAACTCACCCTGCCGCTCGCGCTGGCCGGCGAGGATCTGATCGGCCAGGCTCGCACCGGCATGGGCAAGACCTTCGGCTTCGGCGTCCCGCTGCTGCACCGGGTCAGCACCACCGGCTCGGGCACCCTGGCCATGGACGGCACGCCGCGCGCGCTGATCATCGTGCCGACCCGCGAGCTGTGCATGCAGGTCACCTCCGACCTGGAGAACGCCGCCAAGTACGTGAAGGACGACCACGGCACACCGCTGCGCGTCACCTCCATCTACGGCGGACGCCCATACGACACCCAGATCGCGGCGCTGCGCGCGGGCATCGACGTCGTCGTCGGCACCCCGGGACGGCTGCTCGACCTGGCCCAGCAGGGACACCTGATCCTGGGCAAGGTGCAGGTCCTGGTCCTGGACGAGGCCGACGAAATGCTCGACCTGGGCTTCCTGCCCGACATCGAGCGCATCCTCACCATGGTTCCGACCCAGCGCCAGACCATGCTGTTCTCGGCCACCATGCCGGGACCGATCATCACCCTGGCTCGCACATTCCTGAACCGGCCCACGCACATTCGCGCCGAGGAGCACCACGAGTCCGCGGTCACCGACCGGATCTCGCAGTACGTCTACCGCGCGCACGCGCTGGACAAGACCGAGCTGCTCGCGCGCATCCTGCAGGCCGAAACCCGCGGCGCCAGCATGATCTTCGCGCGCACCAAGCGGACCGCGCAGAAGGTCGCCGACGATCTCGCCGAGCGCGGCTTCGCCGTCGGTGCGGTCCACGGCGACCTCGGGCAGATCGCTCGTGAGAAGGCGCTCAAGAAGTTCCGCGAGGGCAAGATCGATGTGCTGGTCGCGACCGACGTCGCCGCCCGAGGCATCGACATCGACGACGTCACGCACGTCGTCAACTACCAGTGCCCCGAGGACGAGAAGACCTACGTGCACCGCATCGGCCGCACCGGCCGTGCGGGCAAGACCGGTGTCGCGGTGACCCTGGTAGACTGGGACGAACTGCACCGCTGGGCCTCGATCAACAAGGCCCTCGACCTCGGCATGCCCGAGGCGGTGGAGACCTACTCCCGCTCCCCGCACATCTACGAGGAACTGGGCATCCCCCAGGGCATCAGCGGTGTGCTGCGCAAGACCAAGCCCGTCGCGGCTCGCGACGAGGATGCCGTCGTCGTCGAGCGTGAGCCTCGCGCGCCGCGCAACCGCAACCGCCGCCGCACCCGCGGTGGGCAGGCCGACGCCGTCGAGGCCACCGTGGTCACCACGAATTCGCCTGCGGTGGAAGCCGATTCGGCTGCCGAGGGTGAGCGCACCGGTCGGCGCCGTCGTCGCCGCGGACGCGGAGGCGCGGACCGCGCCGTGACCGGCGAGAACACGAATACCGTTGCCACCGGCGATGTTTCGACTGCGGCCGAGCCTTTCGAGGCGCTGGCATCCGCTGCCGGTTCGGCCCCCACCGCCGGTCCGTCGGGCTCCGCCGACAACGCGGGCGACTCCGAGGGTCGCCCGGGTCGCAACCGCCGACGCCGCAATCGCCGCAACCGCGGCGGGAACGACGCGGTGAACGGTTCGGCCACCGGCAATTCGGTGAACGGCAACGCACCGAGCGACTCGGCGACCGCTGTCGCGAACGGCTCGGCGACCGCGGTTCAGGGCGCGGCCTCGGCCAACGGCTCGGCTCCCTCGAACGGCTCGGCTCCCGTGAACGGCACCGCCGCTACGAACGGTGCGGTCAGCGTGAACGGCTCGGCCGCGACCGTCGCGGTCCCGCAGTTCTCGGCCGCCGACACGGTCCCGGCCACCACCCCGGCGGCGACTTCGACCGTCGAGGCAGTGACCACAGCCGAGGCATCCGAGGCCCCGAAGTCCGGCGCGCGCAAGCGAACCCGCCGCGCCAAGGGCGACTCGGCCACGGTGAACGATGCCGCCGAGACCAACGGCGCGACCACACCGGCCGGGCCGTCCGGCGGATCCGACCCGAACGCCACCACCGCACCGCAGGTCGCGGCCGCCGGGTCCGATGACGGCACCGAGGCGCCGAAGGCGAGCACCCGCAAGCGCACTCGCCGCACCGCCGACGACGTCGCTTCGTCCGAGCCCGGCACGGCGAGCGACGCGGTCATCTCGACCGGCGCCGTCGCGTCGAGTGATGCCGTCGCGGCGGACAGCGCTGTCGCGGCGAGCGAAGCCACCGCGGCTCGTACACGCTCGCGTCGCAGCACCCGGGCAGCGGACGGAGCCGATACCGCCGCTTCCGAGAGTGGAAGCAGCGCAAGCGAATCCGCCACCGAAGCCGCGGCAGAGGTGGCACCGGCCCGGACTCGGTCGCGTCGCAGCACGCGACCGGCGGGCACGTCCGACGGGACCGTCGGTGAGGCGGGCGAATCCGCCGCGACGGTCGAGGTCGCGGACGATTCCGCCGCGACTCCGGCTCGTACGCGGGCTCGGCGCAGCACTCGCGCTGCCGGCATCTCGACTACCGCTTCTACCGAAACGGTAAGCGCCACAGCCGAATCCGAGGCGACGGAAGCTGCAGCCCCGGCGAAGGCCCGCAGGTCCGCGAAGGCTGCCGCGGTTTCGGGTGTGAGCACCGGCGACTCGGCGGAAGCTGTTGTCGAGGGTGCGGCACCGAAGAAGGCGCGTCGCACCACCAAGGCCGAGAGTCAGATCATCGCGACCGACGGCGGTTCGAGCGAGCACGAGGTCGTCGCTACCAAGACGGCGCGGCGCGGAGCCAAGTCCGCCGGTGACACGGCCGAGGGCTGGTCGGGTGACGCCGTCGCCATCACGGCCGAGGCCGAGAAGCCGGCGCGCAAGCGGACCGCCAAGGCCGAGGACGCCGGTGCGGCGGACGCCTCATCCGCCGACCTCGTCGCGGTCGAGGCCGAGAAGCCCGCGCGCAAGCGGACCGCCAAGGCCAAGGATGTCGCGGCCGAGCCTGTTGCGGTGGAGGCTGACAAGCCTGCCCGCAAGCGCGCCGCGAAGGCGGAGGTCGCCGCCGAGGTCGAGGCCGAGAAGCCCGCGAAGGCGCGGCGCACCAAGGCTGTCGACAAGGGCGCGGCCGCGGAGGTCGAGAAGCCTGCTCGGAAGCGGGCTGCCAAGGCCGAAGACGTGGTGGCCGAGGCTGTCGTGACGGAAGCCGAGAAGCCGGTTCGCAAGCGGGCCGCCAAGGCCGCGAGCGTCGAGGCCGCGGTCGAATCGGCGGAGCCGAAGAAGGCCGTGCGCAAGAAGGCGGTGAAGGCCGAGGCCGAGGTGGCCGAGGCCCCCAAGAAGGCGGTCCGGAAGAAGGCGGCCGCGGCCGTCGAGGCGTCGGACGGTGTGAGCCAGGCGGATTCGACGGAGGCTCCGGCTCCCGCGAAGAAGCGGGCGAGCCGGGCGAAGGCGGTGGCCGAGACCCGCAACGACTCGGTCGACACCGCGTCCGCGCCGGTCAAGCGCACTCGTCGCAAGGCCGACGCCACCGGTTCGACCGTCACCGCCTCGGCGTAGCCGGACAGATCGGCTAATCTCGCTGTCGTGCTCGCACCCGAGCGGCGGACGCGCGCCGATATCCTGACCGCTGCCGCGATCGCCGCTCTGGTGGCGATCGCGGCAGTGGTGGTCTGGTGGCAGAGCGATGCTCGCGCAACGCTGTCGGAGACCGCGACGCAATCGCTGTCCGCGCCGCCCACTCCCGAGCAGCTGCCGTCCCAGGTGCGCGAACTGTGGCAGGCCCCGGACGACGCGGCCGCGCGGGCGCTGGCCGTGGGCGGGGTGGTCGTCACCGCCGACGGCGGGACGGTCACCGGTCGCAATCCGCGCACCGGGGACACGGTGTGGAAGTACGAGCGGGATTTGCCGTTGTGCGCGGTGGAATCCCAGTTCGGCACGGTTGTCGCCACGTATCGGGATCAGCGCGGATGCAGTCAGACCACGCTGCTGAACGCCGAGACCGGGTCGCGGCTGACCGCGCGATCGAGCTATATGGACGACCAGGTGCGGCTGTCGGTGGACGGCACCTACGTGCTCGCGCTGGGAAGCGATCGCCTGGAGATGTGGCGGTCGGATCTGGTGCGCACCTTGGAATTCGGTTACGTCGACGCCCCGGTGAATCCGCGCACCCAGCCGCGCGAGGGCTGCACGCTGATCTCGGCCTCCTCGGCCTCGAGCCGCCTGGCCGTGCTGGAGCGCTGCCCGAACGACACCGCCGACCGGCTCAGCATCATGAATCCGGCGCCCAAGGATGCCACCACTCCCGAGGAATACAGCTCGCACGTGCTCACCGAGCCCGGCGGCGCGCTGGACGGCGCTCGCGTGCTGGCGGCGTCCGACAGCCGGGTGGTGCTGTTCCTGCCCGGAACCACCTCCAGCACACCGCAACTCGCGGTCTACGATATTTCCGGCAATCTCATTGCCACGCACCAGCTTTCGGCTCCGCTGGCCGACAATGCCACCGTGACCCACCTGTCCTCGGCGTACTTCGTCTTCACCGGCAACAGCCTGATCGCACTGAACGCCACCACGTTCGACCCGCTCTGGGCCATCCAGAACGTGCTGGGCACCCCCACCCTGCTCTCGGGCAAGCTCCTGGTCCCCGTCCCCGACGGCATCGCCGCCCTGGACCCCGCCACCGGCGCCCAAACCTCCCGAATCTCCGTGCAGCGCACCGACTACCACGGCGACCTCATCACCCTCACCTCCATCGGCCCCACCATCGTCGAACGCCGCGGCACCACCCTGCACGCCCTCGGCACCGACTGACCCCGCCCACACGAAGCCCGGCCGCCGATCACGCGCACAGCACGCCACATTCCAGGCGACCGTCGCGCCCAGCCCGCACCGGCAGATCGATCCACCCCGGCGACAAGACTGGCCTATTCCGCCGCGCTCGAACCAAGGCGAACAGCGGCGCGGGTGCAGCGCGCCCCTTCCGGCGACCGTGGCGCCCAGCTGGTACACCACCGCCACTGACCGAACGATTCGCCGTTGGGGGCGGTCACGGCCGGTGGATTGCTCGCGCCGGGTGCGACCGGCGTTATGGGACGGCCGGACTTTCCCTGGTGAGCACTGTGGGCGGGTGTGATCACGGTGGGATGTGCGGCGGTTCGGGGGATTCGTCCGGCATGATCGGAGGATGAGCGCTTCCGAATTCAGGCTGGTGTTGCTGCGACACGGGGAGACGGCGTGGTCGGCGTCGCGGAAGCATACGGGGCAGACCGATGTGCCGCTCACCGAGAACGGTGAGGAGCAGGCGTTGGGGGCGGGGAAGTTGTTGGCGGGGTTGGGGTTACGGGATCCGCTCGTGCTGAGCAGCCCTCGGCAGCGGGCGCTGCGCACGGCCGAGCTGGCCGGGTTGCAGGGCGTGCGGGTGGACGACGACCTGGTGGAATGGGATTACGGCGAGTACGAGGGGCTCACCACGGTCGAGATCCAGGAGACGTCGCCGGGGTGGACGATCTGGACCGGGGTGACGCCCGAGGGTGAGACCGCCGGACAGGTTCAGGCGCGCGCGGATCGGGTATTGGCCACTGTGGAAACGGAATTGGCGAACCGGGACGTGGTGCTGGTCGGGCACGGGCACTTCTCGCGGGCGCTGATCGCGCGCTGGGTGGAGTTCGACGTGATCGAGGGGCGACGGTTCTTCCTGTCCACGGCCGCCGTTACCGTGCTGGGGTACGACTATCACGCTCGCACCGTGCTCGCCCACAACCTGGTAGCCCGGTTCGACGCCTAGGAAGGGGCCGTCCGATGATCCGCCGCGCCACACCCGCCGACGTTCCGGCCCTGGTGGAACTGGTGTACGACCTCGCCGACTACGAGAAGGCCCGGCACGAGTGCACGCTCACCGCCGAGCAGCTCGACCTCGCCCTGTTCGGCCCCTCCCCCAAGCTGTTCGCCCATGTGGCGGAGAACGATCAGGGCGTGGCCGGGTGCGCCATCTGGTTCCTGAACTACTCCACCTGGGACGGCGTGCACGGCATCTACCTGGAGGATCTGTACGTCCGCCCGGAGGCGCGCGGCCTGCACCTGGGCCGCGATCTCCTGGCGGCGCTGGCCCGCGAGGCCGTCGAACAGGGCTACAGCCGGGTCTCCTGGGCAGTCCTGAACTGGAACACCCCGTCGATCGACTTCTACAAGGGCCTGGGCGCGGAGGCGCAGGACGAGTGGACGGGCTACCGCCTCACCGGCTCCGCCCTCGCCCGGCTCGCCGGTCGCGCCGACGACTGAGTCCGTCTCGGCCGAGTCCGCGACGACGGCGGGGGCCGTGGCAACGGCAGGGTTTCGAGACAACAGCCAGGTCGGCGAAGACGCCCGGGGTTCCGGAGAACAGCAGGGTTTCGAAGCAACGGCCCGGTTCGCGACGCAACGGCCACGCTCGCACACACTTCTGCAGCGCCGGGACTACGACCGGCGTGCGAGTGCCTCCGCTCACCACTGATGAGACCCTGACCGGCTCGCCGCGTTCGGCGTACCGATGGGCACCGCGTGATTCGCGGCGCTGCGGGGTCATGACGCCGTGCGCGCCGAATCCCCTGGGCAACCGTCCAGCAAGCTGCCTGCGGGGCGACCAGCAGGGTTTACGAACCCGCGTACGCGACCTGCGACCAGTTCGCGAACATCCGGACGCCGCCGGTTCTCGTAGCAGAGGGTCGCGGACATCCGGACGCGGCCAATCCTCCACGTAAAGGCCGCGGATGCCCGGACGGGGCTAGCCCCTAGTCGCAGAGGTTGCGGACGTTCGGCCGCGGCTAGTCCTCGTCGCCGAGGTCGTAACCCTCGGCCATCCAGCGGCTCGACGCGGGCGCGAAGAGGCATCCCAGCGCGAGGGCCGCGACCAAGCCCAGGGGTATGCCGTACAGCGCCTGGTGCGAACTGATCACGTACCAGGCGACCGGCAGGAGCAGCAGTTGCGCGAGCATCACGATGGCACGCCCCCAGCGCTTGCCCCGCCACAGCGCGATACCGGCCGCCAGCACGGCTCCGGCCAGGATGATCAGCCAGACGGCGGTGGCGTAGCCGTTCACCACCTTCTGGTCCGCGCCGCTCATCGCCCGCACGATCAGCACGATCGCGCCGATCACGCCGACCGCGCCCTCGAAGGCCGCCAGCGCGCCCGCCGTCCGGATCGTGTTCGGCGGGAGCGTCGTAGCGTCCACACCACCGTTGTTCTGCTCAGCCACCCGCTCAGCCTACGACCGAGCGTCGTTGGGCACTGCCCGGGATCGGGACGGCGGTCGGCCGGGTTCGCACTCGCCCCGGTCTCGTGTGCGCGCACTCGGTCACCCGTACGCAACGAGGCAGCGACGCAACCGAACACAGTAGGCTCCACTGCGTGCGGACGTTGCTGATCGTGAACCCCAATGCCACCTCGACCACCCGGGCCACTCGCGATCTGCTCGCACACGCACTGGAGAGCCGCACCCAGCTGACCGTCGCACAGACCGAGCATCGCGGCCATGCGGCGGAGCTCGCGCGGTGGGCCGCGGATAATCGCATGGATTTGATCGTGGTGCACGGTGGGGACGGCACCGTGAACGAGACGATCAATGGTTTCCTGCCACTGCCCGGCCGCACACAGCGCGAATGGCTCCCGCGGCTGGGAATCATTCCCGGCGGCTCGGCGAATGTGTTCGCTCGCTCGCTGGGTATCGAACAGGATCCGGTGACCGCCGCCAATCAGTTGATCGATTTGCTGGCAGATGACGCGGACCGCCGGATCGGCCTCGGAGTCGCCCGATCGCCGGAAGCTCCGAAGGACGATCGCTGGTTCGCGTTCAGCGCCGGCGTCGGCCTGGACGCCGATGTGTGCGAAGCCATAGACGCCAAGCGCGCCAAGGGCAAAGCCGCCACCCCCGCCCGGTATCTGCGCACGACGGTCAACCAGTTCTTCCGGGCTCGCCGCCGGGATCCCCAGGTACGCCTGGAGATTCCGGGTCACGAACCGGTCACGGACGTGCACTACGCATTCGTGACCAACGCCAGTCCCTGGACCTACCTGGACAGCACGCCGGTTCGCACCAATCCGGGCACCAGTTTCGAGTCCGGTCTCGGAGTGTTTGCCATGCGCACCATGGGCGTGGTGCCGACCCTCCTGATCGCTCGACAGTTGCTGGCGGCGGACGGAAATCCCAAGGGACACAAATTGTTTCGCGAAGACGACGTACCGGGCGTACAGGTCGAAGCGACCGAGCCGCTCGGGTTGCAAATCGACGGCGACTTCATCGGTCGGCGCAACATGGTGAATTTCACAGCGGTACCGGATATCCTCGACGTGGTCGCGCCGAAGCCTTAGGGGCTTCGACACACCTGAGGAACATCCTGGTTGTGCTGCGAAAACCGGCTCGACCGAGTAGAAAAGACACGGCAGGCCTTCGATGTAGGGGCCTTACAGCGTGAGCTTCCCCACGGTGCACCAAGTATCTATTGACATCTACGGTGTTCGTGAAAGCATTCACAAGCAACCGTGCGGAAACATTCGAGTCGCACAAGTGAACGGACCACAAACCACTAGGGCTGCGACATGTGCGCGCCCAAGCAAAGGAGCAGAGGAATGGACTGGCGCCACAAGGCCATCTGTCGCGACGAGGATCCCGAACTGTTCTTCCCGGTGGGTAACAGTGGTCCTGCGCTCGCTCAGATTGCCGATGCCAAGCTGGTCTGCGCTCGCTGCCCTGTCACCGCCGATTGCCTGTCCTGGGCTCTGAAGTCCGGGCAGGACGCTGGTGTTTGGGGTGGTATGAGCGAAGACGAGCGCAGGGCTCTCAAGCGTCGCAACGCTCGCACGCGTACCCGCACCGTCGTCTAACTGCGGTTTTCCGCAGCTTCGGCGACACGGCGTTACGGTCGATCCCAGCCTTCGCGGCCATAACGCATTTCGGCCCGGCACCGCTATTGGTGCCGGGCTTCATTGTTTTCTCAGAGAATTCACAGAACGCAATTCCGGTGATCGAGATTGCACATTGTGGACAAGCGATCGAGCACGTTGTGGAACAACACCAATCGGGCACGTTGTGGAACAACACCATCGGGCACAGCATCGAACAAATGATCGGGCGCGGTTTTCGAGCACGCCAATAGCGTTCGGCAATTACCACATGTGATGGCTCAGCGCGCGGAACGACGCCCCAGCGGAACCCGCAGCACAGCGTCCGTGCCGATGTCCGAACCCGGGTGCAGGCCGATCGAACCGCCCAGTTCCGCGGTCACCAGCGTGCGCACGATCTGCAGGCCCAGGCGGTCCGACGCCTCCAGGCTGAAGCCGTCCGGCAGCCCGCGCCCGTCATCGCTGATGATCACATCGAGCCAGCGTGCGGACCGTTCCGAGCGAATCGTGACCGTACCGTTCTCACCCGGATCGAAGGCGTGCTCGATCGCGTTCTGTACCAGTTCGGTCAGCACCATGACCAGCGGCGTCGCCCGCTCGGCGGAGAAGACGCCCAGAGATCCGGTGCGGCGCACCTTGATCCGCGCGGTGTGCACGGTCGCGACATCGGCCATTATCGGCAACAGGCGATCGACCACCTCGTCGAGATCGACCTCTTCGTCAACCGACATCGACAACATTTCGTGCACCGACGCGATGGAGGTCACGCGGCGCACGGACTCGGTGAGCGCCAGTCGCGCTTCCTCGTTCTCGGTCCGGCGCGCCTGCAATCGCAGCAGCGCGGCCACCGTCTGCAGATTGTTCTTCACCCGATGGTGGATCTCGCGAATGGTCGCGTCCTTGGACAGCAGTGCCCGATCGCGGCGCTTCACCTCGGTGACATCGCGCACCAGGACCGCCGCGCCGGCGAGTTCCCCGTGCGGGCGCAACACCAGCGTGCGCAGCAGCACTGTCGCGCCGCGCGCCTCGACTTCCATTCTGCGCCCGGCCTTTCCGGCCAGGGCGGCCTGGATATCGCCGACCACCTCCTGCGCGTCGAACGGGTCGGTGATGAGCGAGCGCGTGGTCAGCGCCAGATCCTGACCGACCAGATCGTTCTGCAGACCCATCCGGTGATACGCGGAAAGTGCGTTGGGACTTGCGTATTCGACCGTGCCCTGGGTATCGAGCCGGATGAAACCGTCACCCGCGCGCGGGCTGGAATGCGAACCGGTCCGATCCTCGAGCGCCGGCCAGGTGCCGTCGGCGACCATCTGGCACAGGTCGTCCGAGCACGACATGTACGCGATCTCCAGACTGGAGCGCATCTTTCGCCGCTCGATGTCGGTGTCCCGCCCCAGAATCGCGATCACATCGTCGCCGACCCGCACCTGGATCGCCTCGCGAACCGCATGCACCGGGCGCGGGTGATAGACGCTGGTGATCTCCGAATCGGCGTCCATGCGCACGATCTGCCCGGTGATCAGCGCCTCGAAGACATGCGGATGCGTCTCCTTCGAGGCGAGCGAACCGACCAGATCCTCCGGATGCACGGTCGGCGCGGTGGTCGGGCGGCACTGCGAGACACACACGATGTCCGCACCCTCGGACACCAGACCGGTGCCCACCCACAAGGTCAGATCAGCGAACGACAGATCGGCCAGCAGTTGCCAATCCCCCACCACCCGCTGCAGATGATCGACGGCGGCACCCGGTAGATCGGTGTGCTCGGCCAGTAGATCGCTCAGTGTCGACATTCACCCACGCTCCTCTTATCCCACGTCGGGTGTATGTTCCCACGGCGCGGCGCAGGCGGTTGTCGAGAGTGACGGTGACGACGCCGCCGAGACGGACGGGCGACCTCGTCGGTGCCGAGGCGCCGACGAGGTCAGGAGATGACTGCGATGAGGTCGCCCTGCTTCAGGACGTCGCCCGGCTTGACGTTGATCGAGGTGACGGTGCCCTCGGTCTCGACGATCACGGGAATCTCCATCTTCATGGACTCCAGCATGATGACAGCGTCGTTGACCTTCACCTTGTCGCCGACGGAGACCAGGATCTCCTGGACGGTCGAGACCATCTCCGCCAACACTTCCTCAGCCATGCACACCTCTCGCGATTTCACAGTGACCTCCAGCCGCTGAAGGTACAGCCAACCACACATGAAAGAATGGGCTCAACAGAAGGGAGAATACTCATGGGTAAGCGTGGACGTAAGAAGCGCGCACGGAAGAAGAACGCAGCCAATCACGGCAAGCGTCCGAACTCCTGAACCGAGTTCCACTGCGCCAAAAGCACTGAGCGGCACCACTTCCCACGGGAAGTGTGCCGCTCAGAGTGTTTTCGGGGGTCTACTCCGCCGGTTCGATCCGGGTCTCCACCGCGGTGTAGGTGGTTCGGATCTCCAGGGTCAGGCGCTGGCGCAGCGAGGCGGGCGCGCGATCGCCGCCGCATTTGCGGGTCAGCAGCGACTTGAGCTTCTCCTCGAGACCGTAGGCCTCGATGCACGGCGAGCAGCGGTCGATGTGCTCGCGCAGACGGGACTTGGTGGCCTCGTCGCACTCGTTGTCCAGGAGCAGCCAGACGTCGGCGAGCACGGCCGAGCAGTCCATGTCCATATCGTCGCTCACTGGGTGACCTCCTGACGCGAATCGCTACCGGACCGGTTGAACCCACGCTCGCGCGCGACGTCGGCCAGCAGACCCTTGAGCTGCTTACGACCACGGTGCAGGCGGGACATGACGGTTCCGATGGGAGTACCCATGATCTCGGCGATTTCCTTGTAGGGGAACCCCTCGACGTCGGCGTAGTACACCGCCATCCGGAATTCCTCCGGCAGTTCCTGCAGCGCCCGCTTGATGTCGTCGTCCGGCAGCGCCTCGAGCGCTTCCATCTCGGCCGAACGCAGTCCCTGCGAGGTGTGCTCGGCGGTAGCCGCGAGCTGCCAGTCGGTGATCTCGTCGGTCGGATACTGCGCCGGCTGACGCTGCTTCTTCCGGTACGAGTTGATGTAGGTGTTGGTGAGGATGCGGTACAGCCACGCCCGCAGGTTGGTGCCCTCACGGAAGGACTTGAAGCCCTGGTAGGCCTTGGCGAAGGTCTCCTGGACCAGGTCCTCCGCGTCCGCCGGATTGCGAGTCATCCGCAGGGCGGCGCCGTAGAGCTGGTCGAGGAGCGGAAGTGCGTCGCGCTCGAACCGCCGGGAGAGTTCTTCGACGGATTCGGTGCTGCGCGCACCCTTTTCGGCCTCACCGACCTCTAGATGGTCACCGGCGTCGATGCCCTGACTCGTTTCCGAGTCGTCGTCATCGCGCAGGCGATCGACTTTATCGTCGCTCGTCACGCTAATCCCTTCGATCGCCGTAGCACTCGAATCTACCGCGAAAGGGATACCCATCCGGAAACCGGCAGGGTCGACGGGCACGAGGCCGTCCTGTGGAACGGTCGTGCGGAACAACAGCGGCCCGGTCCGCACCGGGTGCTCTTCGACCAAGACGGTCACCGACTCCTCCTATGTCATGGATTCCGGCGGCTCGCCCCACCGTGGGCCCTGCGGTAGCTGCGAGACGCGTATGGCGTGCAACAGGCCCCGCGCGTGTCGTGTTCCCGGACGGATCCCGATCGCCGGAAAAGAGCTTGCGGCGGCTGTTTAGGGTGGGCGTATGGCTACCGCTTCGACTCCGGCGATCAAGGCGCTCGTGCAGGCGGCGGTCGAGCATCGGGTGCATGCGTATTCGCACGATCCGCGCAGTGACTCCTACGGTTCCGAGGCGGTCGAGGCGCTGGCCGGGGAACTCGGTGTGGGCGCGGCGCAGATCTTCAAGACGCTGGTGATCGAGTTGTCCTCGGGTGGGCTCGCGGTCGCGGTGCTGCCGGTGCCGAACAAGCTCTCACTCAAGGCGGCGGCCGCGGCGCTCGGCGGCGGTAAGGCCGAGATGGCGGACAAGGCGAAGGCCGAGCGGACCACCGGGTACGTGCTGGGCGGGATTTCGCCGCTGGGCCAGAAGAAGCGGCTGCCGACGGTGATCGACGACTCGGCGCTGGAGTGGGACCGGGTGCTGTGCAGCGCGGGCAAGCGCGGCTTGGAGATCGAACTCCATCCGGCCGAGCTGATCCGCCTCACCGAGGCTGTGACCAGCACAATCACGGCATGAGCGCGACGGTCCGATCGGACCCGTCTGTAAGTTGAGACACCCCCTCCGGAAATAACTTGCCTTCATGCAACTATGTGGACATACTTGCGCAGTACAACTAGTTGATTTCTACAAGTAGTTGATTGATGCAAGGAGGTGAGCAGGCCCGTGACCGACGACCCGGCGACAACCGCCATTCCCGACGGCGTGCTCGACACCATCGGCTTCCAGATCACCCGGCTGACCAAGCTGCGTGACCGCACCAACGCCCAGATCGCGGCCCTCACCAACGGCGAGGTCGAACCCGGCGCGTTCGCCATCCTGTTCCACCTGATCCACCAGGGACCGGTCCGCTCCGGGGTACTGGCCGAGGGCCTGTTCTCCGACGCCTCGACCATCAGCAGGCAGGTGGCCACGCTCGTCAAGCGCGGACTCATCGAACGCCGCGCCGATCCAGCGGACGGGCGGGTCAGCGTATTGGCGATCACCGACGCGGGCCTCGCGGCGGCGGCGGAGATCCGCGCCCGGCGCAACCAGTCGCTGAGCACGATCCTCGGCGCCTGGACGCCGGACGAGCGCGAGAGCTTCGCCGAACTGCTGCATCGCTTCGTCGACGACTACGAGGTCAACCGGCAGGAAATGCTGGCGAATCTCGCGACACACAAAGAACTTCACCCGTATTTCCGAGCCCCGGAGAAGAATTCGTGACCACCGCAACCCAGAACGAACCACAATCCGCCGCCGGGTTCACCCACAAGCAGATCATGGTCGTGCTCAGCGGCCTGCTGCTCGGCATGCTGCTCGGCGCGCTGGATCAGACCATCGTGTCCACGTCCATCCGCACCATCGCGGACGACCTGAGCGGCTACTCCATGCAGGCGTGGGTCACCACCGCCTACCTGATCACCGCCACCCTCTCGACCCCGCTGTACGGCAAGCTCTCGGATATGTACGGCCGCAAGCCGTTCTATCTCGCCGCCATCACCATCTTCGTCGTCGGCTCGCTGCTGTGTACGTTCTCGCAGTCGATGTACGAGCTCGCCGCGTTCCGCGCCTTCCAGGGCCTGGGCGCCGGTGGTCTGATGTCGCTGGCGCTGACCATCCTCGGCGATATGGTCGGGCCGCGTGAGCGCGCCCGCTACCAGGGCTACTTCCTGGCCGTGTTCGGCACCTCGAGCGTCGTGGGCCCGGTGCTGGGCGGCATCATCTCCGGACAGGACGAGATCCTCGGCATCACCGGCTGGCGCTGGGTGTTCCTGGTGAACGTGCCGCTGGGCCTGATCGCCCTGGCCGTGGTGTCCCGCGTGCTGCGCCTGCCGAAGGTCGAACGACCCAAGGTCGCGGTCGACTGGTTCGGCGTGCTCACCATCGCCCTGGGCCTGGTGCCGCTGCTGGTGGTCGCCGAGCAGGGTCGCGAATGGGGTTGGACCAGTACCAATTCCATCGTCTGCTACGTGGTCGGCGCGCTCGGCGTGGCCAGCTTCATCGCCATCGAGGCGAGGCTCGGTGACGCCGCGCTGATCCCGCTGCGCATGTTCAAGAACTCCACCTTCGCACTGGGCGTGGTCATCTCGGTGGTGGTCGGCTCGGCCATGTTCGGCGGCATCACGCTGCTGCCGCAGTACCTGCAGGTGGTGCGCGGATCCAGCCCGACCCTCGCGGGTATGCAGATGCTGCCGCTGGTGCTGGGCATGATGAGCGCCTCCATCGTTGCCGGACAGCTGATCTCGCGCACCGGCCGGTACAAGATCTTCCCGCCGATCGGCGCCGGACTGCTGGTGCTGGGCCTGTTCCTGCTGCACTTCGTCACCGCGGACACGCACCTGTACTGGACCATGCTGTTCATGCTGGTCACCGGCCTCGGCCTCGGTAATCTCATGCAGCCGCTGACCTTGGCCATCCAGAACGCGTTGCCGCCCAAGGACATGGGCGTCTCGACCGCGGCGGCCACGTTCTTCCGGCAGATCGGCGGCACGCTCGGTGTCGCGGTGTTCCTGTCGATCCTGTTCTCGCAGGTGACCCCGAACATCTCCGACGAGATGAAGGTCGCGGTGACGCAGCCGGAGTTCCAGCAGGCACTCGCCGACGCACCGCACAGCGGCAATCCGGCCGATCTGGCTCTGGCACAGAGCCTGGCCTCGCCCAACCCGTCGGCGGCCGGCGACGTGCTCAAGGACAGCTCGATCATCCAGCAGCTGAGTCCGGCGCTGGCGCACCCGTTCAAGGTGGGCTTCGCCAATGCCATGGACACGGTGTTCCTGGCGGCGGCGGGCGTCGCGCTGATCGCACTGCTGCTGGTGTTCTTCTGGAAGGAGGTGCCGCTGCGGACCGCGGGCGGCATCCAGGCTCGGCAGGAGAGCGCCGGGGAAAGCGAGAAGGCCACGGTCTGACCGATACGGCTTTCTAGACAAAAGACCAGGTCCGGGCGCGACACGCCCGGACCTGGTCTGCTCAGCCTGACACGCACACATCCGGGCGCGATTGCGCGTTTCGCGCCCGCAGGTGTGCGTTACTTGTCTGAGCGTGTGCTGTGGAGTTGCTGTGATCGAGAACCGACTTGCCCTGCTCGTACGATTCCCGAGGATGTGATGCGGTTATGTCCCCCCATCAGCGTTCCAATCGACGGTGTTCCGCGAAACGGTGTTCTCCGAAGAAGTACGGCCGCACGATGGTCGTCGCCGGTTCCGCGGCGCTGCTCCTCGCGCTGGGATCCGGTCCGCTGACGATCGCGACGGCCGGCGCGGCCCCCGGCCCGAACTCGAACTATCCGCTCGCCACCGACCCGGGCACACCGGGTCAGCAATCCGGCCAGCAACCCAAGAAGGACGACAAGGTGGACAAGGCCGAGAAACTCGGCGGCGGCATCACCACGAAGGTGATCGACCTCGCCTCCGGCGTCGTCAAGTGCGGGCTGAACATCGCCATGCCGACCGTGAAATGCGAGTTCTGAGACAGGAATCGCCCAGCGTGCCCCGCCGTGCTTCGCGGCGGGGCACCGCTGTTTCGTCGGGCACCGCTGTTTCGTCGGGCACCGCTGTTTCATCGATCGCGGTCTCAGATCAGGCTGATCTGCCCGGCCTCCGCCTCGTCGAGCTGATCGAGCAGCTCCGGACCGTTGTTGCGGACGCTGTTCACCAGCGATGGCACCGCGCGGATCAAAATGTCCGAAACCGCTTCCGGCGCAGGGGTTTCCAGAAGTTCCTCCGGAGCCGGATGATCCGGATCCAGCCAGGCGGCCCAGTGCTCGCGGGGCATGGGTAGTGGCATGCGGTCGTGGACCTTGGTCAGCTCGCCCACCGCGTCCGTGGTGAGAATCGTGCAGGACAGCAGGGGCTTCGCGTCCTCCCCCTGACCGCGATCGCGCCAGACCGACCACAGACCCGCCATGTAGAGCAGGCCGCCGTCCGACTTGGACATGAAGAACGGCTGCTTGACCGCCTTGCCGGAGCCGCCGGATTCGGTGACCCACTCGTACCAGCCGTCCATCGGCACCAGGCAGCGCCGCTTCTTGACCGAGTCGCGAAACGAGGGCGCGGTGGCGGCCTTGTCCGCCCGGGCGTTGAACAGGGGTTTGCCCTTGGCTGGGACGCCCGGTTCGGATGCCTTGCTCCAGGCCGGGACCAGACCCCAGCGCATGGCGCGCAGGCGCAGGCTCGCCGGGTCTTCCGGATGGTCGCGGTCGTGCCGCTCGACCACCGTGAGCACCTGATTGGTGGGGGCCACGTTGTAGTTCGGGTCGAAACCCTTGTCGCCGGTCTCGTCGATGGCATCGAGCTCGACTGCCAGCGTGGCCGGATTCGTCGTTGTCGCGTACCTACCGCACATGGCCACCATGCTGCCACCGGATACCGACAGATGTGCGCGAGCCGCTCGGAACCGTACCCTTGATACTGTGACCCACATATCTGATGGCAATTGACATCAGTTCAAGGGTGTGAGACGTTCCTCCTATCAACCTCTCATCAAGGGATCGCCGCCAATCATGACTGCCACCGACACCGCTCCCCTCGATCAGGCCGAGTCGCTGACCTCGGTCAACCCAGCCACCGGCGAGACGCTCGCCACCTATCGGATCGACAACGAGGACGCGGTGCGCGCCGCCGTCGCCAAGGCCCGCATCGCCGCCGCCACCTGGGGCGCGCTCACCTTCGCCGAGCGCAAGAAGCATCTGCTGCGCTGGGGCAGCAAGCTCGTGGAGAAGTCCGACGCGCTGTGCGAGCTCATCCACGCCGAGAACGGCAAGCCCAAGGACGACGCCTACCTGGAAATGATGCTCGCGCTCGAGCACATCAAGTGGGCGGCCTCGAACGCCGAGAAGGTGCTCAAGCCCAAGAAGGTCTCGCCCGGCGCGCTGATGTCCAACTTCGCCGCGCACCTCGAACAGCGCCCGCTGGGCGTCGTCGGCGTGATCGGGCCGTGGAACTACCCGGTCTACACGCCCAACGGCTCGCTCGCCTACGCCCTCGCCGCCGGTAATGCCGTGGTGTTCAAGCCGAGCGAATTCTCCACGGGCATCGGCAATTTCGTCGCCGCGGCGTTCGCCGAGGCGAACCCGGAACTGCCCGACGGGGTGTTCACCGTCATCAACGGCTACGGCGCGACCGGTGCGGCACTGGTCAAGGCGGGGGTCGACAAACTCGCCTTCACCGGATCCACCGCGACCGGCAAGAAGATCATGGCCTCCGCGGCCGACACCCTCACCCCGGTCCTGCTCGAGTGCGGCGGCAAGGACGCGGTCATCGTGGCCGCCGACGCCGACGTGAAGGCCGCCGCGGACGCGGTCGCCTGGGGCGCCACCTCCAACTCGGGCCAGACCTGCGCGGGCGTGGAGCGGGTGTACGTGGACAAGTCGATCGCCGACGAGTTCGTGGCCGAGGTGAAGCGAATCCTCACCGACATCAAGCCGGGCTCGGACGACAAGGCCTCCTACGGCCCGATGACCATGCCCAGCCAGATCGACATCGTGCGCCGCCACATCGAGGACGCGATCAAGAACGGCGGCAAGGCCGTGCTGGGCGGGCCGGAGTCGATCAAGGGCCCGTACATCGAGCCGGTCATCCTGGTCGACACCGACGAGTCCTCGGACGCGGTGTGCGAGGAGACCTTCGGGCCGACCGTCACGATTCGCACCGTGAACGGCGTCGACGAGGCCGTCGAGCTCACCAACAAGAGCAAGTACGGTCTCGGATCCGCGGTGTACTCGCGCAAACAGGGACTCGAGATCGCCCGCCGCCTCAATGTCGGCTGCACCTCGGTGAACTCGGTGCTCAGCTACGCGGCCATCTCCGGACTCCCGTTCGGCGGCACCGGAGATTCGGGCATCGGGCGCATCCACGGCGCACCGGGGCTGCTGGAGTTCTCGCGCCCGCATTCGATCGCGGTGCAGCGCTTCGCGATTCCGGGCATGGCACTGCTGTCGTACTCGCGCACCGAGAGCACCATGAAGATGCTGCGCAAGATCGTGCCGTTCATCCACGGCCGCGCCAAGTAGTTCACGAGGCGGGTGATCCGCCGACGCTCACCGCATGCCGGTCCCTCGGGGCCGGCATGCGGCGTCTCGGGCGAAGTCCCCGGCCGATCAGATGTCTCCTCGGCGTTCGGGGGTCGATGTTTCGGCGCCCGCGATCTCGGCGCCGAAGGGCAGCCGACGGTTCGCGCTGGACGTCAAGGATGCTTGGCCGCTCGGAGGTTCGGCGTTTCAGATGCTCGGCGGCAGCGTGGGCGGGGCGAAGAAGTCTTCGATCGGGGTCGGTCCGGTGTAGCGGCGGCACTTGCAGCTCGACCATTCCTTCATCCCGTAGCCGGTCTTGCGGAAGGTCTCACCATGGCACCGGCCGTTCTCGCGATCGTGCACGGCCAGGTCGTGGCCGCAACCGCACCGGGCGGTCTGCTGCCCGCCGGTCGGTTTGCGCGTGGGGCGGGAGCCGAACCGGCCGAGCGCCCAGCCGCCCACGACGAGTCCGGCACCGATGGTGAGGCTGAGGGGATCGATCACGAGCCCACTATACGTACCTATATACGTATAGGACCAGACCGGTTCGTTGCATCGGAAATGGACACGGACCCCCGGAACGTGACGATCGTTTGGGAGGATGGACCTCGTGACTTTCTGGCCCGCGCCCCATGTCGAGATTCCCGTGCACGCGACAGTGACCCTGCCCGGGTCCAAATCCATCACCAACCGGGCCCTGATCCTCGCCGCCCTGGCAGATCAGCCGTCCACCCTCACCGGCGCGCTGCGCAGCCGGGACACCGACCTCATGATCGCGGCACTGCAGGCGATGGGCGCGAGTATCGACGGCGACGGTGAGACTCTCGTCGTCACCCCGCCCGCCGAATTCGGCAGCGCCGTAGTCGATTGCGGGCTGGCGGGCACCGTCATGCGCTTTCTGCCCCCGGTCGCGGCGCTGGCCACCGGCGATGTCGCCTTCGACGGGGACGAGCAGGCCCGCACCCGGCCGCTGGGCATCATCCTCGACGCGCTGCGCACGCTGGGCGTCGACATCGACGGGGACACAATGCCTTTCGTCGTGCACGGCACCGGCCGGCTGCGCGGCGGGCCGGTCACCATCGACGCGTCCGGATCCTCGCAGTTCGTCTCGGGACTGCTGCTGTCGGCGGCGCGCTTCGAACAGGGCGTGACGGTGAACCACGACGGCGCCGCGCTGCCGTCCATGCCGCACATCGAGATGACCGTGCAGATGCTGCGCCAGGCCGATGTGCAGGTCGACGCGCCGAAGGATCCGCGCAAGGCGCAGACCTGGACGGTGTCGCCCGGACCCATCCGCGCGGTGGACTGGGAGATCGAACCGGATCTGTCCAATGCCACCCCGTTCCTGGCCGCGGCCGCGATCACCGGTGGGGCGGTGAGCATTCCGCACTGGCCGCGCTACACCACCCAGCCCGGTGACGTGATCCGCGAGATCCTGGTGCGCATGGGCGCGGAGTGCCGCTTCAACGAGAACGTGCTGACCGTGCAGGGTCCGGACCGGCTGGCCGGGATCGATATCGACCTGCACGACGTGGGCGAATTGACCCCGACCGTGGCAGCGCTGGCGGCGCTGGCGGATTCGCCGTCGCGGCTGCGCGGTATCGCCCATCTGCGCGGACACGAGACCGACCGGTTGGCAGCATTGTCCACCGAGATCAACCGCCTCGGCGGCAAGGTCACCGAGGCCGAGGACGGGCTGATCATCGACCCGACCCCGCTGAGCGGCGGCCAGTGGCACTCCTACGCCGACCACCGGATGGCCACCGCGGGCGCCATCATCGGGCTCGCCGTACCGGGCGTGAGCATCCAGGACATCGGCACCACCGCCAAGACCCTCCCGAATTTCGTTGCCCTGTGGGAGGAAATGCTCGGCGGAGCCGGCCCGGGGGCAGACCTCTGAGGCGCCGCGAGTACGACGAGACCGACGTCCGGGTCCGCCCGGGCCGAAGTTCTCGACCCCGCACCAAGAATCGGCCCGAACACAAGGACGCCGAGGCGGCCATGGTCGTCGCGGTGGACCGGGGCCGCTGGGGCTGTGTGCTGGACAACGACCCCGAACAGCGGATCGTCGCCATGCGCGCCCGCGAACTCGGCCGCACCCCCATCGTGGTCGGCGACCAGGTGGATCTGGTCGGCGACCTGTCCGGCAAACCCGATTCGCTGGCCCGCATCGTACGAGTCGGCGAACGGCGAACGGTGTTGCGCCGCACCGCCGATGACACCGATCCCTTCGAGCGGATCGTGGTCGCCAATGCCGAACAGCTGTTCATCGTGGTGGCGCTGGCGGATCCGCAGCCGCGCACCGGATTCGTGGAGCGCGCCATGGTCGCCGCGTATGTCGGTGGGCTGCAACCGGTCCTGTGCCTGACCAAGCACGATCTGGCGGCCGAATCCGAATTCGCGGAAGCCTTCGAGGATTTGGACCTCACCATCGTCTACGCGGGCATCGAGGATCCCGTCGAACCGGTGCTGGAGCTGCTCGACGGCCGCCTCACCGCCTTCATCGGCCACTCCGGCGTCGGCAAGTCCACCCTCGTGAATCGCCTTGTGCCCGATGCGGATCGGGCCGTCGGGGTGGTGTCCGGCGTCGGCAAGGGCCGGCACACCTCCACGCAGTCGGTGGCGCTGGCGCTGCCGAACGGCGGCTGGGTCGTCGACACCCCCGGTGTCCGCTCCTTCGGACTGGCACACATCACTCCGGACGATGTGATCAGCGCCTTCTCCGATCTGGCCGACGCCATCGAGGACTGCCCGCGCGGCTGCACCCACCTCGGCCCGCCCGCCGATCCCGAATGCGCCCTGGACGATCTCCCCGGCAAGGAACGCCGAGTCGCCGCCATCCGGCTGCTGCTCACCGCGATCAACACCAACGACCCCTGGTTCCGGGGCGGCCAGACCACGACCATCTGAGTGCACGCCGGCGCTCTTCCCCGAGCAAGGCGGTCGATGCCACGACGGTGCGGCCCCGGTCACGCCCCCGCGTGACACGCCTTCGGCAAGTTCGTGGCAAAGCGGGGCGGCAAAGGGGTGCGGGCATGGCCGGAACTCGCTAGCCTTCGCTGGTGCAAGACCATGAGCGTGATGATTTCCCACCGCTCCTCGACGATGCCCTGGGGCCCGGCGCCCCGGTGGTCCCCGAGGTGCGCATCGCCCGCAACGACGCGGCCGCCCCACTCCCGGCCTGCCTCCGCTGCGCCGAACCCGCCCCGCTCAACGTGCGGGCGGTCTGGCTCTCCGCGCGCGCGGTCATGAACGGTGACATCGACGTGGACAGCCACATCAGCGTGCACTCGTGTCGCGCGTGTACCGGCCTCGTGGTCGACATGATCCTGATCAACCAGGACCCTCGCTTCCGCGGCGAATCGATCGGCCTGGACTGAGCCGCCGCCCGGCAGCGACACCTCCGACGTCGCTCGACCACGACCGGGTCACCGGCGATCACTCGCGACACACCTTGTCGCACAACCCGGATCGGCTCGTGCACAGGCGAATCGCCGGGCACGTGCACGGCCGGACCCGGTTCGTCGCGCGCACCACGGCTGGACGACACGATCGTTCCGGACGATACTTCCGCGCCCTCCGAAAACGACTGTGCCCCGGGTCAATTCACCCGGGGCACGGTCGACCGTTCAGTGTGTCGCCGAAATCAGCGGCGGCGCTTGGGCTTCGGAGCCTTGTCCAGCTTGCCCTGACCGCGAGCGGCCTCACGGCGTTCGCGACGGGTGCTGGAGTCACCGGAATCGGTGCCGTACTCCTCGGCGTCGCTGTGGACGGCGCGGTGACCGCCCTCGTCCGGGCCCGAGTAGGACAGCGCGCGCGAATTGTTGGAGTCGTCGATGCCGCGGGCGCGCAGGGCGGCCGGGGCTCCGTTCGGGGCGGCGGCGCGGGCCTCCTCGGTGGGGAGGGGGCGGTTGCCGACCGGGGACTGCAGTCCCGCACCGACATTCACGCCGGTGGGCTGGGGCTGCTGCACCTCGACCTGCAGGTTGAACAGGAAGCCGACCGACTCTTCCTTGAGGCCGTCGAGCATGGCCAGGAACATGTCGAAGCCCTCGCGCTGGTACTCGACCAGCGGATCGCGCTGCGCCATGGCACGCAGGCCGATGCCCTCCTTGAGGTAATCCATCTCGTAGAGGTGCTCACGCCACTTGCGGTCCAGCACGCTCAGCAGGATCTGACGCTCCAGGTTGCGCATGCTGCCCTCGCCGGCCAGGCCGTCGATCTCGCTCTCGCGCTTGGCGTACGCGTCGTGCGCGTCCTCGAGCACCGCCTCGAGCAGCTCGTCGCGGGACAGGTCGCCGATCTCGCCGTCCTCGTTCTCACCGGTGAGATCCCGGTAGTCGAGGCCGATCGGGTACAGCGTCTTGAGCGCGGTCCAGAGCTTGCCCAGATCCCAGTCCTCCGCGTAGCCCTCGGCGGTGGCGCCGTTGACGTAGGCGGTGATCACGTCGGTGATCATCTCCTGGACCTGACCCTCCATATCCTCACCGGCGAGGATGCGCGCGCGCTCGGCGTAGATCACCTTGCGCTGCTGGTTCATCACCTCGTCGTACTTGAGGACGTTCTTGCGGATCTCGAAGTTCTGCTGCTCGACCTGGGTCTGCGCGGACTTGATCGCGCGCGAGACCATCTTGGCCTCGATCGGCACGTCGTCCGGCAGATTCAGACGGGTCATGATCGACTCGAGCGCCGCGCCGTTGAAGCGCCGCATCAGCTCATCGCCCAGCGACAGGTAGAAACGGGACTCGCCCGGGTCACCCTGGCGGCCGGAACGACCACGCAGCTGGTTGTCGATACGACGCGACTCGTGCCGCTCGGTGCCCAGCACGTACAGGCCGCCGGCCTCGCGCACCGTCTCGGCGTCCTCCTCGGTCTGCTCCTTGACCCGTTCCAGGGCGGGCAGCCACTGCGCCTCGTACTCCTCCGGAGTCTCCACCGGATCCAGGCCCTGACGGCGCAGCAGGATGTCGGCGATGATGTCCGGGTTGCCGCCGAGCACGATATCGGTACCGCGACCGGCCATATTGGTGGCGACGGTGACCGCGCCGGGCCGACCGGCCTCGGCGATGATCTGCGCTTCCTGCTCGTGGAACTTGGCGTTGAGCACCGAGTGCGGGATACCACGCTTGGTCAGCTGCTTGGACAGGTACTCCGAGCGCTCCACCGAGGTGGTGCCGACCAGCACCGGCTGGCCCTTCTCGTGCCGCTCGACGATGTCGTCGGCCACGGCCGAGTACTTCGCCTCTTCGGTCTTGTAGATGAGGTCGGACTGATCGACGCGGACCATCTCCCGGTTGGTCGGGATGGGCACGACGCCGAGGGTGTAGGTCTGGTGCAGCTCGGCCGCTTCGGTCTCGGCCGTACCGGTCATACCGGAGAGCTTGTCGTACAGACGGAAGTAGTTCTGCAGCGTGATCGTGGCCAGCGTCTGGTTCTCCGGCTGGATCTCGACGGATTCCTTGGCCTCGATGGCCTGATGCATGCCCTCGTTGTAGCGGCGGCCCACCAGGATTCGGCCGGTGAACTCGTCGACGATGATGACCTCGCCGTCGCGGACGATGTAGTCCTTGTCGCGGCTGTACAGCTCCTTGGCCTTGATGGAGTTGTTCAGGTAGCTGACCAGGGGCGAGTTCGCGGCCTCGTACAGGTTCTCGATGCCGAGCTGATCCTCGACGAACTCGACGCCCGCCTCGTGCACGCCGATGGTGCGCTTCTTGATGTCGACCTCGTAGTGCAGGTCCTTCTTCAGCAGCGGCGAGATGCGCGCGAACTCCGCGTACCACTTGGACGCGGTATCGGCCGGACCCGAGATGATCAGCGGGGTACGGGCCTCGTCGATGAGGATCGAGTCGACCTCGTCGACGATGGCGAAGTTGTGGCCGCGCTGCACCAGATCGTCCAGCGAGTGCGTCATGTTGTCGCGCAGGTAGTCGAAGCCGAACTCGTTGTTCGTGCCGTAGGTGATGTCGGCGTTGTAGGCCACGCGGCGCTCGGCCGGGGTCATGCCGCCGAGGATCACGCCGACCTCGAACCCGAGGAAACGGTGCACGCGGCCCATCCACTCGGAGTCGCGCTTGGCGAGGTAGTCGTTCACCGTGACGACGTGCACGCCGTCGCCGCTGATGGCGTTCAGATAGGCCGGGAGCACACAGGTCAGGGTCTTGCCCTCACCTGTCTTCATCTCCGACACATTGCCGATGTGCAGCGCGGCGCCGCCCATGATCTGCACCTTGTAGTGCTTCTGGTTCAGCACGCGCCACGACGCTTCACGGGCGGTGGCGAAGGCTTCCAGCAGCAGCTCGTCCAGGCTTTCGCCCTCGGCGTAGCGGTGCCGGAACTCGTCGGTCTTGGCTTGCAGCTCGGCGTCGGAGAGGGCCGTGAACTCGTCGTCCAGGGCGATGACCTCGTCCGCCAGGTTCGCAAGCCGCTTGACCGTGCGACCCTCACCAATCCGTAGCAACCTCGAAAGTGTCAGCGCAGGCACGGTTGTTGTCAGTCCTCTGGTCGGTGTGATCGTTGGCCCCCACCACAGCAGGGAAACGTGCGCGCGGACGCGCAACCTTCAGCCATGGTAATCCGACGCCCATCGTAGGTGCTGAGGTGCACATGTGAGAGTTGGCCGAGCTTGTCCGGGCCCCGGATGGCGGCGGCTCCCGGCAGATAACTGCTAGTCAGCCAATCATTGTGCGTCCGAAGCTGTTTCGAGCCCCGCTGGCGTAGCATGTAGGGGATCCGGCGTGCGGAGGCTTGCGCCCGCACCCGGGCAGGGGGCGTCGAAAGACGCATGGACACGGGCAGCGGCGCCCGCTCGGAACCCGGCGAAACGCCGATTGCGATAACTTGCGACATACCGGCGTGTGACGCCGAGATGCCGACGCCTCGGTGGGGATTCGATACGGGCAGATCCGTTACGGGCGCAGGCAGCGGCTGTTTTTACGTGAGCAGGGAGTAGCGGGCAGCGTGATCACGAGACTGACGCCGCAGGACCGGTCGTTCTACCGGCTCGAATCGAGCACCAACCCGATGCACATCGGATCCCTCGCCATCCTGCGTAATCGGGCGCCGGCCGGAAACTCCGGGCACGCACCGCTGGATTACGAGAGCCTGCTCACCCTGGTGGAATCGCGGCTGCCGCTGGTGCCGCTGTACCGCCGCAAGGTGCGGGAGATCCCGTTCGCGCTGGGCCGTCCGGTCTGGGTGGACGATGCCCACTTCGACATCACCTATCACATCCGGCGTTCCGCGCTGCCCGAACCGGGCACCGACGATCAACTGCTCGACCTGGTCGCGCGGCTGGCGTCCCGGCCGCTGGACCACACTCGCCCGCTGTGGGAGATGTATCTGGTGGAGGGTCTGTCCGAGGGACGGATCGCGGTGTTCACCAAGACCCATTCGGCGCTGGTCGACGGTGATTCCGCCCTGGAGATCGGGCATGTGATCCTGGACACCTCCCCCGCTCCGCGCGAGCTGGCCGACGACGCCTGGATCGCGCATCGCGAACCCGCCGACCTGGAACTGCTGATCGGCGGCCTGCTGCATCTGGCCACCCAGCCGCGCGAGGCGCTCGAGGTGGCCCGCCATCACGGCGCGGAGGCGTTCGCCATGGTCGACGCCGCAGGCAAGGCGCTGCGCACACTCGCCTCCATGGTGCGCGCCGCGACGATCGGCGTGCCCGACAGTCCGCTCAATATCCACACCTCCCGCAATCGCCGGGTGGAGGTGGTGCGCACCGATCTCGAGGACTATCGCAAGATCCGCAAGCGCTTCGACTGCTCCATCAACGACGTGATCCTCGCGGTGATCACCGGCGCGCTGCGCAATTGGCTGCTCTCGCGCGGACAGGTGCTCACCGAGGCGGACACGCTGCGGGCGGTGGTGCCCATGTCGGTGTACGCCGACGGGCCGTCCGGCGAGCTGAAACCCGCGGGCGAGGTGACCTCGCTCCTGGTGGATCTGCCGGTGGGCGAACCGAATCCGGTGATCCGGATGTCGCACATCACCCATGCCACCGAGGCGCATTCGCGGCAGGAACGCGGGGTGCGCGCCCGCACCCTCGTGCATATGGCCGGATTCGCACCGGCGAGCCTGCATGCGATGAGCGTGCGGTCTGCGAGTACCTTCGCAGAACACACGTTCAATCTGGTGATCACCAATGCGCCGGGTCCGCAGCAGCCGATGTACATCGGCGGCGCGCGGATGCTGGAGATGTATCCGGTGTCGCCGTTGCTGCGCTTTCAAGCTCTGAGCATCGGGCTCACGTCCTACGACGGACGGGTGTTCTACGGACTCACGGCCGATCGCGACGCCATGGCCGATATCGCGGTGCTGACCGCATCGGTGCACGAGTCGATGGAGGAGATGCTCGGTGCCTGCGTCCAGTGAGTCGTCCCACGTATCGAAGAAGCTACGTGTCTACGTTCCGGCGACCGTCCCGATGCTGCGGGAACTGGTGGCGGACCGTGAGATCCGAGCCCTGAACGACACCGCCTTCGCGGTGACCCCCGCACTGCGCGAGTCGTACGCCTCCGGCGATGACGAGGAACTCGCCGAGGTCGCCATGGCCGAGGCCGCGCGCGCCTCGCTGCGCCTGCTGGCCGAGGAGGGCGCGCTCGAGGACAGCCGCGGCGCGGCGCCCGCCGACGACGCCGAGTCCGGTGGCGCCGAGTCCGGCGATGCCGAACCGCCGCGCGGGCCGATCTTCCGGCGGGCCGTCATCGCCGCCGACGTGGACGGCGCGGCCCTGCGCCCGGATCTGGACGATGCCGTGGTGCGGCTCTCGGGCCCGATCCCCTACGACAGCATCGCCTCGGTGCACGTGGATCTGGCCGAGGCCGAGTCCGAGGTGGCCAAGGCCGTGGACGTCATCGATGCCGCCGACATGGGCGATCCGGACGCCGAATTCGTGCTCGGCGACGCCGAGGATCACCAGCTCGCCTGGTATGCCGCGCAGGAGCTGCCGTTCCTGCTCGACCTGCTCTGACCTGGTTTTACACTCGGTCTGCCGTCGAGCGACGAACGTCTCCCCGAGCAGCGCCGCCGCGCTAACCTACGATGCCGTAACCTTGCCTTGACGGCCGTGCGTCACTCGAAAAGAGAACCACGGCGCCTACGCACGCATGTCGCGCTCCCCGCGCGCAGGACGATAGGAAAGCGTTCCGGATCATGGCATCGAACAAGGCGGGTTTCTCGGTTCGGGGACTTCGCGAATGGCTGGAGTCACCGGTCGCCGACGGCGCGACCGCGGGACGAACCCGGCTGAACACGCTTCGAGGCGCGGCCGCGCGGATCACCACTCCCCTGCTGCCGGACGATTATCTGCATCTGGTCAATCCACTGTGGTCGGCACGCGAACTGCGCGGCCGCATCGTGGAGGTGCGCAAGGAAACCGCCGATTCGGCCACCCTGGTGATCAAGCCGGGCTGGGGATTCGACTTCAAGTTCGAGCCCGGCCAGTACATCGGCATCGGCCTGCTGGTGGACGGCCGCTGGCACTGGCGCTCGTATTCGCTGACCTGCCCGCCGGATTGGAGCCACCCCGAGCATCGGGGCAAGCGGCTCATCTCCATCGCCGTGAAGGCGATGCCGGAGGGCTTCCTGTCCAGCCATATGGTGTCCGGCGTGCAGGCGGGCACCGTCGTGCGCCTGGCCGCGCCGCAGGGCGGATTCGTACTGCCGGAGCCGCCGCCGTCGAAGGTGCTGTTCCTGACCGCCGGTTCGGGCATCACTCCCGTGATGGCGATGCTGCGCACCATGGATCGGCGCGGCGTGGTTCCCGATGTCACGCACCTGCATTCGGCGCGCACGGCGGATGACGTCATGTTCGCCGCCGATCTGCGCGAATTGCACGACAAGCACCCGAGTTTCACCGCCGACCTGCATTTCACCGGCGAGCACGGCAAGTTCGCACTCGCCGATCTGGACGAGCGGGTCCCCGATTGGCGCGAACGCGAGACCTGGGCGTGTGGCCCGGCCGCCATGCTCGACGAGATCGAGAAGCATTGGGCCGCCGCGGGAATCGCCGACAAGGTGCACGTCGAGCGATTCGAGATCGAGCGTTCGGCTTCCGGTGAGGGTGGCACCGTCACCTTCGCCAAGGCCGGCCGCGTCGTCGAAGTGGACGGCGCCACCACGTTGTTGCAGGCCGGCGAGGGTGTCGGAGTGCAGATGCCGTTCGGTTGCCGGATGGGCATCTGCCAGACCTGCGTGGTGACCGTCACCGACGGCCACGTTCGCGACCTTCGTAACGGCACCGAACATCGTGCCGGTGACAAGGTGCAAACCTGCATTTCAGCCGCCGCCGGCGACTGCACACTGGATGTCTGACGCGACACCGGGTCACCCCTCGAGCGCCCGGATTCGCTACCCTCGGTAGTAATCGAGCCCGACCGTCGCCCCATTCAGGGCCGGCGAATCCGCCGCAGCGGTGCGAGGCAGATAAAACCACGGAAGGATCGCCGGTGGCCATCACCGACATCAAGACGTTCGCCCACCTCACCGAGGCGGATATCGAGAACCTGGGTCGAGAACTCGATTCCATCCGCCGCGACGTCGAGTTGTCTCTCGGCGATCGCGACGCCAAGTACATTCGCCGCGTCATCCGGGCGCAGCGACTGCTGGAAACCGCGGCCCGCGCCACGTTGTTCGGCAGTCGCAACAAATGGGCCTGGCTGGCCGGCACCACCATGCTCTCGGTGGCCAAGATCATCGAGAACATGGAACTCGGGCACAACATCAGCCACGGGCAATGGGATTGGATGAACGATCCCGAAATCCACTCCACCAGTTGGGAGTGGGATATGACGGGTACGTCGCCGCAGTGGAAACGCGCGCACAACTACTCGCATCACACCTACACCAATATCGTCGGCATGGACGACGATCTCGGCTTCGGCATCCTGCGCATGACGCGCGACGAGGAGTGGAAGCCGATCAACCTGCTCCAGCCTGCCGCGAATCTGGTGCTGGCCGCGCTGTTCGAGTGGGGTATCGCGCTGCACGATCTCGACGCCGCCAAGGAGCAGATGGGCGAGGCGGGCAAGGGCTTGTTCTCCGAGCCGAACAAGGCGTTCTGGAAGAAGGCGGGCAAACAGGTCGCCAAGGACTTCGTCATCTATCCCGCGCTCACCGGCCCGGCGTGGAAGTCGACCCTCAAGGCGAACGCGACCGCGAATCTGGTCCGCAATCTCTGGGCGTACGCGGTGATCTTCTGCGGCCATTTCCCGGACGGCGCGGAGAAATTCGCCGAGGAGCAGTTCGAGAACGAGCCGCAGGGCGAATGGTATCTGCGGCAGATGCTCGGCAGCGCCAATTTCGAGGCGGGCCCGGTCATGGCGCTCATGAGCGGCAATCTCAGCTTCCAGATCGAACACCACCTGTTCCCCGACCTTCCGAGCAATCGGTACGCGGCGGTATCGGTGAAGGTGCGCGAGTTGTGCGACAAGTACGACCTGCCGTACACGACCGGTTCGCTGGGCAAGCAGTATCTGCTGGCATTCCGCACAATTCACAAACTGGCGCTGCCCGATCAGTGGCTCAAGCGCACCGCGGACGACGCTCCGGAGACCTCCTCCGAGCGCAAGTTCGCCGGAATCACGCTGCCGGCCATGCCCGCGATGCCGTCGATGCCCGCCATGCCGGCAATGCCGAACAGCGGTGAATGGAAGGCGAAAGCCACCAGCAGCGAATGGCTCGCCGCCAGCAGCGAATGGCTCGCCAAGCATCACCTGGCCGGCGTGGACCCCGAGACGGGTCAGCGTCGCGGACTGCGGTCGGCGATGCAGGAGGCCAAGGTGGCGCTGAAGGAAAAGGCGCAGCACGAGAAGGAAGTATTGCGCGAGGCGAAGGCCGCGCTGCAGGAAAAGGCCAGGGCGGAAAAGGCTTTGCTGCAGGAGAAGGCGGGCCGCAAGCGGACGCTTCCGCGCTTTCGGCGAGCCATTAACTAGCAGATGATTATCACGAACGCAATGCGGCGTTCGACACGTCCAGGATTCGATCAGCCGTAACCTACGGAGCCGTAACCTACGGTACTGTAACCCGCATGGCAATCTCGGATGTCAAGGAATACGCACACCTCACCCCGGAGGACGTCGAAGCGATCGGGGCGGAACTGGACGCCATCCGCCGCGAGATCGAATCCGCCAGAGGTGAGGTCGACGCCAGATACATTCGCAATGTGATCCGCCTGCAGCGCGCGCTCGAGATCAGCGGACGCGGTGTGCTTTTCTTCAGTCTGTTCCCGCCCGCATGGCTGGCCGGTGTGGCGTTGCTCGGCACCGCCAAGATCATCGAGAACATGGAGATCGGCCACAACGTCATGCACGGCCAGTGGGACTGGATGAACGATCCCGAAGTCCACTCGACCAAATGGGAATGGGACAACGCCGGCCCCTCCGAGCACTGGAAGATCACCCACAACTTCCTGCACCACAAGTACACCAATGTGCTGGGCATGGACGACGACATCGGTTACGGCCTGCTGCGCGTCACCCGCGATCAGCGGTGGTCTCCGTTCTATCTCGGCCAGCCCGTGTACAACCTGCTGCTGCAGATGTTCTTCGAATACGGCGTCGCCATCCAGCATTTGGAATTGGGCAAGGTCGCCAAGAAGAAGTGGGCCGCGGACAGCCCCGAGCGCATTGCGTTCGAAGCGGATCGTGCGCTGGTCCTGAAGAAGATCGGCAAGCAGGCCGCCAAGGACTACCTGATCTTCCCGCTGCTCACCGGACCGTCCTTCCTGGGGACGCTGACCGCCAATCTCGCCGCCAATGTGGTGCGCAATGTGTGGACCAACGCGGTCATCTTCTGCGGCCATTTCCCGGACGGCGCGGAGAAGTTCACCAAGGCCGATATCGACGGGGAAACCCAGGGCCAGTGGTACCTGCGCCAGATGCTCGGCAGCGCCAATATCTCCGGTGGCCAGCTCATGCACTTCATGACCGGCAACCTGAGCCACCAGATCGAGCACCACCTGTTCCCCGACCTGCCCTCGCGCCGCCTGGGCGATATCGCGGTGCGGGTGCGGGCCATGTGCGACAAGTACGACCTGCCGTACACCACCGGCTCGCTGCCGGTGCAGTACTTCAAGTCCTGGCGCACCATCATGAAGCTGTCGCTGCCCAACAAGTACCTGAGCCGCGGCACCGACGACGCTCCGGAGACCAAGTCGGAGAAGGTGTTCGGCGGCGTCGCGGTGATCGATCCGGCCACCGGTCGCCGCAAGGGCCTGCGCACCGCGCTGAAGGAAGGTCGTCGCCGCCTGACCCGCCGCGACGACCACGCCCTCGTCGGCTGATCTCTCGAACCGAGCACCCGCGTCCCCCGTCGGAATTCCGACGGGGGACGCGGTCTTTCACGCACCGGGCCAGGGTGCCAGGAGCGCGTGCGAGCCCGCCTGGTTCACTGGGGGCCGTGTGTGCCGATGGTCCGATAACCCCTGGTGAGTGTCTCAGCGTCTACGACGCGATCCGATTGCGCCGCGACGTCCGCGCGGAGTTCTCCGGCGATGTCGTGGACGACGCCACCCTGCTGCGGATTCTCGAGGCCGCGCATCGCGCCCCCAGCGTGGGCAACTCGATGCCGTGGGACTTCGTGGTGATCCGGGATCCGGCCACCCTGAACAAGTTCGCCGATCACGTGGCGGACAAGCGCCGTGAATTCCGGGACGCGCTGCCCGAGGATCGCGCGGAGACGTTCACGCCCATCAAGATCGAGGGCATCGTCGAATCCGGGACCGGGATCGTGGTCACCCACAACCAGTCTCGCGGCGGAACGCACGTGCTCGGCCGGGCCTCCGTCCCGGAGACCGGCATCTACTCCACGATTCTGTCGATCCAGAATCTCTGGCTGGCGGCCACCGCCGAGGGCGTCGGCGTCGGCTGGGTCAGCTTCTACGACACGCCTGTGCTGGCAGACCTGCTGAATCTGCCCGAGCACGTGCGACCGGTGGCCTGGCTGTGCGTGGGCCCGGTGCGCGAATTCCAGTCGGTCCCCGATCTGGAGCGTTTCGGCTGGCGCACCCGCCGCCCGCTAGAGGCTGCCGTCCACTGGGAACAGTTCGCTTCCCGCCCCTGAAACCCGAAGCCCCTGAAACCCGAAACCCCGATCCGCGCAAGCGAATCGGGGCGCACGAGCGGGAGCCGGGTTCGGCTCAGAGCGAGCTTCCGGTCACGGTGATCTGATCGACCTGCAGGATCGGGTCGCCGGATTTCTCGCGGCCGGTGACGGTGACCGTCGCGGTGAAAAGGTCACCGTAGTGGACGTTGTCGAGCGCCTGCCCCTCGAGACCCACGCGATCGCCGTCGAGAATGGCGTATCGACCGGGGTCCGCCGTGACGAAGGCGACGAAGCCACCCGGGGCGGTGGAGTACACCTCGCCGTAGACCACCGACTGCGCACCGGCGTGTTCGGTGTGTTCGCAGACCATGCGGGTGAAGTCGTCGAACGGCAGGGTCGAGCGTTCCACACCGGCGATGCCCCGGCAGCCGGCGGTTCCGGTGAGATCCAGTGGCGCGGCGTGCGCCTGGGCGGAGACGCCCACGATGAGCGATGCGGCGGTGATGCCGATCAAGACGGTCAGGACGGGCAAAACAGAGGTTCTGGCATTCATGATCGAGTCCCTGATGTAGGAGGCTCTACTTCGGGTAACCGAAATAGGGGGCCCGCAAACGCCCGCCCCGCCGATCCGGGGCTCTCCGGGACACCGAATCGACCCGCCCCGGCCTGCCGACCAGCGGATTCCCGGTCGCTCGACAAACCGAGAATCCGATGCGCCGACGGCCGGGAATCGAGCGGAAATCAGACCCGCTCGAGAACCGCGGAGGCGCCGATACCGCCGGCGGCGCAGATGCCCAGCAGTGCCGTGGACTTGCCGGAGCGAGCCAATTCGTTGGCCATGGTGGTGACCATGCGGGCGCCGGTCGCGCCGAACGGGTGCCCGAGGGAGACCGAGCCGCCGTGGACATTGAGCTTGTCGATGTCGATGCGCCCGACCGCCGTATCGCGGTCCAGGCGGGTCTTGGCCCACTCGTCGCTGGCGAGGGCTTCCACGACCGAGAGGGTCTGCGCGGCGAAGGCCTCGTGGATATCGACGAAATCGATATCGCTCAACGACAATCCGGCCTTGTCCAGGGCCCGGGGCATGGAGATGGCCGGGCCGATCAGGACCTGATCGCGCGGGTCGACGCTGACGAAACTCCAGGAGCGGAACGCGGCCAGCGGCGTGTAGCCGAGTTCGAGGGCCTTCTCCTCGCTCATCAGCAGCACCGCGGACGCGCCGTCGGTGAGCGGGCTGGCATTGCCCGCGGTGACGGTGCCGTTCTTGGCGAAAACCGGTGCGAGCCCGGCGAGTTTCCCGACGCTGGTGCCGGGGCGGACCAGGCCGTCGCGGCCGATGGTCTTGCCCTCGGGAGTGGTCACCGGCACCACTTCGTCGTCGAAGCGTCCGGATTCGATGGCCGCGGCGGCGCGATGGTGTGAGCGCGCCGCGAACTCGTCCTGCGCGGCACGCGAAATGCCATGGATGCGAGCCATTTTCTCGGCCGACTCACCCATCACCTCGCCGGTGGTGCGCTCCTGGATCTTGGGACGACTGGGCAGGATGTCGGTGAACGGGGCGAGCTGCGCGACCGCGGACAAGTAGTCCTTCGGCTTGGGCTTGCCCAGCGCCAGGGGCGCGGCGGCGTGCACGATCTTCTGCGGCAGTTTCACTTCCGCGTTGCTGGTGGAGTCGCTGCCACCGGCGATCATGACGTCGTATTCGCCGCGCTCGATGGCCGCAGCCGCCGAGGTCACGGCCTGCAGACCGGAGGCGCACGCGCGCGTCACGGTGTAGCCCTCACACCCCGGATCCAGTTGCAGGTCCAGGGCGATCTCGCGCGCGATGTTGGGCGCGCCGCTGGGCAGGATCACCCCGCCCCACACGATCGACTGCACGAGCGATGCCGGTAGCGCGGTCCGCTCGAGGAGTCCGCGCACGGCGGCGTCCGCCAGATCGATGGAGTCCATCCGCGTGTAGTCGGTGAACGCCCGCACGAACGGGGTCCGGACACCGGACACGATGACAGCACGGCGGCGAGCACCCTTGGTAGCCACGCGATTTCCTTCCAGCAGAGGAGTTCGGGGCACCAAACCTACCGCGAAGCCGGAAGAAAGGCGATACGCCGTGTAACAGAAAAGGGCGACCGGGGCCCGATGAGCCCCGGTCGAGCGGGGGTCCCGAATCTACCTACGCGAGCCGGATGAGGCCGTAGTCGAAGGCATGGCGACGATAGACGACCGACGGTCGGTCGGTCTCCTTGTCCTGGAACATGAAGAAATCGTGACCGACGAGCTCCATCTGGTAGAGGGCGTCGTCGATCGTCATGGGGATCGCGGAGTGTGTCTTGGTGCGCACGACATGGCCGGGACCGGCGTTCTCGCCGTCCAGATCGGAATCGGTGAGGTGATCGTGCGCGTCGGCGGATCCGTTGCTCGACATGAACAGGGATTCGTCGATCAGACCGGCGGTCGCTTCGGACACCGAGATCGGTGTCTTGTCCCCATGGTGAACGCGACGGCGGTCCTTCATCCGGCGTAGCCGGCTCTCCAGCTTCTCCACGGCCATCTCGAGGGCGGCGTAGAAGCTGTCCGCGCACGCTTCGGCTCGGACCACAGGGCCCTTGCCGCGGGCGGTGATCTCGATTCGCTGGCAGTTCTTGCGTTGGCGACGGTTGCGCTCGTGGGTGAGCTCCACGTCGAAGAGGTAGATGGTCGGATCGAAGCGTTCCAAGCGAGAAAGCTTGTCCGCCACATGGATTCGGAAATGATCGGGGACTCCACCCTCACCGAGGGTTCGTCCCTTGACCACGACTTCGGCGTGGGTCTCCTGGCCGGACGAATCGTCCGCGATGAACTCGTCATCGAGCAGCACCGCGGTGTCTGCGTTTTTCATTGAAGGTCGTGAAGAAGTCGTCACGCGTACCTCCCGGATCTGGCCGCACAAGCCGCTCGTGCGGCGGGAAAAGAACGTGTGCCGATCGATGAGCTCGCATCGGCACATTCGGTCCGAGGCGCCACCTCCAAACTTGCGGTTCGGGTGTCTGATCGCGACGCTAGTACGCCAGCGACCTGTCCGCCAGTGTTCACGCAAATTTTGAAGAATCAAGCCGCGCAGGTTACCAGCGCGGCACGAACCATCACTCTCGCCTCAGCCAGCACTCGTACCGATTCACTCACTGTGGCCCCGGTGGTCAGCACGTCGTCGAGGAGCACTACCTCGGCGTTTGCCGGAAATGACCCGATCGGCGGGCAGTGCGGAGCCAGCATGATCCGGCCGCGCAGATTGTGCTGGCGATCGCTCACTCCGAGGCCGACCGAATCGCGCACACCCGGGCGCGTGCCCAGCATTCGCGCCGGTCGGCAATCGGGCAGCCAACTCGCCGCGACGCTCGCGACACGCACG
>NZ_BDBU01000006.1 GCF_001613145.1 Nocardia jejuensis NBRC 103114
GTGTTCCTTGGCGGCGAGCACGGCCTGGCGCGCCGGACCCCGGTACGGGGCCAGCGCCCAGCACGGCACTCCGGGAGCGGCGCGCGGTCGGATCCGGATCGGCGGGCCGCACAGCGCCTCGGCACACCGTGCGCACCAAGCGGTTCCGGCCGCCCCGCACCCGCCGCAGTCGCGCGGCAGGATCAGATCCAGTAACTCCCCCATGCCGGGCAAGTGTGCGCCTAGCCCGGCGTCACCGGTACCGCGTTGGCCCCCAGACCCGGAACTTCGCGCCAGTAGAACTCGCCGCCCTCGGGATTGCGGGTCAGCTCCAGCACGGCCCGTGAATCAGCGACGTACTCGTGATCGGGCGCGGAACTGACCACCCGCACCGGCGGCGTCAGGTTCTGGGCCGATTGCGGCTGGAAACCGGAGCCGTCCACCACCACCGAGGCGATCGGATCGACATTGCCCTCGCGGGTGATGATGACCTTCTCGTCGGTCTGCCAGTCGATCGACACCGCGTTGGTGCTCAGCCCCACGGCCAGCGGCAGCGGCGAGGTCAGCGAATACTTGCCGCCCGGCTGCGGCGTCACCACCGCGACGTACACCTTGCCGTTGGCGACCAGGGCCGCGCGCGCACCGGAGGGCGAGATGCGCAGTTCGGTGATCGGCCCGCGCGGGGTGTTCGAATTGGCCGCCGCCGCGGTCAATTCGGAGACGTCCACGTCCTGCAGCGAGACATTGCCGGTGGCCCGGTCGTGCACGGCCCGGATCACCCGGTCACCGTCCATCACCGTCCACGCGGACGCGCCGTCGGCCGGCCAGGACGGGCGGGTGAAGGTGTTTCCCGTCGCGACCGGAAATCCCTGCCCGTCGTAGGTGCCGATGATGAGCGTGCGTTCGGGTTCCGGTTCGGGCCGACCGGATTTGGCGACCGCGGCGACCAGCGTGCCGTCCGGGGACAACGCCACCGACTGCAGGGTGTGCGTGGAGCCGAAGAAGCCCGGCGCCGCGGTGATCCCGCCCTCGGTGACCGCGACCAGCGAACCGTCCCGGACCGCGTGCAGCCCGGTCCGGTTGCGCGCGATGGCATCCGGGCTCATGGACTCGACGTCGGCGCGGTTCCAGCCGGTGGCCGCGTAGCGGTCGTCGAGTGGTCGTCCGTCGCCCAGCAGCACGTACGGCCCGAGGATGTCCGCGCCCGACAGGGTCAGCACCACCTGGGTGGCGAGCAGTTCCCTGGTCTTCGGGTCCAGCGTCGAGGCGCCGGCGAAGTCGATCTGCACGCCGCCGGTTCCGACGCCGACACCGTCGGTCTCGCCGTTGATCTTGGTGATCGGCCCGCGCAGCGTGACCTGACCCGAGAGCGGATTGCGCAGGGCCGGTGCGAGCGCCGCCTGCGTTCCCTCGGCGAGCATGCCCAGCAGTTTCTGCGGGAGCTGCTCCTTGCGCGCGGAGATCCAGCGCAGGTCCGGAACCATCGCCGTGCCCGCCAGATTGGGGAAGAACAGCGAGTACCGCTTGTAGGACTTGTTGAACGCGCTCTGATCCACGATCACGCCGGACGGGAGGTCGTCGATGCGCCACTGCCCGTCGACCTTGATCATTTCGACCTTGTTCTCCAGGGTGCCCTCACTGGCCCGGTACGAGCCGTCCGCGGCGAGCTCGCCGACCTTGCGCGCCCGGATGACATAGGTGGCGGTGTCGGAGGTCCGGGTCTCGCGCAGGGTGTCGGGCCGCTCCACGATGGTGGTGCCCGCCGCGTCGTCCCAGCGCACATTGGCTGCCGGAGACAGGAATTGGCGACCGGCCTGATGCCGGTTGGTGGGATCGGAGGTGGCCTGGAAGAAATCCTGCAGCAGCTGTTCGGGCTCGCGCCCGGCGATCGGCGGGTTGGGACCGGCGTCGGCGGGCTGCCGCTCCAGCGTGCCGAGCGCCTGCGGGGCGGAGGAGTCCGGCAGGCTGGCGCACGCTGTGAGACCCAGTACGCAGGCCACGGCCACCAGTGCCCGCACCGGGCCCAGCAGTGCGGGAGAGCGACGCGCAGACCGCATCCTCATGCCTTCCCGTCCTCGCCGCCGGGCGGTGGCGCCGCTTCCGTGAGCAGAGGATCGTCGAGCGTGCCCTGGCGGGGATCGCCGTTGGTGGACCGCGTGCGCGAATCGGCGTCGCCCGGGTCGAGATCATCCAGGGCCAGATCGTCCAGGGTGGGATCGTCCAGGGTGGGATCGTCCAGCGCGGAATCATCGAGCGCGGAATCGTCCAGCGCGGAATCGTCCAGCGCATCGTCCGGCTCGGAATCGGGCGCGGCGGAACCGGACCGGGCGAGGATCGCGCCGCTCGGGAACTCGACCAGCACCGCTTCCACGATTCCCGATTCGGAATCGGGCGTGGCGCCCCCGGATTCGCCCACGTCCAGTGCGAGCTGTTCGACCACCGGGCGCTGCTGCTTGGGCGGTTCCAGCGGCAGCGGGCTGAGCCCGAGCTTGCGCCCGCGCACCAGCGGCAGGGTCAGGCGGAAGCACGCGCCCACCCCGATCTCGCCCCAGGCTTCGAGTTTGCCCTCGTGCAGATTGGCGTCCTCGACGCTGATCGACAGGCCGAGGCCGGTGCCGCCGGAGCGCCGCATGCGCGAGGGGTCCGAGCGCCAGAACCGGTTGAAGACCAGCTTCTCCTCGCCGGGCCGCAGGCCGACGCCCTGATCGCGGACCACGATGGCGACCGCGTTGGCGTCCCCGTCGCCGCGCATGCGCATGAGGACCGGCTTGCCCTCGCTGTGATCGATGGCGTTGGCCAGCAGGTTTCGCAGCACGCGTTCGACGCGGCGCGGATCCACCTCGGCGACAAGGGGTTCCTCGGGCATGTCCACCACCAGCTCGACGCCCGACTCCTTGGCCAGGTGCCGCACGGTGGAGACCGCGGCCCGCGCGCACATGCGCACGTCCAGCGATTCCACCTGCAGTTCCGCGACACCCGCGTCGTGCCGGGAGATTTCGAGCAGATCGTTGAGCAGGCCCTCGAAGCGATCGAGCTCGTTGACGAGCAGTTCGGCCGAGCGCGCCAGCGCCGGATCCAGATCGTCGCTGGATCCGTGGATGAGGTCGGCGGCCATGCGCACCGTGGTCAGCGGGGTGCGTAGTTCGTGGCTGACGTCGGAGGTGAAGCGGCGCTGCAGGTTTCCGAACTCTTCGAGCTGGGTGATCTGATTCGAGAGGCTCTCGGCCATCTCGTTGAACGACATGGCCAGCCTGGCCATGTCGTCCTCACCGCGCACGAGCATCCGCTCTTTGAGTCGTCCGTCGGCGAAGCGGCTCGCGATGCGGGCGGCGGATCGGATGGGCAGCACCACCTGTCGCGTCACCAGCGCGGTGATCGCGGCGAGCAGCACCAGCAGCACGATGCCGCCGATGAGCATGGTGCCGCGCATGAGCGAGAGGCTGCGCTGCTCGTTGGTGAGCGGGAAGATCAGATAGATCTCGAGCGTGGGGATATCGGCCGCGGGAGAACCGATGATGAGCGCGGAGCCGCGATAGCCGTCCGGATCGGAGACCGTCGCGAACTGATAGCTCACCTGCCGCTCCTGCACGAAATGCCGGAGCTCCGCGGGGATTTCCTGGATCGGGCCGGCGTTGAGCTCGGCCTGGGAGTCCCCGGTCATGGCCAGCGCGGAGTCGTAACTGCCTGCCGCGCCGCCCGATTGGGAGCCGCCGCCCCCGGCCAGGGCGCGGCGGGCATCCTCCAATCGGGCGAGCTGGGTGCTCGAATCGTGAACACCCGTCAGCGTGCTCTGCACCGTGTTGCGCGCACGGCTCATCTCCTCGACGGCCGCGTTGATCTTCGCGTCCAACAACCTGTCGGTGATCTGGGACGTGAGCACGACTCCGAGAATCGTGATCACGATCAGCGACAGGGTGAGGGTGGACACGACGACGCGCAACTGCAGCGAACGCCGCCATACGTGGCCCAGTTGTTCGCCGATATTGCGAAACCAGGCCACCGTAACTGCCAGTAACCGCTGGACGCGGTTTCTGGAGCCAGCGATCACGGCGGTCCGGCCTTGTAGCCCACACCTCGAACGGTCAGCACGATCTCAGGATTTTCCGGATCCTTCTCGACCTTGGCGCGCAACCGCTGGACGTGCACGTTGACCAGGCGGGTATCGGCGGCATGCCGGTAGCCCCAGACCTGTTCGAGCAACACCTCGCGGGTGAACACCTGGCGCGGCTTGCGAGCCAGCGCCACCAGCAGATCGAACTCCAAGGGAGTCAAGGAGATCTGCGTTCCGCCGCGAGTCACCTTGTGCGCGGGCACATCGATGACGATGTCCGCGATGGACAGCAGTTCCTGTGGCTCCTCTTCCGTGCGGCGCAGGCGGGCCCGCACCCGGGCGACGAGTTCTTTCGGTTTGAACGGCTTGACGATGTAATCGTCAGCTCCCGACTCCAAACCCAGGACGACGTCGACCGTATCGGTCTTCGCCGTCAGCATCACGATGGGCACACCCGAATCTGCCCGCAGCACTCGGCATACATCGATGCCGTTCATGCCGGGCAGCATGAGATCGAGCAATACGAGGTCCGGGCGTAAATCCCGGACCGCGCTCAGCGCCTGCGTGCCGTCACCGACAACATGGGGATCGAATCCCTCACCGCGCAAGACGATCGTTAACATCTCCGCGAGAGCCATATCGTCGTCGACGACCAGAATCTTCGGCTTCATAAGAACTAGTTTGTCACCTCTCGCACTCAGATTCGGCCGCCACGCCAAGACTCGTGACCTGTCCGCGCACATCCAACCTTATCCAGCAACAATTTCCGCGAGGCGCGCAACGAGTGTTGCCGGATCGTCACCGCTCCGATGCACCCACCACGTACTGTGCCAGTTGATTTCGGCGAGTTCACGATAGACGTTTCCGGTCCGCCGTTGCAGCCCTCCGTCTTTCTCGTAGGCGTCCAGGGCTCGGGTGTGGTCCGCCTCGCCGCGCAGCCGGGCGCGTTCCTCGGCCACCGCGACCGGGACATCCAGCAAAATCTGGACATTCGGGGCAGGCAGTGCGAAGCGTTCGAACTCCAATTCCGCGACCCAGGACACGATTTCGCCGCGCGCGTCCTGCTCCAGCCGAGCGGCGGAATAGGCGGCATTGGACGCGACGTAGCGGTCCAGTAGCACGATGTCGTTGTCCGCCAGCAGTTTCGAGAGTTCGTCGCGCGCGTCGGCACGATCGAGCGCGAACAGCAGCGCCATGGCGTTCACCGAGGCGGCGAGATCGCCGTGCGCGCCGCGCAGGGCCTCGGCCGCGAGATCCGCGTGCACCGAGACGCCGTAGCGCGGGAACGCGAGCGTCGCGACACGCAGTCCGCGGGCTCGCAGACCGGCCAGGACGGCGTCGGTCAGCGTGCGTTTACCCGCACCGTCGAGCCCTTCCACCGGAACCAGTACGCCCACCATGATGGCGAGCGTACCTAATGACCTGCGGTATTGACCGGCGTGGGCAGACATGACGCCGCCCCACCGCCCGCTCCGGGACCACCGAAGCGCGGTCTCCTGTTTGCCATTAGGTTGCTATAGTCCGCCACATGACTGTCGGAGATGATAAATCAATGCAGTTCACGCGGGTTTTCGTGGGTGTCGGAGTGGCGGTTGCGGTTCTCGGATCGGCCGCCTGCGCGAGCGCTCCCGAGCAGGGTTCGACACCCACCACCACCGCGATCGCGAATCCGCACCGAGCCTTCGATCTGCAGGCGCATCGCGGCGGGCGCGGCATGACCGTGGAGGAGTCGCTGCCCGGCTTCGCCAAGGCCATCGAACTCGGCGTCTCCACCCTGGAACTCGATATCGTCCTGACCAGGGACAGAGTGCCGCTCGTCTGGCACGATCCGAGCATCCAGGCCGAGAAGTGCGCCGATACCGCGCCGGCGACGCCCGAGGATCCGCTGTTCCCGTACGTCGGAAGGCTCGCACACGATCTGGACTACGCCCAGATCCGGACGCTGGACTGCGGCATGAAACTGGCCGGTTTCCCCGAGGCGCAGGAGCTCCCCGGAAACAAGATCGCGACGCTGCCGGAGGTCTTCGCTCTGGCGAAGAGCTATCCGGGGGCGTTCGAGACGCTGCGCTACAACATCGAAACCAAGATCGAGGCCGCGAAGCCCGAACAGTCCGCGACCCCGGCCGAATTCGTCGACGTCATCCTCGGGGTGGTCGACAAAGCCGGAGCGACCGACCGGGTGGCGATCCAGAGTTTCGATTGGCGCAGTCTGCCTTTGGTGAAGGCGAAGGATTCCAGCATCAGCACCGTCGCCCTCTACGACGATTCCACCTTCAAGACCGACAGTCCATGGCTCGGCCCGATTCACTACCCGGACTACGCCGACAACGCCCTGGGCGCGATAAAAACCCTCGGCGCGGATATCGCCTCCCCGAGTTACGTGAATCCGTGGGACAGCGAAGCCAAGGCCGGTGACGCCGACTTCACGCTCACCACCACGGTCGAATACGTGTCGAAGGCACACGAACTCGGCCTGAAGGTGATTCCGTGGACGGTCAACGACAAGTCCACCATCGCCCTGGTGCTGGATCAGGGCGTGGACGGCATCATCACCGATTACCCGAACCGGGCGCGTGAGGTGATGCGGGAGAAGGGTTATCCCCTGCCGCCCGCGTTCCGCCGGTGAGCCGGGCCGCCGACCAGCCACGTCGCCCGCACCCGGGTCGGTCGTGTCCGAACAACGACTCCACACGGTCCGGTCGCGGCAGCGGCCGGACCGCCCGCGCCTTCCGGCTGAACCATTTACTTCCTTCATGGGCGAATATCCGCCCGAAAAATGATCTCCAAATCCGAAACGCGACCGGTTCACACCTTGTATGGTGCGACCACTCCCCCTGCAAGGAGAGCACCCGCTCCACCCCTTTCCGGACGCTACGTTTCGAACAGGATTTCGTCATGCCGAAAACCACTGTTACACGCCGGCTCTCGCGCACAGCCGTGGCCGGTTTCGCCGTCGCCGCCGCCATCGCGGCCGGTGGCACCGCAACCGCCGCCCCGGTGACCCTCGAGCCGGCCCCCGTCGCCGACGCCGCCCCTCAGGCCAACGCCAACTCCGGTTCCGGCGGCTCGGGCTCCTCGAGCTCCAACTCCGCGGGCACCGGCTCCTCCGCCAGCCAGCTGATCCAGATCGCCATCTGCACGATCCAGGGCGGCAAGTGGATCCCGATCCTGGACATCTGCATCAAGTAGGGCCTCCCCTCGGCCCACCACGCCGGTGCCCGCTGATCCGAACAGATCAGCGGGCACCGGCATTTTCAGTGTCCGGAACGATATTCAAGCCTTCCCGCCCTCGACAGCCGACGGGAACGCATCCGAGTCACCCGGCGTCCATCGCTCCAGCACGGCTCGTGCGAACAATTGGGTCGCGGGGTGCCGGCGCTCGCCGGATGCGACGGTGTTCGACGGTGCCATCCGCAGACAGCGCAGGACCCTGATCAAGTCCGGAATCCAATACATCACATCGCGACCGGTGCTGATCATGCGGCCGTCCGGGTAGTGTCCCAGGGCATCGAAATACGGAGCGGCCGTCTCCGCGGCATCGCCGGTATCGGTGGCCGACGCCAGCATGAACAGCACCGCTGCGTCACGCTCGACCAGCGCGCTGGGAGCCGATTCCGGAACCCATTCGGCGATATACCACCACAGCGCTTCGGGCTCGACGAGCATCCGAAACCCGGACTCCGACAGCATCAACCGATCTCCCACACGCTCGAGAATCCCGAGTTTCTCAGCAGTGCACCGTAGTTCGGTCACCGGAAACGGCTCACCATCCGCCGAAGACCAAAATGTCTCCAGTTTCAATTCGTTCAGAAGTGACCGGCTCTTGTCGGGCGGCAGAGCTTCCGCCCCGAGCATGATCACCCCGTCGGTCCCGACGAGTTCGATGAGACACAGGTACGGCCACATGGCGTCGGTGGCGACGGCGTCGCTCACCCGCACACGCTGTCCGATCATCGCCTGGCTCATCACATTCAGCAGCCGCCGCCGAACAGCCCCATCCGCCAACGTGTCCACAGCGCGTGCCAGCGCATCAGGCAGTCGATCGCGATCGAACTCCGGCTTCCGATCAGCCCCCTGCCCGAACCCCATCAACTCGAGATTCAACGCTTCGATATCCGCGCTCCGCGGCCCGCCGACACACAGGGCTCGCGGCGCGGCCTCTCCGTGCTCCTCGATCCCCTCGAGCCGAATCACCCGCTGCCACTGCTCGACCCGCCCATACCGGTGCCGCAACTCATCCCCGACCCCGACGAGCGCTTCAGCAATCCGCACTCGATCCCCAGGAACCCCGGCCGCCCTCTCGCGAACTTCGAGTGGACACAGATACTGTTCGGTGCCCGACCCGATCTTCCCGAACCGATACCGCTGCTTGTCTTTCCAGCCGAAAGACACCTGTAGCACTTCGTGCAGGTCATCGAGAAACAGATCCGAGGCAACCTCGAGCTCACGCCAGGCCCGCCCGCTGCTTTTCACGGATTCGACTCGCACCCGATAGGTGAGTGCCTTCGCGCATGACCGCATGACGGAAGGCTAGTCGCCCGAGCGTGCGGCGAAGCGCGGTTGTACGGTCGATCGGATTCACCCCTAGCACACGATCGGGCCGGTCGCAGCTGCGACCGGCCCGATCGTGGGTGCTGGCGGGTGGTTCGAAACCTCAGTAGCGGTAGTGCTCCGGCTTGTACGGGCCGTCGACGTCCACGCCGATGTACTCGGCCTGGTCCTTGCTGAGCTTGGTGAGGGTGCCGCCCAGGGCCTCCACGTGGATGCGGGCGACCTTCTCGTCGAGGTGCTTGGGGAGGCGGTAGACCTCGTTGTCGTACTCGTCGGGCTTGAGCCACAGCTCGAGCTGGGCGATCACCTGGTTGGAGAAGGAGTTCGACATGACGAACGACGGGTGGCCGGTCGCGTTGCCGAGGTTGAGCAGACGACCCTCGGACAGCACGATGATCGCGCGGCCGGTGTCGAACGTCCACAGATCGACCTGCGGCTTGATGTTCAGGCGGTCCGCGCCCGAGGCCTCCAGGGCCGCCATGTCGATCTCGTTGTCGAAGTGGCCGATATTGCCGAGGATGGCCTTGTCCTTCATCGCCCGCATGTGCTCGAGGGTGATGATGTCCTTGTTGCCGGTCGAGGTGACCACGATGTCGGCATCGGCGATGGCCTGCTCGACGGTGACGACGTCGAAGCCGTCCATCAGCGCCTGCAGCGCGTTGATCGGATCGATCTCGGTGACCTGCACGCGCGCGCCCTGGCCCTTGAGCGATTCGGCACAGCCCTTGCCGACGTCGCCGTAGCCGCAGATCAGCACCTTCTTGCCGCCGATGAGGACATCGGTGCCGCGGTTGATGCCGTCCACGAGGGAGTGGCGGGTGCCGTACTTGTTGTCGAACTTGGACTTGGTGACCGAGTCGTTGACGTTGATCGCCGGGAACGACAGCTCACCCGCGGCCGCGAACTGGTACAGCCGCAGCACGCCGGTGGTGGTCTCCTCGGTGACACCCTTGACCGAGTCGGCGATGGCGCCCCACTTGGTGCCGTCGGCTTCGAGGCTGGCACGCAACAGGTTCAGGAAGACCTTGTACTCCGCGGAGTGGGTCTCGTCCTCGGGCGGCACGACGCCGGCCTTCTCGAACTGCGCGCCGCGCAGCACGAGCATGGTGGCGTCACCACCGTCGTCGAGGATCATGTTGGCGGGCTCGCCCGGCCAGGTGAGCATCTGCTCCGCGGCCCACCAGTACTCTTCGAGCGATTCGCCCTTCCACGCGAAGACCGGGGTGCCCTTGGGCTCGTCCTCGGTGCCGTGCGGGCCGACGACGACCGCGGCCGCGGCGTGGTCCTGGGTGGAGAAGATGTTGCAGGAGGCCCAGCGGACCTCCGCGCCGAGCGAGACCAGGGTCTCGATCAGGACGGCGGTCTGCACGGTCATGTGCAGCGAACCGGAGATGCGCGCGCCGCGCAGCGGCTGCACGTCGTCGTACTCGCGGCGAAGCGCCATCAAGCCGGGCATCTCGTGCTCGGCGAGGCGAATCTCCTTGCGGCCGAACTCGGCCAGTGACAGATCGGCCACCTTGTAGTCGATTCCATTGCGAACGTCGGGCGTCATCATGCTGGACACTGCGGTCGTCATCTGCCTCTCCTGGTCGGCGTACTTCTCCGGCAAGGCTAGTCCAACAACCGGAACCGTCCAGGGGCTCCTCCCCGATTCACGACGCGAAACGGCCCTCATGCGTACACCTGTACGCATGAGGGCCGCGCGACAGGGGTTCAGGCCGCCGAGGCCATGCCGTGCCGAACCAGGATTCGGTCGCGTTTGCGGGGCTGGATGTTCGCGAGGCTGATGTCGCCGTGATAGTGCGCGCGCAGGCGCGGGTCCATGACCATGCGCCACAGCGGCGGGAAGTAGGCCAGCAGAATCATGCTCGCGTACCCGGCCGGGAGCTGCGGGGCTTGTTCGAAGGTCCGCAGGGTCTGGTAGCGGCGGCCGGGGTTGGCGTGGTGGTCGCTGTGCCGCTGCAGATGGAAGAGGAAGATATTGGTGACGAGCCGGTCGCTGTTCCAGCTGTCGCGCTCGGAGCAGCGCGCCCAGTTCCCGTTGGCGCGGCGTCGGCGCAGCAGCCCGTAATGCTCCACGTAGTTCACAGATTCGAGCAGTGAGGCGCCGATCACGGCCTGCAGCAACAGGTACGGCAGGATGGTCCAGCTGTAGATCGCCATGAGCGAACCGAACAGGACCACGGTCATAGCCCACGCCTGCAGGATGTGGTTTCGCACACTCCACCAGCGCAGTCCGCGCCGGTGCAGACGGCCCTTCTCGAGGCTGATGGCGGAGCGGAAGCCGCCGATCACGCTGCGCGGCAGGAACTCCCACAGCGATTCGCCCATGCGGGCGCTGGCCGGATCCTCCGGGGTGGCGACGCGGGCGTGATGCCCCTTGTTGTGCTCGACGAAGAAGTGCCCGTACGCCGATTGCGCCAGCGCGATTTTCGACAGCCAGCGCTCCAGGCTCTCGACCCGATGCCCGAGCTCGTGCGCCGCGTTGATGCCGATCCCGCTGACGAACCCCAATGTGGCTGCGAGCCCCAATTTGTCGACGATCGAGAGATCGTCTCCGGCCCACATGCACGCTGCGATGATCAGCCCGGCGAGCTGAATCGGCAGAAACATGTAGGTGCACCAGCGGTAGTAGCGGTCACCGGAAAGTAGCTCGTAGTCCTCGTCCTTGGGATTGGTGCCGTCTTCCCCGACGACCCAGTCCAGGACGGGGATCACGATCAGAACGATGATCGGACCGATCCACCAGAACACCTCGTAACCCGTGTGCAGGACCAGCTGCGAGGGGAGTAAGGCACACCCCGGGGCGATGAGCCCCAACACCCAGAGGTGTCGTTTGGGATCCGGCGAACCCGACCGTTTGCCGACCTTTTGCACGTTTGCCCCGCTAATTAGATACCTCATGAACTTCGCAGGTAGATATGTACAGACTTTAGCGCTGTTACAGCACCGGCTGGACGCCAAAGGTGGCAACCGTTACATGGTGAGCAGTCGGTTCTCGGGCAACCTGCCCTGTGACGCCCATCACCGCACCTCACGGGCAAACCGGCAGTGAATTCGAGCTCAGTGCAACCACGTATAGCGAATCTGTGGCCGACCGGTCCGACCGTAGTCCGTTCGCCGCTCCACCACACCGTCTTCGGCGAGACGTTCCAGGTATCGCCATGCGGTAACCCGCGAAACGCCGACCGCGCGCCCGGCCTCCCCTGCCGACACTCCTTCCGCCGCACCGCGAACCGCGCGCGACACCTCCTCCATCGTTTGCGGCGCAATGCCTTTCGGCGAGCTAGCGCGCTGCTCGGGCGTACGCAGCGCGCCGAACGCGCGGTCGATGTCCTGTTGCGAGACCGCCGACTCCCCCGCGGGCAGGGCCTGGCGGTATTCGAGATAGCGATCGAGCTTCTCGCGGAATGCCGAAAAGGTGAACGGTTTCAAGAGATACAGCACGACGCCGTGCGCGACGGCCGCGCGCACCATGGTGAGATCACGCGCGGAGGTCACCGCGATCACGTCGGGACGCGGCAGGAGACCGGCCAATGCGGCCGCCACCGCGAGGCCGCTCATATCCGGCAAGCCGATATCCATGAGCACGAGATCGATGGGGGCGCCGGAAGATTGTGATCTTTTCGCGACGGCGATGGCGTCGCGTCCGGTGTGCACGACGGCCACGGCCTGGAAATCTCGCAGTCGCTCGAGGTAGAGGCGATGCGCCTGCGCCAGGGTCGGCTCGTCCTCGACTATCAGGACGCGGATCATCGAACCTCCAGGGAATCCGGGTACTCCGCGCTCTGCGGCCCCCGCGAAAACGTCACGACCACAGCGGATTCCGGTTCCCGGACCGCACGCAACTCACCACCGTGCCTGGCCACCAGCCGCCGCACCAGGGCCAGTCCCAGACCGTTGTGATCGGTCTTGGTGGAGTACCCGCGCTCGGTGGCGCGGGTGAACAGCTCCGCGGACATGCCCGGTCCGCTGTCGGCCACCCGCACGTACAGCTCGGGTTCACCATCATCGCGAACGGCGCTGTGCCGCACCGTCACCTCGACCCAGGCATCCTCGTCGCGACCGACCGCGTCCAGGGCGTTGTCGATGAGATTTCCCAGCAGCGTGACCATTTCGTTCGGCGTGAGCGGGTCCACCGAATCGGCGAGGGTATCGCCGGTGACGGTCAACTCGACGCCGTATTCGGCGGCCTTCTCCACCTTGCCCAGCAGCAGCGCCACCACCGCGGGTTCGGCCACCGCGCCGGTGAGCCGGTCGATGAGGGCCTGGGACAGTTCGAGTTCCGCCGTCGCGAAGGCCACCGCCTCCCGGGAGCGGCCGAGCTCCACCATGGTGACGACGGTGTGCAGGCGATTCGCCGCCTCGTGCGCCTGGGCGCGCAGCGATTCCGCGAAACCGCGCACCGACGCCAATTCGACCGAGACGTCCCGCAGTTCGGTGTGGTCGCGGACGGTGAGCACGGTGCCGATCCGGCGGCCCTCGCGCTCGACCACGTCCTGGTTCACCACCAGGACCCGATCGGCGGTCACGTGCATCTCGTCACGGACCACGCCGGTGCCCAGTCGCTGCAACGAGATCGGCAGATCGGTGCGCCGCACCGGGCCCTCGGGCAGATCGAGCAGGCGGCGTGCCTCGACATTGACCACGTCTGCCTGTTCACCGGACCTGTCGAACACCAGCAGCCCCTCGTGCACCGAGTGCAGCACCGCGTCGTGGTGCTCGTAGAGGGCGCTGAGTTCGGCCGGGCCCAGACCGTGGGTCTGACGGAACAGCCTGCGGCGCAACAGCAGTGAACCGAACGTCACCAGCAACAGGCCGATCGCGGCGGCGATCCCGATCACCGGCAGCTGCTCGCGCACCTGGTCGCCGATGTGCGCGCGGGTGACGCCCGCGGACACCAGGGCGATGATCGTGCCGTCCGCGGCGCGCACGGGCGTGACCGCGCGAATCGAGGGTCCCAGTGTGCCGGTGAAGGTTTCGGTGAAGGTCTCTCCCGCCAGCGCGCGATCGATGGTGCCGCTGAACGGTTGCCCGATGCGGGTCGGATCGGTGTGCGTGTAGCGGGTGCGGTCCGGGGCCATCACCACGATGAAGTCGACCTCGGTGCTGGTCCGGATGCTCTCGGTGACCGGTTGCAGCAGCGCGGTCGGATCGGCGGCGCGGACCGCGGCCACGGTGGACGGAGCGCGCGCGACGCTCACCGCGATATCGGTGACCTGCGCGCGGGTGGCCTCGTCCTGGGCGCGGCGGGCCTGCAGCACCGCGAGCACGGTACTGGCGCCGATCACCAGCGCCAGCACCACCAGCTGCGCCACGAACACCTGCCCGGCGAGGCTGCGACCGCGCCGCACGGCTCGGCCCCTCTCCGTTGAACGACTCAGCACCTGTGCCCTCCGCGCATGAACAAAACTTACGAAACAGTGACCCGCGTCACTCTCGGGGCAATCATTCATCACATGACCACGTGAGCGGGCTCACACCGGTAATCGAAGGCATTCGAGATGAGTGAAGTGACAACAACCCCACGGCGAGCCGTGACTGCTGATACCCAGCGGCGAGACCGTACCCACTGGCTGTACCTGGCGGTAATCCTGGCCGTGCTGGCGGGCATTCTGGTGGGCTGGCTGGCCCCCGGTTTCGGCAAGCAGGTCGGCGAGCTCGGCACGCTGTTCGTGAACCTGATCAAGATGATGATCTCGCCGGTGATCTTCTGCACCATCGTGCTCGGCATCGGATCGGTGCGGGCGGCGGCGAAGGTCGGCAAGGTCGGTGGGCTGGCGCTCGGCTACTTCCTGATCATGTCGACGGTCGCGCTGGCGATCGGCCTGGTGGTCGGCAACCTGCTGCATCCGGGCACCGGACTGGATATCGCCTCGCACGCCACCGAGAGTGCGAAGTACGTCAAGGACGCGCAGGGCGCGGGCGGCACCTGGGATTTCGTCAAGGACATCGTGCCGACCACCATGGTCTCGGCGCTGACCTCCGGGAAGGTGCTGCAGACGCTGTTCGTGGCGCTGCTGGTCGGTTTCGGCATCCAGGCCATGGGCGCCACGGGCGAACCGCTGCTGCGCGGCGTGGCGCTGCTGCAGAAGCTGATCTTCCGGATTCTGACCATGATCCTGTGGCTGGCCCCGCTGGGCGCGTTCGGCGCGATCGCGAACGTGGTGGCGCGCACGGGGCTCGACGCGGTGAAACAGCTGGCGCTGTTGATGATCGCCTTCTATCTCACCTGCGCGGTGTTCATCTTCGGGGTGCTGGGCGCGCTGCTGCGCTCGGTCGCCGGGGTCTCGATCTTCAAGCTGGTGCGCTATCTGGCCCGCGAGTACCTGCTCATCGTGGCGACCTCGTCCTCGGAATCGGCGCTGCCTCGCCTGATCGCGAAGATGGAGCATCTGGGCGTGGAGCGCACCACCGTGGGAGTGGTTGTGCCGACCGGATATTCGTTCAACCTCGACGGCACGGCCATCTACCTCACGATGGCGACCCTGTTCGTCGCCGACGCCATGGGCACGCCGCTGGCCTGGTCCGAACAGCTCGGTCTGCTGGTCTTCATGATCGTGGCCTCCAAGGGCGCGGCCGGTGTGACCGGTGCGGGCCTGGCCACCCTCGCGGGCGGTCTGCAGAGCCATCGCCCCGAACTGCTGGACGGCGTCGGACTGATCGTCGGCATCGACCGGTTCATGTCCGAAGCCCGTGCCGTGACCAACTTCTCGGGCAACGCGGTCGCCACCATCCTGGTCGGCACCTGGACCGACACCATCGAGCCCGCCCGGGTCCGCGCGGTCCTGGACCGCCAACTCCCGTTCGACGAAACCACCATGGTCGACGACCACCCGGTCGGCCCACCCGCCGCTGCCGAGCCACCGGCAGCCAAGAGCCTGGCCACCGCCTGACCCTCCCCCGGGGCGGTGACCAGAACCGCCGGCGCGCAATTCCGCTGCGCGCCGGCGGTTTTCCACGCGGCTCCGCGGGACAGGACGTGCCGGACCTGTCCCGCGGAGCCGCTCACGGTCGGCTGGAGCGCACCTCACCGGTGCGACGCGTCCGGCACCCGCCCGCCCTCGGCCGGTGCCGCACCCGCCAACCTTCGGGCAGCGCCGCACTCGAACCGACGAGCGCATTCAGCCCAGCGACTCGTCGACCTTCAGGGTGGCCGCGATGGCGTTCGCCAGTTCCGTGCCCTTGACGGTGAAGTGACGCGAGAAGTATTCGAGGTGTTCGGCGTGCTCGTGGAAGTGATGCGGGGTGAGCACCGCCGAGAACACCGGTACGTCGGTGTCGAGCTGGATGCGCATGAGGGCGTCCACCACGGTGGAGGCGACGAAATCGTGGCGGTAGATGCCGCCGTCCACGACGAGTGCGGCGGCCGCGATCGCGGCGTAGCGGCCGCTGAGCGCGAGTCGCTTTGCCCGCAGCGGGATTTCGAACGCGCCCGGCACCTCGATCACGTCGATGTCCGGGTGCCCGTGCTGCACGAGCGTGTCCCGGGCGGCGTTCACGGCATTGTCGACGATCTCGGCATGCCAGCGCGCGGCGACGATGGCGATTCGATTCCGAGTGGGTGACATGGGTATCTCCTGTTCGCGATGTCACCCAGGGCTTAGGCGACGCGAACGGACCCAACCGCGTGAGCGGACAGGCAGTACGGTCGCGTTCTCTTTCATCCGGACTCTGACCGTCGGCTCCGGGATCTCACCGGAATCTGCTCGACCCGCGATCCCCGAGGGGATCACAGCGCTCGCGGGCTCGTGCGCACCGGATCGGTCCGGACGCCATCACCGCCGGTGGGGAATTCCACCCCGCCCTGAGAACGTGTACGACCGGACTCTAACACCGTCCCCGAACCCGGGAAAACCATTGCGATCACCCATCGCGAAACTCCCCGGGCAGTGGTCCGCGCCTACTCACCGAGTCGCGCACCGCCACCTCGGCGGTGGGACGCCGCGTACTCGACGGGGCCGCCATCGCCCCGTCGAGTACGTACCGGCGGGACCGAACGCGTCCCACCGCCACCGAGCCGGACGCCCCGCCCACCGGGTTCGGCGGAGCCGGGCATCACCGGTCGTCGTCGGACGTCGAGCGCGTGCTCAGCGCAGCAGGACGTCCGCGTCGGCGGGGAGGGCGTCGACGGGCCACCAGCGCAGGTCGGTGGATTCGGCGCTGCGGACGGGGACCGCGCCCTCGGGGGCTTTGATTTTGAACAGGAGGTCCAGGTGACGGGTCGGCAAGCCCAGGGAGCAGGTGATGGGGTGGGCCTGGGCTCCGTAGAGGCCGGGTTCGAGGGTGAGGCCCTCGATGCCGGATTCCTCGGTGGCCTCGCGGAAGGCGGCCGCGGCGACGGTGTCGTCGGATTCCTCGCAGTGCCCGCCCAATTGGATCCAGCGGCCGACTCGCGGGTGCAGGGTGAGCAGGACGTCGCTCTCGTCGTGGGACAGCACCACCGCCGAGGCGGTGATGTGCCCGGCGGCGTGCTCGCGCAGGCAACCGCGCGGGGCGGAGCCGAGGAACGCGAGCATCGCCTCCCGCAGCGAGCCCTCCGGACCCGCTGCCGGCGACCAGGTTTCGAGCAACTCCACAGCCGACCTGTGCAACGACTCGGCGCTCACCGCCCTCCCCCGACCATCCCATGGGCCACAGCCGCACCGACCGGAGTCTCGATCGACGGCCCCTGCGGCACGGCGCCGCTCGTCCGGCGCCGAGTCGGCACTCGCACCCTCGATCCACCCGCCCGAGCCCCGGCCGGCGACATCCGCCTCACAGCTCCACCAGACCGATTCCCGGCTCGCGGGCATCGCGCGGGGCGAGCTCCTCGAGGGGGTAGCCGACGGCGATGGCTCCCAGCGGGTTCCAGTCGGACTCCAGGCCCAGGACCTCGCGGGCGACGTCGGGGGCGAAGATGGTGGAGCCGATCCAGCAGCTGCCTATGCCCTTCACCGCGAGGGACACGAGCAGACCCTGCACGGCCGCGCCGACGGCGACGGTGAACATGGTGGATTCGGCGGCTCGGCGACGGGCGTCCGGGTACTCGTGCGCGCCGTCCGGAACGCAGAACGGGATGATCACTTCGGGTGCGGCGGACAGGATGTCGCCCCGGGCGATGCGGCGCTCCACGCGTTCGGGATCGAGGCCGTCGGCGGTGAGGTCCTCGCGCCACTTCTGCGCCATGGCCGTGAGCAGTTGCTCGCGCACGGCGCGCGTGCGCACCCAGACGAAGCGGACCGGGCGGGTGTGATGCGGCGCGGGCGCGGTGAGCGCGGCTCCGATCGCACCTCGGATCAGCTCCGGATCGACGGGCGTGTCGGCGAACGCGCGCACCGAACGACGCAGCAGCACAGCCTGTTCGCGGCCCAGTTCGACCGCCTCCTGGGTGCCGAGCCAGAACAGATCGTCCGCACCGCCGCGCAGCAGATCGGCGGCGGTGGAACCGTCGTCGGTGTGCTGGAAACCGCGCACGACGGCGACCGGAACCCCGCCGAGTTTCCCCTTGGCCAGGTCCGCGGCGGCGGCCAGTTCGTCGGCGACGGCGACGAGGGTGACGTGCAGTTCGTTGCCCTGCCGGTCGATCGCGCCGTCGTAGTCGTGCAGCACCCGCAGGCCGGAAGAGCCGATGGCGGCGTCGATCTGGCCGTTGCGCCACGCCCGGCCCATGGTGTCGGTGATGACCACCGCGACCCGCACTCCGAGCTTCTCGGCCAGCGCGGTGCGCAACGCCTTGGCGCTGGCGTCCGGATCGACCGGCAGCAGAACCAGTTCGCCCTGTTCGACATTGGACCCGTCGACACCCGAGGCGGCCTGCACGATGCCGAGCTTGTTCTCGGTGATGAGGGTGCGGTTCTTGCGCGCCAGCACCCGCACCGACTCCCGCAGCACCAGTTCCCGGCGCGCGGCGTCGCGCTCCTCGGGATCGGAGGGCGCGCTCACGATGCGGCCCTCGGCCTTGGACACGATCTTGCTGGTGACCACCAGCACGTCGCCGTCCCGCAGCCAGGGCGCCTGCGCCGCAATGGCTTCGGCGACATCGTCACCCGGCCGGAATTCCGGCAAGCCCGGAATCGGCAGAATGCGCAGTTCGCCACCACCGGCATGATCGCCGAGCGCGGCGGTCCCCGCCCCGGCGTGAACGTTCGGGTCCGTCGTCACGATTCAACTCCCGTGATGTCCTTTTCGACGAGCGCCGCGCCCGCGAGCCCGTCCTCCGATTCCCTTGCCGTGCTCACGGTTTCACCCCGGCGATGTCCAGCGCCTCGCGCACCATCTGCGCGGTGGCCCCCGGATCGGTCATGAGCAGGGGCACGCTGCGCACCTCGACCCCGGGCACGTCGGCGGAGTCGGTGCTGTGGACGAGCCAACCGTCCAGGATGCCGGTGGCGGTGCGCGCGCCGTAGTAGTTGCCGACGGCCTCGGCGGTGGTCTCCACGCCGATCACCGACAGGCATTCATCGGCCATGCCGCGCAAAGGCTTTCCACCGACCACCGGCGAGAGCCCGATGACCTTGGCCGATGTGGTGCGCAACGCGCCCCGGATTCCGGGCACCGAAAGGATGGCCCCGACGCTCACGACGGGGTTCGACGGAGCAAGCAGGATCACATCAGCGGCGGCTATGATTTCTGTCACACCGGGCGCCGGTTTTGCTTGGTCCGCACCAATAGTCACGAATCCATGCGTCTCCACGTTCGCCCGATAGCGAACCCACCACTCTTGGAAATGGATCGCGCGACGTTCGCCAGGGTTCTCCGGGTCCCCGATTACCACGTGCGTTTCACACCTGTCGTCGGTTGCGGGAAGCAGTTTCACACCGGGTTGCCATCGCGCGCAGAGCGCCTCGGTGACGGCCGAGAGCGCATAACCCTGACGCAGCATTTCGGTGCGAATGAGATGAGTGGCGATATCCCGATCACCCAGCCCGAACCAATCGGGTTGAGCGTTGTATTTCGCCAGCTCCTCTTTGGCGTGCCAGGTCTCGTTCGCATGCCCCCAGCCGCGCTCCGGATCAATGCCGCCACCCAGGGTGTACATGCAGGTGTCCAGGTCAGGGCAGATACGCAGCCCGTGCATCCAGACGTCATCACCGACATTGACGATGGCTGTGGTTTCGGCTCCCGGCAACAGTTCGCGCACTCCCTGAAGGAAGCGCGCGCCGCCGACTCCACCGACCAGTACCGCGATCCGCAGACCTGTCCCGGGTGCGATATCCGCTTGTTCTCGAGTCACATCCGCACAGCCTATGCGGTTCATGCGCGAAGATGATTCGCGGCTTATTTGCTGCATATTTGCTGTTTGATCTGCGGGAACCTTCCAGAACGGGGGTCGGGGATGGTAACGGAATAGCTTCGACAGCTTGACCATCGACAGGCCCGGCGTGTCTAATCACAGGCATGTCATTCCGGGTCCGCGCGAGAGTTCAAGGCGCGGACAGGTTTTCGAACATGCGTTCGGTTCTTTGGAGACCGGCGAGGCATCGGAACGACGTGCAGCTCGGGGATGTCCGCGGGACTACATCGCGGGGTTGGGCCGTCGGTGAGATCGGCTCCGACGGAGTAATCATTCTGCGCTAACACACAGTGAGGAGGCGGCGCGATGGTCGATGAACCGGCCCCGTCAGGCATTCCGGGCGGTGTATCGCAATCCGATTCCACAGCTGGCGCAGCTCGAGATTTCTGCGCCGACGAACGGAACGGGTTCGAGGGGGGTGAACCGACGACGATGCGACCGGGGGGAGGCCAGTGGCCGCGTGCGCAGTTTCAGCCAGAATCACCACGGCTGAGCCTCATCGTCACCGGTGTGGAGGATATGTTCGACAGCTTCGCGAAGGGCAAGCACCTGACCGAGGCTGAGCAGTGGCAGGAACGAGCGCTGTGCGCTCAGACCGATCCGGAGGCGTTCTTCCCTGAGAAGGGCGGCTCCACCCGCGAGGCCAAACGAATCTGCCTGGGCTGCGAGGTCCGGGACGAATGCCTCGAATACGCCCTCGCCAACGACGAACGCTTCGGAATCTGGGGCGGTCTGTCGGAGCGGGAGCGCCGGCGTCTCAAGCGCGGAATCATCTGAGCCCGCTTCGCTGCGTCCGGCGCGGCGAAGCGTGAAAGACCCGCCCGCCCTTGCGCGTACGGCCGAGATCCCCAACAGCCCACGGACCCGTGGACGTTGGGGACTCGCCGTATCTGCGGCTCACTCGGGCGAGCGCGGCCGCCGCGCGAAACCCGTTGCGGCGGAAAAGGTTATTCCGGCTCAGGATCTATCACGTCGGGTTCGACGCCGAGGTAGGTGGCGATCTGCTGAACGAGCACCTCGCGCAGCAGATCGACCAGATCGTCGGGGTCACCGGCGCGGAGTTCCAAAGGCTTGCGAAACAAGACAATTCGGGCGCGGGTCGGCATTCCGTAGCGGTCGACCCCGGCCGGGATGAGCCGGGACAGCGGCACCGGCCCGTCGGCGACAACCTCGTCCGGCCAGGTGACCGAATCCGGGTGCAGCGGGCGGATTTTCGGCACGTCGTCCACGGCGATATCGAGACCGGTGAGCTGATCGCGCCAGCGCCCCTCCAGCGGCGCGAACGCCTCCAGCACCAATCGATCGAACTGCTGACCGCGAGTGCGCCGAGCGGGCACCGTCGGCGGCAGCATGGGACCGCGCACACCCCGCCCGCGGCGGATCACCGATCGCGCGGTGGGCGATCGCCTCTTTCGTGAACGGGTCATACCACGAATCTAACCGCACGGCCGGGAGCGATGCCGAAGCGGACGGAGCCCGGTCCCATTGAGCGTGTCTGTCCACATGACGGCGCGCGGAGGGTTACCCTGCATGGCGTGATTCCCATGCGTCGTTGCTGCCGTCCAGGCTGCAAAAACCCGGCCGTTGCGACGCTGACCTATGTCTACTCGGACTCGACGGCCGTCGTCGGTCCGCTGGCCGCGGTCGCCGAGCCGCACTCCTGGGACCTGTGTGAAACGCACGGCTCCCGGATCACCGCGCCCAAGGGATGGGAGATGGTCCGTCACGAGGGCGGGTTTTCCTCCGGCACCCCCGATGACGACGATCTGACCGCACTGGCCGAGGCCGTCCGCGAAGCCGGGATGCGCCGGCGCGCGACCGAGCCCGATCCGCGCGGCTACCCCGCCGATTACGCACCGGCTCCCCAGCGCCCCACCCGAACCGCGGGCCGCACCGGACGCCGCGGTCACCTCCGGGTCCTGCCCGATCCCCCCAACTAGCTGGGAGTGGGACCGGTGCGGACGGGGAGGCTCGGCCATCTGCCGATGGAGCCACTAATGTGGTCGGCATGACAGACGCCCGCACCGCCGAGTCCGTTCATGCAGTCATCAAGGCTTACGACGTACGAGGTGTGGTCGGCGAACAGATCGACGCGGACTTCGTGCGTGACGTGGCCGGTTCCTTCGCGCGGTTGATGCGCGAGGAGGGCGCGCAGCGGGTCGTGATCGGCCACGATATGCGTGACTCCTCCCCCGGGCTCGCCGACGCCTTCGCGGACGGCGTGCTGGCCCAGGGGCTCGACGTGGTGCAGATCGGCCTGGCCTCCACCGATCAGCTGTACTTCGCCTCGGGCTACCTCGAGTGTCCCGGCGCGATGTTCACCGCGAGCCACAATCCGGCCAAGTACAACGGCATCAAGATGTGCCGGGCCAAGGCGCTGCCGGTCGGCCAGGACACCGGGCTGGGCACCATCACCGACGAGGTCATCGCGGGCGTGCCCGCGTTCGACGGTCCGCGCGGCACCGCCACCGAGCAGGATCTGCTCTCGGACTACGCGGCGTATCTGCACAAGCTGGTGGACCTGAGCGGGTCGCGCCCGCTGCGCATCGCGGTGGACGCCGGCAACGGCATGGGCGGCTACACCGTGCCCGCCGTGCTGGGCACGCTGCCGCAGTTCACCATCGAACCGCTGTTCTTCGAATTGGACGGCAGCTTCCCCAATCACGAAGCCAATCCCCTGGATCCGAAGAACCTGGTGGATCTGCAGCGCTTCGTGCGCGAGACCAAGGCCGACATCGGCCTGGCCTTCGACGGCGACGCGGACCGCTGCTTCGTTGTGGACGAGAACGGTGATCCGGTCACCCCGTCCGCGGTCACCGGACTGGTTGCCGAGCGCGAGCTGATCAAGGAGCCCGGCGCCACGGTCATCCACAATCTGATCACCTCGCACGCCGTGCCGGAGCTGGTGACCGAGCTGGGCGGCAACCCGGTACGCACCCGCGTCGGACACTCGTTCATCAAGCAGCAGATGGCCGCGACCGGAGCGATCTTCGGCGGCGAGCACTCCGCGCACTACTACTTCCGCGACTTCTGGGGCGCCGACTCCGGCATGCTCGCGGCTCTGCACGTTTTGGCCGCTCTGGGCGAAAAAGAGCAGCCGATGTCCGAACTCGGATCCGCGTATGCAACATATGCGTCCTCCGGAGAGATCAACTCCACGGTGGATGACGCGCAGGCGCGCACGGTGGCGGTGGTCGAGGCATTCGGCAAGCGGGCCCAATCGGTGGACCGGCTGGACGGAGTCACGGTGCAGTTGCCCGACGGCGCCTGGTTCAACCTGCGGGCCTCGAATACCGAACCGCTGCTGCGGCTCAACGTCGAAGCCCGATCGCAGGAGGAAGTAGACGGACTCGTAACCGAGATCCTGAGCATCGTCCGCGCCTGACTGGAATAGTGGAATCACAGAGCTTGGATTCACCAGCGTCTGGTGACCCGATGAGGGGAGGTGGCAACGCCCGATGATCGCTGGGACACCTGTACTCGACCTCGATGACGTCGCCTCGCTGGAGGCGGCGGACGCCGGGGGCACCTTGCGCTCTGCCGCATCCGGCGGTGCTCAAGTGCGAGCGACCGCGGCGGCCGTTTCGGAGAACGCGCTGGCGCGCCTGGCCGATCTGAGACCGCGCAGCCTCGTGCTGGTCTCGGGTTCCGGACGAGCGTCGAGAGCCGCCGGCCTGCTCGTCGCCGCGCTCGGCGACCGCACGAGTATGCCGCTGGTGCAAGCCACCTCGATCCCGCCGTGGGTCGGCCCGCTCGATGTGGTGCTGGTGGCCGGAGACGATTCGGGCGATCCGCGCCTGGCCGAATCCGTGGACAGCGCACTGCGCCGCGGCGCGGAGGTGATCGTCGCCGCGCCCGACGAGGGACCGATGCGCGCCGCGGCCGCCGGACGCGCGGCCATGCTGCCGCCGCGGGTGCCCGTGCTCGATCACAATCGGCTGCTGCGCTATCTGTCGGTCGGGATGGCCGTGGTGGCCGCCATCGACCCGCATCGCACCTCGGCGCTGATCCCCGATCTGAACACCCTCGCCGATCTGCTCGATGCCGAAGCGCTCAGCGACGGACCGCAGAACGAGGCGTTCCACAATCCCGCCAAGAGCCTGGCCACCCGCTTGCAGCAGCGCAAGCGGATCGTGCTGGCCGGTGACAATCCCGCCGCGATCCAGCTGGCCGAACACGCCGCCGAGATCCTGCTGGCCTCGGCCGGGCAGATCTCGACCGCGACCAACCTGTCGGAAACCATTGCGGCGCAGGCGCGTCTGGTGGAGGCCGCGGGCGTGTCCGCACCCGGCTTCGATCCGCTGTTCCACGACGAACAGCTCGACGGTCCGGCCCCGGTGGAGCAGGTGCGGGTGTTCGTGCTGAGCACACAGACCGAGATGTCGGTGCGCCGGCGGCTGGGCGTGTTCAGCGGTGATTCCGGAATGGTCGACGCCGATCTGGTGAACGTCGACGTGGAGGCCGCGAACCCCGCGGCCGCCGGAGAACCGGGGGGCCAGGCCGCGCCTCCCAGCGAGTTGGAGCAGTTGGCGATCCTCACGCTCCGAATCGACATGGCGGCGGCCTACCTACGACTACTGGGTTCCCGCCCGGCCACCGGTCCGGGACGCTACGACGGGGGCAACTTCTAGTGCACGAACTCGTTGGTGCGCTGCGTTCCTACGCTTGGGGTTCGCGCACCGCGCTCGCTCAGCTGTGCGGACGACCGGTTCCCTCCGCGCATCCGGAAGCGGAACTCTGGTTCGGCGCGCATCCGGCCGACCCGGCCCGGGTCCAGATCAACGGCCACAGCCGCTCGCTGCTGGAGGTGGTCGATGCCGACCCCAGCGGCGAACTCGGTTCGGTCGCGAGCGAATTCGGTGGACGGCTGCCGTTCCTGCTCAAGATCCTCGCCGCGGAGGAACCGCTCTCGCTCCAGGCGCATCCGAGCCTCGCGCAGGCGCAGGCCGGGTTCGACAAGGAGAACCACGCCGGGTTGTCGATGGACTCCCCCATGCGCAACTACCGCGACGCCAACCACAAGCCCGAGCTGGTGGTGGCGCTGAATCGGTTCGAGGCGCTCGCCGGTTTCCGCGATCCGCTGCGCACGGTGCGGCTGCTGCGCGCCCTGGACGTGGCGGAGCTGAATCCGTACGCGGAACTGCTTGCCGCGCAGCCCGACTCGGCCGGGCTGCGCACCCTGTTCACCACCTGGATCGCACTGCCGCAGGCCGCGCTGAGCACCCTGCTGCCCAAGGTGCTCGACGCGTGCGTGCGCTACCTGTCCGAGCGCGATGCCGGATTCGAGGGCGTGCCCAAGGAATTCACCGCCGAGGTGCGCACCGCGCTGGAACTGGCGGAGGCGTATCCGGGCGATGCGGGAGTACTGGCCGCGCTGCTGCTGAACCGGATCACCCTCGAACCCGGTGAGGGCCTGTACCTGGCCGCCGGGAACCTGCACGCGTATCTGCGCGGCATGGGCGTGGAGATCATGGCCAACTCCGACAACGTGCTGCGCGGCGGACTCACGCCCAAACACGTGGACGTGCCGGAGTTGTTGCGAGTACTGGACTTCGAACCGCTCGAGCTGCCGATCGTGCAGTCCGAGGCGATGGGCGACGGGGTGTACCGATATCCCGCGCCCGCACCGGAATTCACGCTCAGCCGATTCGAGCTGGCCGTCGGCGACGAACCGGTGACTGTGCTGCGCGCCGGGCCGGGCATCACGCTGTGCACGCACGGGCGGGTGCGCCTGCTGCAGGGCCGGCACGAGCTGGCCGTGCAACGTGGTCACGCGGCGTGGATCTCGGCCACCGACGGGGAGATTCGCGCCCAGGCGATCGACGGCTCGGCTCAGCTTTTCTGCGCGGCGGTGAGCTCGAACTAGGCTGTCCTCCCGTGCGCGTTGTACGCGACGTAACGGACGTTCTGGAAGGACTGCACATTGTCTGCGGGTGGCGGTAAGAAGGCGATCCTGGCGGCGCTCAGCGCGAACGCCGGCATCGCGGTGGCGAAGTTCATCGGCGCGGCGATCACGGGATCGGCGTCGATGCTCGCCGAGGCCGTGCACTCGGTCGCCGACACCTCCAACCAGGGTCTGCTGCTGCTGGGCCAGCGCCGGTCCGAACAGCAGGCGGATCAGCTGCACCCCTTCGGGTACGGCCGCAATCGCTACTTCTACTCGTTCGTGGTCGCGCTGGTCATCTTCGCGCTCGGCTCGGTGTACGCGATCTACGAGGGCATCCACAAGATCCAGCATCCGGAGATGCTGAGCAACGCCATCGTGGCCATCGTCATCCTGGGCATCGCGATCGCGCTGGAGGGCTTCAGCTTCTTCACCGCCATGCGGGAATCCAAGCCGCTCAAGGGCGATGCGAGCTGGTGGCGGTTCATCCGCAACTCGCGCAATCCGGAACTGCCGGTGGTGCTGCTCGAGGACACCGGCGCGCTGATCGGCCTGGTCTTCGCATTCGTGGCCATCACGCTGACCGAACTGACCGGCGAACCGGTCTGGGACGGCATCGGCACGCTGGCCATCGGCATCCTGCTGGGCATCATCGCGGTCATTCTCATCATCGAGATGCAGAGCCTGCTGATCGGTGAGGGCGCGACACCCGAGGAGGATCGCAAGATCCGCGAATGCCTGGCCGGGGACGAGCGCATCGACCGCGTCATCCATCTGCGCACCCAATACCTCGGACCGGAGGAACTGCTCGTCGCGGCCAAGATCGCCATCGTGCCCGGATTGGAGATCGCGGACATCGCCGCGGCCATCGACGCGGCCGAAGCCCGCGTGCGCGAAGCGGTTCCGGCCGCGCGGGTCATCTACCTCGAACCCGACCTGTACCGCACGCAGGCCGCGTGAAGCTGATCCCGGCTGCCCCCGGCAGGGCGCCGCGCCGACCGTGGTGATCGTGACGATCGGATCGTCCGGCGCGTATCGCCGGACGTTCCACCGGTATCGCACGTAGCGTTGATCCCATGTCTTCGGGTGACAGCAGGAAGGCGGTGCTGGCGGCGTTCGCCGCCGACGCCGGCATCACGGTCGCGAAATTCGGCGGCGCGATCCTGACCGGATCGGGATCCATGCTGGCCGAGGCGATGCATTCGCTGGCCGACACCGCCAATCAGGGACTGCTCCTGGTCGGGCGGCGGCGCGCGGAACAGGCGCCGGATCAGTTGCACCCCTTCGGGTACGGCCGCAATCGCTACTTCTACTCGTTCGTGGTGGCGCTGGTCATCTTCACGCTCGGGTCGCTGTTCGCGATCAACGAGGGCATCCACAAGATCCGTGAACCGGAGCCGCTGGAATCCGCGGGCATCGCGATCGGGATTCTGGTGATCGCCATGTGCCTGGAGGGCTACAGCCTGGCCACCGCCCGCGAGGCGTCCGCACCGCTCAAGGGTCGCAACAGCTGGTGGCGGTTCATCCGCACCACTCGGAATCCGGAACTGCCGGTGGTGTTGCTCGAGGACACCGGCGCGCTGATCGGGCTGGTCCTGGCGTTCCTCGGCGTCGGGCTGACCGTGCTCACCGACGATCCGATCTGGGACGGGATCGGCACGGTCGCCATCGGAATCCTGCTCGGCGCAATAGCTGTCGTGCTGATCGTGGAGATGAAGAGCCTGTTGATCGGCGAGGGCGCGACTCCCGACGAGGAGCGCCGCATTCGGGAGAGCCTCGTCGACGTCAATCGGATCGACGGTGTGCTGCAGCTCAAGACGCAGTATCTCGCGCCGGACGACCTGCTGATCGCCGCGAAGGTCACCATGGTCGCGGGATTGGACATCTCGACCGTGGCCACGGCGATCGACGCCGCGGAAGCTCGTGTGCGCCAGGTGGTTCCGGCCGCCGGTGATATCTACATCGAACCGGATCTGCACCGCAGCCGTCGCGAGTGATGGCCGGGATCCACTGCGGGAGTGGACCTTCGGAGGGGCATGCCGATCCCTCCCCTCCGTTACAGATCGGTGCGCCCCTCCGAAAGCACTGCCCGCGGGGCACGATCGAACTCCGATCCGCGCGAGGCCCCTACAGCCTAGGGCGATTCCTACACCGGAGCAAGAAAAATCAGTAGAAAAGGTTTGGATCTCGATTCACCCGCTGACCACGTACGGAAGGTAGTAGAGTGCGGCAACAGGGATCTCGGGGAGAGTGTCGCGGCGTTCGTCGCGGCCCCTAGGGTAAATTTGGTTTACATGCAGCCGGAGTATGCGGGGTTCCTCGCGGCGTGCGTTCGCGAGCGGCGTCGAGAACTCAATCTCAGTCTCGACGACGTCATCGCCGCGGGCGGACCGACCCGCCGGACCCTGGTCCGGGTCGAGGCGGCCACCCTCGGCCCGACCCCCAAGCCGGTCACGTTCCGCCGCCTGGACACCTCCCTGGACTGGCACAGCGGCAGCGCGGCCAAGGCGTACTGGCGCGGGGAGAAACCACAGACCGCGCAGCGGCGCACCCTCGATCCGGGAACCGCGTCGGTGGCGGTGCCCGCCGCAATGGCGTTGGCGCTGTTCGACTCTCAGATCGGGCTCAACAAACTGCTCGATCACGGTCCACTGGACGAGCAGGCCCTGCGGGCCGCGGCCGGCGACCTGAACTCGCACCTGGGCCGTCTGCTCGGGCTCTATCTCACCGATCTGCTCGAACGCAATCGCGGTGCGGAGGCATCGGTGCTGCCGCTGGTCGAGCACGCCTTCGGGCCACTGCTGAACGAGCCCGCCCACCCGCAGGACCCCGACTACGAGGACCGGCTGTACCGGCGCTGGCTGATCGGGCGCACCTGCGACCTCCCCGCCGATCTGGCGGGCAAGTTCTGCGCCCGGCTCAGGCAGGCACGCGAGGACACCGGAGAGTGGCCGCTGTCGGCGTCGTAGTCAGGCGCGCAGCAGGTCGAGAGGGTGTGTGCGGATGCCGAATTCGCGGCGGAGGGCGTGGTGGGCGGCGTGCAGGCCGTTCATGGCGTGCACGCCGGGGCCGGGTGGGGTGGCGGCGGAGCACAGGTAGACACCCGGGAGGGGGGTGCGGTAGGGGTTCCAGCGGGGAGCCGGGCGAAAAAGCGTCTGGCGCAGGGTCATCGCGCCCGCGGAGATGTCGCCGCCGATGTAGTTCGCGTTGTGCGCGGGCATGGTGGCGGCGGTGCGCACGTTGGTGGCGAGGACGAGATCACGGAAACCGGGGGCGAAGCGTTCGACCTGGGCGGTGATGGTCTCGGTCAGGTCGTCGGTGGAACCGTTGGGGACGTGGGCGTAGGTGTAGAAGGTGTGCTTCCCGGCGGGGGCGCGGGTGGAGTCCACGACGCCCGGCTGGATCGCCAGTACGTAGGGCCGTTCCGCGTGACGCCCTGCGGCGACGGCCTTTTCGGCCGCCACGATCTCCGCTCGGGATCCGGCCAGGTGCAGCGTGCCGGCCCGCTCGCACCCCCGCGCCTGCCACGGAACCGGACCCGACAGCGCGAAATCCACCTTGCAGGCCGCGCCGCCGTACCGGAATTTGTCGAGTGCGTAGGCGTATCCGCCGGACAACCGCTCCCCCGCGACGCGCTGGAGTTCGGCGGGCGCGGTATCGAGCAGCACCGCCGCGGCGCTGCCGAATTCGCCGAGGTCGTCCACCCGATGCCCGGTGATGATCCGTCCGCCGTGCCGCGTCAGATCCTCGGCCAGCGCGTCCACGATCACCTGGCTGCCCCCGCGCGGCACCGGCCAGCCGCCCGCGTGCGCGAGGGTGCCCAGCAGCAGGGAGACGCCCGCGCCGGGAGCGCTGCGCGGCGGGCGGATCGCGTGCGCGGCCACCCCGGTCAGCAGGGCGGGCGCCAGATCCTCGCGAAAGCGCGCGTTCCACAGCGGCGTGGACAGCTCCGCCATGCGGGCGCCGAGCAGCACACCCACCGGCTCGACCGGCGGGTGCCGCATATCGGACATGATCAGGTCGACCAGGTCCTCCCAGCGCCGCACCAGCGGCCCGAACAGCCGCTGCCAGGCCCGGCCGTCCCGCCCGAGACCGTCGACGGTGTGCTCGAGGTCCCGCCAGGCCAGTGCGGCCCGGCCGCCGTCCAGCGGATGGGCGTACGACACCTGCGGCGTGAGCAGTTCCACCCCGTGCGCGGCCAGGTCGAACGCCCGGAAGAACGGCGACGCCACCGCCATCGGATGGGCCCCCGCGCACAGGTCGTGCTTGAACCCCGGGAGGGTCACCTCCCCGGTCCGGCATCCCCCGCCGATCCGGTCCGCGGCCTCGTACACCTCGACCTCGAGCCCCGCCCGAGCCAGGATCACAGCCGCCGCAAGCCCATTGGGCCCCGACCCGACCACCACCGCATCAGCCATGATCTCCACAGTAGGCGCGCTCGGGCGCCTACCACCGCCACCGTGACGAACCCGATGATCCAGGCCGAATATCACCGCGTGGACGGCCCCGGAGATCCGAGGTCGGCGGATCTATCGCGCACGGTACGGCGGGTCGGACGAGTCCGGTCGGCGCACCGGGTGGCACATTCGAGCCGTCGCAGTTCAGGCCGGCCTTTCGGTGGCCGGGGCGGCCGGGCCGGGCTTCGAGGCCGCGCGGACCGGGGCACTCAGGCCGGTGAGATCCATTGGGACACCAGGATTTCCAGTCGCTGGGTCCGAAAATCGGGTCGGAGCCGCCCCCCTCGGTCCAAGGTGGCCAGGCCGTGCAGCGCACTCCAGCACACCTCGGTGAAGGTTTCCTCGTCGTGCGGCGCCGCGAAAGGCGCGAAGGTGAGCAGGAGTTCGACGAAGGTGTCCTTGAGCAGTTGCGGCGCGTCGGGCCCGAAAGTCAGTTCGGTGCGCAGCAGGAACATGGCGTCGTAGAGTGCTGCCCGTTCTCGAGCGAACCGCAGGTACCCCTCCGCGACGGCGGTGAGCGCGGCCTCCGGATCCGGCGCGGCTTCGCGCAATTCCCTTGTCATGACCCCCAATTCGACGAAGCCCTGCTCCGCGACGGCGGTCACGATGGCGTCCTTGCCGGCGAAGTGCCCGTACAGCACCGGCTGGCTGTATTCGATGCGCTCGGCGAGGCGTCGCACGGTGACGGCGTCCCAGCCGTCGGTCTCGGCGATCGCGCGAGCGGTGTCGACGATGCGCTGATGGCGTTCCGCGCGTTCGCGTTCCTTGCGGGTCTGAGTGACTGACATGAACAAACTCTAGCACCGCTAGACAAACTACCTATCGATAATCTAGCGTTGCACCCATCAGTTAGCACCGCTAGATTTTGGAGCCACAATGAACATCTCCCGCATCGCCACCGTCCTGTCCCTCATCGGCGCCGCCTTCATCCTCTACATCGGCCTGAGCTACCTGATCGCCCCCGAGGCCACCGCGACCGGTTTCGGACTGCCGTCCTGGCCGACCGGCGAGGCCGCCGCGTTCATGAACCTCAAGGGTGTGCGCGACACCGCCTCCGGAATCCTGATCCTGGCGCTGCTGGCCGCCCGTCAGCGCTTCGCCCTCGGAATCAGCATGCTGGTCTTGGCCCTCATCCCGATCGGCGATATGACCACGGTCCTGAGCTACCACGGCTCCACCGCCGCCGCGTTCGGCATCCACGGCCTGACCGCCGCCCTGGTCGCCCTCACCGGGTTCCTGCTGATCCGCGAACCCCGCACCGCCGGTATCGAATCCGCCGTCGCGGCGCCCCCGGCCATGAGCCCCGTCACAGCGCGATGATTCTCGGCGGGCCGCGTCGTCCTTACCGGCAACCGCATCCCGAGGAGCACCCCATGGCGACCACCAAGCCGCACGGCCCGGCCTCGTACTTCCCCACCATCGAAACCAAATACGGCCGCACGGTGGACGACTGGTTCGCCCTCCTCGCCGACACCGGGATCACCTCCCATAAAGACCTGGTGAATTGGCTCAAATCGGAGCATGAGATGGGGCATGGTCACGCGAGCGCGCTGGTCCAGTTCCACCTGAACCCCGGCAAGTGGGAGCGATAGGCCTCACCCGAGGACCGCCCCGACGATGAGCCGCGAGAGCATCCGCTCCCCCAACGAGATTCGGCCGCCCACAGTGTGTGGGCGGCCGAATCTCGTTGAGCTGTCGAATAGTTCGCGCCGGACGAACTCAGACGTCGGTGGAGAAGCGCAGACCGCCGTCGGGGATGGTGACGCCGGGCCAGACGCGGGCTCCGCGCAGCAGTTCGCAGCGCGCACCGATATTGGCTCCGTCACCGATCACGCCGTCACGCACGAGGGCGCGCGGGCCGATCCGGGCGCCGAAGCCGATGATCGAACGTTCCACGGTGGCACCGGCTTCCACGACCGCGCCGTCGAACAGGATCGCGCCGTCCAACCGTGCGCCCGCACCGACCTCCGCGCCGCGTCCGACCACGGTGCCGCCGATCAGCAGGGCCCCGGGCGCGACACCCGCACCCGGATGGACCAGGGATTCGCCGCGCTGCCCCGGCAACGCCGGGGACGGGGCGATGCCGCGCACGAGGTCCGCGGAGCCGCGCACGAAGTCCTCCGGGGTGCCCATGTCACGCCAGTACGAGGTGTCCACGTGCCCCTGGATGTGCGCGCCCTCGGCCAGCAGCGACGGGAAGGTCTCGCGCTCCACCGAGACCGGACGGCCGGCGGGGATCTTCTCGATGTACTCGCGCCGGAAGACGTAGCAGCCCGCGTTGATCTGGTCGGTCGGCGGATCCTGGGTCTTCTCCAGGAACGCGGTGACACGGCCGTTCTCGTCCGTCGGCACGCAGCCGAAGGCGCGCGGGTCGCTGACCCGGACCAGGTGCAGGGTGACGTCGGCATTGCTGGAGTGGTGCGTGTCCAGCACGCCGCCGAGGTCGGTGCCGCCCAGCACGTCACCGTTGAACACCATGACGGTGTCCGCGCGCAGCTTCGGCAGCACATTGCGAATGCCGCCGCCGGTGCCGAGGGCTTCGCTCTCGGTCACGTACTCGAGCTCCAGCCCGAATTGCGAACCGTCGCCGAAGTGTTCCTCGAACACCTCCGCCTTGTACGAGGTGCCCAGGACGACGTGCTTGATTCCGGCCGCGGCGATGCGCGCCAGCAGGTGCTGCAGGAACGGCAAACCGGCTGTGGGCAGCATCGGCTTCGGGGCGGACAGGGTCAGTGGTCGCAGGCGGGTGCCCTGACCGCCTACCAGGATCACCGCGTCCGTGGACCCGGCTCCAGTGCCGCTGTTCGCCATCGTCTCCCCTGTGTCATGTGTCAGTGGTCTGCGTGCGCGCCGGTCGCCCGATCACGTGCACGCAGAGCGGATCGAACCGCAAGCGTGCAGCGGATCGCAAGTCCGGCCTTCAGCGCGACCCGCAGCGGAGCCTGCCACCAGTGCGGATGCCGGTCGGCCTGGAAACGGTACGCACTCGCGTGATGCGCGGGAGCATCGTCTCGGGATGGCGTCCCGCGGCGTGTCCCCTGGCGTGCGTGACCTCGGCGGACGGCACGAACACATTGTGCCAGCCCGCCTTGCCCAAGCGGTCACCGAAGTCGACATCCTCCATGTACATCGAGTAGCGGGAGTCGAATCCCCCGATCGAATCGAAGGCGGCGCGGCGCACCAGCAGGCAGGAGCCGGACAGCAGGCCGACGGTACGCTCGGAGATCCGCGCATCGGCCCGCCGGTACCGGCGGTTCCACGAATTGCCGCTCCACACGGTGCCGAGGATGGCGTGGCCCGCACCGTCGAGCAGTCCGGGGACCGAGCGCGCGGACCACGGATCCATTCAGCCTAACCGCCGGCCGCTGCCAGCGCGTCCGCCAGCGCGACGTCCCAGTCCCGCAGCGGAGTGAGTCCCGCCGCGGCCCACGCGGCGCCAGAGAGCACCGAATATGCCGGGCGCGGAGCAGGTCTCGGGAAATCGGCGGTCGTGCACGGGTGCACGCGCGTGGGGTCCGCGCCGACTCCGGCGAACACGGCCCGGGCGAGTTCGAACCAGCTGACCTGTCCGGCATTGGTGGCGTGCAGGATTCGCGCCGCCGCACCCGGCAGCGGCGCGCGAGCCGCGAGTTCCAGCAGTCCGGCGGCCAGATCCGGGGCGTAGGTGGGTGAACCGATCTGGTCGGCAACGACGTTCACGCTGTCGCGCTCGCGTTCGAGCCGCCGCATGGTGGCCACGAAATCCGTGCCGCGCCCGGTGTACACCCAGGCCGTCCGGACGATGTGCGCGTCGGGCGCGAGCTCCAGAACCGCCTGCTCCCCGGCCAGTTTCGAGCGGCCGTACACGGTGGCGGGCCCGGTCGGATCACCCGGTTCGTACGGTTGCTGTGAGTTGCCTGGAAAAACGTAGTCGGTAGACACCGTGATCAGCCGCGCGCCGGTCTCGACGCAGGCCGCGGCCAGCACCGCCGGGCCGGTGGCGTTCACCGCGAACGCCGCCCGGACCTCGGTTTCGGCCTGGTCCACGGCGGTATACGCGGCACAGTTGAGCACCACGTCGCCCGGATTCAGCACGCGCCGAACAGCATCGGAGTCGGTGATGTCGAGCTCGCTCCGCCCGAATCCGCGTGCTCCGGGCGCGAGAAGCAGCAGCGCCCGCCCGAGTTGGCCTCCGGCCCCCGTCACCACCAGCCGCGCGGCGACGGGATCGGAACCGGCGGTGGCCGAGGTCACGGGATGCGAAGTCACGGCGGCCAGTGTGACACGACCGATTCCGCCGCGCGCACACCCCGTTCCACCTGCGAAGACGCGAGCACATCGAGCGGCAGAGTCCGGCGGCGCACGACTCACGGAGCCTCGGCTACGCCGACATTCTCGACCGCGCGTCTAGCCTGCCTATGGGGGTATTCCACCGGCATCACCTCGATTTCGAGGTGCTGTCGAACACCGCGCGGAAAGGATTTCCAGGTTGCCGGAGAGCAGGAGGGCATCCGCACCGCTACCGTCGCGCCGCCCGGCGACGCGACGAGCGCGAGGCGGGCGGCAGCGGCCCGGCACTCCGCTGCGAGCGCTCTCGGCGATCGCCGCGGTGCTGGTGCTCGGGGTCACCGGACTGGGCTGGCACAGCGTCGATCAGTTGGTCTCGAGCATCGAGCGGATCGGCGATCTGGGCCTGGGCGGGGGTTCGGACGGCGCGGTGGACATCCTGATGGTCGGCATCGACAGCCGCACCGACGCGCACGGCGATCCGCTCAGCCAGGACGAGCGCGCCATGCTGCACGCCGGTGACGAGGTCGGCCTCAATACCGACACCATCGTGCTCATCCGGGTGCCGAACGACGGCTCCTCCGCGACGGCCATCTCGATTCCGCGCGATGCCTACGTCGATATTCCGGGACAGGGTAAGGGCAAGATCAACTCCGCCTATGGCGTCACCAAGTTCACCGAGCAGCAGAAGCTGCTCGACAAGGGCGCGAGCGCCACCGACGCGGATCACAAATCCACGCTCGCCGGGCGGCAGGCCCTGATCAAATCGGTCGCGAACCTCACCGGCATCACCGTCGACCACTACGCGGAGGTCGGGCTGCTGGGTTTCGTGCTGCTCACCGACGCCGTCGGCGGCGTCGACGTCTGCCTGAACAACGCTGTGTACGAGCCGATGTCGGGCGCGGACTTCCCCGCCGGACGCCAGCGTCTGGACGGCCCGGAGGCCCTGAGCTTCGTGCGTCAGCGGCACGATCTGCCGCGCGGGGACCTGGACCGCATCGTGCGCCAGCAGGTCTATATGGCGCAGCTGGTGCATCAGGTGCTCAGCGCCAAGACGCTCACCAGTCCGGGCCGGATGAAGGAACTCAGCGACGCGGTCGGGCGCACCGTGGTGCTCGACTCCGACTGGGACGTCCTGAAATTCATGAATCAGCTGCAGGATCTGTCCGGCGGCCAGGTGAAGTTCGAGACCATCCCGGTGAAGGACCTCAACGGCTGGACCGACAACGGCGAATCGGTGGTGCTGGTCGATCCGGTCGCCGTGCAGAAGTACGTGGCCAAGATGGTCGGTGAGGACAACGACGCGCACGAGGACACCGGCGGCGTGGATCCCTCGACCGTGACGGTGGATCTGTACAACGCCAGCGGCGTCGGCGGGCTGGCCGCACAGGCCGCACAGGCGCTGGTGGCCAAGGGTTTCCGCACCGGGACGGTGGACAACTGGATCGGCGGCGGCGTGCAGAGCAGCCGGGTGCTGGCGGCCTCGAGCGGCGACGCGAAGGCGCGGGCGGTGGCCGCGACGCTGGGCGGCCTGCCGGTGTTCGCCGAGGCGGGCATGACCGAGGGGGCGGTCCGGGTGGTGCTGGCGAGTGACTACTCTGGTCCCGGTTCGGCGGTGAGCGGCGGGCCGTTCGACTTCTCCGGAAGTTCGACCACGGCGACGCCGGTGCCACCCGCCGCACCCATCGATGCCGGCGGCCAGAACGGACCGAAATGCGTGAACTGAACGACACCCTCACCGACGCGGTGCTCGAACCCATCCTCGCCCGCGATCCGGCGGGGCCCCGCATCACCCACTACGACGACGCCACCGGCGCTCGGATCGAGCTCTCCGCGCTCACGCTGGCCAATTGGGCGGCCAAGACCGCCAATATGATTCGCGACGAATTCGGCCTCTCACCGGGCAGCCGGGTGGCGGTACTGCTGCCCGCGCACTGGCAGACCGCGGCCGTGCTGCTCGGCTGCTGGTGGGCCGGGGCGGAAGTGGTGCTGCACGCGGATCAGGACGCCGAACTGGCGCTGGTGACCGCGGCCCGGCTCGACGAGACCGGCGATATCCCGGAGGTGGCGGCGCTGTCGCTGGATCCGATGGGCCCGCCGGTGCGGGATCTGCCGATCGGCGTCACCGATTACGCCACCTCGGTGCGGGTGCACGGCGATCAGTTCCGGCCCGGCGGCATCGGCTGCGCGCTGGACGGCATGTCCGTCGCCGAGGCGCTCGAGGCGGCCCGCAAATCGGCTGGGCGGCAGGGCTTCACCGCCGAGGATCGGGTGCTGTCCAGCACACCGTGGGAAACCCCGGCCGAATTGATCGACGGCTTCCTCGCTCCGATGGTGGTGGGCGCGTCATTGGTGCAGGTCACCAACCCCGACCCGGCGGTGCGCGAGAAGCGGATCTCCTCCGAACGGGTCACCGCGCAGCGTTCCTAGTCCTACCCCGGTAGGAGCGGCCGTTCCCTCCTCGGGATGTTCTGCCCGGCCGCGGACTTCCGTACCGTGGAACCATCCGACGACGAGGGAGTCTGCGATGGTGAGCCCGCGATACTGGGTCCGGTGGATGGTCGAGCACGGAGCCACCCGAGCGGGGCTACGCCTGCAGGCGCGCAGGGGTGACGCCTTCGCTCAGCTTTTCGGCAGCAAAGCCGCCCTGGACGACCCCTACCCGTACATCGAGCGGTTGCGCGCGCAGGGGCAGCTGGTGCGCACACCGTTGAGCATCGGCACGGTCGACTACGAATTGAGCCGAAGCGTCCTGCGCGACAATCGGTTCGGCATCTTCGGTCCCGACGGATTCGAGATGCCGGACTGGCTGCGCACGCAGACCAAGAAGGCCGAGATGCCGCCGAACCCGGTGGAGCCGCCGTCCATGCTGATGACCGATCAGCCCGAGCACACTCGGCTGCGCAAATCGGTGTCGGCGGCGTTCACCCCGCGCGCCATCGGCCGACTGCGCGATCGGGTGGAGGCGGTCACCGGGGAGCTGATCGAGGCACTGCCCTCGGACGGATCGGCGGATCTGATCGCGGACTACGCCGCGCGGATCCCGATCGCCATCATCGCCGAGATGCTGGGCTTCCCGCACGAATCGCGCGAGGAGTTCCTGGAGTGGGGTGATGCGGCCAGCCCGCTGCTGGATTTCGGCATCTCGTGGCGCACCTGGCGCAACGCCCTGCTCGCGATGGAGAGCATGGACGTCTACCTGAACCGGCACCTCGCCCAGCTGCGGCGCGCGCCCGGCGAGGACATCCTCAGCAGTCTGGTGTCGGCCGGGGAACTCGACGACCAGGAGCTGAAGGCGACCGCGAGCCTGCTCATGGGCGCGGGCTTCGAGACCACCGTCAATCTGATCGGCAACGGCGTCTTCCAGCTCCTGGCCCACCCGGACCAGCTGGCCCTGCTGCGCGAGGATCCGGAGCTGTGGCCGCAGGCCGTCGAGGAAATCCTGCGCTTCGATCCACCCGTGCAGGCCACCGCGCGAAAAGCCCTGTGCGACGTGGAGATCGGCGGCACGACCCTGCACAAGGGCAACGCCGTCATCATGTCCCTCGCCGGCGCCAACCGCGACCCGCGAAAGTTCGAGAACCCCAACCGATTCGACATCACCCGCCCGAACGCCAAAGAGCACCTGACGTTCTCGAGCGGAATTCACATGTGTCTCGGTGCCAGCCTGGCGCGCATGGAGGGGATGTACGCCCTGCGAGCACTTTTCGACCGCTTCCCGGACCTGTCCCTGGCGGGAGCCCCCGAACGCCGGCCCCTGTTCACCCTGCACGGCTATTCCCACATGCCCGCCGATCTAGGTCATCGCGCACACGTCACGGCGTGAAATCCGTTGTGGGTCAGAAGAAGCCGACCACCTGATCGCCCCAGACCGAATTGCGGTCGTGATCGGGGTCCTCGACGACTCGGTCGGCGGCGTCGATGAGCAGGGTCTTGCGGTCGGCGGCGTGGTAGTGCGGCCAGTGTTTGGAGCCGTCGATGGCGGCGGGGACGCCGTACCAGGCGAAGGCGGCCCAGCGGCGCATCATGCGGCCCGAGATCTCCTGGGCGATCTTGCGGCCACCCAGCCAGAAGGTGGGGTCGTGGTCGAAGGAGCCGAAAGTGCCGAATATGTAGGGGATTTCGGTGGCATGGCCCGCGCCCACCCGGGCCGCCTTCAACATGGGGGTGGCGTGGTCGAAGCGGTACATCCAGGTCGGGGAATGTTCCGAGTGCGCGTTGGCGACCCAGTGCGAGGGCATGCGGAACGCGGCGTCGGTGGAGAGGTTGAGCGCACCGCGCAGGTTGCTCACATTCTCGTAGGCGGAGGCGATTTCGGCGATCCGCTCCGGGGACATGCCCGGATGCTGTCCGGCCACCTCGCGCAGCATGGTGTTCACCGCGTCCGTGGTGACCGGCATGATCGGCGAACGGAACACCCGGAACAGCGAGGCCTCGTCCTTGTTGGTGCCGATCAGCAGCGGCACCCGGTGCGAGCGGCCGTGCTGGAAACTCTCGCTCGGATATCCGGGCAGCAGGTCCCCGTCCACCACGGGGGCGGCGGCGAGACGACCGGGTTCGCGGGCGGGCACCTCGTCCAGCAGAATGCCTGCGGCAGTGGAGATCCGCTCGATCGGCATGGTCAGAATCTCGGCCGCCCGATCCTCCGGAAGCTCCAGGATCTCCAGGAACCTCTTCGCCACCACGGCGCCCCGTTCCGGGCCGAAAACTGTTGTGGCGGGCGGTGATTGGGCTATCGCACGATGGAAGAGCCCGGCCGAACGCGGAGCGGTCATGAGCGCGGTCACGCATCCGGCCCCGGAGGACTCCCCGAACAGCGTCACATTGTCCGGGTCGCCACCGAAGCCCGCGATATTGTCGCGCACCCATTCCAGGGCGGCGATCTGATCGTGCAGACCCAGGTTCGGGGTGAACTCACCGCCCAGCGAGGACAGATCGAGGAATCCCAGCGCACCGAGCCGGTAATTGACGCTGACCAGGATGACATTGCCGGTCTCGGCCAGCCTGCGCCCGTCGTAGACCGCCTGCGCGGCCGTGCCGAGACAGAACGCGCCGCCGTGAATCCAGACCATGACCGGGCGCGGCTCGTCGGAGGAGCCGACGGGGGCCCAGACGTTCAGCCAGAGACAGTCCTCGCCGACCTGCAGACCCGAGTCCACCGGCACGAATCCCGCGCTCTGCGGTGCGACATCCCCGAATTCGTAGCAGTCGCGCACACCCTCCCAGGGCTTCGCGGGCTGCGGTGGCCTGAATCGATTCGGGCCACCGGCTGTGGCGGCGTACGGAATTCCCCGCCAGACGCCGACCGATCCCTCCTGACGGCCCCGCACGTCGCCGTTCTCGGTCCGGACCACCGGACCCGCCGCCTCGTCGGGCAGCGTGTCGAAGACTCGAGTGCTCATCGGACACCTCCTCGTACTCCGTAAATCGAGAGTACCGACTGCGTCGCTACGCATGCGGAGTCCGGTCACCGCGTGCCGTCGTCCTCTACCCTGAGCCCGTGCCGAGTTACGCGTACCGCTGCCGCAGCTGCGGAGACACCTTCGAGAAGTCCCGCCCGATGGCCGAGGCGTCCGCGCCGACCGCCTGCCCCCGGGGCCACGACGACACCGTCAAGCTGCTGACCACCTTCGGAACGGTCTCCCGGGGCGGCGGAACCGCACTGCCGTCCGTGCCGCAGGCCCCGTCCGGTGGCGGCTGCTGCGGCGGCGGAGGCTGCTGCTGATCTCGCTGGACCTCACTCGCGCGACCAAGTAGCTATTCCGCCTCGACCGCCTGCCGATCGGAGTGGCCCAGTGAGCGGCCGGGGGCGACGCGGTCGCGGACACGCTGCTTGAGGACGGTGATGTCCGGGAAGCCGCCGTCGGCCTTGCGTTCCCAGATCTGTTCCTCGTCGACGGTGATGCGGAAGATGCCGCCTTCGCCGGGGACCAGGGCGACCTCGGACAGGTCGGTGGTGAAGGTGGTCAGGAGTTCCTGAGCCATCCAGCTCGCACGGAGCAGCCAGCGGCACTGCGTGCAGTATTCGATCGCGACGCGGGGCATGCCCGAACCCTACAGACGTAAGTCACCCGCTTGTCGGTGCCCTCCGATAGAAATCAGGGGCAGACAGAACGAGGGGGATCGTTGAGCACACCCTGGACCGCCGAGCAGATCGCGGCACTCGCACCGGACGCCGCATCGCTCACCGCCGCGCGCAGGTTGCGCGGCACCTGGAGCGAGGGCGGGCAGCACGGCACGGCACTGTGGGGACTGTGCCGGGGCAGCGGCAGCCGCCCCTATCAAACCATCGTCGACCTGGCCGAGCCCGCGTACAAGTGCACCTGCCTGAGCCGGAAGTTCCCCTGCAAACACGCCCTGTCACTGCTGCTGACCTGGGCCGAGGGCGATATCCCGGCGGCCGGCGAGGTCGCGGACTACGCGGCGCAATGGCTCGGCGGCCGTACCGTGCGCGCGGCGAAGCGGGCCGCGTCCGACGAGAAGCCGGGACGCTCGGTGGCCGGCTCCGAGCGACGCCGGGCGCGCGTCTCGTCCGGTCTCGCCGACCTCGACATGTGGCTCACCGATCAGATTCGCACCGGCCTGGCCCAGTCCGATCGCACGTACGGCGCGTACGAGGCCGTGGCCGCCCGCATGGTCGACGCGCAGGCTCCCGCCGTGGCCGCGGTTCTGCGCCGCCTCCCGCGTCTGGCATCCCGCCGGGAGTGGCCGCGGCTGCTGCTGACCGAATACGCCCGCCTGCATCTGCTGGCGACCGCGCACCGCCGCCTCGACACCCTCTCCCCCGCTCTGCGAGCCGCCGTCCGCACGCACGTCGGGTACCCCACGCCCGTCGACTCCGTCCGCGCCGAAGCACCACTGCGGGACCAATGGCAGGTCCTGGGCCTGCGCACCACGGTCGAGGAGAGCCTCTACACCAGGCGAGTCTGGCTGCGCGGCCGCACCACCGGCCGCTGGGCCCTGCTCGTCGATCATCACTACGGCAGCGCGGCCTTTCCCGCCGATACCCCGCCTCCCGGATTCCAGCTCGACGCCGATCTGCACTTCTACCCCGCTGCCGCTGCGCTGCGCGCCCTCTGGGGTGCCCGCCACGGCCTGCCGGAACCCTTCACGACCCTCATGCTGTCGGGGCGAACTCTCGGTACCGCCGAGGGCGCCGGTACCGAGGCACCCTCGAGCAGCGGGGCAGTGCGCGCGGGAACCATTGCGGCCGCATTGGATTCGCATGCGCGGGCACTGGGGGCCGACCCGTTCCTGCGGTCGTGGCCGGTCCTGCTGGTCGATGTGGTGCCGGTGCGGGGCGAGGGTGGGTGGCAGCTGGTGGAGGCCGATGGCCAGGCGATTCCGCTGTCGATCGCGGACGGGGAACCGTGGCGGCTGCTGGGGTTGTCGGGCGGGTATCCGGTGACGGTCGTCGGGGAGTGGACCGTGGACGGACTGGCGCCGATCGCCGCGCCGGCCGGCGGGGAGATGGTGGATATCGGTGCGACGGAGGGAGACTCGAGCAGCGCGGCGGGTGGTGCGAGCGAGATCCCGGGCGGGAGCGCCGAGTTGGTGTCGGCGGCATTGATCGGGACGGGGCGGCGCAGTGCCGACCCGGCCGGGTTGGCGGGGCCGGTCGCCGCGGCGGTCACGGGGTCGACCGGGGATCCCGCGGTGAAACTGCTCGAAGCCGCTGCGCTGCAAGAGTGTTTCACGCGGGGTGGAGTGAGCCCGGGCATCGCGAAACGGGGAGAGGTCGCGGACGACGATGTGCGCCCGTTGCTGCCTCCGGCCGCCTCGGCCCGGTTGGCGGCGATGTTGGCGGACAATTCACCGTTCCTCGACGAGTGGTTCGCGGCGGCGGGGCCCCGGGATTTCCGGGCTCCGGACGCGCTGTGCAGCCTCCTGCTGGATCGCGCGAAATCGCTTGCCGCACATCGTGAGCCGCTGTTGCGGCTGGCGGGGGTGCGGGGGCGGTGGCTGGCCGGGCAGCATCCGGGATGGAAGTCGCTGGTGCGGGCCGCGGTCGAGGACGAGAGCGTGTGGTCGCACGGACGAGCCGCGGAACGGCGCATCTGGCTGGCGCAGTTGCGGCACAGCGATCCGGAGGCCGCGCGGGCGGCGCTGGCCGGATCGTGGAGCCGCGAGTCCGGACCGGGCAAGGCCGAGTTGCTGGGGATTCTGGGCGACGGCCTCGCACCGGCCGACGAGGCACTGCTGGAATCCGCGCTCGACGATCGACGGGCCGAAGTGCGGCGAGTGGCGGCGGATCTGTTGGGGAGACTGCCGGATTCGGCGTTCGCGCAGCGCATGACGGCCCGCGCCGCGGCCTGGCTCACCTTCGGGCGGGTCCTGGCGCGACCCCAGCTGAGCACCACCGGTCCGGGAGTTCTGGACGACGCGGCTCGCCGCGACGGAGTCGGGGACTCCTACGGATACACCGCCTACCGGGCCGACGGCGCACCGGATCTGGCGGCCGAGTGGCTGCATCGGGTGGTGGCGGGCACCCCGCTGCGGCACTGGGAACGTGTGCTCGGGCGGCCCGAGCAGGCCGTGCGCACGGCGATGAACGAGGCGGTCCGCGGGCCGATGTTCGCCGGACTGTCGGATGCCGCACTGGCACAGCGCGATTCGGAGTGGGCGCGAGCGCTGTTCGGCGCGTACGCGGGGCAGCGGGCGGGCGAGAACGACAGCGAGAAACTGCGCGAACTCTTCGCGCTGCAACCGCTGCAGGATCAGGTGCGGCATCTGCGCACCCTCGATTCCAGCTGGCTCGCGGAGATCGAATCACTGTTGCGCGCACTGCCGCATCCGTGGCCGGGTCCGATGGCGGAGCACGTGCTGCGGCTGCTGCTCGAGCGCGCGCAGCTGTGCGCGGACCGCCCGGGCGCACCCAGCCTGGTGCCCGGTTCGTATCGGACGCTGTTCCGCGCGGCGTCCGCGCATTTCCCCGTGACCGCCGCCGACATGGTGTCCGGGATCGCCCGCACCTGCGGAGATCCCTACTGGGAGCAGGCTTTCGACCAGCTCGCCGATGATCTTTTCCAACGCACGTCGATGCTCGAGGAGTTGCAGTGACCACGACTCAGGAGCGGGACGCCCTGCTGCGCCCGCACGCCGAACAAGCCTTCGCCGACGAACTGGCCGCGCTGATCGAGGCCGACGATCGCGCCCGCCCGCCGTCGTGGCGGATGTCGCCGTGGGCCGTGGTCACCTACCTGCTCGGCGGCACGCTGGCCGACGGCACCGTGATCAGCCCCAAGTACGTGGGGCCGCGCCGCCTCATGGAGGTCGCCGTCTCCACCCTCGCCACCGATCGCGCACTGCTGCTCATCGGCGTGCCCGGCACCGCGAAGACCTGGGTGTCCGAACACCTCGCGGCCGCGGTGTCGGGGCAGTCCACGCTGCTGGTGCAGGGCACCTCCGGTACCTCGGAGGAGGCGATCCGCTACGGCTGGAACTACGCCCGCCTGCTCGCGGAGGGACCGAGCGAGGCCGCGCTGGTGCCCTCCCCCATCATGACCGCCATGCGCGCCGGGTCCATCGCGCGACTCGAGGAGCTCACCCGCATCCCGTCCGACGTGCAGGACGCGCTCATCACCGTGCTGTCCGAAAAGACCCTGCCCGTACCGGAACTCGGCACCGAGGTGCAGGCGGCCAAGGGGTTCAACGTGATCGCCACCGCCAACGATCGCGACCGCGGCGTCAATGAACTGTCCTCCGCCCTGCGCCGCCGGTTCAACACCGTGGTGCTGCCGCTGCCCGTCGACGAGGACGAAGAGGTCGCCATCGTGACCCGCCGTGTCGAACAGCTCGGCGCCGCACTGGAATTGCCCGCCGTGCCCGCGGCCGCCGAGGAAGTCCGCCGTGTGGTCCGCGTCTTCCGCGAACTCCGCTCCGGGATGACCGCCGACGGCCGCACCAAGCTCAAGTCCCCCACCGCCACCCTGTCGACCGCCGAGGCCATTTCGGTCATCACCAACGGTCTGGCGCTGGCCGCCCACTTCGGCGACGGCATCCTGCGCCCGTCCGATATCGCGGGGTCGGTGCTGGGAGCGGTCATCAAGGACCCGGTGGCGGACGGCGTCGTCTGGACCGAATACCTGGAAGCCGTTGTCCGCCAACGCCCCGACTGGTCCGACTTCTACCGCGCCTGCCGCGAGGTGAGCTGATGCCCGGCGCCGGCGAAGCGGCGATCGAGCCGTCTCGATCGACCGAGCCCGCGACCGGTCGCTCTCCCGAGAGCCTCCGCGGGGGATCCGACGGTACGATACGCGTCGCGTCCGATTCGGAACTCCCGCAGACCCGCGTCTTCGGCATTCGTCACCATGGACCAGGTTCGGCGCGTTCCCTTCGGCTGGCGCTGGAGCGATTTCGGCCCGATGCGATTCTGATCGAAGGTCCCGCCGACGCCGATCCGCTGCTGGCGTTCGTCGCGGCGAACGGGATGGAGCCGCCGGTGGCGCTTCTCGGCTACCACCCCGACGAACCGTCCCGGGCCGCCATGTGGCCCTTCGCGGTGTTCTCGCCGGAGTGGCAGGCGATGGTGTACGCCGCGGAAAACGATGTGCGCGTGGGTTTCTGCGATCTGCCCGCCGCGACCACGCTGGCAATGGAGAACGAGCCCGGCGACGCCACCGACCCGCTCGGCCTGCTGGCCGCCGCCGGTGGATACGACGATGCCGAGCGCTGGTGGGACGCGATCGTCGAATCCACTTCGGACGCGGACATTTTCACCGCCGTCAACGAGGCCATGCGCGCCCTGCGCGAGTACGCCGAGACAACGGACGACGAGCATCCGGACGACGTCGATTCCCCTGCCGGAGATAGCAATCCAGCACGGCCCGAAGAAACCCGGCCCACCCCGTCCGGTGAGGGTTCTGCGACACCGCACGGCGGAACGACCGGCAGCTCACCGGCAGTGAACGACTCGGCACCGGCCGCCGACTCGACCGAAGCCGTGAATCCGGCATCGACCGAGGACGCGGCGAACTCGGTCCCGCCGACAGTCGACATTACGGCGGTAGGTGACTCGGACCCGACCGGCGATTCGGCGGCCGAGCCGACCGGTGACATGACGTCCGAGCCGACCGACGACACGACGTCCGATCCCACCCTCGATACGACGGCAGAGCCGACCGGGGACAGCGGTGAATCGACCCCGCCGAGTCCCGCTGACACGGTGCGGCGGGCGCGGATCGTGGTGGACGCGCACACGTTGCGGCGTGAGGCGTACATGCGACTGGTGATGCGGAAGGTGGTGAAGGAAGGGGCGGTTCGGCTCGCGGTGGTGTGCGGGGCGTGGCACGCACCGGCGCTGGAGGGGAAGCTGGGGCCTGCCGTGGCGGATGCCCGGGTGATCAAGGGGTTGCCGAAGGGGAAGGCGACGTTGACGTGGGTGCCGTGGACGCATTCGCGATTGGCGAGTTCGTCGGGGTACGGGGCCGGGATCACCTCACCGGGGTGGTACCACCATTTGTTCACCACGCCGCAGCAGCCGATCGCACGCTGGCTGACCAGGGTGGCGGGGACGCTGCGGGCGCACGATCTGCCGGTGTCGAGTGCGCACATCATCGAATCCGTGCGGCTCGCGGAGACTCTCGCGACGCTGCGGGAGCGCCCGCTGGCGGGGCTGTCGGAGGTGACCGAGGCGACGCGGGCGGTGCTGTGCGACGGAGACGAGACCCTGCTGCGTCTGGTCAGCACCGAACTGGTGATCGGGGAAGCGCTCGGCGCGGTCCCCGACGGGACGCCGACCGTGCCACTGGAGGCCGACCTGCGCAAGCAGTGCCGCACCCTGCGCATGAAGCTCGAGGCCCTCGAGCGCACCATCGACCTGGATCTGCGCAACGAACGCGATGTCGCGAAATCGCGCCTGCTGCACCGGCTTCGACTGCTCGGCATCGAGTGGGGTGAGGTCGCGGACAGTCAGGTCCGCAATACCGGAACCTTCCGTGAGACCTGGAAACTGCAGTGGCGACCCGAACTGTCCATCTCGGTGGTGGAGGCGTCGCGCTGGGGAACCACCCTGCGCACCGCCGCCGAGGCCAAGATCCTCGACGTCATCGCCTATCAGGACGCGACGGTCGGCAAGGTCTCCGCCGCGCTCGAGGCGGCCCTGCTCGCCGACCTGAGCGGCGCGACAGCGGGTTTGATCCGCCGCCTGGAATCGGTGGCGGCGCTGGACCATGACGTGACGCATCTGCTCGCCGCCCTGCCCGGACTGCTGCGCACCCAGCGCTACGGCGATGTGCGCGGCACCGACACCGCGGCCCTCGCCCGGGTGGCCGATGGTCTCCTGGTCCGCAGCTGCGCCGGATTGCCCAGTGCCGTCACCGGTCTGGACGGCGACGCCGCCGCCGAGATGCGTGGTCTCGTCGACGCCGTGCACCTGGCGCTGTCCGCTCGCGACAACGAGTGGGCGAGCGCTACCTGGCTGACATCGCTTCGCGCTCTGGCCGATCGCGACGATGTGCACGGCAGCCTGGTCGGCCGCGCGGTCCGCCTGCTGTGCGATGCCGAACTCATCGACTCCGCCGAATCTGGTCGCCGCCTCGCCGCGGCCCTCTCGGTCGGCCATTCCGCCGCCGACAAGGCGGCCTGGATCGACGGTTTCCTCGGCGGCCGCGGTCTGCTGCTGGTGCACGACCGAACCCTGTTGAGCCTCATCGACTCCTGGCTGCGCGGCCTGGACGAACAGCAGTTCGTCACCACCCTCCCCCTGCTGCGCCGCACCTTCGGCGCCTTCGACTCCGGCGAACGCCAGGCCATCGGGCACGCGGTGCGCCACGGAGCGCCGGCCGCACCGGCGATCACCACCGAATTCGACAGCGCGCGCGGTGCACTGGCCCTGCGCGCGGCAGCGGAGATCCTCGGAGTCGCCGTATGACATCGGCACGCATCGCCCTCCTCCAGCGCGGACTCGGCGGCACACGATTCAGCAGCCATGCCGACCGGAGCGGGCGCGACACCGTGAGCCGGGGACCTCGGTTCGGCGGCGCGTTCCCGCGCCGCGCACCCGGTCCGGCGGTGGGGCATCGGCATTCACCGCGCACGACCGCGGTACGGACGACGAGGGGTTCGGCATGAGCGAGAACGACCGTGCGCCGGAGCGCAGGTGGCGGCTGGTGCTCGGGGCGGCGGCCGAAGAGGGGCTCGGCGGTGGCTTACAGGCGCCCGACGATCTGGCGATGGATCGGGCGCTGGGCGCGCTGTACGACGCGGACGCACAGCCCGGGCGGGGCGGCAGACGCTCGGGCGGGCTCGGCGGTTCCGCACCGTCGGTGGCGCGCTGGCTCGGCGATATCCGCAACTACTTCCCCTCGACCGTGGTGGAGGTGATGCAGCGGGACGCCGTGGAGCGGCTGAACCTCACCGAATTGCTGTTGGAGCCGGAACTGCTGGAGGCGGTCGAGCCGGATGTGCACCTGGTGGGCACGCTGCTGAGCCTCAACCGGGTGATGCCCGAAACCACCAAGGCCACCGCGCGCACGGTGGTGGAGAAGGTGGTGCGCGAGATCGAGCGCCGGGTCGCGGCGCAGACGGTCGCGGCGGTCGGCGGCGCGCTCGATCGTGCGGCGCGGGTGTCGCGGCCGAAGCTGCGAGACATCGACTGGGACCGCACCATTCGCAAGAACCTCGCCAACTATCTGCCCGAACATCGCACGGTGGTGCCCGAGCGGCTGGTCGGTTACGGCCGCAAATCGCAGGCGGTGCGGCGCGATGTGGTGCTGGCCATCGACCAGTCCGGGTCGATGGCGTCGAGTGTGGTGTACGCGTCGGTGTTCGGCGCGGTGCTGGCCTCGATGCGGTCGCTGAAGACCTCGCTGGTGGTGTTCGACACCGCCGTCGTCGATCTCACCGAGAAGCTGGCCGATCCGGTCGATGTCCTGTTCGGCACGCAGCTGGGTGGCGGCACCGATATCAATCGCGCCATCGCGTATTCCGAATCGCTGATCACCCGTCCGGCCGACACGCTGTTCGTCCTCATCTCCGATCTGTACGAGGGCGGGATCCGCGCCGAGATGTTGCGCCGCGTGCGCGCGATGAAGGAGGCCGGGGTCCAGGTGGTCGTGCTGCTGGCGCTCTCGGACGAGGGCGCGCCGGCCTACGACCGTGAGAACGCCGCCGCGCTGCTGGCCCTGGACGTCCCGGCCTTCGCCTGCACGCCGGATCGATTCCCGGATCTGCTGGCCGTTGCCCTCGATCGCGGCGACGTGCGGGCCTGGGCGAATATCCATGCCGGGCGGGCCGGGTGACCGGCGGGGAACACCGTTCGCCCGGTCGCGGCCGATCGCATCGCGGTGGTGGCGCAGGCGAACACGGTAGGCTGCGGAGCTGGATCTGTCTCGTGTGAACGGGGGCTCGTTTTGCGCTCTGGTGATGTGTTCGCCGGTTACGTCATCGAACGCGAGCTCGGTCGCGGCGGTATGGGGTCGGTGTATCTGGCCAAACACCCGCGACTGCCGCGTCTCACCGCTCTGAAGTTGCTCAATCAGGAGATGTTCACCGACAACGAGATCCGCGCCCGGTTCATCCGGGAAGCGGATCTGGTGGCGCAGCTCGATCACCCGAACATCGTGACCGTGTACGACCGCGGCACCGAGGGCGAACAGCTGTGGATCTCCATGCAGTACATCGACGGCGTGAACGCCTCCGCCGTCGAAGCCGGGGAGTTGCCGCCGCTGCGGGCCGTGCAGGTCATCGCCGAGACCGCCAAGGCCCTGGACTACGCGCACGGCCGCGGGGTCCTGCACCGCGACGTGAAGCCCGCGAACATCCTGCTGGCCCGCTCCTCCAACCGATCCGGCGGTCCCAGCGGGGAGCGCGTCTACCTCACCGATTTCGGTATCGCCCGGCTCCGCGACGACACCGGACACCTGACCCAGACCGGCACGGTGACCGCGACACTGGCCTACGCCTCCCCCGAGCAGCTCACCGGGACCACGCTGGACGGGCGCGCCGACCAATACTCGCTGGCGTGCACGCTGTTCCAATTGCTCACCGGCGCTGTCCCGTTCGAGGGCACCAGCCCAGCCGCGGTGATCCGCGGGCACCTGCAGCAACCCCCGCCCTCCGCCAGTTCGCAACGCCCGGAACTCCCGCGCGCGCTCGACGGCGTGCTGGGTCGTGCCCTGGCCAAGCGTCCGCAGGATCGCTTCCGCTCCTGCGCCGAATTCGCGGCCGCCGCCGAACGCGCCCTGATCGTGCCCCGCATCCCCCCGCGCCCGCCCACGCCCGCGCATCCGCAGCCGATCGTGAACGCTCCCCGCCAGCCCACCCCCAACCATCCCCAGCCGATCGTGGCGCCGCCGCGTCAGCCGACCCCGGCTCGCCCGCAGCCGGTGGTACCCCAGACCGGCTACCCCGGTACCCAGGCCCGCCCGCCCATCGGCCAGCCGTACTCGAACCAGCCGCCGATGTCCGGCCCCGCCCATCCCAACCTCTCGGGCTCCTCGCACAGCCAACCTCAGGTATCGGGCCAGTCCTACCCGAATCAGCCTCCGTCCCAGGGCCAGTCGTACCCGAACCAGCCCCCCGCCTCGGGCCCGGCCTACCCGAACCAGCAGGCCTCGGCGGGCCAGCCATACCCGAAGTCGTCCTCGGCGGCCCAGCCGTACGCGAACCCGTCGTCGGCAGGTCAGCCGTACCCCAACCAGCAGTCGTCGGCAGGCTCGCCGTACCCGAATCAGCCTCCCGCCCAGGGCCAGTCGTACGTCCCCGCCCAGCAGCCCCCCGCCCAGTCCTACCCGAACCAGCCCCCGTCGGCGGCCTTCAGCACCCCCACCCCCTACCCGAACCGCCCGACCCCCAACTACCCTCCCCCGCAACGCAATTCGAGCCCCGCGGGCTGGATAGTCGCGGGCGTGGTGGCGGTTCTGATCATCCTCATCATCACCGTCGCCATCATCGTCAACAGCAACAAGTCCAAATCCCTCCCCCTCACCCCCGACACCGTCACCCTCTCCCTGCACTCGCCCCACCCCGGCCCGGCTTCCGCGAGCGGGAACCGATAGCGCGGCAGAGACGACGATGGGCCCCGCCGGGTGGCGGGGCCCATCGGGTGGGGTGGGTCAGACGTCGGCGATGGCCGCGAGGGGTGGGGTTCGGGCGGCTCGGATGCCGGGCCAGAGGGCGGCCAGGACTCCGATGACGCCGGAGGCCACGAGCATCAGCACCACCTGGGTCCAGGGGATGTCGATGGTGGCCAGGCCCAGGTCGCGGAGGGTGCGCAGGAAGCCCAGGCCGAGGCCGAGGCCCAGGACCACACCGACCACGCCGCCGAAGATGGCGATGAGCATGGATTCGAGGTAGATGGTGCGGCGCACCTGGGGGCGCTGCATGCCTACCGCACGGAGCATGCCGATCTCGCGGCGGCGCTCCACCACCGAGAGCGCGAGGGTGTTGACGATGCCGAGGATGGCGATCACCACCGCGAGCGCGAGCAGGCCGTAGAGGATGGCGAGCATGGTGTTGATCTGCTGGCCCTGCGCGCCCTTGAAGTCCTCACGGTCCTGCACCTGCACGACCACGAACGGCTCCATGGCCTTCTCCATGTCCGTGCGCATGACCTTCAGGTCGGCGCCGGGCTGCGCGGTGGTCAGCACGATGATGTTGGTGCGGTAGCTGACCGGCATCACCTGGTCGTACAGGGCCATCGGCGCGACCATGGGGCCGAGCAGCTGGGTGTCCTTGTAGACGCCCTCGACGGTGACCGTGTACTTCTTCTTGTCCAGGCTGGTCACCTCGACGTTCTGCCCGACCCGCCAATTCTGTTCCGACGCGGTCTTTTCCGACACCATGATGCCGGTGTCGCCGAGCTTGTCGGTGCCCGCGGTGATGTCGTAGCCGAGCACGTGATCGAGCGGACCCTCCGGCACGGTCCCGATGAGCTGATCGTCGCCGACCTTCACCGCGACCGCGTGGAACTGCACCACGTCCTTGATGTTCGGCACCTGCTGGGCCGCCGCACCGGCCGCCAGCGGCACACCGATGATGCTTCCCGGCGGACCGGCCAGCATGTAGTCGGCCTTGACGCCCTTGTCCATCACCGAATCGATGCTGGCCTTGGCGGACGCGCCGAGCATGCTGATCGCCGCCACCAGCATCACGCCCAGCGTCAGCGCGAACGCGGTCGCGGCGGTGCGGCGGGGATTGCGACGGGCATTGTTGAGCGACATCTGCCCGACCGGACCGAACGGCCGCACCAGGATTCCGAGCGCGCCGATGATCGGCCGCGACAGCGCCGGGGAGGCCAGCAGCACCGCGAGAATCAGTGCCAGCGCACCGATTCCGACGGTCTTGGCCGCATCGCCACCGGTGTGCTGCGCACCCAGGATCACCAGCACCACACCCACGACGGCCAGCGCCACACCGGTGGCGGGCCGCAACAGCTTGGAGGAGAGCACGCTCTGCACTCCGTCACCGCCCAACCCGATCGCCCGCAGCCCGCCGATCAGGCCGTTGCCGACCGAGCCGAGCCGCCGCGGCCCCTCGCCCGATCCGGTCTCCTCGCGCATGGCTTCCACCGGAGGGATGGTCGCGGCCCGGCGCGCGGGTGCGTAGGCGCTCACCACCGTCACCAGCACGCCGACGCCGAGGGCCACCAGCACGGTGCGCGGCTCGAGCGACATGGTGCCGGTCGGCAGGCCGACATTGAACGCGTTGAGCGCACCCGAGAGCCCGAAGGCCAGTCCGACGCCCGCCGCCAATCCGAGTGCGCTGCCGAGGATTCCGATGACGAACGCCTCGGACACCACCAGCCCGCCGACCTGCTGCCTGCTCGCGCCGACCGCGCGCAGCAGCGCCAACTCCCGAAGTCGTTGCGCCACCAGCATGCTGAAGGTGTTGTAGATGATGAAGGTGCCGACGATGACCGCGATCGCGCCGAACGCGAGCAGGAAGTAGTTGATGAACTTGAGGTTGTCGCTCATCTCCTGCTTCAGATCGGCGCGGACCTGATCGCCGTTCTGCACCTTGTAGTCCGGCAGGGCCGTCGAGATCTGATCACGCAGCGTGTCGGCCTGCACACCGGATTTCGCGGCGATGTCGACGTACGCGACGTACTTGCCGTCGGTGAACAGATCCCGCGCCTGCGCGTCGTCGAACAGCAGATTGATGAAACCACCGGTGTTGGTGGTGCCCATGTCGTAGATGCCGCTGATGGTGACGTCGATATTGCCCTTGGCCGGGACCAGCACCTTGGTCTTGTCACCCAGATGCAGCCCCGCGTGATCGGCGCCGCCGGAGTTGATTGCCACCTGCCCGGTCTCGCTGGGCGCACTGCCCTGCACGAACTTGACCGGATCACCCACGGCCCGGTCCGGCGGCAGGTAGGAGGTGCCGAAGGTCGGCGCGCCACCGGTCTGCACGGCCTTGCCGTCCTTGAGCAGCACCACCGGGCCGGTCACGCTCGGCGCGACGGACCGCACCCCGTCCATGGCCGAGATCTTGACCACGTCGTCGTTCGGAATACCCAGGGACTGGCGCTCTTTCGGGCTGACCCGAACGTCCACCCCCTTGGCCTGATTGGCGAAGATTCCGTCGAAGGTCTTCTGCAGTGAGTCGGTGAACACGAAAGACCCTGCGATGAAGGCGGTTCCGAGCACCACCGAGAGCAGGGTGAGCGCCAGTCGCACCTTGTGCGCGGCGAGGTTGCGCAAGGCGACCTTGCGCATCGGACTTCCGGACATCAGCGGGTCTCCAGCGACTTCATCTTGTCGAGCACGGAATCTGCTGTGGGCGAACGCAATTCGTCCACGATGTGTCCGTCGGCGAGGAACACCACCCGGTCCGCGTAGGAGGCGGCTCTGGGATCGTGGGTGACGATCACGACGGTCTGACCGAATTCGTCGACCGCGGCACGCAGGATGGAGAGCACCTCGCCGGAGGAATGCGAGTCCAGATTGCCGGTCGGCTCGTCCCCGAAGATGATCTCCGGCTTGCCGACCAGGGCGCGGGCGCACGCCACGCGCTGCTGCTGACCGCCGGACAGTTCGCTGGGACGGTGGGTGAGCCGGTCACCCAGACCGAGCCGCTTGACGACGGTGGAGAGCCATTCCTCATCGGGCTTGCGACCCGCGATATCGAGCGGGAGCGTGATGTTCTCGAGCGCGGTCAGGGTGGGGACGAGATTGAAGGCCTGGAACACGAAGCCGATGCGGTCACGCCGCAACTGGGTCATCTGCTTGTCCGAGAGCTGGGTCAGATCGGTGTCGCCGATGTGGACCGCCCCGCCGGTGGCGGCGTCCAGACCCGCCAGGCAGTGCATGAGGGTGGACTTGCCCGAGCCCGAGGGGCCCATGATGGCGGTGAACTCACCCTTCGCGAACTCGGCTGTCACCCCGTCCAGGGCGCGGACCTGCGTATCGCCCGCTCCGTAGAGCTTGACTAGCGCGGTCGCACTGGCGGCGACCGTGGCCGTGCCCTGGTCCAGGGTGGCGGAATCCGAGACGTTCGAAGTCATGGTGTCCAGTGTGTAGAGGTTGGCGTCCGTTCGCCATCCGGAATCACCCCGATGCGCGCACCCTCATAGAGTCCACACAAAGGCTGACCTCGGGATCAGTCCGAATCGGTCCGGCGCCAGCCCATGAAACCGACGGGTCTTTCAGTGCACCGGCCCAGTCACGTACTGCGGCCTCGCATTCGCACTGCTCTCGGTGGGCTCCGGCGTCGCGGTCGGCGCGTAGGTCTCCTCCTCGGTGGGCGGCGCGTACTCCTGCACCGTGGTCTCCACCGGAAACTCCGGAGTGGTCCCCACCGACGGTCCGGTTCCGCCCGACCGATCGAGATAGGCGATGACGATTCCGGCGACCACCAGCAACGGTATCGCGATGATCACCAGCAGCCAGAGCAGACAACCCCGCAGCCGCGATTTGCGCTTCCGCCGCGGGGCGAACGCACGCGGACTGCTCTTGCGGGCCGCCGGAACCGCGACGCGACCCGGCGCCGACGACGCGTCCGGACGCGGTGCGGGTGCGCGCATCGGAGCGGCGGGCGCAACAGGCGCGGCGGGCGCCGGCTGCCGGACCGGTGCGCCGGTCCCGGATTGCCTTGGGGCCGAGGTGAATACCCCCGAGCGCGGCGGCCGGCCCGGGTTGCCGCCCGACTGTGCCGCATGTCCGGCACTGTTGCCCGAGTGCAGCGGCTGCCCCGGCGCGCTCGAGGCGAAGGGTTGCGCAGGTGCGGCTCCGGTGTACTGCGCGGTCCCGCCGCGCACCGGCGTCGCCGGCCGCGCGTCGCCGAATCCCGGTGCGCCGGGGCCGGTTCCATTGCCCTGACCGGCCTTGCCGATCTGCCCCGATCCACCGACCGGAGCGCCTGAGAATCGTGGCGCCGCAGTCCCCGGCGGATACCGATACCCCGGCGGCGGCCCGGCGGGAGCGGTCAGTGCCTGCTGCGCCGCCGTCGCGAACTCGGTGCACGAATCGAACCGCGCCCCAGGATGTTTGGCCAGCGCCCGCGCCATCACCGCGTCCAGCGCGGGCGGCAGCCCCGCCCGCAGCGAGCTCACCGGCGGCGGCGGAGTGTTCAGATGCCCCTGCATCACCGCGATCGGATGCTCGGCGGTGAAAGGCACTGTGCCGGTGAGCAATCGGAACAGCGTGCAGGCCAGTGAATACTGATCGCAGCGATGATCGAGCTGATGCCCCGCGAGCTGTTCCGGGGCCGCGTACGCGAGGGTGGCGGTGAAGGAACCGGTCTGGGTGAGCTTGGTGGACTCCTCGCGAATGCGGGCGATGCCGAAGTCCGCCAAGAAGACCCGCTCCTCGCCTTCGGCGCGCTCGATCAGGATGTTGGCGGGCTTCACATCCCGGTGCAGGATGCCCTTGCGATGCGCGTAGTCCAGCGCCCGCCCGGTCTCGGCGATGATGTGGATCGCCTGCCGCGGTTCCAGGCTCGCCGCCTCGAGTCCGGCCGCGTCGCCGCCGTCGATCCAGCGCATGGCGATCCAGAGCCGGTCGTCGTCGAAACCGCGGTCGAACACCGGCACGATATTGGGATGATCCAGCCGGGCGACGACATCGCCCTCCCGCTCGAAGCGCTTGCGCACCTCGATATCGCCGAACAGCTCGCGGTTCAGCAATTTCAACGCGATCAACCGCGGCAGGCGTGGGTGTTTGGCCAGGTAGACCGATCCCATGCCGCCGCGGCCGAGTTCGCGTTCGATCAGGTAGCCCGCGAAGTCGTCTCCGCTGCGCAGCAAGCCGTCCCCTTCATCCGATTCCTGAAGCCGGACCCTAACCGCCTACCGGGTCGAATGCCATAACGTCAGTTCAGAGGTGCCGAACGCCACCAGGTCAGGACCTCGTCCAGACTGCCGACCACGCCGTCGGTGTACATCAGGTACTGGGTCCGCTTCGAGTCGCCGGTGAACGCGGTCACCATACGCGGGCGGCTGCTGTCGCTGAACTGGTAGTTGCTGTAGGTCTTTCCGCCGTTGGAGTCCTGCGACTTCTTGTCCGGCTTCAGTCCGCTCAGCACCGACTGCAGTTCGGCCGAGGAGGAGTACGCGTAGATCCGGTAGAACGGATCCGCGTTGTTGCCGCCGCCGAAGCAACGCCACTGCACCGCCCAGTCCCCGAAATCGGGCTCGCCCTCGGACTTGTCCGGCGGGCTGCTGGTGTCGGCCAGCCAGCAGGTCGCACCGTTGTAGCCGGTGTCGCCGGTCTTGGAGGCCGGGACCAGGCGCGGGAACTCCTTGCTCACGCTGGACCAGTCGACCGCTTTGTCCTGACCGGACGCGGCCGAGCTCGGCGCGGTGCTGCTCGCGGTCGTCGTGCCCGCGGTGTCACTACCGGAATCGCTCATGCCCACCAGGACCACGGCGCCCACGATGAACAGCAGCAGCACACCGAGGATCGACCCCACGATGAGACCGGTGTTGGACTTCTTGGGCGGCATCGGCGGCCGCTGGCCACCCGGGCCGCCGGGACCGCCGGGACCGCCGGGCGGCAGCTGCCCGCCCGAATTGTTGTAGGCGTACGCCGGCGGCTGCGTGTAATTCGGCTGCTGCCCGCTGAACTGACTCGGCTGCTGCGCGGTGTACTGGTTCGTCGGCCGCTGCCCGGTGAAATTGTTCGTCACCGGCTGCGGAGGCGGGGTCGCGGAATTGGCGGTCTGATACGCCTGCGGCGGCGCGGTGTACGCACGCGCACCCGAGACCTGCGCCGGTCCGCCGGTCATCTGCCCGGTGACCGGATTCTGCCCGCCGGTGTACTGGCCCATCACCGGCGTGGGCGGCGCGGTGCGCTGACCCACCAGCGGCATGGCCGGCGCGCTCGGCGAGGTGAGCGAGCGACGGGCGGCGGCCACGAAGTCGCTGCAGCTGGCGAAGCGATCCTCGGGCCGCTTGGCCATCGCGGTGGCGAGCACCTGGTCCAAGCCGGGAGGCAGCCCGGCCCGCGAGTTGCTCAGCGGCGGCGGCGGATTCTGCAGGTGGCCCTGGATGACGGCCGCCGGATTGGTGGCCTGGAACGGGCCGACCCCGGTCAGCAGCCAGAACAGGGTGCACGCCAGCGAGTACTGGTCCGAGCGTCCGTCCAGCGCGGAGCCGGTCAGCTGCTCGGGTGAGGCGTAGGCCAGGGTCGCGGTGAAGGTGCCGGTCTGGGTCAGGTGCTGACTCTCGTCGCGCAGGCGCGCGATGCCGAAGTCGGTGAGGTAGACGCGCTCGCCCTTGCCGCCGGTGGACCGGGCCAGCAGGATATTGGCGGGCTTGACGTCGCGGTGCAACACCTCGTTGCGGTGCGCGTAGTCCAGGGCGTCGCCGATCTCCGAGACGATCTGCACGGCGCGCTCGGGCGGCAGCGTCTGCGGATTCACGCTCGCGGCATCGACACCGTCGATGTACTGCATGGAGATCCAGAGCTGGCCGTCTTCGAGGCCGCGGTCGTAGACGGTGACGATATTGTGGTGATCGAGCTGGGCGACCAGGTCGGCCTCACGTTCGAAACGCGCGCGGACCTCCTTGTCGAACACCATTTCCCGGTTCAGGAGCTTGATGGCGGTCATCCGGGGCAGGCGTGGGTGTTTGGCCAGATATACCGACCCCATGCCACCGCGGCCGAGCTGTCGCTCGATGACATAGCCGGCGAAAATATCACCGTTGGACAGCATGACTGGCTCCCACTTCCCACATCGCACGCCGGGACCCACCAGCGTGCGGCATACCGCGATCGATCGGCGTGAAAATGCTCGGGCCGATCCGGAAAACACCGAAACCATAGCAGCAGCGCGTTGCCGCGGCGCCGTCGTCGGATGCCTCGTCTAAGAGACGGGCGTCGTTGGCGAGCAAGTCGATTCACCTCCCTGGTCCGGGTCCGGACATCGGATTTCCTACGGACATATCTCCGCAGATCACCCTTGCGCAACACTGAAGGTTTCCTTGCATCCCCGCATGAGGTGCTCGCCTTGTCGGTCACCGGCGATACGCTGGGCCTCATGCGCATAGGAGCCCACGTCCGGACGGACGGCGACCCGATCGGTTTCGGTGAGAAGCTCGGTGCCGATGTCCTACAGATGTTCGTGACCGATCCGCAGAGTTGGGACAAACCCACCCCGCATCCGTTCACCGAGGAGATCAAAGCCAGCCCGATCGACGTGGTCGTGCACTCCTCCTATCAGATCAATGTGGCGAGTCTGAACAACCGGCTGCGCATGCCCTCGCGCAACGCGGTGGCGCTTCAGGCGAAGGCCGCGGCCGAACTGGGAGCGTTCGGACTGGTGGTGCACGGCGGGCACGTGCGCGCGGACGGTGAGATGGTCGAGGGAATCCTCAACTGGCGCAAGCTTTTCCAGCGCCAGGAGGAGAAGGGCGGTTTCGCCGTCCCGATCCTGATCGAGAACACCGCCGGCGGAAACCACGCGATGGCAAGGCATTTCGACGATATCGGTCGCCTGTGGGAGGCGGTCGGCGAGTTCGGCGCGGGCTTCTGCCTCGACACCTGCCACGCCTGGGCCGGCGGTGAGGAACTGCTCGGCATCGTGGACCGGATCAAATCCATCACCGGGCGCATCGATCTGGTGCACCTGAATTCCTCACGGGACGAGTTCGATTCCGGCGCGGATCGGCACGCGAATCTGTCCTCGGGCACCATCGATCCGCAGTTACTGGTGGAGGTGTGCAAGGCCACCGACGCCCCGATCATTCTCGAGACCCCGAGCGAAGGCGTCGCCGAGGACCTCGCGTACCTGCGGGAGCACGCCGGGTAACGGCTTTCGATCCAGCTGACCCTAAACCTGTTTCGCCCGACGCCCCGGTGGTGTTCTGGTCTCGGCTCGACCGGGCCGATTTCCCTCGGGCGAAAGGCTTTACATGTCCCCCCAAGGCACCCTCGCCGACAGCACAGTCCTCGACAGCACTGCCGCGAATTCCGCGGCCGCCGGCACCGCGACGCGCCCCTCCGGCGTCACCGTGGTCAAGCTCGGCAGCAAGATCGGTGCGCGGGTCGACGGGGTGCGTCTGGGCGGCGATCTGGACTCGGTCACCGTGCAGGCCATTCAGGACGCGCTGCACGAGCACAAGGTCATCTTCTTCCGCGGCCAGGAGCACCTGACCGAGGACGGCCAGTACGAGTTCGCACAGCTGCTGGGCGCACCCACCACCCCGCACCCGACCGTCACCTCCAAGGGCGTCAAGACCCTGCCGATCGATTCGGAGTTCGGCCGCGCCAACAGCTGGCACACCGACGTCACCTTCGTGGATCGCATTCCGAAGGCGTCCATCCTGCGCGCGGTGCACCTGCCGCCCTACGGCGGTTCCACCACCTGGGCCTCCACCGTCGCCGCCTACGACTCGCTGCCCGCGCCGCTCAAGGCCCTGGTGGAGAACCTGCGTGCGCGGCACACCAACGCCTACGACTACGCCACGGACCGCACCGAGACCGAGACCGGCGAGAACGAGGCTCTGACCGCCAATATCAAGGCGTACCGCGAGGAGTTCCAGTCCACCTACTACGAGACCGAGCACCCCGTGGTCCGCGTGCATCCGGTCACCGGTGAGCGCGCCCTGCTGCTCGGCCACTTCGTGAAGAGCTTCGTCGGCCTGACCCAGTCGGAATCGCAGGCGCTGTTCCAGCTGCTGCAGCACCGGGTCACCCGCCTGGAGAACACCACCCGCTGGAACTGGCAGCTCGGCGACGTCGCGATCTGGGACAACCGCGCCACCCAGCACTACGCCATCGACGACTACGACGGCCAGCCCCGCCGCCTCACCCGCATCACCCTCGCGGGCGACGTGCCGGTCGACATCCACGGTCAGGAGAGCGAGATCATCACCGGCAACGCCGAGCACTTCTCGATCGTCGAGAAGGTCGCGTAGTCCCGCCCCCTCCACCACTTCAGCACCCAGCCCGGTGCCGTAGACCGTCCCGCTCGCGTGGTGCGGTCAGGCGTGACTCCCCGTTTCGGGGGCGCCATCGGAGTTACCCCGATCCCGCGAAATCAGTTGTCGCGCTGGGATCGGACCGAAGAACGCGGCCCGGTCGCGATGCTCTTGCGCGCATCGCGATCGGGCGCGAGCCGGTGCGACGGCACCCTCACTCTCAGCCGTCGCACCGGCATTTTCGTTGCCGGACCATGTACTGAACCCGGTTGTCGCGATGCACAGACCGGGACCATGCCGGTGTTCGCACCCCGGCGGGCCCGGCCGCCCTCACGTGCACCCCGGTTTTGTCGCGCACCCCCGGCTTTGCCGGTGCGTGCACCGCAGACCTGCCACCGCCTGCGACATCCCTGCCCCACGCACCTGGACCATGTCGTCGCTTCGTTCGCGCATCCGCGCTTCGTGCGTTCACGCACTGATCTTTGTCGGCGTCCGTCCGCACGCGTCCCGGTCGGTCGGTGTGCACACCTCGGGCCCGCGCACCCCGGCTTTGCTGGTGCGTGCACCGCGCTCGGGTGCGGGCGGGCAGAATCGTGGTCGTGACCAATGCGATTCGGCCGCTCGACGGGGTGCGGGTTCTGGAGTTGGGGAACTATGTGGCGGCGCCGACCGCCGGGCGCATACTCGGCGACTTCGGTGCCGAGGTGATCAAGGTGGAGCGGCCGAAAACCGGGGACGAGCTGCGGAATTGGCGGCTGTACGGCGGCGACACCTCCATGCTGTACCGGACCGTGAACCGGAACAAGAAGTCGATCGTGCTGGACCTGCGAACCGAGGCCGGCCGGGCCGTCGTGCTGGATCTCCTCACCCACTGCGATGTGCTGCTGGAGAACTTCCGGCCCGGAATGCTGGAGAAGTGGGGGCTCGGGCCGGAGCAGTTGAACGCGGCCAATCCCGATCTGGTGATCACCCGGATCTCCGCGTACGGCCAGACCGGCCCGCTCTCGCAGCGGCCGGGATTCGCCGCGGTGGCCGAGGCGGTGGGCGGGCTGCGCGAACTGGTCGGCGATCCGGATCGGCCCCCGGTACGGGTCGGAGTGTCCATCGGCGATTCGATCGCCGGAATCTATGCCGCGTTCGGCACGGTCATGGCGCTGTTCCAGCGCGAACGGGCGAATGAACGAGTCCCCTTGAACCACCGCATCATCGACGTCGCGTTGAACGAGTCGATTCTGTCGGTGATGGAATCGCTGGTTCCGGACTATCTCGCCTACGGCATCAATCGCGAACGCGTCGGCGGGCGAATGGAGGGCATCGCCCCCTCCAATGCCTATCCCTGTAGCGACGGATACAGCATCATCATCGGCGGTAACGGCGATGCCATCTTCCAGCGCTACATGCAGGTGATCGAAAGGCCGGATCTGGCCGCCGATCCGGAACTGCGGGACAATGCCGGGCGCTGGCGCAATCGCGATCGACTCGATGCGGATATCGCCACGTGGACCCGCACCCACACCCGCGACGACGCGCTGCGAATCCTCGAGGCCGCCGCCATTCCGTGCGGGCCGATCTACACCGCCGCCGATATCGTCACCGACGAGCAATACCGGGCGCGCAATATGATTCAGCCCTTCCGAGTGGATGTGGGCGAACCCGAGCCGAAGGAAGTCGGATTCACCGGCATCGTCCCGGTGATCGGCGGACAGTCGCTGCCCATTCGCAACGTCGGCCCGGATCTGGGCGAGCACACCCGCGAGGTGCTCGGCGGTCTGCTCGGCCTGTCCGACAGTGAGATCGACGCCCTGGAGGCTTCCTGATGGCACTGCTGCGAGATGTGACGCTGCGGGACGGTTTGCAACTCACCGGCAAGGTGCTGCCCACCGCGCGCAAGGTCGAGATCGTGCGCGAGCTCTTCGCACTGGGCGTGCCGGAGCTGGAGATCGGGTCCATGGCACGGCCGGATCTGGTTCCGCCCATGGCCAATACCCTCGAACTGGTCGCCGCGCTCACGCCCGAGGAGCTGTCCCGCAGCTGGGTGTGGGTCGCCACGCCCCGGCACGTGGAGAAGGCCGCGGCGGCGGGGGTGCGCAATTTCCAGTACTGCTTCTCGGTCTCGGACGCGCACAACCGGGCGAACATCGGCCGCACCACCGAGGACAGCCTGGCCGCCATGCCGGATGCCGTGCGCTTCGCGCGGGAGGCGGGCGGGCGCATTCAACTGTGTCTGGCAACGGCTTTCACCTGCCCGTTCGACGGTCCGGTGGATCCGCAGCGGGTACTGGGGATCGCTCGCGACGCGCGCGCGGAGGGTTCGGCGGACATCGTCATCGCGGACACCCTGGGCCAGGCGCATCCGTCGCAGGTGTCGGCGCTGGTCGGCGCGGTCGCGGCGACCGGACTCTGGGGCACCCCGGAGCATCGAATCGTGTTCCACGGCCACGACACCTGGGGTATGGGTGTGGCCAATTCGCTGGCCGCCATCGCCGCGGGCGCGGGCGTGGTGGACGGTTCACTGGGCGGACTCGGCGGCTGCCCGTTCGCGCCGGGAGCCTCGGGCAACACCTCCAGCGAGGATCTGCTGTTCGCGACCCGGCCGCAGTGGTTCACGCCCGATACGCTCGCGGCCATGGTGCCGATCTCCGAGCGGCTGCTCGCCGAACTGGGTGAGCCGAACCGTTCCCGCACCGCCGAGGGCAGCCGATCCAAGGCCGAGGCCTTCGAATGGGTACTGCGCGACTAGGACACAGCCTCCGTGCATTCGGGTCCCAGCGCGTCAAGGTTCAAGCGCGTCAAGGTCCCAGCGCAATCGGTATTCGCTATTCGATAGCTCGAATGGCGAATACCACCACCGAAATCGGCAGCGGGGAATTGCGGAGGCTAAAGCCGGTCCGCGGCGTCGGCGCGCAACTTCAGCAGGACGAGGCCCGCGGTGCACGCGAGAATCAGTCCGGCGACGGTGATTTCGACGTGTAGTTCGGCGATTCCGAGAGTGGCGCCGACGACTCCGCCGAGAAAGATCAGCCAGGCGACCGACCTGGTCAGCGTTGCCGACAACCGCGACGGACGTTCGGCCGCAGGCCCTCCGGGTTGCGCGGTGGCGCGCAGCGGAGACGTCGAGAATGCACCCATCATCTACTCCTCGATGACGCCCACCGGGGCGCCGATCCACTCAGCGCGCCTCTCGGCAAATTTCAGGCGTATCACGTGTAACTTTGGACACACATTACGGCTCTGCAACGAAAAGTCCATACGACACGTGCGCACAACACGCGGACTTTACTGATTCGATATCTGAATCATCGCTGTTTGAAATGTTTCCGTGCCCGCCGTATCCCCCTGTGCCGTGCCCGTTTTCGAACCGACCACCCGCCTGGCTACGGACCGCCTCCTCCGTTAGGGTGAGCCCACTCGACACGAATCAGGAGTGCCCAATGGACGGCAGCAACGCCGGCGCGGCCGAGCGCGACGCCCCACTGCGCCACCGCCTGCCCACCCCCGTGGCCGGTGCGGCCGCGGCGGTCGGCGCGGTGTCGCTGGGCCTGATACTCCTGGGCGCCTGCGGGCTCGGCGGGCAGGACACCTACGTCGCGCCGCCGCCCATGAACGCGGATCTGCAGGCCGCGCCCGAGACCACGCAGTCCGGCACCACCACTCCCGGCATCATCATTCCCCCCTCGCCGACCTGGCGGGTGGCGGTCGATCAGCCGCCCCGGCGCACGCCCATCACCGGGGTGAGCACCTCCCCCGACGATCCGGACGCGAGCTCCACCACCTCGCGGGTGTCGAGCACCCGGCCGTCCCACACCACCACGAGCCGGACCACCACCGCCGAAACCACCCGCACCACAACCGAACCCGCGCCGACCACCACCGAGTCGGTCCCCACCACCGTGGCCCCGACGACCGGCCGGCCCGCCGCCGCCCTCGAGGACGACGACGAGTAGACCCGGACTACCAGTCCCCGTCCTCGACCGGTTTCCCCTTCTCGCCCAGCGGAATCACCTGCCCCGGCGTCGGCTCGTGCCACGGATCGTGATCGTCGCCGAGCCACTCGCCGACCGGACTCACCCCGGTGAGCACCTCGACCGGATCCAGATCCAGCGCATCGGCGTCGAAGTACTCGAACCAGGGCAGGCCCGCGGCGGTGTACGCGCGCCGATTCACCGGTGAGGCCGGCGGCTCCTCGCCGGTGATGTGCCGCCAGTCCGGCGGAGTCACCAGGTGGACGAACACCCGCCCGGACGGCGTTCCCGCCCAATCGCGCATCGGGCGATCGTCCTCGAAGATCTCCTGCCGCATGGTTCCACCGACGCCCAGGCCCATCGCCTTGGCTTTGCGTCCGCGCGAACTGCCGGTCGGAGCGGCTCCCGGCGCCGATCCCGGAATCGGGTGCGAGCCGGTGCGTTCCACGGCCGACATCGCGGTGCTCTCGTACGCCGGCCCGGACGGCGGCAGCGGTGCGCCGTAGGCCGGTGGCGCCGGGGGCGGCACGGCGCCGACCTGCGTGGGCAGGTCCGCGGGCGAACCGAAGCCGCTCGATCCCGGCCCCCCGGCCAGCTCGGATTGAATACCGTATCCGCCGTAGTGCTGGGTGCGCAGCTGCTCCATCGCCTGCTGCTCACGCCACAGTTCCAGTGCCCGGGGCTCGAGCCCGAAGCTCTGCAGCTGCACCCCGCCCCACACCTCCTCGCCGGTGACCTGTCCTTCCACTGTGGCACCCAATCCCAGTGGCACCGAGACGAATTGCCTGATGGTGCCCTGCCCGGAGTTGATCCCGTCCAGCCACGGCTGACGCGGCAGCACCACATAGTTCTGCGGATCTCGCCCCAGTTCGGCGCTCCACGGCCGACCCGATACCGCGCACACCTTGCCGACCCCCACCTGCAAGGCGGCAGGTTCCTCCGCCGAGAACGAGAGCCACATCGCCTCCCGGACGTACATGGGCAGCATCACCCCGCCACGCCGCCGCCACTCCTCCGGCACCGAATCCGCGTAATCCGCCACTCGCCGAATCGGGAACTCTCCCAGTCCGGGGGGCAACGCGTGCGTCCCCTCCTCGGGCAACCGCAGGGTGCGAATGAACCGCACCCGCACCCCACCCGCCAACACCAACGCATTCCCATCCAGCCGTGCAGTCTCCTCCGCCATCCCCGCACTGTCCCACAACACATCTCACCCCGGCACCGATATTCACAACCCGGCGCAACCCCGCCATCGCGCCGCTCGCCGACCGGCGGCGGACCGCGCCGTCACATCCCCCGGTGAGGCATCATCCCCAGGTCGGGGCGTTGTCCACCGTACGAATCAGACTCTCCACCGTTTCCCATTCGTCCGGTCCCGGACGCGCCGGCGCACCCGGGATCGAACCGGGGACTCCGCCGCCGAGCACACCGCCAACGCACAGCTACGACGAAGAACACCCGCGCCCGCTCCGGGGACGGAACGGGCGCGGGTGGGATCGAACCGGGACTCCGACGATCGAACGGCGGTCTAGAACTCGACGAGGGAGTAGTCGGCCACCCGATCGGTGAGGATGCGCAGATGCGTCAGGTCGTCGCCGTTGGTGCGGGCGATGGCGGTCAGGCGCGCCACATAGTGACTGACCGGATACTCGGTGGTGATGCCGATGCCACCGTGCATCTGGATGGCCTCCTGGCCGATGTGCCGTCCCGAGCGACCGACCTGCAGCCGAGCCCGCGAGCCGATCACCGGATCGGTGACCTCGTCCGCCAGTGCGGAATTGGCGTAGTAGCTCATGCTGCGCGCCAGCTCCAGCGAGACGTACATGTTGGCGGCCCGCTGGCTCAGGGTCTGGAACTTGGACAGCGTGACGCCGAACTGCTTGCGGGTCTTGAGGTATTCGGTGGTGAGGCGAAGAGCCTCCTCCATCGCACCCACCGACTCCGCGCACAGGCTCGCCTGCGTCTGCGCGGTGGCCGCCTCGAGTGCCGCGTGGGCGTCGCCGCCGGACAGCAGTTCGGCGGGAGCGGAGACGAATTCGACCTGTGCGCCCCGGCGGCCGTCGAAGGTGCGGAACGGGGTCCGGGTCACCCCGGCGGCATCGGCGGCGACGAGAAACAGGCCGAGGCTGCCGTCCGGGAGGGTGGCGCTGACCACGAACTCGTCGGCGCAATCACCGTGCGGGACCGGGTTCTTGACGCCGGTGAGGGTGTGAGCGTCCCCCTGCGCCGTGGCCGTGGTGCCGAGTTCGGCTGCGGGCCAGCGGGTTCCGGGCTCGGCGTGAGCGAAGGCGAGCAGCTTCGTGCCGCCGGTCACCTCGCTCAGCACCCGCACCCGCTGTTCGGCGGTACCGGCCCGGGCGACCAGGACGCCGGGGACCAGGACCGCGTCGAGGATGGGTTCGGGCGCGAGACGGCGACCGACCTCCTCCAGCACGACCATGGTCTCCACGGGTCCGGCCCCGACGCCGCCGTCCTCCTCGTCGAAGGCCAGACCCAGCACGCCGAGTTCGGCGAGCTGGTTCCAGACGTCGCGACTCCAGCCGAGTTCGGTGTCGGTGACCTTCAGCCGGGTCTCCGGGTCGTAGGCACGGCCGAGCAGATCCCGGACCGTGTCACGCAACATGACCTGTTCATCGGTGAGATCGAAATCCATGGCGGCAGCTCACAATCCGAGGATGGTGGAGGCGATGATGGTGCGCTGCACCTCGCTGGAACCTCCGTAGATGGTTGTCTTGCGGTAGTTGAGATAGTTCGGGCCGGTGCGCTGCGCCCAGTCGGGCGAGGCGATCCCGTCGGCCTGCACCGCGAGCGCATCCGGGCCCGCGATATCCAGGAGCAGTTCGGTGGCGGCCTGCTGCAGCTCCGAACCGCGCAGCTTGAGCACCGAGGACGCCGGATTCGGCTTGCCGTCCTCGGACTTGGACACCACGCGGGCGAGGGTCAGTTCCAGCGCCAGCAGTTCGTTCTCCAGCTCCGCGATCCGGGCCGCGAAGAGAGGATCCTCGAGCAGCGTGCCGCTGCCCGACTTGGTCTGTGCCGCATACTCTTTCGCCACACCCAGCTTGACCTTGGTGCGACCGACGCCGGTGATGCCGGTGCGCTCGTTGCCGAGCAGGAACTTCGCGTACGTCCAGCCCATGTTCTCCTCGCCGACCAGCTGATCGGCGGGCACCCGCACGTTCTCGAAGAACACCTCGTTGACCTCGTGGTGTCCGTCGATGAGCTTGATCGGGCGCACGGTCACGCCCGGCGACTTCACGTCGAAGAGCAGCAGCGAGATGCCGGCCTGCTTCTTGACCGACGGATCGGTGCGCACCAGGCAGAAGATCCAGTCCGCGTACTGCGCCAGCGTGGTCCAGATCTTCTGGCCGTTGACGATGTAGGAGTCACCGTCGCGCACCGCGGTGGTGCGCAGCGACGCCAGGTCCGAACCGGCGTCCGGCTCGGAAAAGCCCTGGCACCACCAGATGTCGAGATTCGCGGTCGGCGGGAGGAAGCGCTGCTTCATCTCCTCCGAGCCGAACTGGGCGATGACCGGGCCGATCATCTGCGCGTTGAAGGTCAGCGGCTCGATGACGGATGCCAGCTGCATCTCGTCCTCCCAGATGTGCCGCTGCATGGGGGTCCAGTCCCGGCCGCCCCAGGCGACGGGCCACTTGGGGACGGCGTACCCGTGCTCGTTCAGGATCCGGTGCGTGGCGACGATGTCCTCGCGGGAGATCTCACGGCCGTACTTGACGCGGTCGCGGATCTCCGCCGGGATCTCGGTCCGGTAGAACTCGCGCAGTTCGTCCCGGAATTTCACCTCGTCTGGTGACAGGGCAAGTTTCATCGCTTCTCCCAGCGTCGCTGTTGGTCGACATCAAACTTACCCCCCGGTAATAGGAGAGCTGTCAGCTGGATCACACCCGGCGGCCCGTTGCGGGCGGCGAGCCTGGTACGTTGCCCGAAGATCAGGTGCACGGGTGTGGCACTCCCACAGCGAACGCGCCTGTCGCAGAATCGAAACCCGGTTTCCGAGTTCGCAGGAGCAGCACAAGTGAACGCCAGGACCTTCCCCCGGCGCGCCGCGACCCTCGTCGCCCTCGCCGCCGTCACCGCGGCCCTCGGCGTGAGCACCGCCGGCGCCGAACCGAAGAACGCCGACCAGCCCAGAACTCCCGCGGAGCTCGGCATCGAGCAACTTCTCACGGCCGCGGGCCCGAATCCCGAGGCGCAGGCCGCCGTGAGCGGCACGACCAAGGCCGCCCGGTTGGTCGCCGCGGCGAAACTGAGCAATATCGGATTCGCGCCGTTCGGATACACCGCCCCGACCATCGGCTGCGGCAATTACATGCCGTTCACGATGACCGCGGCCTCGGCCATCGCGGGCGGCACCGAGGCCGGGATCTCGGGTCCGCCGGGAACCCTGCGCTTCCAGGCCACCCCCGCCTTCTCCGGTATGCCGCTGTCCTCCGGGCTCAGCGTGGCCTGGGTGAACGTCGCGAACGGCCGCAGCGGCATCAACGCCCTGGATGACGTGACCGAGTACAACCTGCCCTCGCTCGGCAAGACCGTGGAGTCCGGCGCGGGCACCGTCGTCGCCTCGCTGTGGGGCACCATCGACTACCCGGGCTCGCGCTGCGTGGTGCTGCCGACGGTGGGGCTCTTCACCATCCCGGACCTGCCGCCGGTTCCGGCCGTCACCGATCCGGCCGCACCCGCGGCACCCGCGGCCCCGCCTGCCGCGCCCGGGGCCGAAGCTCCGGCGACCACCCCGGCCGAGGCGCCCGACAGTGGTTCCGGCGCAACGGGTTCGGGCAACGCCGGTCCCAGCGACCCCAACTGATCGCACACCGCGCCCCCCGAAACCACCGCGCCCCCTGAAACACGAAGCAGGCCGGACCCTTTCGGGTCCGGCCTGCTTCGTCGGTTCTACCGCTGTGTCAGGAGCGGGGCTGACGACGCTCGTAGCGGGGCTTGGCGCTGCTCTCGCGGGCGCCGCCGCGCGGTCCACGGCCCGCGGGGGGACGGGCGCTTCCCGGCGGGCCCGAATCCAGCTGCAGCTGAATCAGCTGGCCGCTGATCCGGGTGCGGCTCAAGGCATTCAGCGTCTCGGACGACAGATCGGCCGGCAGCTCCACGAGGCTGTGATCCGGGCGGATGCTGATGTGCCCGAAATCGCTGCGGCGCAGGCCGCCCTCGTTGGCGATGGCGCCGACGATCGCACCCGGAGCGACCTTGTGCCGCTTGCCGACCGCGATCCGATAGGTGACCAGCTCGGCCCCGGTGTTGCGGTGATGCGACGGGCCCTCGCGGCGCTCGCGCGGACCGCGATCCTCGAAGCTGCGCTCGCCACGCTCACGGCGCGGACGCTCCACCGGCTCCGGATCCGGCTCCATGAAGAAGTTGTTGCCGTCGTAGGAGCCGATCGCCAGCGCCGCCGCGATATCGGCGAGCGGGATGTCGTGCTCCTTCTCGTAATCCTCGATCAGCTTGCGGAACAGCGCGAGGTTGTCCGAGGCCAGGTTCTCGGTGATGGCGTCACCGAACTTGGTGACACGCTGGGCGTTCACGTCGTCGACGCTGGGCAGCTGCATCTCGGTCAGCGGCTGACGGGTCGCGCGCTCGATGGCGTCGAGCAGGCGGCGCTCGCGCGGAGCCACGAACAGCAGCGCCTCGCCCGAGCGGCCCGCGCGACCGGTGCGGCCGATGCGGTGCACGTACGACTCGGTGTCGTGCGGGATGTCGTAGTTGACCACGTGCGAGATGCGGTCGACGTCCAGACCACGCGCCGCGACGTCGGTCGCGACCAGGATGTCCAGCACACCCGACTTGAGCTGACCGATGGTCCGCTCACGCTGGGCCTGCGCGATGTCGCCGTTGATGGCGGCGGCGGAATACCCACGCGCGCGCAGCTTCTCGGCCAGTTCCTCGGTCGCCTGCTTGGTGCGGACGAACATGATGATGGCCTCGAAGGGCTCCACCTCGAGGATGCGGGTCAGCGCGTCCAGCTTGCGCTGATGCGACACCTGCACCCAGCGCTGGGTGATGTTCGCGGCCGTGGAGGTCTTGGTCTTGACCGTGATCTCGACCGGGTCCTTGAGATACTGCTTGGAGATCTTGCGGATCACCGGCGGCATGGTCGCGGAGAACAGCGCGACCTGCTTGCTGTCGGGCGTGTCGCGCAGGATGCGTTCGACGTCCTCCTGGAAGCCCATCTTGAGCATCTCGTCGGCCTCGTCGAGAACGAGGTACTGCAGCTCCGACAGGTCCAGCGTGCCGCGCTCGAGGTGATCGATGACGCGGCCGGGGGTACCGACGACCACCTGGGCTCCGCGCCGCAGACCCGAGAGCTGCACCGCGTAGTTCTGACCACCGTAGATGGGCAGCACGTGCAGTCCGGGCATATGCGTCGCGTACCGGCCGAACGCCTCCGCGACCTGTATGGCCAGCTCACGGGTGGGAGCCAGGACCAGCGCCTTGGGGGCCTTGCCCGTCTGGTCCAGGCCCATCAGCACGGGGATGGCGAACGCGGCGGTCTTACCGGTACCGGTCTGTGCGAGACCCACCAGGTCGTTGCCCGCCAGCAATGGCGGAATCGTCGCAGCCTGGATAGGCGACGGCGACTCGTAGCCGACATCGGCGATGGCCCGCAGAATGCGGTCATCGATGCCCAGATCGGCGAAGGACGGGCCGGTCGCGTCCCTCTCGTCGTCGCTTGGAACGCTGTCGGCCGGTGAGGTACTCATTGACCAGGAGTTTACTGCCTGCTAGTGGGCGCACTGACCATCGGGTGAATAGGCTGGAAGTCGTGCAACCGGACAACCCGCCCTCGCCGTCTGCCGTCACCCCTTCCATCCAGGCCTCGGAGCTCGATATCAGCGAACCGACTCCGGTGCGCAACTACGTGACCGGCACGGTCGCGGCGACCGAACCTGGCAGCTCGAGCGGGACGGCAACCGCCGTGCACACACCCGCCGCCACCATGGCGCCCGTCGCCGAGCCGGCCGCCGCGGGGGCCGTGGATATCGCGGTGGTGCAGTTCGCACCCCACACCGATACCGTGGCCAATCTCACCGCGTTGCGTGAAGAAGTCAGGGCCGCCGCCGAGCTCGGCGCGAAGGTGGTGATCGCCCCCGAGTACTCCATGTTCGCGACAACCCGGCTGGACAAGCGAGTGGTGGAGATCGCCGAACCGCTCACCGGACCGTTCGTGAACGGAATACGCGGCATCGCCGCCGAATTCGGGGTGCACCTGGTGGCGGGCGTGGTCGAGGCGCCCGGCGGCGACCTGCCGTCGGATCGCATCTACAACACGCTGGTGGCCGCCGCACCGAACGCGGGGTTCGCGGCGATCTATCGCAAGGCGCACCTGTACGACGCGTTCGGTTTCCTGGAATCGGACTTCGTGCTGCCGGGGCCGCTGCAGGAGCCGCAGACCTTCACCGTGGACGGTGTGGTGTTCGGCATGCAGACCTGCTTCGACCTGCGTTTTCCCGAGGGAATCCGGCGTGTCGCCGGTGCGGGCGCGCATGTGCTGGTGCTGCCCGCACAGTGGATTCCCGGGCCCGGCAAGGTCGATCAGTGGACGACGCTGCTGCGGGCGCGGGCCATCGAGAACACCATGTACGTGGCGGCCGCGGACCATGCCGCACCGCGCGGCGCCGGGACCTCGATGATCATCGCGCCCACCGGGGCGGTGCTGGCGGAGCTCGGCGATCAGCCCGGAATCGCCACCGCACGCGTGGACCTCGAGCACCTCGCGCAGGTGCGCACCACCAATCCCAGCCTCGCCCTGCGCCGCTACAGCGTGCGGGGCGAGTGAGTCGCGGCCCGATCGGCGCGCCCTGAGCGCAGGCCGCGGCCACTAGCCTGAGCGCAGGCCGCGGCCACTAGACTGGACGGACCATGATCTATCCGGATCGGGGGGCCGCCGGGCTTGCGCTGGCCGCGCGACTGCTGCGTCTGCGCACGTCCGATCCGCTGCTGCTGGGACTACCGCGCGGCGGCATTCCGGTCGCGCTGGCGGTGCGGGACACGATCGGCGGCGAGGTCGACATTCTGCTCGTGCGCAAACTCGGGGTGCCGTGGCAGCCGGAACTCGCCATGGGGGCGATCGGCGAGGACGGCGCGCGGGTGCTCAACCACGACGTCATGCGCACCACCGGTGTGACGCCGGAGCAATTCGCCGAGATCGAGCGCCGGGAACGGGTCGAGCTCGAACGCCGGCGGCACCTGCTGCGCGGGAAACCGCCGGTGCCGCTGCAGGATCGGACCGTGGTGATCGTCGATGACGGGATGGCGACGGGGGCCACGGTCGCCGTCGCCTGCGAGGTCGCGTATCTGCACCGGCCGCGCCGCGTCATCGTCGCGGTGCCGGTCTCCTCGGTCGAAGCACTGCTGCGGATTCGCACCTGCGCCGATGAAGTGGTGTGCCCCTTGGTCCCCCGCTTCCTGGGCGGGGTCGGGGGCGTCTACCGCGACTTCCATCAGCTGACGGACGACGAGGTGGTGCGGCTGCTGCACCCCGCCGAACCCGATGCGGCCGAACAGGATTGAGTCACGGTCCGATTCAGTGGACTTCGGCGATGCCCGTCCGGTGTCGCTGGGCGAGCTGGGCGTAGTAACTCGGATTGACCTTGACCCACATCTCGGCGGGGGTGCCGGTGATGGCGCGCTTGACCTGAGCCGGGGATCCGGCGGCCAGGACTCCGTCGGGGATCTCGGTGCCCGGGGTGACGAGCGAGTGGGCCGCGATCATGGTGCCGCTGCCGATCTTCGCCATGTCCAGCACGGTGCTGCCGTTGCCGACGATCGATTCCTCGCCGAGGGTCGCGCCGTGGAACACCACCGCGTGCGCGATGGTCGAACCGCGGCCGATCTCCACCGGAACATCCTCCGGCACATGGATCACCGCGTTGTCCTGCACGTTCGCATTCTCGCGAATGATGATCGGGGCGAGGTCGGCCCGCAGTACGGCGCCGTACCAGATCGACGCACCCGCCTCGACCCGCACATCCCCGATCAGGGTCGCGGTGGGTGCGATGAACGCGGTCGGATCCACGGTCGGCCGCTTGCCTTCGAATTCGTAGAGTGGCACGGGATACACCGTAAGCGCCCGCACCCCAGCACAGTTGGCGCTACCCGCCAACCTCGCCGAGGTCCAGCACCCACGCCGCGATATCGGCCGCGACCCGCCCCTGCACCGGCTCGTGCAACAGGTCGTGCCCCGCGTCCGCGTACTCCCGCAGCTCCACCGACACCCCCTGCGCCCATTTGCGGACCACGTCCACCGGGGCCCGCCGATCATCGAGCCCGTGCACCACCAGCACCGGAAAACCGGCGGGCAGCGACGGCCCCGACAGCCCGAGATCCCGCCGCCGCAGCGACTGCCCCCGCCGATCCGCCCGAGCCACCCCGGCTCGACGCACCGGCAGCGCTTCCTCCCCGGTCACCGCGCCCCCACCGCGGCGGCTGCCGGGGCCGCCGCTCGGCGGGACCGTCTCGACACCACCGGGATTCGGCCGCGCACCGCGCGCACCGGGCTCGCCCGCACCGGACTCGCTCGCACCGCTCCCACCGGACTCACTCGCACCGCCCCCACCGGACTCACTCGCACCGCTCGGCGCGACGATGTCCAGCGACGTCGCGGCAATGCTCGGCACACCCGCGCCGGCGGGGCCTCCGACGCCCTGAGCACCCAGGTCCAGCGAGGTCGCGGCCAGGCTGTGCACGCCCGCACCGACATCCCCACCGACACCGAGCACACCCGAATCCGTCGCAGCGGCAGGGGAACTCGGGGCGGTCGCCGCGTGACGAGGCGCGGCTGCCTCGGGCTCGCTCGCGCCACTCGGGGCGACGATGTCCAGCGACGTCGCGGCGAGGCTCTGCACGCCCGCTCCTGCCGCGCCCTGCGCACCCGTGTCCAACGACGTCGCGGCGATACTCGGCACACCGGCGCCGACATCCGCGCCGACACCCAGTACCGGCGAATCCGACTGGGTATCAGGGGAACTCGGGGAGGCCGGGGAATCCGGGACGGGAGACTCGGCGGCATGACGAGGCTCGGGTGCGCCGGACTCGCTCGGACCACTCGGGGCCACGATGTCCAGCGAGGTCGCGGCGAGGCTGGCGAGACCCGCGCCGATCTCACCGCCGGCGCCGTGGACGCCCATGTCCAGGGAGGTGGCGGCGATGCTGTGCACCCCCGCGCCGATGTCGCCGCTGACGCCCAGGATCGAGGCATCGGACGGAACGGCGGGTTTCGAGAGCTCTGCCGCGCGGTCCGGCGCTTCGGGGGCCGCGGCCGGCTCGCCGATGTCCAGGGAGGTCGCGGCGATGCCGGCGAGGCCCGGGCCGATCTCGCCGCCGGCACCCTGCGCGCCGATGTCCAGCGAGGTGGCGGCCATGGTCGGGAGGCCCGCGCCGGGCTCGGACGGAACCTGGGGCCGGGACGCCGCAGGTTGTTCGTTCGCCGCAGGTTGATCGTTCGCCGCCGGGGAACCGGCTCCGAAGGCCGGGTTGGTCGCCGCGGCGCTCGTGGGTTTGAGATTGCGGGGTTTGGGGCCAAGACCGCCCTGCACGCGGTCGGGGGTGTCGCCGCCGCGGGCCGATCTCGGCGGCAGACCCTCCAGGACTGCCTTGGGAGTGCCGCACAGGACCAGACCCGCGCAGGGTAGGTCGGGGTCCGCGTGCAGGACCGCGAGGGCGGTGGCGGCGCCCAGCGAGTGGCCCATCAGGACCACCGGCAGCGGGTCGGGCCGGTCTCGGATCGCGTCCAGGAAGGTTCGGGCGTCAGCGGCCAACTCGGGCAGGGTTCCGGGGCGTTCCGGATCACCCTCGCTCAGGCCGTGACCCGCGGTGTCCAGGGTCCACAGTTCGATCCCGGAGGGGGCGAGCGCCCGCGCGAAGCGGTGGTAGTGAGCGCTGTGCTGCCCGATACCGGGTAGCAGGGCCAGTGCGGCGACCGGATGCTCGACCGGCCAACGGCGATAGTGGAGACGGCCGCGAGCGCCATCGAGATTCGGCATTCGGCGATTGTCGCAAACACTCGGCCGCAGCGGGAGTGCGGTCGCGCAACCCGGCTGTCTGCGCTGATGACAGCGGTGAGCGATCTTTCACATCGAGGGTCGCACGCGTTCTCGACGAGAATGAGCACACTCAGCCGGGCGAGGACCCACATTGTCCAGACGGGTCGGTTTTTTACCCGGTCACGGAGCTGCCGACACGCCGGAATCGTCGGGTGGCTTTGGTGGCCCGGGTCACCTTCGCCGGCTTCGCCGCTCACGGTGTTCGCCGTGAGTCGCGTTGTCCCGCAATATCGCCCGCAGAATATGCGCTGACATGCGGCTGTACGAATACGAGAACGGGCGCTCGACGGGCGGACCTGGCGGCACATCACCCACCCCGGAGTCACTACGCTGTTGGCCGACTCGGCCATGAAATGACGCTCCGGCCGGGTGCGGGTGTCGGGCGGAGAGACACAGGAGGGCCGCGATTGATTCTGTTCGGTGATCGTGTCGTGTGCAGCACCCGAGACCTGGTTGCGGCGGCGCGTTGTGAGTTCGCGGTACTGCGCGCCCTCGACGCCGAACTGGGACTGGTCACGCCGATCGACGTCGCGTCGACCGGCGCGCTGAGCCCTGCCCGCGAGAGGACTGCACCCGCCCGCGCTATGGCGGCACAGGCCGGCCCGGCGACGACGCACGTCATGGGTTCGATGATCGAGCCCGGCGACCGCGCCTTCGAGCACCGGCTCGCGGATCTGCGCGACCGCTACGGCTCCGGCGTCGCGAGAGTGCGCGGACTCGTTTCCCGAGAACACGATTCGCACGACGAACCTCTCGCGGCATTGCGCGCGGCGCACGATCACACCCTCGCCGCGCTGCGCGCGAACGCCGACGCGGTGGCGGGCGCGGTCGTGTTCGACGGTGAGTTCGCGGCCCACTGCGACTTCCTGATCCGCGACAGCAGCCCCGAGGCGCACGACTACCTGCCCGCCGCCGTGGCCACCCGCCGCACCACCGTCACGGCGCTGCTGACCCTGGTCGCATGCGCGGATGCGTTGCACCGCATCGGCTTCCGGCCCGCACCACACGCCCGCATCTGGGTGGACGGCGTCGCGACCACGCATTCGCTCGCCGATATCGCCGTGGTCCACCGGGCCCGCCGCGCCCGTCTCGACCACATCCTGGAGGCCAAACTCGGCGAACTGCTGCCGGTGCAGTGGGACGATCGCCGGTTCCTGGCCTGCGGTCACTGTCCGTCCTGCACAGCGGAACTCGAGACCCACCGCGATCTGCGTCTGGTGGCCGGCATGCGCGCCACCACCCGAGCCCAGCTGCGCGACGCCGGGATCGCCACCGTCGAGCGCCTGGCCGCCGCCGATGTCTCGGTCACCGGCATCCCGGCCCCCGCCTTCACCGTGCTGCGCCGCCAGGCCGAACTCCAGTTGCAGCGCGAAAGCACCGACCGCCCGGCCCACACCCTCGTGGACGCCCCGGCCCTGGCCGCCCTCCCCCAGCCTTCCCGCGGGGACCTTTTCGTCAGTGTCACAGCCGATCCCGGTGCGACCGCCACGCTCTTCCGGTCCGCCGACCCCACCCCGAATCTGACCGTCAGCGTCTGCTTCCTCGACTCCGAGCAGCGCACGGCGACGACCGGCCACGCGGATTCGGAGTCCGCGCACGCGGTGTCCGAACTGCTGGTCGGCGCGAGCGCGGCGAGCGGCTCGGGCGAGCACGCGCATTCACCCTGGATCGAATCCGCGGGCGGCACAGGGGTCATGGAGGATTTCGAACCATCCCCGGGGTCCGGCGCCGGTGCTCTCGCACTGGGCTTCGAGCCGGTCGCGGCGGCCTCGTATTCCTCGAAGGCCGTGCGCAGCTTCATCATCCGAGCGACTCAGTACGACGACGCGGAAGCCCTGCTCGACTTCCTGGCCGAACGCCAGCGGCTCTGCCCCGATCTGCGCATCCACCACTACCGCGGGAATCTGCGCCCGGTGCTCAGCGCCCTGGGCGAACGGCAGTGCGACGACGAGGATCTGGTGGCGGAACTGCTTCCGGCACTGGTGGATCTGTATCCGGTGGTGCGTGCCGCCCTGATCGTCGGCGAGCGATCGTACGACCTGCACCGATTGCCGCCGAACCAGGGCGAGAGCGGTGGCGGTGCGGAAGCGATTCTGCGGCTGCGGGATTGGCTGCTGGATGTGGCGGCCGAGTACGGCGTGCGACCGGACCGGCGCTGGGCCTACGACTACGCCGAGACCGGCCCCGACGAGATCGAGGCGGCACTGCGGGAATTCGCCGACGCCGCCGGACAGGACCGTTCCCCGGCGCAGACCGCGGCGGCGTTCACCGCGGCCGCGCTCGGCTACCACCGGCGCGAACGGCAGCCGAAACGCTGGGCGCACGACGACCGGCTCGATCATCCCGTCGAGGACTGGGCCGACACACCCGGTGTGCTGCTGGCGGATTGGGGCAGCGTCGACACCCAGTGGCACAGCACCGGTCAGCGGCCGATGCGCCGCTACCTCACGCTCACCGGACGTCTGGGTACCGGCAACGCGCCGAAACCGGGCACCCGGGTCCTGACCCTCTACGACCGCCCCGCGCCGGGCATGAGCACGCTGCCGGGCCGCCGCTCCACCGCGCACGCGACGGTGCTCGGTTGTTCGCTCGACACCAATTTCGAGGACGTCGTGCGGGTGGTGGAGCTACTACCGGAGGGGTGCGAGCCCTACGATCAGCTCCCCACCGCCATCGCCCCGTGCCCCCCGAGCCGCCAGGCGCATCTCGAGGAGGCGATCGAGGACATCGCCCACCAGCTGCTGGTGAGCCTGCCGGAGGTGCCCGAGACCGCGGTCTTCGATCTGCTGTGCCGCCGTCCCCCGCGCCTGCGGACCTGGGCGGCGCTACCGGAGGTGTTCGGCGATCACGCCGCCGCCGTCACCGCGGCCGTGCTCGATCTCGACAACTCCTATATGGCGGTGCAGGGCCCGCCCGGCACCGGCAAGACCGACACCACCGCACGCGTCGTGGAGAGGCTCGTGACGCGGTACAGGTGGCGGGTGGGAGTGGTCGCGCGTTCGCACGCGGTGGTCGAGCACGTCCTGGACGCGGTGGTGGAGGTCGGGGTGCTGCCCGAGCTCGTCGCCAAATCCGATGCGCAGTCGGTCGCCTCGGAATGGCTGCCCATCGAGGCCATCCGATATCCGCGTTTTCTCGACAATGCCGTCAACGGCTGCGTAGTCGGCGGTCTCCCAGCGGATTTCGCCGATGCGGAGCGGATCGCGCCGAATTCGCTGGATCTGCTGGTGATCGCGGATGCCGGGAAGTTCCCGCTGGCCGAGGCGGTCGCAGTGGCGGTCTGCGCCCGGAACGTGCTGCTGGTGGGCGATCCCGCCCCGGCGACCGGAGAGGGCGCGCATCCCGAACCCATCGGCGACTCGGCGCTGGGCCGCATCGTCGGCCCGCACCGCACGCTGCCCGCCACGCACGGCTATTTCCTGGATCGCACCTGGCGCATGCACCCGCGCATGTCGGGCCCGGTATCGCGGCTGCGCTACGAGAACCGGCTGCGCTCGAACGAAACGGTCACCCTGGCAAGGGAACTCGACGGCGTACGGCCGGGTGTGCACACCGTCGCGGTCGAACACCACGGCAACACCACCGAATCCGCCGAGGAGGCCCGCGAGATCGTCCGTCAGGTCCGCACCCTGCTCGGACTGCCGTGGCACACCGGCGCGGTCACCCGCCGTCTGCACCCGCACGACATCCTGGTCGTCGCCCCGTATCACGCGCAGGTGGCGCGGATCCGAACCCTGTTGTCCCGCGCCAGAATCGAAGACGTCCTGGTCGGCACCCCCGACCACTTCCGCGGCCGGGAGGCGGCGGTGGTCCTGGTCTCCATGACCACCTCGGCCCCGCAGGACGCCCCGCACGGCATCGGCGCCCTGCTCTCGAGGCACTGGCTCACCAGTGCCATCTCCCGAGCCATGTGGTCGGCGATCATCGTGCGCTCACCGCTGCTGACCGAATACCTTCCGGCCACGACGGCGGAACTCTCCGACCTCGCGGCGGCGCTGCAGCTCGACCGAGTCTGAACGCGGAGATCACCGGCGATCCGGTAGACCCTGCCCGGCAACCGTTGGCACTACCCGGCAACCGTTGACACTCCCCGGCAACCGTTGACACTCCCCGGCAACCGTTGACACTCCCCGGCAACCGTTGACACTGTGCCGCAACCTTTCTCGGCGCGGGAACGGCACTACACGAAGCATGCGCTGGACCCGGCCACCGGATCAGCGCGTGCGGTGGACCGGTCACCGGATCGCGTGCGGTGGACCGGTCACCGGATCAGCCGAAGCACTGCCCTTCGCCACGATAGGTGGGAACCGTTGTGCGCGTGCCGGAGTCGACCAGGTGCACCTGGGTGAAGCGTTCGCACAGCTCGCCCGCCTTGGCGTGGCGGAACCAGACGCGGTCGCCGATCTCGAGCCCGTCCGCGCCGCGCAGGGGCGTCTGGACCTCGCCCGCCCCTTCGGTGCCGATGAGCTTCAGGCCCGTCGGCCACACGGGCCGCGGGACGCGAGTCGGTCCGGTGGGCCCGGAGGCGATGTAGCCGCCGGAGAACGCGGTGGCGATGCCCGGCGCGGGATGGCGCAGGACCGGGAGCGCGAAGAACATGGCGGGCCGCTGGGCGAGGTTGCGATAGCCGTCGAACAGCGTCGGGAAGTAGAGGCCGGATCCGGCCGTGACCTCGGTGACGTCCGGGTCGGTGATGCTGACCTCGATGGACCCGGTGCCGCCGCTGTTGACGATCTCGAGTTCGCCGATCTCGGAGCGGACCGCGTCCACCACCTGGCGGCGACGGCGCGTGATCTCCGCGGCGGAGGCCTTCTTCACCAGTCGCACAGCGGGATTGGTGTCGGGCAGTCCCGCGATCTGCGCCTCGTACGTCATGATGCCGACCACCCGGAATCCGCGATCGCGCGCCACGATCGCCAGCGCCGCGGCCTGTTCGGGGGTGCGGATCGGGGAACGCCGCACACCCAGATGCAGCGGGCCGATGCGCAGTGAGGCGTCCACGTCGATGCACACCCGGGGAGCGGGCTTCGCACCGATCGCCGCGCGGATCAGATCCAGCTGATCGGTGTCGTCGATCATCAGCGTGACGGCATCCAGCAGCACCGGATCGGCGGCGAGTTCACGCAGCGCGGCGCGGTCGACCGACGGGTAGCCGAGCAGGATGTCGCGGGCGCCCTGGCGGGCCAGCCAGATGGCCTCCGCCAGCGAGTAGCCCATGATGCCGGCGAAGCCGCCGGATGCGGTGAGATCGCTGCCGAGCACTTCCTCCAGGACGGCGCGGCAGCGCACGGATTTGCTGGCCACTCGAACCGGCACGCCGCGCGCTCGGCGCACCAGATCGGCGGCATTGGCGCGCAAGGCGGTCAGGTCGACGGCCGCGAGGGGCGGGTCGAGTTCGGCGGTGGCCGCGTGCAGCCCGGAAATCGGCGACGGATCTGTCACACGTTCATTCGACCACGAACTTGGTCAATCGTCCAGTACCTGTTCGGCGCGCGTCACACATCGACCGCCTTGGTCGAGAGGTACTGCACCAGATCGTCCAGCACGACCAGCGACGTCTCGTCGTCGCAATCGGCCAGCCAGCGCAGCACCATGCCCTGTATCACCGCGACCAGATAGGCCGCGATGGCATCGCAGGGCTCCAGCCACTGCGTACCCGAGCGCACCGCGCACAGCTCCAGGAAGTCGGTGACCGCCGCGTCCATCCCCTTGAACATCGCGGACGCGACCGGGTCCGGCACGCACACCGGCATGTCGGTTCCCTGATCCTCCCAGCGCCTGCGCAGCACGTGCAGGGTCGACTCGTAGGCCCTCAACTGACGGTCCGGCGTGGACTTCAGGATCGGCCACAGCGTGCTGACCCCGGCATGCAACAGGACCCGGAGGGCGCGATTACCGGTGAAATCGAGTGAGGCCGCGGCTTTCTCGATGGCCTCGGCCATGGCCGGACGGAGCCCGGCCTGGATGATTTCTCCACTTGCGTTCAACGACGACTCCCTTGGCGAAAGAACTCGCGCATTTATGACGCGCGGATCGCTCAACGGGCCGGCAGATCGACACTGACCCCCGAATCAGGACTCGGTACACCCGTTCAACGAGTATCAATGCTACGTCGTTTACTAGGTTCCCGACCAGATTCGATCGCCGATTTCGTACCGGAAGTTTGTTTCGTTACCTAATCGGAACGAGCTCGCGATCGAATGGGAATCGTCCAAATTCATCGATCGCCCGGTAAAGCAGGCATTAGAACCGATCGGTATTTTACGGCCGCCGCTTCGCACAAAGATAGCGACTGTGCTCGAACCCACACGACACACCCGCGTGCCGCACCCGCGAATTCCCCCCGCCCACCCTGGCATACCTCCGATCTCGGGCATTCCACCCACCCATCGGGACACCCCGGTGGCACCGCCCGATCGCGGATAGCCTGAGCAGGTGACTTCAGCACGCCACGACCAATTCCTCCTGTCCGGCACCTTCAACTACCGGGACGTGGGAGGCGCTCGTACCGCCGGGGGCGGCACGATCCGCGACGGCTTCCTGCTCCGCGCCGCGGAGCTCAGCAGGCTCGACGACGACGGCCGCGCCGCCCTGAGCGGCCTCGGCGTCACCGACGTCCACGATCTGCGCGGCTACGCCGAGATCGACTACCTCGGCCACGACGCGCTGCCCGAGGGCGTCCGGCTGCGGGTCACGCCCTTCGACCCGAACATCAGCGACACCCCGCCGCACGAGGCCCGCCGCAATGCCACGGCCTTCAACCACATGCTCGAGGTGTACCGCGAGTTCCCGGCCATGCCGCACGCGCACATCGCCATCAAGGCGCTGGCCGATTCCCTGCTCACCGGCACGGCGCTGGTGCATTGCGCGGCGGGCAAGGATCGCACCGGCTGGTCCGTCGCCACCCTGCTGCGCGCGGTCGACGTCGTGGAAGAGGACATCTACGCCGATTACCTGCTCAGCAATGACGCCGTGCCCACGCTGCGCGCGCTCATCGCGGCGGGCAGCAACGAGGAACTGTCCGACGACCTGCTGGGCGTGCGCCCGGACTACCTCGAATCGGCCACCAAGTCCATGCTCGACATGTACGGCAGCACCGAGGGCTACCTCGCCGAGGTCGGCATCACGCCCGAACAGCGCGACGCGCTGCGCGCCCGCCTGATCGCCTGACGCGCGCGGAGATGACGCCGCCCGGTGCGGCGTCATCTCGGTCATCTCGTTGCGCGGATACGCCGATTCCGCCCGCCGCGGCGATCGCGGCGGGCCGGATCGGCCATCGCGATCTTCTATCGCCGAGTGCCGTGCTCAGTCGGCCATCGCGCGCCGGACCAGGCCCTCGTGGTCGATGCTCACCTGATTTCCGGTGTGAAACCACGAGCCGGTGAAACGTGATTCGGTGGTTTGCGGATCGTTCCAGTAGCGGCGTGTGACATTCGGACCGCGGCACAGCAATTCACCCTGTCCGGCATCGGCTTCCGGACCCCAGAGCGCCAATTCGGTACCGCCGAAAGCGAATCCGAGCGCATTGCGAGCGGCGGCCTCGTCATCACGAGCCAGGCCGATGCCGCTGGTTTCCGTGGCGCCCCACACCGACCATTGCCGGGCCTCGGGAAATACCTCGCGGAGTTTGTCATCGACCACATGGGCGGCGGCGCAATCGGCGGCCGCGAGTTCGGCGCGATGCCCGGCGCTGCAGACTTGGCGGACGCGCTCGAGACGCAATCCACTCAGGCCCGGCAGCAGCCCGGCGAATATTCGGGGAGTGGCGGAGACCATGTCTATTCGTTCCGAGACAAGGGTTTCCGCGACGGCCGCCGGATCGGGGGCCAGCACCACGGTGCCGCCGATCGCAAAGGTCGGCAGCAGCTGATCCACCACGCCGCTGGCGTGCGCCAGCGGCAGCAGCACCAGATTGCGCAGGCCCTCGGTCGGCAGTTCGAGCGCGCCGACCACGGAACGGATCGCCGAGAGCAGGTTCTCGTTGGTGAGCTCCACGCCGCGCGGCCCACCCGAAGAGCCGGGGCTGGTGTAGCAGAGCAGCGCCAGCTCCCCCAGTGACGCACCGTCGTCGATGAAGGCGGCGGCGTCGGGCAGGGCGTCGCGATAACCGGCCGCGCTGCCGCCGCCGTCCAGCACGAAATCGGCGCAGGAATCGCGGATCACGCGCTCGGCCACCGCATCCGGCAAACCGTCGTGCACGAGGACCGGCACCGCGCCGGACAGCAGCGCGCCCAGGAAAGCCTGGATCCAGCGCGCGCCCACCGGCATGCGGACCGCGACCCGGTCGCCGTAGCCGATGCCGTGCTCCTGCAAACCGCCCGCGATCCGTGACGCCGAGTACCAGAGCTCGCGGTAGGTGAGGCGGGGGCCGCCGATCTCGACCACCGCCTCACGTGCGGCGAAGGTGTGCACCTGGATGTCCAGCAACTCGGTGAGGGCCGGAGTCAGGTTTCCGTAGCGCAGGACGCCGTCGGCCCCACGGGCAAGGGGGTTGTCGCACCGGGCATTTCGCGAGTGCGGGAATTCCACCAGTAACTGCGACATCAGTCCCTCCGGGTGCCTCGAGGCAGCAGGCATGAGTGACTATATGATGCAGATCACATGAATGGGCGGATTGTCGGCAAACCGATGCGGGGCTTCACCGGGCCGAAACCTTTCACCGCCCCGTGTAGGTGGCCTTCCCCGGACCGACCGCAAGGAAACTGCGGACCGCACCCTGCAGATCCTCGGTGGCGAAGAGTTTTCCGGAAACCTCCGGCGTGACCGAATCCGCATGTGCCACACCGCCGGAACGCCACGCGCCGATGATCTCCTTGGTCGCGGCGTGCGCCTTGGTCGGTCCCTCGGCAAGCCGGGCCAGCAGGACGCCGGCGGCGGTGTCCACGTCCTCGTGGATCGCGTTCACCACTCCCCACTCGGCCATCGTCGGCGCGTCGTACAGGTCTCCGGTCATCACGAACTCGCGGGCGCGACCGGAGCCGGCGCGCTCGGCCAGCCGCTGCGGGCCGCCCATCGAGGGGGTCAGGCCCACGACGGTCTCGACCAGACCGAACTTGGCCTTGGGCGCGGCCAGGATGATGTCGCAGGCCAGCGCGATCTCGAAGGCGGCGGTCAGGGTCAGGCTGTGCGCGGAGAAGATCACCGGGCACGGCAGCGCCTCGAGCGGCTGGATGATCTTCTCGAAGAGCGACTCCCACAGCTGCGCGCCCTGCTCGATCGAGAGCCCGTCGAACACGTGCACGTCCACGCCGCCGGAGACCAGCTTGCCCTCGGCGCGCAGCAGCAGCGCGCGCGGCGGGTTGGCGGTCAGCTCCGCGATATCGGCGGTGAGGGCCTCGAACAGCACCTTGTCGAACAGATTCAAGGGCGGATGGGCGATGGTGAGGATGGCGGCCTGCGCACCCCCGGCGGTCTCGATGCGTTCCAGGCGGGTGGGCTTCGCGTCAGTCATGAACTGAATGTATGCGCAGTCACTTCGCTGGACCAGCCCGGGAACGGTGCCGGCGGCGGCGTTCGGCGGCCGGTGTTCGAGACACGCGGCCCGCACCGCGCATCCGGGGAGCACCGCCGCGGACCCCGGAAATCTGCCAGACTGGCCGAGTGACCACGTCGAAATCGGAGAACGGCAGTTACGTCGAACCCGGCGAGTTCAAACGGGACACGAACTACATCACCACGCGGATCACCGCGGAAGGGCGGGACGGGTATCCGGTCGAGCCGGGCCGCTATCGGCTCGTGGCCGCGCGGGCCTGCCCGTGGGCCAATCGGACACTGATCGTGCGGCGGCTGCTCGGCCTCGAATCGGTGCTGTCGCTGGGTCTGTGCGGGCCCACGCACGACAAGCGCAGCTGGACCTTCGACCTCGACCCCGACGGCCTGGATCCGGTGCTGGGCATCCACTACCTGCAGGACGCGTACTTCGCGCGGACCCCGGACTATCCGCGCGGCATCACGGTGCCCGCCATCGTGGACGTGCCGACCGGTCAGGTCGTCACCAATGACTTCGCGCAGATCACCCTGGATTTCTCCACCGAGTGGACCGAGTACCACCGGCCCGGTGCGCCCGAGCTGTACCCGGCCGATCTGCGCGCCGAGATCGACACCGTGAACAAGCGGGTCTTCACCGAGGTGAACAACGGTGTGTACCGCTGTGGATTCGCGGGCAGCCAGGACGCCTACGACGCCGCCTACGATCGGCTCTTCACCGCCCTGGACTGGTTGTCCGAGCGCCTGGCCACCCAGCGCTATCTGGTCGGCGACACCATCACCGAGGCCGACGTGCGCCTGTTCACCACCCTGGCACGCTTCGATCCGGTCTATCACGGGCACTTCAAGTGCAACCGCGAGAAGCTGACCGAACTGCCGGTGCTGTGGGCGTACGCGCGCGATCTGTTCCAGACCCCGGGCTTCGGCGACACCACCGACTTCGTCCAGATCAAGCAGCACTACTACATCGTGCACACGGACATCAACCCGACGCGGATCGTCCCCAAGGGCCCGGAGCTCGGCAACTGGCTCACCCCGCACGGACGAGAAGCCTTGGGCGGCAGCCCCTTCGGTAAAGGCACCGCCCCCGAGCCGCCGCCGGTCGCCGAACGGGTTCCCGCCGGACACGGCGCGGCCTGAGACTCCGGGGCGTCCCACCGGGCCGATCGGTGTTCGCCGAGTGCAGGGCCGGTGTCCTTGCGGCGCTGCACGAAGCCCGCGGAGAAACTCACTCCGGCGCGACATATCTCCCCGGCCGCCGCGTCCGGATCAGACGAACAGGGTTCCGTATCGACGAAACCCCCACTCGGGGAGGTGGTTTCGGGTGTCCACGACTCTTACCGCCGCGACGCCCCGGGATGGCTCATTCCGCCGGTTCGCCCGGGTAGGTGCCGAAGCTCCAGCTCACGCCCTCGGGGTCGCGGCAGGTGAATCCCCGTGACTCGTAATCGGTTTCGTCGAGCAGTTCGCGGGTGATCGTCGCTCCGGCGGCCACGGCGCTCGCGTAGAGCGCGTCCGGGTCCTCCACGACGATGTACACCGAGCCGGAGGCGGGCGGGGAGCAGGACAGCGGGCTGTCCTCGCGCCAGGAACCGAGCATGATGCCGCCGCCACCCGGCCAGCTCATCTCGGCGTGCGCGACCATATCGCCCGCGCCGTGCTTGGCCACGGTGCGGAAGCCGAACGCCTTCTCGAGGAAGGCGATCGCGGCGTTCGGGTCGCGGTAGGTCATGGTCGGCCAGATAACGGTGGCCGCCTGCACCGATGTTGTCTCTGTCATGGATCTAGCCTCCCGCCTGAGGCTCGAGTTGGTCTTGGACGAATGGGAACACCTCGCGCTCGCGCCACACCGAGGGCGGCATGCCCGCGAGCTCGCGCCATTCGCGAGCCATGTGCGCCTGGTCGTAGTAGCCGGTCGAGATCGCGACCTCCGCGAGCGGCGGGGGCACGGGCCGTCGCAGCATGCGATGCGAGCGTTCGAAGCGGGCGATGCGCACCAGGTCCTTGGGCGTCACCCCGAATTCGGCGGTGAAGCGATTGCCCAGATGCCTTCGGCTCCAGCCGATCTCGTCGGCGACCGCGGCCACCCGCACCGCCGGGTCCGGGCCCGAGAGCAGCTCCCAGGCGCGCGCGAGCTCCGCGTCCCAGTGCACCGGGGCAATCCGCCGCAGCAGTATCTCGTCGAGAATCCCGAACCGTTCGGGCCAGCCGCCCGTGATCGACAGGCGCTCCCACAGCTCTCGCGCGCCCGGTCCGAACACGTCGGACAGGTCCACGATCCAGGAACCCAGCGCGGCGGTCGGGACGCCGAACAGCGCCCGGCACCCCAGCGGCGTCATATCCAGCTGAATCCCGTGCTGGAAGCCGTTGTGCGCGATCAGCGTGGGGCGAACGGTCAACCCGCTCGCGAGCGTGTCCCAGCTCGCGGGCGCCTGCTCGGGATGCGAGGAGATCGGCACGTCCAGGGGTTCGTCGATGGTCACGATGACCGTGAGCCCGGTTCCCGGCATCCCGACGTGGGTTCCGGGCGCGAAATCGCGCAGCAGGTAGCCCTCGTAGCCGCGGACGTAGGCACGCAACCGCGGATCGGGGATCCCGCTCGCGCCTTCGGACACTCCCGCCACAGCTTCCACGGTAAGCCGATCTTCGACCAGACGCGCACCGTGTCCACGGAGTGGTGCGCACGGTGTTCGTCTCCGGCGCGGTGCTCACCGCGACAGCGCCGATGACCGTGCCGGGTTTCCCGATGGCTGTAGCGGGCATATCCGCGACACCCCCGGGCATGCCCGTCGTGGCCCGGAAACCGCCGGGTGGCGTGCGGAACCGCGCTCTCTCGCGGATCGTTGTCCGGGTGCCATAGAGTTTCGGTCGGAGGACCGCACGAAGATAGGGGTGTTGTCGATGTTCGAGACCGGGTTCGAGAAGGCGGTCGTCTCACTGCTCGACAACGGAGCCCAGGTGCAAGCGCCTGCGGTCACGAAGTACGTCGGGAAGCTGCGGAACTCCCATCCGGGCGAGTCACCCGCGCAGATCATCGCCCGGATCGAGAAGCTGTACCTGAACACCGTGACCGGCAGCGGTACCGCGGTGGGCGCGACGGCGGCCGTTCCGGGTGTGGGCACCGTGGCCGCGCTGGCCGCGATGAGCGCCGAGACCGCGTTCTTCCTGGAGGCGTCGGCGGTGTTCGCGCTGGCCGTGGCCGCCGTGCACGGCGTCGCGCCGGAGGACAAGGAGCGCCGCCGCGCGCTGGTGCTCGGCATCGTGCTGGGCGAGAGCGGCAAGCAGATCATCCAGAAGAGCGTCGGCAGCTCCGCCAAGAACTGGGGCACCCTGCTGACCAACAAGATCCCCGGCATCAACGCCATGAACGATTCGCTGCTCAAGCGACTGCTGGTGCAGTTCATCGCCAAGCGCAGCGCGCTCATGGTCGGCAAGGTGATCCCGGCCGGAATCGGCGCGGCCATCGGCGGTTTCGGCAACCGGGCCATCGGCCGCGGCGTGGTCGACAACTCGCGCAAGGCTTTCGGGCCGCCGCCGTCGGTCTGGCCGCAGCCGCTGGTCATCGACGCCACCCCGTTTCCCGCCGTGGAAGCCACCCCCAAGAAGCAGAAGTCGTGAGCCAGGCGCGGCCGCTCGCCTTCGCGGTGGGCGGACTCACCAAGACCTTCGAGACCACCACCGTGGTCGACGATGTGAGTTTCGTGGTGCCCGCGGGCAAGGTGGCCGCGCTGGTCGGACCGTCCGGCGCGGGTAAGACCACCGTGCTGCGCATGCTGCTGGGCCAGCTCGAACCGACCTCCGGCACCGCGAGCGTGGGCGGTCCCGGCTCCGGTGCGAGCCGGACCGGGCAGGTGGTCGGCGCGATGCTCTCCCCCCGCGGCCTGCATCCGGCCCGCACCGTACGCGCGCAGCTGCGGGTATTCGCCGCTGCCGCAGGGGTTTCCGATGCGCGGGTGGAGGAACTGCTACGACTGGTCCGGCTGGACACGCTGGCCGATCAGCGGGTCGGCGGGCTCACCGAGGCCGTGCGCACTCGCGTGGCGCTGGCGGTGGCGCTGCTGGGCGACCCGCCGCTGCTGATGCTGGACGATCCGGCCGCCGGGCTCGACGCCGCGGAAAGCGTGTGGCTGAACGAATTCCTGCACTCGCATGCCCGGCGTGGCGGCACGGTGCTGCTCACCTCGCGCACACTGAGCACGGTGCTGCCCGTCGCCGACGAGTTGATCGTCCTGGATCACGGCCGAATCGTGTTCCAGGGCAGTCCCGCTCGCCTGCGGCGCGGCCATCCCGACCGGCTGCTGGTGAAATCCTCCAGCCCCATCGCGCTGGCCACCACCCTCGCCGCTCACGGTTTCACCGACGCGGTCATGCGCCCCGACGGCCGCCTCGCGGTCGCCGAAACCTCGCTCGCCCAACTGGAATCCGCCGCCTCCGCCGCGCGCGTCCAGCTCACCGAGATCACCCCCGAACACATTCACCCCGATCAGGTCCTGGCGGCCCTCACCCGTCCCCCGGCCGCACCCGCGTACCACTCCCCCGCCCCCTACGGAACGCCCCGTTGACCACACCGGTCCGCGACACCGTCCAGCGCGGACCGCGGGGACCACGAAAGGATGCTCGATGATTCCGACTCTGCCGCCGGTGGTGGCTCGGGCCGCGAATTCCGAAGTGCGGAAGGTTACTTCGCTTCGGGTGTACTGGGCGTTGGCGGCGGGCGTCGGGGGTGCCGCGGTACTCGCGTTCGTGCTGCTCGGGTTGTCGTACGCGCCGAACGAGGCAAACAAGAAGGACGCGTTCGTATTCGCCGACGGGTGGGCCGCGACGGCGGTCTCGTGGGCGCTGGTGGTGATCGTGGCGGGTGCGGCGGTCTTCGGGGCGCTGTCCTCCGGGTGGGAGTACCGGTATCGGGGCGTGGCGGTGAGCGCGCTGTTCACACCGGACCGGAATCTGCTGCTCGGGTCGAAACTGGCTGTGGTGGCGGCTTTCACGCTGGCGGCCGTGCTGGTCACCGAGCTGCTCGGCGGCCTCGCGCTGTATCTGCTGGGCGGACGGGACACCGCGCCGATCACCATGGGATTCTTCGCGGTGCTGGGCGGAGTGGCGCTGGCGGCGACCTGCTGGTCGGTCATCGGCGCGGCACTGGGCTTCCTGCTGCGCTCACCGGTGCGGGCGGTGATCGCGGTGCTGGCTCCGATGGTCGTCGAACCGCTGGTGTGGATCACGGCGCGGGCCATCGGGTTCGCCGGGTTCGCGACGATACTGCCGGTCTCGGCCACGGTCGGCGCGATCAGTGACGGCAAGTTCGGCGACGGCGACTTCTTCGCCCCGGCCCCGGCCGCGATCGTCGTGCTGGTGCTGTGGACGGCGGGCGCGGTCGCCGGAGCCTGGTGGTTCCTGACCCAGCGCGATATCTGAACCGGTTCCTGCGGCACCGCCCACCCGCCGATCGGCGACGCGCACCGGGCAGGCCCGTTCGGGATCAGTCGGCGGTGCGCCCCGCGAAGAGGCGACGCCAGACCTCGTGATCGGTGCGCGGGCCACCGGTGGTGTCCGATCCGTACCTCGCCATCAGCGCCGGGATGTCCAGCGGCATCGAGGGCGCGGTGAGGTTCCGCAGTTCGGCTTCGACCGCGTCGTCCGGCACCAGCCAGCAGACCTCGAATTCGATGCCGTCCGGGTCGGCGGCGTACAGCGCCTTGGTCGAGCCGTGATCGGACGCGCCGGTCAGCGCGCCCGCCGCCACCAGCGATTCCCGGATGCGCTGTAGCTCGTCGAGGGTGTCCACCTCCCACGCCAGGTGGTAGAGGCCGACCCTTCCGGTGCGATGGCCGGCCGAGGGATCCGGCGACTGGAAAAGACCCAGGTCGTGATCGTTCGCCGAACCCGCGGCCTGCAGGAACGCCCCACCCGGAAACCCGCCCGGTAGTTTCCGGAAGCCGAGCACCTGCTCGTAGAAGGCCACCGATCGCTCCAGATCGGAGACGAACAGCACGGCGTGATTGAGACGCTGGATCGGCATGGGAGCGACTCCGTTTCGATGATCGGTGACATCCAACAGACCACGCCCGGGCCACCCCGCACAACCGGAGTCCCGTTCTCGCACCCCGCCACGCGGACAGCAGGCACATTCCGGCGACATCACCCCCTCGCGTGGTTCGCGGGAACAAATAGGGGGTGGGCCGGTCGTTATCGTCGTAGATGAGTGTGAGCGAGGGGGACGTGACGGTGCAGGTGCGCGAGGCGGAGGCGACGACGCCCGGATGGATTCGGCGGCTGTGGGAACGGGCCAGGACCCATCCGCGGGTGCTGGCCGGAATCGGTGCGGCGGTCGTGCTGGGCGCACTGGTCGAGGTGACCGGTCCGCTGCTGGCCAAGCGCGCGCTGGACGGCGCGACCGCGGGCGATACCGCGATCATCGCGACGATGGCCTGGCTGCTCGGGCTGCTGGCGGTCGGCCGATTCCTGGCCAGCTACGGGCGGCGCATGCTCGCCGGTCGCCTCGCCCTCAATGTGCAACACGAACTGCGCGTGGATCTGCTGGGTTCGCTGCAGCGGCTGGACGGCCCGGGCCAGGACACCCTGCGGACCGGGCAGGTGGTGTCCCGCTCGATCAGCGATCTGACCATGGTGCAGGGTCTGCTGGCGATGGGTCCGTGGTCCGCGGTGGCCGGGCTGCAGTTCGTGCTCGCCGCCGTGGTGATGCTGTGGCTGTCCCCGCTGCTGGCCGCGGCCGCGCTGTTGACCGTTCCGGCGCTGGCGCTGGTGGTGTTCAAGGTGCGCCCCCGGCTGTACGCGGCCACCTGGTCGGCGCAACAGCGCGCGGCGGATCTGGCGCAGCACGTCGAGGAGACCATCACCGGCGTACGTGTGGTGAAGGGCTTCGGGCAGGAAGCCCGAATGGTGGACCTGCTCGAGGGGCACGGTCGCCGGCTGTACTCCGAGCGCATGCGCGCGGCCCGGATCGATTCGAGGTTCTCGCCCACCCTGTCCGCGATCCCCCAGGCCGGGCTGGTGGCTGTGATCGCGCTCGGTGGCGCGCTGGCGTTGCACGGCAACATCGGACTGGGCACCTTCCTGGCCTTCACCGCCTACGTCTCCACCCTGTCCAACTCCGCCCGCACCATGTCGATGGTGATCGTGATGGCCCAGCTCACCCGGGCGGCCGCCGAGCGCGTGAACCAGGTCATCGACAGCGCCCCCGAGCGCACCGACCCGGAGCATCCGGTCGCTCTGCCGGCCGGGCCGCTCGGTATCGAAATCGACGGTCTGAGTTTCGGTTTCACCACCGATCAGCCGGTGCTGCACGACTTCGATCTGACCATCGCCCCCGGTGAGACGGTCGCGATCATCGGCCCCGCGGGCTCGGGCAAGTCCACCCTGTCACTGCTGCTCCCGCGCTTCTACACCCCGGACTCCGGCCGGATCACCCTGTACGGCAACGACTCCCACGCCGACATCGCCGACCTGCGCGCGGTCGACCTGCGCGCGGCCATCGGCGTCGTCTTCGACGAGGCCTTCCTGCTCTCGGACACCATCTCCGCGAATATCGCGCTCGGCCGCCCCGAGGCCACCGAGGCCGAAATCCACACCGCCGCACGGCAGGCCGCGGCCCACGAGTTCATCGAAGAGCTTCCCGACGGCTACGACACCGTCGTCGGCGAACGCGGCCTGACCCTGTCCGGCGGTCAGCGTCAGCGCATCGCCCTGGCCCGCACCCTGCTGGCCGACCCTCGCATCCTCGTCCTGGACGACGCCACCTCCGCCGTCGACGCGGTCACCGAGGCCGCCATCTTCGACGCCCTCCCCACCACCACCCCCCGCACCACCCTGATCCTGGCCCATCGCGAATCCACCCTCACCCACGCCGACCGCGTGATCCGCCTCCCCGGACCGGTATCCACACCGCCGATCCCGCCGCGCGGCGAGTCGGCCGACCTCGCGGCCGCCGACCCGACGGTGGATGTCGATACGCCGCAGGAGGTTCGACGGGTGCTGGGACATCTGCCCCCGGCCGATGAGCCGCCGCGGATGGACGACGCGGCACTGCGCGAGCCCGATCCGGGCTTCCGGTTGAGCCGGGCATTGCGGCTGGTGAAGTGGCTGGTGGCGGGGACGATCGCGCTGCTGTCGCTGGAAGCCCTTGCGAGCGTGGGCTTTCCGTCCATCGTGCGGTATGCGATGGATTCGGGTGTCGGGCAGCGGGACGGGTGGGCGCTGGCCCGCGCGGCCGTGTTCGGCGCCCTGCTGGTCGGCGTGGGCTGGGTGGTCGCGGCGACCGCGCTGATGTGGGCGTCCCGAGCCGGGGAGCGGCTGCTCTACGGCTTGCGGGTGCGCAGCTACGCGCATCTGCAGCGGCTCGGGCTGGACTTCTACGAGCGAGAACTGTCCGGCCGCATCATGACCCGGATGACCACGGATATCGACGCCCTGTCGACCTTCCTGCAGACCGGCGTCCCGGACGCGCTGATCAGCCTGCTCATGGTCGCCGGAATCGCGGTGGCGCTGTTGGTGATCGACCCGCAGCTGGCCCTGGTGGTGTTCGTGACGCTGCCGCCGCTGCTGCTGGCCACCTGGTGGTTCCGCAAGGTCTCCGACGCCGCGTACACCGAGTCCAGAGAGCACGCCGCCACCGTGAACGGCGACTTCGCCGAGAACGTGGCGGGACTGCGCGTGGTGCAGGCCAATCGGCACGAGGAGCTCGCGGCCGACCGCTTCGCCGAATACTCCGGCCGCTACCGGGACAGCCGGATGCGCGCGCAGCGGGCGATCTCGGTGTTCTTCGCCTTCATCGGCGCATGGGCGGATCTGGCCTTGGCGGCGGTGGTGTTCGTGGGCGCGTGGTCGGTGGCGCACGGGACCACCACGGCGGGCACGCTGGTCGCGTTCGTGCTGTATCTGGAATTGCTGTTCGGGCCGATCCATCAGCTCTCGCAGTTGTTCGACGGGTATCAGCAGGCGCGAGTCGGGTTGCGGCGCATCGGGGAACTGTTGCGCACCAAGTCCTCGATCGCCCCGGATCCGATCGACCCGGTGCGGATCCAGGACCGGCTGCGCGCGGAGGTGGCGTTCGAGGACGTGCGGTTCCGATACCCCGGCGCCAATCGCCCGGCCCTCGACGGTGTGAGTCTGCGAATCCCGCAGGGCAGCAGCCTGGCTCTGGTCGGCCCGACCGGCGCGGGCAAGTCGACCATCGTGAAACTGCTGGCCAGGCTCTACGACATGCCTCGACCGGAACACGATCCACTGCTCGAATCCACCGGCGCGAGTCGGGAATCCGATCCGGGTGACGTGAATCACGTTTCTCGCACAACTGTCGAATCGGTCGAATCCACCGATTCCCATGATCACGGCGACATTCCGGCACACACCGGATCGATCCGGGTCGGCGGCGTGGATATCCGTGATTACCAGCTCTCCGACTTCCGTTCCCGGCTGGGTGTGGTGCCTCAGGAAGCTCACTTGTTCACCGGAGACATCGCCAGCAACATTGCATTTGGCAAACCTTTTGCGACATCTGCGGAGATCGACGCGGCGGCCGCGGCGGTGGGTGCGCTGGAATCGATCGCCGCATTACCGCTGGGAATGCGGCAACCGGTCGGCGAGCGGGGTCGCGGACTCTCGGCCGGGCAACGCCAGCTGGTCGCGCTGGCGCGCGCGGAACTGGTCCAGCCGGACCTGCTGCTGCTCGATGAGGCGACCGCGGTCCTGGACCCGCAGGCCGAGGCATCGGTGCTGGTAGCAGCAGAATCGGTGACGCAGGGCCGGACCGCGGTGATCGTCGCGCACCGGTTGGCCACGGCCGCGCAGGCCGATCGGATCGCCGTTGTGGAACACGGCCGAATCGCCGAAATCGGCACTCATGAAGAACTGCTATCGAACGAAGGGCCGTACTCCCGCCTGTGGGCTGCGGCACGGGCCACGGAAGGAATATTCTCGATCCAGGACGAGTCGTCACGAGAAGGTGTGCCCACTCGGTGGTAGCCATGCCCAGCGGCAAACTGCGATGGGCATATCCTCAGTGGGGGCGCATCGGCGCGCATCACGCCGATTACCCGTGCCGGGCACGTCACAAACGTCGCAGCGCGAAGAACGAAATGAGGCGAACACCTGCTGTGAGCAGCTCAACATCCCAGTTCGGACAGAACCAGTGGCTCGTCGACGAGATGTACCAAAAGTACAAGCAAGACCCGTCGTCGGTCGATGAGAGCTGGCACGAGTTCCTCGCCGACTACACGCCGGAGAACACCGGCGACGGCAACAACCAGACCGCCGCCGCCTCCGCCTCGGCCGGCGCGGTTCCCGCGCCCGCCGCCGCACCGGCCTCGGCTCCCAAGGCTCCGGCCGCACCCAAGCCCGCACCTGTCGCCGCCGCGCCCGCCCCGGCACCGGCTCCGGCGAAGGCCCCGGCTCAGGCGCGCACCCCGCAGACCACCCCCGCTCCCGCTTCGAACGCCGCCCCCACCTCGGGTGGCCCGAAGCCGACCGCGTCGGATGAGACCCGGATCCTGCGCGGTCCGGCCGCGGCCGTCGTCAAGAACATGTCGGCGTCGCTGACCATCCCGACCGCCACCAGCGTTCGCGCCATCCCGGCGAAGCTGATGATCGACAACCGGCTGGTCATCAACAACCACCTGGCCCGTACCCGCGGTGGCAAGATCTCCTTCACCCACCTGCTGGGTTACGCCATCGTGCAGGCGATCAAGCCGTTCCCGAACATGAACCGGCACTTCGCCGAGGTCGACGGGAAGCCGAATTCGGTGACCCCGGCCCACACCAATCTCGGTCTGGCCATCGACCTTCCGGGCAAGGACGGCAATCGTTCGCTGGTGGTCGCGGCCATCAAGAACACCGAGGACATGACGTTCGCGCAGTTCCACGGCGCGTACGAGGACATCGTCCGCCGCGCCCGCGACGGCAAGCTGGGCGCCGACGATTTCTCCGGTGTCACCATTTCGCTGACCAACCCCGGCACCATCGGCACCAACCACTCGGTGCCGCGCCTGATGCAGGGGCAGGGCGCGATCATCGGCGCCGGCGCGATGGAGTACCCGGCCGAGTTCCAGGGCATGGCCGACGAGCAGCTCGCCGATATCGGCATCGGCAAGCTGATGACGCTGACCTCGACCTACGACCACCGAATCATTCAGGGTGCGGAGTCCGGCGACTTCCTGCGGACCATCCACAACCTGCTGATCTCGGACGAGTTCTACGACGAGATCTTCCACGGCATGGGTGTGCCGTACGAGCCGGTGCGCTGGCGCAAGGACATCAAGGAACGCGGGATCGACAAGTCGACCCGGGTCCAGGAGATGATCAACGCGTACCGCAACCGCGGTCACCTGATGGCCGACACCGATCCGCTGCGGTTGGTGAAGGACAAGTTCCGCTCGCATCCGGACCTGGATGTCACCCAGCACGGCCTGACCCTGTGGGATCTGGATCGCGAATTCAATGTCGCGGGCTTCCACGGCCAGGAGCGCATGAAGCTGCGCGACGTGCTGTCCATCCTGCGTGACGCGTACTCGCGGCACGTGGGTGTGGAGTACACCCACATCCTCGATCCCGAACAGCTGCAGTGGATTCAGGACCGCGTCGAGCAGAAGCACGCCAAACCGACTGTCGCGGAACAGAAGTACATTCTGTCCCGGCTGAACGCGGCCGAGGCGTTCGAAACCTTCTTGGCCACCAAGTATGTCGGCCAGAAGCGCTTCTCCCTCGAGGGCGCCGAAGCCGTCATCCCGATGATGGACGCCGTCATCGATCAGTGCGCCGAGTACGCGCTGGACGAGGTCGTCATCGGCATGCCGCACCGTGGCCGCCTGAACGTGCTGGCCAATATCGTCGGCAAGCCGTACTCGAAGATCTTCACCGAGTTCGAAGGCAATATGAACCCGGCCGCCACGCACGGCTCGGGCGACGTGAAGTACCACCTGGGCGCGCAGGGCACCTACATCCAGATGTTCGGCGACAACGACATTCAGGTGTCGCTGACCGCCAACCCGTCGCATCTGGAAGCGGTCGACCCGGTGCTCGAGGGTCTGGTGCGCGCGAAGCAGGATCTGCTCACCAAGGAAGACATCGTCACCAAGGGTGAAGAGGATCGCAGCTTCTCCGTGGTGCCGCTGATGCTCCACGGTGACGCGGCGTTCGCGGGTCAGGGTGTGGTGGCCGAGACGCTGAACCTCTCGGGTCTGCGCGGCTACCGCACCGGTGGCACCGTGCACATCGTGGTGAACAACCAGATCGGCTTCACCACCGCGCCGGAGTTCTCGCGTTCCACCGAATACTCCACCGATATCGCGAAGTTCATCGGTGCGCCGGTGTTCCACGTGAACGGCGACGATCCGGAAGCCTGCGTGTGGGTCGCGAAGTTCGCGGTCGACTACCGGCAGAAGTTCCGCAAGGACGTCGTCATCGACATGATCTGCTACCGCCGTCGCGGCCACAACGAGGGCGACGACCCGTCGATGACGCAGCCGAACATGTACGACGTGATCGACACCAAGCGTTCGGTGCGAAAGGCGTACACCGAGAGCCTGATCGGCCGTGGCGACATCTCCATGAAGGAGGCCGAGGACGCGCTGCGTGACTACCAGGGTCAGCTGGAGCGCGTGTTCAACGAGGTCCGCGAACTGGAGAAGTACGTTCCGGAGCCGTCCGAGTCGGTCGAGGACGAGCAGCAGATGCCCGCGTCGGTCGTGACCGCCGTGGACAAGACGGTGCTGCAGCGCATCGGTGACGCGTTCGTGAACGTGCCCGACGGCTTCAGCGTGCACCCGCGCGTCAAGCCGGTGCTCGAGCGCCGCAAGGAGATGTCGTACGAGGGCAAGATCGACTGGGCGTTCGCCGAGCTGCTCGCCTTCGGCACCCTGATCGACGAGGGTCGCGCGGTGCGCCTGACCGGTCAGGATTCGCGTCGCGGCACCTTCACCCAGCGGCACTCGGTGATCATCGACCGCAAGACCGGTGGCGAGTACACGCCGCTGCACAACATCGGCTCGAAGAACCCCGGCTGGTTCGCGGTGCACGATTCGGCGCTGTCGGAGTACGCGGCGGTCGGCTTCGAGTACGGCTACTCGCTCGGCAACACGGACGCACTCGTGTTGTGGGAGGCGCAGTTCGGTGACTTCGTCAACGGCGCGCAGACCATCATCGACGAGTTCATCTCCTCCGGTGAGGCCAAGTGGGGCCAGCTGTCCGAGGTCGTGCTGCTGCTGCCGCACGGTCACGAGGGCCAGGGTCCGGACCACACCTCCGGCCGTATCGAGCGCTTCCTGCAGCTGTGTGCCGAGGGTTCGATGACGGTGGCGGTTCCCTCCACCCCGTCGAACTACTTCCACCTGCTGCGCCGGCACGCTCTGGACGGCATCCGCCGCCCGCTGGTGGTCTTCACCCCGAAGTCCATGCTGCGCAACAAGGCTGTGGTCTCGGACGTCGAGGACTTCACCGACAACAAGTTCCGCACCGTGCTCGAGGAACCGACCTACGAGTCCGGCGTCGGTGACCGTTCGAAGGTCAAGCGGGTCCTGCTGACCTCCGGCAAGATCTACTACGAGCTCGTCGCGGAGAAGCAGAAGAACAACCGCGAGGATGTCGCCATCGTGCGCACCGAGCAGCTGTACCCGATCCCGAAGTTCCGCCTCAACGAGGCGCTCGAGGGATACGCCAACGCCAGCGATCTGGTGTGGGTCCAGGAAGAGCCCGCCAACCAGGGCGCCTGGCCGTTCTTCGGCCTGAACCTTCCCGAGATCCTCCCGGCTCGCTTCGGCAAGCTGCGCCGCATCTCCCGCCGCGCCATGTCGGCCCCGTCCTCGGGTTCGTCCAAGGTGCACGCGGTGGAGCAGCAGGAGATCATCACCGAGGCCTTCGCCCCGACCGCCTGATCCCCACCCGCCAGACCCCGTAGGGCCGGTCCTCTCCCGAGGACCGGCCCTACGGCGTTTCCGCGGTCGCGGACAACCGGCATCCCGATAGCCGTCGCAATTCATCGCGAGCTGGGAAGATGGTGGGGTGAAACGGGAGGTTTCCGCGAATCTCGATGTGCGGGTTCATGCCACGTCGGTGTTGGAGTTTCAGATCGCCGTCGCTCGGCAGGACCGGGTCGAGCTGGATGAGCGGATCGATTTCCAGCTCGACGGGCGCGGTATCGCGGCGCGCGAGGTGATCGGGCCGCACGGGAACCGGATTCACGTATTGGATTGTCCCGCCGGATATCTGCAGGTTCGGTACAGCGCGACGGTGCTGGGGGCGGCGCGGCCGGAGCCGGTCTCCGATCACGATCGAGTCGTGTACGTGCGGCCCAGCCGATATGCGGAGTCGGACAAGCTGTTCGGCTTCGCGGCCACCGAGTTCGGTTACAAGCCATCGGATCCGGAGCTTCCCGCCCGGGTCTCGGCCTGGGTCGGCCGGAGGATCTCGTACCTCCCCGGCAGCAGCGCCCCGATCGACGGAGCGGTCGAAACCCTGCTCTCCAGCGCCGGGGTCTGCCGCGACTTCTCCCACCTGATGGTCGCCCTGCTGCGCGCCGTAGCGGTCCCCGCCCGAGTGGTCGCGGTCTACGCACCCGGTTGCGTCCCCATGGATTTCCACTCGGTGGTCGAAGCCTGCGTCGATTCCACCTGGCAGGTCTTCGACCCCACCCGCCTGGCCCCCCGCTCCAGTCTCGTCCGCATAGCCACCGGCCGAGACGCCTCCGACCTGGCCTTCCTCGTCAACCACGGCGGCGACATCACCATGACCGGACTATGGGTCAACGCCTTCATCCAAGGCCCGCTCCCACACGACGACATCACCCGTCCCACGTCGATCGGCTGAAGTCCCGCACCGGCCCCGCCGAGACCAGGACGTCAGCGCCGAGTTCGCCACAGGTCCGATAGCATCCCGCCGACAGCGCACATCGAGACAAGCACCGCGGCAATCGATTTCGCATGCCGTGTACTCATGAGTCACTCTCCCGCCGATCAGCGCGGACTCGACCACCCGCGAGCGAACAGCGGATGAACGGTGCGTGAGACCCGGGAAGTCCCGCCCGGCAACACATTTCACCGCCCCGGCAATGCACCGGCGACCTCCTCGGTGAGCGGCGTCACAGTCCCGCGTCAGGGGGTTGCCCGCCGACTGGCCCGGGTCGTATATTCCACGTGGAATATTTGGTGCGGAGGATGTCGGCGAGCGGGCGTAGCGTCGATGGGTCGCCGGACGAGATGGAGGATGCCGTGGTCAGGAAGCAGGCGGTGCCGGCGTTGACGCCATTGGCGATCGCGGTACTGGCGCTGCTGGAAGAAAGCCCCATGCATCCGTACGAGATGTATCAGTTGCTGATGAACCGGCACGAGGACGAGTTGGTCAAGATCAAGCCCGGCTCGCTCTATCACACCGTGGCACGCCTGGCCGAGCAGCAACTGGTGCTCGCGGAGGGCACCGATCGGGCCGGTAACCGGCCGGAACGGACCACCTACCGGATCCGGGCGGCGGGCCGCGAAGCTCTCCGTCACCGCATCGCGGAAATCCTTCGCAAACCCGTGAAGGAGTACCCGACATTTCCGGTCGCCATGGCCGAGGCGCACAATTTGCCGGTGGACGAGGTGATCGTTCTCCTGCGTGAGCGCGTGACCTGGCTGGACGGCAACAACGCCGAGTACCTGGCGTTGCAGGAATTCGCCGCCAAGCGGCAGGTGCCGCGGCGCTTCTGGATGGTGGTCGAGTACCTGCAGGCACAGGCCGTCACCGAGGCGACCTGGCTGCGCGGCATCATCGCCGATCTCGAGAGCGGCGAACTCGAATGGGAGCCCTACGACCCGGAGACCGGCGAACGCTGCGCCGCCCCCGAGGTCGCCCTGGGCCACGACTGGGGCGCCGGCCTCAGCGACGCGGACCTGAACGCGGTCCGCCAGAGCGGCGAGCGATGAACGCCCGGCCGCCCCGTCAGTTTTTCCACAGATAGGAACCGAATCTCATGTCCACTCAACGCAATCCGTGGCTGGCGCTATACGCGCTCGTCGTCGGATTCTTCATGATCCTGCTGGACATGACCATCGTCGCGGTGGCCAACCCGGCGATCATGGAGGATCTGAACGCCGACATCACCAAGGTCATCTGGGTGACCAGCGCGTACCTGCTCGCGTACGCGGTACCGCTGCTCGTCACCGGCCGGCTCGGGGATCGCTTCGGCCCCAAGAACATCTACCTCATCGGCCTGGCCGTGTTCACCCTCGCCTCGCTGTGGTGTGCCAAGTCCACCAGCGTCGACATGCTGATCGCGGCCCGCGCCGTGCAGGGCCTGGGCGCGGCGCTCATGACCCCGCAGACCATGGCCGTCATCACCAGGACCTTCCCGCCGGACAAGCGCGGTGCGGCCATGGGCCTGTGGGGCGGCGTCGCCGGTCTCGCGACCCTGGTCGGCCCGATTCTGGGCGGCGTGCTGGTCGACTGGCAGGGCTGGCAGTGGATCTTCTACGTGAACGTGCCGATCGGCATCATCGCCTTCGCGCTGGCCGTGTGGCTGGTGCCCGCGCTGGACACCCGCGAGCACAAGTTCGACTGGGTCGGCGTCGCGCTCAGCGCGGTCGGGCTGTTCCTGCTGGTGTTCGGCATCCAGGAGGGCAATGCCCACGATTGGGACGGCTGGATCTGGGCCATGATCGCCGCGGGCATCGTGGTGATGGGGCTGTTCATCGTCAACCAGTCGCGCAACACCGGTGAACCGCTGGTGCCGCTGAGCCTGTTCAAGGACCGCAATTTCGCGCTCTCCAACCTGGCCATCGCTGCCATGGGTGCGGCGGTCACGGCCACCTTCGTGCCGTTCTACTTCTACCTGCAGCAGGTCCGCGACATGTCGCCGACCAAATCCGCGCTGGTGCTGGCCCCGATGGCCATCCTGACCGGCGTGTTCGCACCGATCATCGGCAAGATCTCGGACAAGGTGACGCCCTGGGTGATTCCGACCGTCGGATTCGCGGCGTTCTCGGCGAGCGTGTTCGGCTTCGCGATCCTGATGGAGCCCGATTCCTCGATCCTGGTGTACCTGATCATCGGCGGGGTCGCCGGTATCGCCAACGCCTGCATCTGGGCGCCGCTGGCCAGCCTGGCCACCCATAACCTCCCCGTGCAGTTGGCCGGTGCGGGCGCGGGCATCTACAACACCACCCGCCAGGTCGGCTCGGTGCTGGGTTCCGCCGGTGTCAGCGCATTGCTGGCGGCGCGGATCTCGGCGCAGCACCTGCCCAGCGGGCCCATCGGTGAGGGTGGCGCGGGCATGGGCAAGATGCCCGCGGCGGTCGCGGACAAGATGAGCACCGCGCTGAGCCAGTCGATGTACCTGCCCGCCGCCATCCTGCTGATCGGCGTGGTGGCCTCGGCGTTCTTCGTCGGGCGTCCCGCTCCGGCGGGCGGCAAGCCCGACGCGCTGGTCAAGGCGGACGTCGCGGGCTGACTCGGCCTGCACCGCAATCGAATACGATGCTGCCCGTCCGGATCATCCGGGCGGGCAGTGTCATTGCCGAGGCCCTGTCGTCAGCCGCTCGACGTCATCGCCGCGACCGCGCGTTCGCCGAGCGGCCCTCCTAGATGATCAGCCCGAACAGCTGGGTCCAATCGACGCGGATCTCGATCGGCATGTCCACCAGGGTTTCTCCGGTGACGGGCAGGAGCCGGCGCAGCGGACGGTAGTGGCCGAGCACCAGAACATGGGTCTGGATGTAGCTGACCCGGTCCCGATCCATGTAAACCAGCCAGTACCAAGGGATTCCGGCCTGCGCGTACTCCGCCTGCTTGTCGGTGGTGTCCACGCGCTCGGTCACCGGGGACACCACTTCGATGGCGATCTTCACCCGCGCCGCGGAGAGCGGCCCAACATCGTCGGGGGCACAGGCGAACAGCGCGATATCCGGTCGGCGCACGGTGAGTCGCGGGTGCTCCCACAGCACCACGTCCTGATCGACGCCGACGTACAGCCAGCCGTCGTTGTAGCGGCTCATGTGCGTCTCGGCGCCGTTCTCGATCATGGCGCCGATGCGGCGGGCGGCATTGCGCTGCGGGTTGGGCGAGGCTTCGAGTCGGACGACGTCGCCGTTCACCACCTCGACCAGACGGCAGAACTCGCTGGGTAGCTCCTTCCAGATATCGAGGGTGATCGGCGCGGGCTGCAGGTTTTCCGCCCGCGCCCATTCGAGCACTCCGGTCATGCGCGCTCCCTATGAATCGGGCGGTCCACGGCCGGGCCGATCCTAAACCGGCAGCGCGGAGAAAACGGCCGTTCGGCATTTTCGCCACTCCACAAGCCAGGCAAATACGACGTATCGACCGAATTGCCTGGTGGGTCGGCGGTTTCGACCGCCCGTGGTGTGCGGGCCGGGCGGTGGGCTCAGTCGATCCGGATGGTGAGCGAGGGGTATCCGCTCGCACCGTCCGGCACCACGTCCGCGCGTTCGGCGGTCTGCGTCTCCCCCGCGCCGTCGGTGGCGCGTGCCCACACGGTATGAATGCCCGAACCCGAGGCATCCCAGTCGAAGACCCACTGCCGCCAGGTGTCCGCGGAGGGCTCGGCCGCCAGCCTGGCGGGCTGCCATTCGCCCTGATCGATGCGCACCTGCACGCCCTGGATGCCCCGGTGCTGCGCCCACGCCACCCCGGCGACGGTGATTCGGCCCGGCTTCAGGGTGCTGTGCCCGCGCGGGGTGTCGATACGGCAGCCGGTCTTGATCGGGCCCTGCTCCGACCATCCGCGCTTGGTCCAATACGCCTGTGCGCGATCGAATCTGGTGACTTCCAGGTCGGTCACCCACTTGGTGGCCGAGACGTAGCCGTACAGGCCGGGCACCACCATGCGCACCGGATAGCCGTGCGCGGTGGGCAGGGGTTCACCGTTCATCCCGACCGCGAGCAGGGCATCGCGGCCGTCGGTGAGGGCGGCCAGCGGACTGCCCGCGGTGAAGCCGTCGATGCTGCGGGACAACACCATATCGGCGTCCGGATGCGGACCGGCCTCGGCGAGCAGCTCGTCGAGGCGGTAGCCCAGCCAGCGCGCGTTGCCGATCAGGTCCCCGCCCACCGGATTCGACACGCAGGTCAGCGTGACCAGCTTCTCCACCGGGGCCCGCTGCGCCAGATCGGCGTAGCTCAAGCGGATTTCGCGATCCACCATGCCGTGGATGCGCAGCGACCAGTTCTCCCGGCTCACCTGCGGCACGGTCAGCGCGGTATCGATCCGATAGAAGTCGGCATTGGGGGTGAGATACGCGCTGAGGCCGGGGATCTGGAGGTCGGCTCCCGGCTCCACGGCCAGCGGCGGACCCGAGGGCGGCGGCAGCTGCACCTCGGCCCGCTCCCCCGAGACGTCCCGTGAACGCAATCCGAACCAGCGGCCCACCAGTCCCGCACCTGCCGCGACGGCACCCGCCGTCACTATTCCGCGCACCACCTGCCGCCGTTCCACGGCCACGTCGGCGAGTCTTTCCGCCTGTGCGGCAGCTGCTTTCGGATCCGGCGCGGCGCCCGGTTCGATGCCGGCGAGACGGTCGGCCTCGACGCTCGCGGCGGACTGCGGCGCGGCGGAGTCCGCGGGGGTCGCGGCGGCACGGGCGGCCTCCTCGAGAGCCGTCACCCGCCGAATGAGATTGCGCAGCAGGGCGATTCCCGCCCAGGCACCCAGCAGGGCGGGGAAAGCCCACGTCCAGGCGGCGTGCGGGCGGGTCACGGCGGCGATGACGGCGAGCAGTCCGAAGACCCCGAACAGCACCGAGCCCAGGGGGCGTCGCTCGCGCTCGATCAGACCCGCGAGGGCCGCGAGCAGCGCCGCGACGATTCCCATCGAAACGAACAGCAGCAGTTTGTCATTGGTGCCGACGAGACCGATCACCCACTCGCGGAACCCGTCCGGCGTGTGGTCGACCACCCATGCGCCGAACGCCTGCAGCGGCGTGCTGTCCGGGCTGATCGGCACGGACACGATTTCGGCGACGCCGAGCACGACCGCGGCCGCCGCTATGCCACTCGCTGCACGAAGTCCTCGACCGGTCACGGATCCGACCCTACTGCGGGAATCGGTCCGTGCACCCGGTCGAAGAATGACGGAACGGTGACGGCGGGAACCGGCGTTCTCACCCCTGCGGGGAGTATCCGACCATCCACGGCACACCGAACCGGTCGGTGAGCATGGCGAACGACTCTGCCCACTCGGTCTTTCCGACCGGCATGGAGACCTGGCCGCCCGCGGACAGCGCGTCGAACACCCGCTGCACCTCATCCGCGCTGTCCAGATCCAGACTGACCGTGAAGGGCGGGTTCTCCGGCCGATCGGCGGCGCGATCCGGCGGGCAGTCCGAGGCCATCAGAATGCTCTCACCCAGCGGCAGAGCCGCGTGCGCGATCAGCTTCGACACCTCGTCGGGCAGGTCTCCGCTGTCCCCCATCTCGCCGAACCGCACGAGCATCAGCTCCCCGCCCAGCACCGACTGATAGAACACGAACGCCTCTTCGGCATTGCCGTTGAAGAGCAGATACGGATTGACTGCGGCCATGATTGCCTCCTCTGTCGGAACTTGTCTGTGGATGGACGACGGACCACCCACAGACTAGGACTCCGCATACCTCGCAGAGTCATCGAAACAGTCAAGATTCGCCCGATATGCACCGCTCGGCCACGCACGGCCCGTCACCCGTGCGACCACACTGTTCATTCACCGGAGGCCACCCGCTCCGGGCAGGTGTCGACGGTCCGCGCTGCTGTCCACGAGGCACCGGGGGGGTGACGCCCGGCGAACCGGAGACAGGGCACCGGCAGCGGAGCCTCGGCATCCAGCGACACCGATCCGCCGACAGAACGGCGCCACCGGCGGAAATCCACCGGCGGCGCCGTTATATCGTTGCCTACCAAGGAGTTTCGAGGCACTCGTCCCCGAATCCCCCTACTCCGTCAGGCGTAGATGGCCGCCACGTCGGCGGCGTACTGCTTCATGACCACGTTGCGCTTGAGCGACATCTTCGGGGTGAGCTCGCCGCCCTCCTGGGTCCAGTCGACCGGCAGGATGCGGATCTTCTTGATCGCCTCGGCGTGCGACACCAGCTTGTTGGTGGCCGCGACCGCCGCGTCGATCTCGGCGACCAGTACCGGGTTCTCGATCAGGGACTCGATCGAGGTGTCGGCGGCGATGCCGTTGCGCTCTTTCCAGCCCGGCAGCGCTTCCTGATCGATGGTGATCAGCGCGCCGATGAACGGCTCACCGTCGCCGACGACCATGACCTGGCTGATCAGCGGGTGCTGACGCAGGGAGTCCTCGAGCATCGCCGGGGAGACGTTCTTGCCGCCGGCGGTGACCAGGATTTCCTTCTTGCGGCCGGTGATCGAGATGAAGCCCTGCTCGTCGATCGCGCCCAGGTCACCGGTCTTGAACCAGCCGTCGGCGTCGAACGCGTCGGCCGAGGCCTCGGGGTTGTTCCAGTAGCCGCCGAACACGACCGGTCCGCGGATCAGCAGTTCGCCGTCCTCGGCGACCTTCGCGCCGTGGCCCGGCAGCGGGCGGCCGACCGAACCGACCTTGATGTGCTTGGGGGTGTTCACGCTGACGGCGGCGGTGGACTCGGTCAGACCGTAGCCCTCGTAGATGGTGACGCCCGCGCCGCGGAAGTAGTGGCCCAGGCGCGCGCCCAGGGGGCCGCCGCCGGAGACCGCGGACTCGCACTGCCCGCCCATGGCCTCGCGCAGCTTGCTGAACACCAGCTTGTCGAACACGGCGTGCTGCAGCTTGAGGACCAGTCCGGGTCCGCCGTTCTGCAGCGATTCGCTGTAGGCGACGGCGATGCCGGTGGCGTAGTCGAAGATCTTGCCCTTGCCGCCGTCGTGCGCCTTCTGCTTCGCGCCGTTGAAGACCTTCTCGAACACGCGCGGCACCGAGAGGATGAAATCCGGCTTGTACTTACCGAATTCCTCGACCAGCTTGGACCAGTCGGCGGTGTGCGCGACGGTGACGCCGGCATCGAACGCGGCCAGCGCGACGGCGCGGGCGAACACGTGAGCCAGCGGGAGGAACAGCAGCGACTTGCGGCCCGGGCGCAGGAACTCGCTCATCGAGGAGCGGTCCGCGGCCGATTCCGCGTACAGGTTGGCGTGCGAGAGCATGACGCCCTTGGGGCGTCCGGTGGTGCCCGAGGTGTAGATGAGGGTGGCCGGGGAGTCGGCCTTCACCAGCGCGCGGCGCTCGTGCACGACGCTGTCGTCCAGGTCCGAACCACGCGCGGTGAGCGCGGCGACGGCGTCCTCGTCGATGCGCAGGATCTCGCGCAGCTCGTCGAGGCCGCCTTCGATCTCGCCGACGGTGGCGCGCTGCTTGTCGTTCTGGACCACGATCAGCTTGGTGGCCGAGTCCGAGAGGATCCAGCGGATCTGCTCGGCGGAGGAGCTGTCGAAGATCGCGACGGTGCAGCCGCCGGCCGCCCAGATCGCGAAGTCGAGCACGACCCACTCGTAGGAGGTGGCAGCCATGATGGCAACGCGGTCGCCCGCTTCGATGCCGGAGGCGACGAGGCCCTTGGCCACGCCCGTGACGGTCGCGGCGAATTCCTTCGCCGTGACGTCGTTCCAGCCGCCCTTGCCATCCGGAGTATTGAAAACAACCAGGTCAGGGGTCTCCTGAGCATGCCGGAACGCACTGTCCGACATGTTGGCGTTTTCCGGGATGGTGTAGGTAGCCGGGACTTCGAACTCTCGCATCGCTGCCCTTCCACAGTGGATTTACTCGCCAGTAATTTACGCCACGCTCACAGGTAACTCCCGCCGGACCGCCCGAACAGGATTTCCCTCACCTGCTCGGGCGGTTCGGCGGACGGTTGCTCCCTATCCTATGGATCGGGTTTGCGCAGGTCGCAAAGCCTGCCGAAGGAACTCGCCGAGTTCCTTCGTGATAGCGGCGGCCGGGGCCGCCAGCGATGCCTGCAACTGTGACACGTGCCAGAGGCCCTCGGTCTCGGTGAACTCCGTGCGCACGCCCGCTGCCTGGAGTTTCGCGACCAACCGGGTGCACTGCGTGTGCAGCAGCTCGTCGGTGTCGGCCTGCACGTAGGTGGGCGGCAAACCGTGCAGATCGTCCAGCAGCGGCGCGTAGCCGGTCTCGTAGCTGTCGCCGTCGCCGAGATAGGCCGCGGCGCACGCACGGGACCAGGGACGGTTGATGACCAGATCGCGATGCCGGTCCGGGACCTCGTTCGGATCCACCCACGGCGCGATCAGGCCGAGCGCGGCCGGCACATAGCCGTGCCGGTCGCGCAGCCGCTCGGCCAGCGCGAGCGAGAGCCCGCCGCCGGCCGAATCACCGGCCACCGCGATGCGATCGGGGGCGAAGCCGGAGGCGACCAGCTCCAGGAACGCGGTCTCGGCGTCGTCCAGCGCCGCCGGATACGGATGCTCCGGAGCCAGCCGGTAGTCCAGAACCTGTACCGCACAACCGGTTTCACCGGCCAGGTACGCGGCCAGCGAACGGTGGGTGAGGGGCGAGCCCACGGTGTAACCGCCGCCGTGCAGGTACAGCACGGTGGCGGCGTCGGACACCGGGCCCAGCGTCACGCGCTCGGCCGGGCGGCCACCCAGTCGGATGTGTTCGATATGGGTGCCGCGCGGCGAACGCTGGGCCACCGACCCCCAATCCATGAGCGCGCGTTGCACCGTGAACGGCAGCCGGTGATTCAGCATCACTCGGTACAGCGGATTCAGTGCGGCGCGCACGACGGGCAGGGGCAGTGACACCTGTGGCATGACCGGGTCCTTAAGAACGGATGACGCTTAGGGCAGGATGCGCTTCTGCACCACGGCGGAGATGCGCTGATAGTACGAGGCGGTGGTCCGCACGAAAAGGTCGAGAGCCTTTGCCTCCCAACCGATCAGGACGCGGCCCTGACCCTTGCGCACGCCCTCGGTGATGGTCTGCGCGGCCATCTCGGGAGTGTGCATCGCAAGGTGCTTGTCGAACATGACGGCCAGGTTCTTCTGGTCCAGGCCCTCCGCGACGGTGGCGTTGCGAGCGACGGCGGTCTTGATGCCGCCGGGGTGCACGCAGGTCACCTTGACCGGGTCTCCGGAGATCAGCATTTCCTGGCGCAGCGCCTCGGTGAAGCCGCGCACCGCGAACTTCGCCGCGTTGTAGGCACTCTGGCCGGGGACCGCGATCAAGCCGAAGAGGCTCGAAATGTTGACCACGTGGCCGGAGCCGGATTCGATCAGGTACGGCAGGAAAGCCTTGGTGCCGTTGACGACTCCCCAGAAATCGACATCCATGATGCGTTCGATGTCTTTGAACGGGGTGGAGTTCACGTCGCCGTGGTGCGCGATACCGGCGTTGTTGTAGATCTGGTTGACCTTGCCGAAATGCTTCTTGACCTCGTCGGCGTAGAGCAGCACGGCCTCACGCTCGGCCACGTTGAGCCGGTCGGACTTGATCTCGACGCCGTACTTCTCGCAGCGCCGGACGGTTTCGGCCAGACCCTCGGTATCGATGTCGGAGAGTGCGAGTTTCGCGCCGCGGCGAGCCAGGTTCTCCGCCAGGGCGCGACCGATGCCGGAGCCGGCGCCGGTGATCACACAGACCTTGTCCTTGAAGTAAGCATCGTTGCTCACGGGTACCACTTTCGGTTTCTGCGAAGCCTAAACGGCTGCGGCGGTGGGCTGGTCGGACGTCGTCTCGTAGGCAGACGCATCGAACTTCTCGAGCAGACTGCGGAAACGGAAGGTGAAATCCGGCCAGAGTGTGGTGTTGTTGCCGTGCTTGTCGAGATACCAGGACGCGCAGCCGCCGGTGTTCCACACGGCGCCTTCGAGCTTGCGCTGCAGTTCGACGTTGTATTCGTCCTGGACGTCCTTGCGGACTTCCACGGTACGCAGGCCCAGTCGGTCCACGGTGGCCACGGCGTCGGCGATGTAGTTGATCTGCGATTCGATCATGTACACCATCGAGGTGTGGCCGAGGCCGACGTTCGGGCCCAGCATGAAGAACATGTTCGGGTAGTTGTGGATGGCCGAGCCCTTGTAGCCCTGCTGCCCGATCTCGTCGAAAAGCTCTGCGAGAGTGCGGCCGTCGCGGCCGGAGATGGTCTCGTAGGCCGGAGAGTCGGTGACGTGGAAGCCGGTCGCCACGATGATCGCGTCCACCTCGCGCTCGACGCCGTCCGCGGTGACGACGGAGTTGGCGCGGATCTCCTTGATGCCGTCGGTGACCACGTCGACATTGTCGCGCGAGATCGCCGGGTAGTACTCGTTCGAGATCAGCATGCGCTTGCAGCCGATCCGGAAGTTCGGGGTGACCTTCTTGCGCAGCGCCGGGTCGCGGACCTCGATAGCCAGCTTGGCGCGGGCGATCGTCTCCAGGATCTTCATGGCGGGCGGGAACTTGGCCAGGCCGACCACCTGGGTCTCGCGGGCGGCGTAGATGGCGGCGCGGGACAGCGCCTGCACACCCGGAACATGCTTGAACACAAGCTTTTCCACGCCGAGGTAGGGGCGGTCCGCGCGCGGCAGCAGCCACGGGGCGGTGCGCTGGTAGACGTCCAGGTGCGCGACCTTGCTCGCGATGGCCGGGACGATCTGGATGGCGGAGGCGCCGGTGCCGATGACGGCCACGCGCTTGCCGCTCAGATCCGAGTCGTGGTCCCAGCGGGCGGAGTGGAAGATCTCGCCCTGGAAGTCGTTGATGCCCTTGATATCCGGCAGATTCGGCTCACACAGCGCGCCGACAGCGGAGATCAGGATGTCCGCGGTGAACGCGCCCTGGCTGCTCTGGATCTCCCACCGCGCGGTCTCGGCGTTCCAGCGGGCGCCGGTCATATCGCAATCGAAGACGTGCTTGTCGCGCACGTTGTACTTGTCCGCGACGCCCTGGATGTAGCGCTGGATCTCCGGCTGCTTGGAGAACGAGCGCGACCACTCCGGGTTGAGCGCGAAGGAGTAGGAGTACAGCTGCGAGGGCACGTCGCAGGCCGCGCCCGGGTACGTGTTGTCCCGCCAGGTGCCGCCGACATCGTGGCCGCGCTCCAGCACGAGATAGTCGTCCCGACCCTGCTGGCTCAACCGGATGGCCAGGCCCAAGCCCGAGAAACCGCTGCCCACGATGATGATGCGGGAGTGCCGGACCGGCTGGTTGCCGACAGCCTTGTCTGTAACCTTGCGACTCATGAAACCGAGCGTAAGGTCTTATTGAGCCGGAGTCAACAGTGTTGACTCGCGTTCAGTAAGGTTGGGCAGATGACCAAGGAGAGCGGCGTGCGAAAACCGGCTGTGTCACCTCGGGCCACCGCGACCAAACGGGTGCGATTGAGCCCCGAAGAGCGTCGTGAGCAGCTGATCACGCTCGGCACCCGGATGCTGCGCGACCGCGCCCTGGAGGACGTGTCGATCGGCGAGATCGCCCAGCAGGCCGGGATCTCGCGCGGCCTGCTGTTCCACTACTTCCCCACCAAACAGGACTTCCATCTCGCCATCGTCCAGCACGCCAACGCGGCCCTGCTGGAACGCACCACCCCCGATCGCACCCTCGCGCCGTACGAGATGCTGCGCGATTCGATCGAGCGCTACATCGACTACGTCACCGACAACCGCACCTCCTACCTGGCCCTGCTGCGCGGCCCCGCCAGCGCCAGCCCCGAGCTGACCTCCATGGTCAACGCCCACCGCCAGGCCCAGGTCGAACGCCTCCTCACCGAGGCCCCCATCCCCCTCGACGACACCGACCTCCCCCGCCTCACCCTCGCCCTGCGCGGCTGGATCGCCTTCGTCGAGGAAACCACCCTCACCTGGCTCCGCGAAGAACCCATCCCCCGCGAGGACCTCATCGACCTCCTCGTAGGCGCCCTCGCCGGCCTGGCCCTCAACCTCAGCCCCGCCCTCGCCGCCGCCCTGCACCCCTGAGCGTCCCCGATTCGGGATCGATACCGCCGGCCGCGGCGCACGAGCCCGATAAAGTGGGGCGGTGACCGTACGCGCGAAGATCTGCGGAATCCGATCCGGCACCGACCTGCGCATCGCGCTGGAGGCAGGTGCGGATGCGGTCGGCTTCATCTGTGGCGTAACGCATTTCAGCGAGGACGCGCTGACCGAAGAACAGGCTCGGCGACTTGCCGGGCTGACACCGCCGTTCGTCGACCGAGTCCTCGTCACGCACCTGCAGGACGCCTCGGAGATCGTCGGGCTCGCGGACCTGCTCGGAGCGGACACCATCCAGATCCACGGACTGGTCACCCCGGAGACCGTCCGCAGCGTCCGAAAGATGGCGAGCGGACGCCGAATCCTCAAGGCGGTGCACGTAACCGGACAGGACGCCGTGGAGGCAGCGAAGGAAGCCGCAGCCGATTGCGATGCCGTCCTGCTGGACTCGCGAACGATCGATCGGCTAGGCGGAACGGGGCAGACTCATGACTGGTCGATCAGCGCCGCCATCGTGCGCGCGCTCGGTGAGTCCGGGCGTCCCGTCGTTCTCGCCGGCGGCCTGACCGCCGCGAACATCGCCGATGCCATCCACGCGGTCCGGCCGTTCGCCGTCGATGTCAACAGTGGCGTCGAGACCACCGACGGGGATAAGGATCCCGAGTCCTGCGCATCGTTCGTCGCTGCGGCACATCGGGCTTCGGGGACATTCGCACCTCGAGACCCACAGCGATGAGAACCAGAATTCCCGCGCCGACGACCGGCACGGTGAGCTGATTCCCGGCGACCACCGCGCCGACTATCGACGCGGTGACCGCCTCGTTCAGTCCGACGATTCCCGCGGTGGGCGCATCGAGTGTTCGCAGGGCCCACCAGTATCCGACGAAACCGGGGCCTAGGAAGAACGCACCGATCGCCAGCAGTGCCATGCTCTTCTCTCCGGACGGCGGCGCGATCGTCAGCAGCGGCGCGCCCAGCACGGATGCGATCGCCAACTGAAGACCGGCGGACGACAGCGGTGCGCGATCACGCGAATTCCTCGCCACGATGGTGATCAGCAATGCGACGCATCCCGCACTGCCGAGGGCGAGTAGGCACCCGGCGAATACGTTGACCGTCGTGGACGAACCCGGATGCCCGCCCACGACGAGCACGATCGCGGCCGTGACCAGAGCGATCTCCGTCAGCGCGATCGGATTCGATACCGTTCCGCTCCTGACGATGCGAGCGCCGACCAGCACGATCGGAGCCGCCAGGTGCAGGGCGACCATCATCGGAAGGGGACCGAGATGCAATGCGCCCATGTACAAGACGAGATTGACCACCTCGAGAACTCCGAGGCTCAGGTACAGGCGCCAATCCGAGGCGAGCGCGCGCAACGGTCGCTCCCGCCGCACGATCGCGAACACCAGCACAGCCATTGCTCCGCCGGCCGAGACCAGCGCCGCCGAGGCGAAGCCGGTGGCCACCATGGCCATCAGCGCACTCGAGACTCCCCACAGGCTGGTGGCCGACACCAGGGTCAGCAACGCGCGAAGCGGCATGCTCACGCCAGCAGGAACGACACGATGGGCAGCACCAGGGCCGTGTAGCCGGCGAAGACCAGCGCCGCGATCTTTCGCTTCGAATAGTCCGGATATCGGGTGGCGATCCCCGCCAGGGTCCCGAACGCGACGAACAGCATTCCCCAGACCACCAGTGCTCTGCTGCCCACCTTGCCGAGATCGTCTGCGAAACCCACGGCCAAGGCCGAAATCGTCAGTCCGGCGGGCGCACCGAGCCCGAGGGCGATCGCACCGGACAGACTGTTCATCACCACGGTGTGCCCGCGCACCGACAGCACCTGCTGCGCATCCTGATGATGTGCGCCCTCGTCGCGGCAGATCATGTCGAAAATTCGTGCCGGATTGAGGCTTTCATTGACGACGGTCCGTGCGGCGAGCATCGCCTCCAGCGCCTGCGTCCCGGCGTAGGAGGTCACGAAACCCTCCGACGACGTGCGGAATCCACCGTGCTGCGCCTGCAGCGGCTCGGTCTCCTGCAGATCCAGCAGATGCGACAGCGCCTTGCGCACAGCGGGATCGAAAACCGCCGGCGGCGCGGCGATCAAGGCCGCCCCGACCGACAGGTGCAAAGTCAGATGCCGCCACGTGTCCGCGACGGCGCCTCGGCGAAAATGCTCCTCCTCGATGCGGGACCCGTCCTCTCTCAGGCCCGCGAGCAATCGGTCCACGGCGAGCATGCGCGCCCGCTCGACACGTTTGCCCCCGATAGCGGCGATCTCCGGACGAGCCAGCGTCGTCGCGACGTAGGCGGAGGCGTACATCGGATGGATTCTGGGATCGTCGTCGAGCATGGAGTCCACCAGAAATCGCGTCCCGCGCAACACGGCCTTCGCTGCGGCCTCCTCATCGGTCACCGAGAAGCTCAGCGCATGAATGGCATTGGCGGTCGCGGTGACCGAGACCGGACCCACGCGGCCGGACAGCCGCCACCCGCCCGAGTCCTCGTCCTCTTCCGCGAGCAAAGTCTCACGGCACGCGCGCGCGATCGGATCCGAGTTCGCGACTCCGAGGCAGTGCATCGCGCGCATGCGCCAGGAAAGGTCGATGGGCGCACGAAACGCCCATTCCCCGTGTTCCTCTCGATGAACGGCACCCCGCTTCACCAGGTTCGCGACCTCGGCCGCGCGAGGAACCAGCCGACTCGCCGCGCTCAGCGCGCAGACCACCTCGGCGGAATTCTGCGGATTGGGCGGGACATCGGACACCCAGCCCCAACCAGCGCCACCGTGCCCGTCGGAAAGTTGACTCTGCCGCATCCACGCGACCGCGGCATCGATCCGCTCATCCAAGTTGGACACTGTCCCCCCAATACCCCCGGTCGCCCTACATGGTAGGCGCGCGGGACCCATCCGGCATCGGGATAGGAAACGGAGTCACCGAATATCGTTGTGCCCCAATTCCCGTGGAGAGGCAGGAAGGTCAGAGGGCGTGGGCGTCGAGCCAGTTGCGGGCGAGGGTGGCGGGGGTGGCGCCGGGGGCGCGGAGTTGGCGGATCAGGTCGGCGAGGTCGGTGGTGGTGAGTTCGCCGGCGACGTAGTCGAGTTTGCGGAGTTGGGGGGTGGTGAGGGTGGATTTGCGCAGGACGGCGAGGGTGTTGGCGGTGCGGAAGGCGTAGGCGGGGTCCGCGATCGGGGTGAGGTCCGTGCCGCCGTCGGGGAGGAAGGCGGGTGGGCCGGACAGGACGGCCAGCTGGATATCACCGGCGGACAAGGCTTTTCGCAGGGCCTCGTCGGTGGGGTAGGTCTGGGTGTGGGTCAGGTCGCAGGAGTAGACGGCGCGCAGGGGGGTGCGGACGTCGCGGTCGGGGTCGAGGGGTTCGCGCATCGCGTCCAGGGCGGGGCCGGTGGCGATGCCGACCGTGAGCTCGGGACAGCGGGGGGCGAGGTCCTTCAGGGTGGCGGGGAATTCGTCCACTCGGGCGGCGAGGGCGACGACGGTGGGGCGCAGATCGGTGCCGTCGGCGGGATCCGAGACGATCAGACCTTCGGGCAGGGCGCTGTTGAGGGCGGGGGTGACCGCGTCCGGTTTGGTGGCCTTCGAGCCGGAATCCAGAGCTGCCAACAGGTCTCCGTTGACATCGGGCACGACCGTGACGGTGTTCGCGTCGAGCGCGGCCAACTGCGCGGCGCGCGGACCGAGTCCGTCCTTGGTCGCGGTGCGCGTGCCGGTGCGCGCCAAGGCCTGGGCATAGATCTCCGCGAGCATGCGCGACTGCGCGGAATCGCCCGCGCCCACGGTGAGTACCGGGCCCGCGTCGGTGCCGCCGCAGGCGACCGCGAGCGTCGTCACCGCCGCGACCAGTGCCGAACGCACGAGGACGCGGCGCGGCCGCCGGGCAGCGCGAGCGGTCAGCGCGAAAGAGTCTGTTCCACCGAACACGGCAACAGTCTGCCGCGCCACCCGGCAGAAACGCGAAACCGACCCACGGTAGGCAACGTTCGCCGGTTGAAACGGGCAATATAAACAGCTAGGTCTGTTTGGGGGGTTCTCCCGACGGCCTCCGGCACCCCCGCTCGGAAGGACGACTGTGCATTCGCTCATCACCACTCGCGCCGACGGCAGGCGCACCGCCCGCACCGTGCTACGCATCCTCGCCGCCGCCGTGGCCCTGGCCGCCGCGATGGCCGCCTCCGCCTGCGGCGGCAGCTCCGACCCGCTCGGGAGCAAGAGCGAATGCTCTGGCGACACCGATCATCTGGTCGTGGGCTCGGCCAACTTCCCCGAATCCGAAACCGTCGCCGACGTCTACGCGGAAGCCCTGCGTGTCAACGGGTTCCAGATAGACACCAAACTCAATATCGGCAGCCGCGAGGCCTACATTCCGTCCCTGCGGCAATGCGCCATAGACCTGATTCCCGAGTACACCGGCAACCTGCTGCAGTATTTGGACAAATCCGCCACCGCAACGGCCGCCGCCGAGGTGAACTCCGCGCTCACCACGGCCCTGGGCGATCAGCTCGCCATCGGCACCCCCGCGCCCGGCGAGGACTCCGACGCCGTCGTGGTCACCAAGGCCACCGCCGACCGCTGGAACCTGAAGAGCATCGCGGATCTGGCCGCGCACTCCGCGGATGTGAAGTTCGCCGCCCCAGCCGAATTCGCGGAGCGTCCGGGCGGCCTGCCCGGCCTGAAGAAGACCTACAACCTGGACATCTCGGCCGCCAACTTCGTGCCGATCGCCGACGGCGGCGGCCCCGCCACCGTGCGCGCCCTGACCGATGATCAGGTGACCGCGGCGGACATCTTCACCACCTCCCCCGCCATCACCGCGAACAATCTTGTGGTGCTGGAGGATCCGAAGCACAACTTCGCGGCGCAGAACATCGCACCGCTCTACAACACCGCCAAGAAGAGCGACAAGCTGCTGTCCGTGCTCAACGCGGTCTCGGCGAAACTCAGCACCGCCGAGCTGATCTCCCTCAATACCTCGGTGTCCGGCACCAGCAAGACCGAGCCCGCGGCCGCCGCGAAGGCGTGGCTGCAGACCCAGGGCCTCGACAAGCCGATCGCATAGTTCGACGGTCCGATCGGATAGGAGGCGGAACACGGTGTCCGACATCGAGTTCAGCAGTGTCACCAAGACGTACCCGGACGGCACCACCGCCGTCCACGATCTGAACCTGCACATCGAATCGGGTTCGTTCACCGTGTTCGTCGGACCGTCCGGCTGCGGCAAGACCACCTCCATGCGGATGATCAACCGCATGGTGGTGCCCACCGCGGGCGCCGTCACCGTTGCCGGACAGGATATTTCCCGGACCTCGGCGGTGCGGTTGCGGCTGGGTATCGGCTATGTGATCCAGAGCGGTGGGCTGCTGCCGCACCGCACCGTGCTCGACAATGTGGCGACCGTGCCGGTGCTGCGCGGGCAGTCCCGGCGCGAGGCCCGCCACGCCGCGCTCGAGGTACTCGACCGCGTCGGCCTCGATCGCGCTCTGGCGCAGCGATATCCGGCACAGTTGTCCGGTGGGCAGCAACAGCGTGTCGGCGTGGCGCGCGCGCTGGCGGCCGATCCGCCGATTCTGCTGATGGACGAGCCGTTCAGCGCCGTGGACCCGGTGGTGCGCACCGAACTGCAGAACGAAATGCAAAGGCTGCAGTCCGAATTGCACAAGACGATCGTGTTCGTGACGCACGATATCGACGAGGCGATCAAGCTCGGGGATCGGGTCGCGGTGTTCGGGCCCGGCGGGCGGTTGCAGCAGTACGACCGGCCCCAGCGCGTGCTGTCGCAGCCCGCGACGGATTTCGTCGCCGGATTCGTCGGCCGCGATCGCGGATACCGGGAACTGTCCTTCCGGACCGCGGATGCCGTTCCGCTGCACGATATCCCGACCGTGACCGCCGATCAGCTCACCGGCGTTCGGCTGGACAAGGGTGAGTGGCGGCTCATCGTGGATCAGGACCGGCGGCCGGTCGGCTGGATCGACACCACCGGACTGGAGGGCATCCGCGCCGGACGTGCGCTCGCCGACTGCGTCGCCGCCGGTGGATCACTGTTCCCGCCGGACGGGGATCTGCGGCACGCCTTGGACTCGGCCATCTCCTCACCCTCGGAAATCGGTGTGGCGGTCGATGATTCGGGCGCGGTGCGCGGCGGGGTGCTGGCCTCGGAGGTGATCGCGCAGCTCTCGCGGCAGCGCACCGCCGAGGACGAGGAACGCAATCGGGCCTTCTTCGAGGCTGAAGCTCGATGAGATACCTCCTGGACAATTTCGACGAGATCGCCGGATACGCCCGCACGCATCTGTATCTGGCGCTGCTGCCGCTGGTGATCGGATTGGTGATCGCCATTCCGTTCGGCGCACTGGCGCATCGGATTCCGTGGCTGCGGCGCGTGAGCACGACGGCGGCCGGGATCGCGTACACGATTCCCTCGCTGGCGCTGTTCGTGATCATTCCGCCGCTCGCGGGGATCAGTGCCATCGATCCGCTGAATGTCATCATCGCGCTGAGCATCTACTCGGTGGCGCTGCTGGTGACCGCGGTGCCCGCCGCGCTGGACTCGGTGCCCGCCGAGGTGCTCGACGCCGCCGACGCGATCGGATACACGCGGCTGCGCCGGGTGCTCACCGTCGACTTTCCGCTGGCGCTCCCGGTTTTCGTCGCGAATCTGAGAGTGGTCGCGGTCACCAATATCTCGATGGTGACCGTCGGCGCGCTGATCGGGGTCGGTGGGCTGGGCAAGCTGTTCACGCAGGGGTACCAGCGCGACTACCCCGACGAGATCGTGGCGGGCATCATCGTGGTGCTGGTCCTGGCGCTGGTGTTGGACCGGCTGCTGTATCTGTTCGGGCGGATCGCCACACCGTGGTCGCGACTCGGCGACAAGGACAGACGTCCGCGCCGGCGGTTCGGTCGCGGCACGCTGACGACGCTCGGGACCGAGCTCCCCGACGCCGCCGGAACGACGAAAGAGTCTGCGGCATGAACCTTTTCATCGACGCCTGGCACTATCTGAGCACCGGCGCGAACTGGTCCGGCCCCACCGGAATCGGCGAGCGGATCCTGCAGCATCTCTGGTACAGCGTTCTCGCCGTGGGACTTTCGGCGGCGGTCGCACTGCCGATCGGACTGCTCGTGGGGCACACCCGGCGCGGATCGGCGGCCATCGTCGGCTTCGCCAATGCCATGCGCGCGCTGCCGACCCTCGGCCTGCTCACCTTCGTGGTGCTGCTGCTCGGGCTGGGCCTGCTGCCGCCGCTGCTGGCGCTGCTGACCGTCGGCATTCCACCGCTGCTCGCCGGCACGTACGCCGGGATCGCGAATGTGGATCCGGCGGTGGTGGACGCCTCGCGCGCCATGGGCATGACCGAACGGCAGGTGCTGTTGCAGGTCGAACTCCCCAATGCGCTGCCGGTCCTGCTCACCGGTCTGCGCGGAGCGACGCTGCAGGTCGTGGCGACGGCGACCATCGCCGCCTACGTGAACCTGGGCGGGCTGGGCCGATACATCTTCGACGGGATCGGTCTCTACCGATACGACCGGGTCCTGGTCGGCGCGATCCTGGTCGCGGCATTGGCGCTGGCGCTGGACGGACTGCTCGCGCTGCTCGCGTGGGCCGTCGCACCGGGCGCCCGACGTCCACGCGGCCTAGGCCGCGCGCGCCGATCCGAACCTTCCACAGCCGGGTAGCCCGCCGCGCACCCCCAGCTCAGCGGCACGCACATTGACCTTCCGTGTGATGCGGGTCACGATGTTCGTGGCCGAGCACCACCGAAGTCAATGAGGAGGTTCGCCGTGAAAGCCATGAAAGCCCGCGACATCATGCATCACACCGCTGAATGCGTGCCCGCGGACGAGACCCTCGACCGAGCCGCGCAGATGATGCGCAATATGGACGTCGGGGCCCTGCCGATCTGCAACAACGACCGCCTGATCGGCATGCTCACCGATCGTGACATCGTCATCCGCTGCGTCGCGGAGGGTCACGATCCGAGTCGCGTTCGAGCCGGCGACCTCGCCCAGGGCTCGCTCATGTGGGTCGACGCGGATATGGATGTCACCGAGGTGCTCGCCATGATGGAGCAGAACCAGATCAAACGGGTCCCCGTGATCGACGTGGCGGCCGGAAAACGCCTCGTCGGCATGATCTGCGAATCGGACCTCGCCAAGAACGTCAGCGATCAGCAGCTGGCCGAATTCGTGGCGGCGGTCTCGACTCCGCACTGAGCCCGCCTCCCACGGAACACGCCGAGGGGCCTGGTCCCGGTGGAGCAGGCCCGTCGCGCTGTCGATCAGGCCGGGCGGATCAGGCCGTGCTGGTGGGCGTAGACCACGGCGTGAATGCGGTCTCGCACACCGAGTTTGGCGAGGATTCGGGAGACGTGGGTTTTGATGGTTTCCTCGCCGACGCCGAGGGTGGCGGCGATCTCGGCGTTGCTGCGGGCGTCCGCGAGCAGGAACAGGACCTCGCGTTCACGGGCGGTGAGGTGGGCGAGTTCGGGTGGTTCCACCGGCGGGGCGAGGCCCGCGACCAGGCGGGCGGCGAGGCGGCGGGTCATGGACGGATCGATGACGGCGTCGCCCCGGACCGCCACCTGAATGGCGGCGACGAGTTCCTCGGGGGCAAGGCTTTTCAGCAGGAAGCCGCTGGCCCCGGCGGTGAGCGCGCGGTGCAGGCTCGCCTCGCTGTCGTAGGTGGTCAGCACCAGCACGCGGGTGCCGCCCGCCGCGACGATGGCCTCGGTGGCCGCGAGCCCGTCGAGCTTGGGCATGCGCACATCGAGAATCGCCACATCCGGCCGCAGGCGGGCGGCGGCCTCGATGGCGGTGCGACCGTCACCCACCTCGGCCACGCATTCCAGGCCGGGATGCGCGTCCACCACGGCGCGCAGGCCGGAGCGGAACATGGTGTGATCGTCCGCGATCAGGACGCGAATGCTCATGCCGCTCCGATCGGGACCGAGACCAGAATTTCCCATCGCTCACCAATTTTCCCGGATTGCACTGTCCCCCCGAATAATTCGACTCGCCGTCGAATTCCGTCCAGTCCCCGGTGCGGATTCTCGCTCGACACGACGTGCCCCACGGGATTGCTCTCGCGGACCTGCACCCGAGTCGGGCCGTAGCGGATCTCCAGTCGCGCCGGATCCCGGCCGTGCCGCAGTGCGTTGGTGAGAATCTCCTGGACCACCCGATAGAGCATCACGTCCAGGGACTCGGGCAGCACCGGCGGCTCACCCGAAATGTCCACCCGCACAGTCAAACCAGCCTCTCCCACCCGCTGTACCAGATCATCGATGTCGACGAGACCGGGCTGCCGCTGGCCTCCGTCGTCACGGCCGTGCAGCAGATCGAGTTGCCTCCGCAGATCCACCATGGCCGCCCGGCTGCTGGTCTCGACGGCGGTCAGCGAGCGCACCGTCGCCGCACTGTCGCTGTGGGACACGGCTATTCGTGCCGCACCGGCGTGAATCCCGATGGCGCTCACGTGATGTGTGATCACGTCGTGCAGATCGCGGGCGATGGCCTCGCGCTCGTCCACCAGTGCCCGATCCAGTGCCGCCAGCTGCTCCTGCTGCCGGAGCCTCTCCCGCTGTTCGAGTTCCGCGATGTACGCACCCCGCGCCGTCGTGTACCGGCCCACCAGCCACGGCACCACGCCACCCGCCACCGCCAGCGGGAAGAGCCGCCAATCTCGCGAGAGTATCCCGCCCACAAGCAGATTCGCGACGGCCGCTCCGGCCGCGAGCAGCGTCACGGTGCCCACCGAGGCGAACCCGCCCAACCAGGCCCCGGCCCGGTACCCCGCCACCAGGAACCCCACATCGGGCACCCGCGCGGGCAGCCCGTGGTGGTGCGCGAAGACGGCGATCCCGACCTTCAGCACGGCCTGCGCGACGGCCACCGCCACCACCGCCCTGGTCGACGGCGCGGCCGCGAGGGCCAGATCCACCGTAACCACCGCGATCGCCAGCGGCCAGGCCAGCGCGGGCGAGGTGCCGAACGCGCCGCACAGCACCAGCTGTGCGGTGTCGACCATCGCCGCCACCACGGCCACCACCAGCGACTGCCGAGCCAGCGACCTCGTCACATCCATCGCGAGCACCACTCCCGTCGGCCGATCCGAATCCACGCCGGCACGCTCCCCGTCAACCATCCACCACCGAACTCACGCCGCCACTCTGCACACGCAGGGAAACCGGCCGGGCGCGCGAGGACTCCACCCGCAGGGCGGTTCTCACTTCGCCTGATCACTCGACACGCGGCCCACCACTACCGTGCGGACGCTACTCCCGCCGACCCCCGTCCCCCGTGCGGGGGATACGGAATCCCCCGTCGGCGCGACGATTCGGGCCGCGGATCTCACTACCGTCGAGATATACCCCCCCGAGCAGGAGTTTTTCGATCAGGAGCCGCTATGGACAAAGACATCTTCATCTACGCGCTGCCCGCGTTCGCGGTGCTCATGCTGATCGAATGGATCGCCGATCGCCGCGATCCGGACAAGCCCGCCAACGGCATCACCGGGCGTGACACCGCCTCCAACATCGCCACGTTCGTGCTCAGCCGAGTCGCCAAACCGATTCTGGCGCAGGTGCTTCCGTTCTCGGCGGTGGTGCTCGCCGGTGCGCTCACCCCGTTCCACCTGTCCGCGCACAACTGGTGGGTGTGGGTGCTCGGGCTGGTCGTCACCGATTTCTGCTACTACTGGGCGCATCGCGCCGATCATCGAATCCGGCTGCTGTGGACCTCGCACAGCGTTCATCACTCCAGCCGGTTCTTCAATTTCTCCACCGCCATCCGGCTGCCCTGGGCACATCCGATCGCCCAGCAGCTGCGCGGTCTGGCCTGGGTGCCCGCCGCCCTGATCGGGCTGCCCGTGTGGATGGTGTTCGCGCTGCAGAGCATCGGCCTGCTGTACCAGTTCCCGATCCACACCCAGCGCGTGCGCACCCTGCCCCGGCCGCTCGAATTCCTGTTCAACACTCCCGCGCACCATCGCGTCCATCACGGCTCCAATCAGCCGTATCTGGACACGAATTACGGTGGCGTCTTCATCGTCTGGGACCGGATGTTCGGCAGTTTCGCCGCCGAAACCGAACCGATCCGGTACGGCCTCACCAAGGACATCGGCACCGACAACCCGCTGAAGGTGAACTACACCGAGCTGCTCGACCTGGTCCGGGACGTGCGCGGCGCGAACACCTGGCGCGGCCGCCTCGGCTACGTGTTCGGCCCGCCCGGGTGGAGGGAGCGTCGTGCCCCGGAGCCGGAGCCGCTCCTCGGCGCGAGCGTGGCTGTCGAACCCGCGAGCCTCGAAAAGGTCACCGCCGCAGCCTGATACGAGCCTTGAAACAGTTCGGCCCCCGTGCGTTGCGCACGGGGGCCGATTCCGTTCGTACGGGTTACGCGACGCCCTCGGCGCGAGCGGCGGCGCCGACGGCCTCGGCGACGGCCGGAGCCACGCGCGGATCCAGCGGGCTCGGGATGATCTTGTCCACGGACAGCTCACCCGCGACCACGTTGAAGATGGCGTCGGCGGCGGCCACCTTCATGCCCTCGGTGATGCGGCGCGCGCCGACATCCAGCGCGCCCTTGAACACGCCCGGGAACGCGAGCACATTGTTGATCTGGTTCGGGAAGTCCGAACGGCCGGTCGCCACGATCGCGGCGTACTTGCGCGCCACCTCCGGGTGGATCTCCGGGGTCGGGTTCGACATGGCGAACACGATGGACTCCGGCGCCATGGCGGCGATGAGCTCCTCGGGGATGGTGCCCGCCGACAGACCCAGGAAGCAGTCCGCGCCCGAGAGTGCCTCGGCCGCACCGCCGGTGACGTTGCGCGGGTTGGTGCGCTGGGCCAGCTCGGCCTTCACATCATTGAGGTCGCCGCGATCACGCGAGACGACGCCCTTGGAATCCAGCACGATGATGTCCGGGACGCCCGCCGCCAGCAGAATGTTGGTGCACGCGACACCGGCCGCGCCGGCGCCCGAGACCACGACCTTCAGCGTCGACATGTCCCGGCCCTGCACCGCTGCCGCGCCCTTGAGGGCGGCCAGCACCACGATGGCGGTGCCGTGCTGATCGTCGTGCATGACAGGGCAATCCAGCGCCTCGATGACGCGGCGCTCGATCTCGAAGCAGCGCGGTGCGGAGATGTCCTCGAGATTGACCGCGCCGAAGCTCGGGCGCAGACGGATCAGCGTCTCGACGATCTCGTCGGGGTCCTTGGTGTCCAGCACCAGCGGGATGGAATCGAGCCCGGCGAACTTCTTGAACAGCGCCGCCTTGCCCTCCATCACCGGCAGCGAGGCGCGCGGGCCGATATCGCCCAGGCCCAGCACCGCGGTGCCGTCCGAGACGACCACGACCAGGCGCTCGGCCCAGGTGTAGGTCTTGGCGAGCGACTCGTCCTCGGCGATGCCGAGGCAGACCTGCGCGACGCCCGGGGTGTAGGCGATCGAGAGATCACGCTGAGTCTCCAGCGGTGAGGTGAGTTCGACCGAAAGCTTGCCGCCCAGGTGACCGGCGAAAATTTCTTCCTTGGTGATGTCGGACAGATTCGCGGTGGTGGTGGCATTCACTGCTTCAGTCACAGGTGACACGATTTCACTCCTGCTCGGTGCGGACTCAACCGTTTGACGGTTACCGTTCGGTACATAGTTATCGATGGTTTCGGTGCTCGTTTCGGAATTCCGGACACGTCCACGGTGAGCCGTTTCGAAAAACCCTGTGCGCAAACCTTGCCACCACGTCGTGGCAATCGACACAAAGTATTACGGCTACCCATGAGTACGTCGCGACGAGGCGCGTCGAGCGAGAACCGGAGGGGTGTGTCCGGGCCATACAGCCGGGGTGACCTCATCTGAACCCGCGAGTCGGGGTTCGTGATCACCGAGTGTCCCCGCCGGGCGGTGGCTGCGGCCGGGGATCGACACATTCTGCCAGTAGCGCCGACGACGCGCCAAATCGCCCCCGGGGGCCGTCGCGGTCACGCTTCATCCACGAAGCCTAGGCGTCCCGAATCACCCCCGGGTAAAGGGAAACTCGCACGTCCGGCCGCGACTGCGGAGAACTGTCACAACTTGGACCCGGTCGCGGCGGTGAGGTGTCAGGCCTGCTTGGCAGCGGCCCGGTGAGGTGTGCGCTCCGGTGTCAGGCCGGAGCGGCCTCGGGGGCCGAGCGGACCACCTCGGACTCGGGCCGCACCACCTCGGGAACCGGCCGCACCACCTCGGGAACCGACCGCCGCGCGCTCTGCGGTCCCGGCCGCCGCAGACCACGAGGGGAGGACAACCGCCCCGGCTCCGGAGCGGACAGCGGCACTTCGGGATTCGAGGCCACGCGGTCGAGAGTCGCGGGCGCGATCTCCGCAACCGCGGACGCCGCCATCGCGGGAGCGGCGTGTCCGGACCGAACCCAGACGCTCGACAGGCCGCCCGAGACCAGCCGCACGCGCCACTCGTTGCCGACCCCGGGGTGATCGGTGCGGCGATGCATTCCCCGCGTCTCCGTGCGAGCCAGCGCGCTGTATTTGGTCCAGCGGGCCACGGCCAGCAGGGCGGCGGCCTGACGGGCGCGCAGCCGGTGCGCACCCGAACCGCCGAGATCGAATTCCGCCCCCGGCCACATGGCGTCGAGCTCGCCGATGCTGTCGCGCAGACTGCCGTCGCTGCGCCAGTAGCTGCGACGCAGCGGCAGCGTGTGTTCCTGCACCAGCCCGACGACCGCGCGCGGATCGATGCGGTTCCGCGCACCGAGCCCGGCTCCGGGCACCGGGCGCACCCTGCCCAGAGTGGGCCTGGTGCGCGCGAATCGGGCCGCACCCGCCCCCGCCCACACGCCGGAGGAGATCGCCCAGGCCCCGTTCTGGCCGCCGAAACCGCTGACCGCGCCGGTGATCGGCTCCCGGGTGGTGACGTCGCCCGCGCCGTACAGGCCCGGAACGGAGGTGGCGCAATCGGCTCCGATCAGCCGCACTCCGCCGGTGCCGCGGACCGTACCCTCGAGCACCGCCCGCATCGGCACCCGACCGGTCGGGTCGGGCCCGGTGCGGCGTTCGAGTTCGGCGCGCAGTTCCTCGGGCAGCTCCGCCAGCGCCGCGTACACCCGGCGGCCGTCCGCGATGGCAGCGAAAACCTGTGCGCGCGAACCACTTCCGCCGCCGTGCAGCACCTCGCGCGCTTCGTCGTACATGGTGGCGAACGGAACGGATCGATCCAGCGGGAATCCGGATCGACCGGGCGCGCCGCCCAGCTGGAACGGCGCGGCGCAGGGCACCAGCGAGTACGCGTTGGAGAACTCCATACCCGAGAGTTCGGCTCCGGCTTCCGCGCCCATCAGCAGGCCGTCGCCGGTGTCCACATCGGTGCCCGCACCGCCGGACAGGAACGCGCAGCCGCCGGTCGCCAGCACCACCGAGCGCGCCCGCACCGTCCAGGCCCGGAAACCGTCGCGCAGTGCCACCCCGGTCGCACCGGACACGACGCCGTCACCATCGGTGATCAGCTGCAACGCCGGATGATGATCGAGGATTCGCACGCCCGCGACGACCAGGCTGCGCCGCAGCCGGCCCAGATACCGCGCACCGTCGAGATACACCCGCGCGGGTCGTTCGGCGTGATCGCCCTGGAAGCGGAAACCGTCCCGCACGAGTTGCCCGACACGCCGGTGCGTCTCCTCCAGCACCCGGTGCATCCACTCCGGATCGCCGAGGCCGCCACCGTGCAGGTAACTCTGCGCGACCACCTCTTCGCGCGCCCCGTCCGTCGGAATGTTCCACAGGGTGACCCCGCCGTGGGCGGTCGGTCCGCTGGACCCGCAGCGTGCCTTGTCCGCGACCACGACCCGAGCGCCCGCGGCGGCAGCGGCGAGCGCGGCCCAAGCCCCGGCGGGACCACCGCCAAGCACAAGCACATCGGCGTCGAATTCGGTCATATCGACAAATATTTGCGGACAGTTCAACTGTCCGCAACCGTTATGCGCGTATCAATTCCACCATTGCGCCCACAACAGATATCCGGCTACCAGAAAAACAACCAGACTTCCGGAAAAGGATGCGAATCCCCGACGCCTATCCGCAAAAACCTGCGCGGCCACCGCCACCGTCGCCGCACCCAGATGCCACCCGACATCGGTGGCGCCCGGCCCCGGAAATCCGCGCTCGGAGCCCATGATCGCCGCGCCCACCACCGTCACCGCGAGCGCCACCATGCCGCCCGCGACGACGCCGCTCACACCCCGCAGCACCCTCATACCAGCCCCCGCTCGCTCATCCCGTGATCACCGGGACACCGCTCGATTTGCCGACGATCTGCTCCAATTGCGCCGGATCGGTGGTGAATTCACCGAGCCGGATGGTCTTGTTCGCGCCGTGGTAGTCCGAGGAACCGGTGGTGACCAGGCCCAGTTCGGCCGCCAGCGCGCGCAGCACCTCGCGGTCCTCGGCGTTGTGATCGATGTGGTCGATCTCCAGCCCGCCCAGACCCAGGCTCGCCAGCTCTCGAATGTGCTCCAGGGACAGGATCCGCCCGCGTTTGCGCGCCCGGGGATGCGCCACCACGCTCACCCCGCCCGCGGCGGTCACCATCTCCACCGCACGTCGCAACGGCGTGTCGGCCTTCTCGACGTAGTACGGGCCGTCCGGCGCGAGCAGGCTCTGGAACGCCGCGTCCACCGACGGCACCACACCGGCCTCGACCAGCGCTCGCGCCAGGTGCGGCCGACCCGCCGACGGCCCGGCCGAGGCCAGCACCGCGTCCGGATCGACCGGCAGGCCGTCGGCCGCCATGTTCTCCGCGATCGCCCGCAACCGCACGATGCGCTCCGCGCGCAATCGCTCCCGCTCCTGCGCGAACGATTCGTCCGCCGGATCGAACAGGTACGCCAGCAGGTGCACCGGCACCGGCCAGCCGTCCTCGCCCATCCCCACGCACGACATCTCCATGCCCCGCACCAGCGTCAGGCCCGCGGGCAGGGCGTCCACCGCCTCGGCCCAGCCGGACGTGGTGTCATGGTCGGTCAGAGCCACCACGTCGAGACCGGCGGCCGCCGCCTTCGCGATCAGTTCGGCCGGGGTGTCCGTGCCGTCGGAGGCGTTGGAATGGGTGTGGAGATCGATGCGCACAGCCCCCATCTTGCCTGCGCGCCTGCCGATGTCCCCGACGGCAGGGTCGACACTCCCGGTTCGCGAGTGTTCGCCGGGTGTTCATATCCTGGCGAAACGGGCTCCGGCGGCTAGCATCGCCCTGTGTCTTCGATCCCGCCGCTGCCCTCTTTCCACTGGCCCGGCAGGTCCGGTGATCGGACGTCCGACACCGGTTCCGCCACTCCCGATCCCGGCACGATCGTCGACTGCGCGATCTACGTGGACGGCCGCCGGGTGCACGAGAAATGCGGCTACGCCCAGGCCCTGGCCGAAGTCCGCGAGGGCGGGAAGGGTTTCGTGTGGCTCGGGCTGCACAACCCCGGCAAGCAGGCCATGACCGAGGTGGCCGACACCTTCGGGCTGCACGCGCTCGCCGCCGAGGACGCCATCGACGCGGACCAGCGGCCGAAACTCGAACGGTACGACGACATCCTGTTCCTGGTGCTGCGCACCGTGCAGTACCACGAGCACGATCTCAACAGCGTCAGCGAGATCGTGAACACCGGCGAGATCATGGTGTTCATGGGCCCGGACTTCGTGATCACGGTGCGCCACGGCGAGCACACCGAACTGGCCGGGGTGCGCAAGGCCATGGAGGAGGATCCGGCTCAGCTGGCGCTCGGGCCGGGCGCGGTCCTGCACGCGGTGGCCGACCGGATCGTCGACTCGTACGTGGAGGTCACCGAGGCCATCGGCGAGGACGTCGACGCCATGGAGGAGGCGGTCTTCACTCCGGGTAGTAAGATCATCATCGAGGCCGTCTACCAGCTCAAACGCGAGGTGGTGGAACTGCGCCGGGCGGTGAAGCCGTTGGCGTTGCCGCTGCAACTGCTCACCCACGACGTCACCCTGCCGCTGCCCAAGGAGATCCGCCGGTATCTGCGCGACGTGACCGATCACCACACGGCGGTCAACGATCAGATCATGGATTTCAACGAATCCCTCAGCGCCCTGATCAATGCCGCGCTGGCGAAGGTGAGCGTGCAGCAGAACACCGATATGCGCAAGATCTCCGCCTACGCCGCCATGGCCGCGATACCGACCATGATCGCGGGCGTCTACGGCATGAACTTCGAGCACATGCCGGAGTTGCGCTGGACCTACGGGTACGGGCTGGTCATCGCCGCGATGGCGGTGCTGTGCGGGCTGCTGTGGGTCAACTTCCACCGCAACAACTGGCTGTAGGTCAGAGCTGGGCGGCGGCCCGATCCGGGTCGCGCACATCGATTTTCGCCTCGGTCCAGGCCTCGCGCAGAGCGCTCGCGCCGCGAATGCGCACCCAGGCCGCCTCGGTCGCGGTGATCGGGACGACGGTCAGGAAGCGCACGGGCTCGGCGGGTTCCGGGAGTACGACCTCGGGGATGTCGCTGTCCTGCAGCAGCACCGCCGTGAAAGACGCGTTGGCCCACAACGGTTCTCCCAGATCCAGCAGTGCATCCGCTTGCAGCACAACGCCTTCCACCGCGGGTGCTGCCACCAGCACGCCGAGCGCGCGGGTCAGTCCGGAACCCGCGCCGACGCCGCCGCGCAGGGTCAGCACCAATTCCGCGCGCGGTCCGCGCACCGGATCGGCAAGCGCCGCAGTCGGATCCGCCATCGGATGCCGGGCGCCGCCCAGCGTCACGTAGTGCACGACCTCGCCACTCGGGATACGCAGGATCTCGATCGGTTCCAACCCCAGGAACGTCACGGTCGCCGCATCGGCCGATTCCACACCGAAGTATCCGAGCACCCCGGCCCGGACCTGATCCATCACATCCATCGAACTAGATCGCCAGCCTCGCCAGCATGTCCCGCGCCTGCTCGGCGGCCTTCGGGTCACACAGCACGTCGTAGCGCCCGGCCACCAACTGCATGGTGGAGGCGAAGTCCCGCTGCCCGCGCGTGGCGGCATAGGGGATGGAGGTCGAGATGACACCGAAGATGATGCCGCCCACCAGGCCGACCAGCAGCGGCCCGATGGTGCCGCCGGTGGTGAACAGGCCGAGCAGCAGGCCCAGGAACAAACCCAGCCACGCGCCCGAAACTACGCCCCCGCCAATGACTTTGCCCCAGGTGAGCCGGTACAGCACGCGCTCGACCTGCATCAGATCGACGCCGACGATCGTCACGTTCTCCACCGGAAACGAATTGTCTGCCAGGTAGTCGACCGCCCGCTGCGCCTCGGCGTAGGTCGGGTAGGACGCGACCGGCCAGCCCGACGGTGGCGTCGGTAGGCCCGGACGGTTCCGGTTCGAGTTCCCCAAGGGATTCGTCATGACTCCATCATGCCTAGTTCGGTTCGCCGGACGGCGCTGCGCCCTCCGGTGTTTCGACAGAGAATTGCGTGGTTCGCGTCATTCCCGCCGCCCTGCCTTTTTCGGCGATGACCTGCGCCATTTTCGCGCTGGCCTCGTCGATCATCTCCTCGCCCAGCATGACCGCGCCGCGTGCGCCGCCCGCCTCGGACGTGGAATGAGAATACGCGTCCAGGATCTCTTCGGCGCGGTCGTAGTCGCTCTGACGTGGGCTGAAGATCTCGTTGCAGGCGGTTATCTGGTCCGGATGCAGCACCCATTTGCCGTCGAAACCGAGCGCGGCGGTGCGCGCGGCATTGCGCCGGAAGCCGTCGATATCGCGAACGGCCAGGTAGGGGCCGTCGATGGCCTGCAGGCCGTGCGCACGGGCCGCCAGCAGGATGGTCATGTAGATGTGGTGATAGGCATCACCCGGTTCGTATCCCTCGGGCTGCTCGCCGACCACCAGGGTGCGCATGTTGATCGAGGCCATGAAATCGGCCGGGCCGAACACCAGGGTCTTCACGCGCGGGCTCGCGGTGGCGATGGCGTCGATATTGCGCAGTCCCAGCGCGTTCTCGATCTGCGGCTCGATATCGATCCGCCCGACCTCGAGGCCGCAGGCCTTCTCCAATTGCGTCAGCAGCAGATCCAGCGCCCGCACCTGTCCGGCGTCGATCACCTTCGGCAGCAGGATCGCGTCCAGTTGTTCACCCGCGCCCTCGACCACGGCGATCACGTCGGCGTAGGTGTACTCGGTGCTCCAATCATTGACCCGCACAACGCGAATCTGCGCTCCCCAGCCACCGGACTTCAGCGCCGCCACGATATTGGCCCGCGACTGCGCCTTCGCCGCCGGCGCGACCGCGTCCTCGAGATCCAGGAACACCTCGTCGGCGGGCAGCCCCTTGGCCTTCTCGATCATGCGCGGGTTGCTGCCGGGGACGGCGAGGACCGAACGGCGGGATGGCATGGGTCACTCCTAGGCTCTGCCAGCTGGGCAAAGATCGACTCCGCGCTCGTGGCGCGACATTTCGGACGGCCGCGACCCACTAGCCTTGCCCTCATGGCAGCGACGAAGGTTTTCGCCGCCCGGCTGGCGGGCTTGGTGGTACTGGGACCGGACGGTGAGTCTATCGGCCGCCTCCGGGACATCGTGATCTCTATCCGATACGACCGCCAACAGCCGCGCGTGCTCGGCATTCTCGTCGAACTCCCCACCCGGAAGCGGATTTTCGTGCCGATGCTCCGGGTGCAGGCCATCGAGCCGGGTGCGGTCACCCTGACCACCGGCACCATCAGCGTGCGGCGTTTCGAGCAACGCCCGGGCGAGGTGCTCGCCGTCGCGCAGATCCTGGACTCGACGGTGCGGGTGGCGGATCCGGAGCTGCCGCAGCTGGCGGATGTGGACGTGGCGGTGGTCGATCTGAGCGTCGAGCAGACCCGCACCCGCGATTGGCGGGTCTCCCGGGTCGCGGTGCGCGAACGCCGCCGGCTCAGCGTGGGATTCGGGCGGCGCGGGGCGATTCACGTGGTGAGCTGGTCGCAGGTGCGCGGGCTCACCCAGACCGAACTCGATCTGCCGGGCCAGGACGTGACCCAGCTGCTGGAGCAGTTCGAGGGCATGCGGCCCGCCGATGTCGCGCATCTGCTGCGCGAGCTGCCGCGCAAGCGTCGCATCGAGGTGGCCGCCGCCTTCGACGACGAGCGGCTCGCCGACGTGGTGCAGGAGCTGCCCGAGACCGATCAGGTGGAGTTGCTCGAGCAGCTCGGCGTGGAGCGGGCTGCGGACCTGCTCGAGGCCATGGATCCCGACGATGCCGCCGACCTGCTGGGCGAGTTGCCCGCGGGCGAGGCGGAATCGCTGCTGGCGCTGATGGATCCGGAGGATTCCGAACCGGTCCGGCGACTTCTCGAACACGCGCCGTACACCGCCGGTGGTCTGATGACGCCCGCGCCCGTGGTGCTGACCCCGGCCACCACGGTCGCGGAGGCGCTGGCCCGGATCCGGGATCCGGAGCTGACGCCCGCGCTGGCCTCGATGGCATTCGTGGTGCGCCCGCCGACCGCCACGCCGACCGGTCGCTATCTCGGCTGCGTGCACTTCCAGCAACTACTTCGCGAACCACCCTCGACGCTGGTCGGCGGCATGCTGGACACGGACCTCGTGCAGTTGCGCGCGGATGCCCCCTTGACAGCCGTGACCCGATATTTCGCCACCTACAACCTGGTGTGCGGTCCGGTCGTCGACGCCGAGAATCACCTGCTCGGCGCGGTGACCGTCGACGACGTGCTCGACCATCTGCTGCCCGAGGACTGGCGCGAGCAGGACGAGGACACTCACGACGCACACGGCATGCCCATGATCGAGGGGACGGGAGGCCGGGCATGAGCGACCGGATGGACAAGATCACCGCGCGGCAGCGGATGGAGACGCCGGTCGAATCGCGTTTCCGCGGATTCGACTGGGACGCCGAGGCCCTGGCCCGGACCAGCGAGAACGTCGCGCGCTTCCTCGGCACGGGCCGCTATCTGGTGATCCAGACCGCGCTCGTGATCGTCTGGGTGCTGCTGAACGTGTTCGCGGTGCGGCTGCAGTGGGACCCGTATCCGTTCATCCTGCTCAACCTGGCCTTCTCGACCCAGGCCGCGTACGCCGCGCCGCTGATCCTGCTGGCGCAGAACCGGCAGGACAACCGCGACCGGGTCTCGCTCGAGGAGGATCGGTCGCGAGCGGCCCAGACGAAAGCCGACACCGAATTCCTCGCGCGTGAACTCGCCGCGGTGCGACTCGCCGTGGGCGAGGTCGCGACACGCGATTACGTCCGACGAGAACTTGACGACATCAAGGACACCCTGTTCAGACTGGAGAAACTGGCTTCGGACGGTGAGCCGGTCAGGGACAAGAAACAAAAGAAGGTTACGGACCGAAAGAGGCCGGAGGTCGCGGTTTCATCGCAAAAAGATAGCGAGTGACCGCACAAGACAGTGACGAACAACCTTACGGGTGGGTAACCTGGATCACGTTGTTACGAGCGACCGACCCAGACACTGCTTTCGTGAGAGCGTCATCACCGGGTTCCGGCCGCACGACTGAGGGGATTGTGTGGTGGCGAAGAGAATTTCTGCACCGGTCACAGCATCGGCGTTGCTGATCGCGGGCCTGGTCACGGCCGGTTCGGCCACCAATACAACCGTGCACACCGCGGCCCCCCAGGTGGTGCCCGAGGCGCTGCTCGCGGCCGCGGCCACCGACGGCTCGCCGAGCCCGGACACCGCGTCGCCGGGTTCCGATCAGCTCGTCGGCCTGGTTCCGGCCGCGCCGGAAGCCGCGCGCAAACTCAGCGCAATGACCCCGCCCGCGGACGGCAGCGCGCCCTTCGCCGGAACGATCCCGTTGCAGAGCATCTCGCTCGCGGGGGGCACCGGCGCGCTCGGCATCCCCGAGATCGTGCTCGCGGCCTATCGCAACGCCGAACTCGCGCTGGCCTCCTCGACGCCCGGCTGCGGCCTGCCGTGGAATCTGCTGGCCGGTATCGGCCGCATCGAATCGCTGCACGCGAGCAGCGGCCGCACCGATGCCGCGGGCACCACCATCTCCCCCATCTACGGCCCGGCGCTGGACGGCACGCTGCCCGGCAACGAGGTCATCAAGGCCAACGATGGCGGCTACGTGCGGGCCGTGGGCCCCATGCAGTTCCTGCCCAGCACCTGGGCCAACTACGCTGCGGACGGCAATGGCGACGGAATCTCCGATCCCAACAACGTCTTCGACGCGGCGCTGGCGGCGGGCAAGTACCTGTGCTCGGGCGGGCTCGATCTGCGCGATCAGCAGCAGCAGGTCAAAGCCGTGCTGCGCTACAACAATTCGATGTCCTACGCGGCCAACGTGCTCAGCTGGTCGAACGCCTACAAGACCGGCGGCACGCCCGCCGCGGTGGCGATCTCCGGCGACCTCGTCCCGCCCGGTGCGCTGACCGCGAGCGCGCCGGACATGACCGCGGCCTCCGCCGTCCTGCCGACCACCGAAGCGCCGCCGACCACGGCCGCGACCAAGCAGCCCGGCGCCACCCAGGTGATGATCACCATCCCGGGTCTGCCCGCCATTCCGTGTGGCGTCTTCTGCCCCACCACGATTCCGGACGCCAACTCCTGCGATCCGGCCGCGGCGCAGCAGAAGCCCGCCCAGGGCGCGACCGACGCCAAGCCCGAGGACGCCGTCGCCCCGGGCGACGACAAGCAGACCGCGCAGCCCGAGCAGGCGCTGGGCGCGGACGGCAAGCCGGTGCAGAACCAGGTCCAGGTGCTGTGCACCCAGGAGGTGCCGAACCAGGCGGCCGAGCAGCCCCAGGCCGCCGCGCCCGCCCCGGAGCAGAACCCCGCGCCCGCCGCACCCGCCGAGCCGGAGGCAGCCGCGCCGGCCGCTCCCGAGACGGTCCAGCCCGCGCCCGCCGCGCCCGGGATCGTGCTCCCGTTCGGCATCACGATTCCGGTCCCCGCGCCGGCCGCTCCGTAACGAATTCATGACGGCGCCACCGGCGTCGAGTCTCTGACGAGCGCTTTCGGGTCCCATGCCCGGAAGCGCTCGCTTCAAACTCCCCGCTTTGTCACGAACCAGTAACGGATAGGTCTCGGATGAGGTAGCGTGGCCGTCATCGCATCACCCTTGTTTCACCGCCGATGGCAATGGAGGGTCACCACACCGTGGGACGTCACCGCAAACCGCCGGTCCCGACAGTTCGTAGATCGTCTGTCATAGCACTTACCGGCCTTGTGCCCGCAGGACTCGCAACAGTCACCGGTGCCGCCGATGGAAACATCGCGACCAAGCTGACATCCGCAGTCCAGCAGCAGTTCTCGAACGATTCGGACGAGCACCTATCGAGACCCGATGCGGCCGCGACACTTCCGGCCGCCGTCCAGGATCCCGTGCTCCGCGAAGCAAAACAGGTTCTTCCCCCGCCACCCCCCGTGGTGAAAGTCGTTGCGCTGCCGGATGGTCGCACTCCCGCCGCGCTCCCCGCCGGACCACTCGGTATGCCCGGCATCTCGGAGAACGCCTACCAGAACGCGGAACGCATTCTGGCAGCGGAGAATCCAGTCTGCGGTATGCCGTGGTCCATGCTCGCCGGCATCGGCCGAGTGGAATCCACGCACGCGTTCGGCGGTAAGGCCGACGCCGAGGGCAATCCGCTCACGCCGATCTACGGACCGGTCCTGGACGGAAGCCTCTACGGCAACAACGTCATCCACGACACCGACGGCGGAGCCCTCGACGGCCTGTCCGGTTACGACCGTGCCATCGGCCCCATGCAGTTCCTGCCCGAGACGTGGCGGCACTACGCCGCCGACGGCAACGGCGACGGCATCGCCGATCCGCAGAACCTGTACGACGCCGCGCTCACCGCGGGCAAGTACCTGTGCTCGGGCAATCTCGACATGCGGGATCCGGCCCAGCAGACGCGCGCCATCCTGCGCTACAACAACTCGATGGCCTACGTCGCGAACGTGATGGCGTGGGAGACCTCCTACGGTTCCGGGCTGGCCCCGGCCGCGGCGCAGCTGCCGCGCATCTGAGCCGCCGGTCCGCTCGCGAGCCGGGACCCGGTCCCCGGCGTGGCGTTCCACATCGGCGCTCCTAGACTGACTCCCATGCCAGTGGTAACGGAATCGGATGTGCGGGGCGCGCTCGCCAAGGTGAACGACCCGGAGATCCGGAAACCGATCACCGAGTTGGGCATGGTCAAGAGCGTGGTGATCGGCGCGGACGGCAGCGTCGATGTGGTGGTCTACCTGACCACCTCGGCCTGCCCCATGAAGGGCGCGATCACCGAACGCGTCACCAACGCCGTCAACGACGTGCCGGGTGTCGGCGCGATCAGCGTGAGCCTCGACGTGATGAACGACGAGCAGCGCACCGAACTGCGCAAGAAGCTGCGCGGCGACAACGCCGAACCGGTGATCCCCTTCGCCCAGCCGGGCTCGCTGACCCGCGTGTACGCGGTCGCCTCCGGTAAGGGCGGCGTCGGAAAGTCCAGTGTCACCGTGAATCTCGCGGCCGCCATGGCCGCGCGCGGACTCTCGGTCGGTGTGCTCGACGCCGATATCTACGGCCATTCGGTGCCGCGCATGCTGGGCACCGACCAGCGCCCGACCCAGGTGGAGCGGATGATCATGCCGCCCATCGCGCACGACGTGAAGGTCATCTCCATCTCCATGTTCACCCAGGGCAATACGCCCGTGGTGTGGCGCGGTCCGATGCTGCACCGCGCGCTGCAGCAGTTCCTGGCGGACGTGTTCTGGGGCGATCTGGACATCCTGCTGCTGGATCTGCCGCCGGGCACCGGTGACGTGGCCATCTCGCTGGCGCAGCTGATCCCGAACGCGGAGATCCTGGTCGTCACCACGCCACAGCTGGCCGCGGCCGAGGTCGCCGAGCGCGCGGGTTCCATCGCACTGCAGACGCGGCAGCGGATCGCGGGCGTCATCGAGAACATGTCGTGGCTGGATCTGCCGGACGGCTCGCGCATGGAGCTGTACGGCTCCGGCGGCGGCCAGACCGTGGCCGACAACCTGACCAAGGCGATCGGCGCGAATGTGCCGCTGCTGGGCCAGATCCCGATCGAGCAGCAGCTGCGCGAGGCCGGGGACGAGGGCACGCCCATCGTGCTGCGGGCTCCCGAGAGCGCGTCCGGCAAGGCGCTGCTGGAGATCTCCGACAAGCTGGCGGTCCGCCGCCGCGGCCTGGCGGGCATGTCCCTGAGCATCGACACCACCCGCAACTTCTAGCGAGCCACCCCGCCCCGCCCCTTGCCCGTCGCCTCCCGCGGCGGGCACGCCGCGTTGCGGGCCGGCTCGACTGCGGCCGCAGCCCTGCACCAGGGGTTTCGCCGATGTCCGCTCTCCACTTCCGCGCTCCGATCCCGGTCGGCCGGTCGCTCGCACGCACGACAGCACGGCTCGGGTGCGGCGGGCCCGGAAATGGTTCGGCGGTGGGCGAATTCGACGGCGGAATTCCGCCGGGGCTCCGGCGTGGGCGCGGGTCGTGAGCACCTAAGCTCGGAACCATGCTCACGCTGCTTCTGTACGTGCTGATCGTCGGCCTCGTGGCCGGGTTGCTGTTCCTGCTCGCGAGCGCGATCTTCGGGCGCTCGGAGGAGCTCGGCCCGCTGCCCGAGGGGACCACGGTGACCGTGCTGCCCGCCGAGGCCATCAGCGGCAGCGATGTGCGCGCGCTGCGCTTCCAGCAGACGGTGCGCGGATACAAGACCGGCGAGGTGGACTGGGCGCTGACCCGGCTCGCCGCCCGCATCGACGAACTCGAATGGCAGCTGGCCCAGGTGCGCACCGATATCGCCGCGGTCGCGGCTCCGCAGCCTGGGGCCCAGGAGCCCGCGGTCGCGCCGCCGGCGGCTCCACAGCGGGCCGCGGACCCCGCGGTGCCGCATATGGCCACTCAGACGCATGTACCCGCCCGGCCCGATCAGTGGCCGGGCGTCCCGGAGCCCGGCGAGCCCGCTCCCCCGCCCGCCACACACCAGCCCGGCAACGCCGCCACGCACCAACCTGGTAGCCCCGCCACACACCAGCCCGGCAACGGAGCCACCGCATTCGGTGATCGCGCGGCGCAGCTGGGCGGTCCCGGTGCGGCCGCCGACCGAGCCGCCGCGAACGGCTCTCCGATCGACGCGGCCGCCGCCCCCGATGCCGACGACACGCGGGCTGCGGGAGAGGCGCCGCCGCTGCCTCGGGTGCTGCCGGGCGCGGCGGACGAGGGGTCCCCGGACGGGTCCGATTCGGAGGCCGGCACCCGATGAGCGTCGATTCGGAGTTCGACGACGGGCGAATCCGGTGCGGCTGGTCGGATGGATCTCAGCTTTATCGGGATTATCACGACCAGGAGTGGGGGCGCGTTCTGCACGAGGACGACGCATTGTTCGAACGGGTGTGCCTGGAAGCGTTTCAGTCGGGTCTGGCGTGGATCACGATTTTGCGTAAGCGACCGGCCTTCCGGACGGCGTTCGACGGGTTCGTGATCGAGCGGGTCGCGGAGTTCGGAGAGGCGGACGTGGAACGGCTGATGGCAGATCCGGGCATTGTTCGCAATCGTGCCAAAATCCTGGCCAGCATCCACAATGCGAGGGTTGCTCGCGACCTCGGCACCGGCCTGGACGACCTGCTCTGGACCTTTGCTCCGGCACCCCGGAAACGGCCTCGAACACTGGCCGATGTGCCCGCCGTCACAACCGAATCCACCGCTCTCGCAAAAGAACTCAAGCGTCGCGGATTCAAGTTCGTCGGGCCCACCACTGCGTACGCACTCATGCAAGCGACCGGGATGGTAGACGATCACGTGGCCGATTGCTGGGTGAATTCGAGTACTGCCTGAACGCCACAACGGTCGGTTTTTGGAACTCAGGTACCCGCCCCGATCCGCGATAGGGAAGAATGGGCTTGGTGCGGCCCGCCACATACCGGCGGGCTGCCTGGTTGGTGACAACTGGAGTTCCATGAAAGTGCGCAGCGACACGCGCAGATCTGGAGGGAGCAGAGGATGGCGGCCATGAAGCCCCGCACCGGGGACGGTCCCCTCGAGGCAACCAAGGAAGGGCGTGGAATCGTCATGCGGGTTCCACTCGAGGGTGGCGGGCGTTTGGTCGTCGAGCTCACGCCGGAAGAAGCCGCAGCGCTCGGTGACGAACTCAAGAGTGTCACCAGCTAGTAGCGAGACATCGTGCCGGTGAGCCGCACCCAACCGGACCGGTTCACCGGCCCCTCGGTACACACCAACCACATCGGCACAGCCGAGACCTCCCCCGCCGCACGCCCCCGGGCTGCGGCGGGTGGGCTCTGGGCCTGCGCCGATCTGCTGGCCTGCCCGCAGTGCGCCCAGCATCTCGACCTCGCCGAGACCGCCCTGCGCTGCCCCCGAGGCCACACCTTCGACATCGCCCGCCAAGGCTACGTCAGCCTCCTGACCGGCGCGTCCACCAAGATGACCGGCGACACCCCGGCCATGCTCGACGCCCGCGCGACCTTTCAGTCCGCCGGCCACTTCACCCCCATCGCCGAGGCCCTGACCCTCGCCGCCACCGCCGAGCGCCCGGTCACACCGTCCCCGGAGCACACGATCGCCCCGGCCGCCGAGCACACAGCGGTCACGCGCACGATCGCCGACACCGAACCCGCAGCGGTGATGTCCGCCGACCGCACATCGATCGGGGACGAACGCCTCCGTGCCGAACGCATCCGTGCCGAACGCACAGTCGCCGCGTCGACCGCGCCCGACTCCGCGCCGGTAGCCGAGCGCAATCCGGGCAAGCCGCCGCCAGGTGACGCGACCCGGCGCGATCGCACCGAGCCCGATCCGGTGGTCGCCGAGTCCCGCTCGCGTCCCCGCTCGACCGGTACGACACGCCCGGGATCGACAGTGACGGCCACCTCTTCCGCCAGACTCTCCGCGACCCTGCTGACCGACGGCGCCGTGACCGATTCGCCGTCGGTACGACCCCCGCACCGGACGGGCCCGGCGGTGCTCGAGATCGGCTCCGGCACCGGCTACTACCTCGCGGCGGTGCTGAACCGATTGTCGGAACAGCAAGCCACCACGGCGACACCCGCGCCCGAGGACTCCGGCCCGACCGCGACACCCGGCACCGCACCCGAGAACTCCGGCTCGACCCCGACACCCGGCACCGCACCCGAGAACTCCGGCTCGACCCCGACACCCGGCACCGCACCCGAGAACTCCGGCTCGACCCCGGCACCCGAGTGCCCGCACTCGGCACCGCCGCGCGGAATCGCCTTGGACGTGTCCAAGCCCGCGGTCCGGCGCTGCGCTCGGGCGCACCCGCGGGTCGGGGCCGTGCTCGCCGATGCCTGGCGTGGGCTGCCCGTTCGCGACGGCGTCATCGATACCGTGCTGTGCGTGTTCGCCCCTCGCAATGCCGAGGAGGTGGCCCGCGTGCTCGCCCCGAACGGCCGGTTCCTGGTGGTCACCCCGACCCCGCGTCACCTTGCCGAACTCGTCGAGCCACTCGGCATGGTGAGCGTCGACGCGAGCAAGGCCGATCGCCTCGCCGAATCCCTCGGCGACCGTTTCGAACTCGTGGACACCGACACTGTCGAGTACCCCATGTCCCTGTCCCATGACGCCGTTGCCGAGGTATCGGCCATGGGCCCCTCGGCATTCCACGCTGCCGAAGAGCGCACCGCCCGCATAGCGGCGCTGCCCCCCTCGGTGCGAGTGACCTCCTCGGTCATCATCTCGACCTACCGCCTCCGCTGACCCCTTCCCCGCAGCGATCAGACCCGGTTCAGCGGTCGTGGGTGGGGAGGAGGGTGAGGAAGTTGCGGATGAGCGGGCGGTGGTCATCGGTGCGGGTGGCGGCGTAGACCGTTGTGGCGGAGGAGGTTTCGGTGAGGGGGACGACTCGGACGGTGGTGGGTGCGGTGACGGCGGCGCTGCGCGGTGCGACCGTGATCCCGATGCCCTCGGCGACCAGATAGAAGATGGTGGTCCAGGTGGAGGCTTCCTGGACTATGCGGGGGCGGCGCCCCGATTCCAGGAGCGGGGCCAGGTTCTTGTCCTGCGCGAGAACCCCTGCGGCCCTGGGGAAGAAGACCAGTGGACTGTCCGCCAGGTCGGCTCCGGTGAGGGTGGCCCGGGCGGCGTGCGAGTGGTCGGCGGGCAGAACGGCGACATAGGGCTCGGTGATCAGCGGGGTGGTGCTGATGCCGGGGAGCGGATCGGGGTCCCGGACGATGGCCGTGTCGAGACTGCCGTGGCTCAGCTGCTCCATCAGGTGACTCGTGAAGCCTTCCACGAGTTCGACCTGGACCAGTGGATACCGTTCCCGGAATCGCCGCACCCCGCGCAGCGGTTCGAGCGGCAGCACCGAGGGCACGAACCCGAGGTACAACCGCCCCTGGCTGCCCTCACCGATCCGCGTGACCTCCTCGAGGTCGCGGGCCGCGTGCCGCACGATCGCGCTCGCTCGTTCCCGCAGCACCGCCCCGGCGTCGGTCAGCGCGACCGTACGGGAGGTGCGGTCGAAGAGCCGAGTCCCCAGCAGCGCTTCGAGGCGCTGGATCTGCTGGGTCAGCGCGGGTTGCGCGATGTGCAGCCGGGCCGCCGCGCGCCCGAAATGCAGTTCGTCGGCGACCGCGAGGAAGTACCGCAGGTGCCGCAACTCGACGCCGTCGAGCAGTTTGGGACCGTCAGCCATAAGGTGAACGTATCAATTCGAGCTATCAAGTATTGGACGCTATGGTTCGCGTCCCGGCATGCTGAGGTGGTGACTCAGCAGAGTGGAGCCGTCGCTCCCGCCCAGCCGATCGTGGTCGAACCGATGTCCAGCGCCGCCGACGCGGCCGCGTTCAAGCAACTCAACGAGGAGTGGATCACCACGATATTCACCCTCGAACCGGCGGACAGCGCGACCCTCGATCACCCCGAGCGGATCATCGCCGAGGGCGGTCAGGTCCTGATCGCCCGCGAGGGCGCGGAGGCCGTCGGCTGCGTCGCCCTGGTCGCGGAGGCCCCCGGCGTCTTCGAGCTCTCGAAAATGGCTGTGGCGGAACGTCATCGGGGCCGAGGGTTCGGCCGTGTCGTATTGCGGGCGGCCGTGGACCACGCCCGGGCGCTCGGCGCGACATCGCTGTTCCTGGCCAGCAATTCGGCCCTGGCAGCGGCCGTCGGCCTCTACGAATCCATGGGTTTCGTGCACGTCCCGCGTGCGGAACTCCGCCCGATCCCCTACGACCGGGCCGACGTCTTCATGAAGTACGACCTGACCGCCTGAGGGCGCGACTCGCTCACGCCGTCCCACCGGGGATCCACGCCCGGCGCGGACCGGGTCCGCACACCCGGGGATGGAGTCCGGCGGACTACGTCTTGCGCACGGCGTCGTAGACCGCCGCGGTCTGTACCGCCATTCGCAGCCAATCGAATTCCGCCACAGCGCGATCGCGTCCGGCGACCCCCATCGCCGCGGCCCCCGCGGCATCCGCCGCAACCCGATTCACCGCACCGGCCAGCGCCCGCTCGTACTCCTGGGTCGCGTTCTCGTCGTAGTGCACGAGGCTCCCGGTCCGCCCGTCCGCGACGACCTCCGGGATCCCGCCCACATCGGAGGCGACGACGGCGGTTCCGCAGGCCATCGCCTCGAGATTCACGATGCCCAGCGGCTCGTACACCGAGGGACACACGAAAACCGTTGCGGCCGAGAGCACCTGGCGCACGATCTCGGTGGGCAGCATCTCCTTGACCCAGAACACCCCGTCCCGCGTCTTGCCGAGTTCGCGCACGGCGGTGGCGACCTCCGCCTCCATGGCCGGGGTGTCGGCGGCTCCCGCGCACAGCACGAGCTGGATGTCGGGGTCCAGGTGCCGGGCCGCGGCGAGCAGGTGCGCGACGCCCTTCTGCCGGGTGATGCGGCCGACGAACGCGGCGATCGGCCGATCGGCGCTGACCCCGAGTTCGGTGAGAATGTCGCGGGAGCCGGGTTTCGGCCCACCCGGATGCCACACGTCCGCGTCGATTCCGTTGTGCACCACATGCACTTTCGCGGGATCGATATCCGGGTAGGCGGTCAGCACATCGGTCCGCATCCCGGCGCTCACGGCGATCACCGCGTCGGCGTAGGTCATGGCGTTGTGCTCGGACCAGGACGAGAGCCGGTAGCCGCCGCCGAGTTGTTCGGCCTTCCAGGGCCGGCGCGGTTCGAGCGAGTGCGCGGTCAGCACGTGCGGGATGCCGTAGAGCTCCGCGGCCAGATGTCCGGCGAGCCCGGTGTACCAGGTGTGCGAGTGCACCACGTCCGCACCGTCGGCGGCATCGGCCATGCGCAATTGGGCGGACATCATCTGCAGCACCGAATTGGCGGCGTACAGCATCGGATCGGGTTGGTGCACGACCGCGTCGGGTCGCGGGACGCCCATGCAGTGCACGGTCACATCGCACAGCTCCCGCAATCGGGGCACCAATTCGGTGACGTGCACGCCCGCCCCGCCGTACACCTCGGGCGGGTATTCGCGGGTCATCATCGCGACCCGCATGCCGCGGGTTCCGTCCGCGCCGTAACTCACCGGTCCAAACTAGACGCTTGGCTGCGAGCGAACCAATCAGACAACGCGACGAACACGGCACACTGCGGACATTCCACGTTCCCCTGCACGCGGTAGTTTGGCGAGTGTGAGGAGCCAGCCGCACGTACTCGGGATCGTGCTCGCCGGTGGCGAGGGCAAGCGACTCTTTCCGCTCACCAAGGATCGGGCCAAGCCCGCGGTGCCGTTCGGGGGTGCGTACCGACTCATCGATTTCGTGCTGTCGAATCTGGTGAACGCCGGCTACCTGCGAATTTGCGTGCTGACACAGTACAAGTCGCATTCGCTGGACCGGCACATCTCCCAGACCTGGCGGCTGTCGGGATTCGGCGGGGAGTACATCACTCCGGTTCCGGCGCAGCAGAGGCTGGGTCCGCGCTGGTACACCGGCAGCGCCGACGCCATCATGCAGTCGCTGAATCTGATCTACGACGAGGATCCGGAGTACATCGTCGTGTTCGGCGCGGATCACGTGTACCGGATGGATCCGGAGCAGATGGTGCAGGCGCACATCGAATCCGGCGCGGGCGTGACGGTCGCGGGCATCCGTGTGCCGCGCAGTGAGGCGAGCGCGTTCGGCTGCATCGATTCGGACGAGGCGGGCCGGATCATCGGATTCCTGGAGAAGCCGGTGCACCCGCCCGGCACCCCGGACGATGCGAACGTCACCTTCGCGTCCATGGGCAATTACGTGTTCACCACCAAGGTGCTGGTGGACGCGATCCGCGCGGACGCCGACGACAACGACTCCGACCACGACATGGGCGGCGACATCATCCCGAACCTGGTCCGCTCGGGTTCGGCCTCGGTCTACGACTTCACCGACAACGTGGTGCCGGGCGCGACCGACCGCAGTCGCGGTTACTGGCGTGATGTGGGCACCCTGGACGCCTTCTACGAGGCGCACATGGATCTGGTGTCGGTGGACCCGGCTTTCGACCTCTACAACAGGCACTGGCCGATTCGCGGGGCCGCGGAGAACCTGCCGCCGGCCAAGTTCGGGCGCGGCGGGCTCGCTCAGGAGTCCATCATCGGCGCGGGCAGCATTCTGTCGGCGGCGACCGTGCGCAATTCGGTGCTGTTCTCGAACGTGGTGGTCGACGACGGCGCGACCGTGGAGGGCAGCGTCATCATGCCGGGCGTGCGGATCGGTCGCGGCGCGGTGGTTCGGCACGCGATCCTGGACAAGAACGTGGTGGTGTCCGAGGGCGAGATCATCGGCGTGGACCTGGATCGGGACCGCGACCGGTTCGCCGTCAGCAAGGGCGGCGTGGTGACCGTCGGCAAGGGCATCTGGGTCTGACCCGCGCCCGGCGCCGATACTTTCGCCCGGTCCGGTGTGGTTTATTCCGATTACGGTGGACAGCCGCCCTCCCGACCTCGAAAATCTGTGGGTGGAGCGCCGCTGCGGCAGCAGCGCGGGAGGGAACACCATGGGCCGCGCAACGCGGATCGTCACGGTCGTCACCACGCTGGCGCTGACCGCGCTGGTCGCCGGGTGCGGGACGAAGGGCACACCGGTCGCGAGCGAGTTGGACGTCCGCACGCTGGATGTGGGCTCGTATCCGGTCGATCGCTACACCTACGACCGCGATACGAACGGCAACGGTCCGTTGCTCGAGGCCATGCGCATGTCCGAGGCCGTGGTGCCGTCGGTGCGGGTGGATTCGACCCTGAAGGTCGGTCGCGGCGGCATCGTGCTGGCCACCATGCAGGACGTGGTGGACGTGAGCCACCTGTCCTCCTCGGCCAAGCCGGTGCTGCAGAAGCGCGGTTTCATCGCCGGGTTCGCGGCCAGCGGGTCGGATCTGAACGACGTCGGCAATGTCCCGGATCCGGCGTCCACCACCATCACCATTCGGCTGCTTCGTTTTCCGTCGAGCGACAATGCCAAGCTGGCGGCCAAGGAACTCGAGGACGCGGACTTCGCCGTCGCCCCGGACCAGAACCGCAAGCTGAGCCTCTCGGAGTATCCGGACGCGTTCTCGCACTGGCGGCCGGGCGTGGCGAACGTGGGAGTCACCATGCCGCGCAAGGAGTTCGTGGTCTCGGTGTTCGTGTCGCGCCCCAAGGCCGATCAGACCGATCTGCTCTTCTGGGCCAAGAAGACCCTGGACGCCGAGGCGCCCGCGATCGACGCGTTCGCCGCGACGCCGGCCGATTCGATCGACAAGTTGCCGGTCGACCCGGACCGCCTGCTGGCCCGAACCCTGGTCACCGACCGCGACGGCCACACCCCGAATCAGGACACCTTCGCGATCTTCGGCCCCAACTGGCTGATCCACCCCGCGGGCGACATGTCATTGCGGACCAGGCTGGTGGCCGACACCGGAATGGATTCCATGGCACAGGCCGACGATTCGTACCTGTTCCGGGTCCGAGACGCCAAGGCGGGCGCCGAGCTGGTGGCCGGGCTGATCAGCAGCCTCGGCGAAACCTCCACCACCGCACCGGACAAGGTGCCGGACACCAAATGCGTGCGGCACAAGTCCGACACCCTGAGCTACCGCTGCTACGTCATCTATAAGCGGTATGTTGCCGCGGTGAACGCCGATTCCGAATCGGATGTGCATCAGCGGGCGACGGCGCAGTACGCGCTGCTGGCGAACAGTTTGTAGCGCGGGGCGCGCAACCGCTGTCGTCGCGGAATCGGTAGTCGCGGAATCCGAACGGCTGCAACAGCGCTCGCAGGAATTCCGCGCCGTCCCGAGGCAGCACGGTGCGGTCCTCGCCTTGAATGTCGACGCCCTGGTGGTACCAGACGCGCGCGACAAGTCCCTCGATCGGGTCCACCGCGCGGAAGGTGGCGTGGCCGTCGGGCGCGAGCCGGAACTCGGCGATCCGCCGCCACGCTCCGGCGGCGCCGCTCGAACAGACACGGGCGGCGCCGCTCGAACGGAAATACAACCCCACCACGGCCGGAGCCTGCTGATCCATGGAAAACCTCACTCGTCGGACCCTGTCCATGGAGTAACCGCGATCACCGTCCGGTAATCCTCGTGATGCGGCCGGTATTTCAGCCCGGAGGCACCGGAGCCGGTGTCTCGGTGAGGCAGAACGGCGCGCACGGCCCCGGAGAGGTCGGCGTCGTATTCGTTTGATCGTCGAACCGCGCCCCGCTGACCAGCAGCAGGACCAGCAGTGCCACGAAGACCACGCCGCCGAAGAAGATCAGTGCGGGCCATAACCATCCGTGCGGTAGATGCATGCCGAGCATGACGCCCTCGCCGAACATCTCCCACCTCCTTAATCGTCCCCCTATTCGTGGTACCACCGGCGCGCTGATCGAATCCAGACCCGGGCACTGCCCCCGCACTGCCACGGGCGCGAAAACGCCGGGACGCCACCGGATTTCTCCGATGGCGTCCCGGTGCGCTCCTCAGGTGCCGATACGCGTCATCGCAGGTCACGCCGCCGGAAAGCGATGAGTCCCACGGCAATCAGGGCCGCGTCGATCAGCAGCAGGATCACCAGCGGAGTGAGGTCGAACACCGCCCCCGGCAGCTTCGGCGCGTGCTCGAACGGATCCAGATCGCGGAACCATTGCGGGGCACCGGAAATCGCGCCGAGCAGGAAGACCGCGATGGCGGCGGTCAGCACACCCCACGCCACCGGAGTCCAGCGCGGGACCAGGCCGAACAGCGCCACCGTGATGCCGACGAACAGCCAGACCGCGGGCAGCTGAATCAGGGCCGCCGCCAGCACATCCGCGAGTTTGCCGCCGACGTCGCCGGCCGCGCGACCGTAGATCACGCCGCCCAGCGCGCCGGACACCGCCAGCGCCACCGCCGGTCCACCCAGCGCGAACACCAGATGTGAGGCGGCCCAGCGGGTTCGGGAGACAGCGCCGGTCAGCACGATCTCGGTGTGCTGGGTGCTCTCCTCGGTGTGCAGGCGCAGCGCCGCGGACACCGCGTACGCCGAGGCCGCCACCGCGATCATGGTGAAGGCGTAGGTGATCATGGAATTCTCCAGCGATCGCGATCCGCCCATCCGCGTGATGATGTCGCGAATCGCCTGGCTGCTGCCCAATTCGTCACCGATGCCGTGCACCACACTGCCGATGATCAGGCCGTACAGGCCCAGTCCCGCCGTCCAGGCCACGAGCGTGCCGCGCTGCAACCGCCAGGCCAACCCGAACGGACCGCTCAGCGCGGGTGCGGCGGCGGCCGCGCCGGGCCGTTCCGCGATCAGTCCCGCTCCCACATCCCGATGCCGCAGTAGCGAATACGCAAGCACGGTCAGCAGGGCCACGGTGATCAGCGGCAGCAGCAGGACCGCGAAATGATCACCGGCATAGGGCCGGACCTGCAACGACCAGCCCTGCGGCGAAAGCCAGGTGAACAGGTTGGTCGGCCCGTCTCCGGCCCGCGCGTCACCGATCCCGCGCAGTGTGAAGGTGGCGCCCAGCACCGCGAAGGCGATACCGCGAGCCAGCCTGGCGCCGGCGCTCAATTGCGCGCACACCGCGGCCACGGAGGCGAACACCGCGCCGGAGGCCGCCAGCGCCAGCCCGAAGGCCAGTGATCCGGTCTTGGGGACGTCGGTGCCCGCCAGGCTCAGGAAGGCCAGCAGCCCGGCGGCGAGCGAGCCGCCGTAGCCGAGCGCCAGCGCGGCGGTCAGTCCCGCGAACCGGCCGACCCGGGTGGCGGCCACGAGTTCCCCACGGCCCGTTTCCTCTTCGGCCCGGGTGTGCCGGATGACGGTGAGAATGGTGGCGATGGCGATGAGCGAATAGAACATCCCCGCCTTCCAGATGCCCGTCGCGCCCAGACTGGTGTTGTAGACCGGCCCGTACATGGCCAGTTGCGCGGGACTGCCCAGAATTGTCGCGGCGAATCCGGCGCGGTCGGCCTCGTCGGGATACACGCTCGCGATGCTGTCGATGTACACGCTGCCCACCGGCAGCGACAGCATCAGCACCCACAGCGGCAACACGATCCGGTCGCGGCGCAGGTACAACCGCAACAGCTGTCCGGTTCCGGTGAAATCTGTTGACCGTAAAGGTGATTCGATCACACGGGGTGCGGCGATGGCGGTCATTTCGCGACCTGCTCCGACTCGTGGGCGTGCCGCCCGGACGCCGTGGCGCCATTGCCCGCGCTACCGTCAGCGGCCTCGCCGTTCATCGAATAGTGCCGCAGGAAAAGCTCTTCCAGCGTGGGCGGTTGACTGGTCAGACTGCGCACGCCGGCGTCGCCGAGCACCCGGATGAGTTCGCCGAGATGTTCGCTGTCCACCTGGCAGCGCAGCGTGTGGTCCTCGACCGTGAGGTCCGAGACACCCGCGATGGTGCTCAGATCCCCTGGTTCACCGGTCAATTCGGCGGTGATGGAGGTGCGGCTCAGATGCCGCATCTGCGCCAGTGAACCGGTCTCCACGGTGCGCCCGGCCCGGATGATGGTGACCCGCTCGCACAGCTTCTCCACCTCGGACAGGATGTGGCTGGACAGCAGCACCGTGCATCCGCGCCCCTTCGCCTCGGCCACGCATTCACCGAACACCTGCTCCATCAACGGATCCAGACCGGAGGTGGGCTCATCGAGCATCAGCAGGCTCGCGTTGGAGGAGAACGCCGAGACCAGGGCGACCTTCTGCCGATTGCCCTTGGAATAGGTGCGGGCCTTCTTGCGCGGGTCGAGCTCGAAGCGCTCGATCAGCTCCGCGCGCCGATCGGCGTCGATGCCGCCGCGCATGCGCGCCAGCAGGTCGATGGTCTCGCCTCCGGACAGCGAGGGCCACAGCGTGACATCGCCTGGCACGTAAGCGATATCGCGATGCAGTGCGACCGCGTCGGTCCACGGATCCCTGCCCAGCACCCGGGCTTCGCCGGAGGTGCGGGACAGGATGCCGAGCAGCACCCGGATGGTGGTGGATTTCCCGGCGCCGTTCGGGCCGAGGAAGCCGTGCACCTCGCCCTGTGCGACCTCCAGATCGAGGCCGTCGAGCGCGTGCACCTGCCCGAAGTGTTTGTGCAGGTTCGCGACGGTGATCGCGGGGCTGGCGGGGACGTTCATCGAATCTCCTTGTAGGAAAACGACTGTGGTGGAAACAGGGGTCAGGAATCGGGCGAACGGTTGGTGAGTGTGTCCAGCGCCATGGAATCCGTCAGCATGCCGTTGGTGTAGAGCTCGAGAGCGGGCATCATCATGCGATCCGCGTACTCGCGCAAGGCTTTCCGGAAGTCGACCGGTCCATCCTGCTCGGCGGCGTACAGCTGCAGGAACAGCATCATGCCGCCGCCGTTGGTGGTGGCCACGTACTTGGCGGTGGCCTTCACGTCGCTCGGTGCTCGCAGTGTTCCGGCGGCGATGCCCGCGACGAGGTACTGCTCGACGTCCTCGACCATATTGTCGAAGAAGCTTTTCATCAGGCTGCCGCCGGACTGGAAGCTGCGCATCAGATAGGCCATGTACGGCGCGAAATCCTCTATCTCCGACAGGCTTTGCAGCAGCCCGTTGGGCGAGGGATGTTCGATGTACTCCAATTTCGCCTTGCGGATCACCTCGCGAACCCAGTCGTCGCACTCCCCCTTGAGCCCGTCCTTGGACCCGAAGTGGTGGATGACGAGGCCGGGCGAGACGCCCGCGGCGGTGGCGATGGCGCGCACACCCACCGCGAACCCCTGTTCCCCGAACGCGACGATCGCCGCGTCCCGAATCCGGGCTTTCGTCGTCAAATCATCGGCTGAACGCACGTTCAATATACTAAACACTCGTTCAATCGATAGGCAAGAGGAAGCGACCGCGACTTCCGGCGAGTCGAGACGGCCACCGCCGGGCAGGGACTCTTGCTTCAGGGAAAGCTGCTCGAACGCAGTATTCATGCTGCGGAAATTCTCCGGGAGGACAATGCCCCGGCGACCGAATCAGCCGGTCAGCACACTGTTCTCAGCCCCGCGAGGCGCTCGACCCCGCACCGCGCGGCGCTTGTCCATCAACCTCGCAGGGCGCCGTCCATCAACCGCGCGGGGCGCTGCCCGTCAACCCCGCAGGGCTGTCCGTCAACCGCGCGACGCGCAGAGCAATCCGTCACCCACCGGAATCAGGACGCTCGTGAGCCGGGGATCCTCCGCGATGGCGCGGGTGGCGGCGCGCACCGCCTGGGTCTGCGGGTCGCGCTGGGCCGGGTCGGGGACCCGGCCGCCGAGTAGCGCGTTGTGCAGCAGGATCGCCCCGCCCTCGCGCAGCAGTCGCACGGCCTGATCCACGTACTGCGGATGCTCGAGCGGCGCGGCATCGATGAAAACCAGGTCGTAGACCCCATCGGCCAAGCGCGGCAACACATCCAGGGCGCGGCCGTTGATCAGCCGGGTGCGTGCGGGGGTGATCTCGGCGGAGCGGAACGCCTCGCGGGCCGCGCGCTGATGCTCGGGCTCGGAGTCGATCGTGGTGAGGGTGCCGTCCTCACGCATGCCGTCGAGCAGCCACAGCCCGCTCACGCCGGCGCCGGTGCCGACTTCGACGACCGCTCGCGCGCCCAGGAGCTGGGCATACATGCTGAGCAATGCGCCGACCGCCGGTGGGACGGGCGCGGCGCCGAGTTCGAAGGCTCGTTCGCGCGCCGAGACGAGGATCTCGTCCTCGGCGACGGATTCCTCCACATAGGCGAGGTTGCGCTGCAGGTTCTGTGCCGCGGGAGTCTGGCTCACGTTCTAGAGGCTAACGGCGAGCGGGCGGGATCGCGTCGCTGTAACCGACCGGTGTGGCGATTTTTCTCAGGTGTCCCTCAGCGTCCACATACGACTGCCACATGCCGACCGGCAAAAGTAATGCCTACGCCAGACCAGCGACCGGCGGCCAGGCTCCGGGAACAACGCGACTCACCACGTCGGTTGTACCAGGAAACCGAAGCCACGGTCCCGAGTAGGAGGTAACACCATCCACATGGTCGACGCGGCGCGCGAACACGCCACACTGCAACCGCAGCACAAGACGCTGCGCCAGCAGCTCGAGAACCTGCCCTCGCAGGTTCGGCCGCTGACCAGCGAAACCTCGCTGACCAGCGACTTCCCGGTGTCCACCGATGGCACACCGATCGAGGGCGCCGCCGTGGCGAACGCGGGCGATGCCGCCCCCGCCGACGCCGCCCCCGCCTCCGACGACCTCTCCCCCGACGACCTGTCCGGCACCGCCGCGTTCGACGCCACCGGTGACCGCACCATGATGCCGACCTGGGACGAACTGGTCCGCGAGCACGCCGACCGCGTGTACCGCCTGGCCTACCGTCTCACCGGTGATCAGCAGGACGCCGAGGATCTGACTCAGGAAACCTTCATCCGGGTGTTCCGGTCGCTGTCGAACTACCAGCCGGGCACGTTCGAGGGGTGGTTGCACCGCATCACCACGAACCTGTTCCTGGATATGGTGCGCCGCCGCAACCGCATTCGGATGGAAGCCCTCCCGGAGGACTACGACCGCGTGCCCTCCGAGGGTCCGGGGCCCGAGCAGGTCTATCACGACGCGAATCTGGATCCGGACCTGCAGTCCGCGCTGGACTCGCTGGCGCCGGAGTTCCGCGCCGCCGTGGTGCTCTGCGATATCGAGGGTCTGTCGTACGAGGAGATCGGCGCGACGCTCGGGGTCAAGCTGGGGACCGTGCGCAGCCGCATCCACCGAGGACGTCAGGCACTGCGCGAGCACCTCGAGCATAATGGAGTCGAGCGGCGCATCGCCGCCTCCGAAAAGGTCGGGTGAGGGCGCGGGCGTGTCGGCCCGCGTGATCTGTGTTCCCGAGCAGCTCGAATCCGGAAGGGTGTGCAGCGTATGAGTGGCGAGGACCGAACGCCTCAGCGTCCACCTCGTTTCGCCCCCACCGAGCATCTGGCCAGTGAGGCCATTGCCGCGTATGTCGACGGTGAATTGCGGATGAACGCGTATCTGCGTGCCGCCCATCATCTTTCCGTCTGCCGTGAGTGCGCCCTCGAGGTCGACACGCAGCAGCAGGCACGAATCGCCCTGCGGCAGTCCTCGGACCAGATCTCCGCGCCGCTGCGGCTGCACGACTCGCTGAGCCGGATCCCGTTGTCGGAACTGCCGGGCGCCGAACACAATCTGACCGGCGGCGCGGACCCTCGTGGTGATCGCGGCACGCTGGCGCGCGGCGTGAGTTCCTTCGGGCTGCGCCAAGATTCGTTCGACAGCAGACGGTGGACCGCGTGGTGGCGCAAGTAGAGTTCATCGCGTGACCACCGAATCGAAGAACACGGGCCCGGTTCCGGGTGACGGGCCCGCGGAAAACAACCTGTCGCGATCCGCGGAGGCTTCTGATTCGGCGGCTGATCGGGGGAACCTGAGGCCGTCGGACGCACCGGTCCTGGGACCGCGGCCGGTCTATCGGCCGCACGTCGACAAACACACCGCGCGCGCCTTCCGCCGCCCCAACGGGCAGAGCGGGTCCTTCGCGGCCCGTTCCGGCGCGGGCGCCGCTGCCGCCGGCGCGTCGGGCGGTCTCGAATTGCAGAACCGCCCGCCGGACACGGTGCTGGCCGAGGCGTTCGGCCGTCCGGCCGGCTCCGAGGAGCTGCTGCAGCGCGATCCGGACGCGCAGGGCGACAAGGCCGCCCCCGCCGGTCCCAGCGATCCGTGGCGCGATCCGGACTCCGCGGCCCGGCTGGGCGCGCCCGCCGTCGGCACACCCGCTCCCGCACCGCGGGCCCCGGGCCGGCTGCTGACCGCTCGCGAGGTGCTGTTCGGCGGCAAGATCGCCCCGCGCGCACTCGCGATCCTGGCCGCCACCGCGCTCGTCATCGGTCTGGCCGGCGGCATCGTGGGCCGGATGACCGCGGAATCGGTCAGCGCGGCGACCTCGCGCAAGGTGACGCTGCAGTCCGCGGACAACGGGGACAAGCCGCACAACCAGATCACCAAGGTCGTGAACGCGGTCATGCCCGCGGTGGTGACCGTGCGCGCCTGGCTCGGCGACACCGGCTCCACCGGTTCGGGTGTCGTGATCGACGGCTCGGGCTACATCGTCACCAACAATCACGTGATCTCGCTGGCCGCCAACGACAAGAGCAACAAGGCGAAGCTGGACGTGGTGTTCTCCGACGGCAGCCGGGTGCCGACCACCATCGTGGGCCGCGACATCAAGTCGGATCTGGCGGTGCTGAAGGTCGACGTGAAGAACCTGTCGGTGATCCAGCTCGGCAATTCCGGTGACGTGCAGGTCGGCGACGACGTACTGGCGCTGGGTTCGCCGCTGGGCCTGGAGAAGACGGTCACCTCCGGCATCGTCTCGGCGCTGAACCGTCCGGTGAAGGTCGGCGGCGAGGGCACCGACACCGATGCCACGCTCGATGCCGTGCAGACCGACGCCGCCATCAACCACGGCAACTCCGGTGGCGCGCTGGTGGACATGCAGGGCCGGCTGATCGGCATCAACTCCGCGATCAAGTCCGAGAGCGGCGGTTCGGTGGGCCTGGGCTTCGCGATCCCGGTGGATCAGGTCAAGCGCATCTCACAGGCGTTGATCCGTGAGGGCCAGGTGTTCCATCCGATGCTCGGCGTCAGCGCCAAGACCAAGATCGTCGCCAATGACGTCATGAGCGGCGCGCAGGTGGCCGACGTGCAGGCCGGGAGTTCGGCCGCGCAGGCGGGCATCGTGGAGGGCGACGTGATCGTGAAGGTCGGCGATCGCGAGGTGTCGAGTCCGGAGGAGTTGACCGTGGCCGTGCAGTCGCACGAGATCGGTCAGACGGTCACCGTGCGGCTCATCCGGGACGGCCGCGAGGTCGATGTTCCGGTGACCCTGCAGTCGGACAAGAAGCCGTAGGCCCGGACGGTGTCAGCGCAGGTGCGGCGGCTGGAGCAGTCGAATCGGACACGGGTAGCCTGGTCTCGTGTTCAGTAGTATCAGCTGGGGCGAGATGCTGATTCTGGTCGTCGCCGCGCTCGTGATTCTCGGCCCGGAGCGTCTGCCCGGCGCCGTGCGCTGGACCACCGGCGCCCTCAAGCAGGTGCGTGATTACGCCACGGGCGCGACCTCGCAGTTGAAGCAGGAGCTCGGTCCGGAGTTCGAGGAGATCCGCAAGCCGCTCGAGCAGCTGAACGAACTGCGCGGTATGAATCCTCGTGCGATGGTCACCAAACATCTTCTGGACGGCGACGATTCGTTGTTCACCGGCAAATTCGACAAGCCTGTCACGTCCACGAACAGCGGTTTCGGTGAAATCGCCATGCCCGGTGTACAAAAACCGCTGGAGCGCAACGAACGTCCGCCGGTCGATCCCGACGCCACCTGAGATCAATCCTGTCTAGCGGACTAGACACATGTGGCTGTCCAGCTATCTAGACTGCGCTCATGTCGGCCGACGAGGTGGCCCGGGTATTCGCGATCGAAGACAAGGTCGAACGCCTGAAAGCCGCCACCGAAGGCGTGGCTGCCGCGCAGCAGCAGATCAACGAGCTGACGCGCATCCGCCGCGCTGTTATTCGAGAGCTGCACGCCGAGGGCTGGACGTTTGCCAGAATCGGTGCGGCAGCGGGACTTTCCCGGGCCCGCATCCATCAGGTCAGCACCCAGGGACCGGTACCGGAGGGCCTGTTCTTCGGCCACGGACCGCTCACCATCGTGACCCCGGATGTGCGCAGCACGACCCGATCCATCGCGCTCGTGGGCGCGCCGGACCCGGCCGCGCCGCATCGCCTCGTGGAACTGCTGCGGGAGCTGGGCTTCACCGCCAACGTGCAGCGCTTCCTACCCGGCCGCCCGCTCGATCTGGACCGTGAGGGCCTGATCGTGCTCGGCGGACCCGAATTGTCGCCCAGTCTGCGCTATCTCGTTGCCGCCGACCCCCGGCTGCGCCGCACGGTGGCGCGCGCGGGCCGGGTGCGCCGGGGCATCGAGGACCGGGCCGCGCGCCGGGTGTACAGACCCGGCGGCACCGAGCCCTACGACATCGCCTATCTGGCCCGGCTGCCCCGCCCCGACGGCAAGGGCACCGTGCTCGTCATCGACGGCCTGCATCCGCCCGCGTCCCTGGGCGCGATCCGTTTGCTGGCAACGAGACTCGCGACCCTGCACGAGCGTGCCGCGACCCACCCGTTCTCCGCGGTGGTGGGCGTGCGCTACGACCGCTCGACCGGTGAGCCGATCGAAGCGGACCTGCTCACTCCGATCTACCGCCACGACCGCTGAGCCGCCGCCGCGGCGGCACCGCCGCCACATACACTGTGCCGCAACGGGTTCGGCGCCGATTCGAGATCAGACGACCGCGTACGGATACGCCGCGGCCCGCCCCTGGAACGACAGGATGCGCAGATTCTGGACCCGCCCGTCGCGGATCTCGATCGCACGCCGGACGGTCTCGCTGCCGTCCCAGGCATCGGGCCCGGCCATCACGATCGGCAGGTACTCCAGCAGCGCCTCGGAGTTCTCCCAGGTGGCCGAGTTCCACAGGAACGAGGGGCTGTGGTCGACGCCGTAGTAGTGCAGGTCCTCCCCGACGGTGAACATCGGATCGGTGAACGAGGTCGGGCGGGCCCATTCGAAACCCATGCCCTCGTCGCAGGAGACGTCGACGAAGAGGGTGCCGCGCGGGAACAACGGCAGATCCTCGTTCATCACGAACATCAGCGGTTCCTCGGTGTCCTGCAGGATGCAGTTGACCACGATGTCGTACTGGGCCAGCATCTCCGCGAGCGGCCCGGGTTCGGGCGCTTTCAGTGCCAGGGTGTGGCTCGGGTTCGCCGGGTCGCGCGCGAAGTGCTGCATCCGCACCGAGGCGAACGGTGAGGCGACCGCCGACACGCTGCGCTGGGTCAGCACCGTGACATCGCTGATCCCGAGCGCCGAGAGCGCGCGCACCGCACCGCGCGCGGTCGCGCCGAAGCTGATCACGGCCGCGCGCATCCGCCGGCCGTAATCGCCGCTGGACCCGCGCAACTGCAGGGCGTGCAGGACCGAGCAGTAGCCGGCCAGCTCGTTGTTCTTGTGGAAGACGTGGACGCTGAAGTTTCCCTCCTTGGTCCAGTGGTTCATCGCCTCCCAGGCGATCAGGGTGAGGCCGCGGTCGATGGCGAGCTGGGTCATGCGCTCGTCCTGGACGCAGTGCGGCCAGCCCCAGACGACCTGTCCGGGGCGCAGGTTCTCGAGGTCCTCGGGCAGCGGTTTGGGCAGCAGCAGCACATCGCATTCGGCGAACAGCTGCTCGCGCGTGCGGTGGCCACCCACGAACGGCGCCAGGTGTGCGTCGGTGAATCCGAATCGGTCGCCGTAGCCGTGCTCGAGGAAGACGCGGTCGCGAAGCCCCGGATCGATCTGGTCGAGGTGGGCGGGATGGATAGCCAGTCGGTGCTCGTCCTCTTTGCGAGAGGTCGCAACTACACCGATGGTCAGTTGCTTCACCTGGTGAGCCTACGCGCCGTCGTTGCCGCTGGTCCGGGCGGCAACGACGGGTGTTCAGGCGGCGTATTCCTCCGGGCGCAGGGTGTTCATCGGGGGCCGGTCCGCCAGTGAGACTTCCGTCGACTGCGCCATGAATTCGCCTCCCACCATGGGGAATTGGGTCAGCGCGGCGCCGGAGTCCGGTACGCCCGCCCGGCCCAGCACGGTGCCCAGGATCTGGCGGCTCATCACCCCGAGTTCGGACAGCGGGCGGTTACGGTGTTGGCGCACACCGAGATTCACCTGCCCGATGGCGCCGATGCCGAGCATGTCGTGGGTATCGAGCAGCAGCCCGATCTCCACGCCGTAGCCGGGCGCGAAGGGCACCGAGGTGAGCAGTTCCCGGGTGCCCGCGTACTCACCGCCCAAGGGCTGCAGCACATTCGACAGTTCCGGGCGCAGCGCGGCCAGCAGCGGCCGGGCCACCAGTTCGGTGACGCGCCCGCCGCCGTTGTCGTCGATGTTCCTGCCCTGGCGCAGCGGACGGCGATAGAACGCCTTGACCAGGTGCATGCCGTCCACGGTCAGCAGCGGGCCCAGGAGTTTGGGCACGAACATCGGATCGGGATCGATCAGATCCGAGTCGACGAAGGCGACCAGGTCTCCGGAGGTGACCGCGAGCGAGCGCCACAGCACCTCGCCCTTGCCCGGGACCGGATCGAGTTCGGGTACGGCTTGTTCGCGGGTCACCACACGCGCTCCTGCGGCCGCAGCGCGCTCGGCGGTGGCGTCGGTGGACCCGGAGTCCAGAACCAGCAGTTCGTCCACCAGCGTGCCCAGCAGCGGCCGGATACTGGCCACGACGCTGGCGACGGTGTCCTGCTCGTTCAGTGCGGGCAGCACTACGGAAACTGTGCGGTCGCCTTTTGCGGCGACGAGTTCTTGCACCGTCCAGTCCGGACGGTCCCAGGTATTCGAGTTCACCCAGTTGCTGTTCTTCATGCGAGACCTCGCAGGGTTCGGGCGGGTGGGCGCAGGCCCTGGATGGCGGCGATCATGTCGACGACTCGGCGAGTGGCGGCCACCTCGTGCACCCGGAAAACGCGGGCGCCCGCGGCGGCGGACCAGGCGGTCGCTGCCAAGGTGCCCTCCAATCGTTCGGACAGACCGACACCAAGAGTCTCTCCGATGAAATCCTTATTACTCAGCGCCATCAAGACGGGCCATCCGGTATTCACAAGAACGTCTACGGCCCGCAACAATTCGAGCCCGTGATACGTGTTTTTACCGAAATCGTGGGTCGGATCGATGAGAATCGAGTCCTTGGCCACCCCCGCGGCCGCAGCATTTTCGGCGGCGGCCACCACGGTTCCGGTCACCTCGGCGACCACGTCCGCGTAGCGCACCCGGTGCGGCCGGGTGCGCGGGATCGCCCCACCGGTGTGGCTGCACACGATGCCGACACCGAGTTCCGCGGCCACCCCGACCAGGTCCGGATCGGCCCCCGACCAGGTGTCGTTGATCAGATCCGCGCCGACGCCGACCGCGGCGCGCGCCACCTCGGCCCGCCAGGTGTCCACGCTGATCAGCAGCTCGGGAAAGCGCTCGCGAATAGCGGCGACGAACGGGACCACCCGCCGAGCCTCCTCGGCGGCGTCCACCTCGGATCCGGGACCGGCCTTCACCCCGCCGATATCGACCAGATCCGCGCCCTCGGCCACGGCCCGGGCAACCGCCGCCATGGCGGCCTCGTCACTGAACGTCGCACCCTTGTCGTAGAAGGAATCCGGCGTCCGGTTCACGATCGCCATCACCAGCGCCCGATCCGTCGCCACCGGCTTCCCGCACAATGTCGGCAACGGCGCACACATGCCCCCCAATGTACCGACCGGTGTTTTGTTTGCCTCCGCTGCGCTCCGACGGGGTTCGTGGCCCTGTTACCTCGGTGCCGGAGATGGCCTTCGGGAGGTGTGGGCGGCGACTCACGAGGGTCCGGGCCACGACTCACGAGGGTTGAGGCACGGCTCCCGGGAGCCGGGGCGGCGAGGTCAGTTGCGGGGGGCCTTGGCGGCGGCCACGTCGGACGCGTAGTCGGGGTAGGCGGGGACGTAGCCGTCGGTGCGGCCCGCGAGCACGTAGAGGGTGCCCTCGGCGTCCGCGTCGAAGCCCTGTTTGCGCAGTTCCACCTTGCGGCTCTTGAAGGTGGAGGTCTGCTCCAACTCGGCCACGATCCGGATGAACAGTGGCACCGCGTAGCCGGGCAGCCGCTCGTACAGGGCCTTGGCGGCGAGCTTGCCGTCGAATTCGGCGCCCTCGGCGAGGGTCACCGCGGCCATGCCCGCCTTGCCGTCGGTGCCGGGGATGTCGACGCCGAAGACGACCGCCTGGGTGACCTCGTCGAGTCCGTCGAATCCGCCCTCGACCTCGGTGGTGGCCACGTTCTCGCCCTTCCAGCGGAAGGTGTCGCCCAGGCGATCGACGAAGGCGATGTGACCCCAGCGCTGATCGCGCACCAGATCGCCGGTGTCGAACCAGCAGTCGCCGGACTTGAATCCGTCACGCACGAGCTTGGATTCGGTGGCTTCCTTGTCGGTGTACCCGTCGAACGGGGAGCGGTCGGTGACCTTGGCCAGCAGCAGGCCGACGCCGCCGGGCCGCACGCGACGCACCTTGCCGTCCGCGCCGCGCTTGGCTTTGCCGGTGGCGTCGTCGTATTCGACGATGGCGAAGGGCAGCGGGGTGAATCCGGCCGTCCGGTCGAGGCTGAAGGCGTTGATGAAGGCGACGTTTCCCTCACTGGCGCCGTAGAACTCGACGATTCGCTTGATTCCGAATCGCTGCTGGAATTCGTCCCAGATCTCCGGCCGCATGCCGTTGCCGACGGCGAGCCGGACGCTGTGCGTGCGGTCCCCGCGCCGGGCGGGCTGGTTCAGCAGGTAGCGGCACAGTTCGCCGATGTAGACGAAGGCGGTGGCCTGAGTGGATATCGCCTCGTCCCAGAAGCGCGAGGCCGAGAACTTGCGTCCCAGTGCGAAAGTCGCGCCGCCGGCGATCACCGAGGACAGCGCCACGGTGAGCGCGTTGTTGTGATAGAGCGGCAGGCAGCAGTACAGCGTGTCGTTGCCGTCCAGGCGCACGCCGAGCCCGCCGATCCCGGCCATGGACTTGGTCCAGCGCAGATGCGTCATGACGCTGGCCTTGGGCAGGCCGGTGGTGCCGGAGGTGAAGATCAGGTAGGCGCGCTCCTTGGCCGTGATCTGTTCACACACCGCGGGATTCGCGGAATCGGCGGTGGCGGAGAGCTTTTCGAGCTCGTTACCCCACAGCAGGTTCGGGCGGGGCTGCGCGAGGGTGTCCAGGGCCTCCTCGCATTCCTCGCCGATCACGTCCACCCGGGAGTTCAGCAGCCCGAAGCTGTGCTGCAGCACGGTGTCTCGCTGATTGTTGTTGAGCAGTCCGGCGGTGGCGCCGAGTTTCACGGTGGCCAGCACGGTGAACAGCGCCTCGGGCCGGTTGGTCATCAGAATGCCGACCACGTCGCCGCGCTCGACGCCGCGCGCGGCCAGCACGCTCGCGTAGCGATTGACCTGAGCGTTGGCCTCGCCCCAGCTGTACACGCGCCCTTCGAATTTCAGGAAGGGCCGGTCCGGATGCTTGGCGGCGCCGCGCTGGAAGAACAGGCCGATGGACGCGCGATCCCCGGACTTCACCAGCATGTGCGCGGCATTGCGGAGCATGCCTGGCGCCTGCAGCGCCATCGCGGGCAGACTGCGGGCCAGGTCCAGCAGGCTCACAGTCGAGCGGGCATCGTTGTTCACGTCGTATTGCTCCTCACCGGGGTCGTGCTCACGCGGCGCGTGCGGGTTCATCCCTCGAACTGGGACTGCCCCGGTGCGCCCGATTCATACCCTTGCGGATGAATGTCGGGTTGTCGAGTGAAACCAGTTGGTCTCACTTACTCTGGCGTGAATTCTCACCAATGCGGCGCGATCGGTCAATACCCGGTTCACGAAACCGGATTCAGGGCCGCGAACGCCTCGGACAGCTCGGCGGTCAGCACCACCGTGTCCAACGCCTGGCGTCCGACGAAGCCTTTCTCCCGAAGCTCGTCGATCCAGGCGAACAGGCCGCGATAGTGCCCGCCGGGATCGAGCACCACCACCGGCTTCTCGTGCACCCCCAGGTATGCCCCGGTCCACGTTTCGAACAGTTCCTCGAGCGTGCCGATGCCGCCGGGCAAGGTCAGGAAGGCGTCGGCCCGATCCTCCATGATCTGTTTGCGCTCACGCATGGAGTCGGTGACGATCAGCTCGTCCGACTCCACATCCGCCATCTCGCGGTGCACCAGCTTCTTCGGGATGACGCCGACGGTGTTCGCGCCCGCCGCCCGCGCCGCCGTCGCGACCGCGCCCATCATCGACACGTGCCCGCCGCCGGACACCAATTGCCAACCGCGACGGCCGATCTCGGCCCCCACCGCGGTCGCCAGATCCAGCGCGGCCTGGTCACCGGCGCTGGCCGAGCAGTACACGCACACCGAATACGACTCGCTCACCACTGATCTCCCACCGATCCGTCCTCGCTCGCGGCGCGCGCCTCGGCGGCGGCCACCACGATCTCCACCAACTCCTCCACGCTGTCGGTCACGTGCAGCAGGTTCAGGTCACCCGGTCCGATCTTGGCCGAGCCCAGCAGCGAGTCCCGCATCCAATCCACCAGTCCCGACCAGTATTTGGTGCCGAACAGGATGATCGGGAAGCGGGTGATCTTGCGCGTCTGCACCAGCGTCAGCGCCTCGAACAACTCGTCCATGGTGCCGAAACCGCCTGGCAGACAGACGAATGCCTGCGAGTACTTCACGAACATGGTCTTGCGGGCGAAGAAGTACCGGAAATTGATGCCGAGGTCGACCCACTCGTTGAGGTGCTGTTCGAACGGCAGCTCGATGCCGAGCCCGATCGAATAGCCGCCCGCCTCGGACGCGCCCTTGTTCGCGGCCTCCATGCCGCCGGGCCCGCCGCCGGTGATCACCGCGAAACCGGCCCGCGCCAGCGCCCCGCCGATCGCGACTCCGGCCTGATACTCCGGGTGGTCGGCGGGTGTGCGCGCCGAGCCGAACACCGAGACCGCGCGCGGCACCTCGGCCAAAGCGCCGAAGCCCTCGACGAATTCGGCCTGGATGCGCAGCACCCGCCACGGATCGGTGTGCACCCAGTCGGTCGGGCCGCGCTCGTCCAGCAGGCGCTGATCGGTCGTCCCGGAGTTCTCCTTGCGGTCACGCCGCAGCATTATCGGACCCCGGAAGGTGGGCGTTTTCGGGGAACGGCTGCCGTCTTGTTCGGCCTCAGCAGACATGCAGCCAACCGTACCCGGTTCAGCCTTTGTCGCCGGTGAGATAGCTGCGCAGCATGGAGGTGACCTGGGTGATCTGTTCCACAGGCAGGTGCTCGTCCCGCTTGTGGGCCAGATTCGGGTCGCCGGGACCGAAATTCACGGCCGGGATGCCGCGAGCGGCGAATCGGGAGACATCGGTCCAGCCGTACTTGGCGCGGACGCCGCCGCTGCCGTGCGCGTGCACGATCTCGATCAGGTCCTTGGCGGCCGGGGCGGACAGTCCGGGCAGCGCGCCCGGGGAGCCGTCGGTGCGTTCGAAATCCAGTTCCAGTCCGGCGAAGACCTCGCGGACGTGTTCGGTGGCCTCGTCCAGGGTGCGGTCGGGGGCGAAGCGGAAGTTCACGTCCACCTCCGCGACATCGGGCACCACATTGCCCGCGACACCGCCGGAGACGCGTACCGCGGACAGACCCTCGCGGTAGACGCAGCCGTCGATCTCGACCTCGCGGGCCCGGTAGCCGGAGAGTCGCTCGAGGATCGGCGCGAGGCGGTGAATGGCGTTGTCGCCCAGCCAGGCTCGCGCGGTGTGGGCCCGCACGCCGGAGGTGGTCAGGCGCACGCGCAGGGTGCCCTGGCACCCGGCTTCGACCCAGCCGCCCGAGGGTTCGCCGAGGATGGCGAGGTCGCCCTCGAGCCATTCGGGCAGTTCGCGTTCGATCCGGCCGAGGCCGTTGAACTCCGCGGCGATCTCCTCGGCGTCGTAGAAGATCAGCGTCAGGTCGTGCACGGGGTTCGCGACGGTGGCCGCCAGATGCAGGAAGACCGCGTCGCCGGACTTCATATCGACTGTGCCGCAACCGAACAGCAGTCGCTCGCCGTTCGGACCGGTCTCGAAGCGACTGGGCACGTTGTCGGCGATCGGCACGGTGTCCAGATGCCCGGCCAGGATGACCCGGGTGGCCAGGCCGCGATTGGTGCGCGCCAGCACGGTATTGCCGTGCCGCAGGATCTCGTAGCCGGTGGTCTGCTCGCGCAATGCCTTCATCACGATGTCCGCGATCTCGGCCTCGTTCTTGGACACGCTGGGGATGTCCACGAGGGCGGCGGTCAGGGTGATGGGGTCGGCGCTCAGATCAACGGTCACTCCATCCACCCTAGGGGAGGAGCCGCCTCCGTTCTCGGCATAGACCTGCGCGGGTACGAATCGACACGCATTCGCCGCGCACTTCTTATCGGTGACCGGCGGACCGGGCGGCGACGACCGGGCAACCAAGGGTTACCTCAGAGGGCGTTCACCACGCGCGATCGCGGGCCGGTAACCTCTAGAAACGTGAGCATTCAGGGAGCAGCAGCAGTCGGCGTCGCCACCATCACCGCCAACGGGACGGTGCTGGACACCTGGTACCCGTACCCCGAGCTCGGGGAGTTCGCCGAGGCGGGCACCACTCGGCTCGACGCCTCCGATGTCGAGTACGCCAAGTTCGCCGATCTGGTCGGCGTGGACGAGGCGCGCCGCGTCGAGACCGTCATCGTGCGCACCGTCATCGCGGATCTGGCTGCCGCGCCAGTGGATACGCACGACGTCTACCTCCGCCTGCACCTGCTCTCGCACCGCCTGGTCCGCCCGCACGGGCTGAACCTGGACGGCATCTTCGGCCTGCTGGCCAATGTGGCGTGGACGAACCACGGCCCGTGCTCGCTCGAGGAACTGGAGCTGACCCGCCTGAAGCTGCGCGCCCGCGGCCCGGTCACCGTGTACAGCGTGGACAAGTTCCCGCGCATGGTCGACTACGTGGTCCCGTCCGGCGTGCGCGTCGCCGACGCCGACCGCGTGCGCTTGGGCGCGCACCTGGCCTCGGGTACCACGGTCATGCACGAGGGCTTCGTGAACTTCAACGCCGGCACCCTGGGCAACTCGATGGTCGAGGGCCGCATCTCCGGCGGTGTGCTGGTCGGGGACGGCTCCGATGTCGGCGGCGGCGCGTCGATCATGGGCACCCTGTCCGGCGGCGGCAAGCAGGTCATCTCGCTCGGCGAGCGCTGCCTGCTGGGCGCGAACTCGGGTCTGGGCATCTCGCTCGGCGACGACTGCGTGGTGGAGGCGGGCCTCTACGTCACCGCCGGCACCAAGGTCACCCTGCCGGACGGCGCGGTCATCAAGGCCGCCGAGCTGAGCGGCAAGTCCAACCTCCTGTTCCGCCGCAACTCGCTCTCGGGTGCGGTGGAAGTGGTGGCGCACAAGGGTTCCGGCATCGAGCTGAACGCGGCGCTGCACGCCAACGACTGAACCACCAGCTACGAGAACCGCCCCGTCGAGCCGACGGGGCGGTTTTCGTATGTTCGGGTATGCCTCGCGCACTCGGCTGTCGCCGCGGCGTGGCCGAATCGACCGGCGGTGCCAGGTCCGGCCCTGCAACGCGTCCGAGGCCCGATGCCACCGAGTTGGTGTCACGGCCCGGCGGGTCGGGTAGCAGGTCGGTTCGGACGCTGCGCCGGTCGGTCCGACTGCGCGATCAACCCTGCGAGGTGCTCACCACCGAGCTGCTCACCCGCATGCCGCGTTCGAGTCCTGCCGCGCTCCGGGCCTACTCGATGCCGAAGGCGATGATCCGGACCGGGGTGATGCGGATGAGTTCGCGCGAGCCCTCCACATAGGAGTCCACGTCCGTCAATGCCTCTGCGGTACCGCGGATTTCGAGGCACCGCACGGTCCACGGGTTGACCGAGGGCACGTCGTCGACCACGAAGGACACCCGCTCCTCCTTGGCGAGATTGCGAAACTTCTGACTCGCCCCCATGTTGTATCCGGCGATGTCGATGGTGCCCAGCGCGGCATTGACCTGGAATCCCACCGGATTGTTCTGGGGCGACCCGTCGGGCCGGACGGTGGCGAGGCGGCCCAGCCGCTGGCTGCCCAGATACTCGATCTGGGCGGGAGTCAGTGTGGCGATCATGGTCTCGACGCTACGACCTCGACCGCACTCGAGGTCAAGCCCGCCCCGTCGAGATCTCACGCACTTGCGCGATCACAGGACGAGCAGCTTCTTCTGAACCTTGCCCATGGCGTTGCGCGGAAGAGCGGTCACCACGCGGATCTCCCGGGGGCGCTTGTGGATCGAGAGTTCGGCGGCCACATGGTCGATGAGGGTCTGCGCGATGCCGTCCCCGCTCTGCTCGTCCGCACCGGATCCGTTGCGCAGCACCACGAATGCCACAATGCGCTGCCCCAGGTCCGTGTCCGGCACTCCGATCACCGCGGTCTCCGCGACAGCCGGATGCCCGAGCAGCGAGGTCTCGATCTCCCCCGCGCCGATCCGATAGCCGCCGGATTTGATCAGGTCCACCGATTCCCGCCCGACGATGCGATGGAACCCTTCCGCGTCGATCACCGCTACATCGCCGGTCTTGAACCAGCCGTCCTCGGTCCAGTTCGCGGCCGTGGTCTCCGGGCGGCCGAGGTAGCCGTCGAACAGCATCGGCCCACGAACCTCCAGTCCGCCAACGCTTTCCCCGTCGCGCGGGACCGGGTTACCGGCCTCGTCACGCAATCGGGTCTCCACGCCGTCCACGGGCGTGCCGACCCAGCCCGGACGACGCTCGCCATCGGGCCGGGTGGACAGGGTGATCATGGTTTCGCTCATGCCGTAGCGCTCGAGCGGAGCGTGACCGGTGAGTTCGCGCAGCCGCTCGAACACCGGAACCGGCAGCGGCGCGCTACCGGAGATCAGAATCCGGGCGTTCGCCAATTGCCTTGCCGCATCGGGCTCGTCGACGATCCGGGACCACACCGTCGGCACTCCGAAGTACATGGTGCCTCGCGCGTCGGCGTACGCCTGCGGGGTCGGCTTCCCGGTGTGGATCAGTGGACTCCCTACCCGCAGCGGGCCGAGTACGCCGAGGATCAGTCCGTGCACATGGAACAGCGGAAGCCCGTGCACCAGAGTGTCGGTCGCCTTCCACTGCCACGCCCGCGCGAGCGCGTCCAGCCCGGCCGCGATGGCGCGGCGGCTCAGCATCACACCCTTCGGAGCCCCGGTCGTTCCCGAGGTGTACAGGATGAAAGCCGTTGATGCAGGGGCGGGTTCGTCATACCGATGCCACGACCGCGCGTGCTTGCGCACCGGCACCACCGGCAGGTCGGTCCCCTCCGGAGCCTCCCCCAGCCAGGCCTGAGCGCCCGAATCCTTCAGAATGTGCGCCAGCTCGGCGCTGCCCGCATCCGGCGGCACCGGCACCACGGTGACCCCCGCGATCAGACATCCGACCACGGCCAGCACCGTCGTCACCGTCGGCGTCGCCAGCACGGCCACCCGCTGCGCCCGCGCGATCCGCTCCGCCACCGAGGTGGCCGCCCCCAGCAGATCACTTCGCGACAGGGTCTCCCCGTCGATGGTGAGGGCATCGGGAATATCGTCCCCGGCAGCCACGGCGGCGGGATTCAGCGAACTCAGCAACAACGGCGCTCCGTACGACACCGGCCCAGGCTACCGGCCCGCCCGCATTCGCCCGGCCCGCCGCCCACCTGCACCGAATCCCGCGAGTCTCACACCCCGCCGAACCCGCCGCGCCCGACACCGCCGAGGAAGACATCCCACTCGCCGGGGGTGAAGACCAGAGCGGGACCGTCCGGGGTTTCGGAGTCACGAACACCGACCATGCCGCCTGTAAGGAACGCGATTTCGACGCACTCACCGGTCCCTTGACTTGCAGTGCTCTTGAACCACGAGCTAGTCGACAAGTCGCTGTTCACTGCTCCCACTCCTTGACGGTTGCGAGAAAAACATCCCACTCTCCAGAGGGGAACGCCAGAACCGGACCGGAGGGGTCCTTGGAGTCGCGAACCCCGACCGCACCAGTGGTGAGGAACGCTACTTCGACGCAGTCCTGGGACGGCGTGCTACGCGTGCTCTTGAACCACTGTGCGGTCGATAGGTCATCCTTGTTCACTCTGCATACTCCTTCACGATTTCGAGGACGAGTCGGCGACTGTCGCCCTCTTCCAGCGCCTGCCTGTCCAAGGCGGCGCACGCTTGACGGTACTGCGAGACCTTTTCGGGCTCTTTCAGATATAGACCGCCGGTGAATCCTTGGACGTAGACGATTGGCGGACAGGTGAGGTCGGCCTTGGCGCGTGGCGGGAACTCGAACAGCACGAAGGTTCCAGCAAGCAAACCTTGGTAGATGTCGGCAGTGCGCGGCACGACTCGCAACGAGACGTTCGGCAATTCGGCCATCGCCGCCAAGTGCTTAAGCTGGCCTTCCATCACAGCGTTGCCCCCATTGCTACGACGCAAGACTGCTTCGTCGATCACAACTTCGAGCCGAAGCGCGTTCTCGTTCCTCGTGATTCGCGCCTGCCGCTTCATACCGACTTGCAGCATCCGTTCGATCTCTCGAGATGGCCTGTTCGGAAACTCGATCCAACTCAGCGCACGACGGTACTCGAGCGTCTGGAGTTGTCCCGGAATGAAAGTTGTCTGGTACGAGATCAGTTTCTGTGCAGCGTCTTCCAACCTGACGAACAGGTTGAACTCCTTCGGGATGGCATCACTGAACCCGTGCCACCAGCCTTTTTCGTCGGAGGCTGCCTCGTTGATCAGTTTCAGGATCGCCTTCGTCTGCTCAGGGGTTGCCTCGTACACCTTGCACAGCGCTCCGATTAAGACCGGATTGAGTCGCACTTCCGAATTGCCGGATTCAATCCGCCAGAGGGTCGGCTTGCTGATTCCGCTCAGTGTTGCCGCGTCATCCATCCTGATGTCAGTGCCCTCGCGAAGCGCCTTCAGCTCGAGCCCGAGCAGAATGCGAGGCAGCGTTGAAGGGCCGGCCATGTGTCCTCCCGGGTGGATTCGAGTTTCAGCTGAAACCAGCATGACGGTTCAGTCGAAACGGCGGGAGATTTCCTGAAACCTTTCAGATGAAACGCTGCTGCACATCGCTTTACAGGTGTGTCCTAGGTGTACGCCACATCAGGAGCGAAGCCTCCGCCAGACCAGACCCGCCGGTCGAGCCAGGCGTACCAACATGTTTCACATCCACTCGGAGGTTCGAAGCAATGAGCACTCCCGACTCTTCCGCCATCCCCGCGAAGTGGTTCAGCCATGATGCCGACCCCGGGTCCATCAGCGAGGCTGAGGCCGAACTACTTCGGACCATTCACCAGGATTGCGATCGCGACACCTGCGCGGCCAAGCTCGCACTACACCGGTGGGCGGTGAGGGCGGTCCTGCCGCGAAGCAGGGCCGACCGATGACCGGCGCGGCGGCAACCGCACTGATCCTCGAGTCGGTCTGCCGGGACTATCGGGACCGGCTGGGACTCGACGTTCGGGTCGCCGGCCGGGATGTGGTGGTGGTCGCCGGGGATCACTTTCACCTGCTCATGATGGAAGCTGTTCTGGCACAGCGTGTTCTGCGGGAGCTGCGTCGGCGGAACGTTCCCGCGCCGATGGCGGCGAACGCACTCGGCACCGTGTGGTCGCTGCTCGCCGCGCCGGACCTGTCGCCGCGAGCCCATCACGAACTTCGCGCGCGGTTGACCGTCGATCGGTGGAAAGACCCTGGGGTTCCGGCGATCTCGGCGGCGGGCGACCTGTTCTGCCTGCCGTCCCCATGGTCCGGCGGGAAACGGTGGGTCGAGGAACCACGCGGGCCGGAGCTGCCACCACTGTCCCTGGCGGTCACCTTGGCGACCGCACCCTTCGGACACGAATCAGGAGCGATGCCTGCCAGTCGGTTGACAGGTCGGCCGAGTGGGTAAGACAGTTTATGTACAACCTTCTCATCTCCGAGGATGTGGTCAACGATGACCAGACCGCTGGGCGTGCGCCCGTACCAGAGCGACGCGATCGAACCGCCGATCGATGTGCGGGAGCTTCTCGACGGGGCGGCGGGGCTGCTCGGCGGCGCCGCGAACGTGATCATGCAGTTGGCGAATCGGCCGATCGGATACGGGGTGGTGGAGTCTCCCGTCGAGAGCGGAGCCGTGATGGTCCACCCCATCAAGCGGTTGCGCACCACCATCACCTACCTGTCGGTGGCACTGCTGGGCGACGACCGGGATCGCGCGGCCTATCGGGAGGCGGTGAACACCTCGCACGCGCAGGTGCGTTCGCGTCCGGGAAGCGCGGTGAAGTACAACGCCTTCGATCCGAAGCTGCAGCTGTGGGTGGCGGCCTGCCTGTATTGGGGCGCAAAGGATTTGCACGATCGGATGCACGGGCCGATGAGCGAGGCGGACGCGGACGCGTTCTACGCCTACAGCGCGCGGCTCGGCACCACGTTGCAGATGCGCCCGGAGATGTGGCCCGCGAATCGGGCCGCGTTCCAGCAGTATTGGGATGCGAACCTCGCCACGACGCGGATCGACCCGAAGATCAAGGCGTACTTCGAGGATCTGATCGGGTTGCGGATGCTGCCACGACCCGTCGGCCTGGCTTTCGGCGGCGTGCATCGATTCTTCGTGATCGGTCTACTGCCGCAGCATCTTCGGGACGAGATGGGGATGAGCTGGTCACCTCGTCAGGACAGGGTGCTGGCCCTGATGCTGCGCGCACTCGGGAGTGCGGAGGAGCTACTGCCCACCCCCGTGCGCAGTTTCCCGCTCAATGCCTACCTGCTCGATATGCGCCTGCGCCGCCGACTCGGACTGCGACTGGTCTGACGAGCATCCGGCCCATGGCACCACACCCCGGATCACCGAACCACCGCTCGACCGACTCGCTCCCGAACACCATCCCGCGCCCCGCCTGCCACAACGGTGGTCAAAAGATTCGAAAACCCGGGACCACATGCTCGCGCGCGAAGGTGCGCAGGGCCGCGTCGTCGTCCAGCGGGATCACCGTCTGCGGGGTCAAGGCCAGCGACAGCGCGGTGCGCGCCACCATCTCCGCCAGGGGCAGCGGATCGTACTGCGGCAGTTTGCCTTCCGACTGCAGGCGGGTGATGAACTCGGCGAGGTAGTCGCGGCCGAGTTCGATCACCGGGGAACCCTGGACGGTGAGGTAGGGCAGCACGATCTCGGGCTCGGTCTTGAGCAGGCGGTCCAGCAGCTTGTTGCCGCGCAGACCCTCGTTGAAGGCGACGAACAGGGCGACGATCTGATCCTGGGCGGAGGCGTCGCTGTCGACCTGACGCTGCACGGCGGCGTCGGCATCGGCGATGAATTGACGAGCCTGGCGCAGGCCCACGGCCGCGATGAGATCGTTCTTGCCCGCGTAGCGCCGGTACAGCGTCGCCAGCGACAGCCCGCCGCGCCGGGCGACCTCGACCATGCTGGTGCGTTTGATGCCGAAGTCGAGGAACGCCATCAGCGCCGCGTCCAGAACCTTGGACTGATTGCGGTCCTCGGGGGCGGATCCGCGCACGAGCGGCAAGAGTTTGGCCAGCTTGGCCATGTCCCGGGCCCTTTCCGTCGCGAAGATACGATGAGGCTCCAATCATCGCACATTGACAGTAACCGACCGCGATGAGAAGGTGAGAGGCGAACTTTCTCACACTCTCCTCGACTCCCGAGGAGTGACCCACGAGGAGCCGAGTCAACGATGACCGCACCTTTGCGCAATTCCGACGAGTACCAACCGGTCGGCATACCCGAGTGGACACCCCGGGAAGCCCGCGAGCAACTCGACGGAATCGCCGCCTTCCTCGGCGGCGCGGCCAATGTGATCATGCAGCTGTCCCATCCGCCCGTCGGCTACGGCGTGCTGGAGAGCGACGTCGACAGCGGCAAGGTCACGCTGCATCCGGTGAAGCGGCTGCGCACCACCCTGACCTACCTCGCGGTCGCGTGGCTCGGCACCGAGCAGGACCGCACGGACTACGCCGCGGCGGTCAACCGCTCGCACCGCACCGTGCACACCAAGCCCGACAGCCCGGTGAAGTACAACGCCTTCGACCCGAAGCTCCAACTGTGGGTGGCGGCCTGCCTCTACTGGGGCGTGGACGACCTCATCCTGCGGATGCGCGGGCCCATGGATCCTCGAGCGGCAGAAGCCTTCTACCAGTACAGCGCCCGCCTGGGCACCACCCTGCAGATGCGCCCGGAGATGTGGCCCGCCACCCGCGACGCGTTCTATGTGTACTGGGAGGAAGGTCTCGCGCAGCGCACCATCGATGCGCCGATCCGCCAGTACTTCAACGACCTCGCCGATCTGAAGATGGTCTCCCGGCCGGTCCGGTTCGTGTTCGGCCGTTTCCACCGCTTCACCGTCAAAGCCCTACTGCCCCAGCATCTCCGCAACGAGATGGGCATGACCTGGACCGCCCGCGACGAGCGCGCCTTCGGCCTGGTCCTGCGCTCGATATCCGCCGTGTGGACCCGCATGCCCACCGTCGTCCGGGTCTTCCCCTTCAACTTCTTCCTCGCCGACATGCGCATCCGCCGCCGGCTCGGACGACCACTGGTCTGAGGATCGGCGGTGCCGCCGCCTCGGACGATCGCTCGTCCGAGGCCGGATTCCCGCGACCGCGTCGCACCACGCGGATCCAGGGTCGGCTCAGCCCGCCGCCGCGAGTTCCCCGAGCAGTTTCCAGGTACGGCGCTGATCATCCGCTCCCGCGAGATCGGTGGTGGTGAGCACGACCTCGGTGGCGCCCGCGTCGTAGTAGCGCCGGATCCCGGCCGCGACCGTCTCCTCATCGCCGATCAGCGCCAGATCGGCTGCGCGCGTGGCCCCTTCGAGCTCGATGACGCGACTGTAGGAGGGCACCTGCTCATAGAACGCCAACTGCTGCAGCGCCTTCTCTCGCGTGCCTTCGATATCGGCGGTGACCACGCCCGGCACGAAGGCGACGATGCGGGGCGCGGTCTCCGAGGCGCGGGTGATCTCCGGAACGATGTGCTCGCTCAGGGTCTTCGGGCCGGCCAGGTACGGCAGCGTCCCGTCCGAGAGTTCACCGGTGACCCGCAGCGCCTGCGGCCCCATGGCGGCGACCAGCACCGGAACCCGCGGCCGCGCCCCCGCCACGGCCGTCGGCAGCGGCGGCGTGACGGTGAGCAGTTCGCCGCGATAGTCGGCGGTCCCGGTGTCCAGTAGTTCCCGGAGCCCGGTGAGGAACTCGCGCAGCCGGGTGATCGGGCGGTCGAACGGCACCCCGAAAGCGCTTGCCGCCAAGTTCGATCCGACGGCCAGTCCGAGGTGATAGCGGCCGCCCGTCGCCGCCTGCGCGGTCTGCGCCTGCGAGGAGACCAGCAGCGGATGCCGCCCGACCACCGGAATCGCCGAGGTGCCGACCTGCAACCCCGGCACCTCCCGCCCGACGATCGCCGCCAGCGTCGGTGAGTCGTAATCCATCCGCTGGCCGAACCACACCGCCCGCACTCCGGCGTCGGCCACGCCCCGCGCCTGCTCGAGGATCTCGTCGACATAGTTGGTGGCATTCGCTCCGGCGAGCGCTACTCCGAGTGTCATGTCCTGGACAACGCCGGGGCCGAGCCGCGGCTTCCTGTCGAGCGGGTTGAAATCACCGTGATTCCAACAGGTTTCGACAAATCGGACGAATTCCAGCACGAGAACTCCACCCGGTCACCGACCCGAGCGCGGCGGTGACCGGGTGGCCGGGGTCAGCCTCGATCCGCCAGAGCTCGCAGGAAGAAGCCGAGGTTGGCGGGGCGTTCGGCGAGGCGGCGCATGAGATAGCCGTACCACTCCCCGCCGTAGGGGACGTAGACGCGCAGGGCGTGGCCGTCGTCCACCAGGCGACGCTGTTCGGCGTCGCGAATTCCGTAGAGCATCTGGAATTCGAAATCGCCGGGGTTGCGATGGTTCTCGGCGGACAGGGTGAGAGCCGCCGCGATCATGGCCGGGTCGTGCGAGGCCACCATCGGATAACCCGGTCCGGTCATCAGCGCCTCGAGGCAGCGCAGGTACGAGGCGTCGACCTCACCCCGGCGCTGATAGGCGACCGTCTCCGGTTCCTGATACGCGCCCTTGCACAGGCGAATTCGAGTGCCGTCCGCCGCCAGCTCGCGACACCGCCCCTCGGCCGCGCGCAGATACGTCTGCATCGCGACCGCCAGCCACGGGAATTCCGTGCGCAACTGCCGCACCGTCTCCAGGGTCTCCTCGGTGGTGGTGTGGTCCTCGGCGTCGACGGTCACCCACACCCGCGATTCGACCGCCTTGACGCACAGTTTGTGCAGGTTCTCCGCCGCGATGGCGGGGCCGTCCGACCCCAGCGCCTGCCCCAGCGCGGACAGCTTCACCGACACCTCCACCGCCGGTACCGCACTCGACGGCGATTCCAGGCCGGCCAGATCGTCGATCAGCGAAATATATTCCGCCACAGCGGTATTCGCCATGGCCGGATCGGTGGTGTACTCGCCGAGGAAGTCCACGCTGATCATCCGCCCGCTCGCCAGCAGCTCCCGCGCCACCGGCGCGAGTTCGGCCCGCGTCTCCCCCGCCACGAACCGCCGCACCACGCCCGCGGTCAGCGGCACCCGCGTGACCGCGCGTTTGATACGGGGCGATCCCGCCGCCGCGAGAATCACCGGCCGCAGTGGATTCACCGGGCTCCCCTCCCGCTCGGCTCGGCGGTGCTCACTGTGTGTCCATGTGCGGGTAGCGATAGTCGGTGGGTGGCACGAAGGTCTCCTTGAGACTGCGCGGCGCGACCCAGCGCAGCAGGTTCAGCGGTGAGCCCGCCTTGTCGTCGGTCCCGGAGTTGCGGGCCCCGCCGAAGGGCTGCTGACCGACGACAGCGCCGGTCGGCTTGTCGTTGACGTAGAAGTTCCCGGCCGCGAATCGCAGTGCGCCGGAGGCCTGTTCGACGGCGGCCCGATCCCGGGCGAAGATCGCGCCGGTCAGTGCGTAGGGCGAGGTCGAGTCCACGATGTCGAGCAGGTTCTCGAAACTGCCGGGCGCGCTGTCGTCGTACACGTGCACCGACAGGATCGGCCCGAAGTACTCGGTGGCGAACGACTCGTCACCCGGATCGTCGCTGAGCAGCACCGTGGGCCGCACGAAGAAGCCCTCGGAGTCGTCACAGCCCCCGCCCGCCGCGATCTCGACGCCCTCGGACCGGGCCCGGTCGATGGCCGCCGCGCACTTGTCGTAGGACCTCCGATCGATCACCGCCCCACCGAAATTCGACAGATCCGCGACGTCACCGTAGGTGAGCTCCCGCACCTCGCCGAGGAACTCCTGTCCCATGTTCTGCCACACCGACTTCGCGATGTAGGCGCGCGAGGCGGCCGAGCACTTCTGACCCTGATATTCGAAGGCTCCGCGAATCAGCGCGGTCCGCAACGAGTCCGGGTCCGCCGACGGATGCGCGAGGATGAAATCCTTGCCGCCGGTTTCGCCCACGAGTCTCGGATAGGTCCGGTAGCGGCCGATATTCGACCCGACGGTCTGCCACAGATGCTGGAACGTCTTGGTGGACCCGGTGAAATGGATCCCCGCCAGGCGCGGATCGGCCAGCACGATATCCGAGACCGCGAGGCCGTCTCCGGTGACCAGATTGATCACGCCGGGCGGCAACCCCGCTTCCTCGAGCACCCGCAGGGTGTAGAACGCCGAAAGCGTCTGTGTGGGTGAGGGCTTCCACACCACCGTATTGCCCATCAGCGCCGGGGCGGTCGGCAGATTGCCGGCGATGGCGGTGAAGTTGAAGGGCGTGATGGCGTACACGAACCCCTCCAGGGGCCGATGGTCCATCCGATTCCACACGCCCGCCGAGGATTCCGGCTGCTGCGCCAGAATGTCGCGGGCGAACGCGACATTGAATCGCCAGAAGTCCACCAGTTCGCAGGGTGCGTCGATCTCGGCCTGCTGCGCCGTCTTCGACTGTCCGAGCATGGTGGCCGCGGCGATGGTCTCCCGCCAGGGCCCGGCCAGCAGGTCCGCCGCGCGCAGCAGCACGGCCGCGCGTTCCTCGAACGGCAGCGCCCGCCAGGCGGGCGCGGCGCCGACCGCGGCCTCGACGGCCGATCGTGCCTCGTCGTGAGTGGTATTGGTATAGGTCCCGAGTACGTGCCGATGCCGGTGCGGCATGACGATCTCGGCTCGCTCACCACTTCCGGTCCGATGCTCTCCGCCGATCACCAGCGGCACATCGAGAGATCCGGAAGCGATGTCGGCGAGCCTGCCCGACAACAGTTCACGCTCGCGGCTCCCCGGTGCATAGGAGTGCACCGGTTCATTGCCGGGAATGGGGACAACCGTGACAGCGTCCATATCCAAGGCTAACGCGGTGAGCCGGGTCGAGCCGGGCACAGACACGCTCCCGGCGCGAGAGTCGTGCAAATCGTCAGCCACGATGTTCTCGATATCGCGTCGGCCAGCGCGGTGCTGGTGACGAACGCGTGCACCGTGGTATTGCCACCGAGTCGCGGAGGTGGCCGGTTCGCGCCGAGCGGTGGGCGAGCCGGAAACGACGAAGGGCGACACCGGAAACCGGTGCCGCCCTTCGTGCGAAACTACTGCGACCCTGACGGGACTCGAACCCGCGACCTCCGCCGTGACAGGGCGGCGCGCTAACCAACTGCGCTACAGGGCCTTGTTTTGCTGCCGGAATACCGCGCTGGCAACGTCGAAGAACCTATCACGCCGCCGGTGCCAACGGTAAATCAGCTGGTCAGGCGAACTGCCGCGGCAGCGATACGTTCATCGGTGGCGGTCAGCGCGATCCGCACGTGCTCGCCGCCGCTCGGGCCGTAGAACTCGCCCGGAGCCGCCAGAATGCCGCGCTCGGCCAGCCAGTCCAGGGTGACCCGGCACGGTTCGCCACGCGTCGACCACAGGTACAGCCCGGCCGCCGAATCGTCGATCCGGAAACCGGCGTGGTCCAACGCCTTTCGCAGGACCTCACGGCGCGCACGGTAGCGCTCGCGCTGATCGGCCTCGTGATTGTCGTCGCCCAGCGCCGCGGTCATGGCGGCCTGGATCGGGAACGGCAGCATCATGCCCGAGTGCTTGCGCACCTCGAGCAACTCCGCCACCAGTTCGGGATCACCGGTGACGAATCCGGCGCGGTAACTCGCCAGATTCGAAGTCTTGGACAGGGAATGGATCGCCAGCAGCCCGGTGTGGTCGCCGCCGCTGACCTCGTCATCGAGGATCGAGACCGCGCGCCCCTCCCAGGGCAGGCCGAGGTAGCACTCGTCCGAGGCCACGATCACACCGCGCTCGCGCGCGAATTGCACGACCTTGCGCAGGTGTTCGACGCCGAGCACCTTGCCCGTCGGATTCGACGGCGAGTTCAGGTAGATCAGCGCCGGGGATTCCGGACCCAGCCGAGTCAGCCCGTCCGCCCGCAGGATTCGGGTTCCGGCCAGCAGCGCGCCGACCTCGTAGGTCGGGTACGCCACCTCCGGAATCACGACCAGATCGTCCGCACCCAGCCCGAGCAGTCGCGGCAGGCCCGCGATCAGCTCCTTGGTGCCGATCACGGGCAGCACGGCCGCCGGGTCGACGCCGGTGATCCCGAACCTCCGGGCCAGCGCCGTGACGACGGCCTCACGCAGTTCGGGGGTGCCGTGGGTGGTGGGATACCCGGGTACCGCCGCCACCGACGAAAGCGCTTCGCGGATCAGCGGATCCACCGGATCGACGGGTGTGCCGACGGAGAGGTCGACGATGCCGTCCGGATACGAGGCGGCCTTCGCCTTCACCGAAGCGATGGTGTCCCAGGGGAAATCGGGTAGCAGACTGCTGACCCGGGCACGTGCGGTCAATGCGATCTACTCGGCGGCCATCGGCGGTAGCGCGGCGATGAAGGCCGGGTCGAAATCGACCTTGCCCACCTTGGTCGCGCCGCCGGGCGATCCGAGATCGTCGAAGAACTCGACATTGGCGCTGATGTAGCCGCTCCACTGATCCGGAGTGTCGTCCTCGTAGAAGATGGCCTCGACCGGACAGACCGGCTCACACGCACCACAGTCCACGCACTCGTCGGGTTGGATGTACAGCATGCGGCCACCCTCGTAGATGCAATCCACGGGGCATTCCTCGATGCACGCCTTGTCCTTCACGTCAACGCACGGTTCAGCGATGATGTACGGCACTGCCGTTCTCCTAGTCTGTCCACACATGCGGGATAGTCCGCCCCGCGAAACAGTATCCGGCCGCCACCACATTACTACTGGTGAGCCTGCCCTAAGCTGGGTCCGATTCGCCCGTCGCTTCGCTTCGGGCGGGTTCGCGACCCCCGCGGGTCCCGATTCTCCCCTCCCTCCGCGCCTGCGCCTCGCTCCCCGCTCCGCTCGGGCCGGAACCGGAGCGGGGCCGCGAATACCGGGGGTCGCTATCCCAATGCCAGCGAAGTCGCAGGTGAGCGATGCGCCGGTACACCGTAGGTGGTGGTGCGCTGCCGGACCGGACGGTTGATTCCTTCGGCGATCTCTGTGATCTCCGCGACTGATTTGGCCGAACCGTGCTCGGAGCCCGCCATCCGGGAGATGGTCTCCTCCATCAGGGTGCCGCCCAGATCGTTGGCGCCGCCGTTCAGCATCAGTTGGGTTCCCTTTATCCCGAGCTTCACCCAGCTGGTCTGAATGTTCTCGATCCGGCCGTGCAGCATGATGCGCGCCAGTGCGTGCGCGGCGCGATTGTCGCGAACGGTCGGACCGGGACGCGAGGCCCCGGCCAGGTACAGCGGGGCACTCTGATGCACGAAGGGCAGCAGCACGAATTCGGTGAATCCGCCTGTCTCGTCCTGGATTCCGCGCAATACGTTGAGGTGGCCGACCCAATGCTTGGGATTGTCCACGTGGCCGTACATCATCGTCGAGCTGGAACGAAGGCCCAGCTTGTGCGCGGTGCTGATGACGTCGACCCAGGCCGAGGTGGGCAATTTGCCCTTGGTCAGCACCCACCGCACCTCGTCGTCGAGGATTTCCGCGGCGGTGCCCGGAATGGTGTCGAGCCCGGCCTCCTTGAGTGCCGCGAGCCAGTCGTGCACGCTCTGACCGCCGCGCGAAGCCCCGTTGACAATCTCCATGGGGCTGAACGCGTGCACGTGCATATCCGGGATACGGGCCTTGATGGCGCGCACCAGATCGGCGTACCCGGTGACGGGCAGTTCCGGATCGATGCCGCCCTGCATGCAGATCTCGGTCGCGCCCTCGACCCAGGCCTCCCAGGCGCGATCGGCGACCTCGCCCGCGCTCAGGGTGAACGCGTCGGCATCACCCTTGCGCTGCGCGAAGGCACAGAAACGACAGCCGGTGTAGCAGATATTGGTGAAGTTGATGTTCCGGTTGACGATGTAGGTGACCTCGTCGCCCACGGTGTCACGGCGCAGCTGATCGGCCAGCGCGGTGACGGCCTCGAGCGCCGCGCCGTCCGCGGTGGCCAGCGCCAGATACTGATCGTCACTGAGCCCGGCCGGATCGCGTTCGGCCGCACGCAGCGCGGACATCACGTCGGCGTCGAATCGTTCGGGGGCCGATACGGCGAGTTCGAGCACCTGTTCGCGGATGCTCTCCCAGTCGCCGAACGCGCCGAGCGATTCGTCGCCGAGCCCGGAGTCACTGCGGGACTCGGTGTTTCGGCCGTCGATGTCGATGGACGTGTTCAGGTCGACGCGGCCGACGGACTCCCAGTCGTGGTCAGGTTCCTGCCAGGGCAGCCCGGTCGGATTCACCTCGCGGGCCAGGCCGGTCTTCGGATCTGCCAGCGCGGCCACATGCCCGGCGACCCGGGGATCGATCCAGGGATGGCCCGCCAGAACGTATTTCGGGTGTGCGGTGAGGCGTTCGGTGAGCACGAATCCGGCCGATGCGGTGACCTCGGCGAGCGTGTCCAGGTTGGGCCACGGACGCTCGGGATTCACGTGATCGGGGGTGAGCGGCGAGACGCCGCCCCAGTCGTCGATGCCCGCGCCGATCAGGGCGCGGCACTCCGGCAGCGACACCAGGTTCGGCGGAGCCTGGATGCGCATCTTCGGGCCGAGCAGCATGCGGGTGACGGCGATGGTGGCCAGGAATTCCTCCAGGCCCGCGTCGGGGGTGTCGCGCATGGCGGTGTCGCGCTTGGCCAGGAAGTTCTGCACGATCACCTCCTGCACGTGACCGAATGCCTTGTGCACCTTGCGAATCGCCATGATCGACTCGGCACGCTCGGTGATGTTCTCGCCGATGCCCACCAGGATGCCGGTGGTGAACGGGACCGAGAGCCTGCCCGCGTCGGTGAGCGCCCGCAGGCGGACCGCGGGATCCTTGTCGGGACTGCCGTAGTGCGCCTGCCCGGGCTCGGTGAACAGACGCGTGGAGGTGGTCTCCAGCATCATGCCCATGGACGGGGCGACCGGCTTGAGCCGCGAGAGCTCGTCCCAGGTCATCACGCCCGGATTCAGGTGCGGCAGCAGCCCGGTCTCCTCGAGCACCCGGATCGACATGGCGCGCACGTAGTCCAGGGTGGAGTCGTAGCCGCGCTCGTCCAGCCACTGGCGAGCCTCCGGCCACCGTTCCTCGGGACGATCACCGAGCGTGAAAAGGGCTTCCTTACAGCCCAATTCGGCGCCCTGGCGCGCGATCTCCAGGATTTCGTCGGGTTCGAGGTACATGCCCCGGCCCTCGGCGCGCAGCTTGCCCGGCACCGTGACGAACGTGCAGTAGTGACACTTGTCCCGGCACAGATGCGTGATCGGGATGAATACCTTGCGGGAGTAGGTGATCGGCAGGACATCGCCCGCGTATCCGGCCGCGCGCAGACCGGCGTCGCGCACGCGCGCCGCCGAGGCCGACAGATCCTCCAGGTCCGCGCCGCGTGCGTGCAGCAGCACGACCGCCTCGTCGAGGTTGAGCGTCGCCCCATCCCGTGCCCGGCGCAACGCCCGGCGCATGGCCGAGGCATTGGGCGGGTTCGGAGGCAGGCTCGGGTTCGATAGATCCGTCACGTCTTCGATCATGCGCCATCCATCCGACTGGTCCGACTCGGGTGCCATAAGACGGGGCAACCCGGTGTTGCCGCACGCTATTCCACCGGAGAGGCCCGGACAATCCTCTCTCATCGGAAAGTAAAATGCCGGACGCTCGAAAGTCTTGCCAGTCACCGGGCGCTCTTCTACGGTTGACCGACCAATACGAGTAATCGCATTAACCGATACGAATATTCGCATCCAGATCGACAGTCGGAGATCTCGTGCTCGTCAGACCGATTCGCGCCGCCACCCGGCATACTCGCGGGCGTGCGGCCACCGTCGCCGCGCTCAGCGCCGCCCTGCTGCTGACCATCAGCACCAGCTCGGCCTCCGCCGCCTTCGGACCGCTGCCCCCGGCCAACCCGCATCTGGGCCCGATGGGCACCGCGACCATGCACGGCGACGCCGAATCCTCCGACAGCACGCCGCTCCCCGGACCGGGCGCCGGCGACATCAAGGCCGACTTCCACGAGGAGGCCGCCGCCTGCCCGACCATCCTGCAGGGCGCGGACGGCTTCCCGCAGGCGCTGTGCACGAAGATCGTCGACCGCGCGCCGGAAGTCCTGCTGCTCGATCCGAACACCGGCGGGACCCTGGCCTCGCTGAGTCTCACCAAGGGCAGCCTGCTCGGCGGGGTGTACGCCTACCTCGACGATCAGGACCGGATGGTGACCGTCGACGGCAGCGGCAATCTGCTGCGCATCGGGCATCAGCGTGACGGCAACGACTGGAAGCTGACCATCAGCTCGAAAACCGATGTGACACAGGCCGTCACCGGGCACTGCGGCGGCGGTGACTGCGACGCGGTCAGTTCCGTCATGGCCGATTGGGGCGGGCGGGTCTGGTTCGCCACCGACAATGCCGCCGCGGGATTCGTGGATCCGGCCACCGGGACCGCGCGCTCGATCGTGCTCGCGCCGGGAGAGTCGGTGGCCAACAGCATCTCCACCGGACCCGAGGGCGTCGCCGTGGCGACCTCGCACGCGCTGTACCTGCTCGATGTGGACGGCAGCGGCGACCCGCGCGTGCTGTGGCGTCAGCCCTACGATCGGGGCCCGGCACGCAAGCCGGGCCAGCTCAGCTGGGGCACCGGAGCCACGCCCACCTTCTTCGGGCCCGGCAGCGGCACCGAATATCTCGCCATCACCGACAATGCCGCGAACAAGGAGAACCTGCTGGTCTTCGACACCAGCACCGGGAACACGGTCTGCTCGGTGCCCGCGATCGACGGCACCGAGAACTCGCCGATCGGGTCGGGATCGAGCCTGTTCGTGGCCAGCACCTACGGCTATCCGTACCCGCAGTTGCCTGCGAACGCCGGACCCAGCCAGCCCGCGAGCGCGGCCTTCACCGGCGGCATGACCCGCATCGACGTGACCGGATCCGGCTGCACGGTGGTGTGGACCAACGCGGTGCCCTCCGCGGCCGTGCCGCGATTGTCCGTGGCGGACGGCAAGATCTACACCGTCAGCCGGCGCGGCCTGCTGGGCAGCGGCAGCTCCAGCGGCAGCGCGGGCAGCGGCAGCGGCGGCATCACCGACACCTACGAGTACACCGTCATCGACGCCGCCACCGGCAAGGTCGACGCCGAACACTCGATGGGCGCGAGCACCATCCACGACACCCTGCAGATGGTCGGCACCATCGCGCCGGGGCGGGTGCAGTACCAGGGGACGCTGAGCGGGCTGTTCCGGATCACCCCGCGCTAGGCGGCGCGGGGCGGGAGCGTCGGCGAGCACACCGCACCGGCCTCCCGGATCGAGTCGCTGACCTTGCGGGTGCGGCTGTATCTACCGCACCCGCACGGAAAATCATGCAAGCATGACAGGCATGTCCGAGCGCACCGCCCACGGTGACCCCTCCGCCGGCCCCGGCGGCCCAGCCACCGCCCCTGCCGGACCGATCAAAGCCCCTGCCGGACCGGTCACAGCCCCTGCCGGACCGGTCACAGCCCACGGCGGATCAGCCACGACCCCCGGCGGCATCATGGCCGATCCCGCCTGGCATCCCAGTCCCCGCGCGAAACTGCTGTGGGCGATCAGTGCGGCGCTGTCCTGGGTGGTGCCGCTCCTGGCCCTGCTCATCTGGGCGGCATTCGATTCGCACCGGCGCACGGTGCAGCTGATCGTGCTCGGAATCGTCCTCGTGGCAGCGGTATTCAGCGTCACGGTGATCCCGATGTGGCGGTACGCGGTGCACCGGTGGGAGATCACCGCCGAGGCCGTCTACACCCGCACCGGCTGGCTCACCCAGGAGAGCCGCGTCGCGCCCATCACCCGCATCCAGACCGTCGACACCTATCGCGGCCCGCTCGAGCGACTGCTGGGCCTGGCCACCGTCACCGTCACCACCGCCTCCTCGGCCGGCGCCGTGCACATCAGCGCCCTCGCCCTGGACGACGCCCGCCGCACCGTCGAGCAGCTCACCGCCATCGCGGCTCGCCATCGGGGAGACGCGACATGACCGTGCCTCCGCACCCCGATGCCCCCGAACCGCTTCCGCCACAGTCGGATCGAACCTCGTTTCCGGCCGGATCGGGCGCAAACGCACCGGCGAGCTTCGGCGGTGCCACGCCTGTGAACAATGGGGCTTCCGCACCCGCCGGGTCGTGGCCGGCCGAAGCTGTTGCCACGCAAACCATTTCGGGTCCGGTCGGCTTGCCCGCCGGGGTCGGCCAGGGGTGGCAGCGGCTGGATCGCCGAATGTTGCTGGTGCATCCGATCACCGAGCTGATCCGGTTCATTCCGGTGCTACTGGCCTCGTTGATCGCGGGCGCGCGAGCCGATAATCCGACGTGGAGCCTCGGGGTGGTGGCGGTGATCGTCGGCCTGGCACTGACCAGGTGGTTCACCACCACCTATCGGATCACTCCGGACAATGTGGAACTGCGCACGGGATTGCTGCAGCGCAAACGACTCTCGATTCCGCGCAATCGCGTGCGGTCGGTGGACGTCGAGGCCGATCTGCTGCACCGGGCGCTCGGGCTGGCGGTGCTGTCCATCGGCACCGGACAGCATGCCGAGCGGGGTGATCAGTTCAAGCTCGACGCGCTCGACGCGAGCCTGGTGCCCGATCTGCGGACCGCGCTGCTCGCACACACCAGAGGACACGCCGATTCCGGTGCCGCGCATGCGGATACAGCAGCCCCGTACGGCACGCAGAGCACACTCACGAAAACCGACACTGCGGACGAGCCGAGTCGCGCTCCCGTGGAAATCGCGCACTGGCAACCGGATTGGGTGCGCTACGCACCGCTCTCGCTCACCGGTTTCGCCATCATCGCGCCCATCGTCGGCCTGGCGTTCCAGTACGGCGTCGCCCAGGTGGTGTTCGACTCCAGCGCCGTCAAGGGTGTGGAAGAACGTGGCGCACAAGCCATCGCGCTGTTCGTCTCGGCCCTGATCATCGCCCTGATCGTGTTCGTGAGCCTGGCCGCGTGCGCGCGCTACCTGATGACGTGGTTCCGATTGCAGGTGGTGGACAACGGCAAGACCCTGCACATCCGGCACGGCCTGTTCACCACTCGCCAGACCACCCTCGACCTGGCCCGCCTGCGCGGAGCCACGGTCAACGAACCACTGCTGTTGCGCATGGCCCGGGCCGCCGAACTCGAGGCCATCATGACCGGCACGGGCGCCCGCCAGAAGATCCTGCCGCAGGCCCCGCGCACGGCGGTCGATCACACCCTCGCCCATCTGCTGGACAACAGCGCCGCCCTCGACGGCCCCGGCCCGCGCTCCGAGGGCGACCTGCCGGTTCCCCCGCCCGTCACCGCGCCGCTGGAGCGGCACGGACCCGCCGCGCATCGCCGTCGCTACACCCGCGCGCTCGGTCCGGTCGCACTGGTCGCGGCGATCCTGATCGCCGTATCCCTTGCCGGAGGGCACATTCCGTCCTGGATCTGGGCGTTGCTGGTGCTGTCGATTCCGATCGCCGTCGCGCTGGCCTGGGATCGCTACCGAGGTCTCGGCCACGCCGTGGTCCCGGCCGTGAACGGCAACCCCACCTGGCTGATCACCCGCAGCGGTTCGCTCGATCGCGATCGCGACTGCCTCGAGGCCCCCGGCATCATCGGCTGGACGATGCGCCAATCCTTCTGGCAGCGGCGGGCCGGGGTGGCCACGGTGGTGGCGGCGTCCGCGGCGGGCAAGAAGCGCTATCGCGTGATCGATCTGCCGATCGATCGAGCCTGGGCGCTGATCGAGGCGGTGACCCCGGGACAGCTGAGCACGCCCCGGACCACAGGCGTCGAGCAAGGTGTTCCGATGTAATCGGTGATTCGCTCACCTTTCGGAGGCTTTCACCAGTTGAACCCGCTGAAAGTGAGCATCGGTTCGTTGTCCGTGGTAGAAATCACCGAGCTTCTCTATGGGCTTCTCGAAGGGTGGATTCGACATGGAACCGACAGCCGGACAGCGCGCGGCACTGGGGATGATCTGCGATACGTTCCTGCCGGGCGACGGGCGGCGGTTGCCGTCCGCCACCGAACTCGGGGCCGTCGAGACCATCTTCCAGATCCTGGGCCGCAACCCGCGCGAGGCCGAGCGAAAGCAGCTGGCCACACTGCTCGGACTGTGGGATTCGCGCCTGACCGGGTTGCTCACCGGCAACGGCCCGCGCAAGTTCTCCACGCTCTCGCAGGAGCAGCGGGAGAAAGCCCTGCTGCGACTGGGTGATTCCGGGCTCGCACCCGTGCGCGCCATCTTCCAGGCCCTCAAGGGTGCGGCGCTGCTGGCCTACAACATCACCCCCGGTCCCACCGGCGTCAATCCGCTGTGGGAGCAGATCGGCTACCCGGCCCCGTCCGGGCCACTGCCCGGCGCGCCCGCACCCGCGCTCGCCCCGCTGCGGTTCACCGAATCCACCACGCTCACCTGCGATGTCGTCATCGTCGGCTCCGGCGCGGGCGGCGGCACGGCCGCCGCGGCGCTGGCCGAGGCCGGTCTCGACGTGGTGGTGCTCGAGCGCGGAAACTACTACGACGACCGGGATTTCGGCGCGGGCGAGCTCGCCGGGCTGACCACCCTCTACGCACCCGGCCCCGCCGCCTCCGCCGAGGGCCAGATCACTCTGGTTGCGGGCAGTTGCCTGGGTGGCGGCACGGTGGTCAACTGGAGCACCTCGCTGCCGACCCCGGACGCCGTGCGCCGGGAATGGGCCGACCTGGGCGCGACCCAGTTCGCCGGGTCCGAATACGGTGACGCGCTCGAACTGGTGCGCAAACGACTGAGCGTCAACGACTCTCGCTCGCCACTGTCCGCACGCGACAGCGTCCTGGACCGCGGCGCCCGCGCCCTGGGCTGGGACATGGACGTGCTGCCGCGCAACGTCAGCGATGCCTGCGACGCCGGAACCGAGTGCGGGCGTTGTGGTTACGGCTGCCGGCTCGGCGCCAAGCAGTCGGTCACCAAGACCTGGCTCTCCGATGCCGCCGCGCACGGTGCGCGCCTGGTGGTCGATGCGAACGTGCGCAGCATCGAGGTGAAGAACGGTCGCGCCGAAGCGGTCTCGGCTCGCACCTCGGACGGTGTGGAGATCACCGTGCGGGCCCGGGCCGTGGTGGTCGCCGCCGGCGCGATCCAGACACCCGCACTGCTACGGCGTTCCGGGCTGCGCAACAAGAACATCGGCAAGCACCTGCGGCTGCACCCGGCCGCCGCCGTCTTCGGCGTCTTCGAGGAACAGATCACGCCGTGGGAGGGCGCGATGCAGGCTCGCATCAGCCGCGAGCACGCGGACCTGGACGGAAAGGGCTACGGCGTCATCTACGAGACCGGGCCCACCCATCCGGGTCTGGGCACCGGATTCATGAACTGGCGCGGCGCGGCGGCGCATCGCGCCACCATGGCGGACTTCGCGAAGTCCGCCGCCGTCGGAATCATCACCCGGGACCGCGATTCGGGGACGGTGGAGATCGACAAGACCGGTGAGCCGATCGTGAAATACACGCTGTCGGACTACGACGCCAATCACCTGCACACCGGAATCGTCGGCGCGGCAAAGATTCTCGAGGCCGCGGGCGCCAAGCGCATCTTCTCCGGGCATCAGGCGGGGGTGGACTTCGAACCCGGCGTGCGGGGTTCGATCCAGGAGTTCGACGCCGCCGCCCGCACGGCCGGATACGGACCCGGGCGGTGCGCGATGGGCGCGCTGCACATCATGGGCTCGGCCCGCATGGGTGGCTCCCCCGAACTGTCCGCCACCGACCCGGACGGCGCGACCTGGGACGTGCCGAACATCGTCGTCGCGGACGGCTCCAGCTTCCCGACCGCGCCCGGCGTCAATCCGATGGTGTCCATCGAGGCGATCGCCCACATGAACGCCACACGCCTGGCCGCGCGGCTGCGCTAGCGGCCGGACCGGTCAGATGGAGCGGATGCCCGCCAGCACCGCGTGCAGGACCCCCATATCGGATTCGCCACTGGCCTCCGGCGGCGACCGGTACTGCAATCGCCCGTCGTCGATCAGATCACCGATCAGCACCTTGGCCAGGGCGAGCGGCAGGTGCATGTGTGCCGCCACCTCCGCCACCGACACCGGGGACCGGCACAGCCGGGCGATGACCCCGTACTCGGGCTCGACCCGGCGCAGCGCGGTGCCGCGTCCGACATCGACGATCAGGGTGGTCATGTTCAGCTCGGGCCGCTGCGCGCGGCCGCGGCCACGGGTCACGGCGTAGAGGCGGACCAGTGGGCCCGCATCCTCTTCGTACCAGTGTTCGCGCGAGTCGTCGCTCATGGCCGTTGCGAGCCGCCGCGTTGATCGACCGATAGGTGCGTGCCGACGCGTTGCACGGTCTGATTCATCTCGTAGGCCACCATCCCCAGATCGGCTGTCTCCGATGCCAACAGCGCCAGACACGCGTTGGCCCCGGCGGCGGTGATGAACAGCACCGCCTCGTCGAGTTCGACCACCGTCTGGTGGACGCCACCCGCGTTGAAGTGCTGCCCGGCACTGCGGGCGAGACTGTGCAGGGCCGAGGCCATCGCGCCGAAGCGCTCGGCATCGGAGCGTTCCAGTCCGGTCGAGTAGCCGAGCAACAACCCGTCGGTGGACAACAGCACCGCCGACTGCGCGTCGGCGAGCCCGTTGACCAGTTCCTCGAGCAGCCAGCCGAGGTCGATTCGCTGGGAAATGGTCATAGCCGCCTTCTCGTCGGATGAATGATGCCGGGCCGGTTATTCCGGGAGATTCGCATCGGATTCGATGACCGGGCGCCGCCCCTGCCGGGAGCCCTGGGCGATCGCGCTCATCCGAGTGCGGGCATCCTCGGCGGTGCGCGGACGCGGCCCGGCCGGCCGCACCGGCTCCTCGGGAATCGGCGATTCCGCATCGACCGTCGAAACACGTTGCCGTCGAGGCAATCCCGGGCGCTCACCGCGCTGCTCCACGACCTGTGCGCTCGATGTGTCCGAGGCGCGGTCCTGATCGGTCGCCGCGAGGCGATTCGCGGTCTCCGGATCGCTCACCTGCGCAAGCGAATCCGGCGTCCGCGTGAGCGCATCCGGCACGGGGCGGGGCGCGGTCAACGTCCCGATCTGCGGCGCGGCCGGTACTCGCACCGGGAGCTGCGGCAGCTGCACCGCCGCCGGGAACCAGTCCGAGCGGCGCGCATCGGACCATTCCGCACCGAACGGCGGCGGCGTATCCGGACCGCCGGGCTTGTCCGCGGCCGGCTCCGGCGCGACGAGCAGCGCCGACGGAATCAGCACCACCGCCCGCGCGCCGCCGTACACCGACTCCACCAGCCGCACCGAGATCCCGTGCCGCCCGGCGAGTTTCGCGACGACGAACAGTCCGAGCCGGGTGTTGCCCGACAGCGTCGCCACGCTGAACTCCGGCGGATTCGCCAGCATCGCGTTGCGCTGGTCGTACTCGGCCGGGGTCATCCCGAGGCCGTGATCGGTGATCTCCACGACCACCCCGCGTCCGACCACCAAACCGGTTACCAGCACCGGAGATTCGGGCGGGGAGCAGGCTGTCGCGTTGTCCATCAGCTCGGCCATCAGGTGGATGACGTCGGCGACGGCATGACTGGAGACCCGCGCGTCGGGCATCTTGCCGGTGTCGATCCTGGTGTAGTCCAGGCTTTCCGCGATCGCGCCGCGGACCAGATCCAGCACCGCCACCGGATTACGCCAGCGCCGGCCCGGCTGTTCACCGCCGAGAATGATCAGGTTCTCGGCATTGCGGCGCGCCCGGGTCGCGAGATGGTCCAGCTGGAAGAGCAATTCGAGCTGATCGGAGTTCTCCTCCTCGCGCTCGGCCTTGTCCAGCAGGGTCAGCTGCCGGTGCACCACGACCTGGCTGCGGTGCGCGATATTGAGGAACACCGCGTTGATTCCCGCGCGGGTGCGGGCCTCGCCCGCCGCCGCCGACACCGCGGCCCGGTGGGCGCGGTTGAAGGCCTCGGCCACCTGCCCGACCTCGTCGGTGCCGAAGTCCAGTCGCGAGATCTCCGCCGGGTCGACGGTCTCGCCCTGGCCCAGTCGGCGGATCAGGTCGGGCATGCTCTCGTCGGCCAGATTCAGGGTGTCGCGGCGCAATCGGCGCATACGGCCGATGAACCGATTCGCCAGCACCAGCGACGCCAGGAAGGCCAGGATCGCGATCAGCGCGACGCCCGCGCCACCGAGAATCGAATCACGGGTGTTCTGCTCACCCTGCTCTCGCGCGATCATGTGCGCGTCCCGGCTCTGATCCGCCCACAGCTTCTGCAGGGCGGTGTTGACCTGTCCGGAGGCATCCTGCCAGTCCACCAGCGAAATCGGCAGCGGGGCAGGCTTGGCGACCGGCTTCGCCTCACGGGTCTTGCCCGCGGCCTCGGCCAGTTCGTCGTTCCCCGCGGCGACCGGTCCGCGCAGCAGGATCGCGTCCTGCATCTCGGTGACCTGCAGCCACGCCGGACTCGCGGTGATCGACTCGAGTTGCGCGAGCCGCGCGCCCTTCAGCACCGATGCGGAATACGCGACCTCGGAACGGAACTCGCCGACCCGGCGGCCGAACTCGAGCAGCTGCTCCGAGGACATCTCGCCGGTGGTCAGGGCCACCGCTCCCACGATATTGGACTGCGAGAGCGCCTCCGCGGCCCGCAATTGCTCTACGCCCCGGCTCAATTCGATGCCGATCTCGGCATCGGGCGCGACCTGGGCCGCCAGCATGGCGCCGGTGACGAGAGTGCCGATCACCTTGGTGAAGAACCCGAACACCTGGTCCGAGGGCACCTGCTGGGTGTCCACGCCGTTGCGGATGCTCGGCACCAGCTCGAAGAACTTGCTGAAGTCCAGGTCCGAGCCCTTGCCCGACGGGTTGAAGTCGCGAACGGCGTCGCCCTTGACCTTCACCTCGGCCAGCGCCGCGTCCGAATGCTGCCGCACGCCCGGCAGCGCCTGCGCCGCGCCGGGGTCACCGGCCAAGCGCAGCAGCGAGACTCGCCGCTCCTCCTGGAATGCCGAGACCATCAGGATCGCCGGAGCGGCGGTACTGCTGGCCAATTCGGCCCACTGCTTGGATTCCCGGGCGTCTTTCACCAGGTAGACGGCCGCGCCGCCGCCGATGGCGAGCAGGGTGATGCTGGAGATCAGCACGATGGACAACAGCCGAGCTCGGACGCCGAGCCAGCCGCGCACCGCCTCTCCACTCGTACCCGCCTGGCGGCCAATAGATTTGCGCAGATTCTGCCAACTGCTCACAGTAAATCTCCCGCTAGTGAGCGCTGTCGCGCCCCACCATGTGCCGCACCGCCAGAAAAGGCCGATTAATCACGCTTCCTCGCGGAGAGAGTAACGGATCCATCCCGAATCAACTACAGATCCACATCTTCTGGCCGAACTTGCCGAGACACCCGCGCCGATACGACGCGACAGCAACGGAACCCGCGGTACACAACCGGCAGAAGCTTGCCGGAACCGCCGCCCCGGCCATCCGCGGTCGCCAGGCTCCCGGTGATCGGACGTGGCTGAGGTTGCGCCAATCCGCTCAGGGCCGACCGAGCGCGGCTGTCAGGGAATCGCGAACGGCGGCGGCCAGGCGCGCGTGCCCGGGGGCGACCGGCGCGCGGCCGGTGTACGCGAAGGAGATTCCGGTGCCCGGATCGGCATAGACGGCGCTGTGCTCGGCCACGACCGAATGGCAGGCGGCCCCCACGACCCGCGCGCGGTTCCGCGCCGCCACCGCCCGCGCACTTCCGCGATCCCCTGCCGGGTCCGGCCCGGTCCACAGATCCACGACCGGTTCTCCGTGATGGAAAACCGCCAGCTGCGAACCGGTTTCGACGCACTCGGCGGCGGCCAGCGCGGCGAACTCGATGGCCACCGCCTCGAAACCGGCTTCGACGCCGCCGTGGACCTCGATCATTCTCATGAGTCGAGGACGGGGAAGTTGGCCCGCAGCACCGCATGCGGATCCCGCGCCGACTTGATCTCCCGCAGTCTTTCCACCGTCGCGGCGTCGAACGCGGCCGCCACGGTCTCACCCGGAGCGAGGAACGTATAGGGCTTGCCCGCGGCGATATGCCCCGCGAGGCCGTCGACGACCGCGGAAACCTTGGCGTTCACCGCATCGCGCAGCTGCGGCAGGCCGAGCCCGAGCAGATACACCACGTACGGCGCCCGCAGCGCACCGCGCGCGCCCGAGGCGGACCGCGCCAGCGCACCGCCGAGCTGGCGGACCTGGATGTTCAGCAGTGGCGTAACAGACTCGCCCAGTAGGACTTTCACGGTGTCGTCGTCGAGATCGGTGAGCAGTTCGGCGCGGGAGATGGACGGGCTCGGATCGGTCGGCTCGGAGGTGATGTCGCCGAGCTGCGCCACGGACATCGCACCGCGCGAATCGGAGATCGGGGCGCCGATCCGGTCGATGGCCGCCACCAGCTTCCGGCCCTGCTCCGGATCGCCGAGGTAGGCGACGTCCAGGCCCACCATCTCCGGGGCGTTCGGGAACTGGAACCGCTGAAACCACACCGACAGCTCGTCGGGAGCATCGGATGTCAACTCCCGGAACACCTCCCACACCTCGGCCAGCCGGGAGGCGGTCCAGGTGACGCGCCCGCCGTACAGGCCCGGCGCGGGGAACAGGTCGATCTCCAGTGCCGTCACCACCGCGAAATCGCCACCGCCGCCGCACAATGCCCAGAACAGATCCGCGTCGGACTCGGCGGTGACCCGCGCCGCCCGGCCGTCGGCATCCACGATCTCGAAGGCGCGCACCGCATTCGAGGCCCAGCCGTGCTTGCGCCCGAACCAGCCGAGACCGCCGCCGAGCGTGTATCCGGTCACGCCGACCACCGGATTGCTCCCGGCCAAGCCGGTCAATCCGTGCACCGCCGCGGCGGCCTGCACCTGCCCCCAGTTCGCACCGGCGCCGACGAAGGCACGGCGCTCGTGCGCATCGACCCGCACGGTGTTCAGCAGACCGGTGCGCAGCAGAATCGCGGAGTCGATACCACCGGTCGCGCCGTGCCCGGTCGGCTGCGTCACCACCGTGCGGCCCTCGGCCCGCGCGAACCGCACCACCGCGGCCGCATCCTCGGCGTCCTCGGCCTCGACGACGCACGCGACCTGCTGGTCGACCGCGACGTTCCACGGCTGGGCGGCCCGGCCGAAATCCGCGTCACCCGGTACCAGCACCCGGCCCCGGACCGCACTGCGAAGCTCGTCGAATCCCATGATCAATCCTTCGTTCGTCATCGGTGATATGCCCCGGCGGAACCACCGGGAAGATCGCTACGACAGAGTGACGACGCAGGGCCCACAGGTGTGACATCGCACTGGAAAATGCCTTACGGGAACCGTATCGCCGCAGGTCGGTCGATCGTTGGCCGGGATTTCGACGAGCCCGGCCCGAACGAACGGTGACTGCCTGACGCGTGATGTCGCGGTAGATCGTTTCCGACGTCGGAAGCCATCGTCCGGTCGCGGGTAGGCCGGAACCGAATCGCCCGCCGAACCCCGGCACGGGGATCAGCGTGCGGGATTCGCCATGCGCATGGTGACGCGCCAGTAGAGGTACAGCCCGGCCGGGAGCAGGCCGCAGATCAGCAGCAGCATGGTCGGCCAGTCGCTCATCAGCATGACGTCCCCGCCCGGACCGGTGCTCGCGCACGCCAGGAAGCCGACCGTCCAGACCAGCAGGGGCGCGGCCATCACGGCGGGCCGCGGCGACACCACCGCCATTCCGGCCACCAGCAGCACGTTCACCACCGCCGCCACCAGCACGGTGATCGGCACCGCAATCGCGCCCGCGGTCAGGCTGGTCGAGGCCAGCGGCGCGGCCGCGGCCAGCAGCGGCTCGGAGCCCGGCACCTGCGCGTGACCGGCGTAGATCGGCAGGAACAGCACTTCGAGCACCAGCGTGACGAGGGCATCGACCAGCAGGAAACCGGCGATCAGCGCGCCCAGCCAGCGCGGACCCCTCGACGGGCGCACACCCGAATCCTCGGGGCGAGCAACCACCGTGGTCACGGCACCGGCGGGAAGCCGAGCAGGGTCAGCAGGTGACTCTGCATGTCGAGGAAGCCGTAGAGCACCGACAGGTACAGCTCGTGCTGCGCCTGGAAGTTGGGGCGCTGGCTCTCGACGAACGCCGCGATGGCGTTTTGGAGGTCCCAGTTGTACATGCGCTCAGTCTCTCATTCCAGTCCGGCGAACAGATCATGTTCCCGGCCATCGGGACCGATGGGGCCGCGCTCGCCGCGCACCAGAATGTAGTGCTCCTCCGGGAGCACCGGCTGGGCGATATCGTTCGAGAGCGCGAACTCGCGGCCGGACGGCGCGAGCGTCACCTGGGTGGCGTGCGCGCGCAGCGCGTCCCGCTTGGCGGCGAGCACATCCGAGACGTCCACCGTGGTGGTCACGAATTCGCTTCCCACACAAGCCAGTTCACCATCGTTGGGCAGTCGCCAGCCCGGTGGCAGCGCACCCGGCAGCTGGTCCACCGTGCGACGCTTGATGGCCTCGGTGTGCATGGCGAGCACCGAACCATCGGTCACCGTCCAGTACACCTTCGGCACCCGCCAACCCCATTCGGCGGCGGCGTCGAGGGCCGCCATGGTGATCTCGTGCGCCCGAATATGGTCCGGATGTCCGTACCCGCCGCGCGGGTCGTAGCCGACCACGACCCGGGGCCGCAGTTCCAGCAGCACCTGCGCCAGCGCGTCCACCGCCGACTCACCCGAATGGATGAACGCGCGCGGATTGCGCGCCGCCGCGGTCCCCGCCATCCCCGAATCCCGCCAGCGGCCCGCACCGCCGAGGAAGCGCGGGGCGGCGGCGTCCAGGGCGGCCAGCGCCCTGGTCAATTCCAGAATCCGGTAGCCGCCGAGCTGATCCGCGCCGTCGGCCACCAGCTGCGCGTACTCCTCACCGATGACCTCACCCTCCTCGCCGAGGGTGCAGGTCACCACGGTGACCGGTACCCCGCGCCGGCGATAGTGGGCGATGGTGCCGCCGGTGGTGATGGACTCGTCGTCCGGATGCGCGTGCACCAGCAGCAGCCCACCCGTGGCGGGCGTTCCCGCGAGCGCCTCGCTCACGGCAGCCGCCGCCAGTTCGCGGCGTCACCGAAGATGCCGGTCTGCACCGCACCGCTCAGCGACGCACCGTCCACCCGCGGCCCGGCCGCGGCGACCTGGGTGTCCTGCACGATGGGCAGCACCGTCGCCAGCTCCCACAGCTTGGGCTCGGACTCGGCGATCACCTTGCCCACGTCGATACCGCGCAGAGCGGCGTCGATGGCGGGTTGCAACGTCGGATCGCAGACTCCGGCCAGGTTCGACGGAGCCTTCTTGGCGCCGTCCGCCACGGTCGAATCCCCGTCGCTCCCAGCGGGTTCCGCGGGCGGGCAACCGTACCGCGAGGCCAGCACCGTGGCCGGATCCGAACCCGCGTGCTCCCAGCCGACCAGGGCGTCGATCCCGGTTTCGGTCAGGTCCTTGCCGTAGAGCTCCGAGGCCGAGACGCTGCGCACGATGACATCGATTCCGGCACTGCGCAATTGGTCTGCGGCGGTGTTGGCGACCGCGAGACTCGCATCGTCACCCTCCACCGCGCCGATCCGCAGGGTGAGCGATTTGCCGTTCTTGGCGATCGAACGCGGTTGCGGCGCAGGCGAAGTGGGCGAACCGCTCGGCGGCTGCTCGGGTGCGCGACCGAATCCGGCCTCGCTCAGCAGCGCGAACACCTCGTCGGTGGTGAGCCGCGGCGGCGCGGTGGCCACGTAACCCGGGTCCGAGGGCGTGAGCACCTGTGCGCGAACGGGTTCCACCCAGCTGCCGGTCTGCGCGCCGACCGTGGCCAGCAGCACCGGATCCAGCAAACCGAGCACCGCGCGCCGCACCCGCACATCGGCCAGATCACCGGTGCGGCCGTTGAGCACCAGCTGCATCTCCCGCGACTGCGCCATGACCGTGGTGCGCACCGAGGGGATCGCCGCCAGTTGCGCCTGCAGCGCCACTCCCCCGTGCACGAGCGCCATCTGCGCGTCCCCGACCCGAAGCGATTCGGCCACCTGCGCGGGAGTTCCGCCGCGCCGCAACAGAATCTGATCCGGCACCGCGGGCTTGCCCCAGTAGCGGTCGTTGCGCTCGAGCAGAATCTCCTCGCGACCGCGATCGGCCTGCTTGATCCGGAACTGCCCGCCCGAGATGCGGATGGTGTCCACCAGACCCTGCTCGAATCCGGAGTCCTTGATCAGATGCTGCGGCAGCAGGTCGGCGAACAACTGCCGCCAGGCCGGGTACTCCGAGCGCATGGTGACGGTGACCGTCTTACCGCCCGCGCCACCGGCGCTCACATCCGAGATCAACCGGTATCCGGCCGGATCCACCGCGCCGGGCTGGGTGAGCATCTGCTGCCACAGGTAGCGGAAGTCCTCCGCGACGATCGGCGCGCCATCGGACCAGGACGCCTCGTTGCGAATCTGATAGGTCAGCGTGAACGGCTCCTGCGACGTCACATCCGCCGACACCATGAGCGCGGGATCCAGCACCCAATCGGTGCCGCCGGGCACGGCCGGGACAGGCACCGGCCGATACGGACTCGGCAGCACCATCGAGGCCACGGCCGCCGTCGCCGGGGACTGCTGCGAGCGCAGATGCGGATTGAAGCCGATCCCGATGTCGTCGACCGCGACCACCACCGAGTTCTTCCCCGGTTTGGCGGGCGTCGTCTTGGGACTGTCCGTGCTCTCGATCGGAGGCGGTGGATTCGCCGTGCATCCGGTGCCGACCACCAGAACGGCCGCCACTCCTGCCACTACCGCACGCCACGTCGCGCGCACCCGAGCCCCTCTCACGTTCGGCACTGTATCTCTTCTTGCCCTTCGCTTCGCTCCGGGCAGACACCGGATGCGGAAGAGGCCGACAGCGAACCGATCAGGGCTCGCCGCCGGCCTCGACGGTCGGACTGTCTACTTCTTACAGGGCGGCGCGGTCGCGCGCCTTCTTGCGGGAGAGCTCACGGCCACGCTCGGTGGCGCCGAGCACGACCTTGCGCACGCGCACGACCTCCGGGGTCACCTCGACGCACTCGTCGTCGGTGCAGAACTCCATGGCGCGCTCCAGATCCAGCTGCAGCGGCTTGGCCAGGGTCTCGAACACGTCCGCGGTCGCGCTGCGCATATTGGTCAGCTTCTTCTCGCGGGTGACGTTGATGTCGAGATCCTCCGAGCGCGGGTTGATGCCCACGACCATGCCCTCGTAGGTGTCCGCGCCCGGCTCCACGAAGAACTGGCCGCGGTCCGAGAGCTGGATCATGGCGAACGGGGTGACCGAACCGGCACGGTCCGACACCAGCGAACCGGTGTGGCGGGCGCGGATCTCGCCGGCCCACGGCGCGTAGCCGTCGAAGTTGGCGTTGGCGATGCCGGTGCCGCGGGTCTCGGTGAGGAAGTCGGTGCGGAAGCCGATCAGGCCACGCGAGGGAACGATGAACTCCATGCGCACCCACCCGGCGGAGTGGTTGCTCATCTGGACCATCTTGCCCTTGCGGGCGGCAAGCAGCTGGGTGACAGCGCCCAGGTACTCGTCCGGGCAGTCGATGGTCAGCTCTTCGAACGGCTCGTGCATCTTGCCGTCGACCAGCTTGGTGACCACCTGCGGCTTGCCGACGGTCAGCTCGAAACCTTCGCGGCGCATCTGCTCGACCAGGATGGCCAGCGCGAGCTCACCACGACCCTGCACCTCCCAGGCATCCGGGCGGCCGATGTCCAGCACGCGCAGCGACACGTTGCCGATCAGTTCCTTGTCGAGGCGGTCCTTGACCATGCGAGCGGTCAGCTTGTGCCCGGACACGCGGCCGACCAGCGGCGAGGTGTTGGTGCCGATGGTCACCGAGATGGCGGGCTCGTCGACGGTGATGCGCGGCAGCGCGACCGGGTTCTCCGAATCGGCGAGGGTGTCGCCGATCATGATCTCCGGGATGCCTGCGATGGCACAGATGTCACCGGCGATGGCCTCTTCGCCCGGCTGACGCTCGACGCCGACGGTCTGCAGCAGCTCGGTGATCTTGACCTGCTTGACGCCGTCGGCGTTCATCCACGCCACGGTGCTGCCCTTGCGCAGGGTGCCGTTGTGGATGCGGACCAGCGCGAGGCGACCCAGGAACGGGGAGGCGTCGAGGTTGGTGACGTGGGCCTGCAGCGGCGCGGAGGCGTCGCCCTTGGGAGCCGGCACGTACTTCATCAGGACCTCGAACAGCTCGTCGAGGTTCTCGGCGTCGGGGTTGCTGCCGTTCTCGGGACGCTTGGTCGAGGCCTTGCCCGCGCGACCGGAGGCGTACAGGACCGGCAGGTCCAGCGCCAGCTCGGCGGCCTCGGAGGCCTCGTCGTCCAGATCCGAGGCCAGGTCCAGCAGCAGGTCGTGGCTCTCCTCGACGACCTCTTCGATGCGCGCGTCCGGGCGGTCGGTCTTGTTGACCACCAGGATGACCGGCAGCGAGGCCGCGAGGGCCTTGCGCAGCACGAAGCGGGTCTGGGGCAGCGGCCCCTCGGAGGCGTCGACCAGCAGCACCACACCGTCGACCATGGACAGGCCGCGCTCGACCTCTCCACCGAAGTCGGCGTGGCCCGGGGTGTCGATCACATTGATGACGGTCATCGAACCATCGGCGTTTTTCCGGTGAACCGCGGTGTTCTTTGCGAGAATGGTGATGCCCTTCTCGCGCTCCAGATCCCCGGAATCCATCACTCGGTCGACCATCTCGGCCCGTTCGGCGAAAGCGCCGGACTGACGCAGCATGGCGTCGACGAGTGTGGTCTTGCCGTGGTCGACGTGCGCCACGATAGCCACGTTGCGGAACTCGACAGACGACACGTTAGATTCCTCCTGGTGCAAGATTTGGGGCCGACCCGGCGGGTCATGCATGGGGCGGTGCCTTCTACAAGGGCCAACTCCACCGGGCATGCGGCGACCTACAGACTACCGGTCGCCTCATCTCACAGGTTTAACGCCTACGAGTTAGGTTAAGCTAACCAACATGGGCAAGGTGAAGGCGAAGGACGTTTCCAGTCTGAAGCCCAAGAAAAAGTGCTGCCGCAAGAAGACGCGGTGCTTCAAATGCCCCGTGGTCATCTGCCGGATGAAGAAGCTCGAAGCCGCGGGATGCAGCGGCAAGGAGCTGAAGAAGGGCCTCAAAGCCGCACGCGCGGCCTGAATCCGGAGTACACCGGGATCATGCGCCCCGAACCGCTCTCCGAAGATGATCTTGCCAAGGCCCTCGCGGAACTGCCGGGCTGGACCCGCGCGGGCGACGCCATCACCCGCACCGCCGAGGCCCAATCCTTCCTCGCCGGAATCGAACTGGTGCGCCGGGTGGCCGTCGCGGCCGAGGCCGCCAACCATCACCCGGATATCGACATTCGTTGGCGCAGAGTCACTTTCACCCTCTCCACCCACGACGCCGGCGGCCTCACGGCGCTGGACGTGGCGCTGGCCCACGAGATCGACCGGCTGGAGTCGCAGAGCTGAGCGGCGCCTATCCGGCACGAGCGGAGCCCTGCGTGGGTACGCGGGCTGCCGCGTCCACGCCTGATCGCTCACGCCGCCCCGCCCGGATCACCCACACATAGAAGATCAGCACGCCGATCACGTTCACCGCGCCCAGCAGCGACAGAATGCCCGGTCGCGAGATGGTCCAGATGGTCGGCTGGAAGAACGCCAGCACCCACGGCAGCCCGATCACCATGTCGACCATCCAGAAGGCGGCCACCGCACGCGCGCCCGCGACCTCGCGCAGCGGGCCGTACAGCAGCCACAGCACGGTGGGGATCAGCCAGATCCAGTGGTGTGACCAGGAGATCGGCGAGGCCATCAGGCCGAAGAACTGCACCACGATCAGCGTGCCCAGCAGATCGTCGGAGCGCAGCGCGCGCCAGGCCAGCACCGCCAGCACGGCGGTGACGAGGATCGCACCGATGAGCAGCGGACCCGACTGCACGTCGTGCCCGGCGAAACGGCTCAGCGCGCCGCGGAGCGACTGATTCGACACCGATCCGACCGGACCGATCCGGGTGGCGTCGCCCAGCAACTCGCCGAAGTACTTCTCGGTCTCCTCGGGCAGCGTCAGATAACTCAGCAGGACCGTGCCCGCGAAGACCGCGCCCGACCAGAGCGCGGTCCACCACCGCCGGCGCGCCACGAAATACAGACCGGTCACCGCCGGGGTCAGCTTCACCCCGGCCAGCACACCGACCAGCGTTCCGGAGATCCACCACCGCGTGCTGCGCACCGCGAGCATGGCCCCGAGCACCAGGAACACATTGACCTGGCCGTAGTCGAGGGTGGTGCGCATCGGCTCGAGCCAGATGCCCACCGCGGTCCAGGCCACGATCGCGACACGCCATTTCGGTTCGCGCAGGGCGGCTTTCCCGAGCAGCAGTTCGAAACTCAGCCACACCACGCCGTACAGCGCCGCCATGGTCAGCAGCAGCCAGCCGAAGGCCACCACGTCGAACGGCAGCCAGTGCAGCGGATAGAAAACGATCGCCGCGAATGGCGGATAGGTGAAAGGCAGCGGAAAATCCGGTGTCTTCGAGGAGTCGGTGAAGTCGTAGAGGTGTCCGCCGCCCAGCTGAGCGGAACCGTCCACATATACGTGCAGGTCGACCAGATTCATGCCGTTGGGCACGAGCACGACCCACAGAATTCGGGCCAGCACCGCCAGTGCGAGAGCGATCAGAGCGAGCCGTAGTTGCGCGACAGGCTCGGTGAGCCGGGCCTTCGCGGTGACTGCCGAACGGGAGGGTCGATTCACAACGCTGTCTTTCGGCTCGGGCGGCAGGCGTTCAGATCGCGACAAGAGTAGTCACACGAAGGAAATTGCCGGGAAACAGTGGGCACTGGCTGTACCATTCGCATCACTGACCCCATCAGTAACATAGTTTCCGGTCGCACGTTCGAGAGCGTGAGTCGGACGACGACAGCAAGATCACACGGTGGCTGTACAACACGGCAGCCAGGTCCCTAGAGTGGCGCGGAGCGATGTCTCCATCGCTGCTCAGATGTACCCGAGGTAAGGACGGCTACCCCAGTGCTTCGCACCCGATCGCGGTTCGCAATGTCCGCGCTGACCCTGGCGGCCAGCGCCGTTGTCATCGTGCCGGCCACCGCGTTTGCCGCACCGGCTCCGGCCACGCAGGCCTCCTCGACCATCCCCGTGATTCCGGAGGGCGTGCCCGTCGAGGCGCTCGCCTCGCTGGTTCCGGCGATCATCGGCGCGGCCGCGGGCCCCGCCGACATCGCGGCCGCCGGCCCGCAGGCGGCGATCCTGGATCAGGCCAAGCAGATTCTCTCGACGCTGAATCTGCCGCAGTCGATCAAGGACACGCTCAACAAGATCATCACCTTCCTGGACGGCAGCGGCGGTGGTGGTCCGGACATCCCGAAGGATGGCCCGGTCATCTCCCAGTTCCTGTGGCCGACCCTGGGCAAGGGCTGCATCGGCTCCGGCGGCGACTCGGTGGGCACCGCGCTCGCCGTGGCCGGACCGGCCACGCTGCCCCCGCCCGGACCGGCCGTCGGCCAGACCGGTTTCGTGTTCACCGCGCTGGGCACCAAGCGGCCCACCGAGATTCAGAACCCGCCCATCACGGTGCAGTGGCTGAACCTCGACACCCGTCAGAGCGGCGTCGCGACGCTGACCGACGAGGCCAAGATCAACCCGGACGGCCCGGCCACCCTCTCGGCCATCGTGAACACCGGCTCCGGCCGCATCGCCGCCGTCGTCTCCGGGTCGCTCACGACTCAGGCCGACGAAGCGTCGCAGCCGATCACCTGCTCGTTCCTCCCGACCGCCGGTTTCTTCACGGCCTGATCGGAATTCGCCGGTAGCCAGCACTTCGCCCCCGTTCCCTCCCCGCGACAAGCGGAGAGGGAACGGGGGCGAAACTGCGTCCTGGGCGGGATTCTGTGATAGACCGCTATCTATGGCCACTGTCAAAAACGCAGGGCGGGGACTGCATTCGCGGCGATCGATTCTCTCGATCCGTTCCGAAGGGTCGATTCTGTCGATCGGGTCGGCCTATTCGATTCTTTCGATAGGCAGTGTCGGATCGGTGCTGTCGATCGGCTCCGCCGGATCCTTCGCCTCGATCATTTCCTCAGCCTCGTTCGCCAGCCTCGGCTCGGCCTTCTCGGGCATGTCCCGCTGGTCGATCTTCTCCTGGTCCGGCGACCGTCAAGCCTTCAGCGAGGGCCGCGACGAACACACCGACCACCACCACACCCTCCGCGTGGTGCCGGACGAACCGGACCTGGTCGAAGACCCCACCCGCCACTGCCAGACATAGCCTTCACTCCGGTTCGAGAGCCGGGCTTCACCACCACTGGCCGTATTGCGGGCTCAGGACCGAGTTCACGTCGACACCGATTCCGCTCACCGCGCGCTTGTCGATCTCGAACTGGTGCAGGTGCGCGTCGGGGTGCACGTATCCACGCGGCGAGCCCCAATTGTGCTGCCAGTAGTACGAACCCAGTCCCGCGTCCAGGAGCGAGTCGATGGTCGGCGAGTTCGCGTACACGCCGGTGCGCTCGCGCCCGATGACCGCTTCCCACCCCTGCAGGTAGGGCGCGATCATGCTGTCGAAGTCCTCGTCGCTCGGATTGTCGTCGATGGAGGCGTAGATGGGCGCGGTGTCGGGGCCGCCCGCCGCCGTGTGCAGCACCAGCCCGCGCGCCGCGTGTTCGAGTCCGGCCGCGTATCCGCCGCGCCAGTCCGCGGACGGGCCTTTGCCGAACTGATAGCACGAGACGACGCTCAGCCCGGCCGCGGACAGCGCGTCGACTTCCCTTGCGAGCAGCGGCTTTCCGGCCATCCACTCCGCGCCGGGCCGTCGATCCGAGACGTAGCGGATGACGCCGATATGCCCCTCGGCCCTGATGTCGTGTGCGGCGGGGACACCGCCCGCGTAGTCCAGCAGCGTGCCCAGCTCCTGCCGGGCGTTCGCGGATCCCGCGGGCAGGGCCAGCCCGGCCGCGATTCCGGCGGCGAGGGCTGCGGCGCCGGACAGGAAAGACCGCCGGCTGGAATGGTCGGAACGCATCGCGGACTCCTTCGCACACACTCGCTGGTCGAACGTGCCGGTCATATGGATGAGCGGCGTGAAACCACGTGCGGCGTGCCCGGCGCACCTTCCCCGATGAGCAAGATCAGCCGAAGTGCTTGAGCAAGATCATCTGTGCGCCGGGAGCCCAGAACGCCCTCATTCCACCATATTCACATGGGAATCGCCATGCACACGCGCCGCACACGCAACACGAGTAACAAACACCGTTCCCGGCAGTGCGTGCGAAAAGACAGCGAGGACTAGGCCGACCGCTGCTTCGAGGACAGCGTGCCGTCGAGCCGGGCGCCGACATCGATGGTGCGGCGCGAGGCGTCGGACACCTCGTTCCGGACGACCTGGGCGACCTGAACGGCTATCTGTTTGCGCATACCCGCGATCTTGCCGAGGGTCGCGGCCCGCCAGCCTTCGGCGGTCATCTCGAGGTCGATGTCCTCGGCCCTGGGCGGCGCCGCGTCGATGACGATGAGCAGCGGCTCGGCCGCGCGCGCGGTCAGGGCCACGGGCACCTGCACTTCGGCGCGATAGCGGTTGGACTTCAGCACGTCGACGGTGATGTCGAGGCTGACCGGAATGGTGAGGTCGAAGGTGATCAGCGCCGGATCGTGCCCGGCCTCGTGTGCCGCGGCCGCGGCGGCCTCCCGTGCGGCCTGCGCCGCCAATGCCTCTGCGGTGGGGGGCAATTCGGCGATACGCGGCTCGGGACGGGGTACGTCGCCGCTCGCGGCGGAGGCGGCGACGCGGGGTAGTCGCACGACGCCCCGCACCGAGACCTGTGCCTTGTTGCCGGGTCCGGTGCGCAGTGGCCCGACCTCGATCGGCTTGCCCGCCATGGATTCCACGACTTCGCGCACCCGGTCGGCGGTGACGATGCGTTCGAAGAATCGGTGCCCGAATTCGTCGTAGCTGATCCACTGGTGCGTGGGCCGCCCGCGGTACGCGGAGTCGGTGCCGTCGAGAATGGCCTCCACGTCGAAGGTGCGCCCGCGCTGCGAATCAGGGTCCGAGAGAATGGCATTGATCCGATTGGCGACCTCGCGCTGCACCATCTTGGCGATCGGATCGAGCAGCAGTTCCCACGCCGAGCCGATGGCCTGGGCGCGCATGACGAAGCTGACGTCGCGCCCGGTGACGGGCGGAATATCGATGACGACGAGCAGCGGGTCCGCGGTGCGCGCGTGCAGGGTGAGGTCGATTTCCACGACCGCTTCCAGGCGTAGCCGCTGGCCGCCGAGGGTGACGTCGACCCGGAGTTTCACCGGCAGCAGCACGTCGAAGTGCACATGCGGTTCGCGGCGAACGATGGTGGGCTTGCCGATGCTGCCCTTGGCGACGAATCGCGCGAGCCCGGCGGGCCCGATTCCGAAGGGTCCGATGGTCATCCCGCGACCGGCCACACTCGAGACCGCGGATTCGATCCGGGATTCCGTCACCGCCGCCGCCACGAATCGTTCACCGAATTCGGCGTAATCGATCCAGGTCGGTTCGTCGGACAACGTCATCGAAAAATTACCTTCGGTAGGGCGGGGACCCCTGTCCTGCCGATGAGGGGGCAGCAGGACAGGGATCGATCGGCGATGCTGCCGGGCACCGCCGGGAACCATCGTAGGCGGAACTGCCGCTCACGCCCACCTTCCGACTGGTGTGTTTCCAGAATGTGGAACCCACCTGTTCACAATCGACCGATTCCGACGACGCCCGAATAGTCCGCCGGCCGGTACTTATGGATGCTGACCTTGCCGAATTCGTTCCCACCCACGGTGGTGACGAGACCGTCCGCGGAAGCGATAACGATATTCGTGTGCTGATTGAAGACGCTACCCTCGGCGTACAACATCACATCGCCGACCCTGGGCCGATATTCGGCGTTCGGCGCCACGAAACGATCTTGTCCCCGGTAGTACTCCTCGAGCGTGTAGACGCCGGGAATCCGCCACGATCCGGAATTCGGATTGGCGAGCGGACGACCCGCCTCCCGCATCACCCAGCTCACGAAGTCCGCGCACCACTGTTCCGCGATACCTTCGGAGTATTTCGTCCCAGGATTCTGTGCCGAGAATTCTCGCTGCAGCACATCCAGAATGCGGTTCTGGGTTTCGTCCAGCCCCGTCCTGTCGACGGCGGGAAAGGTCCGCATGCGGTCCCCCGCCACCGCGGCCAGCGGGGAATGCTCCTTCCACCAGTACACGCCGGTGCCGCCCAGAATCGCCAGCGTGGCCAGGACCGCGATGATCGAGAGCCAGCGGCCCCCGCGCCGACGCCGACGCGGTGTCGAGGTGTCCGATGGGTTCTCCAGTGTCGTCATAGCCCCTCCCCCACGCCCGGCCGGGGATCGGCCGCGCGAATCTCGCTCCTGAAGAATTATCGGAGAACCGAGCCGGCGGCATCAACAGCGGCCACACCCATACAGCATCTCCACACAACCTCCACACGCCCCGAGCGTGCCGTCAGTCGCGGCGAACCAGTCGAGACTGCCCGGCGGGACCCAATTTCGACGGTTCGAGCAGGCCGTTCGTCACCTGCTCCAGCTTGTCCACGTCCTCGCTCAGCCGCTCCCGCAGGCGCTCGCCGTCGGCCCGGTGCGCGAGCGCGCGTTCGGGCTCGCCGAGCGCGGCGGCCAGGTCCGCCAGGACGAAATCGATCGGCCCGAGGACGGTCGCTCCGGTCTCGAGCCCACCGACGGTGCCCGCGTACGGCAGCAGTTCGTCATAGCGCTCCTGCGCGGCGGGCAGATCGCCGAGTGCCACGGCCAGACGGGCGCGCACCGCGGTGAAGGTGCACCAGAAGTGCGGAGCCAGCGGCGGTGCGTCGGCCAGCACCCGGCGCGCTTCGTCCGGGAAACCCGAATGCACAAGTGCCAGTGCGTAACCGAAGACGAAGAGCTCCGGGTTCACCGCCGCGCGGTCGCGCAGCTCATCGAGATAGGGCGACATGTCGTCGCGCAGCAGGCCGATGGAGACCGCGACGCCGATGTGCAGCGCCTGCGGATCGATCGACTCGGGAGCGCCGTCGAGCAGGACCGCCGCCGACTCCCGTGCGCCCGCGAGCAGCCGCAGCACCTCGTCGATATTGCCGCGCAACAACTCCAGCACCATGCCGAACGGCGCGATCGCATCGCGCAGGTGTCCGAGCTGTCCGTCGGTGGCGTAGACCCCCGCGCTGGCGGCGTGATCGGCGGCCGCGGCCAGATCGGCGTCGGCCAGGGTGGCGCGGAACAGGAGATAGTGTGCGAGCGCGCGGAATTCGGTGAGTCCGGCCTCGGTCGAGACTCGAAGCAGCCGGGCCGCAAAGGTTTCGAGTTCGCCGGCCCGGAGGAATCCGGCGCCGGCGAAGGCCGCGAAGGCCTGCGCGTTGACGGCGGTGCACAGCAGATCGGGGTCGTCGAGCGATTCGGCCAGGGCGGTCGCGGCGGCGGCGTCCTGCCCGGAGCCGAACGGATCCTCGATCGCCCGATCGAAAACACTGGTGACCAGTAGGCGAACTCTGGTCGGCGCGGGCAGCTCCGGATCGGCCATGGCGATCCGCAGCGGTTCCCGAATGCGGGGGTCCGCGGTGTGCCAATCCTGCACCGACCAGATCAGCGGCGTGGGCCAGCTGATCGCGGCGTGCGCGAGCAGCTCTGTGCCACCGAGGGATTCGGCCTGTTCGAGCGCTTCCCGCCGCGCGGTACGCGCTGCGATGTGCTGCCCGTCATAGGCGAGCGCGGTCACCAGCTCGCACCGCGCCCCCAGCACCGCGACCTGATCCGCCCGCGTCGCCCCCGGCGCGGTGTGCCCCGCCAGTTCGTGCAGCGACAGCACCGATCGCCAGCGCGACACCGCATCGGCGCGCATCCGCCGTTCCACACACCGGCGGGCCGCGGCCCGCACGAATACCAGTGCCAGCGGCGCGGTTTCACCGTCGGCCCCCAGTGCCGCATGGTGCGCCAGCGCATCCAGATCCCGCCCCCTGGGCACCTGAAACCCCGGACCGGGCGGCGTCTCCGAGCCCGGCGCACCGTCGGAAACCGGCTCCGAAAGGCTCGGCACCACAGCGGCATCGAGGCCCGGCACGTCTCCGGACCACCCCGCACCACCGCTCTCGGACATCGGCCCGGTATCGGGCACCGGAAGTTCCCGCACCGCAGCGGAAACCGCGCCCGGCGCTCCCGCAGCCCACACACCGTGACCGGTCTCGCACACCGTGTCCGTCCCGGGCTCCGCGGACCGGGCATGGGCGGCGGGCAGGGTGGAGGTGCGGAGTAGTTCGAATGCGGCCCAGTGCATTCGGGCGCGGCGCAGCAGGGGGATCTCGTAGTAGACGGTCTCGCGGACCAGGGCGTGGTCGAAGGTCATGCGGCCGGTGCGTTCGGTGCGCAGCAGCCGTGCGGACTCGGCGGTCGCGACCAGGTCGATGACGGTGTCGGCGGGCAGGCCGGTGGCGGCGGCGAGGATGTTGACCTCGCTCTCCTCGCCCCAGACCGACAGGTGGCGAAGCAGTTCCACGACCTCGGCCGGGAGCTGTGCCACGCGGTGGCCGAGTAGATCGCGCACGCTGTCGGGCAGGGCGTCGGTGGTTCCCTGGCTGGCAACGAGTTTCGCGAGCTCGCGGATGAAGAGCGGATTGCCGCCGGTGCGCAGCCGCAGCAGTTCCAGGGTGCGGTCGTCGATCTCGGTGAGTCCGGCGTCGGCGGCGGCCCGCCGGGTGCCGGGCAGGTCGAGGCCGTCGAGTTCGATCCGGTCGGCGGTGAAAAGCGCCAGCGCACCGGCGGTATCGCGAACCCCGGGCCCGGATTCGGTGCCGCGCAGCGTGGCCACGATCAGGATGGGCTGATCACGCAGCCAGTTCACCACCTGCCGCAGCACCTGCAGGGTGGCGGTGTCCGCGCCGTGCACGTCCTCCAGCACCACGGCGATGGGAGTGTCCGCGGACCGCTCCCGGCACGACTTGACCACCCGGCGCGCCAGCGTGAAAGCATCCGCGTCGGTGAATGTTTCGGGGTCGGCCGCATCGAGACCGGTGAGCACCTCGGCCCACGCCCAGGCGGGCGGCGCGCCCTCGACCTCGGGGCAGCGGCCGAACACGGTGGTCCAGCCCCGCTCGGCGAGGTGGGCGGTGACCGCGGCGGCGAGAGTGGTCTTGCCCGCCCCGGCCTCACCCGCGAGCCAGATCAGCCGCACGTGTCCGGCGGCGGCGGCATCCGCGGCGGCCAGCACCGCGGCGCGCTGCGGCCCGTACCCGTTGTCCGGCAGCGGTTCCGGAGCCGGGGCGGGCACGGGCGGGCTGGTGCGGACGAACGCGGGCACGGACGGCGTGTCGTTCTCCACCGAGTGCGTGAGGATCGCGGTCTCCAGATCCCGCAGTCCCGGTCCCGGATCCACCCCGTATTCGTGGGTGAGGAATTCGCGGCTGCGGCGGACGGTGACCAGCGCGTCCAGCGATTGTCCGAGCCGGTACTGCGCCAGCGCGAGCAGTCGCGCGCATTCCTCGCGCCCCGGATACTCCTCGAACACCGGCCGCAGCGCGAGCACCACCTCGGCGGGCCGGTTCATCTCCAGCGCCGCCTGCGCCCGCAGTTCGGCGGCGGTCAGGCGCAGCGCGGCGAGCCGGGCAGCTTCCTGTGCCGCCCAGGGCATTCCGGAGAAGGCTTCGAATGCGGCGCCGTGCCAGCAACTGAGGGCGGCATCGAGCACTCGGCACTGTTCCAGCGGATCCGGCCGCCCGGCCGGATCGCGCATGGCCGCTTCGTGACCGTGCAGGAGCCGCTCGAACTGCCACGCGTCCACATGTTCGGGTTCCAGATTCAGTGCGTACCCGTGAGATTCGGAGACGATGACGCGCGAGCGCGCCCGCCGCGGCCGCTCGGGTTCGAACACCCGGCGCAGATTGTGAATGTAGACCTGCAGCGCGGCAACGGCTTTGACCGGTGGAGCACCGTGCCAGAGGTCGTCGATGAGCCGGTCGGTGGGCACCACTCGCCCGCCCGCCGCCACCAATCGCCCCAGCACCGCGCACTGCATCGGGGCTCCGGGCGGCACCCGTTTGCCGTCGATGCTGATGTGCAGTGGACCCAGCACCCCGATCCGCGTGACCGCCATGGCGCCGAGAAACCCCCAATACCCACTTCGAAACCAAACCAAACAGGATCTTAAATATGACAGAAATTCTGCGGGAACGCCCAGTCTTGTGATCCGGCTTAACCCGATACGAAGAGGACGCGAAGAGTTGTCCCGCACACTGCCAAGGGTGTTCGACCCGCCCCGGCCGCCGCCTGCCGATCTCGCAGTGCTGCACAGCATCCGGAATCCCGCCTGCCTGCACGACAGCGCCTTCGATGTCGTCGCGGCCAATTCCGCCTTCCGGGAGCTGTTTCCGGGCACCGGACCGGGCGCGAACCTGCTCACCGCCATCCTGCTCGAGCCGATGGCCCGCTACCGGCTCGCCGACTGGCAGGGTGAAGCGCAGCTCATGGTCTCCACATTCCGGGACATCGCGCCGAAACACATCCGGCCCGAACGCATCGAGGAGATCCTGACCCTGGCCCGCCGTGCGCCGGACTGGGATGCGATGTGGGAGAACGACACCGCCCGTGAGCATCCCGAACAGCGCACCGTGCTGATGATGGAGCCGGAGACGCGTCTCGAACAGCGCATGTACGTGCAGACCTTCGGATTTCAGAGCCCGAGCCGGCCGTGGTGGCTGCTGACCGTGTCCCCCGAGATCGTATCGGCGGACTAGCGCCGCAGGCTCACGCCTGCGCGGCGGGCGGCTCGAACCAGCCGTCCTCCGGCTCGGCATAGCCGTGATACATCAGCGGGATCCGCTGATCCACCCCGAAGTGCTGATACACCGCGAACATCGCCGTGCGCACGGCATGGGTGTGGAAATCGTCGATCCGCCGGGAGCCGAGCGGATGCTCGGGCAGCAGGGACAGGCGGGTGAGCTCGTCCGGGTCGTCGATATCGAGTCCGATCGGCGCCGGCTCGGCGATGAAGTGATCGTGCAGGACGCCGTGCACCCGGCGCGGATCGTGCAGCCCCGGGCCGAAGGCCACGAAGCTGGTCCGGATCGCGGGCGCGCCGTGCCCCTGCAACCAGTCGACGAGGGTGGGGTCGGTTCGCGGCTCGCGGCCTCGAACCAGCGGTGTCTGCTCCACGAGGTGCAGCATGCTCGCGCCCGCGACCCGGGGTTCGGGAACGAGGAACAGAGTGAGCACGGGTGAACCGGACACGCTGTCCGAGAGGCAGACCTTGGTGTGCATGGGGTCGGGCATGCGCATCTCCTGACGAGAAAGAGTGGAGCCCCGTTCCCCTGAGCCGTGGCCCGGGAGAATTCGGCGGGCTCCGCGCCCGGTTGCTGTCTTGATATCCGAGGTTCGTGCCGGTCGCCGAGTCACCCGACTCGGACCTGTCTCCTCGACGTCCGACCTGTGCGACACCGGGAATTATAGTCGCCGCGCATGATCGGATCGAGGGGTTGCCCGCAGCATTCCGCCCGGGAGAGCACAGTCGGGCACCGCAGGCCGGGTCGGTCGGCCTGCGGTCGAATCAGCCCCGGTCAGGCGTCGATCAGCCCCTGCGCCCCGAGGCGGCGGGTTCGCGTGGGCTGCGCGGCGAGCTCACGGTCGATGGTGGCCCGGACAGTCGGCCACTCCTCGTCCAAGATCGAGTAGAACGCCGTGCTGCGCACCTCGCCGTCGAAGCCGCGGGAGTGCGCCCGCCGCACTCCGTCGCTGGTGGCGCCCAATCGCTCGATTGCCATGCGGGAACGCATATTTCGGACATCAGCCCGCATGGCGATGCGCCGCACCCGCCACACCTCGAAAGCGTGCTGCAGCAACAGCAGCTTGGACTCCAGGTTGATCCCGGAACCACGCGCCTGCGGGGACAGCCAGGTGTTGCCGATCTCGGCCGCGTCGGGCGTCGCCATCAGGGGATCTCCCGGTGGCATCCCGTGTACCAGCGGCCAGACCACCGGCCCCTGCCAGTAGTCGAATCGGCTGAATCGAGTGGACCCCAGCACCCGCCCGCTCGCCATCGCGATGATGGCGAAGGCCAGCGAGGTGCCGGTGGCATGTCCGTTCAATGCTTGCGCCACGTATTCCAGCGCCTCGTCCACACCGTGTGGGACAGGTGTGAACCCGAACTCGTCGCGGTTGGCCGCAGCGGCCTCCGAAATACCCGAGGCATGATGCGGTGCAAGGGGTTCCAGCCGTACCAGACGGCCGGCAAGAGTAAGGGGTACAGGCACGATCCCTCATCTTTCGGAAAGCGGTCGGGGGCCCGCGTCGGGTAGTTGTGCCGCACCGGCCACTCACTCCGGAGTCGACGAACCAGCCCTGGCGCGCCAGTAGCAGCATCGAATAGTGGGGTGAACGATAGCGGAACACCAGCGCACAGCAAGGAAGGCTGCACACAAATTCATCGACCCGCTACCGCGTGTCGCACCGGCGGTTTCCCGAGTCCCGCCAAACCCCCAAAATACTAGGTCAGACCTCGAATCCGGACACCTCTCCCAACCCGCCCTCCGGCATCGCCCGCCACCCCTCGATACCCCTTGCCAACCCTTGGCGCGCACTCCCCCGCCCGCCCGCGCACTCCCGGCAGCAATCAGGACAATCGTCCGATTTCACCCTCACCACCCCGGACCGGCCTCGAGGTCACCGAAAATTCTCCCAGTGTTCTCCGGCTGCTTTCCGAGACAGTTGGACGCCACCGACCCCGACGGGCCGATCCGCACACGCTGTGCGCGAATCGGCCCGCTGGGTGTCCCGCTAGGGCAGCGGCCGGTTCAGCGGCAGCTTGATGAAACTGGGATCGTTGCCGTCCAGCAGAATGTGCTGCGGGTCGAGGGCATTGAGAATGCCGCCGTCGAACAGCAGCGGCGGCGCGAGGAATCCGCGCGGGAAGTTCGACGCGTACACGTTCACCCGCAGTCGATGACCGGGGGCCAGGACCGCGTCCATCGGATTGACGGCGATATCCACCGCGGTCGGCTGACCGGGGACCAGGGGCTGACGGGTATCCAGCGTCAGCTTGTACACCGTGTGGATCAGGTCGCCGTCGCCGTCCCGGGTGCTCTGGTCCTCGTCGATCGCGCGCAGGCTCGCGGCCAGCTGCCCCGACGCCAGCACCATGGACTGCCCGTCGGGGAACACGTCGTTGACCGTCACCGCCCAATCGCCTTCGACGTTCTCGTAGCTGGTGAGCAGATGCACGTTCGCCGTGCCCGAAAGGCGGGTCTCCTCGGTGAGCGGCGCACTGGTGAAGGTGAGCCCGCCCAACTCGTGGATGCGGTCGTCCCGGGCGCAGAAGTTGAACAGACTCAGCGCGCCGATGGTCTCCACCGCGGAGTCCCGCGAGCACAGTCCGGTGATGCCGGTCGCCGGGGACACCGTGAAACCTGTTGTCTCCGAAGTGGGATCAGGCACCAGCGAGCCATCGTAGACGCTGGTCGCGGTACCGGTGTGCGCACCGGAGAGATACATGCGCCGGTAGTCGATGTCCGGCTGGCCCGGGTAACCGTCGATCACCCGCCAACCACCGTTCTGCGACTTCAGCACCACGGGGCCGTAGGTGTCGATCCCGTTGTCGATGCCCTTGAGCCAGTGGTCATACCAGGCCAGCTGCAGCACGTCCAGACGCGGCGGAGCCCCCGGATCTCCCAGGTGCGCACCGGGATTCGCGTGATAGGTGTCGCCCATGATCAGCTTCTTCCGATCCGGGCCCAGTCCGGTCAGATTCTGGAAGCTGCGCGCGTTGGACGAGGAGAAGATGTCCTGCCACCCGCCGTAGGCGAAGGTCGGAACCTGGATCCTGTCCGGGTGATAGTCGGTGAGCGCGTTGCGCATCGACGCACCGGGGGCGATCGCGTCCTTCAGCGGCTGCGGTATCGAATCCACGTTCAGCGACAGCGCGGCCAGGATGAGATCGAAGAACTCGAGCGGTGTGTTCACCCGATCGACCAGCCATTTCAGATCCAGATGCCCGAGCAGGACCCCGATCGGATCGGGAAAGTTCGAGATCAGGTCGACGAGCGCGATGTACACCGGCCCGAACGCCCCCAGCGTCCCACCCGGAAGAGCGACGTCGTTGATGGGATCGGTGGACCCCTCGATGGGGAAGATGGCCTCGAGCGCAGGCGGATTCAGCTCCGCCACCTTGTACTGATTGATCCCCGAGTACGAGATTCCGGTCATGCCGATTTTGCCGTCGGACCACGATTGCCGCGCGGCCCAGTCGATCAGCTCGGTGCTGTCCTGAGTTTCCCTGTCCTGCAGAAACTTCCAGTCACCCTGCGAATACCCGGTACCCCGGGTGTCGGCGATGACATAGGTATAGCCCTGCTGGACGATCTTGCGGTCGGCGCCGAACGCCCGGCCCGCGCCACCGCCGAGCACCTTCGTGAGATCGGTGATCGAATCGAACGGGGTGCCGGCGAAGTCGAACCGGTTGATCAACTCCAGCAACGCGTCCGAGAGCCACGGAATCGACTGCGCGACATCGGCAATGAACGATACGAACTTCGTGTACGGGGTGATGTTCACGATGGTGGGCAGCGGTGTCGTGACCGGGTGCCCGGTCGCGTCCATCGGCCGGTAGATATTGGCTTTCAGGACGGTGCCGTCGCTCATGGTGATCGGCACATCGAACTGGACATCGACATCACCCGGGAATCGGCCGGGATATTCGGGGGCTGGACTGTCGTGTTCGGCCTTCCACTGCTGGGCGAGCGCGCCGCCGTCCACCGGCAGTGTCGAGTCGGCCTGCGCGGGCACCACGAACAGCGTCGCCGTCGACAACGTCACGCCCAGGACGGCTACCGGGGCGAATCGCCGCCATCGCCCACCCCGAGGTCGTCGCATCGAGTCGTTCATCGATCCAGGCATGTCCCGCTCCCCACTTAAAAACAATCTCGTACCTATCCTGCGGGGAAGAGTAACCCATGTCACTTTCGGTGCACAAGTGTGCTCGGAGACACTGGAGGGAACCCGATATCCTGGTCCGATGTCCCTCGCATCGCATATCGACCGGCGCCGACTGCCTCCGGGCACCCACGGCATCGATCCGGCGGATGTCGTGCGATCGCAGCGGATCCGCATGTTCTACGCGATGGCGGAGGTCATCGCCGAGAAGGGTTATGCCGCAACGAGTGTGGCCGCCGTCGTGGCACGGGCACAGGTATCGCGCCGCACCTTCTACGAGCAGTTCCGAAGCCGCGAGGAGTGTTTCGCCGCCGCGTTCGAGTACGCGGTCGACACCGTCACCGTGATGATGGCCGACAGCGTCGCGGACACGCCGCGCCAGGACTGGCGCGCACTGCTGCGAACGACTCTGCGAACCTACCTGGGCGCCCTCGTGCAGGAGAGCCTGATCGCACGGGTGCTGCACGTGGAATGCCTGGCCGTCGACTTCGCGGTCGCGGAACAACGCCGGGACATGAAAACCCGTCTCGCGCAACGCATGCAAGCCGTATTCGCCATCGGCCGCGACACCGGCGACATCCCCTCGGACATCCCCGCGGCGGCCTTCGAACTGCTCATCGGCGGCATCGACGACCGCATCCGGGACTGCATCCAGTTCCAGGGCCCGGATGCCCTGGCCGAACTGGACGACGAGTTCTACCGAACCACCGTCGCCCTCTTCGGCGTTCCGGAGTGGTGAGCGAGGTTTCCGTGGCGGGCAGCGGGCACGACACGCCGCCCGAGGGGATCGAGTGAAGTTCGGGCGTCAGCCGGAGATGCTCGGCAGCGGGCAGCCGAAGCTCCCGGTGGACGAGGACTCGCGGACCTGCACGGTCAGTGGAGTCAGTTCGAAGCCACTGCCACCGCCGAGATACTCGGACGAGGCGGTAAGCACATGCTGCCCAGCGGTTTTCGGCGTCCAGGTGACCTTCGCCGGATTCCCCAGCAGGCCGCCGCCCACCGTGCCGGAGCCGATCACGGCGCCGTCGTCGAAGAACGTGACCTTCGCGCCGTTGACCGAACTGCTGCCGCCGCCGACCAGATCACCACTGGTCACCTTGTAGCTGCATCCCGCCTGCGGGTTCGACTTCTCCAGTGTCACGTCGCCCCACGTCGAGGCCGTGGCGTTCGGTGCCGCGAGCAGCAACACCGCCGCCCCCACGACCAGGCTCGATGCCACTCCAGCGCCACGCGACCAACTCATAGCCATGAGATTCCTTCCACATGTTCACAGACCTCGAAGGAGGTTTTACGAACACTAACGTTCACAAATAGTGAAAGGATTGAGTTTCACAGAATGCGACCGCCCCCACTTTCAGGGGCGCGACGATTCGTTGTCGCCACGGCCGCGAACGATGACGCGGTGCCGACCCGAGCAGATCGCCCGGACCGGCACCGCATCACTACCGATCGCCGCACCGACGGCCAGGAGGGATGTCGTTCCCGCCCGCCGGTGCGGCGGTGTACCGCGTCGGGCCCTGGTGCAGGCCAGGACCCGGACCGCCGAAGCGGCCGGCGCCTGCTGCGAGCGAGAGGCGAGCCCCTCAGCAGCGAGATACCGCACAGGCGATATCCCGCCGGTCACCCTTCAAACACGGTGCCCCCAAACTGGTTCCAATTGTCCGGTTTATCACCTCGCGAGCTCGGGGCACTGCCGGTTGTAGCCGCACCACCCGATTCGATCGGCGAACTACCCACCCCCTCGCCGTCCACGATGTGATTTGATGTGGCCGTGATGTTGATGGCGCAGTCGTGGTGGTCGGGGTTCCTTCCGACCTGACGTGCGCTTGTGTATCGGCCGCCGGGTGTGCGGTAGCCGATCGCCATATCTCGCCCGGCTGGTGCACAGCGGTGGCCTCGAATCGAAAGGATCGAGGACCATGTCCCTGGAGGATGTCCGCCGTGAGATCGACGTGATCGACGCGCAGATCGTCGAATTGCTGGGAGCACGACAACGATTGGTGATGAGTGCGGCGGCTTTCAAACGCAACGCGGACGAGGTGCGCGCACCCGAACGACGTGAACGGATGATGCGGCGCTTGCGCGAGCTGGCCCTGCGCCACGGGGTGGAACCGGCGCTCATCGAGCAGGTGTACACGACGCTGATCGATGGATTCATCGAGTTGGAGCAGCGCCGGCACCGCAGCCTCACCGAGTCGTCATCCGCAGCGGACTCGGCGGCCGCCAGCGACTGAAACCCGTTCGGAGACAATATTTTCGACCGTGAAGCCTTCCCCTTGACCGACCAGCCGTCGCGGCTCCCCGGTCCGAGGCGGACGCGGGTCGCCGGCGGCGATTCCCCCGGCGACCGCGCACTCAACTGCCGATGTAGCGCTTGATGATGCCCTGCAGGGAATTCTCGTCGACGATCTGAACGGTCTTCTCGTCGGTCTGAGTTCCCTGCTTGGCGGTCACGGTGTATTTGCCCGCCTTCTGAGGAGTCCACACCAGGTTGTAGGAATCGCAGCATTGGCCGGTGGGCAAGACCGTGCCCAGCGGAGCACCGTTCACGCTGATGGCGATCGGCGTGGTGTAGTCCGTGACATTGCCGACCGAAATACTGCAGGACAACCCGGTGAACACGCAGCCGTACTGATCAGGACCGGCGCTCGACAGGGACAGGGAGATGGGAATGCTCTCGGCGTGGGCAGCCCCGGCGGCCAGCGCGAGGGCGGCGGACAGCACGCCCGCGCCGGTCAGTAGAGGACGCATGTTTTCCTTCTTTCCGATCACCAGTGCGGCGAGCACAGGCCCGAACCGAGCGCGCCCGACCCTGTCTCGCATCCGAATTCGATCACCGCGCGGTGCACCCGCTCGGCGGTCGCCTCGAGCGAGCCGTTGTCCATGATCCGCACGGTGACCTCGTAACTCAGGCTCCCCTGCTTCGCACTCACCACGTGCTGGCCCGCGGTCTTGGGGATCCAGGTCACGTCGAGCTTGCCGTCCGAGTTGGTGCCGGGGCTGGGCACCGGCATTCCCGTGGCGAGAGCCTGCCCATCGACGCTGATGGTCACCGGAGCGGACATATCGAATACATAGGCGGTGAGATTGCACGTCTGCGCCGTGGCCCGGCAGGCCAGCAGATCCGGCCCACCACCCACCCACACGCTGATGGGTCCCGCTGCGGCCGTTGCCGTTCCGGTCGACAGCGACATCGCCGCCGCCATCGCCAACCCCGCACCGGCCGCGATGCGACGACCGGTTCTCAAAGTGATCATGGCCGAGATTATTTGTGAACCATGGATGGTTCACATCACTTTTCGATGCCCCCGATTTTCGGGGCGTCGGAGCGCGGCAACCGTAGCCGAGGTCGCCACCGTCGTGCCGTGGAGATTCCGCTCCAGAGCGTGAGCGACTCCCTGCCGTTGGAGACAGGTCTAGCGAAACAACGTCACGACGACGGCGCGATGTACTCGCACCGCAGGTCGGATACCTTTGCGATGTGCTCGTAGTCGTGGTCCGCGGCGAGCACGGTCGCATCGTTCACGATGGCGTAGCCCGCGATGAGGATGTCGAGTGACCCGGCCGCACGGACGAGGCCGGCATTCCACAGCGCCGCCTGAATATCGAGCACAAGCGATTCCTCAGGAGCATGCTCGAGCGGGAACCCGAGTGAGATCTGCTCTCGGTAATGGCCGTATTCCTCGGGCGTCCGTGCGCTGCGGCAGAACTCGAGCACCTGCGGCGGGCAGGTGACGAATAGGTCTGACGGCGCTCGTTCGATGCGGCGCAGCCGCGCGGTGATACCCGGGTCTCCGGTGGCCAGCCTTGCCCAGACCGAGTTGTCGACAAGGTAGTCGGTCACGCGGACCGCGACTCGTCCGGAGAAACCACCGGCGCGCCGAGTTCGTCTCCGAGGTCGGTCAGCCCGGCGATACCGTCGATCATCGCACCCTTCTGCTTCGAGGCAATGAGTCGCCGCAGCGCGAGGTCGATGACAGCTCGGTTCGATCGTTCGCCCGTGAGTGCCCTGGCACGCTCGATCAATTGCGGATCCAGGTCGACACTGGTGACAGTCATGACGCCCTCCTCATTGTTATATGACTGATTATATATCGAGCGGCATCATGGGGCCATCGACTTGCGTCTACCCATCCGATGCCAGCGAACCCGATGTGGTGCCGAGTAGCGGCAGAGGCGAATGCGGTCACTCCGTCGGCGATCCACTGCCGGCTCGCTAGAAGGCCGGCGACCACCAGTACAACGTGGTGCGGTCCATCGGCCACGCAGCGGGGCTCGTACTTTCCCGGTCCTCGAAATCGTCGGACGGTTCGATAAGCCGCCATCCCAAGGCTTTTGGTTCCACAGCACTAGGCGTGCTACCCGGCAGCGACGCCGAGAAGCACTTCTACTCCGAGCGCGACAAGCCTTCGGGACAGCTCCTGCTGGTACAGATCGACAGCGAATACTCGAACAAGATGGTCTTCGCCGATTGCGGAAGGCTTTATTGCTTCATCGATCCGGACGACCTCGCGGCAGGAAATCTCGAAGCCGCTCGAGTGCACTCGGAGAGCCACTGATCGGGCACTGAATCCAGACGGCGCAGCGAAGGTCGAAGCATCACTCGCAGAACGATTTCAGTGACGATGGAATTCTGCCGATCTTGACTACTCTCAACCCTGTGATCTGCGAATTCGACGAGGAGATGATCGAGCGGGACGAAGCGATCGAACTATCCGATCGCGACCTCGGCAGTCGTGTACGTCTGTGGCATCGCACGATGCCCTACAGCGACGGCATGCCCCAGGACGACGCATTCGTCGCGATGTGTGCCGAACTGTCTGCGAACGGGATGACCGCCACCGTCAACGCGCTACTGCTCGATGTGGACGGCGGCCGTTCACTGCCTCATTTCTTGGATTCACTCGTCAACGACTTCGCGGGTTGGGAGGGGATTCGAAGCTGGGAGAGCCTTGACCATGAACTTCGGATCGATGCCCGGCACGTGCATCGGCACATCCGACTCGACTGGATACTGACCCTGCGATCCGATGGCCAGACTGCCTGGACCGCAACCAGCACGATCAAAGCCGAAGCCGGCGAACAACTTCGCCAACTGACAGCCGCGGTACACCGATTTCTCCGTCCGTTCTGAGCCCATGATTCTCGTAACCGGTGCAACAGGCAAGGTCGGCCGAGCAGCCGTCGACCAACCGACCTTCCACACGAGCACTCCGCTGTTGTCGCTGATCGCGCTGACCGAACCGGCCAGTCGCGGCGCCTCATAAGATCGAACGGTCGCATCGATCCGGCGCCATCGGAACGCACTGATCTTCCGATGTGCGTGCGTTCGACTGGCACCAAAGGTCCTCGGCTCGTTGATCTTTCACAAGCCCGCGGTGCCCGGTTCGAGCTGCGCGGACCCCGACGCTTCGGGCGACGCTAGCGGCAAGCCTCCCTGTCGGGCTGCGCTCAGTTCGGGCGGTTCGCCGATACCAAAGCCGCGGGGGAACACTCGAACTCGCCCTGAAGGAATCCAGGTTTTCGGCATTGTCAGAGCCATTTGGCAATATCGCGGCCATGACCGGCATCCCGACCACTCCGCCACGGCCGTTCGACGTCACCACCGTCTTCCCCGACCTGGCTCCGCTGGCACGCGCGGCAACCCGGTTACACCCCCGCCCGGGGTCGCCGTCACCGCAGGACAGTTCCATCGGCGGACCGCTGCTCTGGCCCGCCGACGAGCCATGGCCGCACTGCGACGAACCTCATGTCGTGGACGGAGTCAATCCGGCCCTGTCCCCAGCGGAGGTGAGGCTGGAACGGCGGATTCGTGCCGCCTCGCGCGGCAGGACCCTGACCCCGGAGGAACGAGAGACCCTCGAACGAATCCGCCCCCCGCAGGAGTATCCGGTCACGGTGGCGATCGCCCCCTATGAGGGTTCCATAGCGATGCTGCCGGTTGCGCAGCTCTACGCGCACGACGTGCCCGATCTGCACACCCCTGAAGGCGCAGACCTGCTCCAGGTCTTGTGGTGCCCCTTCGACCACTCGGCGGGCATGCCCAAGACCGCGCTGTTCTGGCGGTCGGCCGCCACCGTCACCGACATCCTCGCCACGCCCCCCGAACCGCCCGCGGTGCAGTTCGACGGCTACGTGCCCGCGCCGTGCCTGCTCAACCCGGAGCAGGTCACCGAATACCCCGACCACAGGGACCTGAGCAAGGAACTCCGGGAGCAGATCGGAGACTGGAGCCTGTGGCAGGCAGCCGAGACGGATGTGGACAGCGCCTACGCGTCGTACCCGCACGAGTTCTACAACCTCGAGTTGTCCGTCGCTCCCGGTTGGAGAGTCGGCGGCTGGCCTGGCTGGGGCGCCATCGACCCCCACCCCCTGCTCTGCCCTACCTGCGGCAGCGACATGGATGCCCTGCTGACCATCGCCACTTTCGAGACCGGCGACGGCAAAAGCTGGCTCCCACACCAGGAACCGGCGCATGAACCATCCATCGGCTTCAACCACACCGAGGTCCAGATAGGCAGCGGCTACAACCAGCAGGTCTACGTCTGCGCGACGGCGCCGGAACACGCCCACACCGATCTGATGCACTAGTCGGCCGCGCGAGGCGCGATGGTAGCGGCGGGGAAACGGCCCGGATTGGTGACATGCCCGTATTCCGCACGTGCGGTACTCGGTAGTCCTCGTCGAAGGTGGCCAGGTTGCTCACGTTGACCGCCTCGAAGTTCCGCGAGGGCGCTGGCGGCCAATGCACTGTACTGCCGCGACCCGCGCTCGGGCGGCCGACCAAACCGGTTGCCCGACAGCGGTTTCCCAACGCACTGACATGCCGAGTATCCGATGTCGTTGCCACGACCGGAATTGCGCTACCCCGGCCGCTGACCGCCGGGCTAAACATTGGCGGTGCCGGAAGCTCGGGCACAGCCTTCCGAGCCGACTATCTCGACTCCATTGCCCCGAGCGTGACCATTGCCATTGCCCACCAGGACTGCGAGCTTCTGAATGCCCCCTCATCGATCTCCATGAGCTCTTCACGGAGCTCGGTCGCCCGATCCGCCCGCCCCTCGATTCCGGTGTCCGCATCGATGAAGACCGAGAACCTGTGGAGAAACTCCACAAACGATCGGAAGCTCGAGTTCACAAGCTCGAGAGTCCACTTCTCGACGCCGAGAAGCACCACCCGACCCCCGTTGACGTCGAATCCGAACACCATGGCATCGGGATCGGCAGGGATGGCACCGATCACCATCATCGGAAAGACCTCACCCGCACCAAGATCAAGGTCTACTCGCTCGTACAGGTCGTATTCGTTCCCATCGAGAAAGCAGGTGAACACCGCCGACATGTCGATAGGGATGAAATCGATGTCCGGATAGCTCGCCTCCGGTGCAAGGAAGTCTCGAATCCACCGGGCGCGTGGGTATTTGACGACATTGTCCGTCCCCCATGTCCTCACATACTCTTCACCGAGTTCAATCACTGCACTCTCTTGCCCCATCATTTGACGCCAGAATCCTACGGTCCGAACAGCTGACCCGCCGACCGCGCGGTCGACGACAACCTGGGGACGCACTGTAATGCCGCGACCCGCGCCAATGCAGAGAGGCTCACGGTCGCCTCTCAGCGTCTGGTCTGGCACGCTGTCCGGGTGACGCATGAAGTTCTACGCGGTGTGGCGTGGCCATATCCTGCCGGCCAGTTTCCGCAGCACTTGGGGGTTATCGTCCATCGGACCGTAATGGAGGGCTCAGAGCCTGCCCGGCTGGTCACCCATTGGGATGACGGCGACTGGACGATCGCAGACGGCGTAAATGATCCGAACGGGAACGCTGCGCTGGTTTGTGTCGAGCACATGGTCGCCGCAGACGACACGTTCGCGGCTTTGGCGACGATGCCGCCCGGTACTCAGGCATGGCGATCGACACCGCAGGAGCCTTGGACCTTCGAAAGTCATAAGTACAGCGAGTAAATTCGCGTTCAAGCATCCGTTCCACCGCGAGACGCGCTGTTCGGATCGGCCACTCAGCATTACCGATGGTCAACGGGCCGAGATCATCTCGGCGGGTTCAACGCCCTGATCTGCCGCATACCGGGCTGACCGAACCGGCCAACCCGGCGCAGGCGGCGGCCAGACAGACTGCGGCACAAGAACGTCCGCAACTGCCTGCAGGATGTTTTGTGTGTCGGTGCCGAATGCGATGCCAGGGGGCATCCCCATCACGCGAGGTGTGACCTCCAACTCGATATCCTCAGTCCGGTTGGCGGTCAACGGTTTTCCCACGCGCGCTCGGGTCGTCGAGGTCGAGCACCGGCATCGTCGCCCCTTCCGGGGCCCACATGGCGAGAAACCCATCCTGAGCCGTGATGTCGACCAACTCGACTCGTGCTCCGATGCTGTCGAGGCGGTGGTAGGTGAAGGACCGGCCGTAGGGGCAGGAATCGAACTCGATAGGTGCGCCCCGTGCCGCTAGATGCTGCTTGTCCGCCGTGACATCCCCCGACCAGTAGCCGATGTGGTCGAAGCGAGACCCGGCGGTCGCGTCCCACGGACTGCCGGGGGCGCCCTGGATGATCTCGAAGAACGGTGGTCCCTCGACGGAGAAGACGATGCTGTATTCCCAATCCCCGAGCTTGCCGCCACGGACCGGGCCCCAGGTCACGCCCAGAGTGCGCGTGAGGTCCTCGGTCGCTCGCTGAATGTCCTGAACCACGAAGCACAGGTGATAGAAGGTGTTCACCCCCACCTGTCTACCAACTCGGTGAGGTCACGGTCTCGCCGTCACCCACCACGAATGCCGAAACAGACTCTCCTGCCGCATCGTGCGCGGACCGAACCTGTCGGCGCAGCATAGCGAAAGATTTACCGGCGCAGGCGATCCGAGGCCGAGTGGGCGCACTCCATTGCCGAGCTTCGGATAGATGGCGAGTCACGAGCCCGGCGTAACCCAGCCCATTTCCCGAAGACTTTCCACCGCTCGGTCGAGCATGTCTCGGCCGGGCGAACCTTCGTTCCACCACACCGACCAGTGCACCGAGATGTCGAGGCGGATTGTCGTCTCGTGACTATCGGTGTCGGAGTTTCCGAACTCCCTGTGCACCCGCAGAGAGATCGGGGACCAGCGCCCGAGACCGTCTCTGCCCACCCATGTTCCGCCGGGTCGCCGTGTGAGAGGCATCGGTACATCGCGATGGCGGTTGTCGATGTCGTCGACGATCAGATGATCGCCGGTAGTCGGTACCAACGATTCCGGTAGCCGCACCAGGGTGTTGCCCACCAGAATCACATCCCAGGACAGCCACTGACCTTCAGATAGGTCGTAGGGCATCGCGAACAAAGTGTCGACAGCTTCGGACATCGAGGACTCGTACACCTCGGTATCGACAACCGTCGCACCCACGTACATCGGATTCGGTTGTATTGCTGCAGGTTTCAGATACAGGTGCCCGGACGTCGGATCAGGCTCGACGGGAAGTGGGGCTCCATAGGAGTGGCTCATCGCGCATTGCAGGATTTCGAACTCCAGAGGTTCGAGCAGGTCCTGAGACAACGCGACGATCGCGGCGACGGCGTGACCGGCGGCCTCGTGTTCACACTGAGAAAGAATCACGCCGGACCCTGAAGTCCAGTTGAGGGCGCGCTCCAGCTCGATGCTGTAGCCGGACTTGTAGATGTCGTGTCCGGAGTTTTCACGCGCCTGCATGGGGTATCAGCCTGCCCGACAATCTGTTTCACATCAATCAGGTCCGGATCCTCCACCAGACACCCACTGTCACCTACATCGATCGACGCCGGACGTTCAGGAACCGACACCCGAGAAACCGGCCGCATCTACGGGTTGCGACGGATCTTCAACCAAGTGTCTGCCGTGAGGCTAGGTGTCGGATTGGGTGCGGGTATCGAATTGTGCACGGGCGGCATCGATGTCGGGCACGTGCGCGATGCTCCACTCCAGCAGCGGCAACGTCGCGACGCGCAGACTCATGCCCATGGGGGTGAGTGCGTAGCTCACGTGAGGCGGCATGACGTTGCGCACGGTGCGAGTCAGGATGCCGTCGCGTTCCAGGGCGCGCAGGGTGACCGTGAGCATGCGTTGACTGATGCCGTCGACATCGCGTTTGAGCTCGGTGAAGCGACGAGATCCCTGACTGAGGTGGCGTACGACCAGCAGCGACCACTTGTCGCCCACGATGTCGAGAACCTCCCGTGTCCGGCACGCGTCGGCCGCGCTCGGCGGCAACTCGCCGGGCTCGACGTTCATGGTTACCTCCTGGGAACCGAGGCACACGAATGTGCCGTATTGCCCGATTCGGATCGAGCGCACCACACTGGTCGTGGTTCCTGAAGTGTACCGAGGCATGAAAAGTAACCAGCCGAGCTGGAGCGCCTCGGCACAGAGCGACAAGAGGTGAACATGTCTGTATTTCTGCTGGTACATGGCGCATGGCACAGTGGCCGAAGCTGGGATCGAGTGGTCCCGCTCCTGGAGGCAGCCGGACATCGGGTGTACGCGCCCTCGCTGAGCGGCTACGGCGACAAGGTACGTCTGCTCGCACCTGGCGTGGGCCTGGACACCCACGTCGCCGACATCGTCGAGCTGATCAAGGACGAGGATCTCACCGACGTCGTCCTGGTGGGACACAGCTATGCGGGCCTGGTCATCTCCTCGGTGGCCAATGCGATTCCGCAACGGATCGCGCACCTGGTCTATCTCGACGCGATGGTCCCGCGCGACGGCGAGACCGCCGTCGATGTCCAACCCATCACCCAGCAGCTGATCGACGCCGCCGCCGACACCGGCATCGCCTGGCGCATCCCCCCGCTGCCCGAACTCCCGGCACCGTTGGGCCTGTTCGGAGTCACCGACCCGGCCGACATCACATGGCTGCGCACGATGCTGTCGGATCATCCGGTGGGCTGCCTGCAGCAACCGGTCCACCTCGACAACCCGGCGGCAGACGCCGTGGCGCGCACGCACATTCACTGCGTCGGCGCGAAACCGCAGGGCATCGCCCGCCGGCCGGTCGCGGCGATCCAACCCAACGGCTCTCCCGCACGAGTCCGAGAATTGCCGACCGGGCACGACTGCATGATCACCATGCCCGTCGAACTCAGCGAACTGCTCCTGGAAGCAGCCCGTTAGAACACATCGACCTCCAGCACCCGGGCATCGTATCGTGTTTCTTCCGTTGACATTTCGCGCGGATGCGCCCGACTCCCGCGCGACCTCGCAGGCTGCGGGCGCCCATCGGTAGACGCATTCGACAGCCGGTCACTGCCGGCTCGATCGGGTCGAGTTTGTCGAACGGTCCAGGAAAGTCGTTGCTCGCCATAATGATTCGGAATCCGGCACCCGCGTAGAGCACGCTCGAGGCGCGTCGGCTACCGGATGAGCGCTCGGCGGTTCGGAGGGGGTGGCTACCCGTTCGAGTCGGGCCGAGGGGTTCCGAAGCATCATTTCTGGCGTGTCGACCGGCGGAAGTGGACGCTCCGCCGACCGACACGACCCATGCTGGTCCCGTGCGATGGGACCGGGTGCCGCTCGGGGGGATTGGGCGGCGGGACACCGTGCCCGGGGAGGGCTTGGAACGCGGTCGCCGGACGCGGTGTCACGGTGGATGTAGCCCGGCGCGCCAGTCCCAAACAGTCGCACTCGAAGTCGTCGCGAATGCCCGATTCTTCGTACGGTTCAACACCTTTCGGACGCTTCGGACAATCTGTCCGGATCGGTGGTACTCACTCGCGCCTCGATGATTCTCGCGGAGCGAGCGCGGCATCGCCGACCTGCACCTGTTGACCGCCCAACGGCAAGTTCTGCGAACACACCCGGCCGCGTCCCGGAGTCACCGGATGTTCTCCGAGCAGGACTGGGCACGGTTCCACCCCGCACACACTGCCTGACAACTGCCCGGTACATGAGCCGCGATTACGGACACTTGCGATCTCGGGGATGAAACGGACCGGTGCGATTGAACACCGCCCCGGTGGTTATCCGTAGCCCGTGCCGACCTTCACACACAAAAACCCGAAGAGAGTCGTAGTCGACGAGCGGGGCCTTCGCCTCATGGCAATCGCCATGATGGCGGTGACGGTATTCGCGCTCGGCTCGGTCTGGATGTCGCACTCACCTGCCCCCGCGACCGCAGGCGCGGGCATGTTGGCGGCCGGACTATGGGTGACCGTGCGCCTGATGCCCACCTACTCCGCAACACGGCGAGCCCATCGCCCCGGATCCGGCTCGCACCGACGCGGCCACGCTGTCACCGACCTCGGACAGCCCTTCACGAAACGGTATCCGCACAAGGAGTCCGCGCTCCCTCAGTGAGTGCGCCATCGATCGGTGATGAGTTGTGCGAGCGTGCTCACCGGTCACCGGTTGGGTGCTCGTGCAGGGTAAATAGCAGGTGGTCGAATCAGGTGATCGCCGCAGCCACCTGAGCACGATCGTCGGGGTGTTTGTGCGAGAGCAGCAATTCGGTGCTCGGCTCCGCCGAGCCAGGGCTGTAGGTCACCCGCGTCCGGCGCACCGCCACCTGCCAGCGCTCCTCATCCGCGGTCAGAACACCACGCTCGGGCAACGACGAATCCCTGGCCATCCCGCAACCCCCGTACTGAAGACGAGTAGGAGCTGAAAGAACGGTACTGCGCAGGAGTTCGGGACACGCCGACGATCCGCAGTCCCGTTCAGCCGCAGCAGAATCCGCACGTCAGCACTGAAAACGACTTCGAAAAACGATAGATTTCGAGAGCTGTTGGCTCTGTTCGTGTTCGGCAGAGGATCGTTTTCCGAACGGATCGCGGCCGTAACTTCAGACCAGCGGGTCCGGCCGCGACAGAGAAAGGACCGAGCGCCCATCTTCGCGGGCACCCGGTCCTTGGGTAGGTCAGTTGCCGTAGCGGGCAGCCTCGGTCGAAGCGTCCAGCTCGGGTGTGTAGCTCGCGGCAGTGGGCTCGACCGGCTTCTGTTCGATCCACTCACGTGGTTCGGCCGGCAGGTGCCGCCAGCGCGCCCGCGGATCGGATCCCTGACTCGGTGAGTGTTCCGAGGTCATCCGGACCCCTTCCCTTCTACTTCTTCCTTTTCACAACGAGCCCCGGCGGAGCTCGCCGACATCGACGCCGATCGGTGGAGGGAGGTCCTGCACTGCAGCCGCGCCCCGCGGAACTGGGTCAATCCATCACCCAGAGCACCGTCCACCCGCCGTTCGCGCCGAAGTCCTCACACTCGTACCGCTCGCCGTCGTCCGGCATGTTGAGTCGGACCCAGTTGGCGCACTGGAACAGCGAATCCAGACCGGAGTGGATGGGAAACTTGGTCTCCGCCGAGGCCTGCGACGCCTAAGCGGCCCCACCTATCAGTGTGAGTCCGGCGATCATGTCTACCGCGATTGCTGCCTTCATTCTGTTTCTTCTTGGAGATGTTCGGATCGGGATCAGTTCACGACCCACAGCGCGGTCCATCCACCGTTCTCTCCGAAATCCTGGCACTCGTACTGTTTGCCGTCGGCGGACTGATCCATCACCCAGCTGGCACACTCCCAGCCCAGGAAAACCCGGAGTTCACGGGGAACTTGGTCTCCGCCGTGGCCACACCCGCCGCGCCGGCTCCCATGAGTGTGAGTCCAGCGATCATGGCGCTGGCGATTGCTGCTTTCATCGTGCTCCCCCTTGTAACCGTTCTGACAAGATCAGCGTGACGTTGAATCATTAACGTTCCCTTGGATTCTGCTTGCCGACACCCCAGCGCCAGGACAGAAAAATGTTCTTCGCCCAGCATGTGTCGTGTTTCCCTGACCGGCTCGATCCCTGTAGGGCGTCGGGCCGACTGGTCCCAGTGAAGTCCTCCACGGGCTGGCCAACGAAGCGGAATGGGTTGCCGGACACGCGAATACGCTGCTGGCGGCCATGATTCGGGTTATCCGGTCCGGACACCGCGGTCCGATGTAGGCCGCGTTCAGATCCGGATCCGTCCGCGCGCATGCTTCGCGATGTGGGAAACCGACCACGGCATCGCGTGTGTCTTTCATGACCAGCAGGAATGCCAGCAACGGGTGGATGGGGGCAAGATACTGGGCTATCGGGAGTCCGCGGCCGGGTGCGGCTGAATGAAGCGGGAAGTCATCTGCCCGAGTGGGACAACCCTGAGGGGTACGTCGGAGGGCGATCAAGTAACTGAACAGCCTCAGCACATCGTGACGCCCCGGTCCTCAGGTTCCAGGGCGTTGCGGTGTCCAGAGGCGCGCACCCCGCAGGGAGGGTGCGGCAAGGGACGGGGTACCGGGGTCCGGGGTTAGATGCTCTGGTGCCGGCCCATGGCGGACTGTGAGGATTGATCCTGTGCGAAATGAGCCGGAACGAGCAGCGAAATACGCCGCGTACGCTCTGAATGAACTCCTGAAACCCGCAGTTAAGTAGGCGATATGTCCATTCTCACCATTGCCCTGATCGTCGGTCTGCTCGCCTTGCTCGCGCTCGCGATCGCCGCATCCATCAAGACGGCCTTGTTCCGGCACGAGGGTGAAGGCTGGACCACCGCCTTTCGGCACGGCTGGAAAGGGTTCTCAGCAGGGCTGGGCGTGATGCTCGTCCTCTCCACCGCGTTCGTGCTGTTCCTTCGTTGACTTGTTCTTCGGCTCAATGGGAATCGCCCTGGCGAACGCACGCTCATGCCGATGAGCGTGTTCGTGGTCTGAGTGGGAGATGTGTCGGCACCACATGCAGTCCGTTCGTGGTACTCGGCCGGGTCTCGAACCGTCTGTAGCGTCGGTGGAGCAAGCGATCCGCATCCGTGGAAAGGATTTCTGATGACAGATCTTCCAGCTCCCACGACGCCCTATCTGGAGCCCGAAGCCAAGAAGCTTACCGAGGACACCGACCCACACCCGCGTATCTACGAGTTGCCCCCTGAGCAGGGTCGCAGCATCCTCAGCGATTTGCAGCGAGGTGAGGGCGTCGAACGGCCGGACGTCGAGGAAGAGTGGGTCGAGGTGGACGCCGGTGAGTGGGGCGTAGTCCGCACCCGCATCATCAAGCCCAAGGGTGCTTCGGGCCTGCTACCGGTCGTGTTCTATATCCATGGCGCCGGTTGGGTCTTCGGCGACGACAAAACCCACGACCGTCTCTTCCGCGAGCTCACCGTCGGGGCCGGTGCCGCCGGTGTCTTCCCCGTCTACGACTGGGCGCCCGAGAAGAAGTATCCGACACAGGTCGAGCAGAACTACGCCGTCGGTCAGTGGCTGCAGGCGAACGGCGCCGATCACGGCCTCGACACCTCCCGCGTCGCCGTCGCCGGTGAATCCGTCGGAGGATGCATGTCCGCGGTTTTCGCGCAGATGAACAAAGACCGTGGCGGCCTTGCGCTCAAGGCGCAGATCCTGCTCTACCCCGTGACAGGACCGGATTTCGATACCCAGTCCTATCACCAGTTCGCCGAGCACTACTACCTCACCCGCGACGGGATGAAGTGGTTCTGGGATGCCTACACTACCGACGAGAACAAACGTGAGGAGAAGTACGCCTCGCCCCTGCGGGCCACCCTCAAGGACCTTGACGGACTGCCTCCTGCCCTGGTCATAACCGCGGAGGCTGATGTCTTGCGCGATGGAGGCGAGCTCTATGCGAACAAGCTTCGTGAGGCCGGGGTAGAGGTGACGGGCGTCCGAATCAGCGGAACCGTCCACGATTTCCTGCTGCTGGACAGCCTGCGAGACACTCCGGCCACCAATGTCGCACGCAAGCTGTCCATCGACGCATTGCGAAAGGCGCTCCACCAGCAATGACGTCGACAGGTGGGTGGGCGACAGAGTCTGGCGCCTGCCCACCTGTGGTAGACCCGCGGCGGCGATAGCCCTCCGGTCAGTCGGTGAGGATCTGTTCGACCCCTTCTCGATAGGTGGTGACCTGGAAGTCGGGGAAGCGGGTCGCGAACTTCGCGCTGTCGAAGATGTTGTCGTCGCGGTAGCGGCCGAGCAGCTCGTACATCTCGCCGAGCGTGGTGACGAAGCGTCGTCCGAGGCGGAAGGCGAACATCGGCAGCACCGTGTAGCCGATCGTGCGGCCGGTGACCTCGCCGGCGATCTCGATGAGCTGGGCGTAGGACTGACGGTTCGGGTCGACCGGCAGGTGCCATGTCTGGTTGTAGGCATCGGGGGTGTTGCCGAGCAGGGCCAGCGCCCGGCTCGCGTCGGGAGTCCAGATCAAGGATCGCTTCGTGTGGGCGTTGACCGGTACGAGCGGCCGCTTTCCAGCCTTGATCCGGTCGAACACCAGTGAATTGGTGTAGCTCTTGGTCGAGCCGGGCCCGTAGAACTCGGGGGCGCGGCCGACGAGGCCTTGAACGCGGCCGGCCTGCATGGCCTCGAGCAGCATGGTGGCGATCTCGCCGCGGACGCGTCCCTTGCGACCGCCCGGTGCGAATGCTGTCGACTCGATTTGGGGCTTCGACGTTCCGGGATACATGTAGGTGTTGTCGAAGAAGACGAGCTTGGTCCCGTGTTCGGCGCAGGCATCGATGACGTTGCGCATGATGACGGGGAACTGACGCTCCCACAGCTGCGAGTCCAGGGGCAGCCCGACGGTGAGGTAGGCGATCTCGCTGCCCGCGACAGCACGGCGGGTGGCCTCGGCATCGGTGAGGTCTGCGGCCACGAGTTCGTCGGTGTCGTTGACCCGCGCCGGTTTGCGGCTGACCAGGCGAATGTCCTTGGTGTATGTGCGGTGGAGCTCGTTGACGAGCTCGTCGGCGATCGGTCCGCCAGCGCCGAGCACGGTCTGCATGGGGTCTCCTCAGGGTGATGGGGTGGTGGCGACGTCAGCTCGGGTTGCGAGCAGCGTCAGAGAACCGAATGACGATGTGGTCGAACACCATGGCCCGGGGGCGGACCCCGCTGCGGTGGTCGTTGGTCGAGCCTGTGGCGCCTGGTCGCGGGTCTACCGCCAGCGAGTCACCGAGGTCGACCCGACGGTGCAGCGGATGAGGTCGACCGCACCGGCGGCGGCAGCACATCGTCGCCCGGGGGATGACGAGGGCCGGTCCGGTTCGTCCGGCGGTGCGCTATGTTTACAGTGCTAACACAGCGTAGAAGGGCAAAGTAAGCAATGTCAACATCGGAGAAGAGTGGCTACCATCACGGCGACCTGCGGGCAGCGCTGCTCTCGGCGGCGATGGAGATGCTCGAGGCCGGCGAACCTTTCTCGCTGCGCGCGATCGCGCGCAGTGCCGGTGTGTCGCAGACGGCGCCGTATCGCCATTTCAAGGACCGCGACGCGCTGGAGTCCGCGCTGGCCGTCGAGGGTTTCCGTGACCTGCTGGCGAGTCTGGGGCAAGGGCGCAATCCGCCCGCCTCGGTCCAGGATCTGGCCGAGTTCGCGGTCGCCTACGTCGCCTTCGCGCTGCGGCGTCCGGCTCTCTTTCGGGTGATGTTCGGCAAGCCCTGCGACGATGCCGACGACGAGCGGGTCAAGGCGGCCGACGCCCTGCACGAGTTGCTGGCCGCCGCTCTCGATCAGGTCTTTCCCGAGGCGGACGCCTCGGCGCTGGCGTCTGCGGGCTGGGGGCTCGCTCACGGGCTGGCGTACCTGTATCTCGATGGCAAGCTGCACGCGGAGTCGAGCGGGGAGGTCGCCGAGCGGGTGCGCGGCGCCTTCCTCGCGATCGCGTCGGTCGGCCCCTGAGGCTTGCCGCGCACGCCACACCACCAGTGTTGACAGTGCTCACATGTCGTGCAATCCTCGGTGTTGACACCGCTTACATCAGAGGAGATGGCCGATGGCATCGACCGGCAAACTGACCGAACGGACCGTAGAAGTCGATCTCGGAGGGCGTCTGGTCACTGTTCCGGAAGGCGGCCTCTACGACCGCTTCAGGATGAACACCGACCTCGACGAAGTCGCGCGAGACCCGAGGGTCAGCAGCGTCGAGTTCTTCCGCCGGATGCCCAAGACCCGCGTGGATTCCCGCATCGGACCCACGCTGACACCGAACTTCTACTACAGCATCGCCACCGCCCGGCTCACGATGCTCGCGCCGACCAAGGCGATCCGGTCCCGCCTCCCCGAGGAGCTCGATCCACTCGAGATCGCTCCGGGGCTCGGGGTCGTCTCGGTGATGGCCTTCCGGTACGACGTGTGCGACATCGACTTCTACACCGAGGCCGCCGTCGGCATCGCCGTCAAACCGGTCCGGCACAGCGGCGGACTGGGCCTGTTCGACCTGGTCACCGGGCCCAAGAACGACTCGCTGCACTCGTATGTGCTCGCGCTGCCGGTCAACACCGAGATCGCGCAGGTGCGCGGCCACGACGGCTACGGCTTCCCCAAGTGGGTCACCCCGCTCGAGGTCGACATCGACAGCGAGCGCACCTCCGCCCGGGTCTCCAACGACCAGGGCGGGCTTGACCTCGCCCTCTCGGCGCCCACTCCGAAGCAGACCGCCCGCCCCACCGGTACGCGAGTCTCGACTCTGACCTCCTACACCACGATCGAGAGTGCCTGGCATTCCACGACCAGCCAGATCAACATGCTCGCCGCGGGCACCACCCGATTGCCCCGCGACCTGGACCTGCGGCTCGGCGAGGGCCGGATGAGCGAGAGCTTGCGCGCGCTGAAACCGATCCGCACGATCCAGCTCGACGTCACAACCGAGGGCCAGCTGGCACTGCACATGCCGGTGCCCACCTCCGTCCAGGATCGGAGCTGAGGACGAGATGACCACCACGAAGACGAATATCGGGCACACCGGCACCGTCCTGCCGGCTTCGCTGACACCGGCCCGGATCGAGCACCTGGCCGCCCTGACCGCCGCCGCCGCCGACGCGCAGCGGGTCAGCACGACCTCGCCCTACACCGGCACCCCACTCGCTGAGCTGCCCGTCTCCACACCCGGCGACGTCGAGCAGGCCTTCGCCCGGGCACGCGCCGCGCAGCTCGCCTGGGCGGCCGTCCCGGTGGCCGACCGCACGCGGATCATGCTGCGCTTTCACGACCTGGTCCTCGCGCGGCAAGAACAAGCCCTGGACCTGATGCAGGCCGAGAGCGGCAAGACCCGCCGCGACGCCTTCCTCGAGATCAGCGACATCGCGATCACCGCCCGCTACTACGCGCGCAGCGCACGCCGGCTGCTCTCACCCCAACGCCGCAAGGGCGCGATCCCGGTGCTGACCCACACCACCGAGCTACGCCACCCCAAAGGCGTGGTCACCGTCATTTCGCCGTGGAACTACCCGCTCAGCATGGCCGCCGGCGACGCCATCCCGGCCCTGATGGCCGGCAACGCCGTCGTGCAGAAGCCCGACACCCAGACCGCGCTGACCGCGCTGTGGGCCCTGCAGTTGATGCGCGAGGCCGGGTTACCGGCTGACGTGTGGCAGATGGTGGTCGGCCGGGGCAGCTCCATCGGCGGCGCGCTCATCGGCGGCGCGGACTACGTGATGTTCACCGGCTCCACCGCCAGCGGACGCCAGATCGCGCGCGACGCGGGCCAGCGCCTCGTCGGCGCGTCGCTCGAGCTCGGGGGCAAGAACGCCATGGTGGTGCTGGCCGACGCCGACGTCGACAAGGCCGCCGCGGGTGCGGTCGCCGCCTGCTTCCCCTCGGCCGGGCAGTTGTGCGTGTCCATCGAGCGGCTCTACGTCGCCGACGAGATCCACGACGCCTTCGTGGCCGCGTTCATCGAGCGCACCCAGGCCATGCGACTGGGCGCTGCCTACGACTACTCGATGGACATGGGCTCGCTCACCACCCCCACCCAGCTCGACACGGTCAGCTCCCACGTCCAGGACGCGGTATCGAAAGGCGCGACGGTACTGGCGGGCGGCCGCGCCCGGCCCGACCTCGGACCCCTGTTCCACGAGCCGACCATCCTCGCCGATGTGACGCCGGAGATGACACTGTTCGACCACGAGACGTTCGGGCCGGTGGTCTCGATCTACCGGTACCGGTCGGTCGATGAGGCGGTGGCGATGGCCAACGCCACACCGTACGGCCTCAACGCGAGCGTCTGGGGCCGCAACGGCGCCCAAGCCCGCAAGATCGCGCAACGGCTGCACGCCGGCACGGTCAACGTCAACGAGGCGTTCGCCGCCGCGTGGGGCAGCATCGACGCCCCCATGGGCGGCATGGGCGACTCGGGCCTCGGGCGCCGTCACGGCGCGGACGGACTGCTCAAATACACCGAAGCCCAGACCGTCGCCCACCAGCGACTCCAAGGCTTCACTCCGCCCCGGTCGATCGAGTACCAACAGTGGGCACGGATCCTGACCCGCGCGCTCGAGACACTGCGTGCACTCGGCGTCCGCTGACCACGAGACACGACGATCTACCACCTCGCCATTCGCCCCCGCATGAAGGAGGATCAGCCAATGACCAAGCGTGTGCTGCACGTCGTCACCAACGTCGGACACTACGACGACCCGTCCCATCCGACCGGGCTGTGGCTGTCCGAGCTCACCCACGCCTGGCACGTATTCGACGAGGCGGGCTTCGAGCAGACCCTGGTCAGCCCAGCGGGCGGCCCCGCACCGCTCGAGCCGCGAGCCCTCAAATTCCCGAACTACGACAAAACAGCCAAGGCCTGGCGCGCCGACCCCGCGAAAATGGATCTCCTCGCGACCACAAAAAGCCCCGAGGAAATCGACTCCGCCGACTTCGACGCCATCTACTTCACCGGCGGCCACGCCGTGATGTACGACTTCCCCGATTCCGAAGGCCTGCAACGCATCACCCGCGAGATCTACGAGCGCGGCGACATCGTGTCCTCGGTCTGCCACGGATACTGCGGACTACTCAACACGCGACTCTCCGACGGCTCCTACCTCATCACAGGCAAGCACATGACCGGCTTCGCCTGGCAAGAGGAAGTGCTCGCCCGCGTCGACAAACTGGTCCCCTACAACGCCGAGGAACGCGCCAAGCAACGCGGCGCGCTCTACGAGAAAGCGCTACTCCCGTTCGTGTCCTACACCGCGGTCGACGGCAACCTCGTCACCGGCCAGAACCCGGGCTCGGCCAAGGCCACAGCACAAAAGGTCGTCGAGGCGCTCGCAGGCAACACCCGGCACGTCAGCTAACGAGCAAAGCCAGGTGAATACAACTTGCTGTTCCGCTGGCGCATATCCTGTAATGCCGCATACCGCGCTGAACGAATCGGCCAGACACCCTTCCCAGCACACCGACCGAGCCCCAGCCGGATGACCGGATGGGGCTCACTCAGTTCACGGAAATGCCTGGTCGAGCTAACCTGACCAGGGCAAACAAGGTCAGGAGCTCTGCTTACCGCCAGAGGTCATACGTTGAAGCGGAATTCGACTACGTCGCCATCGGCCATGACGTAGTCCTTACCTTCGATGCGGACCTTGCCGGCGGACTTGGCGGCAGCCATGGAGCCGGCGGCGACGAGGTCGGTGTAGGCGACGATTTCGGCCTTGATGAAGCCTCGTTCGAAGTCGGTGTGGATGACGCCGGCGGCCTTGGGGGCGGTGTCGCCCTGGTGGATGGTCCAGGCGCGGGATTCCTTGGGACCGGCGGTGAGGTAGGTCTGCAGGCCGAGGGTGTGGAAGCCGGCGCGGGCGAGGGCGTGCAGGCCGGGTTCGGTCTGGCCGATGGACTCGAGGAGTTCCAGGGCGGACTCGTCGTCGAGTTCGATGAGCTCGGACTCGATCTTGGCGTCGAGGAAGACCGCGTCGGCGGGGGCGACGGCGGCTTTGAGCTCGGCCTTCTTCGCCTCGTCGGTCAGGACCGCTTCGTCGGCGTTGAAGACGTAGAGGAAGGGCTTGATGGTCAGGAGCGAAAGCTCCTTCAGGAGTTCGACATCGAGTTCCTTCTGCGCGGAGAACAGGGTGCGGCCCGAGTCCAGGATCTCCTGTGCCTGCTTGGCGGCATCGGCGACCGGCTTGCGGTCCTTCTTGATGCGCGCTTCCTTCTCGAGGCGGACGACCGCCTTCTCCAAGGTCTGCATATCCGCGAGGATGAGCTCGGTCTCGATGACCTCGATATCGGCGAGGGGATCGACCTTGCCGTCCACGTGCACCACATCGTCGTCGGCGAAGACGCGCACGACCTGGCAGATGGCGTCGGCTTCACGGATGTTGGCGAGGAACTTGTTGCCCAGGCCCTCGCCCTCGGAGGCGCCCTTCACGATGCCCGCGATGTCCACGAAGGTCACCACGGCGGGCAGCTGGCGCTCGGAGCCGAAGATCTCGGCGAGCGTGGCCAGGCGCGGGTCGGGCAGCGGGACGACGCCGGTGTTCGGCTCGATGGTGGCGAACGGGTAGTTCGCCGCCAGCACGTCATTGCGGGTCAGCGCATTGAAAAGCGTCGACTTTCCGACGTTGGGCAGGCCGACGATTCCGAGGGTGAGACTCACGAGGACAAGAGTCTACCTGCGCACTTCCGCCCGAACCGCGCCGGGCGGGCCGGATCTCGTCCGACCCGCGATCCGTCAGGCACGCGGGTCGCGGCCGAGGTAGCGCAGCAGTTCGTCGGCGACGGGGGTGCTGCTGCCGAGTTCGGGCGATTCGACGACCTCGGCGTACGCGCCCCACTGGCGCAGCGGCTCGACCAGACCGGTCGCGGCGGTGAGCAGGTGGCCCGCGAGGGTCTCGGTCAGCGCCGACGGCTGTCCGGTGGCGGTGCTGATGTCCCAGGCGTGCACGGCCGCGTCCAGGGCGCACATGACCGCGGCGACCGGGGTCGGCAGTTCACCGTGCGGGAGCGGGGTCGGGACGGACTCGGTCTCGTCGGTGACGGTGGACCAGGCGGTGGCGGTCTCGTCGATCGCGGTGGCGATCAGTTTCGCCGGGGTGCCGTCGATGGCGCCGGACGGGGAGAAGGGGTCGTAGGCCGGGCCGTCGCCGAGGCCGAGTGCCTTGGCGTAGGCGAGCTGATCCCCGGCGGCGTGCTGAACCACCTGCGTCACAGTCCATTCCGAGCAGGGGGTGGCCAGCTGCCACTGATCGTCGGCGACTCCGTCGACGGCATCGGCGAGCGCGCGGTAGGAGTCGGCGAGCACCTCGCGCCAGACCGGGGCGAGGACGGTGGCGGGGGTGGCGGAAGACTGGTCGTTGCTCATTGTTCTTGCCTCTCAGTGGATTTCGTTCGCTCGTTCCTGCTTGTTGAAATAAGAATATGAGCCCATTAGGCTAGATTTCTTCCTAATGGATGCGGTGATCGAAAGGCAGAAATGTGACCTCCACCACAACCAGGCTACTTCGCCTGCTGTCGCTGCTGCAGGATCGCACGCATACCGGCCGTGAGCTGGCCGAACGGCTCCAGATCACCGACCGCACCCTGCGCCAGGACATCGCTCGGCTGCGCGAGATCGGCTATCCGGTGCATGCCGGGCGCGGGGCCGTCGGCGGCTATCGACTCGGCCAGGGCGCGGCCATGCCGCCCCTGCTCCTGGATGACGAGGAGGCCGTGGCGGTGGCCGTCGCCATGGGTCTGGCCACCAACGGCAGCACCGGGATCGCCGATATCGACGGGAGTCTGGAGCGAGCGCAGTCGAAGCTGGAGCGCATCCTCCCGAAACGGTTGCAGCGCAAGGTCACCGCCTTGCGGTCAGCGACCGAGGTCGGCCCGGCGAATACCGGCTCGGTCGAGCCCGAGGCCCCGGTGCCCGCCGAGACGCTGGCCGTTATCGCCTCCGCCATCCGCGCGACGACCACGCTGCACCTGCACGGGTGCGAGGTGGAGCCCTACCGACTGATCAGCTGGCAACGCCGTTGGTACCTGGTCGCCTACAGCCTGAAAACCCATGCCTGGCAGGCACTTCCAGTCGCCACGATGAGCGAGGTCCGGCCGGCCGGACGCTACTTCGCCGCGCGCACCCTGCCCGATGGCGATCTGGTCGCCTTCGTCCTGCGTGAAATAGCCTCCGCCGGTTGGGAGGTCCACGCCCGGGTGACCATCCTCGCCCCCGCCGATGTGGTGATCTCCCGCATCAACCCGACGGTCGGCGTCGTGGAACCGGTGGACGCCGACACCTGCGTCCTGATCACCGGCGCGGACCGCTTGGAGACCATCGCCATCTATCTGAGCATGCTGATGATGGACTTCCGCGTGGACGACCCCCCGGAACTGGTCGAACACCTGCGGCTGCTGGCCCGCAGGTACGCCGCCGCCACCCCGCCGCGATGAGTCGGAAGTGCGCTCACCGCCCGCCGAGGCCCGACATGGCGATGCCTCGCACGAAGGCGCGCTGCGCGAACGCGTAGAGCACCAGCAACGGGATCAGGATGATCACCGACGCGGCCATCAGCAGCGGCCAGTCCGTGTTGTATTGCCCTTGCAGTCGCACCAGACCGAGTGTGGCGGTGGCGTATTCATCGCGCTGAATCATGATCAGCGGCCAGAGGAAGTCGTTCCAGACGGTGATCCAGGTGAGCACGGCCAGCACCATGACCGCGGGCCGCGCGTGCGGAAGCAGGACCCGCCAGTACAGCTGCCAGGTGGTGCAGCCGTCGAGGATGGCCGCCTCCTCCAGCTCGGCCGGGAGCGTGGCGAAGAACTGGCGCATGAGATAGGTGCCGAAGGCGCTGCCGAACAGACCCGGCACGATCATGGCCCACGGGGTGTCCATCCAGCCGAAGGCGCGCATGAGCAGGAACTGCGGGATGACGGTGACGGTGAGCGGCACCATGAGGGTGGCCAGGTAGCCGAGGAACAAGGTCTCCCGGCCCGGAAAACGCAAGCGGGCGAAGGCATATCCGGCCAGCGAGCAGAAGAACACCTGGCCGGCGGTGACGCAGGTGGCATAGAGAACGGTATTGAGCAGCATCCGCCCGAGCGGGATCAGTTCGAAGACCTCGCTGTAGTTCGACCACCGCGGATGCGCGGGCAGCGGCGTCGGATCGGTGATCTCGCCGTCGGACTTCAGCGAGGCCGAGACGGCCCACAGAATCGGAGCCAGCGCGCACCAGGCCACCACGACGAGGGAGAGGTAAACCGCCGCGGCGAGCCAGAATCGATGCGAGAGTCCCCGCCGGGCTCGCGCGACCTCGCGGGCATTGTCCGGTGCCGCATTGCCATTCGGTGTGGCGAGTTCCGCCCGAGCGGCGGGATCAGCGGGGACGGCGGGATCGACCGGGGCGGCGGCGTCCGACGTGGTCGTGAGCTCGTCCCGAGCGCTCACAGATCCGCCTCCGCTCGTCGCGAGAGCCGCTGCTGCACAATCGTCATCACCAGCAGGATGGCGAAGATCACCCAGGCCAGCGCGGCGGCGTAGCCGACCTCGTAGAATCGGAATGCGTTCTGGAACAGCATGATTCCGAGCACGTACGTCCCCGTCTCCGGTCCCCCGTTTCCGCCGGTCAGCGCATAGGCCTGGTCGAACGCCTGCACCGAGTTGATGATCGTGATGACGAAGACGAACGACAGCGCGCCCCGGATCAGCGGCACCGTGATCGACCGGAACCGGCGCAGCGGCCCCGCACCGTCGATTCGCGCTGCCTCGTAGAGGTTTTCGGGCACGCCCTGCATGGCGGCCAGCAGGATGATCGTCGCGAACGGCACGCCCTTCCACACGGTCACCACACTCAGGGACACCAGCGCCCACTCCGGATCGGTCAGCCACGGCACCGGGCCGAGCCCCACCCAGCCGAGCACCAGATTCGCCGGCCCGTCGTCACTGGCGAACACGAAACGGAACACCACCGCCATCGCCACGGTGGACGCGACCAGCGGCAGGAACGCCAGTGTGCGGAACACCCCTGTCCCGGCCAGTTTCCGATTCAGCAGCCCCGCCACCACCAGGCTGATCACCACCGTCGGCACCAGCGTGAGCACCGTGAACACCGCCGTGTTCCGCAGCGCGATATAGAACAGTGGATCGTGGGCCACCAACCGCCGGTAGTTCTGCACTCCCACGAATACCGGCGGGCTGAACAAGTCCCACGAGTGAAAACTCAGATACAGCGAGAACCCCAGCGGAAACAGCAGAAACACCACCACCGCGGCCAGATTCGGCGCCACGAACAGCATTCCGTCCCGCGCCCGCCGCCGCCCCAGCGCCGACCGACCCGTTCGAGGCCGCTGCGCTCCCGCGTCCATGCCGACCTCGTGAGCCACCCTGCGCGATGTCACCGCCTCGGCCTCGTTGGCGTCCGTGGTCATACGGCCGCACCGAGTACTTCGTCGATATCCTTCGCTGTCTGCCCGGCCAGCGAATCCGCCTGTGCCGCACCGCGAAGCACCCGGTTGCAACCGCGCTCCAGCAGGGATTCGACCTTGCCCCACCGTGGTGTGACCGCCAGCTGACGCGAATGCGCCGGGCCCTCGGTGAACACCTCGAGGTTCCGGACGGCACTGTGCGCGGCGGTGAATCCCGGCGACGCCATGGCTGATCTCAGGACCGGGACGAAGAGGCCGGAGGCGGCGATCAACGCCTGTCCTTCCGGGCCGGTCGCGAATTTCACGAACTCCCATGCTTGTTCGCGCCGTGGGCTGGCGGCGGCGATGGCCAGGCCGGTGCTGCCCACGTCCGTGATCGCACCGGGACCGCCGTGCGGGCCGACCGGCAGCACGGTGACATCGAAGTCCAGGTCCTCGCGCCCGGTGAATTCGGAATAGAGCCAGTGCCCGCCCAGCAGCATCGCGGCTTTCCCGCCGCGGAACAGGTCCTGGGCCGAGACCGACTGCCGGTCACCGACACTCGGGGCGACCCGGTGCCGCACCGCCAGGTCGGCGTAGAACTGCAGGCCCTCGGTGAAGCGCGGATCACCGATATTGGTGCGCACCGGCCGCACCGGTGGGCTGAACCATTCCGCGCCGTTGTTCATGCCGAAGCAGGCCGCGGAGAAGTACGGCACCCAGGCGTCCACGAAGCCCCACTGCGAGGTGTGTCCGTCCGCGTCTCGATGGGTCAGAGCCTGTGCCGCGGTGAGGAACTCGCTGAAGCCCCATGCGTCCGACCACCGCACGGGCGGTCGAATTCCGGCTTCGGCCAGCAGTTTCCGGTTGTAGTACAGGAATACCCCGGACCACTGTTCCGGCAGCGCGTACTGTCCGCCGTTCCAGGTGAACGTATCGCGCAGCGGCGCGTATCCGTCCGCGCGCAGCCGATCCGCGTACGCAGGATCCCGGTCCAGGAACTCCCCCAGGTCCGCCAGCACTCCCCGATCGGCCAGTCCGGCGTACAACAGTTCCCAGGCCATCAGCACATCGGGACATTTCCCGCCCGCGCAATAGGTCAGCATCTGCTGCAACGGATCCGGCCCCGACATGATGGTGCGAATCCTGATATCCGGTCGCCGCCTGTGGAATTCGTCGATGATGAGCAGCCGGGCCCGGGCTTCCTCCGGCCGGGCCTGGAAGAAGAAGGTGACCTCGTCCTCGTCGCCGCCCGCGCACCCGCCCGCCGCCAGCAGCGCGGCCGCCGCCGCGGAGCGCAGCAGCATACGCCGATCGATTCCGGTGCGCTCACTCCCGGATCCGGGCGACGCCGCCGGACGGGGCGGGATCGGCATCGCGGTCTCCTCTGGTCGCGGACGGTCGCGGCAGGTAGAGCGGGGAATCCGGCCCGGGAGGCAGAGAAGATATATCAGTGAACTAAATGTACGTAAGTCCCCACCGTGACGTAGATCTCGGGCCAGCATGGCAGCATACGGAGCGCAACCCGCGACACGCGGTCAACACGCGGACTCGCCGGGTTGCTGCCGGAACGCACCACCCATGCTCGACGGCGCACTGTCCGCCGGGCCACCCCTACCCGTTGGTACGAAACCCGGTAGACGGGCGGCGAAAGCCGCTTCGACGCACTGCGGGTTCCGTTACGTTGTCTTGAAAAGTTGTCCTGAGATCGTCGATACCGCTGCACGGGAGGGTTGTCGCATGGCGACCATCGAATACCTCCGAACCGACCCCGACCTACCCCCGGTCGGCGTCGTTGATCGGACGCCCATGACGCCCGCCAAGAAGGGCATCTTCCTCGCTATAGCCGTGTTCGGCGCCATAGCCTGGACAATCCTCGCGTTCGTGCGCGGTGAGAATGTCAATGCCGTCTGGATCGTGATCGCCGCGGTCTGCACCTACGTGCTGGCATACCAGTTCTACGCACGGCTGATCGAATACCGGATCACCACGCCGCGCGATGACGTCGCGACTCCCGCCGAAGAGCTGGAGAACGGCAAGGACTACATGCCGATGGACCGGCGGGTCCTGTTCGGCCACCACTTCGCCGCCATCGCGGGCGCGGGACCGCTGGTCGGTCCGGTGCTCGCCGCGCAGATGGGCTATCTGCCGGGCACCATCTGGATCATCGTCGGCGTGGTGTTCGCCGGTGCGGTGCAGGACTACCTGGTGCTGTGGGCGTCGGTGAAACGCAAGGGCCGCAGCCTCGGTCAGATGGCGCGCGACGAGCTGGGCGTGATCGGCGGTATCGCGGCGATCGTCGCGGTGCTGGTGATCATGATGATCCTGCTCGCGGTGCTCGGCATCGTGGTGGTGAACGCGCTTGCCGGACACGAGAATCCGAAGACCGGCGTGCTCGAGGGCGGCAGCCCGTGGGGCGTGTTCTCGATCGCCATGACCATTCCGATCGCCCTGTTCATGGGTCTCTACCTGCGCTTCATCCGCCCGGGCAAGGTCGGCGAGGTCTCGCTCATCGGATTCGCGCTACTGCTGCTGGCGATCGCGTCGGGCAACTGGGTCGCCGGATCCGGTTGGGGCCGTGAGATGTTCATGCTGTCCGGCACCACCATCGCCTGGCTGCTGATCGGCTACGGCTTCGTCGCCTCGGTATTGCCGGTGTGGATCCTGCTGGCGCCACGCGACTATCTGTCGACCTTCATGAAGATCGGCACCATCACCCTGCTGGCCATCGGTGTGCTGATCACCATGCCGGTGCTCAAAGCCCCCGCGGTCTCGCAGTTCGCGCACAACAGCGACGGACCCGCCTTCGCGGGCAGCCTGTTCCCGTTCCTGTTCATCACGATCGCGTGCGGCGCGCTCTCGGGTTTCCACGCCCTGGTCTCCTCCGGCACCACACCGAAACTGCTGGAGAAGCAGTCGCAGGCGCGCATGATCGGCTACGGCGGCATGCTGATGGAATCGTTCGTGGCGGTCATGGCCATCATCACCGCGAGCATCATCGACCAGCATCTGTACTTCGCGATGAACACCGGCGGCTTGGCCACCGCGCCCGCCACGCTGCCGCCGGGCGCGACCTCCGCCGAGATCGCCAAGGCCACCGCCGATGCCGCGGCCGCCAAGGTCAACGCCATGAACCTGGGTGGCACACCGATCACCGGCCAGGAGCTGATCGATCAGGCCGACTCGGTCGGCGAAGGCACGCTGCTGTCCAAGACCGGTGGCGCTCCGACGCTCGCGGTCGGCATGTCGCATGTGCTGCAGGGCTTCCTGGGCGGTTCCTCGCTCAAAGCGTTCTGGTACCACTTCGCGATCATGTTCGAGGCGCTGTTCATCCTGACCACGATCGACGCCGGCACCCGCGTCGCCCGGTTCATGCTCTCGGATTCGCTCGGCAATCTGGGTGGACCCGCGCGCAAGTTCAAGGATCCCTCGTGGTGGCCGGGCGTGTTCATCTGCTCGGGAATCGTTGTGGCGGCATGGGGTTCGGTTCTGCTGATGGGCGTCACCGATCCACTCGGCGGCATCTACACGCTGTATCCGCTGTTCGGCATCTCGAACCAGCTGCTCGCCGCCGTCGCCCTGACCGTGGTGCTGGCCATCGTGATGAAGAAGGGCCTGGTCAAGTGGGCGTGGATTCCCGCGCTGCCGCTGGCCTGGGATCTCATCGTCACCATGACCGCGTCCTGGCAGAAGATCTTCTCGCAGGATCCGAAGATCGGTTACTGGAAGGCGCACAGCGACGCGATCTCCAAACGCGACGCCTACGAGCTGGCCCGCGATTCGAGCCAGCTCCCCAAGGGCGTCAAGGATGTGGACGCGCTGAATCTGGCGATCACCAACCTGGGCAAGACGATTCGCAACACCTACATCCAGGGCACGCTCTCGATCGTGTTCGCGGTGCTGGTGCTGATCGTCGCGATCGTGGGCGTCGTGGTGTGCCTGCGCGCCCTGCGCACCGGCGGTGGGGAGACCACCGAATCGCCGGAGGAGCCGTCCAAGATCTTCGGCCCGACGTCGTTCCTGGCCACCTCGCAGGAGAAGGCCGTACAGAAGGAGTGGGACGAAGCCGTCGCCGCGGGCAAGGCCCGCGCCTCGGGCGCGGCGGCGCACGCGCATTGATGCGGCGATGACACCGATGCGACGATGACAGCGATGACCGATCCGACCGTCCCGCCGACCGCAGGTGCACTGCGGTCGGCGGGACGCGCCGTCCTGCGGGTGATCCGCGCGGTGATCTGGTGGTTCGACTCGATCCTCGGCGGCAACGACTACGCCCGGTACGTGGATCATCTGACCCTGCACCACCCGGGGTGCGACATCCCCACCGAACGCGACTACTGGCGGGACCGGCACGACGCCGCGGCGCGCAACCCCGCCAACCGCTGCTGCTAGCGGCGACCTCCGGAACCGCGTCGATTCGCGGGACGCCGAATCCGACGCCGAGTGGGAGTACCGCGTGATCGGCGTTGTCCTGCACGGATGCGCGCGCGGGCCCGCGTGGCCGATTCCCGCTCGGGGGTAATGGCCGAATTCCGCTAGCAGATGCGGAGCGGGCCTGCGATGGTGGTGTGTGTGAGTGCGAACGATCTGGATTTCGAGCGGTGCTATCGCGCCGTGGCTACTCGGGATGCCCGGTTCGACGGGCAATTCGTGACCGCGGTGCGCACTACCGGAATCTATTGCCGCCCTTCGTGTCCGGCCATCACCCCGAAGCGGACCAACGTCAACTTCCTGCCCACCGCCGCCGCGGCGCAGCAGTCGGGTTATCGCGCCTGCCGGCGCTGCCTACCCGATGCCGCTCCCGGGTCACCGCTGTGGAACACCCGGGCCGACCTGGCCTCGCGGGCCATGCGGTTGATCGCGGACGGCGTCATCGAGCGCGGTGGAGTGCCGGCCCTGGCCGACGCGCTGGGGTATTCGCAGCGGCAGCTGACCCGCGTGCTGACCAGCGAACTCGGGGCGGGCCCCCTGGCCCTGGCGCGGGCACACCGGGCGCATACGGCCCGGCTGCTGATCCAGACCACCCGGCTGCCCATGTCCGATATCGCGTTCGCGGCGGGCTTCGCCAGCATCCGGCAGTTCAACGACACCGTGCGCGAGGTGTTCGCGGTCAGCCCGACCACGCTGCGCGAAGAGTCCCGCCGACGCAACGGCGACACCCTGCCCACCACCAATGGTCTGCTCACACTGCGACTTCCGTACCGGGAACCGCTCGACAAGGCGTGGCTGGAGTGGTTCCTGTCCGCGCACACCGCGCCGGGGCTGGAACTGTGGGAGGACGGCGTCTACACCCGCAGTCTGCGAACTCCGCACGGGCACACCACCGTTCGCATGTCCGTGCAGCCGGGACACGTGCGCGCCACGCTCGCGCTGCAGGACATGCGCGATCTCGCGCCCACCGTGGCGCGGCTGCGGCACTTCCTGGACCTGGACGCCGATCCGGTCGGCATCGACGAGGCGCTGGCCACCGGGATGATGGGCGCCTCGCTGCGCCCGGCGGTGTCGACCGACGGCTTCCGGCCGCGCCCGGATCAGGCCGGCTCGGCGGTGCTGCGCGACGGTCCGCTGCGGGACGGCGCGGCCCTCGGACCCGGCCCCGGCGGGCTCGTGCTGTCGCCCGGAATCCGCGTGCCCGGCTGCCTGGACGGCCCGGAGTTGTTGATCCGCACCATGATCGGGCAGCAGATCTCCATCGCCGCCGCGAACACACACACCTCCCGCCTGGTCCAGATGCTCGGCGAATCCATCCCCGGCCCGATCCCGCACCTGTTCCCCACCTCTGCCGCGATCGCCGAACACGGGGCCGAGGTTCTCACCGGCCCGGCCCGCCGCATCGAGTCCATCGTCCGGGCCGCTCGGTCCCTCGCCGACGGTGAGGTGGTGCTGCACTCCGGTCGCACCGCCACCGAATTGCGCCGTGACCTGCTGGCCATGGACGGCGTCGGCCCCTGGACAGCCGACTACGTGACCATGCGGCTGCTGTCCGATCCGGATGTACTGCTGCACACCGATCTGGTGGTCCGCCGCGGCGCGACCCTGCTCGGCATCGACCTCACCGACACCGCGCGCTGGGCGCCCTGGCGCTCCTACCTGACCATGCACCTGTGGAAGCACGCCCTGGCGAATCCCACGGCTGCCCCCGACCGGAAAGCGAGAACCGCTCCGTGAAGACCGAAACCACTTCCGCCATCGCCGATTTCGCCACGCAGGACACGGACGCCGGTCCGTTCACGGCGCTCGTGGACGCCGAGGGCGCGGTGCTGGCTTCCGGCTGGACCACCGATGCGGAGAACCTGCGTCAGCTGATCCATCCCACCCTGCGCCCGGCCGGGCTGCGCGAGCGCGACGCGCTCGGTGCGGTCTCCACCGCCATCCGGGCGTATCACGAGGGTGATGTGGCAGCGATCGACGAGATCGCGGTGCGTCAGGCGTCCGGGCCGTTCCTGCTCTATGCCTGGGAGACCCTGCGCAAGGTCACCGCCGGTGATCCCATCACGTACACCGAGTTCGCGGCGATCTCGGGCCGCCCCGCCGCCACCCGTGCGGCCGCCAACGCGTGTGCGCGCAATGCCGCCGCCCTCTTCGTGCCCTGCCATCGCATCATCCGCACCGACGGCACGCTGGGCGGCTTCCGCTGGGGCCTGCCGGTGAAGCGCTGGCTGCTCGATCACGAAGCAAACCGATCGGCCTGATCGGTCACCCGTCGGGCGTAGCCTCGAACCATGTGCCGCAACATCCACACACTCCATAATTTCGCGCCCCCGGCCACCGAGGACGAGGTCCAGGCGGCGGCCCTGCAGTACGTGCGCAAGATCAGCGGGTCCGCCAAGCCCTCGCAGGCCAACCAGGCCGTTTTCGACGAAGCCGTCGCCGAGGTCGCCGCCGCCACCTCCCGGCTACTGGCGAACCTCGTCACGAACGCGCCGCCCAAGGACCGCGAAGTGGAAGCCGCCAAGGCCCGGGCCCGCGCCCAGATCCGCTACTCCCGCGTGAACTGATCGCTGTCACGACGGGCCGGTGATCGGCTCGACGCACCGCCGCGGGACGACGCCTGGAGCGCGGAGACCGCCTCGCACAACCGCCGATGCCGCGGGGGCGGGGCCGGTGATGCTGCCGCGCTCGCACCGCTCCGGCAACCGCGCACTGACCACGGCGTCCTGCGACAGCCGCCACATTTGCGGCCCACGGTAGCCTGTGGCTTTCAATCGCGGTGCGTCTAACTGGTGCCCGTGCGCCACGCTCGCGCAATCGTTGAGCGATGACATCCACTGCGGCGAAAACCACCACAGACTCCGACCTGGATGCGACATTCGGGCCGATCTTCCAGAGCATTGCCCAGCGCGCCGTCGAGCGCGAAATAGATCGACGCCTCCCCTTCGAGGAGGTGGGATGGCTGCGCAACGCGCGCTTCGGCGCACTGCGGGTCCCGATCGAACACGGCGGCTACGGCGTCAGCGTGCGTCAGCTGTTCCGGCTGCTGATCGATCTGGCCGCCGCGGAATCCAATCTGCCGCAGGCACTTCGGGTGCACTTCTCCTTCGTGGAGGATCAGCTGCTGGCCGCCCCCGGACCGGAGTCCGAACGCTGGCTGCGGGCGCTGGCGCAGGGCACGCTGATCGGGAACGCGATCACCGAACCCGGGGTCGGCGCGGTCGATCGGTATCAGACCACGCTCACCGCCTCCGACGACGGCTGGCTGCTCAACGGCACGAAGTACTACAGCACCGGCTCGCTGTACGCCGACCACATTCTGGTCGCGGCCGATCGGGACGGCGAACGGATCGGCCTGCTGGTCGACGCCAACGCCGAAGGTGTTCGGCAGCACGATGATTGGGACGGCTTCGGCCAGCGCCTGACCGCGAGCGGCACCACCGAGTTCACCGATGTCGCGGTGCGCGAGGACCGGATTCTCGGCCCCGGCTACGGCGCACCCGGCCCCACCTACGGCACCTCGTATCTGCAACTGGTCCAGCTCGCGGTGCTCGCGGGCATCGCCCAGCGCGCGGAACTCGACGCCCGGGAGTGGGTGGCGGCCCGCACCCGCGGCTACACCCATTCCGCCGCCGACCTGCCGCGCGAGGATCCGCTGGTGCAGCAGGTCATCGGCCGGTTGTCCAGCGCGGCCTTCGCGGCCCGGGCCACCGTGCTCGCGGTCGCGGATCTCCTGGACGAGGTTCTGAACACCGGCGCGAAGGACGAAAGCGCCTTGGTGGCAGTGGAACTCGCCGCCGCGCAGGCACAGCTGTCGGTGATCGACCTGGTACTGCCCGCGACCACGCTGCTGTTCGAGGTCGGCGGGGCCTCGGTGGTGTCCGAGCGGCTGCGCCTGGATCGGCACTGGCGCAACGCCCGCACCATCTCGGTGCACAATCCGGCGATCCAGAAGGCCCGGGCGATCGGCGACCATCTGCTGAACGACGCGCCGCTGCCGTTCGCCTGGAGCGCGGGCGAACGTCGTTCCGCGACAGAGGAATCGCGATGACGCGGCGTATCCGGTTCAACGCCTTCGACATGAACTGCGTCGCGCACCAGTCCCCCGGACTGTGGCGGCATCCGCAGGATCAGTCGCATCGGTACAAGGAACTGAGCTACTGGACCGAACTGGCGAAACTGTTGGAGCAGGGGCGATTCGACGGCATCTTCATCGCCGACGTGCTGGGCACCTACGACGTCTACGGCGGTGACGACGTCGCCGCGCTGCGCCAGGGCGCGCAGATCCCGGTCGCCGACCCGCTGTTGCTGGTGTCCGCCATGGCGGCGGTCACCGAGCATCTGGGCTTCGGCATCACCACCGGGACCGGATTCGAGCACCCCTATCCGTTCGCGCGACGCCTCTCCACCCTCGATCACCTCACCGGCGGCCGGATCGGGTGGAACGTGGTCACCGGCTATCTTCCTTCCGCCGCAAGGAATTTCGGCGCGGCCGACCAGCTCGACCACGATGAGCGCTACAACCAGGCCGATGAGTACCTGGAGGTGCTCTACAAGCTGTGGGAGGGCTCCTGGGAGGACGACGCGGTGGTCCGCGACGTCGAGCGCGGCGTGTACGTGGACCCGGCGAAGGTGCACCACATCGGCCATCGGGGTACGCACTACACGGTTCCCGGCATTCACCTGTCCGAACCGTCGCCGCAGCGCACGCCGACGATCTACCAGGCCGGAGCGTCGCCGCGCGGGGTGCGCTTCGCCGCCGAGAACGCCGAGGCCATCTTCATCGCCGGGCCGTCGAAAAGAATTCTGGCGCAGACTGTTTCCCGTATTCGCGATGCCCTCGAAGCCGCGGGACGAGATCGGAACTCGGCCCGGATCTACGCCCTGGCCACCGTCATCACCGATGCCACCGACGAGGCCGCCGCGCGCAAGCACGAGGAGTATCTGTCCTACGCGAGCATCGAGGGCGGGCTGGTGTTCATGTCCGGCTGGATGGGCGTCGACCTGTCCGCGTACGACCTCGATGATCCGATCGGCCAGGTGGACAGCAATGCCATCCAGTCCGCTGTCGCCGCGTTCCAGGAATTCGACGACGACGGCCGGGAGTGGACGGTCCGCGATATCGGCCGCTGGGCGGGCATCGGCGGGATGGGCCCGGTCTTCGTCGGCTCGGGCTCCAGCGTCGCCGATCAGCTCCAGGACTGGGCCGAGGAGACCGACCTGGACGGGTTCAATCTGGCCTATGCGATCACCCCGGGAAGTTTCGAAGACATTGTGCACCATGTGATTCCGGAGCTCACCGCGCGCGGCGCGTATGCCCGGGAGTACGCCCCCGGCACGCTGCGCGGCAAGCTGCTCGACCGCGGCGATCGACTGCCGCCCGAACACCGTGGAGCCACCTATCGACCCGGTGGCTCGGCCTCCACCGCGCTGCCCGACGCCGTCTCCCGGCCCGGGTCCGCGATCTCCCTCTGAACAGCAGGATCGGAAAGGAACGAACATGACCTCACATGCCACCGGCCGCTCCACCCGTTCGGCCGCCGTGATCGGAGCCGGCCAGACCGGCGTCACGGCCGCGCTGGGCCTGCTCGACGCCGGATTCACCGTCACCCTCTACAGCGATCGCGATCAGCGAGCCCTGCGCCAGGACGTGCCCGCCACCGGCACGGCTCTGCAATTCGGCGAGACGCAACAGGCCGAAGCCGCGCTGGGACTGGACAGCTACACCGCCCGCGCGCCCCGGCACACCGGGCTCAGCGTCCGCATCGCCGGACCCGAGCGCGAGGAACTGATCGCCTTCGACGGGCATTTCGACGGGTACGCGGGCGTCGCGGTCGATACCCGGTTGAAGGCGGACGAGCGCCTGAGCCTGTTCCTCGAGCGCGGCGGGCAGTTCGTGGTCGACGCGGTGACGCCCGAATCCCTCGACGCCATCGCGGCGGCACAGGACCTCACCCTGGTCGCGACCGGTCGCGGCGGGCTGTCGGACCTGTTCGCCGTCGACACCGCCCGCACCGTCTACGCCGGACCGCAGCGCTCCCTGCTCACGGTGACCGTCACGGGTCTCGGTCACGACGAGAGCGTCTTCGCGCACCGCAGCCGCGCGGGCGGCGGGCACAGCGGGTTCTCCATCCTCGCCGATCAGGGCGAGGGCTGGTGGGGTCCGTACCTGCACAAGGACGCCGGGCCGAGCTGGGCCTTCCTGGGCTGGGCACGGCCGGGCAGCGACTGGGAAAAGCGCTTCGCCGCAGCCGATTCCGCGGTCTCCGCGCACGACATCGTGCAGCAGCTCTACCGCGACTACATCGAGTGGGATCTGCCCGAGGTGCTCGCCACCCGGGTGATCGCCGAGGATCCGCACTCGTGGCTGAAGGGCGCCGTGCGGCCGGTGGTGCGCTCGGGATCGGGAAAGACCGCCGGCGGGCACGTGATCGCCTCTCTCGGTGACACTTCCGCCGCCTACGACCCGATCGCCGGGCAGGGCGCGCAGAGCGGCCTGATCCAGGCCCAGCGCCTGATCGCCGCCGCCGCGGTGCACGAGGGCCCGTTCGACCAGGCCTGGATCGACGCGCAGTACGCGAGCTTCCTGGCCGCGCGCGGTGACGCCGCGAACAAGGTGACCCGCCTGTTCCTCGGCGATCCCGAGCTCGCCGATATCGGCAATCAGCTCTTCGCCACCGCCGCCGTCGACCCCAAGGCCGCGTCCGCGCTGGTCGGCCTGCTGCATCGGCCGCAACCGTTCCTGGGCGTCGACTCCCCCGCCACGACCGCCGAATTCGTCACGGCCGCAACCGGACAGGACGCGGCGGAGCTGCTCGGGCGCTTCACCCCCGCCGGACGGTTCGAGCGTTCCGCCTTCTCGAACACCCTCGCCAACGCCTGACCACACGATTGGAGCCGCCATGAGCACCGAGAAGATCGCGGATGAGATCAAGTTCGCCTATTGGGTCCCGAATGTCAGCGGTGGGCTGGTCACCAGCGATATCGAACAGCGCACCGGCTGGGATTTCGAGTACAACAAGAAGCTCGCGCAGACCGCCGAGCGCGTCGGCTTCGAGTACGCGCTGTCGCAGGTCAGGTATACCGCGTCCTATGGCGCGGAGTATCAGCACGAATCGACCTCCTTCAGTCTGGCGCTGCTCGGCGCGACCGAGCGATTGAAGGTCATCGCGGCCGTGCACCCCGGGCTCTGGCATCCGGCGGTGCTCGCCAAATTCGGCGTCACGGCCGATCATCTGTCCAACGGCCGCTTCGCCATCAATGTCGTATCCGGTTGGTTCGCGGGGGAATTCACCGCGCTCGGCGAGCCCTGGCTCGAACACGACGAGCGGTACCGGCGCAGCGCCGAATTCCTCGAGGTGATCCGCAAACTGTGGACCGAGGACGAGGTGAACTACGGCGGCGACTTCTACCGCATCCGTGATTTCACGCTCAAGCCGAAGCCGCTGAACACTCCCGAGCGCCCCAATCCCGAACTGTTCCAGGGTGGTAACTCCACCGCCGCCCGCCGCAACGGCGGCCGATACGCGGACTGGTACTTCTCCAACGGCAAGGACTTCGACGGCGTCACCGAACAACTCGACGATCTGCGCGGTATCGCCCGCGCCAACGATCGGGAGGTCAAGTTCGGGCTCAACGGGTTCATCATCGCCCGCGACACCGAGAAGGAGGCTCGCGACACTCTCCGCGAGATCATCGAGAAGGCGAACAAGCCTGCGGTGGAGGGCTTCCGGGACGCGGTCCAGCAGGCCGGATCCTCCACCAAGGACAAGCGGGGCATGTGGGCCGATTCCAGCTTCGAGGATCTGGTCCAGTACAACGACGGGTTCCGCACCCAGTTGATCGGCACGCCCGAACAGGTCGCCGAGCGCATCGTCGCCTACCGCGACCGCGGCGTGGATCTGATCCTCGGCGGGTTCCTGCACTTCCAGGAGGAGATCGAGTACTTCGGCGCGAAGGTGCTGCCGCTGGTGCGCGAGCTGGAGGCCGCGCGCACACCCGCACCGGTGCCGGCCTGATGACCGCCGTCGCCGCCGAGCGGATCACCTCGGCCGATCAGGCGTATTCCGTTGCGGCGCACCTGGCGGCGGAGTTCGCCCCGGGTGCGGGTGAGCGGGACCGGGAGCGGCGCCTTCCGGTTTCGGAGATCGATCGACTCTCGGCGAGTGGGCTGCTGGCCGTGACCGTGCCCGCCGAGTTCGGGGGTGCGGACCTGCCGCCGAGCGCGGTCGCGGAGGTGGTGCGGCTGCTCGCGACCGCCGACCCGAATATCGCGCAGATTCCGCACAGCCACTTCGTGTATCTGAATCTGCTTCGACTGGCCGGTGATTCGGCTCAGCAGGGTAGATACTTCGCCGATGTGCTGTCCGGTGCGCGAATCGCCAACGCGCAGTCCGAACGCGGCGGGGCGACGGTCACCGATATCGCCACCACGGTTCGTCCGGTGGATGACGGATTCCGCGTCGACGGCGTCAAATATTATTGTACCGGTTCACTTTTCGCCGATCTGCTGGCCGTGCTCACCCGACTGGACGACCCGGACGGGCTCAGCGGGCTGCCCGCCGGGGAGTACGTCGCGTACCTTCCGGCGAGCACACCCGGGGTCCGTATCGTCGATGACTGGAACGGGATCGGTCAGCGCACCACGGGCAGCGGAACCGTTGCCTTCGACGACGTGCGGGTCGGGCGCGACCAACTCCTCGCGCGCTCGGCCGCCGTGCACGCGCCCACCGGCTACGGGGCCTACGCCCAGCTGCTGCACGTCGCCATCGACGCCGGGATCGCACGCGGAGCTCTCAGCGCGGCAGCGGATTTCGTGCGCACCAAGGCCCGTCCGTGGTTCGAGTCGGGTGTCACCCGCGCCATCGACGACCCGCTGTTGATCCAGCGCTTCGGGGAACTGGCGGTCACCGTGACCGCCGCCGAGGCCACTCTCACCGCCGCCGGACTGGCGGTGGACGCGGCGGTCGCGCCCGAAGCAGGCGCCCGCGCCGCAGCCCATGCCTCGCTGACGGTCGCCGCGGCGAAGGTGCTCGCCGACCGGGCCGCCACCGAGGTCTCGGCCGCGCTCTTCGAACTCGGCGGAACCCGCAGCGCCGCGGCCGATCTGAATCTCGACCACTACTGGCGCAATGCCCGCACCCACACCCTGCACGACCCGCAGCGCTGGAAATATCAGCACCTGGGCCGCGCCCTCCTGCACGACACCCCGCCGCCGCTGCACGGTGTGCTGTGAGGACGCTGCACGGTGTGCTGTGAGACGGTGTGCCGTGAGACGGTGTGCCGTGAGGCCGGTCCGACGTTTCACCGACGGCGGGTAGGCCGCCCTGATCCCGGACGGGTCCGACGCGGATCCGTCCGGGGTCTCACCGAGCGGCCCTGTGCCGGTTGCACGATGACTTTCACGCGACGTCGGTCGCGATGACTTTCACGCGACGTCGGTGCGCAGGTGCGAACCGCTACGGCCGCGAATCACGTGCAGGCGGCTCGGGATTCGCTGTCGCATCTCGTCCACGTGGCTGACCACGCCGACGACCCGGCCGTTGGAGCGCAGATCGTCCAGGACGCCCATGACGGCGTCGAGGGTGTCGGCGTCGAGGCTGCCGAAACCCTCGTCGATGAAGAGGGTGTCCAGGACCAGGCCGCCGGATTCGGCGGCCACCACGTCCGCCAGGCCCAGGGCCAGAGCCAGTGAGGCCATGAAGGTCTCACCGCCCGAGAGGGTTTTGGCCGGGCGGATGTTGCCGGTGTAATCGTCGCGGATGTCCAGGCCCAGACCACCGCGGCGGCCCCGGGGTCCGGCGACATCGGTGTGGACGAATTCGTAACGGCCGCCGGACATTCGGCGGAGGCGGACGGAACCGGCCAGGGCCACCTCTTCCAGCCGGGCGGCCAGGACGTAGGAGCGCAGGGACATGCGGCGGTTGTTCTCGCCGCGACCGGCGACCACATCGGCCAGGCTGGAGAGTTCCGCGTGGGCGCGCTGCAGCGGTGCAATGCGATCCACCGCGGCCCAGAGCTGGGAGCACAGGTCCTCGAGCTGTTCCACCCGCCGGGCCGCTCGGGAGTGCGCGGCGACCGACTCGTTCAGCAGGGTGCGCGCCTGTGCCACAGCGGTTTCCAGGGCGGGCAGATCGCCGGGTTCGACCCCGGCGGCGGCCTGGATCTCCGGCTCGGCCAGCACCGCCTCCGCGTGCGCCCGGATACGATCCGCGGCGACCAAAGTCGCTTCGATATCGGCCTGCTGTTGCGCGGAGCGCGAGGCGGTGTCCACGGCGCGCGCGTATTCCGCCAGCACCGCGTAGTCGGGGCCGGATTCGCCCATGACCGGCGGCGTGGAGTCGACGAGACCGGCTTCGTACGAGAGCTTCTCGACCCGGACGGCCAGGGTGGCGACCTGTTCCCGGGCGGCCACGGCGGCGATGCGGGCTTGCCGGAGCGCACCGGCGTCGGCGATCAGCATCTCGAGGCGGGCGCGGCGGCGATCCACGGTGCCGTCCGCGCCGGCGGCCGCGCGCAACCGTTCGGTCAGCTCGGCGAGGCGGCGGTCGTTCGCGACGATCCGCTCCATCGTTGCGCTGCCGCGGCTTTCGCAGTCGCGGAGTTCGTCCTGCAGTCTGGACTCGTCGGCGCGCAGCCGCTCGACCTCCGCGGTGAGACGGTCGTGGAGGTCCGCGAGAGCGCGCGCCTCGGTGTAGCGGGTGGTCGCGGCGTTCAGGGCGGCGGCCAGTTCCGCGCGGTCGCCGTCACCACCGCGTTCCACGAGCACCTCGATGGCGCGTTCCAGTTCGGCCACCCGCTGCCCGGCGTCCTCGCGCGCGGTCTCGGCCTTGCGCTCGGCCGAAAGCGCCTTGTCCTCGGCATCTTTCGAGACGGCGTATTCGGTGGGTTCGGCCGGGTCGGGATGCTCCGGGGATCCGCACACGCCGCACGGCTCCCCCGGCGCGAGCGCGGCGGCCAGTTCCGCCGCCATTCCCGCCAGCCGGCGTTCCCGCAGGGTGAGGGTGCGCTCGCGGGCGTCCAGATGCGCGGATCGAGCGGACTCGAACGCGGTCCCGGCCGGCACCAGTTCCTTGCGCTTCTGATCGAGCGCGACGGCCGCCGTGGCCGCGCCGCGCAACCGCTCGCATTCGGCGTCCAGACCCGGCAGACGAGCTGCCGCATCGGCGGCGGCCCGCAATCGAACCTGGGCTCCGGCAACGGCTTCCGGCAGTTCGGCGCTGCGCTTGGCGAGCTTCTCGGACTGCACGGACAGCGTGCGCTGCTCGTTCCGCAATCCGACCAATTCCGCGCTGAGCGTCGTCGCGGACTCCGCGTCGACCCTGACCTCGTCGAGCGCGCCGACCTGCGCGCTCCAGCGCTGCACCGCCACCTCGAGCCGATTCCGCTGGGCGACACGGGGATCGCCGCCGTTCCCGGAGGCGGGCGTCTGCGCCGCCACCACTCCGGGCGATGCGGTGAGACCGCCGGGCTGTGTGGCGGCGGGACCGACTCCGGGACCGCTGGTTTCGGCACGGGAGGTGGCGGCGGCGTCGGAGTCCGCCCGGCGCGGATTCTCGGCCTCCTGATCCGTTCCGGTCGCCGGATCCGCGATCACGTCCATCGCCACCGAGGGCACGGCGGCCTCGAGATCGGCCAGATCGGCGGCGAGGTCGGTGCCCGCGAGCTCCGAGTCGATCAGATCGGCTGCGGCCCAGGAGGTTCCGGGCAGCTCCGCTCCGGCCGGTTCCAGGAGGTGATCGGCGAGTTGTTCGGCGGCGCGGGTGGCGTCGCCGTCGCGGCGGCGCAGCACCACAGCGGACTCGCGTGCTTCGGAGAGGGCGGCGGCGACCGGTTCGGCGCGGCGGGCGCCGTCGAGTTCGGCCTGCCACTGGACGCGCACGGCCGCCGTGGCGGTGTGCTCGGCGAGCTGGGAGCGCGCGGTGTTCAGGCGGCCGTGCAGTTCGGCGACGCGGCGCTGCGCCTCCGCGGCTGCCTGTGTCTCGATCGAATTCCGTTGGTGCTGTTCGAGTTCGGTGGCGGTCGTTGCCAGATCGGCGCGGGCGGTCGCGAGCAGGCGCTGAGACCATTCCACCGATTCCAGCGGACCGGCGGTCTCGGTGACCGCAAGGCCCGCGGCGGTGCCGACGCCCGCGATAAGGCTTTCGATACTACGGGTGCGGGTGTCCAGATCGGCGGAGCTCGCGCGACGGCTGTCGATCAGCCATTGCTCGGCGGTGCCGAAACGTTCGGTGTCGAAGAGCTTTTCGAGGAGCTTTTCGCGTTCCTCGTTGTCGGCGCGCAGGAAGCGGGCGAAATCGCCCTGGGGCAGCAGCACCACTTGGAAGAACTGATCGGCGCTCATACCCAGCAGCCGCAGCACCTCCTCACCGATATCGGGAATCCGGGACAGGTTCTGGCCGCGCCCGTCCAGCCATTCCAGCGTCGCGGACGCGTTCTCCTTCACCCACCCGGATTTGGCCCGCTTGCTCGGACGCTGGAATTCGGCTGTGCGCGTGAGGCGCAGGCGACGACCGCCGAGCGTCGCCTCCAGCGTGATGTGCGGAGCGGTCTGCTCGTCGGCATGGTCGGAGTGCAATCGTTTGCCCTCGTCGCGCGCTCCCGGCACCCGGCCGTAGAGCGCGAAGGCGATGGCGTCGAGCACGGTGGTCTTGCCCGCACCGGTCTGCCCGTGCAGCAGGAACAGCCCATCGGCTCCGAGCTCGTCGAAATCCACCACGGCGGTCTCCGCGAACGGACCGAAGGCGGTCAGCTCCAATCGATGCAGCCGCACGCACCGTCCCCTTCCCTCTCAACGCCCCATCCAACAGCCCCGCACACCCGCACGCCCACCCGACACGCCGCCGGACCGCGCCCGCTCCCCCTCACGCCGACAACTCGGAATCCCCGCCGACATCCCCGATATCGAACAACCCGGCCGCCTCGAAGTCGTCCCCCGCATACTCCTCGGCGACCACATCGAAGTCCGCCCGCGTTCCCCGCTCCCCCGAATCTGTGGCAGCGCCACCGGACTCCGGCGCGCCCGCATCGGCTGCGGCATCGAAGTCGGGTCGGTGGCCCTGCTCGATCGGTGGGGCTTCGAGTTCGGAGCGCTGGTCCGTCGAGGCGGCACGGCCGTCGACGATCGGCTGATCGACGCTGGGCGCGGCACGATCACCCTCCAGGGCGGCGGAGGCCATGCGGGCGGGGGCGCGGCTGGGACCGTCCTTTTCGCGGACGGCGGCGGCGAGAGCGCGTTCCAGCCAGGCCATTTCACCGGGGGTGGGGGCGCCGCGCACGTCGGTGAGGAAGCTCTCGGCGACCTCGGTATCACGGCGGCCGTGGACGCGCTCGCGGTAGCGCAACTCCGGATTGCCCTCGGGGCGAGCCCATTCCACGTGCACGGCGTGCGGAAAGCGCTCACGCAGGCGACGCAGCGAATCGACCGGACGCCTGGTGTCGGTCAGCGTGGCGGAGACGTAGTCCGCCTCCGCGGCGGAATACTCGGCGGCGCCGAGCAATTCGTCGAGGGTTCCGCTGATCTGACTCAGACCGCGCACCACCGGCAGATCGTGCCGCCGCACCGAGGACAGGCCGTCCGCCTCCAGCTCCACGATCCACACCGCCTTGCGGTGCGACCGCTCGCCGAACGAATACGGCAGTGGCGAACCGGAATACCGCACCGATTCCGACAGCGTCTGCGGCGAATGCAGATGCCCGAGCGCCACATAGTCGATGCCGTCGAACGCCGACAGCGGCACCGTCTCCACCCCGCCCACCGAAATCGAGCGCTCGGACCCGGTGGCTTCGCCGCCGACCACGAACGCGTGCGCCAGCACGACCGTCCGTGTTCCGGCCTCGCCCGAGCGGCCCGCGATATCCGCGCGGATCAGTCGCATCGCCGCGTCCAGAATCTCGGCGTGCGAGCGCGCCTGTGGCACGCCCAGTTCCGCGCGAGTGATTTCCGGCTCCAGGTATGGGATTCCGTAGAACGCGACCTGTCCGTGCGAATCGGACAGCATTACGGGCCGCGCCACCTCCGATATGCCACAGCGCAGATGCAACCCGCCCGCCGCGGCGAAACTCCCGAGCGCACCCAGCCGGGTCGGGGAATCATGATTGCCGGAGGTGGCCACGATTGTCGCACCGGCCGCGCGGATGGCCTCGAATCCCCGATTGCAGACCGCGATCGCGTCCGCGCTGGGAATGGACCTGTCGTACACGTCCCCCGGCAGCACCACCACGTCCACCTGCTCGGCCGCGACCAGCTCCGCGATGGCCAGCAGCGAGGATTCCTGATCGACCAGCAGATCGACACCGTGGAAGGTGCGACCGATATGCCAGTCGGAGGTGTGCAGGATCCGCATGCCGCAAAACGCTAGGCGATGCCGCCGACAAACTCACCGCTACCCACGAGTCCGGCGAAAACTCGCGCATGCATTGCGCGCCATGCGGACCGGAGCCGAACGCTCGCACACACATCCATCGAGAAGGACATTCCGCGCGAACCCGGCGCGCGGCACGCTGCTGTGATCGCGGAGGAGTTGCCGGTTTCACAATTCTGTCGGTGGCGTACGGCACTATCTGCAGCCATGACCGCACCGATGCTGTTTGCGCTGCTGCTGGTGTTCATCGCGGGACTCGCCGTGGGCTGGCTCGGCCACACCGCGCGAGCGGGTCAGCGCGCGGCGGTGGCCGAGGCGCGGCTCTCGGCCATGCACGACAACGAACGATTTCTGCGGCAGTCCCTCAGCGCGGCCAGCGAGGACGCGGCCCGGCGCCAGTCCCATGCCATCGGCACCCTGGTGGATCCGTTGCGCGAGGCGGTCGGCACCCTCAACCGGCACATCCAGGAGGTCGAGCACAATCGCATCGGCGCGTATTCCGGCCTGCGCGAACAGGTTGCGGGGATGGCCCGGATGTCGCATCAGTTGTCCACGCAGACCGGGCAATTGGTGGCGGCGCTGCGGGCTCCGCAGGTGCGCGGCCGCTGGGGTGAGATCCAGCTGGAGCGCGTGGTCGAACTCGCGGGCATGACCAAGCACTGCGATTTCGACACCCAGGTCACCCGGCGCGGCGACACCGTGATCCGCCCGGACATGGTGGTGCGGCTATCGGGCGGCCGACACATCGTGGTCGACGCGAAGGTTCCGTGCAACGCCTTCCTCGACGCCGCCGGCACCGAGGACCCGCGCGAACGCGAGGGCCATCTGACCCGGCACGCCCGGCACCTTCGCACCCACATCGATCAGCTCGCGAGCAAGGAGTACTGGGCGGCCTTCGACCCGAGCCCGGAGTTCGTGGTGCTGTTCGTCCCCGGCGACCCCTTCCTGGACGCCGCCCTGACCACCGACTCCGCTCTTCTCGAATACGCCTTCAGCCGCAATGTGGTGCTCGCGACGCCCACGACCCTGATGGCGCTGCTGCGCACCGTCGCCCTGGGCTGGCGGCAGGAGGCGATGACCGCGGACATGGCGCTGATCCAGCAGTTGGGCCGGGAGCTCTACACCCGGCTCGGCACCACCGGCCGCCATCTGGACCGATTGGGCTCACAACTGGGCAAGGCCGTGGACGCCTTCAACCACACCGTCTCCTCGGTGGAGTCCCGGGTGATGGTGACCGCGCGCAAGCTGCACGAGTTGGAGGTCGCCGACGCCGAAGTGCCGGAGATCCACCCGGTGGAATCCTGGCCGCGTGCAGTCTCTTTCGCCGAGGTGTCCAGCACGGCGGACGCCCCCGCTCCGGAGACGGCGCGCACCGCGCGCGGGTGGGCGACAGAACGGGAGGCCGCCAAGACAGCCGAGTGAATCGGAGCGGAACGAGCCGCGCGAGCGGTCGGAGCTAATCGCCGGCCACGTTACAAACAGCACCCGCGTGATGTCGCCTGCCTCGCGAAACAGTCGCATGCCTTAGTGTGCTTGACGTGGCAGTTACCCAGCGCGAGCGAACCGAGGTGCCCCCGTCGCACCGGTCGATCCTGCCGTCGGTTCCCGGCGTGCCTGCCGGTGCGGCAGTACTGATCGCGGTGACCTGCGCGTTCACCGGCTTCGTCATCGATATGCGCGGCGGTGACGAACTGACCGGAACGTTCGCCACCTGCTACGTGATCGGCTGTCTGATCGCGGCGCTCGTGGTCCGCTTCCGCGGTCTGTTCACCACCATGGTGTTGCCTCCGCTACTGCTGTTCGCGGCGGTGCCGATCGCGTATCAGATCATGGGCAACGACGGCAGCCTGAAGATCAAGGACATCCTGCTGAACCTGGCCATCCCCCTGGTGAATCGCTTCCCCACCATGGCCCTGGCCACCGTGCTGGTCCTGATCGTCGGCGCGGTCCGGGTCGTCCTGCACCGCCGGGAGAACGAGGCCGGTTCGGGCGGCGCGACCGGCGGCCCCAAGCCCCGCGCCCGCACGGCCCGCGCCAC